>CANMLL010000001.1 GCA_947498775.1 uncultured Aquimarina sp.
GTGATACCGATAAAAAAATGTGTTAATGTTGACAGGTTCGGGAATTTAACCTATGTGATCCCACCAAAAGTGGATGTCACCGATGGTATCTCTGATACCGAGCTTGCCGAACTCTGTTATCAGTACAAATACGATTATAGAAACCGATTGATCGAGAAGAAGATCCCAGGCAAAGGAGATACAGATACGTGGGAATCCATTGTTTATAATAAGTTAGACCAACCTGTATTAACCCAAGACCCCAATCAAAAAGCAATAAACGAATGGCTCTTTACCAAGTATGATGCTTTTGGCAGGGTAGCCTATACAGGTAAGTTAACAGCTACTAAAGCAAGAAGTGTACTGCAGGAGGAAGCTACGTCTTATACTGATGATTTATGGGTAACAAGAGGAAGTGCAGTATTGATTGGTGGAGTAACAATGTATTACAACAATGGGGGCTATCCCAATGCTCAAAATGCAGAAGTGCTAACGATCAATTACTATGACGATTATGAGTTTGACATGGTGGGGATCAATAATCCAGGTACGGTCTACGGGGTAGGCACCAGCGATCGTACCCGATCCCTTGCTACGGGAAGCAAGGTAAAGGTGTTAGGGACATCCTATTGGACTACCTCGGTGACTTATTATGATAAAAAGGCAAGACCGATCTATGTGGCTAGTATCAATGAGTACCTTAATACCACTGATATTGTAGAAACCAAGCTAGATTTTGTGGGTAAAGTAGAAGAAACCACTACAATACACCGCAAAACGGGACATGAAGAGATCAAAACGGTAGATACTTTTACCTATGATCATATGGGCAGGCTTACCAAACAAACCCAAAAGATCAATAATCAGGATACAGAGCAAATTGCTGCTAACCAATATGATGACCTGGGGCAATTAGTGACCAAAAACGTTGGAGGCACTTCGAGCACTGAGGCTACTCGAAGTGCGGGCCTACAACAAGTAGACTACCAATACAATATCCGAGGTTGGCTTAAAGGGATCAACGATGTGGATAATATCGGGAATGATGTATTTGCTTTTGGGATTAGCTACAACGACCCCAACATATCCGGTATTGGAGTTACTCCATTGTACAATGGTAATATTAGTGAGACCCAATGGAAAACAGCCAACGATAATAAAAAAAGAGGCTATGGGTATTTGTATGATGATTTAAATAGACTAAAGATTTCCCGCTATACCGATAATATGAGTACATATACAGGTCAGTATAATACAGCGTATTCGTATGATAAGGTAGGCAATATGTTGACTCTTTTCAGAAATACCACCAATGGATCAGGTTCTTACGTTCAGATAGATAGTTTAACGTATGGGTATGCAAATACAAGTAACAAGTTGTTGTCTGTCACGGATAATAATTCTTCAACAGAAGGGTTTAATGATAGAAACAAAACAGGAGATGATTACGCCTACGATGCCAATGGCAACATGATCCTGGATCAAAACAAAGGCATCTCAAACATTACCTACAACCATTTAAACTTGCCAGAAATAGTTTCGATCTCAAACAATGAAGGAACAGGAACAATTTCTTATATTTACGATGCCACTGGAGCGAAATTAAAGAAGATTGTGACAGAGGGAGGTTCTTTAACAACAGAGTATGCGGGTAACTACGTTTATAAGAATGGTACTCTTGAATTCTTTAACCATCCAGAGGGGATTGTAGAGAAAGAAGCTGATGGGTATAAATATGTCTATCAATTTAAGGATCATCTGGGTAATATTAGATTATCCTACAAGGATGCCAATAAAGATGGTACCATAACCCAGGATGAGATTGTACAAGAAAAGAATTATTATCCCTTTGGGCTTGAACATCGCGGCTATAACTCCTTGATTACAGGAAGGAAACATCCGTATGGATATAATGGTCAAGAATTTGATGAGAGTTTAGGTTTAAATGTTTCTGAAATGACTTTTAGACAATATGATCCAGCTATTGGTAGGTTTAATGTTATAGATGCAGCGGCAGAATTAGCACAAAACTGGACACCTTATCGTTTTGGTTTTAATAATCCTGTATTATTTAGTGATCCATCTGGGTTATGGGAAATAAAAGATGGTAATTGGTATACAAATGATGCAAAAGATATATCACGCTTTATTGATATGCTAGGGTTTGAAGAAGCAAATAACGGTGAAGGTGCATCTATAGGACAAGTTGATCAGTTTATTAGTGAAGAAGCAAGAGGCTCAGGAGGTAGATTAAGCGATGGTAGTCAATTACTTGATAGCGAAACTATAGTTGCTAATAGTAACGGTGAATCAAAAGGTTTTAGTGATAGGCAAGCTGCTCATATATCTGACCAACACGACCGTTACAGTAACGATTGGAGAAATGAAGCGTCTATCAATTATCATAGCGATTCTTGGATTCCACAAATTTATTCATATAATTATTTTAGAGAAAGAGATTGGGCAGATAATGGAGGAAGTTTTCCTGGTGTTAAACTCGGAGCCTTTGCAGCAGGTAAAGTAAGTAATGCCTTATACAATGCTAGTGGTTGGTATAGTTTTACTCAAGGGAAACGATATGGTCTTGGTTTTCAAGGTAATCAATATACAGAACGAAAAGTAACTATAGGCAATTTGTCTAAATGGTTAAATGTGGGAGGAAAAATGTTAGGAGCATATGGTTTATATGGCAATTATAGTGAATGGAATAGTGGTAAACTTACAGGAGCAGGAGCAGCCTATATTGGTGGTGGTAACGCAGCAGCCTTGGGATCAAAAAATCCAGCTGTTGGGGCTTGGGCTCTAGGTACGGGTATTGGTAAATCTATTGTTGAAAGTAGTTGGTATTATCAAGCTGTCCATAGTAATAATGACTATTAATTAATATTTTTTATGTACTACTATTTTTTTTACTTTTTATATTCTTACTATGATAGTACAAAGAAATGGCAAGAAGCAAAAGTGCCTTATCTATCGAGTATATTAGTTATCTCGGTACTACAAATGTTCAATTATATTTTTATACGAGATCTAATTATGTTTCATATAAAAGGAATTAAGTATGAGAATTTTGCTTATGAAAATTTGATAGTACCTTCTATATTTATAGTATTAAACTATCTCTATTTTAATTATAATAGTCGTAGTAAAAAAATACTAAAACAGTTTGGAAAGAGAACTAAAGAAGATAAACGTCCTTATTGGATATTTAGTTGGATTTATATAATCCTGACAGTAATTTTAGTAATTGCTATGGGATATTCTGTACGTAATAATATACGATGGTTTTAGTATTAAACTGAATTTTAATTATAGTAAGCCACAGAAGAAAAACTTCTGTGGCTTATATTTTTAATCAAGATAAATTATGAAATATTTATTAAAGAGTTTATTTATAATCATATGCTTTTCTGTTATTAGTTGTTCTTTTTTTGACAATAGCTTAAAAACAGAACATTACGAAAATGGAACTATTAAAGCTATTGGTTATAATAAAAAAGGAAAAAAAGATGGTGTATGGGCTTTTCATTCTGAGGATGGGAAATTTTTAGACTCTATTAATTATGTTGACGGCACTAAACAAGGTTTAATAAAAAAATACCGGGTAAATAGTCATCTATCAAAAAAAGGGTACTATGAAAACGGTAAAAAAGATGGTGTATGGGAATCATATCATAGAGATGGGGCTGTTCATATTAGAGAAAAATACAAGAATGGTACTCCAATTGATGAGATAGTTTATTATTACCCCAACGAAACCCCTAAAATGATAACACCAATCCAAAACGGAAAGCCACACGGAAAACAGAAAGAGTATTATCCTAGTGGTAAGTTATCAATATCTGGCTATTATCATAATGGTAGTAGAGATGCAGAATGGAAAGAATATGATGAGAGTGGGTTAATTAAAGAAATATATCATTATCAAGGCGGGTTATGGCACGGAAGTTATGAGAAATATTATCCTAATGGCAATATAGCACAGAAAGGTCGTTATGAACTTGATAAGAAAGTCGGTACTTGGGAGTATTTTGATGATAATGGTATTGTTATATCCACAGAAAAACACTAATTAGAAATGTTTTTATGCGATCGATTTAAGTTTTACGGCTTTGATAAGGTTATCAATCCCCCGCTAGCGCGAGAACAATGTCATTAAGTTAAGGGATTGTCATATGCTATCTTTTTGATTTTTAGTTATTTTAGGTTTTATTCGGGAACGATATTTTCCAGAATTTCGTTTAAAAGATCTATTAGGTCTTATCGGTACTTGATGCTCAAGAAGTAATTCTTTAATTTGCTTGACTACATTTTCCATTGAACTTTCAGTAATAAAGAGTTCTAATATTCTATTTTTTAAAAGCCCATACGATATGCTTGTGTTGATTTTATAATCATATTTTCTTTCTTGATTTTGAGTGGTAATTTCATCTTCTATCTCGCTTACTAATAACGTTTGTATATTGCTAATAAACAAGGCTGCATAAAAGTCTTGTTGTATACTTTGTTTGGAATATCCAGAAAAGTGTTCTACTTTAAGTTTGTTCTTTAACTCATCATAAAAAGTTTCTACTTCCCATCTTTTTCCATATAATTTTTTAAAATCAGTATTAGGATGTTTTTTGACATCCATTAATGAAGTCATTAAAATTTCAACCTGGCCTTTGGGTAGCTCTACTCGTACTAACCTCAATTGTATAGGCGTATCTTTTTTATAGGTTTTATCCGATAGTTTAGTATTCTTTCCTGGGAAAATGGAAACAACTTTTGATCTCTTTTTACTTTTTTCAAAATCAATGGTTACTTGACTGAAACTAACTTTGACTCGCATCAAGTAATCCAAACCATTGGTAATGTGTTGGTGTATAAAATTGTAAGATGGGTAACCTCGGTCATAAATCAGTAAATCTCCTTTTTGACAGTATGATAGATGTGATAAGGCTAATGCTCTTTCCCCTTGTTGTAAGGGTGCTAATATTCCATCTAGTACATAGTTATTTTCTACATCGTAAAGAATAGAACATCTTGCTTGAACAACACTTGTGTTAGACTGATTCTTAGTTTCTCCATATAATTGTTTTAATTCTTCAGTAATGGGTAAGGTAATTCTAGAACCCTCTACAGCAAGAACCCTAAATCCTTTCCATTTCTTTATTAACAAATCATTATCGGTGTAAAACTCTGTTATCAAAGTCTGAGAAAGATGCTTAAAAACTGTTGGTTTGATCTTCATTCGTGCTTGGACAAAAGCACTTTTTGAGAACTTCTTTGAAGATCCTAGTTTGAAGAAATTTACAAAATTGTCAATTTCAATAGATAAACTTTTTCTTAACATGTTTAACATGAACAACAAGATATGGGGAAATTGTTGTTTTCTAGTTCTAATAAAACATTTTTTTGATACTCGAAATTCATGTTTTAGTGACTCGCCGAACAGTTCTGATTTTAATTTTTCAAAAATAAAAACCGCAGTTTTTTTTCATGCTAATAAGTAGTTGATTACTACTTAAATATACGAAAAAATCAATCGATAAACAATTTAAATAACTGAAAATCAATATTCTAAATACTTAACTTAATGACATTGAACTTGCGCCATCGGGGGGTAGATATCCCTGTTTTTATTTTTTGGATAAAAAAATTAAGCTGCTTTTAGCCTTTCCAAAACCATTCTTCTTCCGATCTCAAATGCATTTGTGGTTAAAGCCCTAAGGATTTAAGGTGTAAATCCGCGCCATCGGGTTTTCCACAAAAAACATAAAATGAGTTAATAATATTAAACTATCTTTGTTATGAATGTAAAAATGAATGTTATGGATTTACAGGCAGATCTTAAATGGATATTGGAGGAGTTGAAAGATGTAAAAGATCCTACACTTATTGAAGCCTTTAAAAATATGCTACAATATAGAAGAGAAGCTATAAAGTCAGCGTATCACATATCAGATGAGCATAAAAAAATCTTAGATCAACGCTTAGCAGATCACAAAGCAAATCCTAAAAGTGGCAGAAGTTGGAAAGAAGTGAAATCTGATCTACAGGCAAAGCATGAGATATAAGCTGATTATTAAACCTGGAGCAGACTAGATATAGCAGATGCCCTTGATTGGTATGCAGAAAACACAGAACTATCACCAGAATTACTTACTGAAATAGATGAAGTTCTAAGCAGAATAGAAACTGACCCTGATAACTTCCAGAAACGATATAAAGACATCAGAATTGTATTTACAGATCGCTTCCGTTATGGAGTTCATTATACGGTAGAAGATAAAACAATGTATGTACATGCTGTATTACATACGAGTAGAAAACCAAGAGAATAAAGCCTCGTTGCTCCTTACAGTTCCAGCTCGCTAGAAAATCAAGGCCTATTCAGGAGTAAGTCACTTTTAAGTTATATTTTCACAAAAACTCGTTCATAAAATTGATTTATGGGTGAGTTTTTTGTTTTTGTAACTGTGATTTATTTTGATTTCCATCCATATTGTTGATTTGGATGAAAATTGGACATATGTATCCCTTAAAATTTTATCTTTTTTAATTTTTTTTAGCCTGTTTTTGCGAGTTGGTTTTCTTGTTCTTGATACATCCTTCTTCCAATTTCAAGTGCGTTGGCGGTATGGATTCCCTCTCCGAAGAGTAATTAAAAATAAAACGAAATGCTGCGCGAACGTCCCCCGACTTCGCGCAATGTTCAAATGCGATAAGTCAAAATATAGCAAAAACCCCGAATGGCGCCCGAATGAGTAATGTTAGCGCTCGAATCCTTTCGCGTGACGTTAAAGCTTGGCAGGGATAAGGTGATAAATAAAAGTAAAGACCAGTTACAGAGATGTAGCTGGTTTTTTTATGTGTATGCTTTTCTATGAGTAGAATAGCACGCATTCTGTAGGTGGTAAAAAGCCACCAGAGGCGTCCAGATCAAATCTACGATACGATCATATAGGTCTAGTAGTATAACTACCCGTTATAATAATCACTCATTAGACATCAAAATTTTTGGATTGACTTCAAAAATCCTTAGAACAAATTCGCTCATTTTTGTGTAGTTGATCTTATAATCATTACCCCATAACGAAAAGTTGATGTTAAAGGGGATTTATCCCCCCTTAATCATCTTGATTGCCTCTAATTTTTTAGTAGGTTTGGTACTGGAAAAATTGAGTTACTAGTCAAGAAATCATTCAATAAATAAGAAAAAAAACAAAAAAAGGCGAGCCAATGAATGTTATTATCAAACAAATAGAACTAATAGAACGTATCGATCAGCTAATTCATTTACAGTCTACGGGAAGCCCTGCAGAACTAGCCAATCGTTTGGATATTTCGAGAACAAAACTGTATCGTATCTTTAACACGATGAAGGATTTAAACGCTCCGATAACCTATGATGTAGCTGTACAAAGTTTTGTTTATTCAAAAGAGGTTGGTTTTCAGTTTGGGTTCTATTCACAAAACAAAGAAACCTTGGTACCCAATCACGGTTAAGTTGGTGAGTGAATATAAGAAAAACCGGGTCTTAATAGTCGTCATTCTAAGAGAAGCAAAGGAATCTATTGAATTTAGATGTACTGATAAGCAGATTACTCTTCAGCCTCAGGTAGATCGTAAAGAATATTTGCGTAAACACAACATTTAGTCTTGATCCGTTTTGATCTGCAAAATGCAAGCAAAAAACACCAAAAAGGGATTAAAATAAAAAAAGAGCTACGATTTTTGATCGTAACTCTCTCATTATTAAGCTCCCCTTAATATTGTATTGTCGAACCAATTTGATGAGGAATTGATGAGGTTTGCGTCTTTAGATGATACATTTTCTTAGAGTTTTAACCCTTTTTGCTTAGTAATAGAAAAATGAATTAACTACAAATTAAAATAAATTAGAATCTTTATTAATAAATGTGGTTTAATTTGATGATTTTCAATATATTAGTACTTTTAGTTATAATCTCACCAGCCAAATTAATTTGTCGTATAGTATAGGGAATCGTTTTGAGCCAGTTATTGATAGTAAAAATACTTTGGTCTCATTTTTAGGACTTAATCTAGGTTTTGGGGCACCTAAAAAAGAAGATTTAAATATTCTTCAATATAAATAATAGAATTCTTATATCTCTTTTAAATTATCACAATAGTGATATTTATTATACCTAGGGTTTTATCATATTAAATAATATAGAAAATTTGAAAAATCATTGCGAATTTCTTTCAGTTTTAAATTGTTTTATTATCTATATTGCGGGAATAAATAGTTTTTATGGAGGCAAAAAAATTACAAGAAGAAAATAAAAATGTTGGGAGAACTACAAGAGAAAAGGTTAAAAACACATTAACAGAGGAGTTGTTTTTTGGGATTTGTGCTCCGATAGGATCATTAAAAAAAGAAGTTATAATTTCACTTTCAAAAATAATAAAAGACAAATATGATTATGAAGTAGAATGTATTAAATTAAGTGAATTTATAGAGAAATATAAAATTAATAAAGAAGAAGCTCTACTTGAAAAAACAAAAGCTTATTCAGATTTGATATATAAAATAAAAGAAGGGAATGAGATAAGAAAAAAATATACTAATAATTCGGTTCTTGTAGAATTAGCAATACAAGATATTCATATTTCTAGGTTGGAAGAATTTAACTTAAATGATACGGATGAATTACATCCAACTAAATTTAAGAGTCGTAGAAAGTGTTATATTTTTGATTCGATAAAAAATAAGGAAGAACTTCTTTTACTAAGAAGAATCTATACTAAAAACTTCTTTCAGTTTAGTGTTTTCTCACCAATGGATGAAAGAAAAAATACACTTTTAAATAAAGATTTATCACAATCCGAAGTAGATAGTATCGTTGAAATTGATGAATTCGAAAACAACGATTTTGGACAAAATGTAAGAGGAACATTTTCTCAAGGAGATTTCTTTCTTAGAGTTTCTCATAATAATTTGGATAAACTAGATAATAAGATAGAAAGGTATTTAAATTTAATTTTCGAAAGTGATATTATCACGCCAACAATAGAAGAAACCGCAATGTATTCTGCTAAATCAGCAGCGGGAAATTCAGCTTGTTTATCAAGACAAGTTGGAGCTTCAATAACGGATGATAAGGGAGATGTAATTTCTACTGGCTGGAATGATGTTCCGAAGTTCGGAGGTAATTTATATAGAGAAGGTAATGAATTTGATGTAAGGTGTAAGCATAAAGGCTATTGTAGTAATGATTCTCAAAAAGATGCATTAGTAGAAAAAGTAATAGATTCTATCAAAAATGATAAAGAATTAAAGACTATTTTGAATGATAAAAAAGGTTATTTAGATATTACAATTATTGACAAGCTTAAGAAAAACCTTAGAAACTCAAAAATTAAAGACTTAATTGAATTTTCTCGCTCTGTTCATGCTGAAATGCATGCAATAATTTCTGGAAGTCAATTATCGGGTTCAAAGATGATTAATGGTAAGCTTTTTTGTACAACTTACCCTTGTCATAATTGTGCTAGACATATTATAGTTGCGGGAATTAAAGAAGTGTACTATATAGAGCCATATGTAAAAAGTTTGTGTTTAACTTTACATGATGATGCAATAACTGAAGATGAAAAAAGTTCTGATAAAGTGAGGATATTAATTTTTGATGGTGTGGCACCAAGAAATTATTTAACTTTTTTTACTAATTTTGTAGAAAGAAAAAATAATGGTAAATTGGTTAAGATTGATTTTAAAACAATTAAACCAAAAATTTCTAAATCTTTACAAGCATTACCAACCTTAGAACAACAAGCAATTCATTCTTTAAAAGAATGTGGATTAATCAATGAATAAAAAAGAAAACATAGCAAAAAAGAAATTTATTCAACTTTCTTTAGAGTTTCCAAGTCGTAGTGGTTTAGCTATTAATAAAATGTTAAATGAAACTAAGCCTGTTATTCCTCTAAATGGAAATAGTCCCCTATGTCAAAAGGCCAAAACAAATTATATTAATTTTGTTTTAGATAATACAAAATCCTTTTAATATATAGCCCCTAGTTTTAACCAGAGGCTTTATATTAAAGTTACTTATCCAAAAATATATTTCAAAAATCTCCATCTTTTTTTGTTCGATTTAGTTTTTGAAATTTCACAATTATTATCTTTGGTAATAGATGGGGTTGATTTTTCCTTTTCATAATATTCAATTCTTTCATTGTCTTCACTATTACGAATTTTCGTAATTTTCTCATCACTCCAATCTGAAGACCATTCAATCTTATTATTTGTAATCCAATAATGGGATTTGCAATCAAAACTCCAATTACCTATTGATGGTTTTAAAGTGACTGACTCGCCATTATAAATCATTTTCCATGCTGTAGGTGACAATGGGGTATTAACCTCATTGCCACATCCACAGGCACAGTTATGAATGACCGTTCCAAAATTTAAAGAGATATATACTATACCATCTTCAATATTATCTGGAATAAAATCTACAAATTTATGTTGAACAGTCATTATTTGTAATAGTATTAACATTAATAGAATAACAACCATCGTGTTCATTTTGAAGGTCATTGTAGAATCCAAAAAGTTTCTTCCACTTCATAACTGCAAAAACTGCGTTTAAAGCATTTAATTCAGCAATTTGAATATTTGTGGAATAATCTTCGTTCTCTACGTCTGCAAATGATACACGACCCTCCCAGATATGATTTCTCTTATCTTTAGTACTGGTAGTTGTTCTTATCATTCCAATTAAAGAATTATCAACTCTTTGAACTCCAATACCAACATCTATAAAAGGTATTCCTAATTTTTCTAACTTCTCGAATATTATCTTTTTCACTTCACTTTTATCTATGCAGATAAAAACAAAATTAAGCTCATTGAGAAGCCCTAAATTAGTTTTGTTAATGTATAAAGCATGTGGTGATACATGTTTATGCATTTTAGAATACATTTCATGGTAATAATCAACCTTGAGTCTAGCTTTATCAAGCTCATCTTTAGTGGCTGCACTTGGTGCTCTAAATGCATTATGTTGTAAAAACTTGTCACCATCAAATAAATGAATCTCACTAACAAGTGTTTTTGCAACAAAATCTAAAATATAGGAGCCCGTTCCACCTAAACCAATAATACCAATTTTGAGTTCTGAAAGTTTTTGATTTATGGCGTCTATCTCCGCTTTCGAAGAATTGGTGTCGCTATAATGGTGGACAGAATCCACTTCCATATCTTCAATTACCCGACCTGTTCGTGCTGTAGCTTCAGGATAATAATGTTGAGCAGGAGCAGAAAGAATCTTGACGTATTGAATCATTTTATCATAATAGTTTTGATACGTTGGATTTGGTTTATGAGAAAAAGTATAGTTTATAATTATTCCAGTACCTAAATCCGATTTTGTACTATTATTAATCAACTGCTTCATTGCAGAACCATCAACATTGTAAGGTTCTTCACCAATAAAGTGAGCAACGTGCGTATTTGGCTTTGGTGTTGACACGTTGGAAACCAACGTGCCTATTACCAATTCTTTCTTAGCATTCAAATAAGGAATACTATGCATCAAGAGAAAGTTTCCAACTATCTCCACTTCATAATTCTCATCACGAAGTTTTTTGATGTCTGGACTATGATTTATTCGTTTGGGTGACATTGAATATCATTTTATTGTTAACGGAAATCACATCACCCTTGACCATACTACCTTCTGGTTTACTAGGAACACCTTTTACATAATTTATAGTATAAATTACATTCGGATTGGTAGAGATAGAACCGTATTCTAGTAATACTATATCTTCAAAGGAAATAACATCCTTAGTCCATGGTTTTACTCTTGCATTAACGATTATGCACTCTATTTCTACCGGAATTTTGCAAGAGATAAAACAAGATTTTTTAGTAATCAAGATTTTATGCTCTACATCATCTTTATAGGTAACCTCTACTCCTCCTGAACGAATTTCTATAAGTGAATATTGGTCTGGGTTTATACTTGCAATGGACATAATCTCTTTTGGGGTCATAAAACATTCTTCAACTTCAAAATGTTTATCATCTACCTTAATAGAAATCTTTTTATAAGGTTTGGCTTTGAAGCCTTCAATTCCTGCTGTTTTTAAATCAATTTCTTCATCAGGTTGAATAGGTGTAAAACCTTTTTCATTGATTTTATAAAGTAACTCATAATCTTCAGCAGGAGATAAATTAGCAATTGTTAGTAATTCACGTCCGGTAACAAGAGACTTACTTGATTTGAATCTCTTGTTATTAATCTTAAAAATATATGCTTGTAACATAACTTTTGTTTTAATTATTAACCCAATTCAGGTTTGGGAATTAACCTAAACTCTAACTCTTAAAAACTGTTGGAGTCTGCAACTGTTCAGGTAAATTGTTATGTTAAAACCCTTGCATAGAAGTTTGAATATCCATACATTTGTATAACAAAAACACAAAAGGAACGCTTCGCTAGGTGACTAGCCACGAAGTTTTAAGTTTACCAGACTTTAATATTCCTAAAATTTATTATCCAATCGGTTGTTAGAGCAACAGGTTGGATTTTTTTATTTCATACGTCAGCTTTATTTTTATAATTCCTACAAATATACTAAAAAAATGACTTAAGTCATTTTTTAGTGATAACATTTTTGTTAATTTTTTATTTCACAAAAATATGATAAGTAATTTTCAAAAACAAAACCATTAATTTTATTTTGATAATACTATTTCACTGTAAATTGATACCATAAAAGTTTAAGTTTTAGATAAAAGTTATTAACAATTTTTTGCACAACTAAAGTTAATAACTATATTTGTAGACTTTTGCAATCAAAACTCATATATGGAAAACGAAATCATTCACCCAGGTTTTTTGCTTGATAACATGTTGAATGATAAAGATTTAAGCCAACGAGACCTAGCAGCAAGAATCGATATAGCTCATTCTTTATTAAACAATATTTTAAAGGGCAACAGAAATATTAATGTTAACATTGCTATTTCATTAGAATCGGCAGGATTTAAAGCTGCTGACTATTGGCTCACTAAGCAAATGAGATATAATTTGCATGTAGCACAAAATGATGAGGAAGTTATAAGAAAGAAAAAAGCTATTGAAATATGGAATAAAATGGAAAACATTTTACCATTATCATATTTTAAAAAACAGGATATAGGTATAAGTTCCTCTGATGATATTGATAAAATATATGAGGTTTACGGTGTTAAGGATTTCGAGAGTTTGAATGATAAAATAAATAATTTTAATCCTACATATTTTAGAAAATCTTCAAAATTTATAGAAAACAAAAATAATGTTTTAGCTTGGTCACTTCTTGCTGAGTACAAATTAAAAGGGGAGAAGGTAAAAACATTCTCCCGTAAGAATGAAAAGTTATTGCTCGAAGAACTTAAAAACTGTTTCTACAAAAAAAAGGACGTGATAAACGATACAAAAACTATACTAAAAAAATATGGTATTAAGTTTATTGTACTTACTAGACCGTCGCAAACACCAGTTGATGGAAAGTCTTTCATGTCTGAGAAGAATCCGGCAATAGCATTATCTTTAAAATATAAAAGGTTAGATAATTTCGCCTTTACTCTCTTTCATGAGGTCGGCCACATATTTGAACATTTAACTCATCCTTCCAAGCCGGAATATAGGGGAGCACAGTTTTTTGTGAATAGTTCAAATACTGAATTAGTTGAATTTGAAGCGGATAAATATGCTAGCAATAATCTTATCGACCCTGATTTGTTTAATGATTTCATTGCTTTAAATGAGGATTATACAGATGATATAATACTAGATTTTTCTAAAAAAAATAAAATTCATCCCGGTATTGTTCGTGGTAGAGTTTGTCATGAAAACAATGAGTATTATAGAAAAAGAAGTTCTATAACGGCTATGAATAAACTTGAAATAGATTAATCTTCCAATATTAAATCTTGCATTTTTATTTCTAAAGCTTCTGCAATTCGCATAAGCATAGATATCCTCATTTCTTGCTTGCCCAATTCGTATTTTCTAAAGTTTTGTGGTTCAACACCTGCTCTATAGGCTACTTCTGCAACCGTTAACTTTTTAGTTTTTCTAATGTCTCTAATCTTCTTTCCAATTCGAAGACAAAGTTCTTGTGCCTCTCTTTTTCGGTCTCTTTTTTTCATAACCTAAAAGTGAATACAATTGGTTAGTTTTAACGAATTGAAAAGAATAGGTTGAAAACAATCTTTTTTAATATATTTGTATATAACATTAATAAGTAACATATGAACAAGACAGAGAAAGTTGCTATGAAAATTATTATAGGTTTAATTTTATTTATGGTAATTGGTCTACCTTTAATATTTGGCGGTAATGAAGGAGGAATTACGAAGGCTAATGATTTCAATATCCAAAACAAAGAAACAATTTTAGGCTACCTTCAAGGTAAATGGCAAGGTGAAGTTCATTCTGGGAATAAGAATACTAATATTCATTATAGATTATTGATAGAAGGAAATACAATGACCGTTTACACAAAACTAGGTTTCAACCAATGGAATATGAGCAACCTAAAGTCAACTCACACTTTTTCTATAAGTGCGATATCAAGGACTTCTTTGAGAAATATAAGAAGGTTTGTTATGGTGGACAAGCCGACATTAGCAGTGGAGAGTTTTACACCATTAGAAGTTAATGAATCAGGTTTTTTTCATGTTGACCATGTAGTGTCTCGCGGATGGAAGTAAGTGTTTGAAAATTACCCTTTAAGGGTTGTACTTTGTTATTTGCGTAGGGTTCTTTGACATACTTCTTTTTGATTATATCTTTATTTCAGCATCAAAAATAGGCCATTGGTCAAAGGTCACTATGCCCCCTCCCTACTTTATCAAATACCTGATTAGGATGACATTTGTGCTTTCGTTCATCACCTTTCTTACCTAATGAAATAAATTTCTAGTCTTTTTTAGTAACTCGGATATATTTATAATTAGTGGAGATTTTTTCTATATAAAATATCTAAGTGGACATTTTTCTACTTTGTTGAAGAAATTAATTATCCTTGAAACTATTGACTTATTCAAAGATTTTGTTTACTAGTTAATTATAATAACGAGTCGCATCTTGTATTGGGATTGATGCACCCAATTAACACTAATGAAATTTAAAGAATATTATGTAACAGAAGATTTTGCAAGACTAGCAAATAGAAACAAAAAGACCATAAAAAGATTAAAAAAGGATTTAATAAATAAAAATCCAAATACTAAATTAGTTATAGGGGAGACCAGATAAATATCATCACAGTTTACTTAAGAAGTTTCTTTCTCCTTCTATTTATAATATCATAATGGATAATAAAAGTTTATTAAATACCATTAGATGTTTAAGAAGAACCGATACATTAGAATATAAATTGTTTAAGATGCCATGGAAATGGTGGTGCACAGTATCATATTCAAGCGAACTACATCGAGATACTTGTAGGGATACTATGACTATGATGTATAACCATATTGAAGAAAAGTATGGTGATAAAACAGAGATAAGAATGTTTTATACTACAGAACCTTTTTCAACTAGAGACGAAGGGCACCATAACCACTTTGTTTTAGATGTTGGTAAAGAGAAATACCATTATCCGATTAAGAAAGATTTAGAAAAGTTTCTTGTAGGGAATAGAATACATATTGAAAAATACGACGAGTATAAGCCCTGTATTTTTTATTGTACTAAAGAAGGTTTATATCACACAGATTGGGATATTTTAGGAAATAACTTAAAACAAGATGGTATCGATTATGACTAAAATTAAAGTTACAAAACGACAATTTAAACTACTTTTAAAGAATTTATATTGGCTTAAAAAAGGACTAACAATACAAGCCAAAGCAAGTTTATTTAAGAGAGTTTTGTATTAATAATCTGCCCTAAAAATGATTTAATTAAATTATTCTCACCAATATTGATAAATAAGTATATATAATTATTAAAAAAGACAATTTCATTATAAATAATTTAATATCTACTTGACGCGTAATAAAAAAATTACTATTATCGCTTAAGTTGGGTTCAAAACAATTTTTGCCTCAACGTCCCACATAAGTTTTAACATCCGGATTTCAGAAAGACTTATAAGTTGCATTAGTTCTGCTATATGTAACCAGTCATTCCTATGGCTAATATTGAGGTCATACCTCATGTCGCGCTTACACCGCATAAGAGTTTAGCATCGTAAGAGACATTAAAAGAATAAGTCCATTGTGCCATAAAATGGACTCCAATAACATTAATAAATGTGCTAAATGATACAAAATGTAAAAAAATACTAAGCAAAAAAGGAATGCAATATTCCAATGAAGAAATAAAGAAAATAAAAAACATATTATATAAACTAGCTGAAATACAGCTTAATAAATACTAAAAAAATGAAAAAAATAGGGAAAACAGGAGTAATAATATACACAAGAGTAAGTACAGATGAACAAGCGAGATATGGTCATGGTAGGGACTATCAAATAGAGGTGCTAAGAAGATACTGTGAAATTAATGAGTATGAAATAGTGGCAGAATTTATGGAAGACCATTCTGCAAAGAACTTTAATCGTCCAGAATGGCAAAGATTAGAAGCTTATGTTAGGGCAAATAAAAAGGCTGTAGACAAGGTGCTTTTTACAAAATGGGATAGATTTTCAAGAAATACCGAAGAAGCGTTGGCAAAGATTAGAAGGTTTACTAACTGGGGAATCGAAGTTAATTCGGTTGAACAAATGTTAGACCTTTCTAATCCAGACAATAAGTTGATGTTATCAATTTATTTAATGTCACCAGAAGTAGAAAATGATAAAATATCTAAAAGAACTAGAGCAGGTATGCATAAAGCTGCGAAAGAAGGTGCTTGGATTGGACGTGCTCCTTTTGGATATAATAGATATTGGTTTGGTAAATACGCATCTTTGATACCTAATGAAAATGGGGTATTGATTAGAGAGATTTTTCAGGAAGCATCTGTATGTATTGGGTCATTGGAAGAATTAAGGAGAAGATATGAAAAACGTGGTTACAAAATGTGCAAACAGTCGTTTTATAATATGCTTAAAAACAAAGTTTATATTGGGAAGGCAAAAGTTCCTGAATTTGAAAAAGAGGATACTTATTGGATAGAAGGTTTTCATGACGGAATAGTTGATATTGAAACTTTCACTAAAGTTCAAAAGGTATTTGAAGGGAAAAAGAACAATGCTAGATTTCCTAGCAAAAGAAAAGAATCTTTACCCTTAAGAGGATTTTTAGAATGTGGGTTGTGCGGTCGTAATTTAACGGGTAGTACATCTAATGGTAATGGTGGTAAGTATGATTATTATCATTGTCGTAGCGGTTGTAAAAATCGCATTCTATCAACTAAAGCTCATTCAATGTTTAAAAACGATGTACTAAAAGATATTGATGTTAATGATAATGTAATGACATTGTACAGAGAAATATTAATGGATGTACAGCGTAAAAAAAGAGATTCTAAGTTAAGCGATAAGGTTCAAGTTGAGAACAAAATAGTAGATATGCAGACAAATTTAGAATTAGCTGAAGACAAATTAATAAATGGAGATATTGATTCAGATACTTTTAACCGAATCTCTAAGCGGTACAACAACAACTTAAGGGGTTTAAGAGCGGAATTACAAACGATTAAGGATACAAATGAAGTATCCGCCAAAATAATTGATAAAGTTTGTAAAACCTTAAGGAAAATACCTCAGCTTTTTGGTGATAGTAGCTATGAGCAAAAGACTAGTTTACTTGGTTTGATGTTTCCTGAAAAATTGATTATTTCTAAAAAAGAATGTCGAACCAAAGAACAAAATGTAGTTATAGAACTTTTAACTAGAGTTAACAGGGTCTCGCAAGGATTAGACAAAAAGAAAGCCATCAGAAATGATGGCTTGTCTAATTATGCTCCCCCTCTTGGGCTCGAACCAAGGACCCTTTGATTAACAGTCAAATGCTCTAACCAACTGAGCTAAGGAGGACTATAGTTTTGCAAATATAGAGCGTTTTTCTCTTTTTGCGAGTGCAAATATATACTATTTTTTGTATCTCAAAAAGATTTTTTTAATTTTTTAAAACTATTTAAACCCGTCTTATGCATTAGAACTTCGCAATGAGGGTTGAAAATGGAGTATAACCCGACATTTTCTAAGTATTAACAGCGCATCGCTCTGGTAACATCAGCAGGTTAAACAACTATATGCACATATGGGTTCATTGATGCAATAATAGCCTATACAAAACCCCCTGTTACATTACATAACAGAGGGCCTGGTTTAGATAGCTCCCCCTATCTAAGACAACTGCCTCCTATTGTTTTATCCCGGTTTATGCATTAGAACTTCGTAATGAGGCTTGAAAATACAATACATACAATAGTCTCAACATGAAATAGATTTTCTAATGCAAAACAGGTTTACTCTAAATAATTCTCCGGATGGCTCTGCCTCGAACAGTCGGTTTCAGGAAAATTTTTAATAGATGGCGTATCTTTTTTAGTAATCTGTTGGAAATTGTAAAGGAGGAAAGAATGGAGGAATACAGCCGCCATTACCATCATCATAAACCCCGTTAGTAGGATTCGTTCCGCCATTGATACTCTGCTTTTCTAAGCTTGTTAATTCGATTACATTTTTCATTTTTGATTGAATTTTGATTATACAATTTGTTTTAAAAGACGTTATATCTTTGTCTAAATCTATTGTAAAAGTAACAGGGCAGGATCTCATTTTACGAGACTACATAAAAAATGATAAAAAGTATAGAATTAACAGGGTAAACATCAAAATGGTTTTAAACTTTTTTGATTCTAGCAAAAAAGTTTAAACCATTTTGTTGTTGTGATATTATTTAAAAATTGCTCGGTAGATATCGTTTCCGTTTGCAAATAATAATAATGCGATAAGAATAATAAAACCGACTAGTTGGGCATATTCCATAAACTTATCATTCGGTTTTTTTCCGGCTATGATCTCATACAATAAAAACATTACATGACCACCATCCAGAGCCGGAATAGGCAAGATATTCATAAAAGCAAGAATAATAGAAATAAAAGCGGTGGTTCCCCAAAAGGCTCTCCAATCCCAGGCATCTGGGAAAAGATTTCCTATGGCTCCAAAACCTCCAACCTGGCTGGCCCCTTTTTTGGTAAATACATACTTAAATTGGGCAACATAATCATGCAAAGTCCAATATCCAAAATCAAAACCAGTAGTAATACTTTGGGCAAATGAATACTCCTTATGCTGGATAGTATAATTTATTTTGGGATATACACCAAGGGTACCTTCTTCATCTGGAGTCACATTGATAGAATTTTCGACACCGTTTCTTAAATATACAATCTTGAGCGCTGATTTTGTAGTGTCGGCAGCTTTTAGGGTATTAAAATCACTCCAGTATTGCACTGCTTGATCGTTTACCGATAAAATTTTATCTCCTTTTAGGAATCCTGATTTATCTGCCGGTGTACCTTTTACAATACTATCTAATACCGCGGGGATAATAGGAGAAAAAGGACGCAAGACACCGGATTCAAACATGGTAGAGCCAATATCTTCAGGAATTTGAATAGTTTCCTTTTGACCATTTGAATGCAAAACACTAATGTCTTTTACATCTCTCATAAACAAATGATGGTTAATGTCGGTTACGTCTTCAAGTTCTTTACCATTTACTGCCAAAATACGATCCCCATCTTCAAAACCAAATTTCTCAAAAGATTCATGCACAGCAAATCCAGAAGGAAGATCATTAAAACCTACATGATTTGTTCCCCAGGTAAAAATAATAGCCATAAAAATCAAAAACCCAAGGATAATGTTTACGGTCACTCCACCAAGCATAATAATTAATCGTTGCCAAGCTGGTTTTGATCTAAATTCCCAGGGTTGCGGTGGTCCGGCCATTTGCTCTTTGTCCATACTCTCATCGATCATCCCAGCGATCTTTACATAACCTCCCAGGGGTAACCATCCGATCCCGTAAACAGTCTCACCAATTTTTTTCTTGAAAAGAGAAAACTTCACATCAAAAAAGAGGTAAAACTTCTCTACACGTGTTTTAAATAGTTTTGCGGGTATAAAGTGTCCCAACTCGTGTAATACGATCAGGATAGATAAGCTTAATAATAACTGTATTGCTTTTACAAAAAATGGACTCATAGGTCGTTCTTCAAAATTAAATCACGCAAAAGTAACCTTTTAGACGAGTATATAAAAATCTCGATACCTGTATATCATAACTTTTAGTATTATTTTAATGTAAACAAAGATTATTTATATAAGAATCCTTGTAATTTTGCAGGCATAAAAAGTACAAATGCTTCAGTTTTTTGCAAAATATAAATTTTTTGCGGTGGTACTGTTTGTCGTATCAGCGATTATTATCTCAATTATTTATTCAATTCTGAAACCCAACAGAAAATTACCCGTGTATGAACCCGAAATGGTAAATACCGAATTGGTAGATAGTACGGTGCAGTATGTGCGTAAGTACCATAAGATTGCCGATTTTAAATTGATAAACCAAAATGGAGAAGAGGTAACCCAGGAATACTATAAAGATAAGATCTATGTGGCCGATTTTTTCTTTACCACTTGCCAGACTATTTGCCCTATCATGACAGGGCATATGAAAGAGATTCAGGATCGCTTAATTGATGACAATCAAGTGCTATTGCTTTCACATAGTGTAACACCAAAAATAGACAGCGTAGCAAGATTGAAAAAATATGCTGTAAGTAAAGGAGTGGTTGATGCAAAATGGAATTTGGTAACTGGTGATAAAAAACAAATCTACGACCTCGCCAGAAAATCATATTTGGCAGCAAAATCTGATGGTGATGGAGGTCCTTATGATATGGTGCATACCGAAAACTTTATATTGGTCGATAAGAAGAAACGCATACGTGGATTTTATGACGGCACCAACCCAGAAGATATCGATCAACTCATAGAAGATATCGCCATTTTAAAGAAAGAAGAAAAGTAAGAAACGTTTTTTAACGCATTCTTATAAGAATTTCAGGATTTTCGCTTTTCCAATACAATTTTTTGCGTTACTTTTGCCTTGTTTAAAATCAATCTAAATAAATTTCTTGAAGACTACTATTGCTCATCTTAAAAGAGGTCAACGTGCGTTGATAAAAGAAATTACCTCGGATAGTATTCCGCTTAAATTGCTTGAAATGGGATGTTTACCAGGAAATGAAGTAGAATTGCTTCAAACAGCTCCGTTTAAATGTCCAATGTATCTTACCATAAATGGTAGTCATCTTGCGATCCGTAAAGAAATTGCAGCACAGATAGAAGTTCAAATTATTTAATCGCAATTACTTTTTATGGCCAAGCAAATTAAAGTTTCACTTATCGGAAACCCAAATACAGGAAAAACATCGGTTTTTAATTTGCTTACCGGACTTAACCAGCAAGTAGGGAACTACCCAGGCATCACCGTAGAGAAAAAAGAAGGAATATGTAAGTTATCTCGTGGTGTAAAAGCCCATATTCTTGATCTTCCCGGTACGTATAGTCTTAATGCATCATCACTTGATGAGAATGTTGTGATTGAATTGTTGCTCAACAAAAAAGACAAAGATTTTCCTGATGTTGCCGTAGTGGTAAGTGATGTAGAGAACCTAAAAAGAAACTTGCTTCTTTTTACTCAAATCAAAGATTTAGAGATTCCAACCATTTTGGTGATCAACATGGCAGATCGTATGAATCGGAAGGGAATTACATTAAATATTGAAGTATTAGAAAAAGAACTGAATACAAAAATAGCACTGGTAAGCGCTCGTAAGAAAGAGGGTATTGACGAGTTAAAGAAATTAATTGAATCCTATGCGTTATTGCCAAAAACACCTTGTGTAAATGCTTTGACCTTTGCACCTGATTATTTTGAAAGTCTTCAAAAAACCTTTCCTAATGAATCCTTGTATAAACTTTGGTTGGTAATAACCCAAGATGTAAATTTTAGAAAAATCGATAAACAAAATCTCGACATCACTCCGGATTTTAAGATTAAGTCTGAAAATGAACTGAAACGATTGCAACAAAAAGAGACCATTAAACGATATCAGTTTATAAACAATGTGCTAAAACAGGGTCTTGTAGTTGATGAAAAAGCCGCTACCGGAACGAGAGCTAAGCTGGATAGAGTACTTACCCATAAATTCTGGGGATATTTTATTTTCTTCGGAATTCTTTTATTAATCTTTCAGGCAATTTATGATTGGTCTTCGTATCCAATGGATATGATTGATGAAGGATTTGCCTGGTTAAGTGAAGTTACAAAATCAATGCTGCCGGCGGGTCCATTTGTAGATCTTATTACCGAAGGCATTATTCCCGGATTGGGCGGCATCGTAATTTTTATTCCGCAAATTGCATTTTTATTTCTTTTTATTTCAATCCTTGAAGAGAGTGGGTACATGAGTAGAGTCGTGTTTCTGATGGATCGAGTGATGCGTCGTTTTGGATTAAGTGGTAAAAGTGTTGTGCCATTGGTTTCAGGAACGGCATGTGCAATTCCTGCAGTAATGGCAACCCGTAATATCGAGAATTGGAAAGAACGATTGATTACCATATTAGTCGTGCCCTTTACCACTTGTGCTGCTCGATTACCAGTATATCTTATTATCATTACATTAGTAATTCCTGATGAAAAAGTAGGGTGGGTATTTAGCTATCAGAGCCTTACCTTGATGTTTTTGTATTTTCTTGGTTTTGGTACTGCAGTTGGTTCTGCCTGGATGCTCAATAAAATCCTAAAAATCAAAAACAAATCTTATTTTGTAATTGAGATGCCAGGCTATAAAGTGCCGCTATTCAAGAATGTGGCGATTAATGTGGTTGAAAAAACGAAAGCTTTTATTTTTGGTGCAGGAAAAATAATTTTGGCGATTTCGATCATCTTATGGGTGCTGGCCAGTTTTGGACCTAATGATAAGTTTAATAATGCCGAAGAAAATATAACTCAAGAATATGCCGATCTCTCTCAAGAAGAACAAGATCATAAATTGGCATCATATAAATTAGAACATTCTTTTATTGGGTATGCAGGAAAAGCAATTGAACCTATTGTAGCCCCTTTGGGGTATGATTGGAAAATAGGAATCGGAATCATTAGTTCTTTTGCAGCTAGAGAGGTTTTTGTGGGTACGTTGGCAACAATCTATAGTGTAGGAAGTGACGAAGAAGAAACCATAAAAAATAGAATGGCCGCCGAGATAAATCCTAAAACAGGAGGTCCTTTGTTTAATTTTGCTAGCGGAATCTCATTGCTGCTGTTCTATGCATTTGCCATGCAATGTATGAGTACACTTGCCATTGTGAAACGAGAAACCAATAGTTGGAAATGGCCAATGGCACAGTTGGTTTTTATGAGTGTTTTAGCATATACTATTGCATTGATTGCATACCAGGTTTTAAAATAATAAAAGTAATTTTTAGTATCTTTAGACGACATAATAATTATGAACATTGTAATTCAAAACATACTTGTACTTCTTATTTTTGGAGCTGCAGTAGCATTTTTAATCAAAAAATTCTTTTGGAAACCTGCTTTATCTTCTTCAAAAAAGAAAAATTCTACATGTGGAAGCACCAATTGCGGATGCCACTAATATGCTCATTCCTTCTTGTTCTAAATAATTCTCCGATGGCTATGCCTCGGGTTTTCCGATTTACCTCTCCTTTGGAGAGGTCAGAACTGCCATTTTGGGCAGTTTTGGGTGAGGTAAAATACAAAATTTCGATTTTTGGTCCTGTAAGGCCAAAGCTTGTGCTCACTTGATTGGGGATGAAACTGACGGAATACCTCTATGGCTCTACCTAAAGGATAGTTGGTTTCAAGAAATTTTTATTAGATTACGAAAACTATCTTTTTAACCATTTTAAAGGTTTACTGCTAATCAAATACACTCCTACAAAAATAAGTACACAACACAAGAGTTTTATGACGGTAATATCTCCTTTGTATTGGCTATTAATCACCATATAAGAAATAACTGCAACAAGTAGCATTGCTACTGCAGGTTGTACATAAATATAACTGCTCGATACGGTAGGTTTTACATACTGCAGTGCAAACATATTTAACAAATAGGCCAAAAAAGTGGGCCCAACAACCACATAACATAAAGAAATCCAATTTGAAGCGTCAAAAGAACTAAAATCTGTTTGAGTAAGAGGCGAAATACAAAACGGAAACATAAATACAAAACCAAATAAGAATGTCCAAATAATTACCGTAATAGGTTTGTATGCAGACATTAATGGTTTTATAAGTACTAGATAAAAAGCAAAAGATAAGGCATTTATAAATACAAAAATATTTCCAAGTAAAGAACCAGTTCCTATTCCCAAATTTCCTAAATAAATTAAAAGTACTGCGCCGGCACCTCCTAGCGAAATCCCCAAAATTCTTTGTATGGTTAGCGGTTCCTTCAGTAAAAAACGACTTATGATTACGGTAAAAATGGGCATGGCGGTAATGATTATCGCAGCGTCTACAGGAGAAGTTAAGCTTAAACCATTCATTGAGAAAAATTGATTATTAGCTATTCCCAAAAAACCGCATAGTGCCAATCTGGGGATGTGTTTTTTTTTCACTTTTTCTTTACTAAAAGACTTCAGGATCAAGAATAACAAGCCTGCACCACTTATGCGAAGAAATACCAGAGCAGAAGCTTCAATTTTATGAGGCATTAGACCTTTGGCAATTAAATAATTGGCCCCATAAATCATGTTTACACTTAGTAAAGCGATATGAGCTTTTGCCTTGTTAGAAATCATAAAAAGATAAAAATGCTATTTGTTGGCTTCATAGCGTGAATAACGGTTTTATTTAATAAGTAATTCTAGATAATAATGTGTTGGATCGATAGGCTTTTCTGAAGAAGGATAAGGGCTAATGTCATAGGCATAAATCATTTTTTCTGCAGTAATTAATAGCTCTTTTATCTGATCAGAATTAATTGCTTTTACTCCAAAAACAAATTCTTTTTCTTCAATCAGAGTAGTATTCTTATAAAAACCAATAAGGGCTTTTACTTCACCTGGCCAAATACAGTCAACACCCGTTGGGCATCTCGAATCTTCTACTACACGAATAAATTTTATGCCTTTGGATCCAAAATTTGTGGTATTTCCAACTTTGAGCCTGGCGACAATTTTGGGAGATTCAACACTGGTTGAATCCTGAGAAAAAACCCATTGCACCGAACTTAGAAAAAGGAATAAAACTGGTAATACTCTCATTTTGCTTTAACAGAAGTTAAATATATACAAAAAACGATTCTAAATCATTGGATGTAATTACTTATTCCGGAATTTTGGGTTGTTCATGTGAACCATACTATGAAAAGAAAAAAAGTAATAATTGTTGGATCAGGAATTTCGGGACTTGCAACCGCGATTCGATTACAAAATCAAAATTTTGATGTTCACGTATATGAGATAAATAATGCTCCTGGCGGCAAATTAACCGAAATGCATAAAAATGGATACCGTTTTGATTGTGGCCCATCATTATTCACGATGCCCCAATTTATTGAAGAGCTATTTGAAATTTCTGGAAAAGAATTCTCAGCATATTTTCAATATATAAAGAAGCAACGGATCTGTAATTATTTTTATGAGGATGGCACCCGATTCGTAGCGCATGCAGATGAGGAAGAATTTGCAAAATCGGCTGCACAAGTTTTTGAGGTAAGCGAATTGAAAATTTTAGAATATTTCAAAAAAAGCAAAAGAAAGTATGATCTTACTGCTTCTTTGTTTTTAGAAAAATCACTGCATAAGTTATCTACATATTTTACCAGGGATACTATAAAAGCTATTTCTAAAATTGGTGCTTTAGGGATTAATAAATCATTAGATCAAGTAAATAGAGAAGCGTATAGTGATCCAAGATTGGTTCAGTTGTTTAATCGATATGCCACCTATAATGGATCTTCACCTTATCGTACTCCTGGAATCATGTCTATGATTCCCCACCTTGAGCAATATTATGGTACTTTTTTTCCAAAGGGAGGAATGTACAGTATTGCCAAGAGCTTACACAAGTTGGCTGTAGATTTAGGAGTACACTTTTATTTCAATACCAAAATAGATCAGATTATAATTGAACAGAACATAGCAAAGGGTGTTGTTATAGAGGATAAACCCTATGAAGCTGATTTGGTTATCTCAAATATGGATATTGTACCAACCTATCAAAAACTTATTCCCAAAGCAAAGGCACCTAAGAAAATTATTGAACAACCAAGATCAAGTTCTGCCTTAATTTTTTATTGGGGAATAGAAAAGGTGTTTACGGAGCTTGATTTACATAACATTTTTTTTTCGGGAGATTATAAGGAAGAGTTTGAGTATATATTTGATAAGAAACAAGTGTATAAGGATCCTACGGTATATATTAATATTACTTCAAAGAACGAACCCTTGGATGCTCCAAAGGGATGTGAAAATTGGTTTGTAATGATCAATGTGCCCGGTAATCAAGGTCAGGATTGGGATGAAATTATTCAACGTTCTAGAAGAAACATTCTCGAAAAACTGTCAAGAATCCTTCAAGAGGATATAGAAAGTTTAATCGCTGTTGAAGAAATTTTGGACCCAAGAAAAATAGAGCGTAATACGCAGTCTTACCAAGGATCTTTATACGGGGCCTCTAGCAATAATAAGTATGCTGCCTTTTTGAGGCATCCGAACTTTTCAAAAAAAATAAATAACCTGTATTTCTGTGGAGGTAGTGTGCACCCTGGTGGAGGAATTCCTTTGTGTTTGTTGTCTGGAAAAATAGTGTCAGAGCTCGTTCAAAAAGAATTTAAACCCCAAGACATATGAGTCCTAATAGAAAACTTACCATTTCAATCTTTATTATATGGCTGTTTACGATCGCCGGAATCATCGGTATCCTTTCGGTATATGAAGATTGGTTTTTGTCTTTTACTTGGCTCAATTTGTTAGTGTACTTGTGGTTGATTATCTGGAACAATAGCTTAAATAGAAGATTGATTTTGGCATTGCTTATCCCATTTGGCATTGGGATGCTAACCGAATATTTGGGTGTAAATTACGGATTGATTTTTGGAAATTATGAATATGGAGACAACCTTGGTTTTAAAATGTACGGGGTGCCATTAATGATTGGGGTAAACTGGGCAATTCTTACCTATTGCACTGCGGCGATGGCCAGGGCTATTCATAAAAGTATTATAATCTCGTCATTATTAGGTGCCATTAGTATGGTTTTTCTAGATGTGATTATGGAGGTTTCGGCCCCTAGATTTGATTTTTGGGAGTTTGATGAAGGCGTGGTTCCGCTGCAAAATTACGTGGGCTGGTTTTTTACAGCATTCCTAGTACATCTTTTGCTTCAAAAAGTTATTAAAGTATTTCGTTTTAGAATTTCACTACATATTTTTATTGCTATATTGGTCTTTTTTACCACCTTTTTAATTGTCTGAATGCAAAAATATGACTACATAATAACAGGTATGGGTGCTTCGGGTCTTATGCTTGTATATCATTTAATTTCAGATCCCTTTTTTGACCAAAAAACGATCCTGTTGATCGATAAACAAAATAAAAACAGAAATGATCGAACGTGGTGTTTTTGGGAAAAAGAAAATGGGACCTGGGATGAAATTATACATAAAAAATGGAATTATATATTTTTTGGGAGCACCAATTTTTCTGAAAAAATAAAAATCGATCCGTATCAATATAAAATGATCCAAAGCAAAGATTTTTATCAGTATGTTTTAAAAGCCATAGCGCATAATACTAATATTACTATTATCAAAGAAAATGTGCAGGCAATCAAAGACGAAGGAGATATCGTTGAAGTTCAAACAGATCAGAGAATTCATTTGGGTAATAAGGTTTTTAACAGCGTTATTTTTTCTTCAGAGTACAAAGAACAAAAGCGATTTCCGCTCTTAAATCAGCATTTCCTGGGATGGTTTATAAAAACAAGCACCCCAAGTTTTGAGGCCGAAACAGCTACTTTTATGGATTTTACAGTTCCTCAGAAAGGGAATACTCGATTTATGTATGTGCTACCGTTTTCAGAAACAGAAGCATTGGTAGAATATACATTGTTTTCTGAGAAACTTCTTGAAGAAAACGAATATGAGCTAGAAATCAAGGAGTATTTAAAGCAAAAGGGAATTAATGATTACAGTATTCTAGAAAAAGAAAAGGGTTGCATCCCAATGACCTGTTATGATTTTAGAAAGTACAATTCTAAAAATGTTATAAATATTGGTACTGCAGGAGGGTGGACCAAACCTAGCACTGGATATACTTTTAGCATCACACTAAAAAACATTAAAAAACTTACTAAATATCTGAAACACAAATCGGACCTATCCAAATTTGGTAAACGAGCAAAGTTTTGGTATTACGATTTACTATTTATAGATATATTATACAAGGAAAATGAGAAGGGTTCTGCTCTGTTTTCTCAATTATTTAAAAAGAATGATAGTAAGAAAATTTTAAAATTTTTGGATGAAGAAACCTCATTTATTGAAGATGTCAAAATTACTACAAGCTTACCAAATATGCCATTTTTGAAAGCACTGTGGAAAAGAATTTTTTAATGTATAAGCTTTTATTTTCATATTTAAACGAAAATCATTTTTTCCACTAACCACTAACCACTAACCACTAACCACTAACCACTAACCACTAACCACTAACCACTAACCACTAACCAATTCCTCTTTCTTTTTTAATTCGATCATATGCCTTTTGTACCTCTCTGAACTTCTCTTCGGCGCCTTTTTTATAGACTTCATCCATATGCTGTAGTTTGTCAGGATGATATTTTTTGGCCATAGTTCTAAAAGCTTTCTTAACCTCAGAATCTGTAGCAGTTTTTTCAATCTCTAGAATTTTATACGCATGATCACCGGTTTTAAAGAACATAGCTTTTATACTCTCAAAATCCCTTAAGTTGATGCGTAAAAACTGAGCGATTCTCTGTATTTCGTTGACCTCTGCAGTACTTACGATCCCATCTGCATTGGCAATTCCAAATAAAAAGTGCAGAATCTGTAATCTCGAAGGGTAGCGGGTATGCTGGTTCATATACATACAGATGCGTTGTGCAGAAACGTCTCTATTCTTTATGATTTCATTAAATGTTCTAAAAGTTGCATTAGCACGTTCTTTGCCATAAGCACTCACAAAATAACTTCGCACATAATCTAGTTCTGTTTGGTTAATGCTACCATCGGCCTTAATAACAATTGACGAGAGAGATAGTAAATTTAATTCAAAATCAGCAGGAGTAACCTTTTCACCTTGTGAAAATACAGTTTTAAATCCACCACTACTTTTACTTGTGGTGGTATCAATAAGACTTCCGATTATAAATCCAAGAATTGCTCCGGGAAATCTAAAAAACATATATCCTAATATGGCCGTTAACCATTTTATCATTAAAAATAATTTTTTTGGGTTGTAAAGATAACCGAAAATATCCAGGGATACATTTTGGTCTTTATAAATTAGACAGCAAATAGAAATGTTTGTTACTACAAAAATCATAATGTTAGTTAAATTATGATCTTACGACTACCTGGTTGTATGCATGATATGGTACATAATTTGTACCTTTGCATAAAATTTTAAATAAAAATTGTAAGAGCTATGTATCCAACAGATTTAGTAAAACCAATGCGAGAAGATCTAACCAATAATGGTTTTAAAGAATTACACACAGCAGAAGCGGTAGATGCGGCGATTTCGCAAGAAGGTACGACTTTGGTAGTTGTAAACTCGGTTTGTGGTTGTGCTGCGGCAAATGCTCGACCCGGAGCAAAGGCATCATTAAATAACAGTAAAAAACCTGATAATCTAGTAACAGTATTTGCAGGAGTTGATAGAGAAGCAACCGATAAGGCACGTGGTTATATGATCCCTTTTCCTCCGTCATCTCCATCGATGGCATTATTTAAAAATGGAGAATTAGTGCATATGCTAGAGCGCCATCATATCGAAGGAAGACCAGCAGATATGATTGCAGAAAACCTAATAGATGCCTATAACGAGCATTGTTAAAAGCATTGTATATTTGCTATATATAATAAAGAACCGTCCCGAGTCTCGAGACGGTTTTTATTATGAACTCATTTAGACTTTTTATTCTGGGCTGCAAATACATCATTTTGCTCCCTAATTTTGAGTTTTTTTCTTATCATAACGCTGCTATGCTGCTCAAAAAAGGCTTTATTAGAAAACAAAAGCATATATTTTCGCCCTCAGACAAAAAGTCTAAATGAGTTCTATAAAAAATATGTTGGTTTACTTGAAATAATGTAAGACCTTGCAAGACAATTACACAAGTCAAATTTATTATTAAGCATACAGAATGGAGGCTATAAAAAGGATACTTAGTTATCCGCTTTCTATACTATTTTATTTGTTTTTCGGGGGAATCCTTGTCATTTTTCATCCGGTACAATGGATGGCTAAAAATTTTGGAGGGCCATCAGTTCATCGAGGAGTCGTTAATCTTATGAACTTATGTTTGCTTAGGTGTTTACATGTTTTAGGAGTAACATTCAGCTTTAAAAATGAATACAAACTACCAGAGCATCAGCCGTTAATCATGGTGTCTAATCATCAAAGCATGCTTGATATTCCGTTAATTTCTTGGTATTTACGTAGAAATAAACCAAAATTCATTTCCAAAATTGAATTAGGAAAAGGAATACCAAGTATTTCATATAACTTAAAGCATGGAGGCAATGTTTTAATAGACAGGAAAAATCCAAAACAATCTATCCCCGCCTTGTCCGAGTTCGGAAAGTTTATAACTAAACATAATTTTTCGGCAGTTATTTTTCCAGAAGGAACACGAAGTAGAAACGGAGAACTGAAGCCATTTGCGCCTACAGGGTTAAAGATTTTGATCAAAAATGCTCCAAAGGCTTTAATAGTTCCAGTAGCTATAAACAATAGTTGGAAGTTATTAAGATATGGTAATTTTCCTATGGGTACAGGAGTACATCTAACTCTAGAAGTACAAGAACCTCTAACAATTGATAAAGAACCCGAAATTTTACTCAAAAAAATAGAAGAAAGGATTACTTTAGCAGTCAAAACATAACACAGATCATCATGGCTTTAGATAATATTAGATTAGAAGTAATGCAGTTGCTTGAAAAGAAAGTGGATTCTTTTATTGATAAATTTTTAATTCCAATTGATACGGTATGGCAACCAACTGATTTTTTACCCAACTCACAAAATGAAGACACTTTTTTTGATGAGGTCAAAGAACTTAGAGAATTGGCCAAAGAACTGCCTTATGATTTTTGGGTAGTTTTAGTGGGTGATACAATTACCGAAGAGGCTTTGCCTACCTATGAATCGTGGTTAATGGATGTAGAAGGGGTAAATCAACATGAAGGAGGAAAAGATAATGGCTGGGCAAAATGGGTGCGTTATTGGACAAGTGAAGAGAATCGACATGGCGATACTTTAAACAAGTATTTATATCTATCTGGCAGAGTCAATATGATCGAGGTAGAAAGAACTACCCAACATCTTATCAATGACGGTTTTGATATAGGAACCGATAGAGATCCATATAAGAATTTTGTCTATACTAGCTTTCAGGAATTGGCAACGAATATTTCTCATAGCAGAGTGGCAAAACTTGCTAAGGAGTATTCTAACAAATCATTGGCCAAAATGTGCAGAATTATAGCGGGAGATGAGATGCGTCATTTTAATGCCTATAGTGAGTTTGTAAAGAGCATTTTTGAAGTAGACCCAAGCCAGATGATGATCGCGTTTAGTGATATGATGAAAAAGAAAATTGTTATGCCTGCGCATTTTCTAAGAGAATCAGGAGATAGTATTGGTACCGCTTTTGAAGAATTTTCTTATGCAGCACAACGATTAGGGGTATATACTTCTCAGGACTATATTGATATCATGCAACGCTTAATTGATAAGTGGGAAATCGATAAACTTATTGATTTAACAGATGAGGCCGAAAAAGCCAGGGACTTTGTCATGAAATTACCAGCGAGAATGCATAGAATTAGCGAGAGATTAGTAATCCCGGACGAGATTTTTCAATTTAAATGGGTACAACCTGCATTAGCCAAATAATGCTTTTAAGATATGATTGAAAAGAAAATTATATCTAAAACCATAGATTTTGTAAAAGAAACACTATCAGGAGCCGAAGGTGGTCATGATTGGTTTCATACCAAGAGAGTATTTAATAACGCAAAATTGATCTCAAAAGAAGAGAATGTTGACAGTTTTGTAGTTGCTTTGGGTGCATTGCTTCATGATATTGCCGATTCAAAATTCCATAATGGTGATGAAACTATTGGTCCAGGGATTGCAAGAACGTTCTTAGAAGATCTTCAGGTAAATAAAGATGTTATTGACCATGTGGTGTTAATTGTCGAAAATATTTCTTTCAAAGGAGGAAATAGTAAACAAAAATTTAGATCCTTAGAACTTGATGTTATTCAGGATGCAGATCGGTTAGATGCCATTGGCGCTGTTGGCATAGCAAGATGTTTTAATTATGGAGGATTTAAAAACAGAGCGATTTATAATCCTGATATAGTACCTAATCTTAGCATGACCAAAGAAGAATATAAAAATTCTACGGCACCCACGATAAATCATTTCTACGAAAAATTATTACTACTCAAAGATAGAATGAATACTAAAACGGGTAAAAAACTGGCACAACAAAGACATGCTTTTATGGAGCAGTTCCTTGATCAGTTTTATAGGGAGTGGGAAGGGGAGGTCTAATTCAAAATCACTTTAAATTTAAATATCTATATTTGCTCGATATTTTAATCCCCATAGTACCAAAATGATATCTACAACAACCCAAAGACATACTCGAAGTAAAAAATCTTCTATAAAAAGCACACATACGCTATCCTTTCTAACTATCCAAAATTTATAAATCAATCCCAGAAGATGTAGGTTGTATATTCTATACGCTATGTTAGTGTTAAGAAGTATAATAAACAACTTACGTTTATTCTATTTAACTTAATGTAAATTACTATTATGAAAAATTTTAAATTTCTTTTTATGGTCATTAGCAGTATAATGATCATTTCTTGTGGCTCTGATGATGATGCAGGAACCGTGTATCCTATAACGCTTAATTTTACAAGTGTGACTGAAACGTTTACGTACTATCAAGATGGTGCAGAAACTGCTGTTACAGATGCAATTTTAACCAGTTACAATGATTCTGCTGTTTCACTAAGTACAGCAGAGCTAGAGGCAGAATCAACAGGTGATTATTTCAAATTTTTAAGTGATACCGAGGTTGAATTGTCTGAAGGAGGAGAGGTAATTAGAACTCCTTATGTTTTTGAAGATGGTTTCTTATTTCTTGGTACCGGTCAGGATAGACTATTATATGGTCAGGGTGATATGACCAAATTAGAATATAGATTATCAGCGCTGAGAACAAATACAGGAGGTTCTTCTGGCGGATATGAGGATGAAGGTGATATTGAGTTTTTTCCGGCAACTTTTGAAAATTCTGTTGATTTTCATAATTACACTACCATAGAAGAAATCCAGGGAGATGAATTTTTATTGATTCATAACGTTTCTCTCGTATACGAATAAAATAGTATTGCCAAAGAATTTGGCGATTACAAACTATTTTTGATCATATAGCCTTTGCTGTTAACAGCAAAGGCTATTGTTTTATCCTTCATGATGCATACAATAAACGATTTTTTGACTAGAATACTGACTAAAAATTAATCGTTTTTTGAGATGGCTGCTTTCAGTATAACAGGTGGTTTATTCTAATTCAAAGAATAAAAAACTCATCAAAATAACTTCATCTGCCCATCTTTAAATTGTTCATGCAAATCACAGTTTAACTCAAGCCTTTCAGTTTTAATGAAGTACTTTTTTCTGGCAAGATAAAAAAGCTGATGAATTTGATCGGCAATCTTCCCAGATCCAGTCATTCTTCTTCCAAATTGACTGTCACTAAGGTTCCCATTGTGGCATTCTTTAATTTGATGCAGGATTTTGTCTTTACGATCTGGCAAAGTGTTTTCTAGCCAGGTTGTAAATATCTTTCCGATAGCATCATTAAGCCTTACAATAGTATACCCAACACTTTTTGCTCCACGTTTAGAAATTTCCTTGGTCAAAGGCAGTATTTCATGGCTGTTGATCGATGGTATTATAGGAGCCATCATCACACTGGTGGGTATTCCGGCAGTGTTTAATTTCTCTAGAGTTTCTAGTCTTTTTTTGATGCTGGCGGTTCTGGGTTCCAGAATTCTTCGGGTTTCTTCTTGCAATGTTGTTATTGATAAAAAAACAGCGACCAGGTTGTCCTTGGCCAATTCAGTAAGAATATCTAAATCTCTTTGAATTAAGGCATTTTTGGTTATGATTCCCACAGGATGTTTGTATTTTAAGAATATTTCCAAGAGCTTTCGAGTGATCTTCAATTTTTTCTCAATGGGCTGATAACAATCTGTGTTTCCAGAAAGGGATATGGGATATGCTTTCCAATGGTTACTTTTTAGTTTCTTTTCTAATAATTCGGGCGCATTTTTCTTTACCAAAATTTTGCTTTCAAAGTCCAATCCGGCGCCATAACCCCAATATTCATGAGAATTTCTTGCATAGCAATACACACAGCCGTGTTCACATCCTTGATAAGGATTAAGAGAGTAGACCATTCCCACATCGGGACTGGTAACTTTGTTGACAATAGTTTTAGGAAAAGTCTCAATAAAAGTGGTTTGATATCTGTCGATTGGCTCTCCTTCTTTTTGGCAATAATTTAAGAAATCATCTCTCATCTCATATTGATTTATCGAGAATCTATTATGTACTTTTTCTTGTGAGCCCCTACCTTTGATGCGGTTTTTCGGTTTCATGAGTATGGTTTTTTTACGGTTTAAAAGTAAAACTTTTATTGGAATATTTCCTATAAAAAATGGAATATTTCCAAATAAAGAAAGTAATTTTGTATAAGATGATATTTGCTACAAAAGGCGAATAGGTTTTAGGTTAAAAAATAAGTCAGTGATGAAGAATAATAGCTATGAGTATGATGTTGCGCTCTCTTTTGCCGGAGAGGATCGGGCTTTTGTAGAAGAAGTTGCAAATAGCCTGAATAAGAAAGGAATAAAAGTGTTCTATGATTTGTTTGAAGAAGCAAATCTATGGGGTAAAAACTTGTATGAATACTTGTCTGAGATTTATCAAAATAAAGCGAGATACACGATACTATTTATCTCTAACTTTTATAACCAAAAGTTATGGACCAACCATGAGAGAGTTTCGATGCAGGCACGGGCGTTTCAAGAAAGCCGGGAGTACATTTTACCAGCAAGGTTTGATGATACAGAAATTCCAGGAATTCTTAAAACAGTTGGGTATATCGATCTTCAACAAAAAACACCAGAAGAATTAGCCATGTTGATCGAAAAAAAATTAAACAAAGATCAAACGTTTTTTAGAAGGCGATGGTCAAAACTCTCTACTATGATAAGTGCTAAACCCTTTATTTTTTCAATAAAAATTATCGATCAAAAAGGGAAGCTGGTCAAAAATGCTTATGTTGTGTTGGTAGCAAATAATTCAACGTATCTCGAAGGACATTCAGACGAAAAAGGATTGGCACATTTTATCATTCGTACACGTAAAATGTATACCGTGCTTATTGCACACCCAGAGCACCCAGCGGTGATGTTCAAGAATGTAAATCCCAAAGAAGATATCGAAGTAACTATCGAAAAAACCAAGGGATTTGGATCTGCCATAATCAATAAATCCGGTCAGATACCCGGTATTGTAGGTAAAATTGAGCCAATACGCAAGCCAGACAAAGGATTTGCGTTGTATGCCGATAATATTGCTATAGAAGGCGGTGTTCATCAACCGTGTGATTTTGAGTTAAATAAATCTATATCCTTGGAGGATAATGGTGGAAATATCATACATTTAACTTTCAGATTCTTTCAAGGAAGAATTGCACTAGTTGATTATCGTAAACACAAATCATCCTAAACATGAAGCGAATATGAAGAAATTTGAATTTTCCTTTTTTCTGAAGTAATTTTGAATTTCTTTATATGAGAGCGCATGGGTTACATGCGTTCTTAATTTTTTGATTCATTTATTTTCAATTAATTAAAAATATTAAAACACATGAAAAGAATACTCATCTTTTTAAGCTTTGCATTATTTTTTGCTTGTAAGGAGCAGCCAAAAGAAACTGCAGAAACTGCTGTAGACAACACTACTGAAGAACTTCAAAAACCTGCAAATACCTTTGGCATTGTAATTCATGGTGGAGCAGGAACCATCCTGAAAGAAAATATGACTCCCGAAAAGGAGGCAGCATACAAGTCCAAACTTGAAGAAGCGATTAAAGTAGGACATACCATTCTTAAAAATGGAGGAACCAGTCTTGAGGCTGTAGAAAAAACAATTAATGTACTCGAAGATTCACCACTCTTCAATGCCGGAAAAGGAGCCGTTTTTACTAATGAAGGTACCAACGAGCTAGATGCATCTATTATGGATGGAAGTAACCTCAATGCCGGTGCGGTGGCAGGTGTTAAAACGGTAAAGAACCCAATTAATTTGGCCAGAGAGGTTATGCTGAACTCACCACATGTGATGCTTTCTGGAAAAGGAGCAGCGCAATTTGCTACCGAAAGAGGATTAGAAATTGTAGATCCAAAGTATTTCCACACTGAAAACCGCATGAAGGCTTTGCAAAAAGTAAAAAAGGCCCCGGATCATCCTGATGCCAAGAGTGCAACTTCATTTTATGATCCCATTATCAAAGATTCTAAATTTGGGACCGTAGGATGTGCGGCTTTAGACAAAAATGGAAATCTGGCTGCAGGTACTTCTACAGGTGGGATGACTAACAAAAAATGGAATCGTATTGGTGATTCCCCGATTATTGGTGCAGGAACATACGCTAATAACGCCACATGTGCGGTATCAAGTACAGGTTGGGGAGAATATTTCATTAGAGGAATGGTGGCTTATGATATTTCTGCAATGATGGAATATAAGGGGATTTCGCTTAAGGAAGCCACAGCCGAAGTAATTCAAAAGAAACTTACTGCACTTGGTGGCACAGGTGGTATCGTAGCGATCGATCACCAAGGAAATGTATCAATGGAGTTTAACACGGCAGGGATGTATCGGGCAACGATGAATGCAGATGGAGAGTTAAAGGTGGGTATATATAAAGCCCCCTAATCCCCAGAGGGGGAACTCAATTTTTTCTGATTTAAAAGCTCCTATAACTTACTCGTAAGTTATAGGAGCTTTTAATTTCCCCCTTTGGGGGTTAGGGGACTTTTAAAAAATACCTTACATTTATAAAGTCAACTAAATCCATTCAATCCTATGCGGTTATCACAAATTTTGGGTACGTTACTTTTTGTAACCCTGGTTTTCTCATGTAAGAAAAAAGACGCACAAGCCATCGCCGAAGCCAATGCTTCAGAACTCAACAAATATCAAGACTATATTTCTGATGTGTCTACAGGAGTCATTTCGGTGCTGGATAATGTGTATGTGGTTTTGCAAACACCCGTTGAAGGCTGGGATGATAATCAGGAACTTTCAAAAAAATTACTTAAAGTTTCTCCGGGAGTTAAAGGAAAAGTAATTGCAGTAAATAACCGTACTATTTCATTTCAACCCGAAGAAGGGTTTGAAGAAGATACGCAATATACCTTTACGCTTGATCTCGAGGATTTGGTTACCGATTTAAAAGATGACCTTTATGAAGAATTTGTGTTTAGTGTACAAACCCTAAAACAACAATTCTCGGTGATTACAGACAATCTTCAGTCGTATAGCAAAAATTGGCAATATATCGATGGTACATTGACTGCTAGTGATCAACTGCAACTAGAAACCGCAAAGCAATTAATCACGGCATTTCAAAAAGGAAAAGAGATACCCGTAAAGTTTGGTGAATCTATTGATAAAAGCAGGCAGTTTAGTTTTAGAATTGATAGTATTCAGCGTTTTGAAGATGATTCTGAAATTGAGATAAAATGGTCAGGCAAAGCTTTTGATATTGATACCGAAGGTGAAACCACATTATCGATTCCTGGTAAAAATAATTTTTCGGTAATCAGTGTTTCAGTAGCCAATGTAGACAATCAATATGTAGAGATCAATTTTTCTGATCCGCTTAAGAAAAATCAAAATTTTAATGGTCTGGTTACTATTTCGGGAGCTAATAATTTAAAATATACGGTAAATGGAAATGTATTAAAAGTCTATCCCAGGAAAGAATTAAAAGGAAATTTAGAAGTAACTGTTTTTGAAGGAATACGAAGTACAGATAATTATAAATTGAAGAACAACTATGCTGAAAATGTATCGTTTCAGCAGCCAAAACCAGAAGTAAGATTGCTGCAAAATGGTGTTATATTGCCAACTTCAGATAATTTGAAGTTTAATTTTGAAGCAATTAACCTGCGTGCTGTAGAAGTTCAGGTCGTCAAAGTATTTGAAGATAACGTGCTGCAGTTTCTGCAAAACAATAACTTAGATGGTTACGGAAATTTACGAAGTGTTGCCAGACCTGTTGCAAAAAAACTAATCAACCTACAAGAGAATACCTCGTTAAACCTAAGTAAATGGAATGCTTTTGCGATTGATCTTGCAGCATTAATCTCTCCAGACCCGGGAGCGATCTACAGAGTAGAACTTAATTATCGCAAGGCATATTCATTGTACAAATGTGACGGACAGAAAGCCGATGATACGCCTGTTGCTGAGTTGGTAGAGAATTATGATGAAGAGGAGGAGTCTAGTTTCTGGGATACCTCACAGTATTACTACAATGATTATTATAATTATAACTGGCAAGAACGTGATAATCCATGTACTACTTCGTATTTTAGAGATCGTAAGGTAGGAGCCAATATACTGGCTTCAAACCTTGGTGTGGTAGTTAAAAAAGGACTCAATCAGTCATACATGATCACAGTAAATGATATCATTACTACCAGTCCTGTGCCTAATGTAAAAGTTACATTCTACAATTACCAACAACAAGAAATGGGTATCGCTACAACAGATGCCGAGGGGATGACAGGTTTTGACGCCAATCGCCCGGCATATTTTGCCATAGCAAGATCGGGAAAACAGCAAACGTATGTAAAACTGAACGATGGCAACGCGCTATCGGTTAGTAAGTTCGATGTTTCAGGGGTTAGACTCCAAAAAGGAATTAAGGGATTTATTTATGGCGAACGTGGTGTCTGGCGACCTGGAGATACTTTGTTTTTATCTTTTATGCTAAATGACAACGCGAATAAACTTCCGAAAAACCATCCTGTAAAATTCGAGCTTAGAGATCCGTACGGCAAAGTTACACATCAAGAAACTAAAACCAATGGGGTTAATAATTTCTACAAGTTTATTGTAAATACCCCCGAAGATGCACCTACCGGAAACTGGAAAGCCAAGGTAATTGTGGGAGGAGCCAATTTTGACAAATCATTAAAGATTGAAACCATAAAACCAAACCGACTTAAAATCAAAACAACTTTTGAAGATGAGGTATTTGGTGCCAATAAGAATATAAGAGGAAATCTGGAAGCACTTTGGCTACATGGTGCTGTGGCAAAAAATCTTAAAGCAGATATCAATGTAAGATTCACACCATCCAAAACCAGTTTTAAAACCTTCCCGGGCTATGTTTTTGATGACCCAACACGCCGTTTTGGCACCGAAGAACAAGAGGTTTTTAAAGGAAAAATTTCGGGAGAGGGAAAAGCTTCCTTCAGCATAAAACCAAAACTACAAAACAAAGCCGCCGGGATGCTTAAAGCATCTTTTATTACCAAAGTATATGAAAACGGAGGCGATTTTAGTACCGATGTGGTTTCAAAAGAATATTCTCCGTACAGCAGCTATATTGGACTCAATGTTCCAAAAGGAGACAAAGCACGTGGTATGTTACTTACCGACACTAAACACAGTTTTGAGGTAGTTTCTGTAGATGAAAAAGGAAACCCAAAAGCTGTAAAAGACCTTGAAGTATTTATTTACAAAGTCGATTGGCGATGGTGGTGGGATACTTCTGCAGATAATTTATCTTCCTATAATCGTGGATCGTATCATAGTGAAGTGTTTAAAACCAAAGTAACTACAAATAATAGTGGTAAGGCTAGCTTTAATTTCGAATTAAAATATCCCGAATGGGGAAGATACCTGGTAAGAGTTATAGATCCTAATGGTGGTCATGCAACCGGAAAAACAATGTATGTTGATTGGCCGGGGTGGGCAGGAAAATCGCGAAAAAATGACCCATCTGCTGCAACGATGTTGATCTTCTCTACCGATAAAAAAACGTACAATGTTGGTGAGAAAGCTATCGTTACCTTCCCATCAAGTGAAGGAGGTAGAGCTTTGGTTACCGTAGAAAACGGAACCGAAGTATTATCATCACAATGGGTAACTCCGCAAAAAGATGAAACCAAATTCGAACTACCAATCGAGGATCTTTATACACCCAACGTTTATATTCACATAACGCTATTGCAACCACATGCATCAACCGCAAATGATTTGCCAATACGTTTGTACGGAGTAGTTCCTATTTCGGTTGAGGATCCAAATACCAAAGTACAACCAAAACTCACTATGCCAGATGTGTTGCGCCCCGAAGAAACTATTACGGTTAAGGTAGGAGAAACCAAAGGCAAACCAATGACGTATTCGATTGCGATTGTAGACGAAGGATTGCTGGATCTTACACGCTTTAAGACCCCAAATCCCTGGAGCACCTTCTATGCACGTGAAGCATTGGGTGTAAAAACCTGGGATATTTATGATGATGTGATTGGCGCCTACGGCGGAAGTATCAACCAGGTATTTAGTATCGGGGGTGATGCCGAAGCTGGTGGTAGTAAGTCCAAAAAAGCCAATCGTTTTAAACCTATGGTGGTGTATCAGGGCCCTTTTGAATTGAAACAAGGAGAAACTCGATCGCACCAGATCAAAATTCCAAAATATGTGGGGTCGGTAAGGACGATGATCGTTGCCTCAGATGCTAATAATGCTGCCTATGGAAGTGCAGATAAAACCACCCCGGTACGCAAACCATTAATGGTGATTACCTCAATTCCGCGTAAAATAACTCCTGGTGAAAAAGTAACCATTCCAGTTACTGTTTTTGCCATGGAAAATAAGGTGAAGAATGTAAATGTTACTCTAAAACCAAACAAAGGGTTTACGGTATTGGGCGAAACTCAAAAAAGCCTTTCGTTCTCCCAACCTGATGAAAAAATGGCCTATTTTGATATCGAAGTTCTTGAAGGAGCTACCATCACTGATATCGAAGTTGTGGCCAGCGGCGGTGGAGAAAAAGCATCCTACAAAGTGCCAATCGAAATTATCAATCCTAATCCGATGACTACCGAAGTCACTTCGATCATTTTAGAGCCTAATAGCCAACAGGAGGTAGACTTTGCAGCTTTTGGTATAACCGGAAGTAATAGTGCAACCATCGAGATGTCGTCGCTACCACCAATGAATTTTGAAAGTAGACTAAAATATTTGATTCGTTTTCCGCATGGTTGCGTAGAGCAGACAACTTCTGCTGCTTTTCCGCAATTGTATTTAGGTGATATCTTTAATTTATCATCAAAACAGCAAAACAAAATTCAAAAGAATGTAGAAGCTGCTATTTATAAACTGAAGCGGTATATTCAACCTACCGGCGGAATGTCATACTGGCCAGGATATAGTAATCCGAATGATTGGGGAACGACCTACGCGGGTCATTTCTTGCTCGAGGCCAATAAAAAAGGGTATGTATTACCTATTGGTTTTAAAAGTAACTGGATCAATTACCAGCAACAGCAAGCCAAACGCTGGCGAAGTGGCGGTAACGATCTGGCTCAGGCATATCGTTTGTACACCCTCGCTCTGGCTGGTAGCCCAGATATGGCATCAATGAATAGATTAAGAGAAACTTCAGACCTGTCTAATGATGCCAAATTAAGATTAGCGGTGGCCTATAGTTTGATAGGCCAGAAAAATGCTGCCGAAAAATTACTGAATTCTGCTAGTATCAATTTTCAACAAAGAAGAAATTATTATTACACCTATGGCTCTGCCAATCGCAATCGCGCAATGGCTTTGGAAACCTTAGTCGCTTTAGATCAAAAAGCAAAGGCACAACAGGTAGCGGTAAATCTTGCTAAAGAATTGTCTTCTAAGAACTGGATGAGCACACAAACCACTTCATACGCATTAATGGCCATGGCAAAATATGCCACCTACGTTGGCGGAAAAGGAGTGGAAGTAAATTATAGCCTGAATGGTAAATCGGCAACTGCTAGTACCAATAAGACTTTGGCTACTTCAGGAGAGTTGACGATTCAAAAAGATAATAAACTTGTTCTGAAAAATAATAAAGACAATACCATTTTTGTGCAACTGGCAACGAGTGGAATCCTTCCGGTTGGACAAGAAAAAGTGATCCAAAGTAATTTTAAAGCTATTGTAGATTATAAAAACAGAGAAGGTAAAATTATCAATCCAGATCAACTTACACAAGGTACCGATTTTGTAGCCGAAGTAACCATTACTAATACCACAGATACCAAGGTAAAGGATATTGCCCTTAGCGAGATTTTCCCTTCGGGATGGGAAGTAGTTAACACTCGATTTACTGATTTTGGTTCGTTTAGAGCTAATAAAGTTACCCATACCGATATTCGGGATGATCGTGTGAATTTCTATTTTGATTTGAAACCAAAAGAAAGTAAAACCATGACTATTTTACTAAACGCTTCTTACCTGGGCAGCTATTATTTACCGGGGATACAATGTGAAGCCATGTATGACAACAGCTATCTTGTGCGAACAAAAGGCAAATGGGTTGAGGTGGTGAAATAGTGGGTAGTCTATAGTAGTTAGTTTAGAGTGTATAGTTATCGGATTCCCTCCTTGAAGAGGGTGAGGGAGGTGTTTTTATATAGTTTTAATTTTGTGTACACCTGATAACTTCTGCTTGGGGTTTTGCATAATAATCAAAAATTTTATGATCTTAGAACAAGCAATTTTACATATTAAACCAGGAGAGTCTGGGGCTTTTGAAAAAGCGTTTCAAAAAGCGCAAAAGGTAATAATGTCCATGAATGGATATATGAGTCATGATGTGCTTAAATGTATAGAGGAAGAAGATAAATATTTGCTTCTGGTTGAATGGGAAACCATCGAAGATCATGAAACGGGTTTTAGAAAATCTGATGAGTACCAGGAGTGGAAAAAATTATTGCATCATTTTTATGATCCTTTTCCTTTGGTTCAACATTACACATCCATTCTATAATCTATGTAGACAGCCTAAACCTGTCGAAGTCAAATGAATCAAGAAAAAGTAAAAAATTATATAAAAACCCACCCAAAACGATTTATAGTCTTAGGGATTTTATTGATTTGGTATTACTTTTCGTTACCAAAACCTCTATTTGACGACCCTACTGCTACAGTTATTGAAACTAAAAAAGGAATACTTCTGGGTGCCAAAATAGCAACCGATGGCCAATGGCGTTTTCCTGAAACTGATAGTATACCTGCCAAATTTAAGCAATGTATTATTGCCTTTGAAGATCAACAGTTTTATTATCATCCCGGATTTAATCCAGTGGCAATGGTTAAAGCAATTAGCAAAAATATACGTGCAGGTAAGGTGGTTCGTGGAGGCAGTACGATCACTCAACAAGTGATACGCCTGGCACGAAAAGGCAAAAAAAGAACCTATTTCGAGAAGTTCAAAGAATTGATCTTGGCAACAAGACTCGAGATAAAAACTTCGAAAGAAAACATTCTAAAACTGTATGGTTCACATGCACCTTTTGGCGGAAATGTTGTAGGGATCGATATGGCGGCATGGCGATATTTTGGGCTGCCTGCACATCAACTTTCTTGGGCAGAGAGCGCAATGCTTGCCGTTTTACCCAATGCTCCATCCCTTATTTATCCAGGGAAGAATCAAAACAAATTACTTGAGAAAAGAAATCGATTGTTAAGAACCCTCTTACAGCAACAAACTATAGATTCTTTAACATTTCAATTGGCAATCAGTGAGACTTTACCTCAAAAGCCTTATTTTTTGCCCCAAACGGCTCCACATTTATTAGATCGATTGGTGAAAAAACACAACGGAGAACGAATACAAACAACAATCAATAGTACCTTACAAAAACAAGTGAATCATATTGTAAAACAGCACTACGAAGTTCTTAAACAGAATGAAGTGCATAATATGGCGGTTTTAGTTTTGAATGTTGATACTCGTGAGGTACTAAGTTATGTAGGGAATACTCCTACGGATATACATCATCAAAAAGATGTCGATATTGTTCAAGCTAATCGCAGTACAGGGAGTACTTTAAAACCCTTGCTATACGCTGCGATGATGGATAAAGGAGAATTGTTACCAGAGCAACTGGTTTCTGATATTCCAACGGTTATCGCAGGATACAATCCTAAAAACTTTGACGAAAGTTATAGCGGTGCTGTAGCTGCCAATAGAGCATTGGCAAGATCACTTAATGTTCCTGCAGTACGATTATTACAACAATATGGTTTGCAGAGATTTAGGGACGAATTGAATGTATTTAAGATTAAAGGGCTAAGGTATGGTGCAGATCATTACGGATTGTCACTTATTGTTGGAGGTGCCGAAGGGAACCTTTGGGATCTTTGTAAAATCTATGCTGGTTTTGCCAGTACATTAAATCATTACCAAAAAACATCAAGTGAATATTTCACCAATGAGTTTACAGAACCAATCCTATTGGCAGATAAAAGTGTTGATTTCGAGGAAAAAATATCACAAAAACATAGGTATGGTGCCGGAAGTATTTGGCTAACTTTTGAAGCTATGAAAAAGGTAAATCGACCTGAAGGAGATGAGGCATGGCAGTTTTATGATTCGTCTCATGAGATTGCCTGGAAAACCGGAACCAGTTTTGGTAATCGTGATGCCTGGGCAATTGGGGTAAGTCAAGAACATGTAGTTGGAGTTTGGATAGGCAATGCCGATGGAGAGGGACGTGCCGAACTCACGGGGTTGAACGCTGCTGCCCCGGTACTTTTTGATGTATTTAACCTATTGCCAAATACCAAATGGTTTCCAATTCCTTATGATGATTTAGTAAAAGTTATGGTTTGTACTAAAAGTGGCTTTTTAGCTGGCAATAATTGCAAGAAAAAGAAAATGTATGTCCCGCTATCTGGGACAAGAACCAAATCTTGTCCATTTCATCGATTGATACATCTGGACACAACCAAAAAATATCGTGTAAATTCTTCTTGCGAGCCTGTGGCAAATATGGTTCATGAACCCTGGTTTATACTGCCACCGCTGCAGGAGTACTTTTTTAAAACCAATAATGCAGATTATAGATCATTACCTCCGTTTAGGTCGGATTGTGCCCAAGAAACACAATACCCAATGGATTTTATATTTCCAAAGGCAAATAGTACAGTGTATTTACCCAAAGGTTTTGATGGTAAGATCAATGAAGTGGTCCTTAAGATTGCACATAAAAATCCAGAGGTACAAGTGTTTTGGTATCTTGATGATAGGTTTGTCGGCGCAACAAAACGATTCCACGAAATACCGGTATTACCCGAACCGGGCAGGCATGTTATTACTGTTTTAGACGAAATGGGTAATGAGATCAAACGTATAATTGAAGTAAAACAATAATAACTGCCCGTTAAGGATGAAAACTATTTTGCGGTATACACCAATCCAAAGGCTAATCCAGATTCTTTGCTATAGTTTCGTCCGTTAAGTGTAGTGCCATAACTGGCTGAAACTCCAAAAGTGTTTTTATATACCGGAACGTAAAAATCAAAAGACAGATTGGTATAATCGACTTCGGTCTCTGGTAAAATTGTGGCGCCACCCGCATCACCAAACTCTGGAGTCCCAATATCAAACCCCGACATTGAATCCTGTATGTCTAGTTTGGCATGCAGATACAGAAACTCATTGTAGAATCCAATTTTGGCACTGTACAGCATGGCATTTGGGATATCAAAATCACTACTATTCCTTAAACTATATCCTAATTGAACCTCAGTAAATATTTTAATGGGAAGTGAATATTGTACAATCGCCGATCCATTTACAGTCGTAGCCTGGTTTCCTAGAGAAAGAACCCCTGCACCTTCATAATCGCCAACAGGAAATGTGACTCCCGTTGCGCCACCAATGGTTACTCGAGAAGAATTTTGAAATTTCTTTTCAAAAACTCTGGCTTTCATAAAAATACCAAGATCTTGAACGCCGTCTACCTCTGCTACCTCTTGCACGGGATCAAGAATCCCGTCCTTACTCTCAACTTGAATGTATGGTAGTGTTACCGTTGAAGATAACCAATCCAAAATAGCATATTGGCCATAAAAGGATACAATCGAGGATGAGATTTCCCCTAATCCGGCAGGATTACCTTCGGATAAAGTAGAACCTCGATAAAACTGATCATAACTTTTGTAAGAGAAACTGGGGGCTATAGTAAGTGTCTTTTTTTCTGGATAAAAACCATCCACCGGGATTTGTGCCAATAGTGTTAAAAAAGGACATAAGAGTAACACGATCCCTAAGAGGGATTTTTTGGATTTGTGTAACATATTCTAAAATTTTGGTTAATAATGAGCCTTCTTAGACGAACCAATTTTGCCCACCTTACGCAAGAAATATGTTACAATTTTGTTAATAATTTTCAAGAAATTGTTAATCGAAGTCAAAAACCTCTTTAATGTACTTTTTTACCATAATACAAAGGGGTTTTTACTCAGTTGTGCGTTATAATATTTTGGATCTCCGGTCACTTCTTTTCCCAACCAATCGGGTTTTAAAAAGGATTCATTTTCATGATTTAATTCAATTTCGGCTACAATTAACCCTTGATTTTGACCAAAAAACTCATCGACCTCGACAGTATGTCTGCCTGATTGAATCTCATAACGGGTTTTTTCGATTATTCCCGGTTCACAAATCTTCAGTAGTTGTTCTGCATCATTGACATTGATTTCTTTTTCCCATTCGAATCGAGAAGTGCCAGATTCGTTTCCAATGCCCTTTACTGTTATAAATCCATAATCTCCTTTAATACGTATACGAACGGTTCGTTCAGGATCAGTATTTAAGAAGCCTTGCATGATTCGAGTACTTTTTTGAGCTTCATTTTTAAAATTGTTTGAAGTGACCAGGAATTTTCGTTCGATTTCTATCATGATTTGTTATTCGTAGTCTGAGCTTGTCGAAGACTAGTTTTTCTTTTCTAACATTACAGACTCATAGGGTGAACATTCGCTTGAATATTTTCCTTCAAAAATAGTTGCAATAGCCTTATCTTTATTTGTCTTACCTATTTTAATAAGTATTCTCGTATTTTTCTTTTTTTCCATAAAATCTGTAAACGAAGAATTTTCAGAAATGTCAACTTCATAATCTATTTGAACAGCTGTCCCAACACATTCTCCTGCGCATAACTGGTTATCATAAATCAATTTATATTTAATTTCAGTATCAGAAATCCAATGTATTGAAAGTTCTTGGTAGAAGTCATCATCACTATTTTCTTGTTTAGCAATGTACACCTTTTCATATCTTTTAACACTCTTTTCAACAGGGGTGACATCTTGATTTGGAGGAATAAACTGTTTTTCTTTTTTGTTGAAATTACATGAACAAATAAAAATTATTAATAGAAATAAGATGTTCTTGTTTGTCATAACCTTCTTTTTTTGGCTAATTCTTTAATTTTATTAGATTTAATTCGATGTTTATCAAACTCATTGTTTGCGAGCCAAATCATAACCGAAACGATCGTTTCAGGTTGAATAGTACGATATTTTTTTAGCGGTCCAAAGAGTAGCGGGTTAAAGATCTTCATTAGGACCTTGAAGAAATATTCTCCCGGTCTTTTCTCTTCTCTTTTTCCACCAATCAGCGAAGGTTGTAAGATATGAGTTTTAGGAAGTTCAAATTCTAATATGGCGTTTTCCATTTCGCCTTTGGTGCGGTTATAGAATATCCTACTTTCAGAATCGGCCCCCAAGGCAGAAATTACAATAAATGTATTGATCTTGTTAGTTTTACTAAGTCTGGCAGCACTTACCGGAATCCCATAATCTATTTTATGATACAATTCCTTATCCGGTGTTTTAGCATTAGTAGTACCCACACAACAAAAAACATCATTTCCTGTAAAATTTTCAGCATGAGCCCTAAGTTGTACCATATCTATGATATGTTCTTCGATTTTTGGATGGGAGATACCACTGCTTTTCCTTGAAAAGAGCTTTATGTTGCTATAGCGTTCATCTTCAATGAGTTGATTTAGTAATATCCCTCCCGTAAGTCCCGTAACGCCCAGTATAATTGCTGTTTTCATGACACTAAATTTTTACAGACAATTTCAAAATTAGTATCTTTCCGGCATAATCTTAAAACTTTGCTTAAAATATTCTGGAAAATAGAATTATATTTCGAATAGCATACCCCAAATATGAAATTATTAACTATTGCTATGAATGAAAAATTGCTTTTTAAATGGTTATTGGTTTTTTGTGTTATTCATGTTGGAGCGTTTGCCCAAATTGACGCAAATTCATTAATGGGACTTCCCTCTGCTACTACGGCTGATCGAAATGCAATAACAGGAGTTCAGGAAGGATCCTTAATTTATGATACAGATACGAATAGGGTTTACGAATTTACAGACACAGGATGGCAGGAAATACTTACTACAGGTAATGTATATGTGGGTGCGTTTCAGATATCGGCTGCAGGTGCAGTAAATGTAACGGGAGTTCCTTTTCAACCTACTTCTGTGACTTTTGTGGCACATGCTAATGTAGAAAGCTTTGATCTTAATAGTGATGGAGGTACAAATAATGATCAAGGAATACGTAACTCCTTTGGCACTATGAATGGGTTTGCCAGGCAAGATGGTGCTACGATTACACAGCAAGTAATTTATGTTGGAGGTAGTGGAAATTCTATTAATGACATTTCTCGCTTTGCTTCTAGTACCAATGCAATTGGGCTTAGATATGGTAACCAAAATGGTAATTTACTAGGGTTAATCACGGGAAGTATTACATCATTTAATACCAACGGTTTTAGCGTTAATGTCACCTATACTCTTGGAACTGTTACTGATGCACCGGACAATGTATTCCCGGCCGACATAAATAACGAAGGAGTTATTGTGTTGTTTACTGCATATCGCTAAGAGCCTTCCTTTTAATTTCTACAATTTAAATGATCTACTAATATCCATTATTTTTGTAAAGTGGAAGAAGTACCCGCACATAGAAAAATTATTCATTTTAGATATAATATTAAATTACTTTGATTTTATTTTGTGAAGTAATTTTTCAGCTTCTATATTATCTGAATCCATTTTCAGGGAAATGTTTAAATATTGTATAGCATTGTCTACTTCTTTCTCATAAAAATAGCTTCTACCAAGTAAAAAGTATAAATAAGAAGATTCTATTTTGTTATCAATTAGCCTTTTTGATAGTTCAATTACTTCTAATTCTCTCCCTAGATTACTAAGCATACTGATGGCACTTTCCCAGTCTTTTACGGTAAATGATTCTATTTTTATTATAGGTTTTAACTCTGGATTATTACGTAAAAAATAAAATGCTGGAATATTGATTGACCAAAGAGGGTTTTCTGCAAGCCCTTTTTGTATCCATTTGATTGCTGCATCTTCATTTCCCAACACCATGTTGGCAACTGCAATTCTTGAGTAGATTCCATCCCATCCATCTAACAAAGCTTCAGCCTCTGATAATTTTTGTTTTGCTTTTTTTGAATTTCCCAAGCGATTAGCATAAAGAGATTGGTTTAGCCTTATTCTGCCATAGTGATAATTCATTAACGTTTGTAATTCTTTGATTGGGTTTTTAGAATTATCTACTCGAAGATCGATCTGATTAAACCACGCATTGTTAGTTCCTTTTACAACAACAGCAGCCGATCGCTTTCCCGAAATTTGCCCACCTGCATTTTGCCCAGCGACTAAGCTTTTTAATAACCGTTCTGCTAGAGTGCCGTTAGAATTTTCAAAAGCTTTTGACATATCAGACAACACTTGGTCGGCTAATTGATTGCCCATCACTACATACTTAGTTCCTAAGTGTTCAGAAGCTTCTCCATTCCAGTATTTTAAGGATTTACCAGTAAATGCAAATACATTTCCAATTGCATCTATTCCTGAAACTTGTCGATAATTTGCATTTTTATCAGCATTTCTTACTTCTATTATGGCTTCTTTGATTGATTTTCCTTCTTTTAGTTTTTTAAACCCTTCAATAGCGTATCTTGGTTCGGTTTCTGCTATTACAGAAAACGCTCCGATTTCTGGTTGAATATAAATAGTCGAGTTTCCGACATAGATATTGTTAGTAGCTACTGCAATCCCTAATTCTTGAGCATTATCATCATAAGCAAGGATTGAAAAAGTTGAGTTTATATTTTTTTCCGTCAATAAGCTAGGTAGATTTTGCGCCGAAACTTGGATTAAAGTAATTAATATAAAAGCAGTTATGGATAATGAATTTGGCATAATAATTTTGTTATGGTTTTTGTCAAAATTACAGACTCAAGGAAGCATAGCAATTGATGAAAAACCAATTAGGGATGAAAATAGATTTTTAGGGACGAAATTTAGGGCAGATTAAGCCTATGCTTATATTTGTTTGAAGCTTTAAGCTGCATTTGAGTTAAAACAATAATGTTGCCGGCCTTCCATTTTTTAAAATGAATAGGATTAATAAGATATGAACGATGAATCTTTATTAAATAAGATTCTTGGTTTTGAATTCTTTTTAGGGTATTTCTGAGTGTTTTTTTGCAAAGAATATCGTTTTCTAAGTAATATACATCTATGTAATTACCTGCACTTACCACACATACTATTTCTTTACGATTGACTCTTAGCTGATCATGTTTGTTTTCACCTTTAAGAGTTGTTATTTTTTTAACTTGATTTGACTTGTTTTTATTTAAATGTAATCGATGAGAAATAATTATTGAACCTATTATAAAAAAAATAGGATAAAATATTGTGTAGGCAAATTCAGGAAAATCACTACCGCCATTTATGATTCTGGATTTGTAATAAAAGAAACTACCTATTAAAAACAGAAAACTAAAAAATGTTATAAATACTACCTCCAATCCTATATTCCAACAATTAATTTTTTTTACAACCCAATTTTGAAAAGGGATCATCATAAAATAAGCGCCAAATAAAATCACACCATAAAATGGCATGGTAATGAGTCTATAGAGGAACGACAAATTAATCACATCGTATGGAGTAAGAATTATCAAAAGAAGAATAAGTGAAATACTTGAAAAATATGCGATAGATCGATGATGCTTATAAGATGTATTTACTTCAAATTGTAACATTATGTATTGATGTTTTTGATATATGGAAGATATTTTTCATCATGTCCAATAACAGCGTAAAGATATTACAAATTGAATCACCAATATCCATTATTTTTGTAAAGTGGAAGAAGTACCCGCACATAGAAAAATTATTCATGTCGACATGGATGCGTTCTACGCTTCGGTAGAGCAAATGGATAACCCTGAGTTAAAGGGAAAGCCTTTGGCTGTTGGTGGTGGCGGAAAGCGTGGGGTAGTGAGTGCAGCCAGTTATGAGGCACGCGTATTTGGTGTGAGATCTGCAATGCCAGGGTTTACGGCGCGAAAACTGTGTCCGGATCTAATCTTTGTGAGACCTAGATTTGATCGTTATCAGGAGATTTCTTCTCAAGTTCGAAAAATATTCTTTGATTATACCGATCTGGTCGAGCCTTTATCTCTAGATGAAGCCTATCTTGATGTTACCGAAAACAAAAAAGGAAATCCAAGTGCGACCTTAATCGCGCAAGAAATTAGACAACGAATTTTTGATGAAGTCGGATTAACAGCTTCTGCAGGAATATCGATTAACAAGTTTGTCGCCAAAATCGCTAGCGACTATAACAAACCTAACGGACAAAAAACAGTAAATCCGGAAGATGTAATCGCATTTCTTGAAGATTTGGATGTCAAAAAGTTTTATGGAGTTGGTAAAGTAACCCAAGCCAAGATGTACCAAATGGGAATTTATACCGGGAAAGATTTGAAATTAAAATCCGAAGAGTTTCTTACACAGCATTTTGGTAAATCTGGCGGGCATTATTATCGTATTGTACGTGGTATTCACCGTAGTGAGGTAAAACCAAACCGCGAACGCAAATCACTGGCTGCAGAACGTACTTTTAGCGAGAACATAGCCTCAGAGATTTATATGCTCGAAAGGTTGGAAAGCATTGCCGAAGAATTACAAAAACGACTCAAACGAAGCAAAGTAGCCGGCAGAACTGTGACATTAAAGATCAAATACAGTGATTTTACCCTCCAAACCCGAAGCAAAACACTACCATATTTTGTAAATGATGCTACCATATTATTAGAAACTGCCAAAGATCTGCTATACCAGGATAAAATGAAAGATTCTGTTCGATTATTGGGAATTTCACTCTCTAATTTAAATACAGGAAAGAAAAATGACAAGAAAAAGGAGAAAGAGAACGAAGAAGTAGAAATTATCCAGTTACGATTTGATTTTTGATCAAAAAAGCGTCAATTCAAGTATTTTTTGCCATAAAATGAAGAAAAACGTATCAAAAATAGCTTTTTTAATACAAAAATTACTATTCTCGATACGATCCTTCTTTCAATCGGATCACTCGAATTGACGTAATTTTTATTTCAAATTCCACACAAAATTTCAGCAGCTCGTTTCAATGTATCTTCAGTCTTGGCAAAACAAAAGCGAAGTACGTTATCATCTTGTTGATTTAAATTAAATACCGAAACTGGTATCGAAGCAATTTTGTAATCTTTTGTCAACCTTTCGGCGAAAGCCACATCACCTTCATCTGTAATTGTGGCATAATCCAGTAACTGAAAATACGTTCCTGAAGCAGGAGTATAGCTAAAACGAGATTCTTTGATTAATGATAAGAATAAATCGCGTTTTTCCTGATAAAAGTTGGGTAGGGATAGATAATGCTCTGGCGTCTTTAAATATTTGGCCAATGCATATTGCATGGGATGATTGCTGCAAAACACGTTAAATTGATGCACTTTCCTGAATTCTTTCATCAAGGTTTTTGGAGCAAGGCAATACCCCATTTTCCAGCCAGTGGTATGAAATGTTTTTCCGAAAGAAGCTGTAATAAAGGCACGTTCTGCCAATCCAGGAAAAAGTGCTGCACTTTGATGTTGTTGTCCATCAAAAATAATATGTTCATATACCTCGTCGCTTAACAAAATAATGTTGGTATTATTTAGTAGTTTTTCTAGTTGAAGCATATCATCTTTGGACCAAATACTTCCACTGGGATTATGAGGTGTATTAATAATCACCATTTTGGTTTTTGAAGTAATTTTTGATGCTACTTCCTGCCAATTAATAGTAAAATCAGGAGCTGACAGCTGTATTGGAACGATCGTTCCTTTAAATAATTTGATCGAAGGTTCGTAGGAATCGTAAGCAGGTTTAAAGATAATCACTTCATCTCCGGGATTTATAAATGCCGAAATAATCGTAAAAATGGCTTGTGTAGCACCCGATGTTACTGTCACCTCTGTATCGGGATGGTATGTACTACCATACAACGAATTGGTTTTTTCGGCAATTACTTCTCTCAAAGATAGCAGGCCGGGCATTGGAGCATATTGATTATACCCTTTTTTCATGGCTTGTGTGACCAAATTGACCAATTCTGGGCTGGCTTCAAAATTTGGAAAGCCTTGTGAGAGATTGATGGCATCATACTGGTTTGCCATTTTACTCATGATGGTAAATATGGTGGTAGAAACCCCCGGAAGTTTGGAATTGATGTTTTGCATGGTCTAAAATTAGGATATTTATAAAAAACAACGCTTTTTTTTGTTTAAAGTTAAATATCGATTTCAAACGATTTCGCTTTAATAAGTAAACAAAGTAAAATTCTTTTTTATATTGATTATAAATAGTGAAATAAACACTTCATAAAGCTTGGCTAAAATAACACTGAGTCCTATTTTTGTTGCTCAACTAATTATAACATTTTAAATAATGGGTGGATTGATAAAATCTTCAGTAGCTAGAAAAGTTGCCATGGCACTTTCAGGACTTTTCTTAGTTTTCTTCTTATTACAGCACTTTACTATCAATTTTACTTCGATTTTTAGCGCAGATGTATTTAACGAACTATCTCATTTTATGGGAACCAATCCCTTGGTTCAGTTTGTATTACAGCCTATTTTGATATTCGGAGTCGTTTTTCACTTTGTAATGGGATTTATTTTGGAAATCAAAAATAGAAACGCGCGAGCGGTTAAGTATGCACAATTTAAAGGAGGGGCAAATTCCTCTTGGGTGTCTAGAAATATGATCTATTCGGGATTGGTAGTTTTAGCGTTCTTAGGGTTACATTTTTATGATTTTTGGGTTCCTGAAATAGTACATAAATATATTGAGTTTGCGCCAGAAGATACTTCGCGCTACTATCACGAATTGTTAGAGAAATTTGTAAGCCCGACTAGAACTGGTTTATATGTACTTTCGTTTGTGTTTTTGGCCCTACATCTGTGGCACGGATTTGCATCTTCATTTCAATCTGTTGGATTCAACAATAAATATTCTGTAGGGGCGACCAAATTTGCCAAAGCTTTTTCGATTGTAATTCCGCTAGGATTTATCATCATTGCTTTGGTGCTTCATCTAAATCATAATCATTAAAAACACCACGAGTATGTCAATTTTAGATTCTAAAATACCTGAAGGTCCACTGGCAGATAAGTGGACAAAACATAAAGACACAATCAATCTGGTGAATCCGGCCAACAAACGTAATATTGATATTATCGTTGTAGGAACCGGATTGGCAGGAGGAAGCGCCGCGGCAACTTTGGCCGAGCTTGGATATAATGTAAAAACATTTTGCTATCAGGATTCTCCACGGCGTGCACACTCGATTGCGGCACAAGGAGGAATCAATGCAGCAAAGAACTATCAAGGTGATGGGGATTCTGTATATCGTCTTTTTTATGATACGGTTAAAGGGGGAGATTATCGATCCAGAGAAGCCAACGTGCATCGATTAGCAGAGGTTTCTACAAATATCATAGATCAATGTGTTGCTCAAGGGGTTCCGTTTGCAAGAGAATATGGTGGGTTACTGGATAATCGTTCTTTTGGTGGAGTACTGGTATCCAGAACATTTTATGCAAAAGGACAAACAGGGCAACAGCTATTGTTGGGCGCATATTCTGCAATGAATCGCCAAATTAAGAGAGGGAAAATTAAATCGCATACGCGTCACGAAATGCTGGATATCGTAAAAATAGATGGCAAAGCGAGAGGAATTATAGCTAGAGATTTGGTTACTGGTGAGATTGAGCGTCATTCTGCTCATGCAGTAGTGATAGCTTCAGGCGGATATGGTAATTTATTTTATTTGAGCACCTATGCTATGGGGAGTAACGTAACCGCTACCTGGAAAGCACATAGGAGAGGAGCTCATTTTGCCAATCCTTGTTATACACAAATTCATCCAACCTGTATTCCGGTTTCGGGAGATCATCAATCAAAATTAACTTTGATGTCTGAGTCACTTCGTAATGATGGGCGTATTTGGGTGCCAAAAAGAAAAGAAGATGCCGAAGCCATACGAGCCGGTAAATTAAAACCCACACAACTATCTGAGGAGGAAAGAGACTATTACTTAGAGCGACGTTACCCTGCTTTTGGTAACCTGGTACCACGTGATGTTGCATCGAGAGCTGCAAAAGAGCGTTGTGATGCTGGTTTTGGAGTAAATAAAACAGGAGAAGCAGTATATCTTGATTTTGCTGCAGCGATCCAACGTTATGGTCAAGAAAAAGCATATACTTCTGGAGTAGATAATCCAACCAAAGAAGAAATTACAAAATTAGGAGCAGAAGTTGTTGAAGCAAAATACGGAAACCTGTTTCAGATGTATGAGAAAATCGTAGATGAGAATCCTTACAGAACTCCAATGATGATTTACCCTGCTGTACATTATGCAATGGGAGGTCTTTGGGTAGATTATAATCTGCAAACGACAATACCAGGATGTTATGCCGCTGGAGAAGCAAATTTTTCTGATCACGGAGCAAATAGATTAGGAGCTTCTGCATTGATGCAAGGTCTTGCAGATGGATATTTCGTATTACCGTATACTATTGGAGATTATTTATCCCACGATATCCGTACCGGAAAAATACCTACAGATACTCAAGAATTTGATCAGGCAGAAAAAGATGTAAAAGATCGTATTGAGAAGTTAATGGCTGGATCAGGAGAGCATTCTGTAGATTATTACCATAAGAAATTAGGTAAGATCATGTGGAACAAATGCGGAATGTCTCGTAATGAAAAGGATTTAAAAGAGGCTATTAAGGAGATTGCTGCTTTACGTGAAGATTTTTGGAAAAATGTAAAAGTCCCAGGACAAGCTAATAGCATGAATCCTGAATTAGAAAAAGCAGGAAGAGTAGCAGATTTCTTAGAATTAGGAGAGTTGTTTGCAAAAGATGCACTAAATCGTAATGAATCTTGTGGAGGACATTTTAGAGAAGAATCTGTAGAACAAGATGGTGAGCAAAAAGGTGAAGCATTGCGGGATGATAAAAACTTTAAGTACGTTGCTGCATGGGAATATAAAGGAGAGCCTAAAGACGCAAAACTTCATAAGGAAGACCTGGTCTTCGAAAACATTGAATTAAAAACACGAAGCTATAAATAGTTGATGGTTGATAGTTGTTAGTTTATAGAGACCAAAAATTGGTTTTGAACTAACAACCGACAACTGACAACCAAAAACTAAAATATATGAATCTTACACTAAAAATATGGCGTCAAAAGGATGCTAAATCACAAGGAAAAATAGTAGACTATCCAATTTCCGGAATTGAAGATGATATGTCTTTTTTAGAGATGTTGGATGTGTTAAATGAAGAGCTTATTAATAAAGGCGAAGAACCTGTGGTATTTGATCACGATTGTAGAGAAGGTATTTGCGGTACTTGTTCGTTACAAATTAACGGACAACCTCATGGACCTGATCGTTTGATTACGGTTTGCCAACTACACATGCGTAGTTTCAAAGATGGCGATACAATTTTTATAGAACCGTTTAGAGCAAAAGCATTTCCTGTTATTAAGGATTTAATGATTGATCGTAGTGCATTTGATAGAATACAGCAAGCGGGAGGCTATATTTCGGTTAATACTTCTGGAAATACAGTAGATGCAAATGCTATTCCTATCGAAAAAGAAAAAGCAGATGATGCATTTGCAGCAGCAACTTGCATTGGTTGTGGCGCGTGTGTTGCAGCTTGTAAAAATGCTTCTGCCATGTTATTTACATCAGCAAAAGTTTCACAATTTGCATTATTGCCGCAAGGTCAGGTTGAAGCCTCCAATCGTGTGTTGGCTATGGTAAATCAAATGGATGAAGAAGGATTTGGTAACTGCACCAATACAGGAGCTTGCGAGATTGAATGTCCTAAAGGAATTTCTTTAGAAAATATTGCACGGATGAACAGAGAGTACATGAAAGCTAGTATGAAAGGATAATTCTAAGCATATAATGATATCAAATCCAAATCTTGTTTTTTAAGGTTTGGATTTTGTTTTTTTAAGCAAATTTCAAAAAATATGAGAAAACGTAACACACAAATCATAGGATTCTATCTCGTTCTGATGCTATTTTTTACACCTAATTTGGTTAAAAGCCAATCAGCAACCAATGTTATAGTAGATAAGCCAAAGAAAGAAGCTTTGTTTAATGAACCTAATCTTTTGAAACGGTTAAAAGAATTGTCATCAGCTTCATATGAAGGAAGACGCACCGGGGAGAAAGGTAACATGTTGGCAAGAGCTTTTATTGCAATTAAGTTTAATGAATTAATCGAAAATCCTTTAGAAATATCGTCTCCTAACAGCGCATTTAATTTTAAAATTAAAGAAAAAAAATATGAAGGAGAAAATATAATTGGAGGAATTAAAGGAACTCACTTTCCTGAGAAATATATAGTGATCAGTGCACATTATGACCATTTGGGTGTTAAGGATGGAAAAATATATAATGGGGCAGATGACAATGCTTCAGGAGTATGTGCTCTTTTTGCCTTTGCTGAATATTTTAAGAAAAATCCACCAAAGCATTCTGTAATTTTAGTGGCTTTTGATGCTGAAGAATTAGGGCTACAAGGCGCCAAACATTTTGTGAAAGAACCTCCGGTTAACAAAAAAGATATTATTCTTAATATCAATATGGATATGATCGGAAGAAATGTCAATAACGAGTTATATGTAGTTGGTGCTCGATATAATAAACAGCTTAAAGGTATTCTAAACGATTTTAATCATACGATTGATATTAAGCTATTAGAAGGGCATGACGGTTCTGATGACAAACAAGATTGGACGTATGCTTCAGACCATGGGCCATTTCATAAAGCTAAAATCCCGTTTTTATATTTTGGAGAAGAAGATCACCCCGATTATCATAAACATACCGATGATTATCATAAAATAGACCCGATTTTCTATTTAAATGCGGTACACGTTATTATTTCGGTTTTTAAAGATGTCGATCAGGGATTTAAAGTGAAGTAATATCTAGATTTCTTTTGAAACTATAACCTAATGCATTTTCAATTTTGTTAGAATTGATTATTTTCCCTTTGGAATGGGTCTCATAGTCATAATCTGGGACAGGTAATCCCATTTTTTCGCAAACAGTACGATAATATTTGGCCTTATCTGGGTGATCAGGATATGATGCATTAAATACTTCACCGAAACTCTTTGTTTTAATGATCTTTTTAATAATACCCAAACAGTCATCAAGATGAATTAAGTTTACCGGTGCTTTTGGGTTTTTGATATTACTTCTTCTAGAAAGCATATTGGCAGGATGCCTGTTTGGGCCAAATAAACCGGCAAAGCGCAAAAGGGTAGTTTTGAAATTCTTGTGGTTTTGCAGTAATTTTTCTACTTCAATTAGTTGTTTTCCGGCATTTGAAGTGGCATTTGGCACCGTTTCATCAGAAACTAAAGGAAATCCCTCTAAATCTGCAAAAACCGATGTAGAGCTCACAAAAAGCACATTTTTGATAGTTGATTTTTCGATAGGAGGAAGAAGTGTTTGGATTTTGGCTACAAAATTAACTTTTGGATTTCTTCGCAGTCCTGGGGGGATGTTAATAATTAGTATATCACTTCCTGATAAAAAAGAGGTTATATCTCCGGTAGGCCCTTCTTCTGTCAATGCAATTTGATACCCAATAATCTTGTTTTTAACAAGGTTCTCTAATTTATCTTCAGAAGTTGTAGATCCTTTTACCGTATAATTTTCTTCAATAAGAGCTTTGGCTAATGGTAACCCCAGCCATCCGGTGCCTAGAACGCTAATTTGTTTGGTCATCTGTAGTACTTCTGGTTTCTAAAGCTATTGTATCTGTCACTTTTTCCTGATATTTTTGCAAAACAAAACTTTTTTTAACGATAACAGCGTCATTTACAACAAAAGGTCTGGGTATCATCTTCTCATCCCTTTTAGGAATAGAGAAATGTTTACTTTTTAATAAGTCATATGAGGATTCATACATAACAAATTTAGGTAGAGAATCCTTATGAAATTTCATGCGTAGCTCTAAAGGCTCATTATCTGTAGCTAGATAGGTAAGCAAGTTTTGGTTCCACCTTTTGGTGTAGGCATTATATTGATTGCCATCCTTGTATTTAAAACTTGTGGCAGTCTCTCCGTTTACCTCCAATTGATCAAAATTAAATAAAGTCTCTGTATATAGATCAATTCTATTAATTTCTCTTTGCGGTACAATGCAGAGATCAATATATCTTGAATTATTAATTATAGTATCATTACTCCATTCTATTTTTGGTTGTTTTATATCTTTAACAGGAGCCTGATTGGCATATGTATATGATTTGCCATATTTACTTTGTAAGGTATATGCAAACGCCTTACCAGATCTGTTTTTAGATATTTCAGCATTATAGGTCGCTACAATATTTTCTTTTTTGTCAATATAATTTTGAGACCAGGAATCAAGTATCTTATCGTAAGTGGCCCAAATTGCTTTGTTTTGGTCTGCATCTAGAATATATATCAAACTATTTGGTTTCTGTCTTTTGTTGGTAAAATCTGATTTTGCATGTGCCGAAATGAGAAAAACTAATGTAAGCACTAAAGCGATGTTTCCCAATAAGTTTTTTCTCTTATAAAAACCAAGTACGGGTAATAAAACTCCGATTAATAGTACTGATAATACCGCAGAAACAAACAGTATTTTAAGACCTAATGCTACCGGAAAAGAAGCAATAAAAGGAGATAAAATAAAAATAGCGGGTAACCCCAAGAAGGTCATTAGATAAGGGTTTGGTTTTTTTTGTCGAATTAATACAAATAAGGAAAGCAATCCAAAAAACAGTATGATAATAAAATAACTAGCTCCTTTTAAGTAAAAAGCAGCTAGAATAGAAATCATGAGCCACATAAATAGAGGTGCAATAAGAAAACTAGGCAAATTTTCACTTTTTCCAAACCTTGCATAAACTTTTAAGCAAATGGCAAACGATAATAATACAAAAGCAGTTATATACGCATAGCCATTATAGGTAAATCCTTGTTGAATTTCATTATATTGAGGATAAATGATTTTAAGAAGCTCCCATAAACCATAGGTTAGAAGCCCTGCCAGATGTATAGCAAGTAAGAAAACTCCAAAACCTTTGATGACTTGCTTGAAATCAATTCGATAAGCAGTTCTTCCATAAAGTATGAGACCTATAAATAAAATAGTCGCAATAATGAGTAATGGAAATATCCAACTAAATGGATATTTAGTGAGCTTAAAAATTGGAGTACTGAAGTAAATGAAATCTCGATCCGATTTCAGATCTGTAAGATCTACCTCAGAAAAGTAGGAGAGAAGTGGCATCAGGTAGCTTCCTTGATGTTGTAATGTGGTAAGGTCCAAATTTTGCCAGGTATCGTTTGCAGTGTGGTAATCAAAATGATCATCAATGAAAGCAAAATTGAATCCCTCGATATCTCCTTGTTCTCTAAATACTGTAAGATCAGTATCATTAGGAAGCATTTTATAGATACTATAAGCCAAAGAATTGGTAGTAGGATATGGTACTCTTGCATTAACAAATTCGTTGATCATTTTTCCATTCTTACCATTCGTTTCTATAAACATGTATGAATCGCCACCACTTCCTCTAGCTTCAAAATTAAGTGCTAAACCTACGTTTTTAGCATAAGGATGCTTTTTTATAAAAAAATCTGCTCCGTTAAGCCCTAATTCTTCGCCATCGGTAATTAAAATAATGACATCATTCTTTGGTGTTTTATGTGTTGCTAAATATGCCCTTACCCCTTCTAGAATAGTTGCAACGCCACTACCCGCATCACTGGCACCAAAAGAAGAATGAGGGGAACTGTCATAGTGAGACATTACTACCAAAGATTTTCTGGATGTACTTCCTTTAATTAAGGCGATGATGTTTTCTGGCTGACTTACTCTTCCTGCTTTAGAGATAGCCGTGCCTTTCTGGATTTGTGGTTCCAGCCCCATTTTTTTTAACTCATCCACGATGTACTTTTGTACTTTTTTATGGGCCTTGCTGCCCAAATAATGGGGTTCTTCAGAAATTTTTTTTACATGTTCTAAGGCACGTAAGGTAGAAAACTCTTGAGTTGGCGCTTCGAGATCACTAATTTGATGTGATTTGGTGCTGTAAAAAGTGAAAAACAAAGAAAAAAGTATGAGGAGAAACGTAAGTAATGAGGAAAACTTTCGCATGGATGTATTGGTTTAGGCTAAAGGTAAGAAATAAGCCACAATTATTAAACCGATCCTAATTAAAATGACTTTTCTCTATCAAAGCGTTTATGAGTATGAGGATTGAAAAGAAATAATTATGAGTATCGCAAAAATCTTGCTAAAACAATACAAAGTCAACTGTCTTTTTGAATAAGTTATTGAAAATCATTATATTTAAGTTTCACTAAATTACTTAATCTTATGGGAATAATCAGTTTTCAAGGAGCTCGCTCCAAGGCCAAGAAGCAGGATGAGACTCCGATCAAAGTTTCAGATTACATGACAAGGGATTTGATTACGTTTAATCCTAATCAATCAGTAATGGAGGTAATTGAAACATTGGTGAAATGCAAAATTTCAGGAGGTCCGGTGGTAGATGATAATAACCAATTGTTAGGGATTATTTCTGAAGGAGACTGTATTAAACAGCTCAATGAAAGTCGTTATTATAATATGCCAATAGATGATGCCAGAGTAGAAAAGTTTATGGTCAAAGATGTTGAAACGATCGATGGTAATTTAAATATTTTTGATGCCGCCAACAAATTTTTACAGACCAAAAGAAGACGTTTTCCGATTATTGAAGATGGTAAACTTGTAGGGCAGATTAGCCAAAAAGACGTGATGAAGGCCGCTTTAAAAATGAAAGGTCAAAACTGGCATGATAAATAGGAAACAATGAACATACCATTATAAAATCTTTTAATGATCTGTAAGGTTAAAAGTCTTATGGATCTTTTTTTCTTGCTTTGCCCTGTTAAGACTTCTTACTGTGATTCCTAAATAATGTGCCAAATCAGTTTTAGAAATCTGTTTGGTTTGATTTGAAGAAAGCTGAAGCAACTTTTTTAAGTTGTACTCTAGCGGGTATGATTGTTGATAAGAAGCTCGAATAGCCGTATCTTTTAACTTAGCCGAAAGCGCTCGAATTAAAAGAATATTACATTACTTCATTATAAAGTTTGAAAACTATTGATCCCCGTTTTTAAAGTATTTTTGTTCCAACTCGGCTTGAAACTCTTCCATGACAGGTTTTACAGTACTATCCGGAAGATCGGCAATGCGAATATACATTAATCCATCTACGGCATTATTGAATAAGGGATCTACATTAAACGCTACTACTTTTGCGTTTTGTTTGATATATTTTTTGATCAATACAGGAATACGAAGACTTCCTGGTTCTACCTCATCAATGATTTTATCAAACTTGTTTAGATCACTCTTGCTTTCATCAAATACAAAGTCTTTATCGGCATCTTTCAGCTTTACTTTGAATTCTTTTTTTGGATGTACATATTGAGCCACATAAGGATCGTAATAATGTGATTTCATAAACTCAATCATCAGTGACTTTGAGAAATTACTAAACTTGTTACTTATACTTACGCCACCGATCAGATATTTGTGCTCTGGAAAACGCAAAGTACAATGCACAATCCCTTTCCATAATAAAAATAAAGGCATAGGTCTTTGCTGGTATTCTTTGATAATAAAAGCCCTGCCCATTTCTATAGATTCGCTCATCATCTTATGTAATTCTGGCTCGAATCGAAACAGATCCTGAAGGTAAAAACCATCAACCCCAAAATCGCCATATATCTTTGATCCCATCCCCATTCGATAAGCCCCTGCCAGCTTTTTAGCACCATTATCCCATAAAAACATATGGTGGTAATAGTCGTCAAACTTATCAAGATCAATAGCATTATTTGTTCCTTCACCAATTTCTCTAAAAGTGATCTCACGTAGCCTTCCTATCTCATTTAGAATATTAGGTATAAACTTTTTTTGAGCCAGAAAAACCTCATAATTCTTACTTTGTAAAAGCCTTTTATCATTATCTCGGCAAAATTGCAATTCAGATTCAATAATCTGGGTGTTCCCTTCTCCTGCAATTTGTTTAGGAGATTTTGGTATTTTTAAATTTGGCATGGACTCTCGTAACGTTTTTTTCTCAAAAGGATTCGCCAACATATACGTTTTCTTGCGTAAAAAGCTTGTAAAATCATCGAGATTTGTATACTCTTCCTGATCTTTTACAGAAACCGGATTGCCAATTCGTATTTTGATCACCTTATTTTCTTGAGAGAACATTTCACTAGGTAATTTTGCCGTTCTAAGTGTACTACTAATTGCCGCCAGACGGTAAAAAAGCCTGCTATTACGTGCATGAAAATATATAGGTATTACGGGTACTTTTGCCTTTTGAACCAGTCTCATAGCACCAGGTTCCCATGGTTTATCAACATAATGCTTTCCTTCTTTGATTGTGGATACTTCTCCTGCAGGAAAAATACCTAAAGGCTTTCCTTCTTTAAGGTGCAAAATGGAATCTTTTATCCCTTTTAAGCTGGATTTAGCATCTTTTTTGTTTTCAAAAGGATTTACAGGCATTACAAAAGGTTGCAATGGTTTAAAATTATGAAGTAAAAAATTTCCAATTATTTTATAATCAGAACGATGTTGGAGCATTAATTTTAACAATAACCCACCATCAATACCGCCCAATGGGTGATTTGATAAGGTAATAAATGCACCTTCTTTGGGTAATCGTCTTAAATCTTCATCTGGAATTTCAAAAGTCACCCCATATAAATCAAGTGTCTTGCTTATGTACTCAACACCCTCTAAATGATTAAGTGTATCGTAATGGCGATTAATTTTTGATATCCTAGTAATTTTTAGGAGCATCCAACCAATACAGGTGCCTATAAAACCAAGTTTATCTAATTTGAGCCCTGTGGCTATTTCTCTTGCTGTGACTATGGGCATTAAATACAATTTGTGCTAACTGCAAATATAACAAAATCCATGAATAGATTTTGCTAATCCCTAGCAACCATTTGATAGGTTTCTCTGGTAATTTGTTTAAGTAAAATATCTTTATTCTTTTCTAAAGCCCGAATAGCTTCATCTGTGAAATGTCTAATAGTGTATAAGGAAACATTTGTGTTATATGTAACTTTAAACTTTGCCTTCAATCGGTTTAGAAGCCCTTCAAAATGATTGAATTTATCATCCAGGCAAACCGAAAAACTAATGGCCGAGTTTTGTATGAGATCTACCTTGATATGATATTGATGAAAAAGACCGAAAATCTCACTAATTTTATCTTCTACTATAAATGAAAAATCAAGTGAAGATAGTGAAACCAGAATCTGATTTTTCTTCACAATATAACAGGGCATATAAGGATCTAACGGTTGTCCTTTTTTTACCGAAGTCCCTTTGGTAGTAGGATTCAAAAATGATTTTACGTATAATGGTATCTCTTTGCGTTGCAGTGGTTGGATGGTTTTGGGATGTATTACCGAAGCGCCATAAAACGCCATTTCTATAGCTTCGCTATAAGAAATATGAGATAGTAACTGTGTGTTTTTAAAAACTCGAGGATCTCCATTAAGCACACCAGGGACATCTTTCCAGATACTTACACTGTCTGCACCCAAACAGTAAGCAAAGATCCCTGCCGTATAATCACTTCCCTCTCTACCCAAAGTAGTAGTAAAATTATTCTGATCCGAGCCAATAAAACCTTGAGTAATATTGAGCTGATTTTTATTAACTTTTTCTAGAATAAGTTCTTGTGTTTGTTTCCAGTTAACTTGAGCATCTCTATACGCATTATCGGTCTTGATCAACTCGCGGGCATCTAGCCAATTATTTTTGTATCCTGTTTCGTTTAGATACTCACTTACAATGGTTGTAGCTATAAGTTCTCCATAACTCACCACCTGATCGTATAGGTAGTCGTATTGTTTTGATTTGTTCCTGGTCAATGTAGTCTCGAGATCAGTAAATAAATCTTTGACCTTATTAAAAACAGGTTGTTGATTTGTCTTAAAAAGTTGTTCCAGAATTTTTAGATGATATTCTTGTAAACTTTTAATCTGATCATTACGATCAAGATTTTTATTAAGATACGATTCAACAATTCGTTCTAAGGCATTGGTGGTTTTCCCCATAGCCGAAACAACCACAAACAGCTCAGAAAATCCTGTAGTCTGAAGCACTTTTGCTACATTCTTTACCGCCGCTGCATCTTTGACCGATGCTCCCCCGAATTTAAATACCCTCATTGACCATGCCTTTTAGAATTATAAACTAGCAACAAATCTGTGAACCCCATCCTTATTCATCTGGACCAAATACCAATCTTTTAAAAGCATGGCTCCACTTTTTTCATAAAAATCTATTGCATTTTGATTCCAATCCAGCACTACCCATTCTACTCTGCGTACACTTTGTGATTTTGCATACTTCATTACTGCGGCATACAAAGCGCTTCCTAAACCCGTTCCGCGCATGGATTCTTTTACAATAAGATCTTCAAGATGAATGGAGCGTCCTTTCCAGGTAGAAAAACGATAATACACCAAGGCAATCCCCACTATTTTATCATCCACTTCGGCAACAAAACAATGAAAAAGAGGATGTTCACCAAATCCTTCACGAACTAATTCTTCGACAGTTACCTCTACAGCATCAGGTTCTTTTTCAAAAACTGCAAGTTCAAAAATTAGCTCGAGCACCTGGGGCATATCTTCTGCCACTGCATCGCGTATTATATAACTCATAATTCTAAAAGTTTATCAAAACTATAAAATATGTATCAGAAACCAGATAATTTTCTAAAGTTATCAGTTTTGTATGCTATGTTTCCGCAATTCTTTAGGCTTTTCATTAATTTAAACTTACGAAAACCTTGTAGTAAACTAAAAAATAATATTTTTGCACAAAATCAAATTCACCGTCGATGACACGAAAAAATCAAACCTTAGGAGAATTTATTATTGAAAACCAAAAAGACTTTCCCTATGCAAGTGGTGAACTCTCTAGATTGATCAACTCGATCAGATTAGCTGCCAAGATGGTGAATCATGAAGTGAACAAGGCGGGATTGGTTGATATTACAGGTGCTATTGGAGAAACTAATATTCAAGGTGAGGACCAGCAAAAATTGGATGTATTAGCCAACGAAACTTTTATAAACACACTCACCAACAGAGAGATTGTTTGTGGAATTGCTTCTGAAGAAAGTGATGAGTTTATCACCATAAAAGGACAAAAAAATGATCACCGCAACAGTTATGTAGTGCTCATGGATCCTCTGGATGGTAGCTCAAATATAGATGTGAATGTTTCTGTAGGAACTATTTTTTCTATTTATCGAAGAGTCACCCCTACGGGAACTCCGGTAACTCTTGATGATTTTTTACAACCAGGAAATTTGCAGGTTGCTGCGGGTTATATTATTTATGGAACCTCGACCATGCTTGTATATACTACAGGGCACGGAGTTAATGGTTTTACACTAAATCCGGCACTGGGAACCTACTATTTATCGCATCCTAATATGAAATTTCCTAAAGATGGAAATATCTATTCTGTAAATGAAGGTAATTATATTCATTTCCCACAAGGGATTAAAGATTATATCAAATACTGTCAGGAAGAAAAAGATAACCGACCGTATACCTCGAGATATATCGGTTCTCTGGTGAGTGATATTCATCGCAACATGATTAAAGGAGGAGTGTATCTATATCCCAGTACTTCAAAATCTCCTAACGGAAAACTTCGTTTGTTGTATGAGTGCAACCCTATGGCTTTTATTACAGAACAAGCTGGCGGAAAAGCTAGTGATGGCTTCAGGCGTATTATGGATATAAAACCTACACAACTTCATGAGCGTACTCCTTTTGTTTGCGGTAGTAAGAATATGGTAGAAAAGGTAGCATCCTTTATGCAGGATGCCAAATAGATTGGCCTTCTAACCTTTAATCTAATTAACTTTTGATGATCTGCCGGACTAAGTCATTAAGGCAGAATAGACTATTGCCTTGAGAATAGTTGGTTTCTAGATTTTTTTATTTCATAAAAATAATAATTGTATCTTTATAAAGTCTCGACACTCTTACCCCTAAGTTTTAGAATTAACGTAGCACTTTTTTTAACCCATACCTGATTTTATGCAGATGAATTATATTTTTATCTGGTATAGAAGTCTGTTTTTAACATTTTTATGTTAATTTTATGAAGAACTCAATACTAGAACCAAATAAATCAACTAAAATGGCCAAGGAAAACAAAGCTGTTAATGAGCAGAATACTAATGATCCTTCATCAAAAATTGAAGCAATTAAGAATCTTATCTTCGGAGAGAATATTGCCGCATACAATTCTGAGTTCGACAAGGTAAAAAGGGATATCTCTTCAAAAAAGAAAGAACTTGAAAACTACATTGAAGATACACGCAAAGAACTGAATCAGGCGATAGATAATCTAAGTACGGATATAAATATCAGGATTACAGAATTAGAAGACAATCTAGCCGACAAGGCCGAAATGCTTGATTCAAAAAAAGTGGATAAAAAAACACTGGGAGATCTGCTCATCTCTCTAGGTGAAAAAATCACCCAAAAGTAATCCATCTATCCAAATGTTATGGAAGATCAGGATAAACTCAAAATTCTAAAAGACCTTCTTCTTACCGAAGAAAAAGAGTATACCGATTCTATTGCCGAGAAAGTAGAAGAACTTAGTAAAATTGTTCATCAAAAACAGGAGCTTTCTAGTAAGGTTGACCCTATTATTGATGACAAATTAGATGAATTCGTTCTGGAAATTCCTAAAACCTTGGGACCCACTATCACCGAGGCCTTAAAAGAAGAAATCAAAAACTCTCAAGATGCTGTAGTAGAAGCGCTTTTCCCGATCATAGGTAAGATGATCAAAAAATATATTGCTCATGAGATGAGATTGCTTAGCGAAAACATTAGCAGGCAAACCAAAAAAGCATTTTCTTTTAAAAACTGGTTTAGAAAAACCAAAGCAAAAGCACAGGGTGTAACCGAAGGCGATCTTGCCCTTTCAGACTATGCAAAACCACGACTTATGCAGATGTTTGTGATCGAAAAAAACTCGGGAATCTTAATTGCCGATTATAGTCCGTTGTCTGATAACACCATAGATAAAGAAATGGTAGCCGGTATGCTTACTGCCATAAAAAGTTTTGTCGAAGACGCCTTCCATGGAGGAGATCAAAACCTTGAAATGATTGAATATGAGCTGTATACAATACATATTCAGAACTTTTATTCATATTATATTGCAGCGGTAATATCAGGAGCCTATACCATGATGTTCAAAGAAGTATTAGAAGATCAGATTTTGGATTTTGCTACCAACCATATTTCTAACAAAGACTTAGAAAACAATAAACTTTTTACACAAAAACTAAAAAAACATTTTACAGATGAAATTGTCTAAAAAAGTAGTCATTTTGGGGCACTTTGGTGTCGGAAAAACGTCTTTGTTCAGACGTTTTATTGACAATGAATTTTCTGAAGAATATAAAGTCACTCTTGGGGTGCAGATAAAAAAGAAAATAGTTCAATTACCTGATGGTAGAGAATTGTCTATGATCATTTGGGATACCGAAGGACATTCTAACACTGTAGAAGATACTCGAAAATCATATCTTTTGGGATCACATGCCTTTATCTATGTATTTGATCTTACCAGAGAAGATACCTATAAAAACCTGAATCAAGATCTGGAGTATCTTAAGAGCAATTACAACAATGTAACGGCCAAATCGATAGGTAATAAATTGGATTTGGTTAACGAAAAAGAAATGGTTGCAAGACTTGCCGAGCAAAATATTCCGTTTGATTGCTTAACTAGTGCAAAGACCAATAAAAATGTACAAGATTTCTTTTCGGATCTTGCAGCAGAAATAACCAAGTAATACATCGCAGAAGTGAAAGATAAACTTCAATTCAATCCTCAGGTTCAGGTAACCAAGGTTTCTTATCAAGGAATTATTAAGCAAACCGATACTACACTTTTCAGTTGGTCAAAAGGAAAGTCCATATATGATGCGCATCCATTTTTTGAAATATTGCGAACTATTGAAAAAGAAGGTACTGTTGATGAGCAAGAATTGAATTTTCCATGTATACATATAGAAGAAGGAGATTTTGAAAGAATTTGCGACCTAACTATAAAACCAGACGTTGATCAAATTACAATCTTTCTATATGATTATACAGATAAGTATCAAGATCTAAATCATATTGCCCAACAAAAAAATGAATCTATTCTTCTAGCAAGAGAACTTGAACTGAAGAATAAGTATTTGCAAGAAAAAGAAGAGTTCAAGAATAGTTTTATTGCCAATATCAATCACGAAATCAGAACTCCGTTAACCAGTATATTGGGTTTTGTAGAGGTCCTTGAAAAAACCCAGCTTACTTTTGAGCAAGAAGAACTAGCACGGATCATTAAAAGAGAAAGTAAACATCTCAATTCACTTATTGATGATATGATCGACATCTCCAAAATCGAATCGGGAACCTTAAAAATTGTACAAGAACGTTTTGCTTTTCAAGATCTTATTACTGGATTTGAAGAAACCTATGCTAAAGCCGCCAAAGAAAAAGAAATAACCTTTGAAACTTACATAGAACCAAACATACAAGAATACCTTATAGGAGATAGAACCCGTGTGTATCAAATATTGAATAATCTTCTAAATAATGCTTTCAAGTTTACCGAAGAAGGAAAAGTTACTTTTACGATCTCAAAAAATTATCAACGCACAAATAAACTGAGCCTTAATTTCAAAATTGAAGATACAGGAATTGGCATTCTGGAAGAAAATATACCTCACCTCTTTGATCGTTTTACCCGATTTGATCGGGATAAACAAATTTCTGGAACCGGTTTGGGTCTGGCAATTGTAAAAAACCTGGTTGACCTTCTTAATGGAGAGATAAAAGTGACAAGTAAACCCGAAAAAGGAACCACTTTTACTATCAAATTACCCTTTAAGTTTGAAGTTTTAAAACCAACAACTGCAGAAAGAAAAAAGAAAAAATATTCCTTACCCACAAGTAAAAAGAAGTTCAGAATCCTGCTGGTAGAAGACGAAGAGATCACACAATATCTTATCATGAAAATTTTGATTTCTCAAGGTACTTATTTTGTGGATATTGCAATCAATGGAGAACAAGCCATTAATTGTATTGAAAAACGTAAGTACAATTTAATCTTAATGGATCTTGGTGTTTCAAAAATCGATGGGTACAAAGCTACCCAAATGATTAGAAATAATTATGGTGATAAATTCATTTCTGAAATTCCTATCATTGGTTTTTCGGGTAGAGCAGATGATACTGCCCGTGACAAATGCATACGATCTGGGATGGATGATTTCATTGCAAAACCCTTTGAGCAAGAAGAACTGCTGTATAAAATCGTAAAACAAATTGCAAAAAAAGCTGCCGAGTAGGCAGCCTTTTTATCTTATTATGTAAGACAGATAATTATCTGTTCATATTCTTGATCTCATCAGAAAAAGTATCTCCATCAACTTCTTGCTCGACAAGATGTAATGCTTTATCCACAATGTATTTTGCATTTTCAGGATTAAAACCTAAACCTATGCTTAATTTTTCTAACAAAACAACCTGATCATTTCCTTTGATATTATCTGCATATACCATTCTTGCTAAATCATATAATCGCTCTAATCTTCTATCATAATCGTAAGGTGGATTAATAGGATGAGACGCATAACTTTTAAGAATTCCTTTATAATCGTTTTCAGAAATATTAAGTCTGTGGGCCAATCTGTCTAAGAAAGCTTTTTCTTCATCGGTAATTATACCATCACTCATGGCTACTTTAACTATTGCTGCAAAATGATCTTGATTTCGCTTCTGAAATCCACTATCAAATAAATCAGATATTGACATCATGTTCTTTTGTTTAATTTGCCGCAAATATAACCAAACTCTCTTCCTTTTAAAATTAATACCAATCCTTTTTTTGTGATAAAACAACTACCAAATAGTATATAGTTCAGGTTTTTCTGACAAAAGGGCCAACCAATTCTCTGAATCTAAAAAATGCTCTTCAAAAAGAAGAGTATTTTTCACGGTCTATTGTTCAATTATTATTGGATCTCCACAATATTCTTCTACACAACTATTTAGTTCATTGTTACATCTCATATATGTGGCTTCTATTTCATCTAAATTTCGAATATAATCTCGCCTAATTTGATCACAATTGGGTGGCCTGTTGGCTACTGGACCATTACATCTCCTTAAAAGATCGTCCCATGATTTGGCCCACCAAATACAACTATTATAAGATTGAGTACATACCGAAGAGCCTGGACATGCTCTGGTACCTCTACTTTTTTGGTTATTTGAATTTAGATCTGATAAAATTAAATCAGCCAACTTTGACAATTTAAATCTTTCGCTTTCCGTCAATGTGATACCATTTAATCCTTCGACAGTTGCTTTAAAATCTAATGCAACGCGTCTTAGTGCGTCTTGAGTTTCGGCAAAGCTTAAAGATTCCTCTTGTTGATTTACAAGATCATCAGAAGTTTCTTCGGTATTACACGAAACAACGAAGAAAATAGATAAAACAAAAATGATTTTTTTCATGAGTTTAAATTGTTAATGATTTGCATGTTTCCTGATCATTTAAAGACATTCAGGAATTCTGCCATGAATTTTATCTTTTTCAAATCTGAAGTAGGAATACATCTTTCTATTTTAAAAACATTTTCAAGATCTAATAGAGAAACATAGCTTTTTTTAATGAAAAAACAGCTGTACCATATAATACTATGTACAGCTGTTTTTATTCACTTACGCTACCCAACTAAAATAGACTAATAGCAATCGCAACCATGTCCATTAGGTTGCCCACCTGTAGGTCCACAGATAGCAAAACAATTTGCAAACCTACCCCCGCTGATAGCTTTTTGTTGTTTGCTATTCAATTTTGTTGCATTTTCTAATTTTAAAATGTTCTTTAACATAATATAAGAAATTTAAGAAATTTGTATGTGTCCTGATCATTTAAAGACATTCAGGAATTCTGTCATAAGTTTACTTCTAAAATATTCGTTTATTGATCACGATGATATTATATAAAATTTGATTTACGTCATCTTTATCATCATCAAATATAAATGTGATGACCCAAATAAAACAAACACAATAAATGGCTTTTCAAGGAAAACAAGCTGTGTTTTCGGGGAACCAATAGTTGTTAAATAATCATAATTTCCAAAAACTAACCTAAAGAAATAGGGTCACATACAAAAAGTTAAATGTTAGCTTTTTACTTACTAAATCAATAAGTTTGTTCGACAAAAATAGTCAAGTATGCCATCTGTCATTGTTATATCATGTAAGGAGAATAAGAACTTTACGCTTTTTTTGTGTGGACTAATATTGTCCTTTATCCATTTCGATTCTTTTGCTTTTCAAACTTCCGATAGGGATAGTTTACTTCAAAAAGAATATACGTATCTTAAAACTATGGTGTTTGAAAATGCCAAAGATTCCTCAAAGGCTTTTAAATATGCTCAATCCTACCTGCTAAAGGCAAGAAAAGATAACGATACTGTAAAAATAGTGAATGGTCTTTATTATCTCTCGGGGATAATTAAAGATGAAAAAATTACTGAAAAATACGTTGACAGCATGATTTTATTATCAGAAAAGCTAGATACAAAATTTTATCCTGCTTTGGCATATTTTAATAAAGCAAAGATAGAGTACAACAAGGGAAATTTTAAAAAATCCCTTGATTTGCATATTAAGACCAATGAAAAAGCAAAAGAATTTGGGAATACCCATCTTTTTTATGCCAGTAAAAAGAGTATCGGAATTTTAAAAAGTAGAATTGGAGAATACAATAGAGCACTGGCAGAACTTAAAGAGTGTTATACATATTACTCGACCCGTAAAAATGATAAACCAACAACGTATGTAAGTACTTTAACAGCCTTGTCTGAGGCCTATAATCTTAATAAAAAATTAGATTCGGCTTCAATCATTAATAAGCTTGGGTATCAAGAGGCCACGTATTTTAATCTCGAAAACCTGAAATACTATTTTACCTTAAATGAAGGTATTAATTTATTTGACAAAAATAACTTTATAGCGGCAAAAGATAGTCTATCAATCGCTATAGAAAAACTTAAAATCAATGATGATAAAGCCAACCTTTCTATGGCTTATTTTTATTACGGAAAGACATTGGGAGCTTTAAAAAATGAGCACGAAGCTATTGCAGCACACATAAAAGTGGATGACATATTTCGGGAAATTGCTGAAATAATGCCTTATAATCGGGAAAACTATGAAATCCTGATCAATTATTACAAAAAAACAGGAGATAAGGATAATCAACTAAAATACATTGAACAGTTAATCAAAGTAGATAGTGTACTGAATACAAATTACAAATATCTTATCAAGAAGGTCATTCAGGATTATGACACACCAAAGCTACTTTTAGAAAAACAGGAAATTATTGAGAGTTTAGAAATCGAAAAGAAAAGATCTCGTACGATCATATTAATTTTAGGATTTATTTCTATAGTCTTATTTACGCTATGGATCATCAACAGAGAAAGGCAAAAAAAATTCAGGCAACGTTTTGAAGTGCTATTTCATAAAAAAAACTTAGAAAATAAAAATCAGGAAAAATCGGCGTCACACCAAGAAAGACCCAAACTCAATATTCCTGAAGAAAGTATTACAGAAATCCTTAATAAATTAAAACGCTTTGAAAATCATTTAGAGTATACTAAATCCAATTTGTCAATACACATGGTAGCCAAACGGTTTGGAACTAATTCGAAATATTTATCCAAAATAATTAATATGTATAAACAGAAACCATTTAACCGTTATATCAATGATTTGAGAATTGATCATACAATTACCAAATTAAAGACAGATTCTAAATTTAGGAACTATACTATAAAGGCAATCGCAAAAGAAATTGGCTTTAATACGACCGATGCTTTTTCAAAAGCATTCTATAAGCGAAACGGGATTCATCCTTCTTATTTTATTAAAGAACTCGAAAAACAATGTAAACAAACACCTTGATGTTTTTAGAACCAAAGTGATTTAAGCTTTTTTAATTCACTATAAAAATGTTTTTTGCTAGCGTCTAAAACAATTGAACCCATTTCAACATGAAATAAATGTTCTATGCATAAAACGGTTTGGATCACCATGTTTTCAGCGAAAACATAGAAGGATTTATAAAAAAAAGCAAAATTAATAACCCTACTAATTATATTTGAATGTAGTTTTCAAAAATTAAAATGTTCACTATGAGATTTTATGGAAAAAGTGGAGTACAGAATAAAAAGTCTAAATGAGTTCAAGATATAAAAATGAAACCGGTGTGTATTTTGATGTATTTTTTTAATCTAATATTTTATGAAACAGCAAAAATTATGAAACAGAAAAAGTTAAACTTAAATAAACTAATAATTTCTAAACTAAACAACCCGATCACGATTAGAGGAGGTGCTGAAGAATGTGATTATATAAACACGAATTCATCAGGTAAACCGCATGATAAAACTATTTTTACAGAAGACAGCGAACCAGGATAATTTTACATATTGAACTCATCTTGACTTTTTCTATTTCCTAAAAAATGCTTGTGATTCACCCATATTTTGTTATTGTTCTTATCTGTGACAATGTTATAGCTTTCAAAAAAATGCCTCATCTGGCTAAATTTTAACTCATTTTTGGTTAAAAACAAAAAGTAAAGATGAGTTCATCGCTTAAGTTTGTAATTTAAAAGTTCAAATGACTTCATAATATAAAGGCTCTATTTATTTCACAAACTATTTTTCTTATACTGTAGAATAGTTATTTTTGGTTATAAAATAGCTCGCATGCAACACCAAAAACACCTTTTTGACCTTTCTAACGATGTAACCTACCTTAATGGAGCGTATATGTCTCCACAATTAAAATCAGTTACCGAAGTTGGCCTAAAAAGTGTAGCAGGCAAAGCAAGACCAAATGGAAATATCACCCGAAGATTTTTTTACCCAAAAAGAGCTCTTAAAACAACGTTTTGCCGCCCTAATCGATGCGCCAGATTACAGAAATATGGCTAGTATACCTTCAGTATCCTATGGTATCGCCAATGCTGCCAATAATGTTCTGATTAATAAAGGAGATGAGATTATTTTGGTGGATGAGCAGTTTCCCAGTAATGTATACATCTGGAAAGAAGTGGCTGAAAAAAAGGGAGCAACCATCAAAGTAATTAAACCACCCATATCATTCGATAACCGAGCCGGTTTATGGAATCAGGATATTCTTGACGCTATTACCAAAAAAACTGCTGTAGTTGCTATGTGCCATATACATTTGGCAGATGGCACCTTGTTTGATCTAAAATCAATACGAGAAAGAACTAGATCAGTAAATGCGATGCTGGTTATCGACGGCACACAAAGTATAGGGGCCTTGCCTTTTTCTGTTAAAGAAATAGAACCAGATGCGTTGGTTTGTGGTGGATACAAGTGGATGTTGGGCCCGTACTCTATTGGGATGGCCTACTATAGTGACGCCTTTAATGACGGTACACCAATAGAACATAACTGGATAAATCGTTACAACAGTCAGGATTTTACCAAATTAACGCAATACGAGGATCGATACCAGGAAAAAGCGGCACGATATTCGGTTGGTGAAGCCAGTAATTTTGTGTTGACTCCTATGTTGATCAGAGCCATCGAGCAACTTCTTGAGTGGTCTCCTGTAGCGATACAGGAATATTGCAAAGAAATCTCTGTCAGAGCCGTGCAAGAATTACGAAATTTAGGATACTTTATCGAAGATGATAAGCATAGAGCGCATCACTTATTTGGGGTGTATTTTGAGGATCATAGTAATGTAGAAGAGTTAAAAGCTACTCTGAAACGAGAAAGTATCATAGTCTCTTTCAGAGGAAATGCGATGCGGATTTCTCCTAATGTTTATAATTCTGAGGAGGATTTTGAGCGTTTGGTCACTCAATTTCAATAGAAATTCAATATGACGTTGTAAGAAATTAAGATAGCGCTTATATTTGTCCTAAAATCTTCGCTACGTGAGTATATCTTCAATCTCGCAAATCTTTTCACAGTCTCTGCAATTGCAGAAACTGCAAAAAGCTATTGCCCCGCCCGAAACAAAAACACATCTTCAAGGCCTTATCGGATCGTCATTATCCTTTACAATCGCCAACGTTTTTGAAACCGCAGCGCTACCATTTCTCTGTATTTTTAATGACAAAGAAGAGGCAGCTTATTACCTAAATGATCTAGAACAACTATTGGGTGATAAAAATGTTCTTTTTTATCCAGGCAGTTATCGCAGACCTTACCAGATCGAAGAAACGGACAATGCTAATGTATTGTTGCGTGCCGAGGTGTTAAACCGTATCAACTCTCGCAAAAAACCTGCCTTGATCATTACGTACCCCGATGCATTATTCGAGAAAGTGGTTACACGTAAGGAACTTGAGAAAAATACCCTAAAAATTAGTATAAACGATACCCTATCGCTCGATTTTGTTAATGAAGTGCTGTTCGAATATCATTTTCAACGAGTAGATTTTGTTACCGAACCCGGTGAGTTTTCGGTACGCGGTGGGATTGTAGATGTTTTCTCTTTTAGTAATGACGAACCTTATCGAATTGAGTTTTTTGGTAATGAAGTCGATAGCATTAGAACCTTTGACGTAGAAACGCAATTATCAACCGATCAAATCAAAAAGATAAGCATAATACCCAATGTCGAAAACAAGGCAATGCAAGAAACCCGAGAGAGTTTCTTAAAATATATAGCCGATAAAACAGTCGTTTTTGCCAAGGATATCGATCTGCTTTCGGCACGTATTGATAAAAACTTTGAAAAGGCCAAAGAAGCTTTTGAAACTTTATCCAAAGAAATCAAACACAGTAAACCCGTAGAACTTTTTGCCACTTCAGACCTTATAAAAAAACAATTACTGGATTTCATCCTGGTCGAAATAGGAAATCATCCTTTGACCAAGGCTGATCATGTAATTAAATTCAATACCAAACCGCAACCTTCTTTCAACAAACAATTTGATTTGCTGATTGAAAATCTAAACGAAAATCATTTAGAAGGATATAAAAACTACATATTTTGTGTAAGTGAACAGCAAGCCAAGCGTTTTCATGATATTTTTGATGATGCAGATCTTGATGTAAAACAATACGAAACGGTCGTTTTTTCGGCTTTTCAAGGGTTTATCGATCACGATCAAAAGATTGCATGTTATACCGACCACCAGATCTTTGAGCGTTACCATAAGTTTACACTTAAAAATGGGTACGCAAAGAAACAAGCCATCACCTTAAAAGAACTTACCAATCTCGAAGTAGGTGATTATGTGACACACATCGATCATGGAATCGGAAAGTTTGGTGGCCTACAAAAAATTGATGTCGAAGGCAAACAACAAGAAGCGATTAAACTAATTTATGGAGAACGCGATGTGCTTTACTTGAGCATTCACTCGTTGCATAAAATCTCAAAATATAACGGTAAAGATGGCAAAGCTCCGCAAATTTATAAACTGGGATCCAAGGCATGGAAAAACCTGAAGCAAAAGACCAAAAGCAGGGTCAAAGAAATTGCTTTTAACCTTATTCAGTTATACGCAAAGCGAAAGTTACAAAAAGGGTTTCAGTATGATCCCGATAGTTATTTGCAGCACGAGCTGGAAGCTTCTTTCATCTATGAAGATACGCCAGATCAAAGTACGGCTACGGCAGCCGTAAAAGCCGATATGGAAAGTGAGCGCCCTATGGATCGCTTGATTTGTGGGGACGTAGGTTTTGGCAAGACTGAAGTTGCTATTAGAGCAGCCTTCAAAGCCGTCGATAACGGAAAACAGGTTGCCATTTTGGTGCCTACCACCATTCTTGCATTTCAGCATGCAAAAACGTTTCGTGAACGACTTGAAGATTTCCCGGTAACGGTAGATTATATAAATCGTTTCCGCACGGCGAAACAAAAAAGAGAAACACTAGAAGATCTTGCCAATGGACGTTTGGATATCATCATTGGAACTCATCAATTAGTCAACAAAAATGTAAAATTTAAGGATTTGGGACTGCTTGTTATTGATGAAGAGCAAAAATTTGGAGTCTCGGTAAAAGACAAGCTTAAAACCATTAAAGAAAACGTTGACACTTTAACACTAACCGCTACTCCGATTCCGCGAACGTTACAGTTTAGTCTCATGGCTGCGCGTGATTTATCTACAATAACAACTCCGCCACCAAATCGATATCCTATAGAAACCAATGTGATACGGTTTAGTGAAGAAACGATTCGCGATGCTGTGAGTTATGAAATACAACGTGGCGGACAGGTATTTTTTATTCATAACCGTATTGAAAACATCAAAGAAGTAGCCGGTATGATCCAGCGGGTAGTACCCGATGCAAAAATTGGTGTGGGACATGGCCAGATGGAAGGTAAAAAACTAGAAAGTTTGATGCTTGCCTTTATGAAGGGTGAATTTGATGTCTTGGTTTCTACCACCATTGTAGAAAGTGGACTCGATGTACCCAATGCCAATACTATTTTTATTAATAACGCCAACAATTTTGGGATATCCGATCTGCACCAGATGCGGGGTCGTGTAGGCCGAAGTAATAAAAAAGCTTTCTGCTATTTTATTACACCTCCGTACTCTGCTATGACTGATGATGCTCGTAAACGTATCACTGCCCTTGAGCAGTTTTCAGAGCTGGGTAGTGGTTTCAACATTGCTATGAAAGATCTGGAAATTAGAGGCGCAGGGGACCTTTTGGGTGGGGAACAAAGTGGATTTATTAATGAAATTGGTTTTGAAACCTATCAAAAAATCTTGAATGAAGCTATCGAAGAACTTAAAGAAAATGAATTCAAAGAACTATACAAAGAAGAAGGAGAGAAAAAAGTATTTCTGAAGGATACTCAAATCGATACCGATTTTGAATTGTTGTTCCCCGATGATTATATCAATAATATTACCGAGCGTTTAAATCTGTATACCGAGCTTAATGGAGTAAAAGATGAAGAAGGGTTACAAGGATATGAACAACGATTGATCGACCGTTTCGGAGAATTGCCTGATCAAGCTGTAGATTTGCTTAATTCGGTTCGAATCAAATGGATCGCCACCTCAATTGGATTAGAAAAAATTATACTCAAACAAAACAAGATGATCGGGTATTTTATTAGCGATCAACAATCCGATTTTTATCAAAGTCCGGCTTTTACCAAAGTACTTCAGTTTGTACAACAAAATCCAGGCACATGTAAAATGAAAGAAAAGGAAACCCGAAACGGTTTACGATTATTATTAACTTTTGAAACTGTTGATTCTGTAGATAAGGCGCTGAAAGCACTGCAACCTATGCAACCTGTTATTAGCGAAGTAAAAATTTCTTAATCAAAAATAGAAATTTTGTAAGAAAAATCTATATTTACAATGAGTTAAACCCGTAATTTTATCATTTTTTAGAAAAATACTTAATTTCATCGTTAAAAATTGTATTTTGTCGACAATATATTATTGTTTATCTACAAATAGAGTACGGTGCTATATTTATTTTTTAATTTCGATTTAAATATAACAATGAAACGAAAGAAGACCATGAAGTATAGAGAGGAATTTAGTTTTTTGAAAGGTACTTGGACACAATTAAAAAAGTTAAATCATACAGTTAATCAACTGATCGAAAACCTAAACAATGACAAACTATATGCTATAAACTACACTAACTTAAAAACAAGATTTATTGAAGAAATAGAAAAATATAAACACGCTCCCGAATTGATTGATATAAACGAATTTTCAATGAATTATTCTTTTGGTTACCATTACTGCAATAATATTGATGATATGAGAAGTAAAGAGGCCATGTTTATTGAAGTAAAAAGGTATATCAACAATTTGGAAACAAGAAGTTGATCATAAAAAGAGGCTTGAAAATTCCTAAAAAATCTCCAAGATTAAAAAAACCCAAAGTGAATTTTCACCTTGGGTTTTTGAATTACACGACTCAAAACATTTAGATTAGCCTATTTCAGTTTAATTTTTCGCAAAGCTCCGGTTCCTCCAAATTCAGAAATATAGAGTGCCTTACCATATTTGTCGGCTGTAATACCGTTAGGGCCATTAAAAGAAGCTTCTTTAATCGGTCCATCTATTACGGCCGCTTCACCTGTTCCTGCAAATTCTTCGATCTCACCATCCAGTGTAATTCTAAAAATTTTGTTTACCCCGATTCCTGTGGCAAAAACAGAATTACCAACTACCGTGATATAACCAATACCAAAACCATTGACTGCAATATCGGGTATTGTTGCAATTAAAGAAACACTCCCATTTGGATCAATAGACAAAATATCTGCTGTTGCAAAATTACCGACAACAAGATTCCCTCTTCTATCAAAATCAATCCCAACTCCACCTGCTAATCTTGGATCGGTAGCATACACCGACACCTCGCCACTAGGTGTAATTTTATGAACGGTTGGAGTCCCAAAATTTGAAACGTAAACGTTATTTTGATAATCCAAAGTCAATCCCGATGGAAAACCATTAATCGTTGCTAATACCGTTCGTGTGCCATCGGTAGTAATTTTAAGAATATCTCCCGATCCACCACCACTGCCATTTACAACATAAAAATTACCTTGGCCATCGATTGCATTTCCCAATGGACCAGTTAAATCAGACAAAAACTCTGTTAATTTGCCACTTTTAGACACCTTAAAAACTCGGGTTCCGTTTCCATTAGCGCCTACAAATTGACCAAATTCTGATACATACACATTACCACTTCGGTCAACCGAGACAGCATCATTTCCGGCAAAATCAGAAATTATAGTTTCAACCTCAGCTTCGGGATCAATTCCATCGCCATAACAAGAGGTTAATAATACAGATATCCCTAATACAGTAAAAAGGGCCAGCACTCTAAAACGGGTATTTTTAATACGTTTTTTCATTTGTATAATTTTTAAGTTTCCTCTAAAGTATTTCAGGAGCACTTAAAAATCGACCGTTTGGATACACTCGTACATGTTTCAGGCAACTTTTAACCTTTTGATATAATTACTAGGCGTATCCTTCATCTCTAATTTAAAGGCTTTGTTGAATGTAGATTTTGAGTTAAAGCCTGCTTCCATAGAAAGTGCTAGAATGGTATTACGATGATGCTCGCCATTTTCAATTTTTTTCAAGAATTCTTGAATTCTAAAGTGATTGATGTAATCATAAAAACTACTTTTTGAGATTGTATTTAGATACCACGATATATTGTGTGTTGAAGTATTCAGTTTTTCAGAAAGGTCTCTCAAAGTCAAGTCGGGTTTTAAAAATATTTTTTCTTCTTCAATAAGATTTTTCATCTCTTTTTCAAGGAACGTTATTTGGCTTTTAGGAAGACGTTGCTGGACACTAGTCTTTTCCTTAGTAAGAGAAACTCTAAAAAGTTGTGGTTCTTTAAGGCTATAATACCCTACAACAAATATAAATATCGAAATAAAACCCCAAACAGAATTATAGTTGATGAACGGTATAGAGTTATTAAAGAAAAGCGGAAACCCATAACTAATACTCCATAGGACCAAAAAAACACCAATTGATATTTGAAAAAATTTTAAAAACGATGTCAGACTTTGTTTATAGGAAATTGTATTTTTTTCTTCTTTAATATATGTTTTTAACAGTAGAACATTTAATGTCCAATAATAAAAATTAGAAACAATGCCCAACCCTTCAATTATTGAAAAAGGCACTTTAAAAAATCGGGATGAAAGCTTTTCAGTGAATTCTTCAACCCCAAAAGATAACACATAAAATGAAAATAAAACATGCAATACCACCGGAACATAATGAACCCAGGAAAGTCTGAATTTGTTATTTTTAGAAAATGCTAATCGCCTAATATACATATAACATAATGGCCCAATTAGAAATATGACTGCATCGATAAGAATTGTCCATTGGAACATTCTAATAGTCAAAAACCTGAAAAAAATCATTCTACCAAAAAGCATCAAAACAGAGAGCAATAAAATAACAGAGAGTAATTTATTGGCGGGTTTATTTTTATTTTTAATGAATTGAATGGTGATTGCCAAAAATAGTCCTTGGCTTATTCCCAAAAAAAGAATGAAATCTATAAACTCGAATTGCATGTATGCGTTATTAGTTCGTGCAAAATTAGTTAAAAGCCCCTCATTTTTTCGACCGAATGGATATAATCATACGTATTTAATCCTATCTGTGATTTTTGTATACCCAAGGTATATTACTTTTTTGGAGCAGTTCATAATGCTCTTCTGATAGCTCTTTCTGATCGTATTTTATCAAACACTCTTGTAATTGCTTTTGTGTTCTTATCCCTATAACCGCAGAACTAATTGCCTTGTTTGTGAGCACATAATGTATAGCAGTTTGACACATAGATTTTTCTTCACCGGATATTTTTTGCATTGTTTTTATTGTTTTCTGAATATCAGGCCAAGAGTAATTTAGGTATTCTGTAATTGGTTTCCCGGCTAATAGCCCTTTGGCAAGGGTTCCTCTTGCCAATACACCAATGTTATTTTTCTTCAATACGTCCAAACATTCCTCTTCGGGTCTGCGATCGAGCAAGCTATATTGCATCATCACACTAGAAATATTAGATTTCTTGATATACGCTTTGATCACATTTGGGCGTATAGACGAAATCCCATAATATCGTATTTTTCCTTGCTTTTTTAAAATTTCAAAGGCTTCAATAGTTTCATCAATAGGATCATCTATAGTTCCGCCATGCAATTGATACAAATCAATGTAGTCTGTTTGTAAACGACGTAGACTTTCCTCTACCGATTTCAAGATATAGGATTTACTTGGATTCCAATCCCAACCACTTTTATCTGTACGCCATTGATTACCCACTTTGGTCCCAATGACAATATCTTTTCTATAGTTTTTTAGAGCCTTGCCAACTGTAGCTTCATTTTTACCATGATCATACAGGTCTGCAGTATCAAAAAAAGTGACTCCATAATCTATCGCTTTATGGATTAATTTTTCAGAATTTGTATCCTGATAATCCAAAGACATGCAGCCAAAGGATATTTCACTTATGCTTAATTTTGAATTTCCAAGTTGCCGATATTTCATCACTACCCAAGTTCAAGTTAAATTGAATCTAAAGATACCGCTCAAAAATGATAAAAAGCATCCTCAAGATGTTCAATATTGGTTCCTAATTTATTTTTTATGATCGCAACGATATCAAACCGCACTTCGGTATCGAGATCATTTTCCTCTATATAGTTATTAATGGCTTTGACCAACGATTGTATTTGTTTGGGCTTTACAAACTCCTGGGGATTACCAAATTCTGGAGTACTGCGCGTCTTGACCTCGACAACCACAAGTATATCTTCAGTTTTGGCTATAATATCGACTTCAGACTTTTGATAGCGATAATTTTTCTCTAAAATGTCATATCCTTTTTTAAGTAAAAAATCGATCGCCAATTGTTCTCCTTTTTTACCAAGTGCGTTATGCTCTGCCATTATTAAATGTACTTAAATATAACTTCATCATTTTTTACTTCCAAAGAAACATCAGCGCCAAAAATAAGCGCTCGATTATCTTCGATATGCCCCATCGGAAAATTAAATGCTACCGGAAAATTATAATCTTTTACAATATCCTGAATTATTCTTTTTGCCTTTTTCCCAAAAGGAATATTGTTATCATGCATTTTGGTCATCCCACCAACAATTAACCCCTGTAAATTATCAAAATATCCATTCCGTTTTAAATTTTGGAGCATTCGATCGATGTGATACAAATATTCATCAAGATCTTCAATACATAAAATCTTACCCATAGTATCCAAGGATGATTTTGATCCGCATAACGAATACAACATTGATAAATTTCCACCAACAAGTTGTCCAGTGCAACTCCCCAAAATGTTCTTTTTTGAAGCAGGAATGGTATATCCGATTTTATTTCCGAAAATAACTTTTTTAAAAGAATCAATAGACGGTTTGGTTCCTTTATGAATATCTATGGGCATTGGCGCATGCATAGTCTTGATCCCAAAATTATGAATATGCGAGTGTAAAACGGTGATATCAGAATACCCAATGATCCATTTTGGCTTCTTTCTAAAACCAGAAAAATCGATATCATCGATGATCCTAACCGTACCATATCCACCCCGTGCACACCAAATAGCTTTGATGTCATCATCATCCAGCATTTGTTGGAAATCCTCTCTTCGTGCTTGATCAGATCCAGCAAACTGGTGATCATGCATCCCAATTGTTGAACCTACAACGATTTGCAAATCCCAGGTTTCAAGAAGGTTGATTGCCTCTCTAATCTCTTTAAAATCAATCTTTCTGGCAGTAGAAACGAAAGCTATTTTATCTCCAGGTTTAACAAAATTGGGGGTAAACATATCTTAAATTTTGAAAATTATGATACTAATTAACAAAGACTTTCGTTATTATCTATTATATTGTGTTGAATTTGTCCCTCAACCCTACTACAAAATTTTTATGCCTATGCTATCTGATACTTCGTGTAATCTAGATTCTTTGGATGTTTATGTGCCTTCTCCGGAAAATCCATGGAATGTTACTAAGGTAAATCATCTGTATCGCAGAATTGGTTTTGGAGCGTCCAAAGCCGAGGTTCTTGCTGCCCTATCTCAAAACAATCCATCTGCTCTGGTAGATGCCCTTATTGATGAGGCTGTTGCACTCAATACAACGCCACCACCACCATGGGGATTTTGGAATCGTGATCAATTTGAAGCTGCTGAAGAAGCCAACCCCGACAATGATACTGGTTTCTATCGCCGAGAAGGAAAAAAGCAAATGATCAATGATTTGATTGTAAATAAAGTTAGAGAACGACTTACGTTATTTTGGAGCAATCATTTTGTTACAGAAGATAATAACTACAGAAGCCCTGCATACCAATCCCAATATTACAACCTGCTTCAGGTACATGCATTGGGGAATTTTAGAGATTTTGTATATGATATTGGGATATCCAATGCAATGTTGGTATATCTTAATGGTGATGAAAATGTAAGAGATAGACCTAATGAAAATTATGCTCGAGAATTATATGAACTTTTTACACTTGGTGTAGATAACGGGTATACCGAAGATGATATCCAGGAAACTGCAAAGGCCCTTACGGGATATGTGAACACCAATGATATCCCGTGGGGAGACATATTATTTAATCCCGCCCAATTTAGTAATGAAAGTAAAACAATTTTTGGTCGAGCAGGTAACCATACTTATGATGATGTAATCGACATTTTGTTTCAAGAAAGAGAGCTCCTGGTTGCTACTTTTATATGCACTAAATTATATGCCTACTTTGTGAGCCCAACATGCAGTGAAACGATTGTTGCACAAATGGCACAAACATTTATCGCGAATAATTTTCAAATTGCACCTGTTTTACGACAACTTTTCAAAAGTGAACACTTTTTTAATCAAGAAGCGATTGGTGCCATTATCAAAAGCCCCTGTGATCTAATGATTTGCTTCTATAACGAATTAGGATTTCCTCTAACCGGAACGGATATCAATGACTACGTCAGAGGAGCGGTTCGGGTATTGGGACAAGATGTTTTAAATCCAATAGATGTTGAAGGTTGGCAAGGTGATGAAGATTGGATTAGTCCGGATTTACTTATCGGTCGTTGGGAAAGTGCTCGTTTTTTAATCAATCGTGCATGGAGCGAGAATCAGCAGCAATTTAGAGATTTTGTGGTTGGATTACCAATTGGCACCAGTGCCGATGGAAATTTGGACCCTAGCTTAAGCGGAGCAGAAGTTGATATTGTAGTAAGAGCATTAGTAAATTATTTTTTCCCCAGAGGAATGCAAGATCCCGTGATTTATAATGAAATTTCAGGAGTTTTTAAGGATGTTGATGCCTTTCCACCAAGTTACTACGAACCAGATGCAACAGATCCAGCTATCTGGAGACTTAATCGTTCAGAAGTGTCAGAACAGTTTTTTGCATTTCTAAACTATATCGTAGACATCCCTGAATTTCAACTTAAATAATACTGCTATGTGCGAGACAAACCACAATCCAAATATAAAATTAGATAAAGAAGGTAATTGTAATACCGACGAACATAAAACATGGAACAGAAGATCTTTTCTGCAGGCCCTAGGCCTTGTAGGAGGAGGATCGATGATGTTGGCAAATACACCACTTTCTGTTTCAAGACCTTCTCCATTATCGATTGCATTAAGCCAATCTGTAAATGAAAACATTCTCATTCTTGTAAGACTGCAAGGTGGTAATGATGGTTTCAATACAATAATACCGGTATATGATTATGACGTATATGCCAATGCAAGACCTTTGATAAGAATACCTCCCAGTGAATTTATTAATCTGAATGACGACTATGCAATGCCTAAGCCCATGAATAAGCTTGAAGGCGTTTGGGGTGAAGGACAAATGAAAGTTGTTCATGGAGTAGGATACGAAAGCTCGTCCTTATCCCATTTCAAAGGATCTGATATTTATGCCAATACCAATCTTTTAGAAGATGATCGAACCGGTTTTATGGGGAGATATTTTGGAGAAATTTATCCTGACTATTTTTTTAATCCGCCTCCAAGTCCTCCTTCTATTCAGATAGGAAGTATAGGAAACCTGGTTTTTAAAGGTCCTGAAAGTGATTATTCTTTTGCCGTTTCTGATCCAAGGAGACTATTACAGATTATAGAAAATGAAACATTCTATAATCTTGATGGAGTTGATGAAAACTGTACTTACGGAGAGAAACTGAGATTTTTAAGAGAAGCAACCAATACAACGTTCGATTATGCTGATGTAATAAGTGCAGCCTACGAAAGATCAAGTGCCTATGAAGGATATCTAGACGATAGTCTGGGAAGACAATTCAGTATTATTTCTCGATTAATCAAAGGAGGCTTGGGAACCAAAGTATATCTCGTGACTCTAGGTGGATTTGACACACATAATAATCAAACGCAAAGGCACCAACAATTGCTTACCTCATTCTCTGAAGCAATCAGTACTTTCTATGCCGACCTTACTGCTGCCGGCTGGGACGATAAGGTGCTATCTATGACAATGTCTGAGTTTGGTAGAAGGTTTAGAGAAAATGGATCCCTGGGAACCGATCATGGTACTGCAGCGCCAACCATGTTTTTTGGAACTGGTCTTAACGGAAATGGTTTTGTAGGAGAGCATCCGGATTTAAATAACCTTACCAGAGGCGGAAACGTAACGAATACTATGGATTTTAGACAGGTATACGCTACGGTTATGAAAGATTGGTTATGTATAGACGAAGGTTTGGTAGGAAGATCTTTATTGGATTCCGACGGAGGCCCTTTTGAATCACTGGATCTAGGATTTAATTGTTCTGGTACCAATCCTAATATTCCAACTGATGGAGAAGGTTTGACACATATCCCTACCTATAGCGATAGCCAGACTTTTATCAACATCGTTACTCCACAGACGACACATGTCGATGTTGCCTTATTTAATGTAGTTGGTCAAAAAGTAGCAACCCTGGCAAACGAAATGCTCATGGAGGGAGTGGATATGGTGATAAACGTCAAGGAGTCTGCAAATACCCGATTGAGTACCGGTCCTTATGTATATCAGATTAAAACAAATAATGGCGATTACAGCAAGTCAATTATAATCTCTTAGATTAGTTAATGATATAACCACTAGAAAATCCTAAAATATTTGGGACCACTAGTGGTTATGTTTTGCAGCTGTTTTTATTACCTTTGTGCCTTTATTTTTAAGATTTATGAGCACCACCAAGGGACGATATACTATTACAGCCGCATTACCATATACAAATGGTCCAATTCACATAGGTCATTTGGCAGGAGTTTATGTGCCGGCAGATATTTATTCACGCTATCTTAGAATTACTGGCAATGATGTCTTGTTTATCTGTGGTAGTGATGAGCACGGTGCTGCAATCCCAATGCGAGCCAAAAAAGAAGGGGTATCTCCGCAGGTTATTATTGATAAATATCATACAATCATCAAAAGATCTTTTGATGATTTCGGGATTTCATTTGATAATTACTCCAGAACCTCTGCTGCTATTCATCACGAAACTGCGTCAGCGTTTTTCAAGAAACTATACAAGGATGGTAAGTTTATCGAAGAGACCTCAGAACAATTATATGACCCCGAAGCCAAACAGTTTCTTGCTGATCGATTTGTGATAGGCACTTGTCCTAAATGTGGAAACGAGGAAGCCTATGGAGATCAATGCGAAAACTGTGGAAGCTCGCTTAACGCAACAGATCTTATCCATCCAAAATCTACAATTTCGGGGGCAAAACCAATATTGAAGAAAACCAAACACTGGTATTTACCTTTGGACCAATATGAAGGTTTTTTGAAAGAATGGATCTTAAAAGGGCATAAAAAAGATTGGAAAACCAATGTATACGGTCAGATTAAATCATGGGTAGACGATGGATTGCGACCACGTGCCGTAACCCGAGATCTAGACTGGGGGATTCCCGTTCCTGTAGAAGGTGCAGAAGGCAAAGTTTTGTATGTCTGGTTTGATGCGCCCATTGGTTACATTTCTTCAAGCAAAGAATGGGCAGCAAGAGAAGGAAAAGATTGGGAACCCTACTGGAAAGATAAAGATACCAAGCTGGTGCATTTTATCGGAAAGGATAATATCGTTTTTCACTGTATTATTTTTCCGAGTATGTTAAAAGCCGAAGGGAGTTATGTGTTGCCCGAAAACGTACCGGCCAATGAGTTTTTGAACCTTGAAGGTAATAAGCTTTCTACCTCAAAAAATTGGGCAGTGTGGTTGCATGAATACCTCGAAGAGTTTCCGGAAAAGCAGGATGTACTGCGTTATGCGCTCACAGCCAATGCGCCAGAAACCAAGGACAATGATTTTACCTGGAAAGATTTCCAAGCTCGTAATAACAATGAGTTGGTGGCCATTTTTGGCAACTTTATTAATAGAGTTGTTGTGCTTACCAATAAATATTATGATGGTATTGTTCCTGTACCCGGAGAGTTTTCTGAAATTGATCTACAAACATTAACCGAACTCAAAGCGTATCCGGCTGTGATTTCTAGTTCTATCGAACGCTATCGATTTAGAGAAGCCAGCCAGGAATTAATGAATGTCTCACGATTAGGAAATAAATATCTGGCAGACGAAGAGCCATGGAAAACGATTAAAACAGACGAACAACGTACAAAAACGGTACTATTTGTCGCTTTGCAAATCGCTTCAGCTTTAGCCACCTTATCAGAGCCGTTTTTACCTTTTACTAGTACTAAGTTGAAATCAATCCTTTGTCATTCCAGACTTGATCTGGAGTGCACTTGGAATGAAATAGCATCAAAAGAAGTAGTCCTTCCATCAGGACACCAAATCGAAAAAGGAGAATTGTTATTTTCAAAAATTGAAGATACCGAAATTCAGAAACAACTAGACAAATTGGAAGCTACGAAAAAAGCCAACCTAGCAGAAAACAAAGTGGTAGAACCACAAAAAGACACTGCAACTTTTGAAGATTTTACAAAGCTTGACATTCGTGTAGGCACCATTGTCGAAGCCGAAAAAATGCCGAAGGCCAAAAAACTTTTGGTTCTTAAAGTTGATACCGGAATTAATACCAGGACAATCGTTTCGGGCATTGCAGAACATTTTGCTCCTGAAGAGGTCGTTGGTAAAAAGGTAACCGTTTTGGTGAATCTTGCCCCCAGAAAACTACGTGGTGTAGAAAGTGAGGGTATGATCCTTATGACTGAAACCCCAGAGGGGAAATTGGTGTTTTTAAATCCTGATGAGGATGGTGTGAATTCTGGTGCAGTCGTTAGCTAATCCAAATGCTCAAAATAGCATACCATCCAATCTATACGCATCCATTGCCCGAAGGGCACAGATTCCCGATGATCAAATATGAGTTGTTACCCAAACAACTTATGCACGAGGGTACGTGTATCGAGGATAATTTCTTTACACCAGATATTCCAGATCCAATGCTTATTTTGGAAGTACATACGCAAGAGTATTATGAAAACCTTCTAGAGCTTTCTTTAGATCCCAAAGCAGCCAGAAAAATTGGATTTCCTTTATCAAAAGCACTGGTTGATCGTGAAGTTATCATTGCCGATGGCACCATAAAGGCTTCAGATTATGCTTTGAAACATGGTATTGCTATGAATATCGCCGGCGGTACGCATCATGCCTATACCAATCGAGGCGAAGCCTTTTGTCTGCTCAATGATCAAGCTATCGGAGCACGGTATCTTTTACAAAAAGAATTAGTAAGCAATATTTTAATTGTAGATTTAGATGTGCATCAAGGTAATGGCACCGCAGAGATTTTCGAAGATGATAATGCTGTCTTTACCTTTTCAATGCATGGTGCCAATAACTATCCGTTTAAAAAAGAAAAATCTGATCTGGATATCGAACTCCCAAATCAAACTAGCGACCAGGAATACCTTAAAATTCTAAAAAACATTCTTCCTAAGCTTATAGAAGATCGACAACCTGATTTTATTTATTACTTGTGCGGTGTAGATATCCTAAGTACTGATAAATTAGGAACGTTGGGTTGTACCATTACAGGTTGTAAAGAACGAGATCGATTTGTACTACAAAGCTGTAAAGATCTTGATATCCCAATAATGTGTTCTATGGGGGGTGGGTATTCTCCGGATATTAAAACGATTGTAGAAGCGCATGCCAATACGTTTAGGTTGGCACAAGATATTTTCTTCTGAAAAGATTTAATCGTTTGTAAACGGATATTTATTGTATATTCGAAATTCAAATATTTAACTAAATGCAAAAAGAGTGTCCCGTATGCGGCAACAAAATTATTGGCCGTGTAGATAAAAAATTCTGTAGTGACTATTGCCGCAATGCATTCAATAATCAATTGAATAAGGATAGTAAAAACCTGGTTCGCAATATCAATAATTTGTTACGTAAAAACTATCGTATTCTTGGAGAGTTAAACCCAAAAGACAAGACCAAAACTACCAAAACGAAGTTAATTGCAAAGGGGTTTAATTTTCAGCATTTTACCAGTATTTATACCACAAAAAGTGGCACCATCTACTATTTTGTATATGATCAAGGGTATCTACCTCTTGATAATGATTTTTATGCTCTTGTAAAAAGAAATTAAGTTAGTACTATCATTTTCCTGTTTTATGCATTATACCATTTCTGATGTTAATTTACCCCTTAAAAATTGTTCTTTTCCGTGTATGCTTCAAAAGTGATGTACTAGGATAAAGCCTTAATCACTTTTTCTTGCACAAAATCTTTGCAGTATGCTTTAATTTGATTTCGGGTTTTGGTAAATGCGTCGTGAATTTCTTCTTTGGTGCCATCTACTTTTGAAGGATCAAAGAAATTGAAGTGTAATCGTTCTGCTTTACCAGGGAAGAATGGACATCGTTCTTTGGCATTGTCACAAACCGTAAGAATATAGTTAAACTCGATATCCAGATATTCGTTGAGGTTATTTGAGGTATGGTTAGAAATATCAATACCGTCTTCCTTCATGAAGGCAATGGCACTCGGGTTTACGCCATGCGTTTCTACTCCGGCACTATAAACAGTAACCTGTTCTTGTTCTTTTACAAAATGTTTTAAATAGCCTTCAGCCATTTGACTACGGCAGGAATTTCCGGTACAAAGCACTAAAATATTGATCATAATTATTTTTTTAGTCATTCCCTTTAAGAAGGGAATCTGGTGTTTTTGTGGTTATGTAATTAATTTACTCGATAATCGAGATTTAAATGCTCCGAGGCATGCCTCGAAATCAAAAATCAGTTTCTTACAAATGCCTCGTGGGCTTGCCCCGAGGTTCTTTACTTCTTTTTTCTAATAGGGTATTATCGTACCAAATATCGTTTAATTTTCCAACTTTTTCGCGATACCCGATTTCTCTAAAGCCTAATGACCTATGCAAAGCAATACTAGCTTTGTTTTGAGAGAAAATACCTGCTTGCAGGGTCCAAAATCCTTCTTTTTCACTTTCTTTAATTAAGTGGGACAAAAGCAATTTTCCTACTCCTAATTTTTGATATTTTGCTGTTATGTAAATGCTAACTTCTGCCACCCCGATATAAACCTGTCTTTTTGAAGTAGGGGATAAGGCAGCCCAGCCAACAATTGTAGTATCCAAAATTGCTTTTAATCGACAGGACTGGATATGCAAAGCGTTCCATTTTTCCCAGGAAGGTACTGTGGTTTCAAATGTAGCAATACCAGTATCGATTCCTTCTTTGTATATGCCTGAAATTTCTGGCCAATCTGATTGGGTAAAAGCTAGTATTTGAATGGTGTCATTCATTTGATGTTGATGAGGGTATGAAATAAAGCTAAGCCTTAATTTAACAACAGCCACTACCAGGAGCGCATGCATTACTATCAGCTTCAACGGTCTCTGGTACGCCACAGGTATCTTTGGCTTTGCAATCTGTAGGTTGCACGGCAAGTTGTATCACAAGTTGTTCTTCTTTGGCAAGAAAACCTGTAACGTGCAATTGTGTGGTATGGAACATGGCATTTCCGTACTCAATCCTCACCTGCGAATCCATTTCATAAGATTTCATTGTCCCAACTTTTCTTAAGATTCCCAGTGCTTTATATGAACTCATATAATCAGGTTTGCCCAGTTCACTTGGACTTTCCCAAAGCTGAATTATCGTTTCCTTCCAGGAATCTGTTCCTGCTCCGCAGTCAACGGCATCAACAGTCACATGTTTTACTTCTGTAATATGATAATTGGTACCCACAAGCATGCCAGGGGCATATTCAAATACCAATGATTTGCCTTGATGTTCTGCTAATAGTGTTATAAAGTCTGATGTATTCATAGTTTTGATAGGTATAGGCCGCTTTAACTAGCAGCAATTATGTTTTGTTTTATTGAAGAAAGAATTAAGGGATTGTTGTAATTCATTCCATCGATCCAAATCGATACAGTAGCACATGCGCTTTCCTTCAATTTCACCTTTAAGAAGTCCAATACTCTTTAATTCTTTGAGGTGTTGAGAAATAGTAGCTTGCGCCAATCCGATTTCTTCTACGAGATCATTGCAGATGCATGCATCTTGTTTGCTGATGTATTGTAAAATAGCAATACGGGCAGGATGGCCAAGTATTTTGAAAAACTGAGCCAATTCATTCTGTCTTTGATCAAATATTTGTGTTTTGGTAATTCCCATTTATTATTTATATATCGCAATATTACGATAATAAATTAAATGGAAAAAGCCAGAAATAGATTTTCTGACTTTTTTAACGTTTTAGAACCAAGGTTTCTTACCTGCTTGATAGGTCTGATAGAATTCTTCGTCGGATTTTGTGAGATACATAATCCCTTCGATAACACCCACGATCCATGAGATCGAAGAAGTGATCCCACATGTAAAGATTCCCAGTAAACCTAAAACCAGCATGATAACACCTTCTTTAGTATATCCTAATATAAATTTATGAATACCGAGAGTTCCTAAAATTATTCCAAGAATTCCTGCCAGCATTTTTTTGTTATCCTGAGAACCTAGTACTTCTTTGGCTCCTTCGGCAAAATCGCTAGCAGTTTCTTTTACATTTTCTGCAGCCTCTTCGGCTCCTTTTTTGATGTCATCTCCCAGATTGTTGTTTTCTTCGCTCATGTTGTTTAATTAATTAATTTCAAGAAAAATACAAAAAAAATACTTTAGAAATTAGTCTTCCTATAAAAAAGCTTGATCTACAGGTTCCCAAAGTTCGATTTTGTTTCCTTCGGGGTCTACAATCCATCCAAATTTTCCGTATTCATGTTCTTCTACTTCTCCTACAATGGTTACGCCTTCTTTTTTGAGTTCTTCAAGCAATTCGATAAGATTTTCTACCCTGAAATTCATCATAAACTCCTTTTTGCTGGGCGCAAAATAGGTGGTGTCGTCGTTAAAAGGACTCCATTGGGTAGCGCAATCATTACCTGCTGCGTCTTTCCACCAAAACGTGCATCCATAATCATCTACCGGAAGACCCAGATGTTTGCCATACCACTCTTTTGTTGCTTTTGGATCTTTGGTTTTGAAGAAGAAACCTCCTAGTCCTGTTACTCTGTTTTTCATGATAGATTATTTAATGTTTTGATTAAACCCGGTTTACATTAGAACTTCGCTATTAGGGTTTAAAATTATTTCAAAAACACGTATTGTGTATTATGGTCGCATTGAACCGAATCAAAATGTAATACGAATCTTTTTGTGAATTATCTCTCTATTTCTCGCGGTGAGAGATCTTTCTGATACGCAACCTTATTTCTTTTTCACGTTACTTTCGTACATAGTTATCCACTCTTGCACGGTTAATTTTGTAGCTAATTCACCTATTAACTTTATAGGAATTTGATCTATTTTCTTAAAACGAATACAACTTTTACCCATGTCTAATTTGGTTTTAACATACTTTGGATATTCACCAACAAACCAATTCATAAGTTCTTTATCGGCATAAATACCACTGTGATATACGGCAATAAAATTCTTTTGCGAGGCAATATTCATAAAGGGCAGTGGTAGTTTGGGATTGCAATGATACCCGTCTGGATAAATTTTGTGGGGTACCACATATCCGATCATTCCGTAATTTATTTCTTCAGAAAACCCTTTAGGGAGATTGTCCTTGATTACTTTTCTAAGAGCGCTCATCGCGGGTTGTCGTTCTTTGGGGATTGCTTTTATATATTCATCGGGTGTGTTGGCTTTATATTGCATGATACTTTTGGTTTTGATTTATTCGGTGACTGGTCTGCGTTGTAATATTAATGCCGAAATTAGTGAAATTATAAATCCTATGATTAATACGGTAGCAGACATGAGCAAGAAGCTCAAAAAGATATTAGAAAACAGTTCTTTTTGTGCTTCTAATTTTTCGAATTCAACTTTAAATTCGGTTTCAGACAAAGAATTTCTCATTTCTTCGACATAATGGGAATAATATTCTGCCATAAAATCAGGATTGATGTATTTGATGTAAATCACATCCAATATTCCGAATGCCAGTGCGGCGATTAAAGAAATAAGAACACCTATCCACAATGCTTTTCCGAAGGAAACTACGCCATTATTTTGTTTATCTCTAAAATGTTTGATCCCGAAAAAAACAAAGAGTAAAGACACTACCATACTGGTATATCCAATAACTTCCTGGATAGCGTAGTCCAGGTTTTTGCCCAGGAACCATCCGGCTAATGCTAATAAGCAAATGGTAATGGCACTATAGACCCCGTAACGTATAACCGTATTTTTCATACTATGAAATTTTTAAAAGTTTGATCCAAAAGTAGGCTTAGGTTGATGATTAGGACTCATACTAAAGTATGAAATTGAAATGTAGATCAAAAACCTTCAATTTTTCTTTGAGTACTTTTACATCAGAATTGGTGCTATACAAGTAGTACTAACTTTGAATAATTTTTAATTCTTTGGCAATTTGTATGGCTTGTGTACGTCTTTTAGCATCTAATTTTATAAGAATATTAGATACGTGTGTTTTTATAGTACTTTCTGAAACAAATAATTTTTCGGCAATTTCTTTATTGGATAATCCCAAGGCCACTGTGCACAATACTTCATATTCTCGTTTGCTTAGTCCCAGTTCCTCAATCTTTTTGTAATCTATTTTGTTAGTAGTGCTTTTCTCTTTGTGAAGTATTCTTTTGTTAATAATGACCCCAATAATAAAGAAAATGATAGCAATTATCGAGATTATTGTCTCGATAGAAGAGTCTCCTGTAAGTATACTATATTTACTTAATTGAAAAAGCGCTAGTAATGCTACAACAAGGGCAGCAAAAATCAAAATTGTTTTCCTCACCATATAAATTTAACAAAACTCTACCTTACTTAGAAAGCAAATCAATTTCATCTTGAAGATTTTTTCTGGCTTTTGATTCAAATTTTTGATTAAAAAATACAGTTTTAAAGATTTTTGACATGCTCAAAAAATGTGTAAGCACTTTAATTCTTCCTTTATTGTACATGAAATCGGGGTAGTATTTATATTCTTTTCGTATGTTTTTGAAATAGGCTTTGTAGTTTTCTGAATCACTACCTAAAATAGAAAGATCGGCATCTGTAAAGTGATTTACATCAATGTTATTAGAAATGGTATGGCCTTTTGTGGCTACTATAATTTCTTTACAAAGTTCGATTCGATCTTTATCTATGGCCAGCCGTGTTAATATTGCTTCGGCCTTGATAGCACTTTGTTGTTCATTATCCTGTTTAAGAATGTTGTATACATAATCATGATAGAATAGTGCAAATAAAATAATATCCCAATCTGTGATGTAATCCTTGATACTAATCAAATTTTGATAAAGATGTTCAAGATGTTTTAGATTATGATAATAGCGACCTTTTTTACTGTGTTTATTTTCAATTTCTCTCCATAATGATTCCATTAGTTTTGAATCATTTGTGTACTTGGATAATAATGATATAAATACGTCTTTCAACAAAATGCTGTTTTTATTTTATCAACGATGGTTTGTGCTAGTTTTTCTTTAGATGCTATAGTCCAACCTGCTACATGAGGGCTAAGGATCACATTATCCATTTTAAGTAATTCTTGAAAAGCTTGTGGCATATCTTTTTTTGGATTAAACAGATCTTCAAACGATGATTTCTCGTATTCGAGAACGTCTAATCCCGCACCAAGAATTTTGCCTTTATGTAATGCATCAACCAAATCTTTGGTCACAACACTTTTCCCCCTTGCGGTATTGATTAACCAAAACGGTTTTTTAAACTTTTGTATAAAAGCTTTATTCACCATATTCATGGTTTCAGAAGTTTGAGGAGTATGTAGACTAAGTATATCGGTTTTCTTAAAAAGTTCTTCGATTTGAACTTGTGTGGCGTCACTATTTTCGATATCGTCAATAATGTCATAACAAATTACTTCTACATTAAATCCGCGAAGTTTACGGGCAAAGGCTTTTCCCATATTTCCGTAACCAATGATACCTATTGTTTTTCCATCGAGTTCTATGCCACGATGTTCTTCGCGAAGCCATTTTCCTTGTCTTACGCTTTGATCTGCTTGATTCAATTTGTTGAACAACGATAAAATCATACCCAGGGCATGTTCAGCTACGGCATTTCGGTTTCCTTCTGGAGCGTTAAAAAGTTGGATTCCTAGTTTTTCGGCATAATTAATATCTATATTTTCGAGCCCGGCACCTACGCGACCAATAAATTTTAAGTTTTTAGCTTTATCAATAAAGGGTTTGTCTATAGCAAATCGACTACGAATGATGATACCGTGATAGTTTTCAATTTTTGATTGGATCTCTTCTTTGGTAGCGGTATAATTTTCATCATTTTGAAAACCAGCCTCCTGAAGTTGTTTTAATAATAAAGGATGATTGGTGTCTAGGTGAAGGATTTTCATAATGGAAATGTATTAATTCCAAAATTAAGTATTTACCTTCTATTTGCTTACTAAAATAGATTTAAAAAAAGTGAGAACTAAAAAACAAGAAAGAATTCAGGTTTAAGGTGTATTGAATACTTTTATATATTTATCATTAAATCCGGCAAACATAACAAAAAGCCTGGTTTGGTCGTCACTCAAGATAAATTCGGTAAGAGAATCACGATTTTCATCAAAATGTCCAATACTTTTCCAACCGGTATCAGTTCTGCTGTATATCGTAATGTCATAGGTGTTCTCAGAATACTCTTTATAATCTTTACTTGTTATCAAAGTTTTCCCATCGTCGCTAAGCTTCATAAGAGGATGATCAAAAAACTCATTAGGGATGTAATCTTCATGTTTTGTCCATGTGTTATCTTCTAAGGTATAACGTAAATACTGGTATTTTTGATACCTACCAGAAGAGCATATAAAGAGTGATTTATCATCCTTGCCTATGGTTACAGAGGTTCCTAAATTTTGATAGGGGAGCGTTCCATTAATATCATTACCTACTTGTTGCCAGGTACTATCGATATGTTTAAAAACTTTGACTTGGCCAGCATCGGGACCATTATCATAATTATATACATTGGCCACAGTAATTATGGATCCATCATCATTTATACTTACGTTGTTCCAATAGAATTTGGCAGCCCAATAATGTATGGCAGCTTTATTCTTAATGGTAATAGGATCGCCTTTAAGAACCCATCCCTTATTTTTCCATGAATATACTTGCACTTTTGAATAACTATAAACTAGTACAGGCGAGAATATGGCCATGGTGTTACCGTCTGCGCTTAGCTTTAGATTTTGTAACCAACCTGTAGCATCAGGTTTTCTGGCGACCATAGTGTCATTTACCAGAGTCCAGTATTCGCTTTTAAGATCAAAGGTTTGTATTTGTTGTTGGTCATAAGCCAAATTTCCGGTCACAATTCTGGTTGCATTACTATTTGTGCTGTAGGTTTGGGCATTGGCAAAATAAATGCTGTCTTTATTTTTGTTTCCAAAAGGATACCAAATAGTATCCCGAAGCTCGAATGTGATTATTTTTTTTGGAAGCAAAGTCGTATCCAATTTTTGAGAGTAATCGGTAATAACTATTTTTTCACCATTACTACCAATATTCATTTCTTTTAAATCACTTCTGTTTTCTTTTGAATATAAATGAATAGTTTGTCCTACCGGTTGCCATTTTGGAGCATCCCTACTATCAGGATTTTTAGCAGTGCAGCATAGCATAACCGTTGTGACAATTACTAAGAGTAGCCATTTTTTTAGGATGGATATAAAGCGTTTCATTCAGAATCATTTTTAAAGATTTTTACTTCACCAAAAGTATTGTAGTTTTTATCCATGTTGCTATTACCTACAATCACCATAGTAGCATCCTCATTTATGTCTACAGCATTGGGAAAATCTAAATATGCTTTTTCTAATTTGATTCTCTCTCCATCTAACTGCCACTTATCGTTGATCAATTCAAAAATCGATACAAAATTGTAGTCTTTTGCTCCTCCATCCAGATCAGATCCATTGCTTGTTACCGCCAGGCGATTTCCAGATTGACTCAGTTTTACTTTGTAGGCAAAATGATCCAAATCCATTCCGTATATAGTGTTTCCAACTTGTTTCCATTCATTGTTCTTACTTATGGTAAACACCTGTACATGACCATTTAACAATATATTACCTCTCTTACTTTCATCAGAATATTGGGATATTTGTGTGCGAGTGTATCCAATAGCAATCCTAGATCCATCTTCGTTAATTGCAACAGTATTTGCGGCGAGATTGTAACCTCGATAGTCATAGTTAATACTATTCCCTTTGCGTTGCCATCTACCGTTGATCCAGATATATACTATTACATTACCTTCAGAATATTCTGAACTTACAATCAGTGAACTCCCATCATCACTAAGTTCAAAAGCCTTACCAATTTGACCTTCGTGATGTATTTGATGTCCCATAATATATGGTGTTCTTACGGTTCCTTGAATTGGATTACCTAATATTTCCCAAGTATTCTTGTCATTTAAGGTATATATGGTGATGCTACTATTGATTTCCCCTGCGGGTTCATTATGCGGAGCCCCTATGGCCAGTGTTTTTCCGTTATCACTTAAACTGATATGATATCCAAACTCATCGTATGCATTTGCACCATGAAGGTTTTGACCCAGTTGTATCCAATCGTTATCTCGATATTCAAAAATTCTAACCTGTCCAGAATTATCGCCATTTGCATTGCTGTGTGTAGCACCTATTGCAATGATGTTGCTATTAGCGCTCATTGCTATGGTTGATCCAAAATGTTCATAAGGTCGTAATCCTTCGATATTTTTTCCTAAAGGAATCCATTTATCATCTTGGTTTTGAAATACCCTGACATGTCCTGCTCCAATACCATTATCGTCGTTGTAAGGGGAACCAACAGCAATCACAGATCCATCACTATTCATGGCTGTAGCCATACCACTAAAATCTCCTGGAGCTGCTGAGCGTATATCTTCGCCAATTTGCTTCCAATTTGTACAGGAGGTAGTAAGTGCTATGAAACTGAAACAAATAATGTATATGATTTTATTCATGTATAGTTCTATTTTATCTCAAAACCGTTACTTGAAGTTTATGTACTAAATACTTATTCTGTTAAAAAAATCAATAGATTTTAGGATAAAGATAAAGTTTTTCCTGACTTGGCAGCTTTGTATATTGCTTCTACGATTTTAATGTCTTTCATTCCTTCTTCGCCAGGAACGAGAACAGGAGTATCATTGATAATAGATAAGGCATCATCATCCATTTGTTTGGCTTGTTGGTTTCTTATGGGAATAGTAAGCAATGTACCATCGCTTGTTTTGCCTTGCACTCCTGAATACATAGAGAAAGGAGCGAGAGTATACCATCCCTTTTGACAATCAACGTATAATTCGTGCATTGATTTACCAACACTAGTTTTACCGTATGCTATTGCACCTGATGGAAACTCTAAGGTGAAATGAGTCGTCTCGTCGGTTTCTGTGAAAATTTTTGGGCGTGTTGTCATTTGTTTTGCTGAAACCGAAATGGGCTCCTCACCAGTGGTGTAGCGCGAAGCGTTAAGAGCGTAAACTCCCAGGTCATACATAGTACCTCCTCCTAGTTCGGCATCTAATCTCCAGGTTCGAGCTGGACTCGCAACATTGTATCCTATTTCTGCTCTTACGGTTTTAATAGTGCCATAAGGTTTGGTAGTTGCCCATTTTATGACAGTTTGAGTATTTGGCTCATGTTGCATGCGATAACCTATTGAAAGTTTCACCTTATTTTTAGTGCAAGCGTCTATAATAGCCTGACACTCGGCTTCGGTTTTTGCCATAGGTTTTTCGCACCAAACATGCTTTCCTGCATTAGCCGCATTAATAGCATATTTAGCATGCAATCCTGTAGGAACTACGATATAAATCACATCAATATCTGGATTGTTTGCGATCTGATGCATCGTTTCATAGTTGTAGACGTTTTTGTAGGGGATGCCATATCGTTTTTGCCATTTAGGGATTTTCCAGGGACTTCCAGTCACAATTCCAGTAAGTTTACAATGTTTGGTGATTTGTAAGGCCGGAGCGAGTACAGTAGCACTATAATTTCCCAGTCCTACCAGACAAACACCAATTTGTTTTGGATTTGCCTGAGCATATAGACTCGAATAGGGGAACAGGCTGTAGCCTAGTAATAGACTACTGTTTTTTATAAATGTTCTTCGATTTAAACTCATAACTCTAAGTTATCATGTAAACTTTACGATTTATGATTGTTTCGTTTCTAGAATCTCAGCAATTCATACTTTAAAGATCAATGTATTGAGAAACAGTGCGTTCGCTGTCTACCTCACCCGTATGTTTAGTGCTGGCTTTTTCAAAAAGTAAAACGTGTACTTCCTCACCATCTTTTGTAGAAGGGCAATGCTCCACTCCCTTTGGGACTACAATAAGTTCACCAGCCTCAACTTTTACCGTTTTGTCTCTAAATTTCATGTACAAAGTGCCTTTTACGACCTGAAATAATTCGTCTTCATTATCGTGCTTGTGCCATATAAAATCACCAGATAATTTGGCAAGGTATATTTGATGATCATCTACCATTGCAATACGATGTGGATGCCATTGTTTATCAAATTTTGATAATTTTTCTTTGATATTGATTGCTTTCATAGCACTGGGTTATTTATAAGAACAAGGTACTTATTTCGTCTGTGATGCGCGTGGGCCTTAACGTTTCTTTATGTAGCAGGCACCATATTGTTTTTGCAGTTACCAACGTTTTGCCTGTGGTGGTGTTTATAATTTTGGTGTGACGTTCACTTTTTACCCCTTTATGATGATCAATCCAGGTTTGTATCGTGATATTCTCATTTTCGAAGGCTGGATGGTGGTATTCTATAAAATGATTCAGCACGACCCAGACAAAGGTATTTCTGATATCATTATCGGTTTTTGATTCCCAGTGTTTTTTGGCTACATCTTGAACCCATTGAAGATATACTACATTATTTACATGATCCATATCATCTATAGCAGATTTTGGAACGGTAAATTGATATTTAAAGATCTTGGATTTCATTTAAATTTTCAAAAATTATATGTTTAAGATTACTACTTAAAAAAAAGGAACCGACACTCTTTTATCTTAAAAGTACAATAATGCTGATCACAGGCAGTGATTGAAACGGCAGCTTTTACAAACTTTAACAAGTGGTTTGTAAAACTATAGTGAAAAGCGCGGTGCTTGCAGCCTGCCTAAAAGTCTAACATCACTTTAGCAATATAAAAGAATAAAAAGATTCCAAAAATATCGTTGCTGGTGGTAATAAAAGGTCCAGTAGCAATTGCCGGGTCTATGCCCCTTTTATTTAGAATTATAGGCACAAAGGTACCTATTAAAGCAGCTACGATGATCACACATAGTAAAGATATAGCAATAGTAAGGCTAAAATCAATTTCCATATGGGTTATAAACCCAAATATGATCACCAGAACTCCTAGCGTAACTCCACTTATAAGACTTAAACCTATTTCTTTAACCAGACGATTAAACAAACTTCCTTTAACATTATCATTTGCAATACCCTGAACAATAATAGCCGAAGATTGAACACCTACATTACCTGCCATTGCGGCAATAAGTGGTGTGAAGAAAAATAGTTCTTTATATTTGGCAAGAGCTTCTTCAAAACCTTCCATAATAAAAACACTTCCCAGTCCTCCAAAAAGTCCAAGAATAAGCCAAGGTAAACGAGCTCTTGTTAGTTCCCAAACACTATCATCTGCCTCAACATCTTGAGAAATACCAGCTGCTAATTGATAATCTTTCTCGGCTTCGTCTTTAATAAAGTCTACCATATCGTCGATGGTAACTCTTCCTACCAATACCCCATCATGGTCGACTACAGGAATTGCCTCAAGGTCATATTTCTGCATAACACGAGCTACTTCTTCGCCTTCGGTATCTACGTCTACATAATCTACTTTTGGAATATATACTTCACTAATATGAGTTTTTGCAGGAGCGGTAAGTAAGTCCTTGAGGGATAGTCTGCCCTTAAGTTTTTCTTCTTCATCTACTACATAAATAGAATGTACCCGAGTTACATTTTCGGCCTGTTTGCGCATTTCACGAACACACCCCGCTACGGTCCATGTTTCTTTTACTTTCACCAACTCCTTTGCCATTAATCCACCTGCAGTATCTTCATCATAAGCAAGCAGTTCTTTAATATCTTCTACGTGCTTTTCGTCTTCTATCTCGGCAATAACTTCTTCAACTATTTCATTCGGAAGTTCTGCAATAACATCGGCAGCATCATCGGTGTCCATCTCTTCTAGTTCCTCGGCAATTTCTTTTGCAGAAAGATTTTCAAGGATACGTTCTCTAAAATCTTCTTCCAACTCCATAAGAGCTTCAGAAGTCTTCTCACTATCTAGTAATTTAATGATATAGGTGGCTTCCGAAAGGTTAAGTTCACTGATAATTTCTGCAACATCGGCAAAGTGGATTTCACTAAGCATATCATTCAGACGCACATCTCCCTCTACCTGGATAAGATGCTGTACTTGTTCAATAAGTTCTGTAGTAATTTGAAATGGCATAATGCTCATTATTTAATCATCCCTTGCACAAACGCTCACAAAGATAACCAAAGAATTTAATTAGATAGACTATGATTTCTGAATAAGAAGCGTCAATGCTATGAACTCATTTACGGGCAATTGCTCTGGACGTTTGGAAAGAATATCTAATGTTTTGATTGCTTCGCTTAATTGAAAAGTTTTTAAGCTGTTTCTTAACGTTTTACGCCTTTGTCCAAAGGCAGTTTTTACTACGGTAAAGAATAATTTTTCATTGCAAGGAAGCGAATATTCTTTTTTTCTGATCAATCGTAAAACACCGCTATCTACTTTTGGAGGAGGATTAAAAACTCCAGGAGGCACAGTAAACAAATATTCGGCTTCATAAAATGCCTGGGTAAGCACAGAAAGGATGCCGTATGCTTTACTTCCTTCTTGTTCGCAGATGCGTTGTGCTACCTCTTTTTGAAACATCCCGGTAAATTCTGGAATACGATCTCTATTTTCTAATGTTTTGAATACAATCTGTGTAGAGATATTGTATGGAAAGTTACCCGTAATGGCAAATTGTTGATCAACAAACAAAGTATTCAGATCAAATTTTAAAAAATCTTCTTCCAATACTTCAAAAGAGGTATTATTTGCAATCGTTGTATTATGCTCAAGGCGAAAGTTGGTATTAAGGTATTCAATAGATTCACTGTCGAGATCCATTGCCACTACATTAAGATCTTTTTGAAGAATGTATTTGGTAAGCACTCCCATTCCGGGACCTATTTCAATTACGTTTTTATATCCTTGAAGTGTAAGCGTATCACCAATTTTTTTGGCAATATTTTCATCTTTCAAGAAATGCTGTCCCAAATGTTTTTTAGCTCGAACAACGTTACCTCCTGGCTCTGACCTTAACCCAAAGGCGGGATTTTTTTGTTTCGATTTGTTACTTTTTTTATGCATAGTAAAAGTCTCTCTGCTTTGAGGAGGGGATTTAGGGTTGGCGCTGTTCACTCACAACTTCTAATTCTGTTCTGAAGGCTACAAACTTACCCGAGAAACGAGCAGTCTCTGCACGAAGACGATCAGCATCTTCGGTGTAATATTTTTGTAAGGTTTCTTTGCTTTTTGTGGTGTATTGCACTGCGTAGGTAATACCACCCATTTCTTCTTCTACCAATACTTTTGTCATTAAAGCTTTGCTAAATTTTCCGGTAGATAGCATATCCGGGATGTGTTCGTTTTGCATCCAATCAAACCATTCGTCATGAACCGTTTCTTCAATATTTATAGTAACGTTGTATATGTACATCAGAATTGGTATTAGTTATTAGTGGGTAGTTTATATAGTTTGTAACAAAGTTACAAAGATGCTAAGAAAAGATATACTAAAAAGAGAAAAGTCATTCGTTATTTCGGTTATGCAGCCTGCGTGAGGCTGTATGCGTTTTAAATCGGTTTAATAATCCAGAATAAACATATATCCTACCTGAATCTAAGAACTGTTTTGGATTTGGAAAAATAAAACTTTGCTTCTTATGGTCCTTGCAGTTTAGTAACTTTTAAGAAAACTAATTAATTGCATCGCCACGCAGGGTTCTGTATTTTTTTCGGGAATCGACAAAATAAATGCTGTCGGCATGATTAAAAATAATCTTTTCGTAGAGTTCTTTGGCTTTTTCTGGTTCTCCTAACTCATTTACATATAACTCTGCCAACCAATAATAGGCATCGTCTGCCAAAATATCATCTCCATAAAACTCGATGATCTTTAGGTAGTTTACTTTGGCTTTTTCGTATTGTTTTTCTTTTTCAAATAGCTTTGCCTGACGTAAAAAGGCTTCGTCCTCTATTTTTTCACCTTTATGCTGGGTCAAAATCTTTTCGTAGGTTATAATAGCCTCTTCAATTTTATTCTGAAAAGATAACAAATCAGCTTTGGCAAAAATTTTAAGCGCTGTTTGTGTAGAGTCTTCTAGGGAATTATCACTGATTATCAGGCTTAGTTCCATGGCATCGTTGGCAATGAGTTGTGATGTTGAAGACTTGAGTACATCAAGCTGTGTTTGAGCCCAAGTAAAATCACCTTTATAATAGCTGGTTTTTGCTACTTTAAATCGGGCATCTTGCGCCAGAAAATTATTTTTCAAAGCATTTTGTACCTGGGTGTAGTAGATTAACGCCTGATTAAATTTTTGATCCAATACCAGAATATCGGCAATTTTCATTTTTACCCTAGACGATTGAAACCTTGACAGGCGTTCCCTATCAACCAAATCTTTTAGGAAACGAATAGCTTCTTGTTTTCTATCCATATTAAATGCCAAAAAATGTGCATAATCGACTTGTAAGCCTATAGTTTCGCGAGATTTTCCGTATTCTTCAAATACCGTGTTGTATTGCGTTACAATAGTCTTATATTCTTTTTTGTTGGCGTTGTCTACTTTGGCTTTCAGAATAATTTTATGTGCCGTAAGCTTCATATCTTTAGAAGCTGAAGTCTCGAGAATGTAATTGAGGATTTCTGTAGCCGATTTGATGTCTTTTTCGGCAATAGCTATTCTTGCCAAATCAATAATTCCCTGCGGTCCCTGGTCGTCACGTTTATAAATTGCTTTTTCATGAACAAAAGCTTTTTTAAACTCCTTTTGTTGTATAAAGAGCCAGCTTAACATTTCATTATAAAGAATATCAGGATTTTGTTGAAGTCTTTTGATCAATAATTTTCTAAAAACAATGTTTGCCTCATGCGTAGGGTCTTCTTCTATATAATCGTTAAAATTACGTTGCACAATATTGACATAGTTGGGTTGCAATTGTAATAGGGATAAATAGCTATCAAACATTTTTTCAAGTTTCCCTTGCTCACCGTAGATTTTGGCCAATTGAACGTTAAAATTTGCTCTGGGATTGTCTTGCATTCCCTTTTCATAAATTAAGGCCGCTTGATCAAGAAGGCTATATTTTTCGAAAGTTTGTGCTAACGAATATGCATGATTGGCATCATGATTTTGATAAGCTTCTATGGCTTTGTCATAATAGGAATTTGCCTGTTCAGGGTTGTCCAGTAGATCATAGTGATGTCCCAATTCTACCAAAAGTTGAGCGTTATAAGGTACTTGCTCGATTCTTTTCTTAAGAATGTTTTCTGCTTTATCAAATTGTTCAAGCTGTTGGTGCGATTCTACTACTCCAAGGAGATAATTAATGCGCCCAGGATTTTTATCATACAGTTTTTGATAGATAGACAATGCCTTTTCATATTGCCCTTGTTGTGCATAATTTTTTGCCAACTGTTCTGATTGTCCAGCCACAGCAAAAGTTACAAACAAAACAATATAAAGAAAGAAATGACGCATTTTGCAAGTTTTTATGTAAAGATAAAGAATAGTAAGCAGTAATTTAGTTTACAGTAAGCAGTTTTCGTAGTAATCCATACTGCAAACTGCTTACTTAAGACTGCAGACTACTCTAGTCTATCCACTCAAAACCACAATACGGCACCAATACTTTGGGGACTTTAATACCTTTGGGTGTTTGATAATTTTCCAAAATACCAGCAAGTACTCTAGGCAGTGCCAATGAACTTCCGTTAAGGGTATGGGCCAATTGCTTTTTACCTGCTTTATCTTTAAAGCGTAATTTTAAACGATTGGCTTGAAAAGATTCAAAATTTGAAACAGAACTGATTTCCAGCCATCGGTCTTGGGCTGTCGAGAATACTTCAAAATCATAGGTCAGGGCAGCAGTAAATCCAATATCACCTCCACAAAGGCGCAAAATACGATACGGCAATTGTAGTTCTCTTAAGATCTCTTTTATATGTTCTACCATCTGATCCAGAGCCTGGTATGAGTTTTCTGGTTTTTCGATACGCACAATTTCTACCTTATCAAATTGATGCAAACGATTCAAACCACGTACATGGGCACCATACGAACCGGCTTCCCTTCTAAAACAAGGAGTATACCCTGTGCAGCAAATAGGAAGGTCGCTTTCTTGTAATAATTCATCTCTAAACATATTGGTAACTGGTACTTCTGCTGTAGGAATAAGATATAGATCATCTCCCGTAACATGATACATTTGTCCTTCTTTATCTGGCAATTGCCCAGTGCCAAAACCAGAAGCTTCGTTTACCAAATGCGGAACCTGATATTCTTTATATCCGGCTTCGGTATTTTTATCCAGAAAATAGCTAATCAATGCGCGTTGTAGTCGGGCTCCTTTTCCTTTATATATCGGAAAACCAGCTCCGGTAACTTTTACGCCTAGTTCAAAATCAATAATATCATATTTTTTGGCAAGCTCCCAGTGTGGCAGTGCATCCTCTTCAAGTGTTGGCACATTTCCTTCGTTAAACACTTCTTCATTATCCTCTTCACTTTGTCCATTGGGTACAGAATCATGCGGAATATTAGGAATGGTGTAAAGAAGTTCTACCAATTCCTTTTGCAAATCACCAAGCTGGGTAGATAATTCTTTAGAACTTTCTTTTAACTGTGCAGTTTTCTCTTTTAATAAATTTGCTTTTTGCTGTTCCCCGTTTTTGAACAACATTCCTATTTCTTTAGAGAACTTATTAGAATCTGCTAGTATATTATCTAATTTTGCTTGGGTCGCACGACGGTTTTCATCCAATTCTATTACTTTGTCTAAAACCGTAGCGGCATCAAAATTACGTTTTGCTAAGGCCTTGATGTAGGCTTCTTTGTTTGCTATGATTTGTGTTACTACTAACATGATGTCTCTTTTGGGCGATTGCCGGGCTATGCGTTATATCTTTTTTATAATTGTACCCTTCGAGAACCTCAGGGTACAATTATAAAAAAGGATGTCACTTCTATCCCTATCGCAATGAAGGAGCAAATTTAAAGAAAAGTGTGGGTATTTTTACATCAGAATTGGTATTAAGGCTTAATTTTCTTGTAATACACAAAAATCAAAGCAAGAAACATTAAGATACCAAGCAAAACAATCCAATATATATGGATAGGCAAAGGTTTGTCAATTTTAATAGGGTCAGCATTACCCAAAAGGTAAAAATTTCCCCAATAGAAGGGCGCTACCTGCTCAAAATCGGCCGTTTTCAAAAAGTCTAATTTGGCTTTTTGTAATGCTTTAGCTTTATTCATACCATCTGCCAAATTTTTATAGAAATTCTCTATAAGTTTTGGGGCACTTTTATCAGATACCTCCCAACTACTTAATACCAAACTTTTGGTGCCGGCATATTGAAATGCTGTACCTAGGCTCATGATGCCTTCGCCATTAGCAATTTTACCAGTTCCTGTGTTACAGGCGCTCAATACAGCTAGTTCTGCAGGGATATTCAATGCAAACAGTTCATGACTATATAATAGGTTGTCTTCAATAGTATCCTTGCTTTTTGTAAAATATAGTTTAGAGTTTTGTGGGTTAGCATTATCAACTTCTCCATGTAGTGCCAAATGGAGGATGGTATATTTGTTCGAGTTTTGTTTGAAATTAGATTCTATAGCCTCAGACCCATAAAAATATTGACCGTTAATAAGTTTTGAAATAGCTTTGATTTCTTTTCGGGTTCCTGGTAGATCATCATCAATATTTCTAAGGGTTGCTAAACTTATTGTTTGATTAGCTATAAGTTTGGTTGTGTTGGAAAATGAAAAAGCTAAACATTCCTGTTTGATTTTTGATTTTTCATCATTATTGTGAAAAGGATTAAATAGTACGTTTGCCGAATTAGTATAAGAAATTGCATAATCTCGTATTAGATATGGTAAGTTTCGGGTATCTTCGACTATATTTTTTTGAGTAAGTAACAATTCAAAATTAAGATGCCACAAAGAACCATCCGGGACTATAATAAGCTCGTCTCCATTAATTTTGTTTGCAATAGGGAGTATTAAATCTTTGTATAGCTGGTAGGCAATGTTATTATACATTTCAACGTCATTTGTGGTAATGGTAGACCGTAGTTTTCTTATATTCTTGCTAAGATCTGGAATTATAAGTTCTTCAACAGTGTAGCTATCTTTAGAAAGTACAAAAGCATAATAAGTGCTGTCTGAAGTAAAAAATTCTAATAATGTTGTATTTTCATTGAGATTTTTTTGGATATCCTTAACGGTAACAATATTCGTTTTATGTTTAAAATTATAATATTTAGGATGTTTTTTTTCTAAAACTCTAATTAAGGAATCTTGTTTCCTACTAATATCAAATATTTCTTTTTCGTATTGACTTATAGTACTCGAATCTGTAGTTTTTTCTGTCAATTCTTCAGAAATTTTAGATTCATAAAAAGAACGTTTGTTTTTCAAATTTCTTTCTAATTCTAATAACTCGGTCGGTAAACCTGCAAAATTTATTGCTTTAGATTCTGTTAATAATTCTTTTAAAGTATTTGATTTACTTTTCTCCGAATAATGGAAAACGCGCTCTAATGACTCAATAGTTTTCTCTATTTTGTAAAATAAGAGTTCAGTTTGAATTGCTTTTATATATATCTTCTTTGCATTCTCCGAGAATGTAATCTTATCATTGTGAGTTTTCAAAGATTTTCTAATCGTACTCATCAAACTATCAACTTTTTGAAATATAGCACTACTGGTATAGAGATAATCAATATTTCTATTTTTGAGATATAATTCTTTTAAAGTTGTTGCTTTACCAGCAAGAGTCTCTAACAAAACTTTTGCACTTAAATATTCCTTTATAGTATGAAGATTGATTTTTTTATTGGATTTATGATTGATTAATAAAGACTTATTATAATAGGTTATACTTTTTTCTAATTCGTTTTTTTTATAATATATATTAGCAATACTATTGTAAATATTAGCAATGTGTTGGTTTTGTTTTTCTTCAATTTTGTTTAATGAATTTAAACTTTTATTGTAATACTCAAGCCCAACTTCGTGTTCTCCTTTTTTTGCGTAAAATCTTCCCAAATTATAGTATGAATCCGAAGTTAATGGGTGATATTCTCCCAATGTTTTTAGACTTACAAATAGGGCTTCTTTGTGATACGATAATGCATTGTCATAATTATCCATATTTTCATGAGTGGAAGCCATGCTTTGAATAGTCCTTATGATATGAGGATGTTTTTTGTCATATGATTTTATTAAAACAGGTAGTGTTTTATTATAAATTTTAATTGCTTTCTTATATTCCCCTAAATTATTATAAAGCTTTCCTATATTAATGCTTGTTAACGCTGCAAGTGTATACTTTTTATTTTTTTTAAAAATATCTACTGTATTTTTGTAATATTTTAATGCTTTGTTGTTTTGTTGAATTGAGCTATAGACAACCGCAAGATTATTGTAGGTATAGGCTATGAAAATATGATCTTTTCCATATTTTTTTAAAGATACCCTTAGATCTTTTTCGTAAAATTGGATGGCTTTATCATATATTCCCAAATGGTTAAAAGAAATGGCTAAATTGTTATAGTTAATCCCTAGTTTGTAATGATTTGGGCTTAATGTTTTTGTTTTTATAGCCAGTGCTATATTTTGATAATGTATATTTTTTTTGTGTTCTCCCGTTTTAACATATACCATACCAAGATTATTATAGCTGTTACTCAATAAAAGATGGTTTTTTGGAAGTATTTTTTTTCGAATAGTTAGCGCTTTTTCATAGAAAGTTAATGCTTCAGAAAAATTAGAAGCTTCTTCATAATAATGACCTAAATTATCATAGGTATCAGCTTTTTCTTTGTTTTCTTTTGAAAGATAAATCTCATTTATTTCCAATGCTTTACGTGAACTCTTTTGAGATTTTTCAAAACGATAGAGATACATCTCATTTAGGGCAATTTTATTATAACAGGCTACAACTTTTTTCCATACTTGAGCTTCTTGATAGCGGGATAAAGATTTTTTAAAAAAATCTATAGAACGCTCTAATTCTCTATGAAAATATAATGAATCTGCTTTTTTGTAGTACTGCGATGCAATTAAAGTATCTTTTGAGACTTGAGCAGATAGTGTAGTCATTATAAAGCCCAAACCAATGCATATAAATATTATTTTTTTATTCATAAGGGTAAGACTTGATTTGTTTACTTATTAAAAGAAGGTATTATTCTTTAAGCCGTATTGTTGCTTCTTTATTATCGGGCAACCACAAGAATTTTTGTGCCGCTTCTGTGTCACCGGTCTCCAAATAAATCAACCCTTGATACCATAAGGCAACTTTGGTTTTTTTACCTGTTGGATGATTAGAAAGTATTTCTAAATTTTTTAGGCCTTCGTCTACTTTACCTAGTCTATATTGAGATAATCCAGTAATCAACATGGCATCTTCATAATAGGGAGTAAGAGGCGTAAATGATTTAAAAATAGTAATAGCTTCTCTGTATTTTTTAGCCTCATAGGCATCAAAACCATTTAAAATTATCGTTTGTAATGAGTCCCTATTAGTTGTTCTCATCATACGATAGTCTAGTCCTATTTTTTTGTCCCAGGAATCCTGTATAATAGCTGCAAGATTTTGTTGTTGCGTATGGTTAGCATAATACCATCCAAAAAAGATAAGCACAATGCTGGCAGCTATACCAACGACCCATCTCCAATGTATAAGGGTTGTTTTGGGCGTATTTTCTTTAGCTATAATTTTACGCCATTTTTCTAAGCGGGTTTTTTCTATATCTACATTGTATTTTTTTTCTACCAGATCCATACTTTCTTTATACAAATCTAGTTTTTTAGCAAATTCAGGTTCCTTTGCTATTCTGATTTCAAAGGCGAGTAACTCCTGCTCAGAGAGTTCAAGATTAAAAAATCTCTCAATAGATAAGATGTCTTTGTCTTTGATTTTCAAAACGTTGCCTTTGAATTATTTTGTATATTTTCCATGGCCTTATAAACTTTTTGGATCAATCTTTTTTTGCAATTATACTTTGCTTGTACCAAAGCTTGATAATTAGTATAACCCAATTCTTCTTGTAAATCCTTTAATTGTCGATTTTTATCAAATTCATTCTCCATAAGCAACCTGCACTTTTCAGAGATACTGGCAAGAGCTATGATCAATGCTCTATGCTTTAACAATTCTAGATCTTCTACAGGCTTGTCTTCTTCTAGTACATCAAATTGAGCATCTTCCTGCAAAAGATGTTGATGTTCTATTGGGTTTTTAACCGTTGCAATGATATTTGCCCTGCTTCTTTTTTGCATCAACCAAGCATTTTTACACATTATAAATATGTATCCTATACTATTATGAGGTAGGTTTTCCTGATTAATAACAAAGCGTTCCCAAAACTTTTGCATAGAAATTATAAAAACTTCTTGCGAATCCTCTGTAGACTTCGTAAGCGAGCGTAGTCTAGGACTTAATTTTTGAAAAACATATTCAAAAAAAGTATTGAATGGCAATTCGTTCCCTTGTTGGGCACATTCAATAATATATTTTACATCAGTAATATCCACAGGCAGAAGTAGAAAATCCTTTTTTAGGTTTAAAGTACGATACCAAAATACGATAAAAAGATAAAAAAAAGCTCTGGATTTTAATCTTTTACTATTTGTAAAAAGACCTTTTTTCAGGCTTGGATTCTCATAAAAAAAAACATATTTCTTTAAAAAAATTGTTATGTTTTTTTTGACTGCATCAAATAAGTAAACAATCAACAACAAATCAACACAGTATAACTATGAAAAAGCATCTATTTTTTTCTTCGTTATTTATTACGATTTTGACCGGGATATATACTAACATAGTAGTTGCTTTGGAGACGAAATATGATTTGAAAACTAAATCAAATACTTTTAAACCAGGAATAGTAACAATAATTGTAGCGGTTTTTTCTCTTGCTGTATTATCCATTACTATGGAAAGCAAAGTTCTATACTATTTTTTTCCGATTTTAATTATCTTGTCTTTTGGTATTTTCTGGAAAAGAGATAGCGGGAATACTTCTTCTAATAAGAAATCAAAAAAAGAAGAAAGTATAAGAGCTCTAAAAAAACCAGGTTTTGCCACTTTCAAGAAAATAAATGAATACATCATCATCGAAAAAAAATATTTATTAACAGGTATTAATCTTAATAATATTGCCAAGCAATTCGATATAAGTTCTGGTTATCTCTCACAATTAATCAATACGCACGCTCAAAAAAGTTTTAATGATTATATCAATAAGTTACGAATAGAGACTTCAAAAAAAATGTTGTTTGATCCCGAATATAAGCACTATACTATAGAATCTATAGGGATAGAATGTGGGTTTAAATCAAAGTCTAATTTTTACACTACTTTCAAAAAGTTTACTGGGCAAACTCCTAATCAATATAAGAGACAAAAATAAGTTTGGAATCATAAGGGTCCTGAGAATACAGGACTTTTTAGTATGAATTTTTGATTTATACCATTTGTAGGTAAAATCTCCTGGATTTATATCTCAACTCTGCCTTCTTGTTTAAAATATCATTATTTGTATATTTAGAGGGTATGATCACCAATATCACACGGCGTTTTTTAGTATCACTTTTTACTTTAATGGCGAGTTTGTATAGAGATAGAAAAACTCGAAAACTTGCAGGGATCCCTTTGGTATGTATTGTTATTGGTTTTGCATTACCACAAAAAATGATAATTCCTGTCAAAGGTGCTACTATCAACGATTGGGATGATAATTCGTTTTGGGCTTATCCCTGGGGGAGTTCGATCACACATAAAGGGATCGATATTTTTAAGCCAAAGGGTACCCACGTTATATCTTCTACTTACGGAATTGTGATATACACATACGAAGGCGGCAAGGGGGGAAAGACAGTTATGGTCTTGGGACCTAAATGGAGATTTCATTATTATGCCCATCTCGATGAGATTGCTGCGTTTCCATTACAGCCAGTAAAGTCAGGAACTATATTGGGTACAGTTGGTAATACAGGGAATGCTATACATACTCCTTCGCATTTGCACTATGCGATTACAACCCCATTTCCGTATTGGTGGTTACGCGATACAGAAGCTATTCAGGGTAATCGAAAAATGTTTCACCTGGATCCGGATACCTGGTTACGTGATTAAACTCAGAAGAAAACTACTTCTTATTATCATTAGAGTTTCTTCTACTAGGTGAAAAGGTTAGGGGGGAGAAGAGACATAATTATGATAAATAGATTCTAATTAAATAGCGTTTTTATTCTTTTTCTTTAGGATATTTAATAACTATCGCAGCGAAGAATGTGATCGTATATTGTTGTTTTTTATAGATGGACGGTATGTGCACAGTTACAAACCCCGCAAAGCGTCATATATCTATTACTTAAACATTAACATTATTTAACTGTTATATTTCTCATTTCTTTCATTATAATAATAGACACAAACCTTGAGTGTCTATAAAGTGTTCGAGGGGATAAAAATCATTAAATATTTTACACAATGAAAGGATTAAAAAATTTAAAGGGAGTTACGGTGATCCACAAGGGCGATCAAAAATCAATCAATGGAGGATTTGATTCTCCTGATTGTAGGTATTACAATGGATGTACAATCGAGATAAACCCAATAACTGGACTTTGTTTCTGCGCTGAAGATTAATGTAAGGACCTCATAACTGCAATTTTAACGTTACAGGTTTTTCAAAATGAACTCATCTTGACTTTTTGTTTTTGATCAGGATCGACTGATAGGAGGAGAGGCCAGACGTAGCTATGGTAGTGAAATTTGATCAGATGAGGTACTTTTTGAAAGCTATAGCAAAGCTACAGATAAGAGAAGTAACGAAATATGGGTGAATTTCAGTCATTTTTTAGGAAATAGAAAAGTCAAGATGGGTTCAATAACAAAAGAATACATTCAAACATTTTTTTATCTATTTAATAACGGATTTGTATAACTAAATCAGTATATAATGTCATCCCAAACTAGATTTGGGATCCCATCTTACAAGGTGATACGTATGTTAATGAGATACTGAATCAAGTTCAGCATGACGAATAATATAGATTTAGCAATAAAAGTCAAATTTCGGGAAAATATAGAGGTAGACATAACTCTTGAGTGTCTTTAATAGTTCAAGGGATTTTTACTTTTATAAACTATTTATTATGTTAAAAACAATTTCTAAGTTAGGTGTAATGCTGACCAAAGAACAGCAAAAACAAATTCATGGTGGTTATGGATACAATGAGCCAATATGTGATGGAGATTGCGAATGGACTGAGGTCTGTGGATGTGTATGTATATACCAAGATGTCGATGCGAGTTGTTATGATTATTAATCTTTTGTATTATAACTTCCTTCTATATATTTATGATAATAGAAGGAAGTTTTTAGTATCAATTGTTCTATAAACTTGCCTAAGGCCTATGAGAGTATACCTAACATAAGATTTACATAATCGCGTATTACAATATCACTTCAAAAAAACATACCTTAGAGCTTAGATTTTATAGTTCTTCTTTATCGTATCTAATAATCCATGGATTGGTTGTGAAATAATTCCAGGGCACACTGGCCAGATCAACTTTGGGATCAATAAAAGCTTTTCGTTTTTTACCATTAACCGAAACACTGCTTTTTACATAGACCTCAATTTCTTTTCCTTCAGCTGCATATTTTTTCTTTAACTGTTGGGCAAATTGCCACATGAAATCAGGTTTGGTATTTACCGATCGAATTTGTTTTTTAGTCAAGTAGTCATTTTTCTTAATGATTTGTTGTTTGGCTTCTGCATCATTTTTATCAACGATGTAAAAATTTGTCATTCCAGAACGCCCCCGCAGCATCATACGCCAGCTTAATCGATGGCCTTCTTCGGTCCATAAAACATCTCCTGGGATAAACCAATGTCTTAACGGTAAGGCAATTTGTATGATAAACCAGACGACCGCTATCGGAATTAAAAGTCGTTTATACGAGGGAACTATAATTTCATTAGCATTGTAGAACTCTTTCTTTTTCATAAAAATGTGATGTATTTTCTCTTTTGAAAAGAAAAACACACTAAACGCCAGTGATAAATAAGGGAATATCCCGATTTGAAATACAATAGAATTGAATAGATGAAAAAAGATACCTAGACAAAAAATGATAAATCTGGTTCTTTTCCATAATAACAAAGGGATGACCAAAAGGTCAAATAAAATCCCAAAATATGTAACACTTACATGGGCCCAATGATGTTGTAAAATGGGACCTATTATTGGGTAATAAGCACGGCCTGCCATTAGATTCTTTGCAACAGTGTAGTCCAGCCAATCAGGATAAAGCTTAGCAACCGAAGCATAGGTGTAAACGATCCAGAGCTGTATAATGATAAATAAAATCACCCAACGAGGCATAGCGATTTTTTTTAAAGATGGATTTCTTTTTACATCTAAAGAAAAGTAATTTCCCGCAGGTAAGAGGGTCATTATAATTAGCAATAATAGTAATAAGTAATAGTGATTATTATATGAAGACTTTTGCATGAAATATACACCGGCCCACATAATAGTATAGGCAATCATACTCCAGCGATATTTATACCCTACCATAACCAATAGGCCAAAAATACCCATGATAGCAAAATAGAAATACATACCATTGCCCGGTAATGGTTGCAAAAAGTCCAGTCCAATAAAGTTAAAAGTAAACTCTGGATCTACAAGTGTTCTTTTTATCCATCCAGTAAAAATGGCCCCAATAGCTTCAGCGGCGATTAAAAACCCAAAAAAAACTCTAAAGATGATTAGCGCGCTATTATCTATTTGAGTGAATAACCAACGATTGATCATACCAGAGAATTTATATATTCGCGAGAAAAATCTTCGTCCTGTTGCATTGCTTGTTGCAATTGATCTACAGAATCAAATTTTTTCTCGTCTCTAATATGTTTTAGTAACTCGATTTGTATCTTTTTATCATATAAATTAAATGAAGCATCAAAAAAATGAGCTTCAATAGTTTGGTGGCTTCCGTTTACGGTTGGGTTGGTGCCAATATTCATCATTCCAAAATAAATTTTACCATCGATATAGGATTTCACAATATATACACCATTTTTAGGGATAAGTTTGTACTCTTCTTCAATGTGCAAATTGGCAGTAGGGTAGTTTAATTTACGCCCTAATGCTTTCCCTTTTATCACTCTTCCTGTCAACATAAAATTGTAGCCCAAATATTTGTTGGCTTTGGTAATGTTACTCTGCAACAAAGCCTCTCTGATTTTTGTAGAACTTATGGCTACATCATCTATGTCTTGTTTGGAAATTTCTTCCACTGTAAAATTATTTTGAATTCCATACGATGCAAGATCCGTAATGTTAGAATTGCGATTGCGTCCAAAACGATGGTCATAGCCAATAATCACATGTCTTACATTAAGACGGTCAATTAGCATTTGGTGTACATACTCTCCTGCAGTAAGTCGAGAAAATTCTTTGGTAAATGGATGAATAACCAGGTTGTCTAAACCGGTCTTTTCTAGGATCTGGATACGTTCTTCTATTGTATTAATAAGTTTAATTCCAGAATCTTGTTGTAGTACCATTCTGGGGTGCGGGAAAAAGGTTAGAATAACAGATTCTAAACCATTATTAGTGGCATTTTCTATAAGGCGTTCTATTATTTTTTTATGGCCGATATGCACACCATCAAAAGTACCTATGGTAACTACCGAAGGAACTTTATTGTCATATTTGTCAGCACTATGGTATAGTTTCAAGAAGTAATTTTTTTGAAGTATAAAATTAAGGAAATGTTGGGATACATTTCTTTATTTTCCGTTAAAGGTGTTCATCGTATTTGAAAGTCCGGCAGTGGCAAAGGATTTTATTAGAGCAATTCCTTTTTCTAGTCGCTCAGGCATAGCTCTTTCCTCATCTTCATTCCATTCGCCAAGTACATAATCTACTTGTCTGCCTTTGCCGAACTCGGATCCAACACCAAATCTAAACCTGCAATATTTTGAAGTGTTTAGTTGTGTTTCGATGTCTTTAAGTCCATTATGACCACCTGCACTACCTTTAGCTTTTAGTCGTATCGTTCCGAAAGAAAGATTGATATCGTCTGTAACTACCAATAAGTTCTCTAAAGGAACTTTTTCTTTTTCTAACCAGTATCGAACCGCTTTACCGCTCAGGTTCATATAGGTATTGGGTTTGAGCAAGATGAACGTTCTTCCTTTAAATGTATAGGTAGTACTATCTCCTAATTTTTTGGTTTCAAAAGTAAGACCTTCTTCTTTGGCCAAGGCATCCAGAATTCTGAAACCAATATTATGACGGGTATTGTGATATTTGGGGCCAATATTACCCAGGCCTGCAACAAGAAATTTTTTCATGAGTTCTTCTTGAGTTTCTTCTACCTCTACTTTGGGTTGTGAAAATAATCTTTTGAAGATAGAAAACATAAACTATTAATTTTTGCGTGAGGGATAGTAGCGGTTACCCCACAGATTGTGGAGCCCTGAGGTTCTCGAAGGGCGAACAATCGAGGAGTAAAAGCAAATAGCCCGGCCGTAGTGTAACGGAGGACACGCCATAACATTTTTGTAAAAATAAAAAAAGCACTTTGAATCTCGATAGTTGTTATCCCGACTCAAAGTGCTTTTATAATATGCTATACTAAGAAAACTATGCTTCTGTAGCAGGAGCATCTGCAGTCGGAGCTGCTTCTCCTCCTTCAGCAGTAGCTGTAGCTTCTTCAGTTTCTTCAGTTTCTTCATCCTCATCTTCAACAGCAACACGAGAAGTTTTCACCATGCAAATCACCGTGTTATCGGGGTGTAGGATAGTGAAATCGTCACTTGCTACATCGGTAACATATAACTTACCTCCGATTTTAAGTTTTTGGATACTTCCTTCGATTACGTCTGGTAATTTTGAAGCAAGACCTTTAACTTTGATACGTCTTAGGTTGAAACGTAAGACACCACCATTAAGTACACCACGAGAGGTTCCCACTGTTCTAAAAGGAAGTTCTATAATGATTGGTTTGTCATCAAAAATTTGGATAAAATCAATGTGTAAAATTTTATCGGTTACAGGATGAAATTGAATATCCTGTAAGATTGCATTTATTTTTGTACCATTATCCAACGCTATTACTACGGTATGAACGTCTGGAGTGTACACTAAATTTTTGAAAGCAATTTCTGGAGCTGCAAAGTGTACAATAGTGTCTCCACCGTAAATAACACAAGGTACCTGTCCAGCATTACGTAGGGCTTTTGTTGCTTTCTTGCCCACGCTTTCTCTTTGAGATGCGTTGATTGTTAATGATTTCATTTTAAACTTATTAATTACTAATTTACATTATAAATTTAGAGCTAATAGACTCATTGTGATGCACTCTGTGCATTACATCTGCAAATAAATTTGCACAAGTAATCACTCTAATTTTATTACTTTCTTGTCGTAACGGAATAGAATCGGTAACGATCAATTCTTCTAATTTTGAATTTTCTATTCTCCCATAGGCCGAACCTGAAAGAATTGGGTGTGTACAAATTGCACGTACACTTTTTGCTCCCCTTTCCATCATCAAATCTGCTGCTTTGGTTAGGGTACCAGCTGTATCAACCATATCATCTACCAAGACCACATTTTTACCAGTTACATCACCAATAAGTTCCATGTGAGAAATCACATTGGCTTTGGCACGTTGTTTATAGCAGATTACCACGTCGCTTTTTAACGCCTTAGAGTATGCATAAGCTCTTTTTGAGCCTCCCATATCTGGTGATGCAATCGTAAGATCATTCAAATTCAAAGATTGCAAATAGGGTAAGAAAATAGTAGAAGCAAATAAATGATCCACTGGTTTTTCAAAGAACCCCTGTATCTGATCTGCATGTAGATCCATGGTGATAATTCTTGTTGCCCCTGCAGTTTCTAACATTTTGGCAATTAATTTTGCTGCTATAGGAACTCTGGGTTTGTCTTTTCTATCCTGGCGAGCCCATCCATAATAAGGCAACACCGCTGTAATGTGCCTTGCAGACGCTCTTTTTGCAGCATCCAACATTAAGAGCATTTCCATAAGATGATCAGAACTAGGGTGTGTAGAACCAATAATAAATACTCTTGATCCTCTCACCGATTCTTCAAAAGAAGGTTGAAACTCACCATCGCTGTAGGTTGATGTGATCACATTACCTAATTTAGCACCATAGGCAGCTACTATTTTTTCTGCAAGTTCAGTACTTTGATTGCACGCAAAAAACTTGGCTTCTGTAACTCCGGTTGGCATAGGGTAAACTATTGTTTTGTAATGAGTTAAAACTTATTTTCTAAAAACAAGGTGCAAATTTAAAAATTTATTTCAACTCTTGGGCTTATTTTATTACTTATTTACTGGTTGGGAATAAATATTTTTATAATTTTGCCGTCCAATTCAATCAATAATGCCTCGGTGGCGGAATTGGTAGACGCGCCGGATTCAAAATCCGGTTCTTTCGGGAGTGTGGGTTCGATTCCCACCCGAGGTACAAAAAAGCTTAGATGAAAATCTAGGCTTTTTTAATGCTCAGGTAGAACATAGGTACAACATTTTGGTTTTTTCTTTAACTACATTGAGATTTGCATGGTTTGATATTAAATAAGGTTGATTGCTATTTTTCACACTTTGATATCAAAGAATTTATAACCCGCTCAGCACATTCTCCAAAAGGCTATGTCTTAGTTAGACAATTTTATGTCATTTAATTATGTTTGTGTTATAAATTGTTCTATTAGAGAGGCAATTGCCTGAGGTTCATCTTCTTGAAGATAATGACCGGCATTAGGTAACTCATGTACCTTTCCATCAGGAAACCCTTGCTTAAACATAGGTATATAATACTCGGGAGCAAGCCCTTTATCCTTCATACCCTCAATCATTATCGCTGGTGTGTTCCTGGCAGCTTTTATTTCAATTGGAGTAAAGGGGTGCCATAATTCACTCTGACCGTCGACAATGCTTTTAGGTAACCTGACCGCAGCAATGCATTCTTCCTTAGAGCTGAATGGAGCACTATAGGCTTGCAGCCAATCATCAGTTATATTTTCAGATTTCTCGAATCCTGTAAAATTTTTGAGCATACCTATGTTGAAATGCATAAAAAGATTTTCAAGTACGGTCTCAATAGTTCCTTCTTGATGTAGCTTGCCCATCAATTGAAACCGGGGCGATATAACTATGCTTTTTGCTAACAATTTGTTTTGAATATCAAGTACCCAATGGAAAAAGTGTATTCATTATTACAATACGCTTAATTAGATTAGGGTTACTCTTAAAAAGTCCAGCGCCCATAGGACCACCCCAATCGTGCACTACAAGTGTAATATCGTTCAACCCCAGATATTCTACAAGGTCTACCATATTATCCGGTACGATGACTCTATGGCTTTTAGAAAGTAAAGGTGTCATAAGTCTATACAAATATCCCCAAGTCGGTTCTCCGTGAATACATAGAATAACTTCCCCTTTCCCTTCATCTACATAGTGCATTTTAAAACCGAACGCTTCGCAATAATTTGGTTTAAAAGGAAATGTTCCGCCAAAATTCTCATTAGCTTTTATCATCATTATTTTTTTAGTTATTGAATTGGTTATATAGATTTATAAGGTGCTTTATCTACTTCCTGAATACCCTTATTTTGAAAAAATGCCATAATAAGTACCCATACTGCGGCCGCACCAACAAGTGTGTTACCTAATGAGGAGAGATTGAACAATTGTAATAAAATGATGAAAAGACTTCCTATAAACCATAGAATATCAGCAGCTATTATTGCCTTAACTATTTTTATATTCGGTAAAGGTCTAGTACGCAATAAGAGAACTAATGTTCCGAATAATAGTAAAACTATTCCAAGAATTATAAAAACTGTTGCGTTGTTGACAGCAAATGATTGAGCAGTAGGTCCAGAAAAGAAAAGCAGCGGTATTCCCATTGCGATTGAGCTAAGGGCGTTTACAAGCAGTACCGTTTTTAATATTTTCATGTTACGATTATTTTTGATTTTCAAACAAATATATAGTTGTAATTTAGCAGAAAACAGATATTTTACGACAACATGAATATTTTAAGATTACATTTGGAACCTTTTATTTACTACGGTAGCTTAAGAGGGCTGCGCGAAGAAGAAATTTTTCAAAATACGTCACTTTATACAGAGTCGAAACGCAAAGAAAATGTAGTTGGCTTAGAAACCTTTTATACTGTACTCAAAAATCTGAGTACAAAGCTTACAGACGATTTGTTAGGTATTAAGATTGGAGAGTTCTGTAAATTGATTTCTTTAGGAATGGTACATCAGATTTCTTTACAATGTAACACTATAGAAGAAGCGATTTATTATCTGAAGGATTTTATGGGTAATACCTTTCCCGATGTTGCGTTGAAAGTTACCTTAAAAAGTAATGATGCGGTTTTGATAGAATTAGCTATTGCAAATAATTCGAACCACTTTAACAGAATTATATTAGAATGTTATCTTGTTATCCTTTCCAGAGAAATCACATTAATGTGCTCTAATACTATCAAATTACAGATGACATCACCTCATTGTAGCAAAAAGCACCCGATATCCTTTATCTATGGAGATAGTTATACGCTATCCGTTACCAATATTAAAATGAAGGAACCTTTAAGAAATCGAAGCTCAGAACACTTTGAATACTTGTTGCCACAATATTTACAACTAATAGCCCAGATAAAAAAAGATAACTCTTTATCAGATAAAGTGAGGATGGCACTGTTACAGATGGCAACACCAGAATTACCTTCAATGGATGCTGTTGCACAAATTTTTGGATTGTCCTCGAGAAGTCTTCAACGAAAATTACTCAAGGAAAATACTACGTTTCGAAATGTTGTTAACCACTTAAAAAAAGACATTTCTATATTACTGTTGCAACACAAAATTTATTTGATAAAAGATATTGGATATCTATTGGGATATTCTGAATCCATAGCCTTTTCCAGAGCTTTTAAAAAATGGTGCGGAGTAACACCAAAAAAGTATATGCAAAACGCTTCTGAAGTTTAAACTTTAGTTACTGATTTGATTACTAATATTATTGAAGGGTTATATTTCCAGAAATGAGATTCACAACACGTTTTTGAACATAACCCTCAATTTCTGCTTTCAAATATGAAATTTCAAACCTCATATAGAGCTGGTTCCCCACTTTCTGTCACCCATTCTATTGTAATGTTAGATTTAAATTATCTTTGTTTAGAGTCGACCAAATCTTATTCTCATGAAAATCGTAAAGCAAACTATTCGCAAAATAAGACGTTACCTTGTGTTCTTGTTTTTCAATACATTGCTTTATTTAAGTGTTGGGTGTCTCTCAAGTACAGCCAAGGAGCATTCAGCCCTTACCACCGAATACATTTTTGTCGGGGATACTTTAAAAATTGGGTATGCTAGTTGGTGGGAGCAATCAGGACCATTTATGGGTAACTGTGGCGACCCTTATGCTTTGGTTTTAGTAGGGAAAATAAAAAGTCTAAACGAACCACCGGGCACTTCCAACCCATTACTTCATATGCAAGAATCAATCATAGAAATTGAGCAGGTACTGTTCTCAAAAAAGCTAGAAAAACAGCAGTATAACACTCAAAAGTATATTAAATTAAACTATTCTTTTGATGCCAAGGTAAAAGAAGACGACGAGGTACTCTTTTTTAGTTACGATTATAAGGGTAATTATACGACTTCTGGAAGAAAATCAGTTTTAAAAATTACTGGAAATGAAGACCCACTGGTTAAATCAATAAAAACCTATATTGCCGCAAACCAGAACCCCTTAAAAATTAAAGGGGACAGGGTTTTGTGGGAGCAGAATGGTTTTGGAAAAGAATTGAATCATATCATAAGTTGTAAAGAATTTTTAGAAAATAAAAATATGGAAAAACAAATGATACCAAAAAGAGGTTTAAAAGAGGCTCTTCATGGTTTCACGCCAATGGAGCAAAAGTTCATTAATGAGGTCGCCAAGAAAATCACTAAAGAAACTCAATATCCCATTGACTTAGTAACGGGGATAGCTTTAAAAAAGCCTATTAACGATTCTAAACTAAAATACTATAACCGTAATATAGTCACATTTTATATTAACCCCATAATTTACAACGATACGAGTAATCTTCGTTACCATCCTGAAATGGAAGTCACTACCGTTTGGCAAGACCCTACGGTTATTTATAGCGATGATGGAAGAACTATGGAGTTCGCGGTGGGTGTCAAGAAGCCTTTGGAAGACTATACTTTGGAACTTTTTGGTGGTTTTTGGGAGCCTTTGGAGCGTCCTTTGAAAGATAAGGATTCTCTCATTATATCTTCGCTGAGCACTGCGTTTGAACAAAACACCTATACAGAAATTGAATTCTTGACTTCACTAGGGCTAAAAGAAGCGCTTCAACGTTATGGTTTCAGTATTATCATATCACCTATAGAATATGAAGTGACATTATATGCATTAAAAGGAAAAAAGTATGAATACGAAGAGGACGAAGGCTTACATAGAAGGTCTATTGTTTACACCTTGCTCATTGATGCACATACTTCATCCATAACTTCGGTAACGAAGTTTGACCCTACATTTATGCCTACCCCAGAGGTAGTACCAGCAGAAGTGTGTCCAAGAAAATATTTATTAAAGGATGATAATGAAGGAAACGACAAGAATAAAAGAGAATAAAACCTTTTATTTATAAATAGAAGAGTAAGCTTTCTGCTTTATCCCTAAAAAAGTCGGGAAATGCTCAAACTACATTGCAACCAACAATCTCAAAGTCAAGTTCGCTTTAAATCTTACTAAACGAGAATAACTCGTATTGCTTCGTTTTATTATTCTTTTTTCTTTGATACATTCGCATCCGATTCTTTTAGATTAGAATACCTAGCTTCTACTTCCTCTGCAGAAACGACTTCCCAACCTCCTCCAAGTGCTTTGTATATGGCGATAAGGTTTGTTGCAGACAATGTTTCACTTATGGCCAGTTGGTTTTGGGCCGTTAAAAGTGTTTGTTCAGCATTTAGATAATCTAGAAAATCATCCAAACCTGCTTCATAACGTTGCCTAGCAAATTTTGCGGCTTGTTTACTGGCTTCTGCCGCATCTATTAACATTTGTTGCCGCTCCAGTTCATGGGTGTAGTTGCCCATCGCAGTCTTGATTTCTTCAAGAGCCAGCAATACTGTTTTTTCATATTGATTGATCAAGGCTATGGTGAATGCATCTTGCTGATCTATATTTTTTTTAACCCTTCCAAGGTTAAAGGCTGCCCAGTTAATAGATGGTGCAATTCCCCAAGTAAACGATTCGTTTTTACCAAAACTGTTAAAATCAATAGCAGAAAAACCAATGGTGCCTCCAAAAGTGATTTTAGGGTACAGCTCTGCCACACTTATATTGTAGCGCGCAATTTGTTGTACCAGTTCGCTTTCTACCTTAAAAATATCCGGTCTTCTTTTGATGAGTTCGATGCCATCACCGACAAGAATGGACTCAGGTAATGAGGGCAATGATTGTTCTTTCATTAAATTTTCCTCAAGTACTCCTGGTAGTTTGCCAGTCAAGACACTTAATCTATTGATGATTGCGTTGATAGCAGCTCTTAACGGTGGGATTGTGGCTCGGGTAGTTTCTAATTGTGCTTTGGCACGAGACACATCGAGACTATTGCTTGTACCTGCTTTGGCAAGTCGATTGGTAAGTTCAAACGTTTCTTGCTGACTGGAAAGGTTTTCCTTGGCTATCGTCAATTGATTTTGAATACCTCGAAGCTCCATATAATTTCGTGCTACCTCTGCAAACACGGAAAGATATATGTTTTGCATCTCTGCCAAAGAGGCTTGTTCAGCTCCTTTTGCACCCTTAATGCGATTCTTTACCCTTCCGAAAAGGTCTATTTCCCAAAAAGCGTCAAAACTACTATTGTACTGGCTAAAGGTTGGATTTATACCGGAAGCAAAGATGTTCTGTCCCAACCGTTGTCTGGTAAAAGAACCGTTGGCATCAACGGTAGGGAACCTATCGAACTTGGTGCTTTTAAGTCCCGCTCTGGAAGCTTGAAAATTGGCTATTGCAGCATTGATGTCAAAATTTTCTTTACGGGCATCTTTTATAAGGGTATCCAACGTTGCATCATTAAAACCTTCCCACCATTGGGCTATTGGTTCTGTAACGGCAAAGTGTTGTGCAGTGTCATTTTTTACAAGATAGTCCTCTGGTAAATTGTCTAGTGATTTAGAAGAAACCTCAAAACTTCGTTTGGTAATTCCGCAAGAATATATTACCAATCCTGTTATGGATATTAGAATCAGTTTTTTTATGACATGAATTTTAATACTATGCATCGTTCTCGGAATTAGTGGTTGATAAGGTTTTCTCTTTTTTACCAATTAGACCAAGCTTTCTACAGAGCACATAAAATACGGGCGTAAGAAATAGTCCGAAAAGGGTGACACCAATCATTCCTATAAATACTGCTGTACCCAGCGCATTTCGCATTTCACTTCCTGCACCAGATGCGATGACCAGAGGCACAACGCCAAGAATGAATGCAAAAGAAGTCATTAAAATAGGACGTAATCGAAGCTTAGCGGCTTCTTTTGCTGCTTTAACAAGTTCCATGCCCTCTTCCTCCAATTGTTTGGCAAATTCTACAATGAGGATGGCATTTTTACTGGCAAGCCCTATAAGTACGACCATCCCGATTTGAGTCAGAATGTTATTGTCCATACCCAGCACATCAAGTCCCAGTAACGCCGAGAAAAGTCCCATGGGAACTATGAGGATAATTGAAAAAGGAATGAGCCAGCTCTCAAATTGTCCCGCCAGAAGCAAGAAAATGAATAGTACCGCCAAACCAAAAGCGACACCGGCAGTACCCCCGGCCTTTTTTTGTTGATAAGCGATTTCTGTCCATTCATAACTGAAGCCGTCGGGCAAATTCTCTTCTGCCAGGCGTTCCATTGCTGCCAAGGCATCCCCTGAACTTATGCCCAGGGCTCCTTCGCCGTTCAATCCAGTGGCAGGGTACAAATTATAGCGTTGTACTCTGGCGGGCCCTGCGATATCCTTGAATCGTACAACACTGCCTAAAGGCATCATCTCTCCCTGTACATTTCGTACTTTTATTCGTCCTATATCATCTGGGGTAAGTCGATAAGGTGCATCGGCCTGAGCGGTTACTCGATACGTACGGCCTAGATAATTAAAATCATTGACATAGGCAGACCCCATATAGATTTCCAATGCCCGAAATACTTCAGTTACAGGAACGCCTAGTTTTTCTGCCTTGACCCTGTCGATATCCAAGAATAATTGCGGTGTTGCGGTATTGAAAACCGAAAAAACATTGGTTAATTCCGGGTCTTGGTTTGCGGCCAGTGCCAACTGTTGCGTAACTCTAGAAAGTTCTTCCAAGCCTCTGTTCTTTCTATCCTGAATCATCATCTTAAAACCACCGCCATTACCGATACCACGAACGGGTGGTGGTACAATGGTTATGATATTTGCTTCTCCACTTTGGCTGGTTTTTTGTCGTACTTCGTTGAGCAGAGCTTCATAAACGATGCCCTTTTCGTTGCGTATATCAAAATCTTCCATGGTGGTAAAAATGGCCGCTGCATTAGAGGAAATCGTGCTTGTAGCACCATCAAAGCCCGCAAATGCAATGGCATCTTTCATACCGTCTATACTTTTAATCGTTTTGACAGTTTCGTTAACGACCTCTTCTGTTCTTGATAAAGAAGCACCCGGTGGAAGCTGCACTACCGTAATAAAATAGCCTTGGTCTTGTGCGGGTATAAAGCCAGTAGGTACGCGACCAAATTCTAACCCCGTCAACAATAACAATCCTATATAGACCAGAAAAACAAGGGCACCTTTACGCACCAGTCCAGAAACTTTGATACCGTAATTGTTGGATAATTTATCCATACCACGATTAAAACCTTCCGTAAACCTATGGGTCAGCTTACCTAAAAATGAGCGTGACTTATTTTTGGAAGAATCGTGTGGCTTTAATAACAATGTAGCAAGCGCAGGGCTCAACGTAAGAGAAACAAAAACCGAAATAATGGTAGCCACGGCTATCGTCAAACCAAACTGTTTGTAAAATTGTCCGGATATACCTCCCAGGAAAGTTGTAGGTAAAAAGACCGCAACCAGTACAAGGCCTATAGCTATTAAAGCACCACCCACTTCGTCCATCGTTTTTCGGGCGGCTTCTCTTGGCGTCATCCCTTCTGCCAATCGCCGTTCCATATTTTCAACCACTACGATGGCATCATCTACCACAATTCCAATGGCCAATACGAGACCAAATAATGAAAGATTATTGAGTGAAAATCCAGCTGCCTGCATCACCCCAAATGTGCCGACTAGAGAAACGGGGATTGCTGCAATGGGTATAATAGCAGCTCTCCAAGATTGTAGAAATAAGAGAATAACAATGATGACCAAAATAATAGCCTCAAAAATGGTATCTACTACCGCAGAAATAGACTCTTCAACAAATTCTGTTGGGTTATAGGCAATGGTATATTCAAGTCCTTTAGGAAAATCTTTGGAAAGCCGCTCCATAGTTTCCACGATATTTTCGGCAGTTTCCACCGCATTGGACCCTGGGCGCTGTGAGATGGGCATAGCTACTGCTTTATCACCGTTCAAAATGCCTCGGGTTACATAACTTTCTGAACCAATTTCGACACGCCCTATATCTTTTAACCGCACGATGCTGCCATCGTTCCCGGATTTAATGACAATATTTTCAAACTCTTCACCCGTTTGCAAACGTCCTTGGGTCTGTATGCTCAACTCAAAAGAATTTTGCTCACCGATAGGCGATTGGTTAAGGGTGCCACTCGCAATTTGGGCATTTTGTCCCCGCAAGCGCTCCAACACTTCCCCAGCGGTAATTTCTAAGGATGCTATTTTATCAGGGTCTAGCCATATTCGCATTGAGTATGCACTTGCACCGAATATTCGTATATCGCCCACACCTTTTAATCTGGCCAATTCGTCGCGTAACTGTAGCACCGCATAGTTACCGATATAGGTTTGGTCAAAGGTTTCATCTGGTGAATACAGGTTGATGACCAATAACAGGTCTGGTGACCGTTTTTGAGTGGTTATGCCCAATTGTCTTGCTTGCGTGGGCAGTCTGGATTCTGCCTGTGAAACTCGATTTTGAACCAATACCTGTGCCTGGTCAAGGTTGGTTCCCAACTCAAAAGTCACGTCCAAGCTCATACTGCCATCACTGGTTGATTGCGACGTCATGTAAATCATTCCTTCTACACCGTTTACCTCTTGCTCAATAGGCGTAGCAACGCTATTAGCAACAGTCTCTGCGCTCGCACCAGGATATGCAGCCCTAACATTTACAGTAGGCGGTGCAACTTCAGGAAACTGTGATATCGGTAGCTGAAAATAGGCAAGTCCCCCTACCAAGACGATGATGATGGAAAGTACGGCTGCCAGAATAGGACGGTCTATAAATAAATGACTAAACTTCATATCCTATTTTTTTTCAGATTTGTTGAAAACCAACTTTTCCTCTACCGGTGAGACTTTCATTTCAGTCTGTACTTTTTGGGTATTGTCAAGAAGAATCATTTCTTTTCCTGTCAGTCCACTTTTGATAATTCTATACTTCTTTTCATACAGTTCGCCTAATTCTACGGGAACCGCCCTTACTATAGCATCTTTATCCACCACGTAGACAAATTTGACGGTTTGATTGGTCGCGATAAGTTTATCGGGTACCAAAATAGCTTCATATTCGGCACTGCCTAGCAATCTTGCCCTACCGAACATACCCGGTTCCAGCACATTGTCCGAATTATCAAACACGGCCCGACCCTGAATGGTTCCTGTGTTTCTGCTTATTTCGTTGTCCACAAAATTCATTTTGCCTTTATGGACGAATTCATCTTCGTTGAGCAATCTGACCTCTACAGGATTTGGGGTGTCCCTAGACCCACCGCGTTTGCCTTCTCTGTTGAGTTGGGCATATTTTAGGAAATCGGCTTCGCTTCCTTCAAAATAGAAGTATATGGGGTCTATAGACACTATTGTAGTCAGCAATGTGCCACCTGAACTACCGCCATCAACAAGGTTTCCGGCATTGACCAAATCCCTGCTTATTCTTCCCGAAATAGGTGCTTTCACTTTACTAAAGCTCAAGTTAAGTTTCGCTCTGTCTATGGCTGCCAGGGCAACTTTAGAACGTGCCTGCCCACCAATCATCACTTGCTTTCTTCTGTCATACTCTTCAATGGATACCGCCCCGGATTCTTTTAGACTTTCTACGCGTTTAAAGTTTTCCTGTGCTTGTTTGTATTCGGCAAGTGATTGATTATACGAGGCTCTTGCTTCTTTTAGGGCAATTGTAAAGGGTCGCTGGTCTATGGTATATAAAATGTCTCCCTTGTTAACCGTTTGACCATCAGCAAAATGTACTTTTTCTACATATCCGCTAATCCTAGCACGGACTTCAACACGTTGTGGGGCTTCAAAACGCCCTGTATATTCGTCCCATTGGATTATTTTTTTTGTAATAGGTGGGGAAACTTTCACGGTGAGAATAGCTGTTTCTTGTTCCGTTTTTTCGCTACATCCTGTAACCAATGCTACTACCAGGATTACAAGTAGTATGGTGTATTTTTTAAGTGGTTCGATTTTCATACATCAAATTTTATAGTTGGTAAGGATTTTCGCCTGTTCGTGAAATAGAATGTGGCACTAGCTATAAAAGCAAGTGCACAACCCAAATACGTTAAATAGGAGATATCTAAAAAGGCAATGATTTGGCTGCCGTTGAAAGAGCCTAAAGCTGTGCCAGCATATATTGCCGAAGCATTTAACGCCAAAACAATACTAGAACTCTTTGGTGCCAGGTTTACCAAATGTGCCTGTAAAGGCGGGTGAAAAGCAAAACCCATAATACCCCAAACAACAAGAATCAGAACTACGGTTATTACAAATCCTCCCGAAATGTTTAGCGAAAGCATGGCAAGACCCAGACCTATCAATGCCGTAACAATTACTTTTCGAGGGCCAACTTTATCGGCCAATGAAGAACCTAAAAACGTACCTATAAAAGCAGATACCCCAAAAATTGCCAGGTATATAGGAATGTCTGTTGAAGGAATACTCGCGTAGTGATTCAACAAAAGGGCAATGAAGGTAAAGACGGTCATTTGAACAGTCATTTGTAAGACAGTAGTCAGTAGACTGAATGAGACCGCTTTTCTTTTTAATAAATCCTTGAAGGCTGAAGTGTTGAAAGATTCTCCAACAATGCCTTTGGGAACTGTAAATAGAACTAAAAACAAAGAGATTAAGGCGCATATTAATATGAAGCTCAAGGCATACTGCCACCCCATATGTTCCCCCAAATATGAACCTGCCGGAAGACCGATGGCTGTTCCCAGACTGAAACCTGCAAACACAAAACCAATCGCCTTTGTCCTGTTTTTTTCATCACTTATCTTAACGGCTACTAACGACGATGTCGGTGTAAATACGGATGCCCCTAAAGCGGCTATCATCTGTCCAATAATTACCAAAGTATATGAACTGGCCAGTACACTTGTACCATAACCGAGCACTAGGAAAATCGAAGAAACCACTAACATGGTTTTCTTATCTGTCTTTTGTGCCAGAACAGCAATTACAGGTGAAGCAATAGCATAGGTAAGTGCATAAAATGTTACCAATTGACCTGCTTCGGAAAAAGAGATTCCTAAATCTTCTGAAAGCGGAAATAATATCCCAGGAAAAATAAGTGTTCCAGTACCTATGGCAAAATTGCCTAGCATCAGGATGAATAATATAAGTGTGTTTTTCTTTTTCATTGATAATTGTGGTCTTTTAAATTCCTGTTTCGTTTGTGGACATAAATTCTTTTTCCCGGATATTACCTTCCTCTATATTTGGTGTGATAATTAGACGGACTTTATTTTCGTACTTAAAATAATTAAGGCTCCAACTTAAAAAGGTAGTTAATCGGTTTCTTAAACTATTTAGGGCATACAAATGCACACCTACCCATATAAACCAAGCAGGAAAACCTGACAAGTGGATGTTTTTGGGAAGGTCGGCAACGGCTTTATTTTTACCAATGGTAGCTAGGCTGCCTTTATCTTTATACTGAAAACGGCCGTATCTAAAAATTTTTTCTTCCAAGGTTTTTGTCTCTGTATCCTTGGTTATTTTTTCTAACATTTTTGCCAGATACGCTCCTTGTTGAATAGCTGTTTGCGCAACCCCCGGAAGTCCTTTTTCATAGCGTTCGTCCTGAAACCAGGCAACGTCTCCAATAGCAAATATGTTGGTATAGCCGTTAATCAGACAATGCCCGTCAACTTTGTACAGGTTGTGGGCAGTACTTTCCTCCTTAAGGCCTTCTATCAAAATTCCGGATACTCCTGCACCCCAGATTAACATTCCACAGGGTTCCCTATCATCATTATTTTTATAGCTAATAGTTTTTCCATCAAAATCGGATACCAACGTATGGAAGTGAATTTCCACTCCCATTTTTTTCAGTGTCTTCAAAGCATTATCACTGGCTTTCTCAGTCATTGATTTTAATAGCCTTTCGTTGCCTTCAACAATTTTGATTTTCATCATTTTAAAATTAAGGTCCTTATAATCCTTTGGCAAAATGCATCGGCGTAATTCTGCTATTGCACCGGCAACTTCCACACCAGTAGGGCCGCCACCAACGATTACAAAACTCATGAACCGTTTTTTTTCTTCTTCGGAAGTACTAAATGTGGCTTTCTCCAGATTTTGTAGTACCCTACTCCTTATGGCCACCGCTTGCGGCAACGTTTTAAGGGGGAAGGCATATTTTTCAATATTTCGATTCCCAAAAAAATTGGGTTTGGAACCTGTGGCGATTACGAGGTAGTCATAATATAAGTTCCCCAGTTGGGTCTTTACCTCTTGAGCATCAGCATCGATTTGTAGTACTTTTATCGAACGAAAGAATACATCGGAACGTTTATGGAACATACCCCGGGTAGCATCTGCGATGGAAGGGGCTTCCAAGGCGCACGTTGCTACTTGGTAAAGCAAGGGCACGAACGTATGATAGTTGTGCTTATCAAAAAGTACAATCTGAAATTTATCCTTTGGAAGTTTTTTAATTAGGTTAATGCCACCAAAGCCACCACCGATGACTACAATACGCTTTGTATTCGAAGTCACTTCTGGTATGTTAAGCCCATAGTCTTTGTATAATTCCTGGTTGTCCATGTTTCTTTATTTGATGATTATACTGGAAATTTTCTAGGGATTGCCAATATGCGCTCTACTCGCATGTGGTCGGGTTGTTCTAAAATAAACTTGGCACATCGTGCAATATCTTCCGGTTGTAAGGCGCCACCAGAATACACATAATCCCTTTTGTCAGTATCCCAATCATTGTATAATCCAGTATCTACCGTTCCCGCCTCAATGACAGCAATACCGATATTTTTATCCCCGTAACGTGCCAATTCCATCCTGATGCTATCTGTAAAAGCCTCTACAGCAAACTTGCTACCGCTATAGGCGGCAAAAGATGCGGATGGTTTAACACCCGCAAAACTTGACATGTTCAATACAAAACCACTGCCCGTTTTGTAAAAGTGTTTTAGGGCTGCATAGGATAGACGCACCACTGCTTGAAAATTGATTTGAATCATTAAGTCCAACTTGTCGACATCAGCATTTTCAATATCGGTTTCTATCATGATTCCGGCGTTATTGAAAACCATGTCCAATTGTCCAAAGCTTTCTATAGCTTTATCTATCAACTGTTTTGTGGTTTCCTTTTTTGTGATATCCCCAGGATGTATTACCGCTTTCTCTAGTGAGTCTGCCAATTTTTGCAGTTTCGTTTCGTCCAAATCTGTTAAAACGAGTTTTACACCCGCTTCGTTTAGTAGTTTGGCCGTGGCCGAACCTATTCCACCCGCTGCACCAGTGATAATCATTACTTTGTCTTTGAGTTTCATATTATTTTAAATCTGGCTACAATAGTTAAATTTTTCATCGATACGATATTCTTAAAAGGCATTAGTTTGGCATTGCTAAACTGAGTTGATTGATGCCAAAGCGTTCTTCATCTTTTAAGTATTTCCGCCAACTCTTGATAATTAAGTATCAATACCCGTTTTGCACTTTAATTAAACAACGGGTTGATTAAAATCTTTTTATTGATTATTATATTGGGCTTGCCAATGGAAAAACACTGATACGTGGTATTGTCACCTGCTCGGGTTGTTCCAATATGAACAGGACTGTTCTGGCAATATCTTCAGGGTCTAGCGCTCCACCACTATGTACATAGTTCCGTTTTTTTTCATCCCAACTATCGAACAGTCCTGTGTTTACCGTGCCTGGCGCAATACAACTAACACCAATGGTGGCACCATTTGCATTTTTTTCACTAACATCTTGTCTTATGCCATCTGTAAAAGCTTCCACTGCAAACTTGGTTCCGCTATAAGCTCCCATAGTTGCAGCTGTTTTGGTACCGGCAATACTTGAAGTATTAAGAAGAAAACCGCTGTTTTGAGTAACAAAATGCTTCATAGCCGTATATCCCATACGCACCAAAGCCTCGAAGTTTACGCGAATCATAAGGCACATCTTTTCTATATTGGCTTCTTCTATAGAGGATACTTCCATTAGGCCTGCATTGTTAAACAGGATATCTAACCGCTCATACGTATCTAATGCCAGATTTATGAGCTTTTCAGGCAAGTGCGGGTCGGTTATGTCTCCTGCCATAATAACCGCATTGTCAAGTTCATCGGCGAGCTTCTTAAGTTTTTCTTCAGAGCGCCCTGTCAGTACTAGTTTTACTCCCTTTTCGCTAAGAAGTCTTGCTGTAGCTGCACCAATTCCACCGGTAGCTCCTGTAATAATTGCCACTTTATTTATTAATTTCATAATTGTTATTTAAATGATTTTTTACAGACGCTTTTTACTTTCCTAGACCTACCCATATACTCTTTGTTTGTGTATAGGCCTCAAAGGCTTCCTTGCCTTGTTCTCTTCCGTAACCGGACATTTTGTAACCACCGAATGGCATATTAGGGTCGTATTCGTGCCAAGTATTTAGCCAGATTGTTCCTGCTTTTATAAGGTTAGCGGCTCTTATAGCTTTGGCCGTATCTCTGGTCTGAACTCCAGCGGCCAATCCAAAAGGTGTATCGTTTGCGATTTTAATAGCCTCATCGAAATCTTTGAATGGAATCACTGGAACTACTGGGCCAAAAATTTCTTCTCTCACGAAACGCATCTGATTATTTGCGTTAGCAAAAATCGTAGGCGTCACATAGTATCCTTTGCCATTGACTGGTGCGGGCTCACCACCATAAACTAAATCAGCTTTATCTTGATTTTTAGCGATGTCTATATACTTTAGGACTTTTTCAAACTCTGCTTTTCCGGCCATCGGGCCTAAATCAGAAGTCTCATCCATAGGGTCACCAACCTTCATTTTGCTTGTTGCTTCTACTAATTTTTCCAGAAATTTATCGTAAACCGATTCTTGAACCAGAATTCTTGCACCTGCTACACACACCTCGCCTTTGTTCCAGAAAATTCCCATAGCGGCAATACGGGCGGCCTCATCCAAATCAGCATCTTCAAATATGATATTAGGAGATTTACCACCGAGTTCCATCGTTAAATGTTTCATTGTATCTGCTGCATCTTTTGCAATACGGATTCCTGTCTCGGTACTACCTGTTATTGCTATTTTGTTGACGTCAGGGTGTTTCACAAAAGTTCCACCTACTGGACCTCCAGGCCCTGTCACCAAATTATATGCCCCATTAGGCACACCTGCTTCTTGCATAATCTTTGCAAGCGTAATTGCACTTAAAGGGGTTAATGAAGCTGGCTTATGAATAAAACAGTTACCGGCTGCCAAGGCGGGTGCTATTTTACTTACTGATAGGATTAATGGGAAATTATAGGGGGAAATTCCTGTAACGATTCCCAAGGGTTCCTGTCTGGTATAACCCAACAAATTTTCACCCAGCACTCCTTCTGGCTCTTTAACCGAGCCGTCAATTTTAGTAGTCCAACCCGCATAGTAACGAAACATATTTGCGATGTGTGGAACATCAACATGGGTAACATCTCTTTTGAGCTTCCCGGCATCCATACTTTCCCGCATAATAAGCTCATCGGCATGTTCGTCTATCTTATCCGCTATTCGCAGTAAAACTTTACTACGTTCTTTTCCGCCCATTTTTCCCCAAGGACCATTATCAAATGCCTCTCTTGCAGCTGTGACTGCTGCGTTTGCATCTTCTTCGGTACCTTTTGCCACGCTTGTAATTACTTCTTCGTTAGCAGGATTTATTGTTTCGAACGTTTCACCTGAGCTGCTTTCTCTCCATTCGCCGTTAATAAAGATTTTTCCTGTTTCGATTTTTATATCTGGATTTTCAATTGTTTCTGACATTTTATTTTTATTTATAAGGTTATACTTAAATAATTATATTCGTTTAATTTCTTTCTTGATATAAAGTTTCTACTTCTCAGTTTTCATGATATTTTAGCTTTAGTTGAGTGATGATTTGTTTTAAAATCAATCACTTTTAATATGATTCTTTGCTTCTGATGCAGTCAAAATGCTTCCTGAATATTCTCCCATAAGTTCTATAGGTATGGAATCTTTCAGCTTTCCGAAATAAACAGGTGCAAATCCTGCATCAGTAATCAGCTGCGAAGTTGTTTCTTGAGCTTTTTTTTCTGTTGCAGTAAATAGAACAGCTACATTGGGCTCTTCATGACTGCGCTTTTCTATGATGCTCGCAGAAAAACTGCTAAAAGCTTTTGCTATGAGCGCCTTTGGTAATTTCTTGTTTAGGACTTCAGCCCCCGAAATATCATCTGGAATCACTCTGGATAGTTTTCCATTGGCATATTCATATGGGTTTGTAGCATCGATGACAACTTTCCCCTCAAGCGTGCCCATGTTTTCCAAAGCTTCGTCTAATGTCCAGTAGTTAATGGCCAAGAGAACAACATCTGCAAATGCAACAGCTTCGGCTACTGTGCCGGCTTTTGAGATGCCTTTTGTTTCGTTAATTAAGTTTTTCAATTTTTCTGGATTTCTTGAGCTGTAAAAGATTTCGTGTCCTGCAGCTGCCCAGTTCTTGCCAAGATTTCCTCCTATGGCTCCTGAACCAATGATTCCTATTTTCATTTTTTTGGGTTTCATAGGTTTATGGTATCCTTTAACTCTTTCAATCTTTTTTCTATGGTATCGATAGACCACTCTTCTCCATAGAGCGATGTACTTCCCCGTGGTGGTTCAATAAACCGTGCCATTTCAGAATCTCCTACATCGTAAGGCACAAAACCGCTTTCCTTAATAAGGTCTGCTACGATAGTTTTGGCTTCTTCGGTATTCCCCGAATAGGGCATTATAACCCCTTTCTTTGGGGAATCACTACCTACCTGCCATTGAAAACCAGCGGTCAACGTATTGTAGGCCTTTACTAATCCTTTTGATTTGATTCGTTGGGTATTATAAGAGGTTGCCGTCTGATGATTGGGCAACTGGATCAATCCATTTTTTCCGGTATCCTCATTGAAGCCATATTGATTGGTAGCGTCAATGACTATTTTTTCTGAAATAAATGGGTTTATTTCAGAAAGTACTTCGTCTATGCCATCCCAAGGGATCGCCAGTAAAATAACCTCTCCGAATGTAGCAGCCTCCTTGATCGAGCCTATTTGAACGTTCTCTCCCATATCTCTATCAAGAAGAGATGCAGGATGTCGCGATCCATACAATATCTGATGACCTGCTTTATCCCATAGTCTTCCTTCTGTGCTGCCTATATTACCTGTTCCTATGATTCCAATTTTCATTTGCTAAGTATTGTTTTTAATTATTTTCCAAAGCAAGCTCTTCTGCCACAGCCTTAATATTGAGTTTCATCATATCCGGAATTGGGGCTACCGGGATTTGATTGGGATGCAGTTCCTCAAAGGCACTCTCGATATTTGCAACTTGCATATCCGACAGTTTCTTTCCGTTTTTCATCTCTTTCTCAACAAGCGTTCTCAAATCGATAAGCCACTCTTTTTGTTCCTCTACCAACCTTCTTAAATCAGCAGGGTCACCGTGACCAGGATAGGTTATTGGATTTTCTTTCCCATAGTCGGCCCATACTTTATCTAACTGTTGTAGCCAAGGGGCAGTCCTCTTTTCAAGAACGAAACCGAGACGGTTGTTATCCATTAAATCGCCTACGAAAAGTGCATTGAGTTCTTTGGAATAAAACACATTTATATCTATGGCCTCACCAGGACCAAGTTCATCGACCACTAAGTCGATATCACCAAAAGTGACGGTCTCACCATCTTCAATCAGTCTGGTTGGTAGTGCCAATTCAGTAGGATATTCGTCTCCATTCACCTTTCTGGCAAAATAGAATTCCCCCTCACTATCGGTAACCATTTCTTCTTTGGTCGCTTTGGTTCCTAGGACGGGGGTTCCGGGGAATGCTTCAAGAATTGTAGGCAATCCTCCGACATGGTCGGGATGTGGGTGGGTTATCAATACGGCGTACAACAGCTTTCCTTTTGATTTCAGTTTCTCCACGACTTGTTTTCCTGCACTTTTTGTACGTTGTGCGTCAATTAAAACGATGCCATTCTCATCCTCTATCATGATACTTTCTACCTGTCCTACACCAGGAATGTTGAATCTGTCGATTTTAAGTGCTAAATCGACTCTTTTTTCAGCCGTTGACTCTTTTTTCTGTTTTTGGTTACAGCTTGAAAAGCCTAATGAAATAACCACGAGCGCGCTGAGGATTAAGGGTCTATGTCTTTTTACAATTTTTCGTTTCATCTGTTAATTTTTATTGATTTTAATAGGTCATATGTAATTATTCACATCATTTCCAATTGTTTTTCAAAGGAGTTCATGAATCTTCGATTTCACCAATAACCATCTCGGTAGGTATTAAGATTTATTATGGCTCATTTCATAATTTATCGATACTTGGTTTTATTTAATTTTTTCCGTTACAAAAACTCCCTTTGGCTTTTAATCCAATTGGGTTGGGATTTTTCATTTTCTAATCCATTTTCCTAAGAATTTATTAATCAAGGGAATCATTATAAAAACCATTGCGCTAACAATGGTAAGTGATGTTATCAACATAGATAGAGGCGAATTCATCTCAGGAAAAAATAGCCTCAACGTATTGGTGACTATAAGGATAAGTGGATAAACGATGACCCATATCAGGATAAACATCTTCCTCTTTTTTGGGGGAATCGAGTCTGTACGATGATTCTTTTTTTTGTTCATTGCTAGCCCTTGAATTATTGGTATTGACTTTCCAAACAGATAACACGACCCATACATAATAAATGGTTCGGGGTCGTAGTTCATTACTATCTAAGGAAGCACCTTTGTAAATTTGAAAAAATTCTTGAAGGTACGCTTGATACTTTTCTAAGGGTTTCAGATACTTTTAAAAAAGTGTCGACCCTAAATTGCCTGAAGAGTGATGAAAAAAGATTATAAAGAGGCGGTGGTTATAAATGTCAGGATAAGAAGATATATTTGATTTACTAGCTACTTTTACGACTAATACCTAGCTTTTTCAATCTATACTCAAGCGTGGTCGCCTTTACATCGAGTAAAGCAGCAGCACCATCCCTGCCGCTTACTCTCCATTTTGTATGATTAAGGATGGCGTAGAGATAGGCCTTTTCGAGCTCCTGGGTACGCAGGTCAATATCCTCAAGGGTAATTTCCTTAAGATTGTCCGCATTTACTATATCCTCAAAACTGTCGGCTTTAAGAGGGGTATCAACGCTCACGGGCTGAAATCCAGGTCTTAGATTTTCAATCTCGCCACGGTTTTGTATCAAGGTCTGCTCGATGAGGTTTTGCAACTCCCTTACGTTACCAGGCCAGGCGTAGGATAACAATACTTTTTTACTGGCGTTTGAAAATCCTTTAAAAGTTGTTCCAATCTTAATACAGACCTGTTCTGCTATTTGTTCTGCGATGAGTATAACATCGTTTTCGCGTAAGCGAAGTGGCGGCAGTTGCATTGGAAAAATATGCAGGCGGTAGAACAAGTCTGACCTAAAGTTACCTTTTTCGACCTCTAAGGATAGGTTACGGTTTGTAGCTGCAATGACTCTAAAATCTATTTTTTTAAGACGGTTACTGCCCAATTGTTCCACCTCTTTTTCTTGAAGCACTCGCAGTAGCTTGGCTTGTAAATCGAGCGAGAGCTCACCTATCTCATCAAGAAAGATGGTTCCACCATCGGCGAGTTCAAATTTTCCAATCCTGTCCTTGATGGCTCCTGTGAACGCTCCTTTTACATGGCCAAAAAGCTCGCTCTCCACAGTTTCCCGGGGAATGGCCGCACAATTGACCTTAACCAGCAGCGCATCCTGCCGTAGTGAGTTTTCATGGATGGCCCGTGCAACAAGTTCTTTACCGGTACCGGTTTCGCCTTGTATAAGAACCGTGGTGTCCAGTGACGCTACATCGTTTATCTGTTTAAATACCATCTGCATAATGGCACTTTCACCTATAATCTCTCCAAAGTGATACGTTGCTTGCATCTCTGATTGTAGGTATTTTTTCTCACTCTGTAGACGTTCATTGAGCAATTGTATCTCGTCATAGGCGAGCTGACGTTCAAGAGACAGCAAGAGGGACTGCTCTGCACTCCTTAAAAGGGAAAGGTGTTTTTCTTTAAACGCGCTGGCCTCTTTGCTAAACAATGAAATATAAATCGTTCTCTCCTTGTCTAAATGAGTAGGGTAGTTCAAAATACTATTTGTGCCGAAGACCTTGTTAATCACACTGAGAAATTCATTTTTTCTGACTTTTTTACCCAAGTTATCGTAGTCAAATATGTTGGGTTCAAGGTCAGTCGCTGCAAATGCTTGCTTTAAAGAGTTCTCTCCCATACCCGTCATTTTTGAAAAATGCGCCAGGTCAAAAAGTCTATATTCCTCTATCCCCAAACGTTCAAGGCTATAAAATGGTAGTCGTTCACCGGTAGCTTCTTCGGTTTCAAAAAAGTTGAATACAATAAGATTGAAAGGTATATGCCGTTGCAATACCTGTGTTACGCCAGACAACTTTTGCTCCCATAGTTTGGAATCGTTTAACGCGTTGAAAATATCGACCTGCAATGACTTCTCCATTTCACGCTGCTGAATATCCTCATTGGCAATGATGTTGCTCAACGCCACGCTCATCTGGTCGGTAATGGACTTGAATAAGGACTCCTGACCATCAAATTCATTCTCTTCTTTGCTCCAAAAGCAGAGCATACCTATGGTTTTGTCGCCTTCTTTTAAGGGACCGGCAATGATTTGTTTAAAAATGCGGTTTTCCGGGTCTTCGAAAGGGGGATGATGAAGCTGCTCGTAAATCTCCTGCCCATTTATAATCAATGATTCCGATAGATACGTGGTACATTGTCTGATAGGCATCCATTCCATCAATCCATTTGTTGTATGGGTCGTATTTTCCTTGTCTAAGTCGTATTGATTATACACAGTAAGGTCACGTTCTCGGTTGTTTTCAAAATCCAAATGAAAGAGTCCAATCTCATCAAAAGGAAAAACGTTGTGTAATTTACCAAAGATGGCACGTATCAGTTCTGGTCCGGTGGTAATGTTGGCAATACTCTCGGTAACAGCCAGCAAGTCTTCAGTCTTCTTCTTTTCAGAAATTAATTGTTCGTTGGCAATGATATTGCTCAATGCTACACTTATCTGGTCGATAATGGATTTAAAGAGAGATTCTTGTCCCTGAAATGCATTCTCCTTTTTGCTCCAAAAGCATAAAGCCCCAATGGTGTTTTCTCCTTGTCTTAGCGGGCCGGATATGATTTGCCTGAAAATACGGTTTTCTTGATTTTCAAAATGGGGATGGTCAAACAATTCGTAAACCTCCGTTCCCAATGTGACTATCCCTGATTTTGATAAATGGTTTACTCCTTGACTCAACGGCATCCAACCCACCAATCCTTTTTTTCTTAGCTCCTCATTAATTTCTGAGGAAGTATCATATCCGAAATCGACAATAAGGTCGCGTTCCATTTTCTTATCATTATCCATCTGGAACAAGCCTGCGTCATCAAAAGGAAATATTTTCTGTAGCTTATCAAAAATGGCTTTGACCAGTTCTGGTCCGGTGGTAATGTTGGCAATACTCTCGGTAACAGCCAGCAGGTCTTCGGTCTTTTTCTTTTCTTCGAGAAGTTGCTCGTTGGCCAGTACATTTCCCAAGGCAATACCTACTTGGTCTGAAATAGATTTGAACGTAGCGATGCTATCATCGGAATACGCATTCTCATTAAAACTCCAAAAACATAACATCCCAATCACTTCACCGCCATTTTTAAGCGGCCCGCCAATCATTATTTTAAACCCGTGTTTTTTGAGATATTCAAAATGAGGGTGCGGATATTTATTTAGCAACTCATCGGGTGTAAGTACATGAGGCCCTTTGTTGGTAGTGAACAAGGATGCATCTGATATGGGCATCCACCCTGAGAGACCTTCATCATAGAGTGTTTTGGAAAAACCCATATTAAAATTATAGTCGACCACCAGATCACGCTCCTTTTTGGCAGCAAAGTCATAGACGAAGAGACCCGCATCATCAAAAGGAAAAAATCTTTTCAGGTCTGTCAAAATCAGCCTTATTAAATCAGCCCCACTGGCAATGGTAGAAATGGTATTGCTAATACTTAAAAGGTTTTCTACTTTCTCTTTTTGAAGAAGAACTTCTTCGGACGACAATACATTGCTCACCGCCAAAGCTACTTGCTCTGATATCGCATTGAAAAATGAAAAATCCTGGTCAGAATAAAAATTCTCTTTTTTAGAACTAAAACATAGCATCCCAAAAGTTTCATTACCAGATTTTAGCCCTATGCCAATGAGCTGACGCAAGCCATTCTCCAACATAGTACTTATTTGTGGATGTGGCCATTTTTTAGCATCTTTTTTAAGGTCGAACAAATGTGGACCACCCTTTCGTGATACATATTCAATTCCGCTGCCCTTATGTTTAAACCTGCCTAGAAGATTAGAATTGATTATTTCAACCTGAGTAGCGTCATGCTGTCCTAAAATTTCAATATTGTCCAGTATTTCATAATGCTCATCATTTTTATGGTCGATGATAAAGAGCCCTGCAGTATCAAATGGAAATACGGGTTTTATAGTCTCGAAAATCACTTTTAAAAGTTCTCTTCGAGACTGGATGTTAGAAGCTGCAGTACTGATTTTCAGTAAGTCTTCAATACGCTTTTGGTGTATAAGTGATTCTTCTTGAGCCAGCACATTGCTCACCGCCAAAGCTACCTGTTCCGATATTGCTTTGAAAAACGGAAAATCTTTTTCAGAATAAAAATCTTCCTTTTTGGAATTAAAGCACAACATACCAAAAGTTTCGCTTCCAGATTTCAGGCCTATGCCAATGACTTGGCGCAATCTATTTTTTAACATCACGTTGACCTGCGGATGTGGCCATTTTTTTTTATCCTTTTTAAGGTCGAATATATACGGGCCACGCGATTGTGATAGATAATCTATTGCGCTGCCACTATGTTGAAATCTGCCCAAAAGATTGGCCTTGATTGCCTCAACCTGAGAAGCGTCATGCTTTCCCAAAATATCAATATCGTCCAGTATTTCATAATGCTCATCATTTTGATGGTCTATAATAAAAAGCCCGGCAGAATCAAATGGGAATATCGGTTTTATGGTCTCGAAAATCACTTTTAAAAGTTCGCTTCGAGACTGGATGTTAGAAGCTGCAGTACTGATTTTCAGTAAATCTTCAATACGTTTTTGGTGTATAAGTGATTCTTCTTGAGCCAGCACATTGCTCACCGCTACGGCCACCTGTTCTGATATTGCCTTGAAAAGCGAAAAGTTTTTTTCTGAATAGAAATTTTTCTTTTTGGAGTTAAAGCACAACATTCCAAAGGTTTCATTACCAGACCTCAAACCTATACCGATGAGTTGGCGTATCCCGTATTCCAGCGCCAGTTTGACCTGTGGATGTGGCCATTTTTTTGAGTCCTCTCTAATATCGAATAAATACGGGCCATGGGGTCTTGACAAATAATCAATTGTACTGCCTCTATGCTTGAACCTACCCAAAAGGTTGGCCTTGATTAGGGCAACCTGAGTAGCGTCATGCTGTCCCAAAATATCGATATTATCCAGTATTTCATAATGCTCGTCATTTTTTTGGTCGATGATAAAGAGCCCGGCATTATCAAATGGAAATACGGGTTTTATAGTCTCGAAAATCACTTTTAGCAGTTCGCTTCGAGACTGGATGTTAGAAGCTGCAGTACTGATTTTCAGTAAGTCTTCAATCCGTTTCTGGCGTTTTAATAATTCCTCTTGAGCCAGCACATTGCTTACCGCTACGGCGAGTTGGTCGGCAATGGCTTGAAAAAGAGAAAAGTGACTTTCATCATATGTTCCAGATTTTCTTGCATCAAATACCAGTGCACCGAATACTTTGTCGGCCATACGCAAAGGGGTATGGATGAATTCTTTTAGACCGTCCTCTTCCATAATTTGGGTAAACTTTGATGGAAAATCCTTGAACTTCTTGTAGTCCTCGATGGTCATGATTTCCGTAGACGAGAGAAACCTTTCGATGAGACTGTTCATATCTAGCCAGACATCAAACCCTCCTTCCGTTAATTCTTGGGTTATTTTTTTTTGGTTGAGTCCTCTAGAAATGGAAATATCCTTCCACTGTGTTTTATCTTCATTAACAATTACGATGGCCAGATCATCCATGGGCAGTAACTTGCCTATTTTTTCGACAATGATGTGAAAAAGTTGTTCACGTTGGCTTACGTTTACCAAAGCTTCACTGATACCGAGCAGCTTTTCGGTGAGCTGTTTTTCTTCTTTAAGCTTTTCTATGGTTTCTTGATAGGCGTTTACGTCTTTCATCCTTACGGTCTATAGATTCTATATGACCTCTAAATTCCTAAAAATTTCGTGAAAATCACGTATTATTTTTAAAATATTTTGTAAATAGAGTTTAAAAAGAACTCTTATTATATTTCAATATATTGAAAATCAAATGTTTATATTAAAATTTAATTTTGGAACAGGTTTGGACAAGGAAGTGGTATGAAAATAAATCAAACCATAATTCCACAATTAAACCTGGAAGATTTTGTGGAGTGCCTTCACGGTAAAAAATATATTCAGCATTCCCTTCATTTTCCCTGGGGGCAAAATGGCATGTTTGCTGACTCTCTTAGTCAGTTTAACACTTATTATCAAAAGCTACCTAGAACTTATGTACAGGACTTTTACAAGATTTTTGCACTTTCCAAAGGTAATTTGGTCAAGTTACATCAAACAAAAAGGGTTAATCTCAATAGTCACTCTTTATATTTATCACGTCCCGGGCAAATTAAAACCTGGCAAGGGGTAAACCAGGTAGATGGCTATATGATAGCATTTTCTAAAGATTTCCTGTCCCGTATCGTTTTTCCGGATACCTTATACGCACGTTTTCCTTTCTTATCTCCTGTTACAGAGGTCGATTTTGATATTGGGGAACATAATTATCGAGAGGTATTAGACTTGATAAACAAAATTCACAGCGCTTTTAAACAGAAAGACGAATTAAGTTATGAATTTGTTCAGGTATGGACTCTCGAACTATTGCTGCTTTTGAAAAAAAACTATCCCAAAAAAGAGGTATTGCAGTTTCACAAAAACGACCTATCAACCCAGATTTGTCAGCGATTTGCAGAAGTTCTGGAGAAGCATTTTATTGAGGGAAACAACAAGGGAATTGTTGAAGCGCATGGAGTCAGCGATTTTGCTGAAGACCTCAATATGGAACCAGGCCAACTAAACCAACACTTACAAAAAGGTTTTGGTAAGAACGCCAAGGTGCTTATAATGGAAAGATACATTCTGGCCGCTAAATGTAAATTACTACACACCAAAGCTAGCATTTCAGAAATTTGTTATTCCTTAGGCTTTGATAACCCTTCCTATTTCAGTCGTTATTTTAAGCGGATTGTGGGGATGTCGCCTCAGGCTTATCGTGATAAGCATTAATCTAAATAATTCTCTGAGGGCTCTGCCTCAGGATTTCCGATTTACTTTTGCGCGGGAGAAAGTCAGAACTGCTATTTTCGACTGTTCAAGGAAAGGTAAAATGCAAAATTTGTGCTTAACTTGAATGGGTATAAAACCCGATAAATACCTCTATGTCTACGCCTTAAGGATAGTCGGGCTCAAGAAATTTTTTATTTACCCTTAACTCGTTACAACGGTTTAGGATACCGTGTTGTGTTTAGTTTTTTCTTAAGGTCAGTTGAAAGTTCTGTTTAGCTTTGCTTTTAACATTTGTTCGTATTTCATTCCATTCAGCTACTTTTTTCTTAAAAGTCATTCCATCGCCAAATGCTCTTTCAGCGTGTTTATTCCAAGTTCAGTAGAAAAACGGTATTGCTTTTATTTCTTGCCAAGCCGTAAAACCGATTAGATGTATTAAGTCCCATTCAGGCATATTTTCTTTAGCGATAATCCGTTTCTCTATTTCAAACCCAATAAATCTGCCTGCTTTGTCTCTACTGTGCAAGTCTTTCATTGCAGGTCCAGAGAATTTGTATTGGTCTTCATAATAGTCTTTCCGTGCATTTGGCTTTGAAAATAGATATTCTATTGTTTGTTTCATCCTTGGCTCTCTTTTCATACCATTAGTTTTTGGGTAGAACATATCTAAATTCTTTTGAACTTTGGCTAAATCCAACGCAAGGAAGTGACTGCTAATTGTGGATTGTTTAATTGTAGCTACAAGCGTAGAAACGATTTGTGGGTCATACTGGCCTTCGGAAAGCATTATGACAATACAATTAGTCCAATTCAATTTACCGTTTTTATAATTCAGTGGTTCATGTTCGAGAGGAAAGACCTCGCCTATGAGTTCTTTCTGATGCAGGTCTTTGATTGAAGGTTGTATTTCATTGCTGTAGGTTTCCCAAAAATTATTTTGGTCATCTGTTTTCCAAGTAACTATCAAAGCCTTTCTATTTTCTTTCAGTTGGGTATCCATTCCAAATTTTTTATAAGTTAAATCTTCTATAAAAAGAAAAGCTACAAAAAGCAAAACCGCTCCAATGAGTGTAAGTAATGTCCATAAAATTTTCTTCTTCATAGGATTTGGTCAAATTAAGCACAACAACTTTATCTATATTATTTCCCTAAATAATTCATAAGACTTAATGTGTTTTTGTTCTATACCACCAAATCATAAAACCCGTAATAGGCAAAGAGGCGCCAAAAAGCCCTACAAGCATAGCAATTACTTTGATAGGCCACCCGGCCCAGGAACCGGTATGAAGCGAAAGGTTTAATAGCGATGCAGCTTCTTGTTGCAGGTTTTCTTTGTCTTCCAGGGTGTCGTTGACTGTTGAAAATGAACTACCGGACATAAAAAGAAATGTAGTGTTGGTGTTTAAAATCCCATCTAAGGGTGCCTCAGGACTTTGAGGGTTATTAATGAGGATGGTTTCCAGATCCGGACGTTCAGAATGGAGGAACTTATAGATTTCCTGCATTGGATTTTCAGAACTTTTAAAAGTTTTTGAATTAATGGCCGTCCCATTAGCCAAGGGATTCAGTACTGATGTTCCCTTTGGAAACATCCCAATAAACAATCCTGAAAACAGTAGAATCAACAATGCCCATAAACCATAAAACCCATACACCTTATGTAATTGAAGGTACCACGGCTGACGTGTATTTTTAGGGTTAAGTACAAAAGCCTCTTTAACTGCTTTCTTTCTCTTTTTTGGCCACCATAGGATAACGCCGAGAACAATCTCCAATAAAAACAGCAAGGTACTTATGCGTATAATCCATATTCCGATACTGCCTAATAAGAGCTCTGAATGGAAATGGCCTAACTTGAAAAAAAATTCGAAATAGGTAGTATCAGTATGTGTGATTTTTCCTGAGTACGGGTCTATAAAAACAAACTGCACATTGGCATCGCTTAATTCCGGGTTTCCGCTCGTTGCCAAAACATAATTGTAAGTATTATTTGGATAAAGGTTTGCCCAGAATACCATTGCATCAGGATTAGCTTCTTGATAATCTTTAATGACTGAATCGATAGGTACCCGTTTTTGGGTTTTCGGCTCAAATTTGAGATGTTCTTGTAATCCAAAAAATAACACTTCTTCGGCAAAAACAAATAATGCTCCAGACAAGCATATTAAAAGCACGATAAGCCCAGACACCAGCCCGAGCCATAAGTGCAGTTGTCTCCAGATTTTTTTCATTACTGTAAACCGAAAAATCCTTGTATAACTCCACCATTCAATTCAAAAAGTGAGGTGGCCTCCGTTCCGTCATAGGTATAAATTCCCGAAGTCGTTGGACTACTGTATGGTATGTACAACGTATTACCCACAAAATAAGGTGTAGCAATACATTCAAAATCGGTTTTTGGCACCTCAGGAATTAATGTCGCTACCTTGGTGTTGATATCTATAGCGTAAAAATCTTTATTCAAATCTGTATAATTGCTATAATCGGGAGCATAAGGTTCATCCATGATATACGTATATAAAATATTGTTGCGAATAGCTCCTCCGCCTACGTACCATTTTATACCATCCCCAGGAATGTAAGGTTCTATATCCAATTCAAAATCCTGGTCAAAAGAGGTCTCCCCGTTCCTAATGCGCAAAATTTTGGCATTTCTCTCACCACTGAACATATCGCCCATCGTAGCAATGTACAAATCACCGTTTTCATCGGTATTTACATTATTCATATTTAGTGGTGGAAATGATACGCCTTGAGCACCTTGATATTCAGTCAGGTTTTCAAAACTATCAGAAGCAACATCGATAACTGCAACGAAGGCGCTGTCATACACTGAACCTGTAAACACATCATCTTCCAACAGGTACGCTACATCAACAAAAAGTTTTCCATCACGTACAATCATCATACGCTCCCCTGATTTTTCGACTTGAATGGTCGGATTATCTGCCATTTTTGAGACGTCAGGTGTTAAATCAATTTCACCTGTCCGCTCCATTGAAGTCGGGTTGAAGATTTGGATTTTCAAAAATCCACGGGACTGGTCATAGTAATAGCCCTTTGAGCTGTTTACAATCCAAAAATTTGCCCCATATTGCCCTTCTTGAGTAATGGCAATAAATCCTGCATCGACAGGATTTCCGTTTGCATCAAATTCGTACTTTTGAAGCCCTGACTCTGCCAAATCATTCACATTTCGATACAGTGCCCCATCAAAAATACGGCCACCCAGACGAGCATTTGAGAGTTGAAGGCTTGTTTGGTTTTCTGTTAGGTTGAGTATTCCTTCCGGTGTTCCATCGAAAGTGGCAATTACCCCGCTTTGGGTACTAAGGTCGAGTTCTGCAAGAATAGCAAAATCTGCAGGTGTATTTCCGTTGTTATCATTTGTAGTATTGTCGTCATCACTACAGGATAGCAATGCAGTGACAAGAAAAAGGTAAATAAATGGTTTTGTAATTTTCATAGTTAACTGTTTTTAATTTATGAGATATCGTAATCGTATAGTATAATTAATGCCCGGTCGGGGTACTCTAAATTCATCAAAAATATCTGCGTCAAGTAGGTTATTTACGTCAAGGTTTATCCAAAAATTGGAAGCTCCCCACTTGTAGCTAATTCCTGCATCGACTACATGCTGTTCTGGAATAATAAGCGTGGAATTCACTGACGCATCCTGAAACAGTCCACCTTCCTGACTCTTTGGAAGTCCAAATAGGTAAAACTGATGGGTATAGTTGTAGGTAGAGAAAAACCGCAACTTATCTTTTCGCTGAAATATCGAACTCTGTTCGTAATCAAAGCCTAGCGAAGTAAAGAAAAAAGGAATATTAGGTACCCTTGAACCTTCCAAGGCAGCTTCTGCATTGGTTCCTGTATTGACTCGCCGAATATCCTGATAGGTAATATTTGCATAAAAGCTTAGTCTTCCCGGAAGGATAGATATATTTGGAATATTGCCCTTAAAACTAGTCTCAAGGCCCAGCACTTCGGCGTCATCCACATTTTCGTAACGGGAAAAGGGAACTTGTGGTCTCAAAAAGATAAGCCCTTCCTGAAACCTATAAAACCCGTTCAGACTCAGATTATACTTCGCTTTTGTATCAAGATTGGCCTGAAATCCAAGGTTGACATTATGGCTTCGCTCAGGCTCCAGGAGCACATTACTTTGAATGAAAAGACCATCCCCAAAAAACTCATCCGGCTCAGGAATCCTAATGGCATATTCATAAGAGCTGCGTAAAAATGTAGATGATGAAAACGACCATTTTATTGCGTTTGAGATACCATATTGGTCGTCTGATGTTTCAAATGGGTCACCATCGCCTTGAAAGGTTGCGGCCGCTTTCGTATTAATGGCGTAACGTTTTAACGAAAACGTATTTTTAAAATGAGTGTCAAAGGCATTTATATCAATCCCCAATGCAGAAATATTTCTGTCATAGCTCGCTGGTACGGTAAGCGGGTCAATGTCGGTTCCAGGAATAGTCTGCCCAGGAGGATTGGTGCCAATACGGTCTTGCCCAATGTAGTTATGACTTGCAAACAGTGCCAATGCGTCTGATACAGGGTATGCTAGATAGAGCCTAGCCGTAACGATATCAAAATCAAGGTGAATATTCGATTTAAAAGGTCCAAGTTCACCACCCGTGGCATTGGTCTGAACAACCTCACCCCTAAAATTATAACGATTCCCGGTGGTGTCTATAAGCGTATTGTTACGCTCAGTATAAGCGGCAAATACATCAGTTTCCAATTTACCAAAGCCCTTTTTGTAACGTACTGATACTATTTTGCTTTTTTCAGAAGATGTTACTTCACCAAAAGCATTGGTAAGCAATACACCGTTCTGTTCTTCTTTGTTAAGGTCGAAGTAAGATGCGCGAAACGTTAACATATCTGCCCAAGATGTATTTTTTATCTGGCCGTTAACTTCAAAAAAAATGCTCTCGATACCATCATGAAAACGTTCCACATCCTCAAAACTTCGGTTTCCAGTATCCTGATTGATAATTGGTGCTTCGTTTTTAAAATTATTTTCAGAATTGATGTAGTACCCTGTAAGGCCTATGGATATTTTAGAATTTGGAATGCTATACATTCCGTTCATTGTTGTTTTGTAAGTGTTGAAAGAACCTGCACTTGCTGTGACATCTAAATAATCTTTCGTAGTATTTCGCTGTACAATATTGATTCCGCCACCAAGCGCGTCAGAACCCAAAGCCACAGGTAGGACTCCTTTGTAAATCTCAACCTGTTCAATATTATCTAAAGGCAATATGCTCAAGTCAAAGGCTCGGCCCAAATAATCCAATGGAATGTCATCCCTAAAAAACCGTATGGCATTGCCCTGCAGCCCGTTTATGGAAATCTGTGTATCGCTTCCCAATCCACCTGCCTGCCTTACCTTGACACCTGAAGTAGTATTGAGTAATTGTTGGGGTGAACTGCTACGTGTGCGTATATTTGCTGCACTTAATACATCTATGTTTATCGCTTCCTCTCGTTTCTGCTGTGCCAGACTCTTTCCTACGACTAGGACTTCACTTAGTTCATCAACCTTTTTGTCAAGTTTTATACTAAGGGTTTTGATATTATTAGTAACAATTACGTCGATATATTGCGTTCTAAAGCCTACGGAAGAAATAATCAAGGTATATTTTCCATCAGGAATTTGTAATACGAACTTGCCGTCAACATCAGTATAGGTTCCATTAGAGGTTTCTTTTGCAAAGACGCTGACACCGGGAATGGGCAGTTCATCCTCAGAGATTACTTGGCCTTCAATTTGGCTCCATCCTATCTGGATTACCAAAAAACTTAACAATACTATACTACAATTTAGTTTATTTAGACTCATTAAAAATAAATTGCAAATATATACTTATTCAGAAGGATTCCAAATAATTTTTTGAAGTTTAATAATTTGATAATCTTTAGTTATAAAAATCTGTAGAATCGATTATTGTGAACAGTTTAAGAAATACAACAATTCAGTTTTAGTATTGGTAATGCCAAAACTTGTGTTCAATTTGATTGATTATGAAATTGGCGAACCACCTCCATAGCTCTAATTCTAGGGTGGTCGGCTTCAAGAAATTTTTTATTTTTGTCCTAAATTTATATTAGGCTTTACTTTTGAATCTATTTAATGCTGTTGCAGTTACAATTTTAAATGTTATAGCTTACGTAAGATTACATCGACTTCGCCTTCAGCGCTAGGATGTCTTGCGTCGAATGTCACCATATCTTTTGCATCAAGTTCAAAGAAAACGGTATTGATGTTTTTAAATCCTAAAAAGTTTAACCATTGAAGTATATAAGAAACTTGAGGGTTCTCTTGTTCTTTAGGATATCGATTGGATAACAACGATACATCAAAGAAAATAACTGTACATGATTTATTGAGGAATAATCCTTTTGGTTTAGTGTTCAAATCATAAGAAAATGTATGGCCAGGTTGGGTGATAATATCGATAAAGTGTTTCATCCGGTAAGGGATGCCAAAATTCCACACGGGCAGGGCAATCAAATAATCATCAACATCCATAAATCGATGAATACACTTTTCTGCGTGATACCAGGCTTCTTTATCAAAATAGCTCTGCCCAGCGCCCTCCGGACCTTGGTCCCATTCTTCTAGCCGATAGCTTTTTATTTCAGGTAACAATGAGTTCCAGATATCCCAGGTGTCAATTTCAGCCGTGGTATATTTTTCTTTGTATTTCCTTATAAAGTATTGCGCTAAGGCTATGGATCGCGATTTTTCCTTATTGACTGAAGCCTCAATATAAAGTAGCTTTCTCCTTTTCATAAAATGCTATTAAAGACTATTCATAAATCCTTATGAAGGTAACGAACAGAACGTTCACATTTGTGTTACTTTTTGAGGATTGACTTATACTTTTCTTATGGTATGCTTCCATGAAACCTGTGCTGAGCTGTGTCGAAGTATCGAGTCCACGAGATTCACGACCAGAGGGAGAGCGAAGCGGTAAACCTATGATGAGCTGCATCGAAGTAGCGAGCCTATAAGATTCACGACCACAGGGAGCGAATAGTGATAAACTGCACTGTTTCGAAAAAATTGATACTAAAACCCTGAAAAGTATTAAATAAATGTAATCGTCAAATTTCAACTTTGGTATATGGGAGTATAGGGCTCTGTTTTAAAAATTTAATAGTAACAAAACATACAGTGTATGCAAATTTTAGTGATATGGCGGGTCAAGCCGGATGTTGATATAAAAAAGGAACTTTTACCATTGATGGAGGCCGAAGAACACTACGCCTGGGCCGATTATATGCGCGGTCGTTTAAGACAATTTTTTCTCACGGAAATTCCCGGATTGGTAGTGATGATTTTGGAATACCCCAGTCTGGAAGAAGCAAAAAAATCGTATGACCAATTGCCCATACTCAAAGCAGGACTAATGGAACCTGAATTTCACGAGTTAAGGCCTTTTCAAAGTTGGGAGTACCTGTTTAAAGAAGAGCATAAAATGAAAAATAGGAAGTAAACTACCTCAGGGCAATCCCAAGAGGCATCGGTTGGAAACTAATTTTTATTTCGAGGCAATCCTCGGAGCAACTTGCCTGACGGCAGTCAGGTTTAAATCTCGATTATCGAGTAAAACTAATTTAAAATACAACATTATGAAATTGAAAAATCTAAAAGAACAGGTAGTTATTGTTCAAGGAGCTTCTTCCGGAATTGGAAGAATTTCGGCAAAAATGCTTGCTGGTAAAGGGGCCAAGGTCATTGTATCGGCTAGAGGAAAAAACGGTCTTTTGTCCTTAGTAGAGGAAATCAGGAAAGACGGCGGTACAGCTGAATATTTTGTAGCCGATATTTTGGATTTTGAACAGGTAAAAGCATTGGGGAAATTTGCCGAGGAAAAATTCGGTAAAATCGATACTTGGGTATCAACGGCGGGATCTTGGGTGACGGCACGTTTTGAAGACCACACGGTAGAAGAATTTCAGCGTGTCATTGATGTAAACTTAATGGGTATGGCAAAGACCCTATGGGCAGCGATACCTCATCTGAAAGATAATCTGGCCAATGGTGCAGATGGTGCAAGCATTATTCTGGTTTCTTCCATGCTGGGGCAAATGGCAATTCCTTTATCATCTTCATATAATGCCTCAAAATTTGGTATGCAGGGTATGATGAATTCGCTTCGTATTGAATTTATTCAGGAAAATGTCCCCATCAATTTGGTGAACGTAATGCCCCATGGTACAAACACTCCAATCTACAATACTGGGCTAAGTAAAATTGGAAAAGTGCCCAAACCGGCATTGCCTATCATTCAACCTGAAGAAGTTGGTAAGCTCATCGTTTATGCTGCAGAGAATCCGTCAAGGGACTTGTGGGGTGCAATTGATGCGTTCATATTGGATAAGGCATACCAAGTAGTGCCGGATTTGGTCGACCGCCTTCTGGCCGTGAATTCCTCAAAGGAGGGGCAAAGTGCTGAAAAAGACCGCTCAGCTGATGAACTGAACAATCTGTTTGCCCTTGTAGAGGATTATCGTATACGAGGAGACTACTCATCTGATTCTATTGTAGATGAACCCCTTGTAGCTTATCAGACCGAGGAAGGCGACCCTATTGTCCTTAAAAAGCATCTCGATGAACGCATAGAAGGAACTATAGCGTATTTGAAAAGCTTCCTGACCGATTCTGAAGATTCTACAAACGATCAACAACGAGAATTTACGCTTGACGCTATAAAGGCGATGAAAGTTTTGTCTAAAGTTGAAATGATTTGACAAGGTAAATACTGTTTTCGACGTAGATTTGGAAAAATTCGTTGTAGCTTTTGCCAGGAACAGCTCGAGCGTTAATTCAAGGTGTAATAAATACCTGATACTTTAAATTAAATAAATATAAAATGAGTAAATCAATAATTATAATAGGTGCCGGACCCGGTATTGGAATTGAGGTCGCTAGAAAATTTGGTATTCAAGGCTACGAAATTGGCCTGATTAGTAGAGATGAAGAGAAACTTACTACGTACAAATCGGAATTAGAATCTGAAGGCATCAAGGTGTTTATTTCTCCTGCCGATGCAGGAAAGCGCAAGCAACTTAAAAAGGCAATCAAAGAACTTGAAAAGTCTTTAGCACCTGTTCACATCTTGCATTATAATGTAGTGAAATTCAGTCAAAATTCCTTACTAACAGTAAAATACAATACGATTATTAGTGACCTAAAGGTTGGGGTTTTTAATGCCATAGAAAGTATTAAAAGTATTCTTCCTACACTAAAGGAAAACAAAGGTGCTGTCTTATTGACTGGTGGCGGTTTTGCAGATTATCCAAGCGTTGAATTTGGCACGGTATCGTTATCGAAATCTGGAATCAAGCATATTGCGCATCAATTAAATGAGGCACTTAAGGATGATGGAGTCTTCGTGGGGTCACTTCAAATCAATGGTATGGTTAAGACTCCCAAGGAAGATGCTAAGTACAATCCGGCAGCTATTGCAAATGCTTTCTGGGAACTTAGTCAGGAAAGAAATATGGCCAATCGGATATTCTGAGTAAACAGCTTATTTAAGAATGAGAACGGCAATGAAAGTACTATCAAGTACAAGGGGTAGTTTCAGTTGATTAGAGCCTCTAGTAGGAACCTGGAGAATAATGGCTTTACTGTTACATGGATGACGAGTTTGTAACATATGGATAAATAGAAAAGAACAATCAAAATATATAATTATGAAAATAGGAATCATCGGTTCAGGAAGTATAGGTAGTACCATAGGAAAACTTTGGTCTGATGCAGGGCACGAAGTGTTATTCAGCTCACGAAATCCTGAAAAACTTTCAGGACTAATCGAAAGAGTCGGCGGTACTGTAAAATCTGGTACCGTTGAGGAAGCCGTAGCATTCGCTGATGTGTTGTTTTTGGCCATTAATTACTGGACATTGGATGATGCCTTAGCAAATATGGGGGATGTGAGCAGAAAAGTCATTTTGGATGCGACCAATCCTTATGAATATAATAGTGCTGGCAAGGTAGTTCGCTCCATACCTACGGATATTTCAGGGGGAGAGTTGCTACAGCAAAAACTACCCCATAGCAAAGTTATTAAGGTGTTTAGTAGCATGATGGCGACCGTTATGAATGAAAGACATCACAGAAAACCATTGTTGGTGATGCCATACACAACAAACTTTACAGATGAAAAGCAACGAGTAGAATCCTTGGTCTCAGATGCAGGTTTCCTGCCTATGTACTATGGAGATTTAACGAAATCCAAACCTATAGAACTTTTTGGGAAATATTCAGATAAGATACTGAATGAGCAAGAAGCTGTAGAATCTTTCAAAATAGATTTTGAAGGAAAATAAAAAACAGTTAGAATATACATCTAAAAACACCAATATGAAAAAAACAATACCTTCTACAATTGTATACCTAATAACACTTTTTGTAGGTATCTCAAGTGTAGCCGCACAGCAAGCAAAATATGATGAACCAGTTCCTTTTAAAGTCAACATCCCTGAAACTAAACTAACCTATGTTTTAGATAGGGTCAAAAATGCCAATTGGGCAGGGCGTATAGGTGATGGAGGATGGAGCTACGGTATGAGCTATGATTATTTAAAGGAAATATCATCTTACTGGACAGAGGATTATAATTGGCGGAAAGAAGAAAGAAAACTAAATCAATTTCCTCAGTTTAAGGTACATATTGAAGACTTTGACATTCACTACTACTATGAAAAAGGAAGCGGTAGCAATCCCCAACCTGTCATTTTTACCCATGGTTGGCCGGGTTCGGTATTTGAGTTTGTTCACGCAATTGACCGATTGGCACATCCAGAAAAATTTGGGGGAAATGCCGAAGATGGCCTGGATGTAATAATCCCCTCTTTACCGGGCTTTGGCTTCTCCTCAAAGCCTGAGGAAAATCCTATAGGCCCGGTAACCACTGCCCGATTATGGAATACATTGATGACCAAAGTCCTGGGATATGATAGTTACGGGGCTCAAGGAGGAGATTTGGGGTGCATAGTAACCACGTATTTGGCTCACGGTCATTCAGAATATGTCAAGGCCATTCATTTAAATCTTGTCCCTTCATCCTTTAAAACTGATGATCAAATGACTTCTGAAGAGAAAGATTGGATGAAGAACGCGCAAGCTTTTATGGATAGGGAGCTGGATTATTTTTCCCTTCAGGCCAATAAACCACAGACACCAAGTTTTGCCCTGGTCGATAGTCCTTTGGGAACAGCCGCATGGATAATTAGCAAATTCAAAGCTTGGAGCGATTCAAAAAATGGTCTGGAAACTGCTTTTACCAAAGACCAACTACTCACCAACAGCATGATTTATATTCTGAACGATAATATTGATGCTTCCATCTGGTTTTACAGGGGATTTGCAATTGAGACGGGAGGGAAAACCCATCCAGGAGAAAAGATTAAAGTGCCAACGGCAGTAGCTATATTTCCTGCGGATATGCTGAATGGCAGACCGCCGAAAAGTTGGATAGAAGGAGATTATAATTTGGTTCGTTACAATGAAATGTCTAGCGGGGGGCATTTTGCCTGCTTGGAAGAACCGGAACAATTCACTAAGGATGTATCTGCTTTTTTTAATGGGTATTTAAAGGACAATTGATGGCATCAACTTTGTAGAAGCGCGGTCTTATGAACAATCAATCTCGCAAGGCCGTGTTTTCAATACTTATGATTTGCTGTTTTTTAACCATATACAGCGGCGCATTCGCACAAGGTGTGGTAAAAAAAGATTCCATATTATGGTCTTACGAAATCTCATCAAGTAGTTTTTTTTAGCAATGAAGATGGAAAAAGGTTGTTGGTCAATAACGACGGCCGGCTGAAAATTCATTATCTGCTTTTCAGGATAGATTAGTTCTCAATTATCTATTTGGCAAAGTAATACTGCTTTGCTGATACAAACCGTCAAAAACCTGTATTTCAATTTAGGGTGGTTAGCTACATACGAATCTTTTATTTTGAGGACCGAAATTAATGGGTCTCAATTATCAATTTAGGTATCATATTAAAAAAACTGAGAAAAGAAAAATCATCAGCTTTTCAAACCAAAATGAGGATAAAAACTATTTGCTTGATGGTAGATGACTGGTTACTTGCCTGAACTCTTAACTACCAGCTACAAAGGAAATGGTATTATCGTCATTCTATGGAATAAAGACATCATTTTCAATTGAAGCACAGGGACAGTATTAAAGGGGTTACTGACTTTGACTCCTATTCTATTCCGACTGTTTATTCATTTCTGAAGCCAGGTGAATAGCTTTTCTCACTCTATAATACGTGCCGCATCGACAAAGATTTGTTATCGAATTGTTTATGTCTTCATCGGTCGGATTGGGATTGATATCCAATAAACGAACCGCAGACATTATAAAACCTGATTGACAATACCCGCACTGTGGCACTTGTTCTTCAATCCAGGCTTTTTGCACTACGTGAGGTTTTTCTTCCGTTCCAATTCCTTCAATCGTGGTTATCGATTTTCCTTCAGCATATTTTACGGGAAATGAACAGGAACGTACCACTTCGTTATCAACATGGATGGAACATGCCCCACAAAACGAACGTCCACAACTAAATTTGGTGCCTTTTAATCCTATTGAATCCCTTAACACCCAAAGCAATGGTGTGTCAGGGTCATCATCTACAGTATAGTTTTTTCCATTTACTTTAAACTCTATCATTGTAAGTCTTTTTTTGTTATTTACTTTAAACGACGTAGTCGCTCATATATCTCGTATAAATATTATGGTTCTTTAATGGCAATGTTCTATACCTTTTGCCACTGGCTGCAAAAATTGCATTGCATAGTGCCGGGGCAACCGGGATTGGTCCGGACTCTGCCACACCTCCAATTTTTGCACCACTGTTTATAAAAACTGTTTCTATGTCGATATCAAATTCTGGTAGCCCAAGAATTTTAAAGTCGTGAAAATTACTTTCTACGGTCCGGCCTTCCTTAAAGTTTATCTCTGAAGTCAAAGCAGCAGTCAATCCCCAAACAATACCGCTCTCTATTGAAGCGCTTGCGATACCTGGGTCCAATACAGTTCCGCAATCCACAGCCGTGGTTATTTTATGGATATCGAGAATACCTGCGTCGTCTATTGAGATTTCTATTACCTGAGCGGCAAACGTTTCGAATGAATGTGTAAGAGCTATTCCTAGAAAGTGACCATCTTTGCGCTCGGTATACCATCCAGAGGCCTCGGCAACAGCATCCAAAACACCTCTGGACCTTTCATCTGCGATATAGCGTTTGCGAAATGTAATCGGGTCTTCACCCTTTTTAGATGCCAATTCATCTATGAAGCTCTCCAGGGCAAATACATTCGTACCAAAACCAGTACTTCTCCACACAGAGCTCGGAGGTGGAATCCTTAACAAATATGAATGCAGCAACCGATTTTCGAAGTGATAAGGAGTTTCCTTTATTCCTTCTGGATAAGATGGGCCTTCACCTTCAAAAACATAGTCGGCATTCGCTACCACTTGAAGAATGGATGGGCTTACCAGCTTGGTGTAAATTGCCTCTGGAAGACCCTCATCGTTTAAGGAAGCCTGAAATTCTTGCATGGTCCCGGGACGATAAAAATCGTGTTGCATATCATCTTCCCGCGTCCACAGCACTTTGACCGGTAGGCCTACTTCCTTAGAAAGGAAAACCGCTTGATAAATGTAGTCTGCCAACAGTCTTCTTCCGAAACCCCCGCCTAAATAGGTTCTGTTAACAATAATTTTCTCGACAGGTATTCCAAATTCCTTTGCGAGTAAAATCTGCGCCATTTCCTGTCCTTGTGTGGGTGCCCATACCTCAATGGTATCGCCTTTAAAATGTGCGGTCGCATTCATGGGTTCCATAGGCGCATGACTTTGCCAGGCACTGTAATATTGAGCTTTGATAGTGTTTTTTGAATCTTTGATTTTGGCTTCGGCATCTCCCTCTTTTACAGACTCGAACCATTTAGTACTACCATTGATGGTGTCCTCATAAATTTTATGTAATGATTCACTGTCCATCTCTGCATTGGGACCTTTGTCGTAGCTAATTTCTAAAGTATCCAAACATTTTCTGGCGTTCCAATACGTATCGGCCACTATTGCTACACCTTCTCGTTTGTTATGTTCTGGGGGATTGGAAAATATTGGATTCACTACGGGTATCCTAACCAAGGCCACGAAGCCACTCATTTTCCTCACACCATTTTCTTTGATTTCTCGAATGCTCCCTCCAAAATAGGGGCACATTGCAATGGCGGCATGTAGCATTTTTGGAATTTCTACATCAATACCAAAAACTGCGCTACCGTTTACTTTGGCAGGAACATCCACTCGGGGGAGTGATTTGTTGCCGGTAAGCTTCCATTCGGAAGGTTTTTTCAATGTTACCTCCTTGGGAGGTTCCAGCTTCATCGCTTCTTCGACAAAATCACCAAAAGGAGCTTTTTTACCATTTTGGTTCACTATATAGCTGTTTTCTGCCCTAAGGGAATCACTATCGACCTGCCAACGCTTTGCAGCTACTTGTTTTAACATTTCCCGAGCCGAGGCAGCGGTATTGCGTAGTATATCGTGAAAAGTCCGTATACTCTCCGCGTTACCTGTAAATTGCAGATTAAATTTTGGGTTTTTGAATGCAGGATCGGTAAGACCGTTCTCAATAATAACCGTATCCCAATTGGCGCCAAGTTCATCGGCCAGAATTGCTGGCAGGGTGGTTTGCGCACCTTGTCCCATTTCTGCCTGATGAACGATTAAGGTAACCTCATTATCTTGCGTTATCCTTATAAATGCATTAAGCGATATCTGCTGTGGGTTTTTGTCATCGCCAGCAAAAACAAACGACCCTTGAAGTAATAGTCCTCCAGTGGCCAAGCCCATCGTTTTTATAAAACTTCTTCGCGATACATTATCGATTCTAATTTCTGCCATATCTGTATAATTTTTACTCATCTTCCTTTGGAACGTGGGCACCAGTATCAACCCATTCCTTTAAAGTTTCCATAAACTCTTCGTGTGGGATGGGTATTGGTGCTCTATTCCCGCCTGGATTCCATCCCCACAATACCAGTGGGTCTTCCTCCATATGTTTTACGAGGTCTTCAGGGGACATATTTCCATTCATTTCCCTGTTTAACAGACGCTTACCTAACTCGGCATCATTTAGTCCCATCCAGCCCATACTTAATGGTGCTAGATGCCATCTGGACTTGTTTGGGTCATCGGGTTCAGGAGCACCTGGTACTCCAGAGTACTTGTTGTTTGACGCTCCGTGACAACTAATGCATTTCATAACGATTGCACCCCTATCATCATTACCGCGTTGCACATTGAACAGGTGTTTGTGCATATCATCTCCCTGTCTTGGATAATTATCACTAGGATGGCAATTGATACACCTTGGGTGTCGTAGCACCTTTGCTACCTCCTTGAACTTTTGTATGGATTTTTCTCTTTCGGTGGTGTCCTTGACAGCGATTGGATAATAACCCGATTCTGAATTATTGGTTTTCCTTACTTTATTGAAGGCGAGTGCGGCTACGAAAACCAATACTAGCGGCGTAATTGAATACACTTGTTTTATGATATTTCTGGATTTGAGTAACAACTTCATAAATCTTAGGTTTTAAAACTTGAACTGTAACCTTGCGGAAAACAGCCGGACATTTTCATCTGTTCTGGTTTCTTTTATAAAATCTCCAGAAAACATATTGGCGTAGGCCACGACGCCGGTCAGAAACTGATTAATTACTACAGTGTGGCTCAAAGTCAATTGAGAACCGATATAACGCTCAGTGCTTCCACCTGCCGGATAAAAGAAAATATTTGGAGGGAAGTACAATCCGTCATCCGTCTGTGAACGATAGAGCAAATCCAATTCTGCGTGGAATTGATGGTTTTTTATAGGATAAACATCTACCATTATCGCTGGGTTTATAGTGTTTATCCCAGTAATTATGGCCGTTTCCCCGAAGTAATTCCCTCTTGGAAACAACGGATTAAAAGATTGTAAATCTTCATCACTCGGATTTTCATCACCACTTGTGTAGCTAATCTCTCCAGTTACTTTTGGTTTGCCCCAAGTATTTTCAAATTGGTATCCCGTGAACAATGCGACACCCCAGGCATTAATAGAGCCGTCTATAAAGTCCCCAAATTGATAAGTAGCTTCATAATCCAGACTCCATCCGTTTTTGTTCAAGGTATATCGAGCTCCTACATTATGCCTGAGCTCTTCACCGACACCTTGGGTAAAACGAGCCGTTTCCCTATCATATCCAAAATAGAAAGCATCTATCCTGCCTGTTCGGTCTGCACTAAAAAGCGCAAGGTTTACACCCCAAAAGTTTAAATCATTGTTAAACACCTCGTTGTCAAGAGCATCTTCGCTAACCTGAATTGGATTAGAATAGAATGCGTCAACCTGCCATTGGTTCTTTTGGTAGTTCAGCCGCAGAGCATCAAATACCAATCGGGCATTCAACCCTTCACGAATCTGTAATATCTGGTGGTTGCCAATGTTGAATTCTTGCCTACCAAGCCTAGCAAACCATTTACCGCCGTTAATGTTCCCATTATACTCAGCAAAGAGCTGTTGTACGTCAAAGATGTCTTCATCCTGAGGAATCGGACCCAACTCTCGTCCATAAGTATCAATACTATATAGTTGAGTGAATACCCTAAAATTTTTGTTTAGATTCAAATCAGAGTGGAGCATAAAACGCTGACGTAGGTAACCGTCATTATTAATTTCAGTATTCCAGCGTTCGTTGTCATCAACGATAAAAAAAGAGCGTACCTCGCCCCCTATAGAGAGGAAGCTTTCTTCTCCCAAGGGGATATACTTTAAACTTTCCCAAAACGTCTTATCCTCCTTTTCGCTTAGATGTTGATAGTCTTCTGTGAAACGATAAAACCTGATAGGGGATTGTTGGGAATATCCAGTGTGTATTCCGAAAACAGAAACAAGTATTATCAGAAAGGCTTTTTTCATTTTCATATTGGTTCTATACATTGTTTCCGGTGTGATTCATAAATGAAATGCGCACAACGATGAATGTCCATTTGGTTATTTAGATGCTTTTTAGATGCTCTTGATAGTGTTTCATTTCCTGAATGTCATCAAAGAAGGGTTTGACTTCCTTGAAGAACTCCATAAACCCAGGCTCTTTTCTAAAACCCTGTTCGTGGCCAGTTACGGAATCCCACATGATTTGAACAATGAAATTTTCGGGTTCTTCTATCCCTTGGATTACATTGTACGACAAGCAGTGTTCGGAACTGTCAAGATATTTACTTGCCGCTCCGTAGGCTTTAATAAAATCCTCACTCTTTTCTTTAGCCACTTTATATCTTATAATTTCCGTTACCATAGATTCTATGTTTCACATTATTTAATCAAAAATTTAAGGTGTTTCTGAATTCCTTATACTGAGTAATAAAAATAAATGGAATCCAAGCCAATTCCTTGATACTTTTCAGGAGTTCAATGGCACTTTTAAAGTTGATGACCTATGAGGTATTGAGATTGTCTTTTGTCCTTTATTGTGAAAGAGAGTATCATGAGTGATATGCCGCTCTCTGTGAACGTAACGATGATATTCCTTTACGGAACACTTTTTTCGCACAAAAGCATTGTGGTAAATTCAATACTGGATTTAAGGGTATTAAAGAAAAGGTAGTACAAGAATTATTGGTGTACTATTGGCCTCGAAAAATCATGGAACTAGAAAATCTGGTAGAACAAGTCTGCATTCTTAATTAAGGCTAGTCTCTTACTTGAGCCAAGGCTTGTTGGTTCAAAATGGCCTAATCTTAAATGTCAAAAATTTATCACGCTATCCAGAGCATCGTCTGCATCTTGGTGTATGAAATTTGATTGATAGTTAATAGTAGTTGTTACAGAAGAATGACGATATAATTTTTGCAACATTTTAATCGGAATCTTGTCTTCTGAAATATGACCAAAGCTATGTCGAGTAATATGCATCGTTACTTTTTTAGTAACTTTTGCCTTCTTGGCGACCTCAATCAAATATTTATTAAACTTCTTCGTAGCTGTTTTGGTTTTAGCATATACATCTTTTGCATTCTTGAAATCTGCCTTCTTCATTTCCGGAAATACAAAATCATCCTTGTTTTGTTTTTCTGATATATAAAATTCCAGAATTGGGAATACTTTTTCAGGTATTTTAAGGGATAGCAACTTTGAATTTTTGTTCATACGGTAGTGAAGTCTGCCATCATAAATATCTGACCATCTAATTTTAAGTAAATCTGCAGCTCTTATTCCAGCAAAATAGAAGCTGAATAGCCAAACGTTACGAGCGTGGATTTCATTTCTAGTTAGATTTTTTACAGACTCAAATGACTTAATTTCTTTTTTTGTCAATCCAATTTTTTCCGTTTCAGGAAATTTTATTCTAATCTTATTAGAACCAAAAGGATAAAATTTTCTATCCACTATTCCCGTTTTTATAGCCCTGTTATAAATTGTTCTTATGACTACAAGATTGTTAACTATTGACCTTTCTGAGAGATTTAATTTATTTAGATAAATTTTGAATTTTCTCAAAAAAGCTTCATCTATTTCTTGAAAGGTCAACTGTGTGGACTTGTAAAAGTTTATAACGTGATTTACACGAGCCTTATCAGTTGACAGTTGAGATAGTTTTTTATTTAATTCAAGTTCGGAAAGAAAATCTTTAGCAACTTCATAAAATGTACTTGATTTAGATTCGGAATATAGAGACTCTTTAATTTGATTCGCCGAGTAGTCCTTTTTCTCAGACTGTAAATCAACAAGTGCTTTATTGACCTCTAGTAGTTTTGCAGCTAACAAATTATTCAATCTTACAGAATTGGAGTTCGACTTCTTGAGGCGTAATTTATTTTCGTCCCAATCTTTTAAATCAACATAATGACCTATATAATGATATGTGGATTTCCGATTTTTAGTAATTCGTACAGCCAATGGGTATAGTCCTTCTTTATTCACCTTTTTTCTTATTACTATTTTTGCATTTGATGCCATACCCTTAAAATTTAAATTATAACGGTAATCAAATTTGGTACAACATAGGTACAACAAATAATGATTTTAAATGATATTAAATAAAATCAATAAAAATTAAAATATTGTTAATCAATTAATTATGAATGCATTTAGTGAATTTAGCAGTCAAATGCGCTGGATTCAAAATCCGGTTCTTTCGGGAGTGTGGGTTCGATTCCCCCCCGAGGTACAAAAAAGCTTAGATGAAAATCTAGGCTTTTTTTAATGCTCAGGTAGAACATAGGTACAACATTTGATATGCTTATTTAAATAATTGCATTTAATCTTATCTGATTCCAAACGCTTTTAATTTTTATTTGAATACCCCTGATTTAATTAAAATTGGGCTTGGAAATCTACTCAGCCCATTCCCCTACATTTCGCAAAAAGCTACATTCCGGGAAAAGAGCTTCACTACAAATATCTTGGACACAATCCCCAATTTTCGCTTTCCATTGCATTACCCCTTCCCGATACTCTGGGAAGGAACACTACATTCCTGAGCTAAAATTGTGAATTAAGTCCGCTTTCTTCATCGGAAATCCATCACTTCGGTTTTCTTTACAGAATTTCCGACAAAGTATCCAAAAAGATCAAAATTGAGATTTTTGAGAATTTCAAGAAGAAGTTCAAAAAGTAAATCGTTTATAAGCCGATACGGTTTATGCTAACAAAGCAAGTGCATTTTTATGAAAGCACAAAAATTAACTATTTTAATTTATTCTAAATTAAAATAAGATTTTATCTTTGTCGAAATTTTCATGAAGATGAATCGATTATTATACTCAGTAGGACTTTTGCTTGTACTATTTTCTTGCTCTGATTACGATGAGCAAGAATTTACAGTTTTACTACCTGATGCAGGACTTGATCAAGTCGTATTTACAGAAGATTCCGGAACAACCATTCAATTGGATGGAGGTTCTTCCTCAGACGTGAATAATATTGGCTTTGACTATAAATGGACGATACTTAGTACGCCAGAGGGAGCAAGTGGAACATTAAGTGATATAAATAGTCCATCCCCCACGCTTGAAGTCTCGAATGAAGACTCTGGACGCTACCAGCTATCATTAAGGATTTTCAGAGGTGATCAAATTGCGCAAGACTTTGTTAATATCGATGTCAACCCTGCTATAGCCCAAGTGATTTTTGTCAACGCTATAGACAGTGACGGGATAGCTTCACTAAGTATACCTTCTATTGCTATCACAGGTAATCCCGTTCAGCCTAGGTCTGTCGATGACAGGTATTATAATATCGACAAGAATATAGCACAAGAATCAGATGGGACGGTTCTGTTTGAAGTGAATTACAATGGGAATACACTTTTTACAAATCAAACTTTAGAGGCTTTGAAAAGCTATACACTGTATTTGGCTGGGACTAGTAATAATCCCGAATTATTGTTTGTTGAAAAAACAAAAAATCAAAATTCAATTCCAATAGGTATCGTTGGTTTAGATGCTATTAACCTAGCACCGGACACTGATAATATTGTTTTGTTTATAGATGCAACATCAGCAGGTTTTGGTGTACTTCCTGTTGACACTCTTTTTGGTGGGCTTGGTGTTTCAGAACAGTTTGGAACATTAAATTATCGAGATAATTCCGAAATTTTCTTTCCTTCGAATACTTTAATTCCTTTACCTATTTGGGCGACTGTTAATGGTCAACGTATCAGCAATGATGCTGCTATTCTCTTGCCCCCAAATAGAGATGGAAATTTTGGGACTTTTATGCTTTTCCCAGACGCATCAGCAGAATTTGGACACACACTCATCTTTATCAATAACAGTGATTTACTGCCAGAATAATTAGCCAAATGAAACACATATATATAGTTGTAACATTCTTTTGCATTACATTATCTATAAATGCACAAACTACAATATCAGGTACAATCACCGATTATAACGGTTTAAAGTTAGAAACAGCTTCAGTTATTCTTCAGGGTACTAATACAGGAACAACAACAGACAAAGAAGGTAGGTATAGCTTGCAAAACATCTTAAATGGAACCTACACTTTAAAAATAAGTTATATTGGTTATTCTGATTACATAAAGGTGATTACGGTAGACGGAAACAATTTGACGGTTAATGCCCAATTATCCGAAAATACAGAAGCCCTGCAATTAGTAGAGGTTATAGGTCGAAAAAATACAGATTACCGACCCGATATTACCTTCGCAGGAACAAGAACCGGTGCGAATATTAAAGTTGTGCCTCAGAGCATTGCTATTTTAAACAAAGAAATCATTGCAGATCAAGGATTATTTCGTCTTAATGAAGTCACAGAGAATGTAGCGGGTGTTACCCGCACTAGAGCTGGTGATGAATTTACATCTCGTGGATTTAGGGTTAAGCACGATTACATTAACGGAAACAGAGCATTATTAGGTGCTGATTTTTCTGCTTCTACTATTGCAACGCAGTACGAACGTATAGAATTTATAAAAGGACCAGCAGCGGCTTTGTTTGGAAACAGTTCACCAGGTGGTGTTGTCAATGCGGTCACAAAAAAGCCTTTAAAAACAAGCAGAGTAGATGCAAGTTTAAGCTATGGTAGTTTTGAAACTAAGCGAAGTACTCTAGACGTGACAGGACCTTTGAATGAAGATAAAAGTGTATTATATCGTGTAAACTTTGGTTGGGAAAATGCAGAAACCTTTCGGGATTTTCAAAAAAACAGGAGCATCCTTTTTGCCCCATCACTGTCCTATCTGCCTTCCGATAAAACAAGCTTCAATATAGATATAGTTGGCACATTCAATAATGACACAGCCGGTATTGACAGGGGAATGCCCGTTTTGCAGAATGATTTGTTTGCATTGCCCATTAGTTTTAGTGCTGCCGAACCATTTGATAATAGACAGAACAGCAATGTTTTATTAACCGTTTCTGGAAGCCATATTTTTAATGATGCCATAGCATTGAATGTGTCTTATACGCGTTCCGATTTTGATCAAAACTTTTTAGAAACTCGTTCTGCTAATCGATTTACGGATGATGGTACAGAGTTGATAAGAAATATAAACGATAGAGTAACAGACGGTTTCTCAGACTTTGTTACTACATATCTAGTCAGTAAATTTAATACCGGTAAGGTATCCCACGAAGCCGTATTCGGATGGGATTATTATGAAACTTTTCAAGACTCAAGAACACGCTCAGCAACCGGTGAGGCAAATGGTGTTCCTAACCTTATATTTGATAATAGAGTTCCCATACAAAGTATGGTTGGATTACCTGTAAATTTTATAGATGAGCAATCTGGTTTTATTATTGCAAGTCAATATAGAGGTATTTATCTTCAGGATTTAATAACTATAGGGAGGTTAAAAGTCTTAGCCGCTCTACGGTATGAGTCATTTGACCAATCTTTATTAGCAGGTGATTCAGGTTTAGATTTAACCGATAATATAGACAATACTGTAGTGCTGCCAAGATTAGGGCTTACCTATGAAATCAACGATAACTTCAATGTTTTTGCTAGTTTTACCGAATCCTTTGCGCCTCAAGATATTCCGGTTGGGGTGAACTCGGTTGAAGATGACGAAACTTTTGATCCTCTAGCCAGCAATCAATTGGAGATCGGTACAAAAGCGACGTTTTTAGATAATAAATTACTAGCACAATTAAGTTTATACACAATAAATAGGTCAGGTCGTTTAATCGAAGACCCCAGCGCAGGAAGCGGTCTGGTACAATTACAACAAGTGGGTGATGAAACTAGCAGAGGATTAGAAATTGACGTTTCCGGACGCATATCGAATAATTTTACATTAACTGCGAATTATGCATATAATGAAGTAGAAATATTGGATGATGACTTTGCAATACTTCAGTTAGAATTAGCTAATAATAACCCACAACATACAGCAGGATTTTGGGGCAAATACACCTTTACAGATGGATTTTTAAACAATTTAGGTTTAGGTTTGGGGGGGCGTTATGTAAGTGCAAGTCAGATAGCGGACACTTCGCCAAATAGAATTAATGATTTTATTAATTTTCCAAGTTACGCGACAGCTAGAGCAGGATTATTTTATAAGTATCAGAATGTTGATTTAACCTTGAATATCAATAACATTTTTGATGAGCGTTATTTTGTAGGTGGCGTAAATGCAGGACGCGTATTCCCTGGTGCACCAAGAAACTTTTTGTTAACGATAGGGTATTCATTTTAGAAATATATGGCAATCACATATTCAATACTTGCAGTCATTTTTGGATACAGCACATCAAAATATTTTCCTGTAGATGTGCCATTATTTTCAAAGTTGAGTTTGAGCAAGTTTGTCAAAAAGGCAATTAGCGCAATATGCTATAGTATTTCATTAGTTTTATTTATTGCAGAATATGGTAGCGGTACCGGCACCCTAGTTTGGTTATTTACCATAAGCCTTGTTTTAAGTGCCTTGATTTTGGGGTTGCCTTACAAATCAAAATTAATATATGCCTTTTTAGGATGTACTATTCTTTTTTTAATCCTTGATATCGTTTACTATGCCGGCTAATCAAAAATACTTGTCAAGTACAGGACAACGTTGGTTAAAAATTACAGCTGGAATTATTGGTGGTTATTTGGTAACAATGTTGCTTCATAACGCTATCGGAATTCATCTAACCAACAAAGGTGGTATCGCACTAACAAGTGCATTCAGTGCCTTTTTTATGTGGGTCGGTCTAATGGTTTGGGCATTTATGAGCAAAAGTGGTTGGAAAATTTGGGGCATCTATCTATTAATCATTAGTGTTTGTTCTTTAATAATTTATTTAGGATTATGAAGTTAAAAGCACTAAACCCAAGAGTACACAATATTTTATTCCATACGCACACTGTTGCCGGAATCGTTATTAGTTTTGCACTGTTCGTGATTTTTTATGCCGGTGCTTTTGCTCTATTTAGAGACGAATTGTATCAGTGGGAAAACCACAGGGCAAGACAGGTCAAGATTCAAAAAGTAGATACCGACGAAGTTTTAAGACAGGTTGAAGCGCAATATCCAGATTTTAAGAAAAGTGGTCAAACCAGTATAGTGTACAACAGCGACAGTCAACCCTATATCCAATTTTATGCCGATTTAGAGACTGATGACAAACGCAATAATAGAATACGTGCCCTGATAAATCCCGAAACTTGGGAAATTACAGATAACAGAAAACCGTTGACTACAGTAGGCGAAACACTATACCATTTACATTACTTTGACCAAATCCCAGAATTTGGTATTTGGATTTCTGGATTTGTGTCTTTATTCTTTTTGTTCACTATAGTTACAGGAGTTTTAATTCATTGGAAAAACATCATCAGAAAATTCTATGCCCTTTCCATAAGAAAGAAACTAAAAAATATCTGGACAGATGCACACACGATGTTGAGCATTATTGGTTTGCCATTTCAAGTGATTTATGCGGTTACAGGTTGTTTGTTCGGCTTGTTAACGTTACTACTGGCACCTTCGGTTGTTTTGATGTTTCAAGGTAGTACCGACCCAATTTATGAAAACATACAACCACAGCGCACGATGCGACCCAACGAGGACGCAAAAAACGCAAATATGTTATCCATTACCAATATCTATGATGACCTGCAAAAAGAATTTCCAAACCACACGATTCAAAACGCACAAACTATTCATTATGGATATGAAGACGCTACCATAAGTTTTAGGATAGATGATGGTAAAGGAATTGTAAATGATGGTAATTTAGTATACAGTTTGGCCAGCGGGGAGCGTATAGCAGAAATCCTACCCAACGACAAAACCTACACCCAAACCGTTTATAATCTAATGACCAAATTGCATTTCGCTACCTATGGCGGAATCTTACTCAAGATGGTCTATTTTATTTTGGCTATGATTACTTGTTTTTCCATTATTAGCGGTGTTATGATTTGGAAAACTGCGAGAGATAAAAGCAATTATTCAATGAAACAAAAACGCTTTCATCATCAGGTTACCAAAGTTTATTTGGCTATTTGCCTAGGCTTGTTTCCAGCTACAGCATTATTGTTTATCGCAAATAAAGCCATTCCATTTTCTATTGAAAACAGAGCCTTTTATGAAAATACGGTATTCTTTGGTGGCTGGCTGATTTTAATTCTAATAGGCCTGTTTTGGAACGATTTAAAACAGCTCAATGTAAAATACTTAATCATAGGTGGTATCGCTTCTCTATTAATCCCTGTCCTAAATGGATTAGTTACCGGAGATTGGTTTTTTATTGCTTTCGCTAAAACGAAATATATCATCGCATCCATAGATATATTTTGGTTGTTAACAGGAATAAGTGCGTTATGGATTGCCAATCTTAGTAATCAACCTAAAGATAAGACCACCAAACATTCGCAAGAAAACGAAGTGAAAAATAAGATGCTAAATTCTTAGGATTAAATTTTCAATTATGGCGTAAAAAATTGAAAGAGCACTTAAATGGAGGGAAAAAGAAAAGCATTACTGATAACTAGGGGCGGCAAATGACCAAAATATTTTTTGGAATCTTTACGAAGCAGCACGTTGTACTTAGAAAATAAGATTGATTTATCTAAATAGTTTTCATAGTTCGCTAGGTTTTTTTTTGATTAAAATTGATTTGGATAGAAATAGGGAAAGTTTATCATTCACTATTGCGAGATGATAACAAATTCTTCTTAATTCTGTAATTAGCATTGACAAGTTTGGTCTAATGATTGGGCAGGTATTTTTGAAATTTTTATTTTAGCCTATACTTCCAATTTTTATTAAATTATTTTACTGTTCTAAATCTGTACTGTTTCGTATGGATTCTTAATTTATGGTAAATTTATTTTACATATTGTTTTATCAATTCTTCGTTAGGAAACCCCATATACAGTTCTTGGTCAGGCTCCATGACTTGAGTTTTTGACAAATCGCCGATAAAGGCCGGCTTAAAACCAATATCTGAAATGAGTTGCAATGTGATTTCTTTTGCTTGTTTATTACTTGCGCCAAATGGTACAATCTCTTGCGCATCTTCTTTTTTAAATGCTTTGTCTCTCAATTGCGCGGCTGGTATGGTATTAAATGCTTTGCTGACAGCCGCTCCTTTAAAATAATGCGCCACCCATTCGGATTCTCTATAGTTTTGTGCATTCATCTGCTTTTTGATTTCCGCACCATCGCGTTGCACATAGAAGTTGGTGGTATCAATAAGGATTGTATCTTCTAGGTTACCAATTCTTTCATGAACTTCAGGAAGCATTCCATAAGGTGTGGCAAGTAAAATGACCTCTCCAAAAGTAGCGGCTTCTTCAACGGTTCCTCGATGTGCCCGTTGGCCAATTTCGTTGACCAAGCCTGAAAGTTTTTCTGGGTTTCGGGAACTAAAGAATACCTCATGTCCCGCGTTTGCAAAGTGTTTGCCCAGGTTGCCTCCAATATTTCCTGAGCCTATGATTCCTATTTTCATGTTAAAACGTTTTAATTGATTTTAGTCTTATTTATCTTTTACTATATGACTACTAAGTAAAATAGTATCTATGGTCCCAAGCAAATCTGGCGAACGACCTTGGACTAGTACCGGTAATCTTGGTAAAGGTTTCTGTTGCTACATTTGCAAAAGCACCGTTTTTGCCCGCTTCATAAACTCCTTTTAGTTCCACGGGGGAATTAGTTTTATTTGAATGTTCGATAAATGCTTCTTCTGAAGGTTCGTGCGTAAAGGTTTTGTTTTTATTAAGTTTGGAAAGCTCTTGTTTGATTTCCTCAGCAGTGAGTGTATCAGGTCCGGTTAACATAAAGTAATCCTTTTCAAATAAGTCTGATTTTGATGAATCTGTTAATAAAGCAGCAGCAGCTAATGCAATGTCCCTACAATCTAAAAGTGCCATTTTACCATCACCAGATGGCAGATAAAAAGTGTTATCACCTTTCTCGTAAAGCCCTGGTACGATTAAAAAGTGCTGCATAAAAATGGTAGGCCTTAGCATGGTGGCAGGTATACCACTTTTTCTAATCATTTCTTCTCCCGCCCAATGTGCAGCACCAGGCCCTTCTTGTGCCTCAGGGCTTGCTACATCAACACTTACCTTTACGATGTAATTTACTCTCTGCTCTTTTGCCTCACGAATTACCTTTTCTTGGGATTCCACCATTTTGTTAGACAGCGGTGTGATTAAACAAAGGCTGTCTACACCTTTGATAGCTTCCGCAATAGATTTATTATCTTCCAAGTCGAACTTGACCAGTTTCACAGTGTTTTTGTTAAAATCTTTAAGCAACGCTGCTTTGTTAGCGCTTGGGTCACGTGTGCCTATACGAACTTCCTTTACATCGGGGCGCGCTGCTAATAGAGCGGTAAGTTCACTACCGATATTCCCTGTTGCTGCGGTTATTAAAATTGTTTCTTTCATTATATCCATATCTTTTGGTTAAATTTTTCTACACCCAATCCAAAAAAATTGTGGCTTTAATTCATGCTAATACTTTATTGAACCTTTCCTGCTAATCCGGCAGTAGGCATTTTTACTGTCATACCGCCGTCAATAGCCAGAATTTGTCCGGATACATAAGATGACCTCTCAGAGGCGAAATATAAAATGGCATCTGCAATTTCATTTGATTCGCCGGCTCGTTGTAACGGGATATTGGCTTCATAGAAAGCCGACATGTCTCCATTTTGCGTAAAGCGTTGTAGCATAGGTGTTATAATGGGACCAGGGGACACGCAATTAACACGAATCCCCAAAGGTCCTTGTTCAACAGCTAATTGTCGTGTTAAGCCATTAACCCCCGTTTTGGAAGCTGTGTAGGCCGATAATCCGGCACCACCTAGAAATGTCCATTCCGTAGATAGTAAAATAATTGAACCCCCAGGTCTACGAAGCAAGGGTAATCCATATTTTACAGTGAGCCAAGTACCTTTGAGGTTGGTATCTATCATTACATCCATATCATCATCGCCAAGTTGGTCAATGGGAAGGGTATGAGGTTGTTCCCGTCCTGCATTGGCTACAATAATATCCAGCGCCTCAAATTTTTCTTTTATTGTATCATAGCCTTTGATGATAGAATCTCTGTCGGTGACATCCATTTGAAGAAATAGGCTTTTTACACCTTTTTCTTTTAAAGTTTTTGCCACGGCTTCACCTTTTTCTTTACGTCTACCCGTAACAATCACGTGTGCTCCTTCCTCTGCAAACTGATGCGCTGTAACTTCACCGATACCTGAAGTAGCTCCGGTGAGCAATACCACTTTTTCTTTTAATTGTAAATCCATTTTTTTAATTATTTAAATGATTATATGGTTAAAACTGTTTTTCCTTTGAGGCTTCTTTCACTCATTTTTTGAAATACGTTGTTAGCATCTTCAAATGGAAATGTATTATCAGGCTCGGGGAAATTGAGTTTTCCTTTGGCGTACCACTTGAAAAGTTTTTTAAACGTTTTCCGAACCGTTTTTGGTTCTTTTACGATATAAGCTGCAAAATCTGTCCCTACTAAGGAAGCATTTCGAATAAGCATTTCTATCGAGGTCAACTGTGGTATTTCTCCACTGGCCGCACCTACCGGAAGTATTCTGCCTTCCCAGGCAATACTTTCTAATGCTTTTTGGAATAAGTTCCCACCGACCAGGTCGGCGATAACATCTAAACCTTTGCCAGCTGTGATTTCTTTGGCGCGTGCTATGATATCTTCTGTTTTATAATTGATAAATTCCTTAGCGCCCAAAGATTTTAAATAATCCATTTCTTCCGCTTTGGAATAGATTGCAATAACATTTGCCCCCTTAGCCGCTCCTATTTCGACCATTCTTGAACCCACACCGCCTGTAGCCCCGAAAATCAAAAGACTTTCCCCTGACTTTAAATTACCTCGATGTATCGCAGAAATATAGGCAGTGCCATACGCAATGGGTATAGCTGCCGCTTGGGTAAATGATACAGATTCAGGAATGATTTCTAATAAATTCTCAGGAACGTCTACATATTCTTGATAAGCCCCAAAATCCATAGATGACATGACCCGGTCGCCCTCTTTATATTTTTCTGAATGGGATGCGGTCACTTGCCCTGAAATTTCAAATCCAGGACTAAAAGGTAACGGTGGCGGATTTTGGTGGGTACCCATCACCTGCATTAAATCTGCTGGGTTAACACCGATTGCGCGTACTTTAATCCGCACTTTGCCTTTTGAGAGTTCGTTCTGTTGGATGTCCAGAAGCTTGAACTGGTCAAGGTCTCCAGGTTCCATAATTCGCCATGATTTCATCTGTTCTTTAGTTGTTTAAATGGTTCTTATTGAGTGAACTGATTTGTATACCCTAAAGCTAAACACTAGAGACTCATTGGCGTTTTACTATTCATCGTTTCTATGTCATTTTAACACGCTTCATTCAAGAAAATAGTTAATGTTTTACTAAGGCTTCGCTACGCTCTTGCCACAATTGAAAAAACTGCTCGGCTATGGCAGTAGCATTGTGTTTTTGCGAAGTTTCAGAGACTTCACCGAATATTTCCAAGGCTCCGGCGTACATACCTTCTTCCTTTAATGCTTCAAATAACTGCGGTGCCATATTTCTAATACCTGCTTTAGCAATAGAAGTGGTAGCAAAATCTGCACTGGGATAATCAGCAAAACCACCATCGGTCAATAAAAGACCTCCTTCATTGTCTTTGAGCGTGCCAAAAAGTGTACTGATGACCGTAATGATGCCTCCCAGACCTATGTGCAAGCCATTTATAAAACTTTCGGTATCGTAACTTAAAAGATGCTTTGGCGCCATAGGTGCCACATTGTAATGTACCACGGTAAGGTTGGGTAATTTTTCATCTAGTTCTCGCAATGCTTGGGTGAAAGCTTCAATATCCGTGACATCGGCCGTAGCATATGCCGTCGCAATACCCTCATTCTCTAATTGTTCTTTCAAGGTTTTTAGGGTTTTCTCTTTTCTACTGATGAGACCAACACTATAACCTTCGGCACCAAACTTTTGTGCTACGCCATGTCCTATTCCAGGTCCTGCGCCCACGATTATGATTGATTTTTCTGTATATTCCATAGTCTATAGTTTAAAGTGTTGAAGTCATTTTGCGAACCAGATTAATGGTTATAGGGATATTATTTCTGGTCGCTTTTGAATACGGGCAGTTTTGATGGGCTTTCTCAAGTAAATCATGGGCAGTTTCTTCGTCCAATTCGGGCAGCGAAACCTCAAGGACAACAGCAATGCCATAGCCATTTTCATCTTGTTGCAAATCGACAAGACCATTAACTCCTGTTTCCGTTAATGTAAGATGTTGCTGCCTGGACAGCATCTGGATGGTACTTTCAAAGCAGGCTGCATACCCGGCTGCAAACAGTTGTTCGGGATTTGTGGATGAACCATCATTTTTTAGATTCATTTTTAAATCGAGTACACCATCTTCAGAGGTGACACTTCCTTCTCTTCCTCCAGTAGCGAATGCTTGGGCTGTGTAAACTTTTTTCGTGGACATTTTGCTGTATTTAAATGGATTATTGTAGTTCTAAATTTTCTTTATTTCTGTTTTTAGTTTGATGCCCCTAGTTTCAAAGTCACTATAAAACTTATTCCCTATAACTTCAATCTTTCTTCTCTTTTTTGGTTTTTATCAATATCGATAGTACTGTTTTTTGCGATAGGTTGAAATTCCGGGATAAAACCCAAGTGCGAAATAAGGTTTTCTACAATCTGTTTTACCTCGGGATGATTTGCCGTAAACGGAACAGTGAGTTTTTGATGCGGCAGCCTTTTAAAAGCGTGCCTTTTGATAACGTCACTAGAATGGATGTTAAATGCTTTCGCCAAATAGGCATTTGGAAAAAGATGGCTTAGGTAGTTGTTCTTCGCACTATCTATAAATCCATTGTTTCCTAACATTTTCCTTCCTTTTGAGCAAGGTCGTGTAGTATCGATTAAAACCTTACCGGTTGTAAATAGTTCGCATTGGGTAGCAAGGTTTTGAAGTTCCAGAAAAGGGATAGCTATCACATGAACATCTGCAAACTGTAACACATCTTCTACGCTTCCGTAAAAAGCATTTGGCCCTATGGCTTGGGTAAATGTGTGCAAGCCTTCTTGCCTTTTACAAGTGAACATGACTTTATGCAGATTTTTGCAGAACAGCTGCCCCAAGGTGCTGCCCAAACTTCCAGTTCCTATTATTCCAATGTTCATAGCGCTACTTCAAGGGTTTTAATTTTTCCATTAGTGTTGGTAAAAACTCCGCCACTGTAGGATGTATGTGTACGGCATCCCTTAATTCTTCAAAGGTGCCTTTACAGTACATATTTTGAAGTACCGCATGAATGACCTCGTCCGCTCCGACGCCAAAGAGGGTTGCCCCTAAAACTTTTTTAGTCTTTTTATGGACGATAATTTCCATAAAACCTCTGGTGTCACCTTTTTCTACGGCACGGCCAACGTGTTTCATGGGCAATTGTGCTACAAGAAAATCAGCTTTTTCGGCATGCGCTAAGGCTTCTTTTTTTGATAAACCTACTTGGGCGAGCGGTGGGTCGATAAACAGTGACCAACAGGGTATTCTATCTGAAGCTTTGCGTTTTCCGTTGCCTAACAGTTGGTCTTTTACAATTTGATAATCGTGGTACGCCGTATGGGTAAAACCACCTTTACCGTTACAATCTCCCAATGCCCAAATATTTTTGACATTGGTTTCTAAAAGGTCATTTACTTTAATATAACCATAATCATTACGTTCTATACCCGCTTTTTCCAGACCTAAATCGTCGGTATTGGGCTGCCTGCCCGTTGCAAAAAGAATATGCGTACCAGTTAATCGGTCTTTTTCTGCTTCTGAACAATGTAGGTGCACTTCAATTTGGTTTTTACTGGTGTTGCAGTCGATGCATTCTGCATTCAGTCTAAAAATAATGTCTTCTGCTTCGAGGACTTCTTGTACAGCTATACTAACATCCTCATGTTCCCTTGGTAATATTCTGCTACCCATTTCTACGATGGTAACTTTACTACCGAAGCGGGCGAACATTTGTCCAAATTCCAGACCGATTGCACCGGCACCAATGATGATAAGATGCTCAGGTACCATTTCTAGATCGAGAATAGTAGTGCTGGTCAAAAAATCAACCTTGCACGCATAAGAAGGGATGCGTGGTCGTGCACCTACGTTGATGAAAAATGATTTTGCAGTTAAAATAGTGCCGTTGGCATTTATACTTTGGGTACCGCTAAATCTGGCATGTTGGTTGTAAAAATCAATATGTTTTAGTGCCTTGAATTTGTCTTTTCTCTTTTTAATCGGTGCGATAATGGCATTTTTTCGAGCTACGATTGCCTTTAAATCTGCTTTAATTAAGCCCTGAACCGTAACACCATATTCAGCAGCTTTTTTAGCATCAAAAATAGCCTTAGCGCTGGCATGAAATGTTTTTGAAGGCACACAACCTACATTAGGGCAGGTGCCTCCAAAACGCTTACGCTCAAATACGGCAACTGTCTTACCGGCGGCAGCCAAATCTTTCGCTAATTGCACTCCTGCCTGACCTGTTCCTATAATAATGGCATCATATTGTTTATTCATACCTTACGACTAAACTCGTTTTGATTTGTTCAACAGAAAAGAGGTCCTGTAAGGTAGATTATTTGGAATGCTTATGTGTTTCATTTTTCCTAGGAAAAATGACATAAAAGCACTTCAGAAACTATCAGTTGTTTTTTGAATAAGAAAGAAATAGTTTGGACTTTCGTTACTTATGAGGGCTTGGAAATGTGCAGTTTTTTCATGCGATACTCTAATGTTGTTGCTTTGAGTCCCAATAGTTTTGCCGCTCCTTTTTGACCACTTACCCGCCAGTTGGTCTGCTCAAGTACTTGGGTAAGCAGTTCTTTTTCCAACAGGTTTTTACGTTCTTCAATATAATCTATAGTTAAACCTTCCCTTACTATGCCTTTGGCTGAAATTACTGGATGTTGCATTGGTGATTCATCAGAGAATTGCAAGGTAACGATACCGGTTTTGGCGGTGACCAGTGCCTGTTCAACCCGGTTTTTGAGTTCACGAACATTGCCCGGCCAACTATACTCCTGGATTTGTAAAAGGCTTTGTGGTGTAAAACTGGTAAACGGTTTGCCTATTTTATGGGCAAAGGTTTTGGCAAAATGTCTTGCTAGTAATGGGGCATCTTCCAGGCGGTCCCGCAAAGGCGGTAGATAAATCTGAAAGCCGTTAAGGCGATAAAACAAATCGCTTCTAAACGTGCCCTCATCTATGGCTTCTTGTAGATTGCGGTTGGTAGCAGCCACTACTCTAAAATCGGAAGTTAAGGTTTTGCTCCCTCCCAGGCGCTCAAATTCTTTTTCCTGTAACACCCGAAGTAATTTTGCTTGTGCTTCGAGGGATAGTTCACCTACTTCGTCTAAAAAAATGGTACTTTCCTGTGCCAGCTCAAATTTACCGATACGTTGTTTGGTAGCACCTGTAAAGGCGCCTTTTTCATGACCAAAAAGTTCGCTTTCTATGAGCTCAGAGGGCATTGCGGCACAATTCATCTTGATAAGGGTTTTTTCGCTGCGTACCGAGGTTTCGTGAAGTGCCCTTGCAATCAATTCTTTTCCTGTACCCGTTTCTCCTGTAATAAGGACGCTGATATCCATCGGAGCCAATTGCCGTACCTGCTCAAAAGCATTTTTTAAGGAAATATGTTGGCCGATGATGTTCTCAAAATCATGGTCTAACTTTATTTCTTCGCGTAAGTAGTTTTTTTCTTGTCTTAGCTGTGCATTCAGTTCGGTAATACGTTCTAGGGCAAATACCTTTTCCAGAGCAAGCTCTAACGAGGGCCTAATGACTTCCAACAGCTGCTTGTCCTTTTCAGTATACCCTAAATCATTTTTGCTCAAAAAACTAAGACGATAGTGTCCGGGAAAGGTCAATTTAAACGAGGTTGTTACTCTACTGTTTACATTAAACTTTTTAGCGACCTTATTTAGTATTGTATTTTTTTGTTGATGTTTTACAAAGTCTCTACCTGTTTGCAGTAGCGTGCTGTCGGTTTTCTCTTTTTTGTTTCGATATTCTTCTTCATCGAGCTCAATAAAATCGAGAAACTTTTGATAATCGAAGTGTCTGTACTCATTTGCCCCAATCTTTTCAAACGTATGGCAGAATTCAGTGCTTCTTTCTGGTTGAAAAGCAAAAATAACTAAATGGTTATCTAAATAATTAGAAAAGGATTGTGTCAGTTGCAATAATTTGTCCTTCCAGGGAATGTCAAAATTTAAAGTATTTACCAAGCTTACCTGTAACGATTTTTCTTGTTCGCGTCGTTGAATGTCCTCACGTGCTAATACATTGCTTACGGCCAACGCCAACTGGTCACTTAAAGATTTAAAGAGCTCGATCTGGCTGATGTCAAATTTGTTGCCTTCAGTATACGCAAGTATAAATACACCTATTATTTTTCCTGATACTTTGAGCAGTGCTGTCGCACAGGTATCTAGTTTTTTGCGCAATTCTTCCAATAGCTTTTTATCCTTATATTGGCTATAGTCTTTATTGTAATCAAACAATACAGGGATATCGTTATTTTGTTTGATTGACAGGACCACTTCTTCTAATTGTGAACCTTTGTAAGGGATTTTGACACGGGAATAAAAACCCTTTTCAGATAACTTTAGGTCTAGCGCATTACCGGCGATTTCTTGACGCATTACGGCCAAATCGACATATTCATCTTGTTCTTCATCGATAATAATCAAAGCGTGCTCTTGTGATTTAAATATAGGTACTAGTGTTTTGACCGTCTCTTTTAACAAAACATCGATTTTGTTAATGGTGCCTATCGACTTGGCAATATCAAGCGATACTTTTTTATGTTTGTTATCCAATTGAATAGCTTCATTGGCCAGTATATTACTGAGTGCTATACTTAATTGGTCGGACATGGCATTAAACAGGGTTAATTTATCATCAAACGCATTAGGTACCCTACTCCAAAAATAAAACAGCCCAATCGCTTGTTTGCCTTGTTTTAGCGGGCCAGCAATAATTTGTTGGAATGGAACTTTTTTAGTGTATTTAAAATGAGGGTGTCGATATCTTTGATATAGCTTTTCTGTAGATAATAGTACCGTCTTTCTTGCGATATTTTTAGAAAGCTCTGTCATTGGCAACCAACCCGTAATACCAGATTGATTGATTGATTTACCTGTTTCCGATACAAAGTATCCATAGTCTATAATTAAATCACGCTCTTTTTCATTTTCCCAATCCAAATGAAATAATCCGGCCTCATCAAACGGTAATACTTTTTGTAGTTTGTCAAAAATAGCGCGTACCAGTTCGGGACCGGTTGTTATGTTCGCTATACTCTCCGTAATGGCCAATAAGTCTTCGGTCTTTTGTTTTTCTTCGACTAACTGTTCATTAGCAAGAACGTTACTTAAAGCAACGCTCAATTGATCTGCAATGGTATTGAACAATACCAATTTATCGTCGAACGCTTGAGGTGTCTTACTCCAAAAATAGAAAAGGCCAATGGTTCGCTCACCTTGCTTAAGTGGCCCTGCAATTATTTGCTGAAATGGAACTTTTTTTGTGTATTGAAAATGAGGATGCTGGTGCTTTTTATAAAGCGTTTCTGTAGATAGTATAACAGTCTTTTCAGCCATCCTTTTTGAAAGCTCGGTCATAGGTAACCAACCCCTTATTCCTGAAGAATTTATCGTTTTGCTGGTTTCTGATGAATAATATTCATAGTCAACTATAAGGTCACGCTCCTTTTCGTTTTCCCAATCTAGATGAAACAGCCCGGCATCATCAAAGGGAAATACCTTTTGCAGCTTATCAAAGATGGCAAGCACCAGTTCTGGGCCCGTTGTAATGTTGGCTATAGATTCAGTAATAGCCAACAAATCTTCGGTTTTTCGCTTTTCTTCGATAAGCTGTTCGTTGGCAATAATATTATTCAGAGCGATGCTCATTTGATCGGTAATCGCTTTAAAAAGTGGTAATTGATTATCAAAGGTATTGGGCTGCTTGCTCCAGAAACACAATAGCCCAATAGTTTGGTCGCCATGTTGTAACGGTGCTGCTATGATTTGCTCAAATATGCGGTTTTTGGGATTTTTGAAATGAGGATGTTCAAGTTCTTCATAGATTTCTTTTCCTTTTACCAAAACACCCTGTTGTACCACCAGTTTGGAAGCTTGGCTCAAGGGCATCCATCCGGTTAATCCTTCATTAACATGGGCAGCATTGATGCCGCTGATTTCATAGCCATAATCCACCGTTAAGTCGCGCTCCCTATTATTTTCATAATCTAAATGGAACAGCCCGGCATCATCAAAGGGAAAGACTTTTTGAAGCTTATCGAAGATGGCTTTTATCAGTTCGGGTCCTGTAGTAATATTGGCGATAGATTCTGTAATGGCCAGTAAATCTTCGGTTTTTTGTTTTTCTTCGATAAGCTGTTCGTTAGCGAGTACATTACTTACCGCAACGGCCAGCTCGTCGGCAATGGCTTGGAAGAGGGGGAAGTCTTTTTCGGAATAGAAGTTTTCTTGTTTACTGTTAAAGGCTAACATGCCAATTTTCTTTCCCTGATACACCAGCGGACCGCCGAAAATCTGCTTGAGTCCAGCTTCCAGCATAAACGGAAAGAAAGGGTGACCAGGGAAACGCTTTGTCAATTCACCCAATGAAATAGTCATCGGTCCTTCGTTCATAAACACCTTGACCGAATCATCGTGGGGCAAATACTCATTAATATTTGATGCTTTTACACCTGTGTTGTATATACTATGTTCATCGGTAACCGCCAAATCACGGTGGTACCGACCGCTTGCGTCTAGGTGGAAAAGGCCAAAATCTTCAAACTTAACAAGTGGTCTTATTCGTTCAAAAATGACCCGGAATAATTCTTTTCGGTCTTGAATACTTGCCACTGCCTCGCTAATACCCAATAAAGTTTCCTTAAACCGTTTCTCTTCCAGTAACTGCTCATTAGCGTTCACATTACTTACAGCAACCGCTAACTGGTCGGCAATGGCTTGAAAGAGAGGGAATTGTTCTTTGTGATATATTTTTTTTTCACGCGAATTTAGGCAGAATAACCCCAAAATTTCACCACTGTAACGAAGCAAAGCTGTCATTGTATCCTGGTAGCCCCCTTCTTTAATTATGTCGTTTTGCACAAAATCAGGATAACGATCCGCTAGTTCGGATAAATTAGCAATCAAGGGAGATCCATCATTCGTTAATTTCCTCATCAATTCATAAACTAAACCGTCGGTATTTATTTCTATCTGACTGTACTTAGTGGGGTTTTCGAACATTTGTTGACTACCTTTTGAGTCTGATAGGATAGGGTATTTGATTACCCAATCATTCAGATGGTTATTCTGATTACCGAAAACAAATAGTCCAATATCGTAAAAATTGAAGATGGGTTGTATATGGTCAAGTATAACTTTTATTAGCTGGGAACCGGTTTGAGTACTTGCTACTGCCTCGCTAATGCTGAGCAAGGTTTCTTTGAACTGCTTTTCTTCCAATAACTGCTCGTTGGCAAGTACATTGCTTACCGCAACCGCCAATTGGTCGGCAATGGCTTGGAAGAGTGGAAAGTCTTGTTCAGAATAAGTACCGTGTTCTTTGGCATCGAAGACCAAAAAACCAAAGGGTTGGTCAGCCAATCTCAAGGGGGTATGTATGAACTCTCGTAACCCATCTTGCTCCAATAACGCCAAAAATGCTTCTGGAAAATCTTCATATTCGCGATAGTCTTCAAGAGTCATAATCAGTGTAGATTCAAGCATTTCTATTATAAGACTATTAATAGGCTGCCAAGCGTTAAAACCATCTTGGTATAATGAGTTTGCAAGAGGTTGCGTGGCAAAACTTCTTTCTATAGAAATATCTTTCCATAGGCTTTTATCGTCGTTGACAATAACTACAGCCAAATCATCCATAGGTAGTAATTTGCTAATCTCGTCGCGTATCACATGAAATAGTTGCTCTTTCTCACTTACTTTAACTAAAGTTTCACTGATTCCAAGAAGTCTTTCTGTAAACTGCTTTTCTTTCAATAACTCCTCGTTAGCAATCACATTACTTACGGCGACCGCTAACTGGTCGGCAATGGCTTGGAAAAGTGGAAACTGTGTAATTTGAAAATTATTTTTTTGTAAACTGTTGACAAAAAAGGCACCAATTAGGTCGCCACCTACAGAGAGTGTGGTAATCATAGATTCCTCATATCCTACTTCCTTCATTATATCTGTCTGGTAATAATCAGGCCATGTATTGTAGAGTTCTTCGTTATAGTGAAGAATGTAGGGTTGTTTATTATTCTCTACAATATTTACTACCCATTCAATAGCAGATTTTTTATATTCAAAAGTATTTATTCCTTGAGTAAACAGTTTATGATTTACCTCAGACGGACTTATATTTGGATTAATAGCCGCTAAATCACTTGCAGAACCATTTTTGTCAATAACAAATAAGCCAACATCATAAAAGTTAAAAATAGGCTTGATTTTTTCAAAAACCACCTTTAATAAAGCTTCACGGCCTTTAATACTTGCTACCGCCTCGCTAATGCTGAGCAAGGTTTCTTTGAACTGTATTTCTTCTTGCAGTTTTTGTACAAGCTTTTCTTCCTTTGATGTCATGGTGTTATAGACTATCGTTGTTGTTTGTCAATTTCCCATATTATTTGGGAATGCAATCCTTTGGATTCTTTTTTATCAGAATGCGGCCACTTTTTTCATTGTTTTCACCATTATCTTCTCGTGATTATGATTTTATCTTAAATTATAAGGTAAATCAGAGTCAGCAGTTTTTCAATAGCACATTTTTTCCCAAAAATTATGGGATTTAAGATACGTAATTTTGTAGATTTTTTGGGAATTTATTTGAACATTTAAATTTTTTGTGTCGCAAGTATTTGTAAATCAAATATTTAAATGTTATAAATATTTCTGGCATCATTTTGTGCCACTCTAAAATATAAAAACAATTATATTTTGGATCCTAACGCTTACACTATCTTAGACTTTCAGGATTTTGAGACCTTCTTTTTAAAAGAGGACCTCGAAGAAGGCAAATACTTTAACCTCAAACCTCATCAAGAGGTTTGTATGGCCAGGCTTGAAGATGTATCGCATACCGTTACTCAAGAATCCAACACGTACTATCAGAACTTTTTCATTATCTATTTTGTTATTGACGGTGAGATTGAAAAAACCAATCAGCTCACCCAAATTACATTGGAGCGTAACTGTCTGTTTTTTACACAACCGGGACAATTAAACTCTTGGAAAGAAATCAACAAGGTTTCTGGCTATGTACTGGCCTTTACCAAAGATTTTGTGGTACGCCGCCTTACCGACAAAAAATATATGCGTAAGCTCGACTTTTTGGACACTCGGGTGGTACCAAAATTTTACTTAGAGCAAGAGGTGAGTAATTATTACCAACAACGTTTTGACATTGCATTAGAAGACTATCGCTCAACAGAAGGCGATGAGTTTCTTCACTTATGGATTATGGAGTTACTTTTACGTACCCAAAAAGAATGTCACTTAGGCAGTTTGTCCAATCTCTTGAACAGAAATCGTTCTAGAGCCATGAAAATTGGTGAAGATTTTAAAGAGAAAATAGAAGACCATTATATTGAAGGACATAAGCAGAGTTTTATAGCATCAAAGCGAGTAGCTGATTATGCAAAGGATTTAAATATCAATGCCAATTACTTGAACAACATGGTAAAGGAGGCCTATGGTAAAAAGGCATCGGACCTCATTTTTGAACGTACCTTGTTGGCAGCCCAGTCAAAGCTGATTCATACCAATAAGACGATCTCTGAAATCGCCTTTTTTCTAGACTTTAATTCGCCTTCTTATTTTGTTCGCTTTTTTAAGGAACGTGCCCAAATGACCCCAAACCAATACCGAAACAGGATAGGAAAATTTTTAAAATGAGAATTATGTGCATGTAGAATGAATGTTTTTGGGGATGCACTTATCTGGATTCATTCTAAAAAAAAGGAGTGTGAATAACTACCAAGAAAAATGGGATTAATGACATACTTCTATGCATAATGCTAAATATCTTGACATAGACAAAAACTTGAGAAAATAAGATACTTTATACTAATTAATATAAACATACTCGTATCCGATGCAAACGGAAAAACAGATACTCTCATTGTAGAAAACTACTGGATAACGGAAATCGGGTAGTCGGCCTTATCTCAAAAGAAAGTCAGGCAAGTGAGCTACAGGATAAAAGAGCAGAACCGCTCGTAAAGTATACTTAATAATGACAATAACATTGAAGAAGATGTGAAAGGTTTCGATGTTGTTGTATTTCTAGCGGCAAAGGGCACAAGTCGTTACCAAGAGGTAGCAATATGAAAAAACTGTATCTCAACTATAATTATTAAAAAATGAAAAGACAACCAATATGATAGGACAAGAAAAACTAAGGGTCGATGGCCCACTAAAGGTTTCTGGAAAAGCAAAGTATGCATCAGAACATCCTGTTGATAATCCTTTGTATGCTGTTATTGTAAAAAGTGCCATTTCCAATGGAACAATAACCAATATGGCTACAGAAGAAGTAGAGAAGATTCCCGGTGTCGTGAAAGTTATTCATGCTGGTAATGCTTTAAAATTGAAGCCTTACCCGACAGGAGGTGATGGTGGATTTAATCTTTTTCCCGGCGAACCTTTTATACCACTTCAAGATAATAAGGTTTACAATATAGGGCAGCACATCGCACTCATTTTAGCCGAAACCATTGAGGATGCAAGACTAGGAGCGTCCCGACTCAAAGTGAGCTATCAAGAAAAAGCTGCAGCGCTTGACAAAGAAAGGGTTTATGATGATTATGTAACGCCAGAACGATATAATACAGGTGAAGAGCTACAGCATCGAAGAGGCAATTTTAAACAAGCTAAAAATAGTGCTTCCGTAGTAGTAGAAGAAGATTATACCGTTCCCGCAGAGCATCACAATCCAATGGAGCCCAGTGCTACCATCGCCATATGGAAAGGTGAAAAATTAACGGTTTATGATTCGACTCAAGGAGTGGACAACTCACGTAATTGCGTGGCGCATTGTTTTGAAATGGACCCAAAAAATGTTCGTTTAATTGCCTATTATATCGGTGGTGGTTTTGGTTGTAAAGGCTTTTTTTGGCCTCATACACTTTTAGCCCCAATGGCTGCCAAAATCATGGACAGACCTGTAAAGCTGATCCTGAGTAGAGAAGATATGTACACTTCGGCCGGTCATAGACCAGAAGTTAGCCAACGCATTACTCTAGCTGCTGAGAACAATGGAAATATTACAGCTGCAGAGCACATTACCTATTCGTATGGGTCCATACTAGGAGGACATTATGAACCTTGCGGATTAACATCGGCCAAATTATATGACATTCCTAATTTTTCTATGGTTCACCAATATACCAAACTTAATTACCCAACCCCAACACCCATGAGAGGACCTGGTGAAGCTAATGGTAGTTTTGCTCTGGAGTCAGCCTTAGATGAACTTGCGGAAAAATTAAAAATGGACGCCATTGATTTAAGGGTTAAGAATTTTGCAGCAGTAAATCCGGTTGATAATCTACCTTATTCATCCAATAATGTTCGTGAATGTTATGAAAGAGGTGCAAAACTGTTTGGTTGGAATAATAGAAACCGCCAACCCGGTAAGATGGTGAAGAATGGTCAATTAATTGGGCATGGTATGGCAACAGCAACCTATCCTGCCTATCGTTCTGGTGGTAGTTGTAAGCTGATTCTTGATGAAAATGGAGTTTTAACAGTACAAACGGCCATTCAGGATATTGGTACAGGTACGTATACGGTTATGGGACAGATTGCCGCAGAGGCATCCGGATTAGCACTCGAAAATATAAAAATAGAAATAGGTGATTCAGATTTTCCCGCAGGACCCTTATCTGGAGGGTCCATGGTTACCGCAAGTGCTGGTAGCTATATTCAGAAAGGAGCGGAAAAATTGAAGAAACAACTGCTTGATTTAGCAGTAAAACAAGAAGATAGTCCATTATTTCAATTAAATTCAGATAAACTCTCTTTCGTCAACGGAACAATGCAAGATTCTAGTGGAAAAAAGGATACTGTACAAGAGGTGATGAAACGAGCTAACAAAAAAGAATTGGTCATTGAAGAAAGTTCTTCTGTGGTAAAAGGCTTTGCATTCGGTCAAGAGGCTGAATACTCGTATCAATCTTTTGGAGCCATTTTCGTAGAGGCGAATATTGACCCTGATTTAGGAGTCATTACCATCCCAAGAATTGTGGGTGTATTTGATGCTGGTACCATTATTAATCCCAAGCTAGCAAACAGTCAAATGTATGGAGGGATAATATTTGGTTACAGTATGGCATTGTTAGAGGCTACGGAGTTCGACCACGATACAGGCAGAATTATCAATGCAGACCTGGCCGAATATCACGTTCCGGTTAATGCTGATATCAATGATTTAACTATAGAGTTCTTGAACATGCCTGATTATAAATTTAGCTCGCATGGTGGAAGAGGTATTGGCGAACTTAGTGCTATTGGAGTTTCCGCAGCAATTGCCAACGCCATCTATAATGCTACCGGAAAACGCATTAGAAACCTGCCTATAACCTTAGATAAGCTTCTGTAATATGAAAAATTTGGAAAAAGAGGCCAATCGGTTTTTAGACATTTTGGTAGCAGGTGATGTCAATGCTGTTAGGGATATTTGGCACCCAGATGGTACTTTAGAATTTCCATTTTCACCCAAAGGTGCGTGGAGCTTAGAAGGCAGGGATAATATAGTAGATTATTTTGAAGATGCCTTTAAAAGGAAAACACCAGAAAAGTTTGAATCCCAACCTGCTTTGTTGATGACAGATGGTGAGCATCTATTTATGGAGTTCAAAGGCTATCTGGAAAATAATAAAAACGAAAAATACACCAACGATTACTGTGTGCTTTTTCAATTTAAAGATGGTAAGCTTTTTAAGTTCAGGGAGTTTTACAACACATTAATCAGAGAAAAATACGAGGGGCAATAATCACAAAACTTATTAAAAAATGAAAAAAAACAAATCAGATAAAGAGGTATGGCCCGAGGAGATTTCCTCAGAAAAAGCCGGTTTAAGCAGGCGTACTTTTATTGCTCGGTCAACACTCGCCGCAGCTGGCTTGGCACTGGCACCCTATGTAACCTTAGGATGTAGCTCAGAAGAAAAGCCCTTGAATTTTGAGGAATATTTAGAAATAGAACCCATCATAAACGGGCAGGCCATGCGCATGAAGATTGACCCAAGAACCAGCTTGGCCGACCTGCTTCGTGAGCAATTAGGGCTTACAGGTACTAAAATTGGCTGCAACCAGGGAGCTTGCGGTGCGTGTACGGTGCACCTGGATGGCATGCGGGTTAATTCCTGCCTTACGCTGGCCATTCAAACAGACGGTCTAGAGGTCACTACGATTGAAGGCTTGGGTACTGAAAATGAATTTCATCCTGTACAAGGTGCTTTTATGATGCACGATGGCTTTCAATGTGGGTACTGTACCTCTGGTCAAATTATGTCTGCTGTGATGGTACTTAAAGAAAACCATGCCGCGACCACAGAGGAAATTCAGGAGTGGATGAGTGGTAATATTTGCAGATGCGGTGCGTACAAAGGTATCGTAGCTGCCGTTGAAGCCGCCAGGGACGGTAAGGTGCCCAAGGAATTATTACAAAGACAAAAATCTTAAAAAATAAACGATGCATCCATTTAAATATATACGAACAGAAGACGCAGCTAGCGCAATAGCAAAACATACTGAAGTAGAAAAGGCACAGTTTATTGCCGGAGGCACTAATTTGGTCGATAGAATACGTAGGGATGTTTTTCATCCTGATGTCTTAATCGATATCAATAAACTGCCCTACCATAAAATAGAAGAACACCAAGGTGGATTACGCTTAGGTGCGCTGGTAAGCAATAGCGATACGGCAGACCATAAAGCGGTAAAAAAGAACTACCCTATTGTTTCTGAAGCTATTTTGTTGGGTGCTACAGACCAATTGCGTAACAAAGCGACCAATGGCGGAAATTTAATGCAAAGGACTAGATGTCCGTACTATATGTCGCAAGAGTTTCCCTGCAATAAGAGAGAACCCGGTAGCGGATGTTCGGCCATTAAAGGTCACAATCGCATTCTTTCCATCCTTGGGACTTCCGAAAACTGTATCGCTTCCTTCCCATCAGACATGTGCGCGTCATTGACGGCATTAGAGGCAAAGGTGAATATAATGGATATAGACGGCAGTGAAATAGTGATTCCTATTGAAGAATTTCATGCTTTACCAGGAGATACCCCTGAGATTGACAATGTATTAAAACCTGGGCAACTCATTACTTCGATTAATTTACCAGCATCATCCAAAAAGTTTGCAAAACACTCTACATATCTTAAGGTCAGAGATAGACACTCGTATGCTTTTGCATTGGTTTCTGTTGCTGCTGCCGTTACGATGGAAGCTGGTGTAATAACCGATGCACGCATGGCCTTTGGCAGCATAGCACCAAAACCATGGAGAGACAAAGAAGCCGAAAAAATGTTTATTGGTCAAGCACCCTCTAAAGCACTTTTTAAAAAGATTGGAGAAAAAGTAGTTGAAAATGCCAAAGGATATGGTGGAAATTCCTTTAAAATAGAGCTGATACCTCGTGTGGTAACGAGAGCATTCAGTGAAATTACAGGGTTAATTTAAAACGTAAAATAACCTTGTATCAGAGACTTAAGATATCTATTTGGTTTGTATGTATAGTCGTTTTAGGAACATGGCAAGCATCTGGTCAGGTAGATATTGTTCCCGATGATGATGATGATGTGTCGCTCTTTCTTCATACAGAAGCACAATTTGCATTAGGCACCTCAAAATGGTTTGCTAAACCTAGCTTCATACTCATCTTTGACGATAATTCGTCGAGTTACGGCGGTTTTATACCTGCTCTGGAAATTGGATACGCATTTGATAAACTTGGAACACTTTCGCTTCATGAAAATTATATCAGTTTGCCCGATGGTCTTTCTGGGAATGCACTGCAATTAAAATGGCAGAAAGTATTTTCTAAAAACAAACTAAATCCTTTGGTACGACTAACGGCAGAGCAGATCTATCTGGAGGATTTGACCATACAACAAAAGGTTCTTTTGAATTATAGAACCAGAATACGTGTAGGAATCGCACCTCAGATACATGACAAATGGCAGGTATTTTTAATGAACGAGTGGTTCCCTACACAACAGGCTGGGTTTTCTACTGAAAATAGAATCCTTGCAGGGATGAAATATAAATTAACACCATTCACAAGCCTATCGGCTATCTATTTAAATCGTTATCGAGATAGCAGAGTTTCCAGTTTGCAATGGCAACATATTGTATTTTTTAGCATCACTTATGCTGGCCGAATTATAAATAAATAAAGAAGAATGAAAGTATTTGAACTACAACGAATGATAGCCTTTTACGACCGTTGCCAACATGTTGGTGTACCTACGGTGATGGCATCCTTGGTAGGATTGCACGGTTCTTCCTATAGAAAACCTGGGGTACGAATGCTTTTGGGTCAAAATGGTGCCATGCAAGGAGCGTTAAGTGGCGGCTGTGTAGAAAAAGACATTTTCAATGCTGCTAAAACAGTTTTTAAAACGGGCACAGCACGGGTAATTTCTTATGACGGGAGATATCGTTTGGGCTGCGAAGGGTTTCTATATATTCTTATAGAACCTTTTCAACTAAAAGAAGTACATCGAAAAATTATTGAGAATGCCTTGAACTCTAGACAGTCCTTTGAAATCCATTCCATCTATAAACCAACACAGGATATTAGCGGAGATTTTGGTTCTGTGTTTGCTTTCGCAGAAGTAAAGTTCTCTACAAATCCTAACATAACAACTGCTATTTCAGATGTAGAACAGGTATTTACGCAGCATATTCATCCCGATACACAATTGGTTATCGTAGGAGCAGAACACGATGCCCAAAAACTTTGCGAGGCAGCCTCATTTTTAGGTTGGCAAGTAACTATTGTCGCTTCCTTAAAAAATCCAAAAGATAAAAATGATTTTCCAAAAGCGAATACCATTCTCAATGAAACCCCAGAAACCATTGATTTTAGTTTTATAGATGATAGGACTGTAACCGTTTTGATGACACACAATTTTGCGCTAGATGTTCAATACCTCTTAAAGCTAATGCCTTTTGAAAAAAACTACATTGGGGTTTTAGGGTCTTCTAAACGAAAAGCGCAGTTAGAAAATCAGATTTTTGACGCTTGCCCAGAAGTTGAACCTGAATTTTTAGAGCTCATCCATAGCCCTGCGGGGTTGAACCTAGGTGCCGAAACACCAGAGGAAATAGCATTAGCAATCGTTGCAGAAATTCTATCGATTTTAAAAAAGCAAACACAAGATAAAAACCACAACACTACCGAAAGAGTACTTAACGAAAAATAATTTAGAAAAAATGAAACCGACTCGATTAAAATAAGTATTAATCACATAGTAGAATAGTTATTTTGATCATCATAGGTTCCGTAAAACCATTAAAGGATAATAGAAATAAGCTTATGAAAAAAATAGAAACAGGATTAGATAAAAATCGACGCCAATCTTCCACAGATGTCCTTAACAATGTGCTTGCAGATGAATTTGTGCTCTACACCAAAACGCGAAAATTCCACTGGAATGTAACCGGAATGCAATTTAAATCTTTGCACGAAATGTTTGAAGAGCATTATGGTGATCTGGAAGTAAAGATAGATGATGTGGCCGAACGCATAAGAAGCCTTGGGTTTTTGGCATCGGGCAGTCTGGAAGAGTTCGCTAAACTTACCCGCTTAAAAGAACATACGCAGGGCAACCTCAAAGCCGATGAAATGATTGAACAATTGGTGAATGACCATGAAACCTTGATTCGGGAACTTCGCGAAGATATCGTCAAATGTGAAGAAGAATATAACGATGTGGGTACAGGCGATTTTTTAACATCTTTGCTGGTAGACCATGAGAAGATGGCATGGATGCTTCGGTCGTATTTAAATTGAACTTAATTCATAACAAGTCGTAACAAAGGGATTGTATAGCAGAAGCCATAATATCTAGGTTTGATAGACGGATTTCTGATGTAATAGAAATCAGTAGGCATTACACTTAGGATAAAGCGCTTATTCTGGAATTACAAGAGTCATCCAAAAAGAGTCAAAGAATCACTAGATGCCGTCTCACCACATTTGCTTCACATTTTTTCAATTTCGAAAGGAGACACGTACGGATGAAAGCTAAAACCACTATACTGAACGATAGCTATGGAAGACACCATAATTACCTGCGCATTTCATTAATCGAAAAATTCAATTTAAGATGTGCCTATTGTATGCCCGAAGAAGGTGTGCTTTTAAGCCCTAAAAAGTCATTGATGACAGCTGATATGGCGAGCTAATTTTTTATTGGTTTCCAGTTCATTCAAAAATTCTTCTGCGGCCTCAAAAAAGCTTATGGATTTAGATGGCGCATATAGCCTTTTTTTAATCTGATTTGCAGAAATATCTTTTTTCCCAGATTGTAAATCTATAAGTGCTTTATTTGCCTCTGAAAGTTTTGTTGCTATGAAAACCACTTCTACAAATAAAAACGAAGCAGAACAACGGTAACCGATTCCACAAGCCCTAAAAGGAGTAAGATTGTTTAGAAAATCAATAATCTAAGCCATGCTTTTTGTGACTAATAGTATATTATCTCAGACATATAACTATATTCTAAACGGCTTATTTGATGCCTTAGAAAGGATTTTAATGATAAAACACACAAAAGTAGCAGGGGTATAAACATACTTCCTTTCCTTTTAGTGGGTGGTAAGCATAAAAATGCGTCAAAAAGATATTGGTAATTCCATATTTTACATAAATAAGTAATAGTGGATGTAGATGATTCTTTAATTTCTACTATAACTAAAATCGCATGAAAATTGGGTCTCTGCTTTGTAAAAACTCGTTTTAAGCATAGAAACCGTGGTTTAATTCATAACTAGAAGTGCCAAATTATAATCTGACACTCTTTTCTTAACATTCTTTTTTAATTTCCAACTTTTAAAACTCGAAAAACCGAACCAACGTCTTTTCAGAGTTGCTTTGTCTACTCACAGAAGTCTATGGAGTGGTTTCAGGTTTTCTTTTGTCACATAAATCGTAATTGTCCCATGAAAATGAAATTACTCATAATTGTAACTTTAATTCTGCCTTTAGCTCTTTATTGTTCAGAAGGGGATTCATTAGTAATTAAAAAATCCAATAGCACCAAAATTTCGAGTGAGGAGGGATTGGTTTTACAATCTTTTCATTTTCCAGAACTTGATAAAAAATTTCCTTTAAAGAGCAACATAAATAGTATAAGTAGTCCAGAATTTACTTTCGATAATATAGCCAAAGAATTTCCTCAAATGCCAGAAAGTGTTGTTGATGCGAGATCACAGGCTGAAAGAGGTTTTAAGGAGATTGACAGTACAGGAAAATGGATTTCCTCTTTTTCTAATGAGGATATTCAGGTTTTGCCTGTTGGGGTTAAACACAAAATCAATGAAGTCGAGTATCAACTAGGTTTTATGAAAGCTAGTTTTACCAAAGATTATACTGAGCTATTGGTCTTTGCGAAACTTATCCTTCCTCAGACTGACGAAGAAGGATTACCTGTAGAATTATTTTTTGGGGCAAGTAATATCAAGCTTTCCCATCAAGGAGGTATTATCGATGGGGGTGATTTGGTACTGTTGGGAGATATATTTATTCCATTTGGCGGTGGTACATCACTTTTATTGTTAAAAGGAGGTTTTGATTACGATACGGCAGATGTCCAAAACAAGACTTATGTAAAAATCACTTGTGAAGGGTTCGAAGAAATGCAAATTCAAGGTGAAGTACAATTTTCTAGGAATGTTGTACTTCCATTGAAAGAGAATGGAGAATTAGATAGTAGACCAACAATCGAGTATACGGGAGCTCTTAAAAACCCTATACAAATACCCAATAGAGTACGAGGAGAATTTAAGGCAGTAGGGTCTGATTGGGGTGATATGATCGTCGAGATCGGTCTTACACCTTTTGTAATCAAAGGTCAGGAAGAGCTATTTACATTTGAAGTGAATAATGCAGTTTTTGATTTTAGTACGCTACGTACAGAAGGAGTAAGTTTTCCTAGTATTTATCAAGAAAATGGCTGGTTGCATGGAGACGAAAGGACTTGGCAAGGGGTATACATATCCTCTCTGGAAATAGGACTTCCAAAACCATTTAAAAGTAAAGCAAAAAAAGGGGGAGAACGCGTCTCTTTTGAGGCTGAAAATATGATACTAGATAGTCATGGAGTATCTGGAAGTTTTTCTGTCAATAATATAATTAGGATCGATAAGGGGATTACTTCTGAGACCAACGGATGGGCGTATTCTGTAGAAAAAATGACCATAGACCTAGCTGCCAATAACTTGGTAGGAGCTGGTTTTGAAGGACAGATTGTGCTACCAATTTCTGATGAGCTAGCAAGCCAGATGCAGAATCAAGAAGAAAATGTTGAAGGAGAAGAAGGTCAAGAAGAAGAAAATAAACCAGGACTCAGATACAAGGGACTGATCTCTGAAGAAGAATTTATGATGTCTGTTGAGACCGGAAAAACTATAGAATTTGATGTGTTTAAGGCGAAAGCACAATTACAAGACAACTCTGCCATAGAGCTCAATGTAGTTGATGGCAGTTTTAGACCCAAAGCGATTCTAAACGGAAGAATGGCTATTTCTGCCAATCAAAAAAAATCCTTAGAAAACGAAGGCAAAGATGTTGTAGATGCAGAAGGTAACAATGTGCTTGATGATGAAAATAATAAAAAAACTGTAGAGTTCAAAGGAATTTCATTTGAGCGTTTGGTATTACAAACAGAGTCCCCTTTGATTTCTGTAGATCGCTTTGGCTATGAAGATACCGTAGAACTAGCCGGTTTCCCCGTATCAATAAGAGATATCGATTTTAGCGTAAACGATACCAAAATGCAATTAGACTTTAATCTTAAAGTCAATCTGATGAGTAAAGAAGATAAAGGCTTTAGTGCAGATGCACGTCTGGAGATCAAAGGTAAAAATGATGCTTCAGAAGGAAAACAAAAATGGAAATATGATGGCATAGACGTTTCTGAAATGATTTTGGATGTTAATATCGGTGTGGTAGACTTTTATGGCGAATTATTCCTTCGAGAAAATGATTCAGTTTATGGAAAAGGGTTTGCGGGTACTATTGATTCTTCATTTGGACCATTAAAAGGTATCGAGTCTAAGGCAGTTTTTGGTAAAAAAGACTTCAGATATTGGTATGTAGATGCAGCAGTCGAGGGATTCAAAATTCCTGTTGGCCCAATGACGATTACGGGAGTAGCAGGCGGTGCTTATTATAAAATGACAAGAAAACCAGGTAATGTAGAGGTATTTTCACCCTCTGGTCTGTCTTATGAACCCAACAAAAAAACTCGATTAGGCGTTAAGACGATGGTCTTTGGTGAAGTGGGAAGTGATAGAGTGGTCAATTTTGGTGCTGGATATGAAATAGAGTTTAGTTCTAGTGGCGGTGTTCGCAGAATGGGATTATACGGTGAAGCGCAGTTTTTTGAAGCTTTTGAGATGATGAATCCCGAAGCAAAATTGAGGAATAAACTAGCAGAGCTAGCTGATACAGATCTAATGAATCAAGTTGCAGATAGTAATGGAGGTAAGGTCTGGTTGGACAAGGCCAAAGAAGACTATAAAACAGAAATAGTAGGTGGTAAAGGTCATGTAACAGCATATTTGGGGATGGATTTTGATTTTGTCAATGATACTTTTCATGCCCAACTCAATGTATTTGTTGATACACCAGGAGGCTTTCTTACAGGGGTAGGAGATAAAGGTAGAGCCGGCTGGGGCGAGATGTTTGTAGGAAAAGATGATTGGTTTATCTATATAGGAATTCCCGATAATAGAGTTGGACTCAAATTGGGCGTAGGACCTGCTTTTGTAAAGTTTGATGGGTATTTTATGACGGGGACCAAAATACTAGGCAGTCCGCCGCCGCCTGCTGATGTAGCTGATATTATGGGAGTCGATGCAACAACTTTGGATTATATGCGAGATGAGAATGCATTAGGTACGGGTCGTGGCTTTGCGTTTGGAGCAGACTTGAGTTTTGATACCAAGGAGGTGCGATTTCTGATGCTATATGCGAGACTTAGGGCGGGTGTTGGATTTGATTTGATGATGAAAAATTATGGAGATGCACGCTGTGTCAATACAGGAGACGAAGTAGGAATTCATGGCTGGTACACCAACGGTCAGGCTTATGCTTATATGGAGGGTGAGATCGGGATCAAGATTAAGTTATTTTTTAAAAAGAAAAAGGTCTCTATTTTCAAAGGGGGTGCCGCTGTATTGATGCAAGCCAAATTACCTAACCCTTTTTGGATGCGGGGCTATATGACTGGAAAATATTCCATTCTTAATGGATGGATCAGCGGACGTTTTAGACTTCGTGTGACCCTTGGTAAGGAGTGTGAATTCGAAAATGAAGGTCCTCTTAACGGAATCAAGATGATTGCTGATGTGACTCCTGAAGATAATGATACTGGCGTAGATGTATTTGCCGCACCACAGGCTACTTTTTCTTTAAAAGTAAACCAACCAATCATAATTCCTGAAGATAGCGGTGATAACACATACAAAGTAGTATTAGAAAAGTTTACAGTAACCAATGAAGCCGAAGAAGAGATCAAAGGAACATTAGAATGGGCCTCAGGAAATAGTCGGGTTACTTTTATCCCAGAAGATATTTTACCACCCGCCACCAAATTGAAAGCTGTAGTATCGGTAAGTTTTCAAGAAAAAGTAGGAGGAGTGTTCAAAACTATTTTAGAAGATGGTCAAAAAGCATTAGAAACAGAAGAACGAAATTTCACTACAGGTATAGCACCAGATCATATTCCGCTGCAGAATATTCAATATGCATATCCAGTGGTTAATCAGCAGTATTTTTATAAAGATGAATACAAAACAGGATACATCAAACTGAAACAAGGACAAGATTACCTTTTTGATAATGCACAGTGGCAGAGTGTGGTAAAATATATTGGCAAAAACTTTGAGGAACAAGAAGCTGCTCCTACTTACAATGCGGCAGAAAATAAATTGTATTACCAAATTCCGGACATAGCAAAATCCTCATCATATAAGATGACACTTGCCAGCTTTACCAAAGCTTCAGAACAAACAGCTGATGCAGAAACTGAAATCGCAGAACAAGACTACGGAGAAGAGAATGTTGTGAGAATTAAGAAGAATACGGCGCAAGATGTTGTAAAAGAAGGGACAATAGAGCGACTAGCGTATAATTTTAATACTAGTAACTACAAAACTTTTGCTGCAAAAGTCAAGAATATTGATACCCAGGAGAACAATTGGGGTATCATTGGTAACGCTTCAGAAGTTATGTATTTATCCTCTAAGGTCAAAAGTGATGAAGGTTTTGATTTAGCAGAATTACAGGGGTCCGCATATACCGAAAATCAAGCACTTATTTTGGCAGAATCTGATTTAAAAGATGCTTATTTCACAACCGATATTGACCCCATAATTTATCAAAAATATGCATTGGGAACAAAATATAGCACCAGTCGAAATACGACACTATTAGGGTTCAGACCCAAAAGAGCTTTACCAATTTTTAGTAATTATATCACCAGTTTAGAAAATCGTACCAATTTGAGCTTTGTAGCTACGCAATTTCCGTATCGCTATAATCTACCTAAGACCTATCATGCAGATTATATGGATATCAGAACTCGGGTAATCAACGATTTTGTGAGTGCTCTTATCGCTCCTGATGCACCAGAGTTAAGTATTATAGAAACTACTTTCAAATTAATGTCTTATGGAAAGTATACGATAAAGTTACACTACAATTTGCCGGGAGGCATTCCAGGAACTTCGGCAAATTATCAGTTCAAGAATCCAATGAAATTTTAAGTAGAATCACACACAGAAAAAGAAAGATTTTGTTAAAAAAAGAAAAAATAGTTCGCATACTTTCTCAGCTAGGTTTAGTCGTGGTTATGCTCTGTGGTGTTTCCTCTGCACTAGTAGCTCAAGAGACTACGATAGTACCAGAAGTAAAAGTTATAGCCAAGGCGCACGATAACAAAATACTATTGAGGTGGGGAGTAACCACACCTTCTGGTTGGTTAAAGGCAAATACCTATGGCTATAGTATTGAGCGTTATACAATAGCACGTGGCGGAGTATTGCTACCAACTCCAGAAAGACAATTATTGACACCTACACCGATGTTGCCAAAACCTTTAGAAGCATGGGAAGGTATCGTAGACCGTGATGATTATGCCGCTATTTTGGCACAAGCGTTATATGGAGATACTTTTGAGGTAGAGGGTATGCAAGAAGCGGGAGCAATAGCACAAATTGTAAATAAATCTAAAGCGATAGAACAGCGTTTTTCTTTTGGACTATTTGCCGCAGATATGAGTTTTGAAGCAGCAAAAATGGCTGCCTTGGGGTATGAGGATAACACCATAAAATCAGAAGAAGAATATTTATACAAGGTGACAACCGCAATACCGGAAGAATTATTGAAAGTAGGGCCTGGAACTGTAGTGATTAAATCTACAAAGGCAAAAGCATTACCCGCGCCGATTGATCTGATTGCTGTACCAGACGATAAGATTGTAATACTTACCTGGGATTACGAAATGTTCAGTTCCTTATATACAACCTATTTTGTAGAAAAATCAGAAAATGGTACTGATTTTATCCGATTGGGTGATAAACCTGTAGTCAATTTTAATGGTGCATCAAAATCTGCGGCTAAAAGAATGCGGTATGTGGATACTTTATCTCAAAATGACAAATCCTACTATTATCGGGTTAAGGGGATTTCGCCTTTTGGAGAAGAAAGTCCACCTTCTGAAATCATTGAAGCAAGAGGAATCAAAAAATTAAAGGCACATCCTCAGATCATAAATCATACACTAGAATCTTCTGGTGGAGTTATATTAGAATGGGAGTTTTTAAAAGAAGCCGAAAAACAAATCAAAGGATTCGAATTAAACTGGGCTCCAAAACAAGATGGGCCATATAAGGTCGTAAAAAGCGATTTACCACCCAGTTCTCGTAAAACTTCGTATGATGCGCTTTCAGCTTCTAATTACTTTACCATCACAGCCATTGGGAAAAACGAACAAAAAAGTAAATCCCTGGCTACTTTTGTTCAAACGGTCGATTCAATACCTCCGGCGGCTCCTGTTGGAATAGTAGGCGTTATAGACACCTTGGGTATTGTAACACTCCAATGGCAAGCTAATGCAGAAAATGATATGCTGGGGTACCGCGTTTTTAGAGGTAATCTCGAAAAAGAAGAAGTATCTCAAATAACCACTGCTCCTGTGCAAAAAAATGCATTTAACGATACGGTACAAATCAATTCACTAAATCGAGAAGTCTTTTACCAAGTAGTTGCAGTTGATAAGCGTCACAATATGTCGGATTATTCAGAAAAAGTGAAGCTCGCAAAACCTGATGTAGTAGCCCCTTCGTCACCTATATTTTTGGATTATAAAACCAGAAAAGATGGCGTTTTTCTAAAATGGATTAATAGTACCAGTGAGGATATAGATACGCACCAATTGTATAGGCAAAACACTGCGACACCCGAAAAAGGATGGATATTACTTTTTAAAACAGATACAGTAACCTCTTTTGTGGATAAAAAAGTACAGCCAAAACTCAAATACCGCTATGCGATTTTTGCGCAAGATAAGAACAAATTAATGTCTGAACCCTCAACTCCTATTACGGTGGTAACTCAAAATTCGGTACTACAAGAGAACCTTATCAAAGGATTTACAGCGGTTGCAGATAGAAACGCCAATAAAATAATACTGAATTGGAGAAAAATGCCAGAGGAGGTTGTTGAGATATTGATTTATAAATCAAAAAAAGAAGAAAAGCCGGTGTTATGGAGACAGCTTTCGGGAACTATTTACGCTGTAGAAGATCAATCGGTATCCCCCAATAATATATATGTATATCAAATAAAAGCAATGACGACAAATGGGAGTCATTCTAATTTGATTACCAAAGAAATAACGTATTAGATTATGGAAAGATATAGTAAAGTTTTAGTCTCGTTGATTTTTATACTATGTTCTTGCGCCTTATTTGCCCAAGAAACGGTTATTAACATAAGTAACTACCAATACAACTCCATATTTAAAGATAGGAAATGTAGTGAACGGTTTAGGGTAACTGCCCATTTTACAGGAGGACAAGCTCCAAGAACTTTTATTGATTATCGTGATGGCAGGACTACTGCAGCAGATCGGACGTATGTGGTATCAGGAAAGGTGAGTAAGCTTGTGATAGCCGTATATGCAAAAGATAGCAGGAGTAGTAATGCTTTTGGATGTTTAGCTATTTATGGTGAATCGCAGGAAGTTAACGAAACATACGAAATACCGATTGACTCAAACACTTGCGAAATTAACGCTACAGGTAATAGTTATTCATTTGAAGATGAGGTCAGTGTAGATTTTTCCTTTGATTATCAAGTGACTACAAAACCTGGAATTGACTTAAGAACGGCTTATAACATGAGTAACGAAAATCTAGGATATGAAGAATTTTTTACACTTTCACCTAAAAGAGGACGTTTTTTTCGACCTCGCGGCAATTATCAATGGCAATACCGCATAGGTTATACAGGTCAGTGGATTAATGTTCCAAGACCCCCAAGTCGTCGATTGCGTATTCGATTAATCGATTTTTTAGATCGATCTGTTATTGATCAACAAGTGTTTTTTAGAATTGAGAGTTGCGACGATACCGATACAGATTTTACGGTAGTGGGTAGAAATGTTGTAGAATATGGGCAGTTGACTAAGATTGATATTAGTAATTGGTATTATGATGCTGATTTTGACGATGGTAGGTGTAAAGAAGATGTCATACTAACGGCTCATTTTAGCGATGGCACTTCTAAAACATTTATAAAGTATAAAAAAGGAAATTTCACCATTGGAAGTAATCGTGATACAAAATATGTATTAGAAGGTGTTGTAGAACGGATAGATGTATTTATGTATGGTAAAGATAAAGTTAATTTATTATTAGGAAAAAAATGTGTAAGTGGGGATCTAGGCGGAAGAGTTAAAAAAACTTATCCTATAAAACCAAATATAGATCCCTGCGATAGTGGTTTTTTTAACGAAAAGCAAAGTGATAATAATGATTTTTTTGGTTCATATGAAGTTCGTCAAAAACTTCGTTTTAATTGGAAAATCAAGCCTTTACCCAAAATCACTAGAACCTTAGAATCAGATTTGATAGGGTATGAAGATGAATTTACCCTAAGCGCTTCAGAAGGTTTTAATAATAGTGTATACGACTGGCAATATAGTTTTTTAGAAGAAACTACTCCTGTGGTATGGAATGATTTACCAGGAGCATCAGCTCCTAGTCGTGATATTATACTAGCAGATTACCCGGATCACTTCGACGAATCTGTGATCGGCAAAGAAATTGTATTTAGAACATTATCTTGTGATGACGAGAGTAGTCAGAATGTGGTAAGCTATAAAATTAGAAGGTCAGCACCGCGTATTGTAGATGTTGCTACCATGCCAGTGAGTTGTTATGACGGTGAAGAGGATGGTAGTGTTACCGTAACTTTTGATAGGCCTCTCATAGAAGGAGATGTATTCGGTTTTATAGTATCGGATCCTTTGGCAGAAGAAGGGGAGGGTGTTGTGAAAAATAAGGACAATGTATATGCTTTTAATGAACAAAATGAAATAACGATCGATAGCCTTAAGCACAGCAGTCCAGACTTTGTAATTAATATGATTGGAGTCAATAGCAATGGAGAGGCATATTATACAGGAGCAAGTTATCATTCGGCGACTTTTCAAATTGGTAATCCAACACCTGTAGCTTTTGTGGGCGAACCAGTAGATAGCGCTGTTAATGTTTGGTGTAACGGAGGTCAAGACGGAGCAATAACCCTTGATGCAACTGGTGGTGTAGGGGATTATGAATATCTAATCAAAAAAAGTGGTGAAGCGTATAATGAAGATGATTGGATCGCTTTTTCGTCTGTAACGAGCCATCGCATTACAAATCTATTGCCGGATACCTATACCATCAAACTAAGAGATCGTAATGGTTGTGTAGCACGAATACAAACTTTGGTAGAAGATAAGATTGAACTAGGTGATATCATTGAAAAAGTAGTAACCATAACGCAACCAACAGCTCCATTAACCATAACCACAGAAATACTGAATCCCCCTACAGCTTTTGGTTTTGAAGATGGAAGGATCATAGCCACGATACAAGGGGGTACACCAAACGATGACAATTCTTATGACCTTGAATGGAGAGATGAAAATAATACCCTAGTTACAACAACATCTGCAATGTATAATGAAGGTCAAGGATATTTAGCCACTTTGCATAGTGTCGGAAAAGGACAGTATACCCTTACTGCAAGAGATACTAATTATGATAATGCAACTACTAAAGAAGGGTGCACAATGATTAGCGAAACGGTCACACTTTCTGAGCCTTTGGCCATAGCAATAACAATAGATGTAACTCCAATTTCTTGTAATGCAAATAACCCATATAGCGATAATATCGATACCAATTTTGATGGGGTTCCTGATCAGTTTCAGGATGGCGTTTTGGTAGCGACTGTAACAGGTGGAGTTCCTTTTGATATAGAAAACCCAGAGTATGGTTCAGCAGTTCCCGTAGATAGTGAAGGAAATTTAGTCCCTTATTTTTACGAATGGAAAATGCAGTTACCTAATGGCAACTGGCAGAACATTTCTGCAAATACAAATCGCATTGATTTTTTGGATACAGCAACCAATTATTCGTTAAATGTGACCGATAAGAACGGTATTACCATAGGAAACTATGTTGCCATACAAAATGCCGATAATTCTCGTAGTTATGAACTGGCAGAAGCGCTTCCAGAAATAACATACGTAGCACAACCCGAGGTTTTGGCACTGGAATTTGCAAACACCACGGTCACTTGCGCAACTGGCAACGATGCAATTGCATCGGTACAAGTAACTGGTGGTGTGCCTCCGTATAGCTATGAATGGAGTAATGGAGATACAACTGCATCTATAGAAAACCTAATTGCAGGAGTATATGTTGTATTTGTAACCGATACCAATAATTGCCAGATACAAGGGACAATTACCATTGAACAAGCAAATAGCATTACTATCAATCCGGGTTATGTTACTTCACCAACCTGTTATGAAGGAAATGACGGACAGATTACTGTGAATGTAAGCGGAGGTGTTCCTCCCTACAAGTATCGCTGGAATACGGGTGGTACGTCACCACAATTACAAGAAGTACCAGCTGGTATTTATCGTTTAGAAGTTACCGATGCAAGTGGTTGTAAAGCTTTTCATGAAGAAACATTGATAGATCCTGACCCTGTCGTGGTTGATCTAATACAAAAACGCTCCCTTTGTGGAGAGCAATCCCTAACTCTTGATATAGGTATTGATGATCCCGATGCAATTTATTCCTGGGCTAGTGATAATGGCTTTACAAGTACGGATGCTACGGTTACACTTACCAAAACAGGTACATATACAGCCACGATAACCACAGGATTAGGATGTGTTGGATTGGGAGAAATTAAGGTAGAAGCATTTGACAAACCTATAGATTCTGATTTCCTGATTACTACCCAGGCATATACCAACGAGGATGTAGTACTTATCAATGTAAGTAACCCAATGGGAGAAACAGTAGATTGGACTATTCCTGATGATGTTGAAATGATTTCTGAAGACAGTGAAGAATTAATACTAAAGTTTGAAGAAGCAGGAGCGTACGAGATTAATTTAAGATCATATCAAGGAGATTGTTATCAGGACTTCACAAAGACTATTTTGGTTCAGCCTGCAATAGAATCCCCTCAAACAGATACTTCTCAGAAGAAGTTTATAGAAGAATTCATTTTGTACCCCAACCCGAGTGTTGGTACTTTCAAGACAAAAATTAGCTTAACTGAAGATGCTAATATCACTGTAAAGATTATAAACCTTATTACCGGTGCAACAATGCATGAACGCATAGAGAAAAACAATAAAGAGTTTTTGTTAGACTATGCTATGTCAATGCCTACGGGGATGTATTTGATGTTGCTAGAAACTCCAAATGGATCAGAAACACGTAAACTTATAGTTGAGTAAACTAAGAAATATAATGTATTTATAACGATGATTGAAATGATAAAAATTCAAATAAAAAGAATAGCAAATATCACTGTTCTATTTTGTCTTTTTGGGTGCGTCAAAGAAGAGGCCGTACCCGTTGTTGTCGATTTCAACTTTGATGTATTCAATGAGGATTTTTCTATTCCCGTGCAGATCGTGTTTTTTAATAGAACAGAAGGTGCCGAAGATTATGAATGGAGATTTGAAGGCGGTTCACCTTCGAGATCAGTAAATCGCAATCCTGGAGTTATAACATATAATGCAAAAGGAACGTATGAAATAGAACTCATAGGAACTAACCAAGATGGCTCTCGAGATAGTAAGATTTTAGAAATTCAAATAGATGATCCTGTGGTGGTAGATTTCGAAATCACGAATCTGATTGATAATTTTTCTCCGGCCGTGTATACATTTCAAAATAACTCCTCTGGAACCAACAGTTATGTCTGGACATTTGAAGAAGGAACTCCGTCTAATTCTATAGATAGAAATCCTGGAGAAGTACTATTTACAGAACCGGGTGATCACCAAATCACTTTGGAGGTTAGTAATGGAAGAGAAACATATGAACTTCAGAAGACAGTTACTGTTGCACCTCTTTTGGTTTCAGATTTCGAATTTCAACCTGCTTTTGAAGATGATGATTACCAAGTGCCCGTTCGTGTGCAATTTCAAAATAATGCTATAAGTGCAACTTCTTATGAATGGAGCTTTACGCGAGCAAATCTCTCAATTTCAACAGAAGAAAATCCCGAAGTACTATTTACAGAGCCAGGAATGCAAACAATTACTTTGAAAGCATCTAATGGTAAGGATGTAAAAACAATCGAAAAAAACATTGAAGTCTTTGCAAATACAAATCTTAGAACTTTTACCGATATCAAATTAGGGATTAATACAGCTCACAGCGCCAACACTGTTGGGAGTTTCTTTAGTATTTCAACACGCCAGGTGTATACAAATACTGAGGTAACTAACGAAATCGAAAAAAATATTGATTTGGTGTTTTTTGGTTTAAATCAAACGTTTATACGCAACAAGTTTGTGAGTCCTGATCAACTATCAGAAACTACTTTTGCGCCTTTACAAGAAGCGAAGAATACGATTTTTATTAATTCCCAAGAGTTGTGTAACTGTTCTGCCTCACTTACAACTCAAGAGTTTGACGCCATGCAGAACGATGTGCTTTTAAAGAATTTAAGCATAGAAGAAACCCCAGGGGGTTTACAAAATTTTGATAGAGAAACGGTGCCAAGAATTGTTCTTTTTCAGACTCAGGAGGGAAACAAAGGGGCCATTAAAATAAAAGATTTTGTGCAGGATGGACAAAATTCTTACATCCTGGTAGATATAAAAATACAAAAAGAGGCTATTCAATAATGAATTCACACAAAAATATGCGTAGACAGATGAAACCATATATACCATATATTTTAATTGTTTTATTTCTATTTCCGCTGTGGATAAGTGCCCAGGTTTTTCCTGTGCAAGCAACTCCACAAGTGATACCGCCCTATAGTTTAAAGCTTTCAGAGTATGGTACTGCTAGTTCAGAAAAGCTAATTCTGAATCTGTTGCTTACCGATATTACCGAAACTAATAGGCAAGTGCGACTCAAATTATCAATAGAAAACAATGCAGGGTTGTCTATTCAAAATAATGATATAGTAATGGGCGCTAATCCTATTTTTTTGGATGGAGGTGTTCCATTACGATTAAGTAATCTGGATTTACAACCTTATTTTTCTTTACAAAATCTTATAGGGATTGCCCCACAGCAATATAGTACACCCCTACCAGAAGGTCTCTATCGTTTTTGTTTTGAAGTGTATGATGCACTTTCTGGTCAACAAATCTCTCGCAAGAGTTGTGTGCCAGTATATTTGGTGCTTAATGATCCTCCGTTTTTAAACTTACCCGTTCGAGGAGAGCAAGTATTGATGCGAGAACCTCAAAATATTATATTTCAATGGACTCCTCGTCACCTTAATGCGACAAACGTATCCTACGAGTTCACTTTAGTAGAATTGTGGGATAATCAAATGGATCCACAAGCAGCATTTTTGGCAGGCCGACCGCTATATCAAACCACTACTTTTGCCACGACTTTATTATACGGCCCGGCCGAAACACAATTATTGCCAGATAAAAGGTATGGATGGCGCGTGAGAGCAATTGTAAGTGATGGTATTAGTGAAACCTCGGTTTTTAAAAATGATGGATATAGTGAGATTTATTACTTTACGCATACAGGCAGTTGTGCAGAACCCAGGACCATCATTTCTGAAGCGACCAACAAAACAACAGAAAAAATCTATTGGGAGGGTGTGGATCATTTGTCATATGATATTCAATACCGAAAAAAGAATACTGGCGATACCAACCAGACCAATATCTGGTTTAGTGAAAAAAGTCTGAATGAATATACTACGATCTACAACCTAGAACCTGGTGTGACTTACGAATTTAGGGTAGGAGGGCAGTGTATGGAAAATGGACCCTTTGCTTATTCTCAGATTAATGAATTCACTATGCCTATAGAAAATAGTGATACGGCCGGCTATAATTGTGGAATTCGCCCTCCGGATATTGAGATTACCAATCAAGAACCCTTAACCAGTATCATCACCAATGAAGTATTTACTGCAGGGGATTTTCCGGTAACCGTCAAAGAAATTGTTGCAGGTAATGTACGCTATCTTATTGATGAAAGAACAGAAGAAGAGAAAGAGAGAGAGGAAGAAGAAAATAGAGGAGTACCAGTGGTCGAAGAAACCACCGACGGAAAAGGAATCTTCTCTGGTTGGGGATATATCGTGGTTCCTTACCTGAACGACACTAGAATCAAGGTGAGTTTTGAAGGAATCAAAATCAATACAGATTATCAACTTATAGAAGGTATCGTAAAAACAGATTATGACAAAAACTGGGGGGGACTTACTTCTATAAATGATGTACTCGATCCTTTTGAGGGGGATAATGATCTACGGAATATCAATCTCGATTATGATATTACTATCGATAATATCAGTATAGCAGATGATGGTAGCATTGTTATTACACATCCTGTAAGTGGATCACCAATTGAATATCCTGGGGGTGATGATGTGATCATTATGGATACCAATGCAGATGGCAGTAGGGATATATTTCATGTAGATACAGAAGGTAATATTAGACAAGGAGGGCAATTGGCACAAGGAGGAGCTATCAATGCAGAAAATACTGCTGGGCTTGATAGCAATGGAGATGTCATACAACTTACCGAAAAAGGGATTAAAGTAACCTTTATGGATGCTTCAGAGTATATGTACGGGTTTGATTGGATTCCTCAGGGAATGGAACAACAATTAGGCAAGTACTATAAACAAATCAAAGACGCAGACGGAAATCCGTACAATATCATCAACAAAGCCATAAGAAATGGAAAGGATGATATCATCAAGGCAAAAGTAGCGATATCAGACAATACGCTATCTATAGATGATTTGGTGATCAAAACAGAACATGGAGAAAATATACCTTACCAAAACCTGGGCAATGGGATTATTAGTGTAAAGATAAGTGGGTATTACACCTTTGAATATCAAAATATTTACGCTACAATACAGCCTAAAAAGAATAAAACTCCAAAACAAACGGTGGCAGGAGTTTTCTCACTATGGCATTTATCAGATAAACAAGTTAATGTTACGATTGTTCCTGTTAATGGAGCCGAGTTACCGAGTGATGACGTATTAAGTGCCAAGCTAAACGGTATTTTCAATAAAGCATCGGTTACATTTGATGTAACTGTTGATCCAAATTTAAGTGTTACAAAAAGTCAAGTGGCAGTTGGTGATAGTGGCGCCTTATCCAATTATACAGAGGATATGAAAGATATTGTCACCACCTATAAAAAAATACGAGGAAGAACAGACCCCAAATCCTATTATGTATTTGTTTTAGGAAAAAACACGAGACCAAACAGAAGTGTAGCAGGAATTATGCCACTTAAGCGACAGTTTGGCTTCGTGTTTACCAGCAATCTTTCTAGTGCTGAAGAAGGCAAAACATCGCTAGAAGGTACCTTGGCTCACGAGCTGGGGCATGGGGTATTTGCCCTAGAGCATCCGTTTAAACAATTGAATACCACTCAAGGAAAAACAGGTTGGTTATCAGACTATGGTAATGGTACTAAATTCTCTCACATGGACTGGCTGCAAATGCATAATCCCTCTTTTAAGTTGTATTGGTTTCAGGATGATTTGGATGGCGCGTTGACGGTTTCGGCTTTGACTCCGAGCGGGATGAAACTTGATTATACAGGTGACGGTGCCATAGTATTCACAGATGAAATTCCTGAATATAGTAACGGGGCGGTATTTGCAATTTTGGAAGACGGAAAACTTTATGAATGGAAAGAGCATTCAAGCAATCATTTAGGATCTTCTTATATGCATGATGGGGTTATGCTTCGTACTGTTTCAGATAATATAAAAACTAGGGTACTTAGAGAATCAGAAAACATTCCTTTAAAGCTATATTGGAATAAAGGAAATTGTAAAACAAATGAGATTTATGAAACTACATCTAATATCATTTGGCAGCATTTGATTAAAGAGCGAATGGATGGACCCGGAATACTAACCTTAGACTTGAATACTAACCAGTATAAAGATATTAATCTGTTAGGCAATGCCGGTTGTACCACCGATGCCTTTTGTGGAAACGTTGTTATAGCAGATCTAAAACCAGAAATAGACGAACTTATTGCGATTAGTACTGCTATACAAACCAATATCAATACGGCAATTATATCAGGCCTTGTAGCAAGAGTTAATGGGTTAAATATGTGCGGCCTCAAAGAACTAGAGTACGAGGTTGTAAAAACATTAGTCATTAATCTGATATCGCAGCAAACGTTTAATGATAATTACCAAACGGAAAAGGCTATTGTAAAACTCCTCTTGTCTATACCGGCTGATCGTTACACAAGTTTTACAGAAACAGTCGTGGCTATCTCAAATGGTCAAGTATTGGATAATGTTGTGAATCAAATGAAAAATGAACCATTCAAAGGACTGTCAGAAGCCGGTAGCAATAGCTTCTTCCCGACGCTCACACAGATAGTAGCTGGATCTGAAAACGAGGAGGCCAAATGGAAAGTGTTTAATAGTGTGGTTCGAGCAAAATATGAATCACTTCAGGAAGAGCCTATCGCAGGGTTACAATTAGGCATTCTCCGATCCTTGCCATGGAATAATCAAGAGGAACGCGATAAGATACCTGCTGTTTTTACATTGTTTGTGGATATGTTACAAGATCCTAACATCTCAAACTTACTTAATAGTTACAAGAAAATCTATGAAATTGCTGCTCTTAGAAATGATCATAAAGAATTATTTAGATCTTTTACTATTGCGGATTTTATTGTTCTGATAAAGAATCCAAACTACAATTACTCAAATATGGAATCAACGCAGAGTTTTCCTGTATCTACTAGAAGTTATTCTTGGTTATTACCATTACTGAAAGGAGTAGAAAATGAAGAACCATTAATAGCACTTCAATTAAAAGAAGGTGAATATATTATGGAAGACAATTATTTACAAAATAATAGTGCTTGGTACAGATATGCAAGAACTAATAATTTTGATAAAAATAGATTGGATATTGAGCCCGAATATTTTTTGAATACATTTTTTGAGCAATTCTCTTATTATTTGAAGATTGGGAGAGAAAGTAACTCTGAGTTTTGGAATAGAATTGTTACAGTCAATTGCGATAATATTAATGATGTGGTTAGACATATTAATCTGAATGAAAATCCACAATCATTGCAGGCGGTAAATCAAAATACTAGATTTTCTTTTCTACGTACCTATTTCAACACAGAATGTAGGAATCCCTTAAATACAGAAGATATTGACTATGATTCTCATAATCTGGAGGGTACAGACAATAGTCTAATGAAAATATTAAATAGTTTCCCTACTTCTAATAAAGCAATCCTTAGGATAATAGAATCGATAGGATTGAATACCATCTATGACAAATTAGGCACAGATAATTTTAGTGTATTTTCTACATGGATCGGCATGCAAATCATGTATTCTGGTGATTTTATATCAGTCGATAGAAGATTTACGAGCTTTATTGAAAATTCGCAGGAAAACCGCTCTTCCTTAGATTTAGATGAGATATTACAATTAGAATCGAATATTTTTTCTTGGCAAAACTTCAATTCGAATATAATTGAGAAAACAAGGCTCAGGATAAATGCAGTAAATGGTTCACATTATGATAATCAAATATTGTATTACAACCAAATAGTGTTGGCTCATGTACAATCAAGTTTTTCATTTGGTGGTCAAAACTTTGAACCTGGTCAAGTCATAGTCATGCCTATCATTCAAGCCTTTGCCTTAAGTAAGAAAAATAGAGCTATACTAGCAGGTAAAACGGCTTGGCTAACCGCAGAAGTTGGTTTTTTTGTTTTAGGTGCATATCAACTCAGAGTATTATGGAAAGCCGGTAGTTACTTAAGAAATGCGGCATTAGTAAGTGACGTGGTAGGTTCTGCTGCCGGGGTTTTGGCTGCTGCCTTGAATGAAAGTGCCATTTCTCCCGAATTAAGATTCCGCATCCAAATGTTATCCCTAGTAGCCTCTGCTCCCTCTTTATTTGTAGGTGTAGGCTCAACACGTTTAAATGATCAGATTAATGATGCTATCGAAGAAGTCAATGTATTGAGATCTACAGAAAGGTTATCTCCAAGTTCACAAAGAACTATTGTAAATCACCTTACCGAGCTAGGTGGATCTGGAACTAGGGTATCTAATATACCTGGAGGTTATCAAGCTGCATTCAGAGCTGACTTTGGAGATATAAATGCAGCTGATCTTGGAGAAGACTTTATAAAGGCTTGGAAGAATTATAGAGATGGATTGAACTTGGGTACCAGCACATCGAAGATTTGCAATTAAAAAAAAATTATGTGGAATAAAATAAAATATAGGATTGTGCTACTGTTTCTGATACTAAGTATTAGTCAAGGATTTTCACAATGTTGGCTTTCTGACTTAAGAGCTACTTTTAAAAACACTAATGATATTGACTTTCAAAACCAAATAACAAGAGATAACGGTTTTGCTAATTTTAGAGATTTTCACGCTGCTGTAAGCACACAAGAAGCTCTTAATCGTTCAGAATTTTTAGAATTTTTAGAGTTTATAGCGAGAACAGACAATCCTAGTGCCTTTATAAGCAAATTTACAGAAGTCCCAGAGCTTGTAAAAAGCTGGAAATTGCTTGGTGGATCATGGCATTCTCACACCATAGAAGAACTGGTATTGGTGAACAGACACTATGATGAAATCCTCAATTATCCGGGAGGATACAATGCCTGGAAAATTGCTAATACAAATAGTGATCTAAACATTTTACTACAAAATTCTGGATTTAAACATTTTTATGATGAGTTACTTAGAAATCCGCTAATTGGTAGCAGACTCTCAACCGAAGAAGCTGCTGTATTACAGTTTTATACAACGCCTTCCGGATATGAAAATTTTAATAAAGCGTTAAGAGGAGGCGAAGGAGTTGCGATGACAGATGCTTTTAGGGCTCAAGAAAGATTAATGAATCAGGCATTGGCTAAACTACCGAATTCTTCATTCAATAATAACGAGTTACTTAGGATAGAAGATATTACAGCAGCACAATTAAATAGAACCTACCAGGTAGGAAATCCGGTAAATCTGAATTTTTTCAGGTCAGCATCTTATTCATCGTCTGCTACTGCCAAAGCGTTGGGGGCAAGAAATTTTTCTACACCAGTTTTGTTACGAATACAAGGTAGAAGTGGAAAAGATATTGAATCAATATCAACCCTTCCTGGTGAAAAAGAAATACTTTTTAGTTCTAATACCAGATTTAGGGTTACAAGGATTGATGAATCTCTTGACCCAAGAGACGGTATGGGAACCATAAAAACAGTTTGGTTAGAAGAGTTATAAAAAAGCAGGAAAAAGTTTTGATGTCAATATGTTTAGGCAATGTAATTGGAAAACAAAATATACAATCAAAACAATACAAATTATGTGGAGTAAAATAAAATATTGGATTGCGCTACTGTTCTTGTTGTTTAGTATCAGTCAAGGTGTTGCACAAGTGCCAGGATCAGGATGTTGGTTAAGTGATTTAACTAGTATTTTAAAAGGCTCTCCCGCTCCTACTACTAACTTTAGAAATTTTGCTCTAGGTAATACTGGTTTTGCAGATTTTCAGGCAATACGTGGAGTTGCGAAAGATAGAGGGCTTTCAAATACTGAGCTTTTAGAGTTTTCACAAGATCTAGCTAGGATAAGTGATCCAAATAGTTTTATAAGTAGTATATCGGATAGTCCAGAGTTAGTTGATAGTTGGAAAGTATTATCTATTGGAGAGAACTCTCTTAGAAGTCTCGAGAATATAGGAGCTGTCCACGACTTTATGAAGGCAAATCCTAATGTTACTTATACAACTTTAAGGAACACTTTTAATGCGCTGGTAGAAAGTAGAAGGCAAGCTTTCGTGAATGCCTTAAAGAGTTGTTCAGATAATAAGGTATTGATTCAATCCTTAACAAAAGGTAACCTGGCTACAGTTGATGAGATTAAAGATGCTTTGAATATAATCGCGAATTATAGACTAACATTTAATCAAGCAGGGAATTATGGATATTTGGAAGGTAGAATAAATGGAGCTTTAGTAGATAATAAATTATGGAGTAGTGGAAGAGTTTTGGAAGATGAGCCGGCAATTTTTGAGGCTATTGAAGCTTCAGGATCTACTGGAAATTCTTGGCTTAGAAATACAGATACCGAATTTAAAATGCTAAATCAACTAGCATTTGATCTAGGTGGTATTAGAGGAGGAATTTATCCCGATAAAAATGGAGTGTTAAAGATAGTTTCAGAAAACCCTTATTGTATTTCATGTCAAGGGGTTATTCAACAATTCAATAAAATGTTTCCTAATATAGAAATAAAATTAATCGATGGAGTTAAATAAAACTATTACGTTCAGAGTCATTTGTAATGATAATACATACTTAGCAGAGACTTTAGAATGGTATAATTCGGTGTACAATACAGATTTTGAAATCATCAATTTTATTATAGACGAAGTTAATTTTGCCGATATAAGAGTCAATAAATATTCTGTATCAGATATTTTTAATATTGGATATCAGTTTGGTGTAAAAGAAGAAAAATTAAGGCAAAAAGGTGAAATTGACTGGTGACACTAATTACTACAAACTTTTTTAATTACTAAAAGACAATTTCAACCCAGAACCCTTTGAAAAAGCTAGTATACATACTCATGCTTATCTCTAGTATTGCCCGATCGCAGTCGCTAGATTATGAGTCAATTACCAAAAGTAAGCCGCTTAAAATAAGTGGGCAGCTTTCGGCAAGCGGTGTATATTACAATTCTAATTTAAATGATAGTAGAGAACCCTATACCTATTTCTTACAAGGAATACTTAATGTGAGTATTTATGGTTTTTCGGTACCCATTTCCTATAGTTTTTCTAATCAGGGAGAGAATTTGGGATATCAGTTGCCTTTCAATTTTAATCGATTAAGTCTTCATCCCAAATATAAATGGATCACCGGACATATTGGGAATGTAAATATGACCTTTTCTCCATATACCCTAAGCGGGCATCAGTTTACAGGGGCAGGAGTAGACCTTACTCCGTCGGGAGCATTTAAAATTAGTGCCATGTCTGGTCGATTACTCAAAGCTACAGAAGATACTGAAGATGCACGAACAGTACCGGCATTTAACCGTATGGGATATGGGATCAAAACCACTTATCAAAAAGATAAGTACAAGCTTGGTTTTATAGGGTTTTATGCCAAGGATGATGTTAATTCTTTAGATGCTATCCCAGAGGCAAAAGGTGTATTGCCTCAGGAGAATTTAGTAATTAGTCTAGAAGGAGAAGCCAAGTTAAGCTCAAATTTTAATGTACAAGCAGAGTATGCGGCTACCGCAATCACCAAAGATACCAGAGCCGATGAGGTTGAGAATTCTGAAATTTCACCGATAGCTCTGATTTTTAACAATCGCGCTTCTACAGAATATTACAACGCGATTAGGGCGCGGTTGGGCTATACTATGGGGAGTGTAAATTTTGGAGTAGGCTATGAGCGGATAGATCCCGGGTACGAAACACTTGGAGCGTATTTTTTTAATAATGATTTTGAAAACATCACAATAGATGCAACTAATACTTTTTTCAACAACAAACTAGCATTAGCTATTAATATTGGATATCAGAGAGATGACCTCGATAACCTTAAAGCCAATAACACCAATCGTACCGTGGGTTCGTTAAATGCAACGTTAACCGTTTCAAAAAGACTAAATATAGCTGGATCATACTCAAATTTTAGCACATTCACCAATATCAAGCCCAATCAATTTGATGATATTAATGACGGTGATCTCTTAGACGAGCAGATAGAAAATTTAGATTACAGACAATTATCACAAACCGCAACAGTAACGATTAGTTATGTGCTTTCAAACAAAAAAACCGCACGTCAAAATCTGATCACAAATTACTCGCTAAATGATGTATATAATAAACAAGGAGATATCGTGCGACTTGGGGATGCCTCTACCTTTCATAATATGAATATAGGGCATACCATCGATTTTCCTGAAAGAAACCTTAATATTAGTACTTCGATTAACGGTACGTATAATACAATAGGAAGAGAAGAATCTACTACCTGGGGGCCAACGTTGAGTGTGGGAAAACGTTATTTTGAAAAAACCCTGAACACAAGACTTTCTGCAGGATACAATAGTTCGAATAATACAACTTCACAAACTAATGTGACCAACCTAAGAGGAGCAATAACATATACTTTAAAAGAGCAGCACAATTTTAGCCTAAATGCCGTGCAGTTATTTAGAAACGGAGGAAACAACGGTAATTTAAGTGAGTTTACGGCTACTTTTGGATATAATTATGCCTTCGGATTGAAAAAACCGAACATTAACTTTAAAAAGAAACCCAAGAAACCCAAAAACCCAAAAGAAGAAAATGATTCAATAAGGATTCAATACAGAAAGTATCGTTATGAAGGTTTACCCAAAGAGATTACACCAGCGTTATTAATCTTACCTGAAAAAGAAGGGTTTGCGCATATTATTAAAGACAAAAAAGGGAAACTGAGTGAGTTGGGAGAACAGCTAAAAGAAACCCAGGAAAAAGATAAGAGAGTATATAAGGAAGTAGCCGTAAGCTACCTAAAGGCTATGGATCAATATTTTGACTTTGCAGAATTCTATAATGAGAAAATGTATAAAGCATATCTTAAATTAGTGAATGAAGCCAAAGAAATTGATCGAGAGATACGTGATGAATATACAGTCTTAAGTGGTAAAATAAACAGTGCCAAAGAGAAAGATTTAGAAGATCTTAAACGACAAAAAATACTAGAAAAACGGTATGAATCTCATAAAGAGCTTTTACAATCTCTCATAAAATGGAACTTAAAGTTTGAAGATATCGAAAACCCTAAAGACGATATTAAAACACTCAAAAAACGTAATGCTTCCAAAGTATTCTCGATGTATCAAAATGAAAAATCAGAAGAACATATTGTTAAGTTTATAGAGATACGATTGGCTGATTTATTTCATAAAGTGCTTAAGGAATAGAATAGGTTTTTAGTATAATACAATGCTGTTTCTGCAAGTATTAATGTTTGAATGATTTAGAAAAGTAAAAAGGATATACGCCATAGTAAAATTACTGTTCATGTCAACTGATTAATATAAAAGAAATAACACTTCAAAATCATCAATAATTTATAGAACTTATTTGTTATTCGTTCAAATCTGGGGATTTTTGGATAATGCAAAGTCTCATTTGGGTTACGAACTGTATCCAAGGTGGTGGAACAAAAGTGTATTTAGGTTTATGACATGCAGCACCCACTATAATATGCATCACAGTAAGTTTAATGGTAACTATGGGGTGCACTTTCGCTTTTGGGAACTGAGTTTAAAGATTATGAAGATGAATTTGAGAAAATTAAAAGGCGTAAGAAAGACGAACTGCATTAAGTCTAAACAATTTTTTAGTAAGAATTTTATATGAGTACATTAATTACAGGCAGTATAAACTACATCAGTTCTTTTATTAAGCTATCTTCTTGCTAATTTAGACCGTGTTTTTTCAGAAAACCCTTTACTTCTGGTATCGATGGATTTTTGAGAAAATCGTTACCATAACTTAATGTAGGAAACTTCAATTCACCATCATAAAAACTGCGAACGGCTTTTTCGGCTTCAAGATTTGTCTCTACGTTGTAATCTTCAAAGTCTACCCAGGTGGATTGCAAGTAGTTGCGAAGTTTTGCAGATTTTGTACACCATTGCGTGCCAAAGAGTTTTAGTTTTTGGTTATTCATTTTTTTTTGGTTTGATTATGCTGCTCAGTACAGGATGTATGGACTCTGCTTTAATAACAATAAAAGGTGTTATTGACATTAAGAGAATTGAGACTGCCAAAAAGATTTGATAATTTTCAGCACTTATCAATTGATATTCTAAACCACTTTGAGCCAAAACAAAAGAGAATTCCCCAATTTGGGCAATAGAAAAACCTACGGCCAGTGCTGTTTTCCATTCAATCTTCATAATTCTGGCAGCCAAAATACCGGCAATTGCTTTTACCAAAAGCGTAAATACAAACCAAAAAGCTATCCACCCAAAGTCTGTTAAGAATATTTTATAGTCTAAGAGCATTCCCATAGAAATAAAGAAAAAACTCATAAAAACATATCTAAAGGGTAAAAAGCAAGAGATGGCCATGTGGTTATAATCTGTTTCGGCAATAATTAACCCGGCAATAAAAGCACCCAAAGCAAGTGAAAGCCCTAATTCTTCTGTTAATAAAGCAATGCCCGTAACAATGAAAACGGTGGCAATCAAAAAGACTTCTTGACTCTGGATTTTCATTACAGTTTTTAAGAAGAATGGAATTATAAAGCGCGCCAGAAGATAAGCCAGCCCCCCCATAAGTACTAATTTGCCAAGTAACCATAATAACGCTTCAAGTGGGCTGTTATCCCCAACACCTGCCAGAATTGGTGTAAAAAGCATTAAGGGTACAATCATAATATCCTGAAAAAGTAAGACTGCCAATATAAACCTGCCATGCGGTGTGTTAATCTTGTTTGAGTCCTGTAGAATTTTTACAACTATTGCAGTGCTACTTAATGCATATAAAAAACCCCAGAAAACACTCTCTTGCCATGTGGGTTGCATAAGAATACCAATTAATACTGCCGTAATGGCAATGGTAAAAAAGACTTGTGATGCCCCACCTATTAATACGTAGTTCTTGATTTTCTTAAGATTTGTAAACGAGAATTCCAGACCCACCGTGAATAATAGAAGGATAATACCAATCTCTGCATATACCTCTACTTCTTCCATATCTGCAAAGTAAGAAGAGGTGTTTGGGCTCAATAAAATACCTGTGATAAGATATCCTATGATATAGCGAATCTTTAAAAATTTACAAATGATAATAACCGCAGTTGCGACACCAAAAATGGCACAGATATTAATTAATATGTGGTGTTGCATAGTATAATTGGGATAATAAACATGTTTCTTCTAAACAAAAAAGTTAATTTTGAAAGATAAGCATTTAAGTAATTCTTTACTATGACTTCTATATAAAAAAAAGGAAAATAGTATGACTTTTTGCACCATGATTAAAGTGTTGTTTTTACAGCAATTAGGTAATCACAGTTTAAAATTTACAATGCTACCAAGAGTGTGTTTTTATGAATAAAGTTCGCCTGGTAGTTAATTGTGGTTTTCAAATCACTATGGCATGGGGTTTTTGGATGGATAATACATGTTAATTATTGTTTAACATTGTCATTAAAGTATTAAACAGTTTTGTAACTTTGATTCTAACAAAAACTAAAAATATGTTCGGGATATTCAAAAAGAAAACAGAAGTAGAAGTGCTCCAAAAAAAGTATGAAAAATTAATGAGCCAATGGCACAAATTATCCAGTATCAATAGAGCAGAAAGCGATAAAAAATATGCCGAAGCCGAGGAGGTTTTGAAAAAAATAGAGGCTATACAAGAAAATTAATTCTCAACGTTAAGTTTTGGTAAACTAAAAGTATATGAACCTCAAGTACTTTTTTGGCATTTTGATTTCTATACCGCTACTGCCGGTACTATATTTTCAAGGTAAGCAAGTACGACAAAAAGTACCAATATTACCCGAAGCTAAGGGTACCGAAGGTGTAAGTGTAAGCTTAGGAAATCCAAAAAATAAGCTTAAGATACTTGCTTTGGGGGAAAGTACTATTGCTGGAGTTGGAGTAAAAACACATCAAGAAGGATTTACGGGTACATTAGCAAATGAATTAGGAGCAAAACTGAATGCAAAAATAACCTGGAAGGTATATGCAAAAAGTGGATGCACCGCCAAAAATGTTACCGAAAAAATTATCCCGAAAATAAAAGAAAATGATAATGATATTGATGCAATTGTTATTGGTCTTGGGGGGAATGATGCCTTTACTCTTAATACACCATGGAAATGGAAGCGCCATATTCGAGAATTGATTTTTGCCTTGCGGTCTCAATTTAAAAATGGAAATATTATCTTTACTAATATGCCACCAATAAAGGAGTTTCCAGCTTTCACTCCAATAATAAGATTTGTGTTAGGAAATTTGGCCGAAATTTTGGGAGAAGAACTTGAAGATGTGGTGTCCGGTTTTGAAAATGTTTTCTATCATTCTCAAACAATCACTTTACAAAACTGGAGCAAAAAAATGAACATCGACACAAAGCCTGAAGACTTTTTTAGTGATGGTGTCCACCCTTCAATACTTACTTACCAAACATGGGCAAAGGATTTCTCTGACTTTGTAATGGATAATACAACTATTAGAACAAGTCTTCAACAACGAATAAACATAAAATGAATATTGAAATAGGTAGGTTAATTTTTGATTTTGGGATGTTGGTACTAATCTGGATAGTACAACTGGTTATTTATCCTAGTTTTAAATTTTATCAAAAACAAGACCTGATGCAATGGCATAAAAAATATGTAATTAAAATAGCATACGTAGTGATGCCTTTGATGATTGGTCAATTAAGTTTGGGGATTGTTGATGCATTTACAACCTTTAGTTTATATTATATAATCGTTTTGATTTTAATTGTATTGGTTTGGATATCAACATTTTTTCAGTTTTTACCCATGCACAATAGTATTTCTTTTGGAGAGACTAATGCCGAAATGCTTGACCAGTTGATCCATAAAAATTGGTTGCGTACTTTTTTGTTGACCCTTGTTTTTTTTCTAAATCTTTTTCAAGATATGTCTTTAATTTAAATCATGCTAGGAGGGTTCTGCCGTGGGGATAGCAGGTCTCAATTTTTTTATTACTATAGAATTCGCAAACTAAATTTCAAAAGATGAGTGCTAAAAAGAAAAAACCTGATCAAGTTGTATATAATGCCGATAATAAACATTACGATGCTGCACTAAAACCTTATGCAACAGATCTGGGCGCTCCCGTGATTACTACAAATGATACGGTCGCCTGGAAAAATACTAATATTAATAAGGTAAATAAACACATCAAGGCAAAATATGATGAACTGAAGGCAGAATATGATGCGTTACTAAAAGAATTTGAGTATAACAATCTGGTGTACAGTGCCAAGTTCAACTTCGAACCTGTAGTTGGAGAGGTATATCATTTATATAGGAATAAAGAAGAAACGCCTTTTTTGTCAATCATTGCCCCTGCCGAATGTAGTTTTGATCATTTGGGTAGTTTTCGCCTTAAAGCAGATAAAATTTGGGAGAGTTTATGATAATGTTATAAATGTAGTCAGGGATTCTTCTTATTTTTGGTTGTATCTATTTTAAAAACCAAAGGAAATGGCAAAAATATATACTGAAATAAGTGAAGAACTAACAGCGTTTATTTCTCGACAACAGGTTTTCTTTGTAGGAACGGCTGCAACAGAAGGCCGGGTAAATATTTCACCCAAAGGTATGGATACGCTTCGGGTTTTGGAACCTAATAAAGTGGTTTGGCTCAATCTTACGGGGAGCGGAAATGAAACCGCAGCACATGTATTAAAGAACAATAGAATGACTATTATGTTTTGTGCTTTTGAAGGAAAACCTATGATTTTAAGGCTTTATGGGCAAGCAAACATATTTCATGAGCGGGATAAAGCATATCATAAATACATCAGCCTTTTTCCAGAAATTGCCGGTTCTCGCCAAATCTTCGAAATGCAAGTAGACACCGTACAAACTTCTTGTGGATATGCAGTGCCTTTTATGGAGTTTAAAGAGGAGAGAAGAGTGCTTCAATCCTGGGCCGAAAAACAAGGACAAGAACGACTTAAAGAATACCATAAAGAAAGAAACAGTTTGAGTATTGATAATTTCAAAACCGGAATCTAAATGACAAAAATCGTTTTTGGATTATAGAATTTATAAAGAAACTCCGACTAAAACACCGATTCCAACACCACCAATTGCAAAAAGTATTTTTTCAAAAGCACTCTTTCTACGTTGACGCTTTGCGTTCTTTTCGACAATTTCAAGGCTGTTTGAGGCTTTTTCCAAACTATTTAGTGTAAAGTCTAAAGCTCTTTCGGTATTGGACAGCGTAGTTTGCATCCTTTTATAAACTTCTAAATCAAGGCTATCTGAGGTTTTAAAATTAATATTTAATTGACGCTCAAGTTCTATGTTCCTACTTAGCGTTTCACTGTATTTTTCTATCAAAGATTGAGTCATCTTGTCTTGCTCTAGCGTACTTAGATATACATCTTTAATAGCCAAAAAAGATTTTCTGTTTACCAAAAAAATATCGGGTGTACGAAATACATAGAGACTGTCTTTTTTAACAGTAAATGGCTCTCCTTTGCGATCTTCATAAGATTCAGGGATTTCAATAATTTTTTGTCCATCGATATCCTGACCAAAAGAAAAAGAAACCGAGCATATCAAAAGAACGAAGAATAATAAGTTTTTCATGATGTTGTGAATTGAAAATAATTATTGTACTACAAAACATTCATTATTTAGAATGCTCTGAATGAATTAATTTATGCCGAAAAGACTATTTATTAAGGCCTTATCTTCGGCCAATTTGTCATTGGTAAATTTTATGGAATCCTTAATGCGTTGTAATTCCTCCCAATCTTTTGCATTCTTCTTTTTAAAATCGAATATTAGAGAATCTCGTTTATGAATAAGAAGATCTTTTTGAAGTTTCATTTTTTGAAACTCTTCTTTAGAAGTTTCTAACTCGGCTTTGGTTGTTTTTAAGGTTTCTTCAGAGGTTTTTAGTTCCTGCTGTGTGATGTTTAATTGTTGTTGAATAACTTCCCATTTGGATCCAGAACTAAAAGACATATATCCTATAATGACCAAAAACAGAAGTGCTACAATTTGTAAGATAGTATTGGTATTGATATTTTTCATAGGTTGTTTTTTGTGTTGAGAACTTCTTTCACAAGTCGGTTAACTTTTGCTGAAGAGTAAATGTAAGTATTTTATTTTTTTTATACATGGGGGATACACCCCTAAAACATAGAATATATACGTATTGAAGTGGTTTAAACTTTTTATCCTGTGTAAATAAATTCTAATTTTTTTTATTCAGTCCCGGAAAATGAAACTAGAGTTTACTATTCTTGCACTTCACAAATAGTAAAAAGATAAATAACAGAACATGAAAAAACAGTCCCTTTTGTTAGTGCTAACAATGTTAGGTATAGTGGGTTATGGTCAAATTAAATTTGAACCGGGCTATTTTATCAATACTAACGGAGAAAAAACAAATTGTCTTATTAAAAATATTGATTGGCATGATAATCCTTCCCAAATTGAATACAAATTGACAGAAGATGAAGAATCTAAAGTCGGTTATATAAGAAATATCAAAGAATTTAAAGTATCAGATCTCAAGTATATTAGAGCTACTGTCGATATCGACCTATCTAGCGAAAAATTAGATCGTTTAAGCACAAATAGAAATCCAGAGTTTCAGCAAAAAACCTTGTTTTTAAAATTACTGGTAGAAGGAAAGGCTAAATTGTATTTGTACGAAGAAGGGAACCTGAAACGCTATTTTTATCAAATTAATGACAGTAAAATTAATCAATTAGTTTATAAGCTATATGAGATCTCTTTTAATAAAATGGATAAGAACACCTTTTATAAACAGCAACTCTGGACAGACATAAAATGCGACAATATCAAGGAAAAAGATGTAAAAAGTACAAAGTATTCTAAACACAGTTTAGAAAAGTATTTTGTTAAATATAATGAATGTGTTGATCCTAACTACAGCAATAGTCAAAAGAGAGAAAAACGAGATTTATTTAATCTAAGCATAAAGCCCGGGGTTAATTTTTCTTCTTTAAGTACTCCAGAGGGTGATTTTTTTCAAGGAGTATCGGATAATAACACTACATTTAGGATAGGGCTTGAAGGAGAGTTTATTTTACCATTTAATAAAAATAAATGGTCCATATTTGTAGAGCCTACTTATCAATACTACAAGTCTGAACAAGAGATTACAAGCTCTAATTTCCAGGGAACCACAACAAGGAAATTTACTTTGGATTATAAATCAATAGAGTTACCAGTAGGCCTTAGACATTTTATGTTTATTAATGATAAATTTAAAATTTTTGTTAATGCCGCATATGTCGTTGATTTTGAGTTTGATTCATTTTACCAGGTACAGATAGTGAACAATCCTAACCCATCACAAGAAATCGACATCAAAAGCAGAACCAACATTATAGGTGGATTGGGTGTAAAATGGAATGATCGGCTTAGTTTAGAATCACGTTTTTCTACAAATAGAGAGATTTCTGCAGATTCGCAGTACCAAACATTTTCAATAATTTTTGGCTATACCATGTTTTAAACCAGTTCTACAAGTGATTTTTCTGAGCTCAAAAAAACCTAAGTTTAATTTCCTTAAAACTATTCATCAATTTCTTTGTTGTAGGATTTAATTGTACATTAGACCCAACCTCAAAAACCCTAAAATATGTCAGAATTTTGGCTTTATATAAAGCTTGGTTTTGGTCACGTACTTGATTGGAGTGCCTATGACCATATCTTATTTTTAATTGTACTTACTGTAGGATATACCTTCGATAACTGGAAACGGATTTTAGTATTGATTACCCTGTTTACCTTAGGGCATACCATGTCGTTGTTTTTGGCTTCTTATGATGTAGTTTCTGTGAACGCTGGAATAGTAGAGTTTCTGATCCCACTAACCATATTAGCAACAGCAATTTTTAATGTATTGACAGCAAAAAGTGGCTCAAAAAACAGTAAAATAGGAGTTTTATATGGGGTCACTATATTTTTTGGGTTGATACATGGATTAGGGTTTTCAATATTTTTTAAACATAGTAGTGGTAGTGGCAAATTTATTTCCTTGCTCGAATTTGCTTTGGGTATAGAGCTGGCACAAATTGTAGTGGTGATTATTGTTGTTTTAATTAGCTTTATAGTGCAAACCTTTTTTAGATTTTCAAAACGAGATTGGATTCTTATTATTTCTTCGATAGTGGTAGGAATGGTAATCCCGATGCTTATGGCAAATAAAATTTGGTAATTATATAGTGCTTTCAGTTGTATTTGCCACATGGTAATAATATATTCGTACTTTGATTGTTATGAATACAGTAGTCATTCTACCCTATGTCAAAGAAAAAACAACTAAAGTACGACAAAGCCTATCTAAGAATTGCAAGAGAATGGGGGAAATTATCTCATTGCGAACGAAAAAAAGTTGGTGCGGTTATTGTAAAGGATAGAATGATTATCTCAGATGGGTTTAATGGAACCCCAACTGGTTTTGAAAACCCATGCGAAGATGAAAAAGGATATACAAAGTGGTATGTGCTGCATGCAGAAGCTAATGCAATCTCTAAGGTTGCATCATCTACACAATCATGCAAAGGCGCAACACTTTATATCACGTTGTCACCATGTAAAGAATGTAGTAAATTGATTCATCAGGCCGGAATAAAACGGATTGTGTATCAAATAGGATATAAAGATAATTCTGGACTGGCATTTCTTGCCAAGGCCGGAGTAGAAATAGAACAGATTACGGATTTAGAAGATTAATGGGATATTCAAAAAAATACTTGCCGTTGTTTTTGGGATTGGCAGTAGGAGCTGGAGTGTTTTTGGGTAGTAAATTAGATTTTAGTAACCCCTCTGCAAAATTATTCTCTTCGAATGCCAAAAAAGAAAAACTTAATCGACTTATTGATTATATCGATTACGAATACGTTGATAATATCAATACAGATAGTATTGTTGATGTTACGGTCAATAGGATCTTAGAAAACCTGGATCCACATTCGGTATATATCCCTCCCGAAGAATTAGAGGGAATTACAGAAAGTATGCAAGGTGATTTTATTGGGATTGGAGTGACCTATTATCCATATAGAGATACCATATCAGTAATCAATACAATCAAAGGCGGACCAAGTGAAAAATCTGGGATCAAAGCCGGTGACAGAATCCTAATGGCAGATAAGGATACACTTTATGGAGAAAGTTTATTAAGAGATAGATTGGCAGATAAGTTGAAAGGCGAATTAAATAGTCAGGTGCAGCTTAAAGTCTATCGAAAAGGAAAAGGAGTATTTGATGTGGTCGTAAAAAGAGGTAGAGTTCCTTTGCAAAGTGTAGATGCTGCGTATAAACTTGATCAAAATATTGGTTATATTAAAATCAATCGTTTTGCCGAAACTACCTATAAAGAATTTAAAAATGCATTGGATTCTTTAAAAAGTGAAGGCGCACAAACAATGATCGTAGACCTAAGAGATAATGGCGGAGGATTTATTGCGCCGGCCTTAAAAATGGCAGACGAATTTCTCAAGGATGATGTGCTAATTATGTTTACAAAAAACAAAAAAGGAGCCATCGAAAATAATTTTGCTACCAATAAAGGTAACTTTGAAAAAGGCCAAATTTATGTATTGATTAATGAAAATTCTGCATCAGCTAGCGAAATTTTTGCAGGAGCAATTCAAGATAACGATAGGGGGGTTATCGTTGGTAGACGTTCTTATGGCAAGGGACTTGTACAACGAGAGATGGCGTTGGGTGATGGTAGTGCTATACGGTTAACGATTTCCAGATATTATACCCCTACAGGACGCTCGATCCAAAAACCGTATACCAACGGAAATAAAGACTATTTTAATGAGTATATGGAGCGATACAAAAATGGCGAATTGCAAAATGCTGATAGTATACAAGTAGCTGACTCTTTAAAATTTAAAACTCCCGGAGGAAAAACCGTTTATGGCGGTGGAGGCATTATTCCGGATATATTTGTAAGTAAGGATACCACTAGAGTAGGAGAGACTTTAAGTTATTTATTACGTTCTGGCCGTATGAGTCGCTACGTTTTTGAAGAATTAGATAAAAAGAGAAATTTCTATAATGAGATTACTGAAGAAGAGTTTCAAGAAAAGGTTGTGATCGATGATAATTTTGCTGAAGGTTTTATGGCCTATGCCAAAAGATTAGGGATGGAGATTTATTTGAATAATTATCAGGAACAACTTAAAAAATACCTACAAGCCACAATGGCACAACAACTTTTTGGGACAGATGCATTTGAAAAAATCATAAATAAAGATGATGAGATGATCAATAAAGTACTAGAGCTTTCTAAAGAAAAATAATAATTACCCCGTATATGTCAGAAGTACAAGAATATTTGGTTGCCATAGCAATTTGTTCTCCTCTTTTTTTCTTTATAATAGCAGTTGCTTTTAGACTATTGGATAATAGTGCCGCAATTTTTTTAAAGCACGATATTCTTGTAGACACCTCCTATGTATCGGCAGATATAATCAAAGAACATATTGACAATTCTGGAGATGTAAAACTTAAAAAATCTTTAAAACGTGCACTTTTATTCAGGAAACTGCACAATTTTTTTATGATTTTGATGGTAATATCTATTCCACCGGTAATTATTGCCTGTTTCTTTCTTTTTTAGAAAAATCCTTTTACATCAGAATTGATATTACTCGATAATCGAGATATAAATGCTCCGAGGCTTACTTCAAAATCAAAAATCAGTTTCTTGCAAATGTCTCGTGGGCTTTCCCCCGAGGTTCTTTACTGGCCTTTTCTTTTCTGCTGAATTTTCTTCGAGATTAGTAAAATTGACATCAATATAATAACACATGCCGAGGCGAGAACTCCAATAAGTGCCGTTTTGCTGTCTTCTGTAAAAAGGTTTTCAAAATCAAGATACATCGCGTTATAAATTATTAAAGCCAAAGCAATAACAATTAATATATAGATAAAGTATTTCAAAATAATCTATTTAAAATTATGGATGCTAAAATAAACCTTTAATATTGGTTGCAAACAATTTTACAGCTATTGCTAGCAAAATTACACCAAAAATCTTTCGGACTACATTAATGCCTTGTTTGCCCAAAACTTTTTCAATTTTACCCGAAGATTTTAATACAATATACACAAAGATAATATTGATTACGATCGCAATAACAATATTAATAGTATGGTATTCGGCTCTTAAGGATAAAATTGAAGTCATAGTACCCGCACCAGCAATCAATGGAAATGCAAGAGGCACCACGGCAGCAGTTTCAGGCGCATCATCTTTATATAACTGAATGCCTAAAATCATTTCTATAGCCAGAAAAAAGATTATAAAAGAACCCGCAACGGCAAAAGAGTTAACATCTATACCAATTAGACTTAAGATCTCTTTACCAACAAACAAGAAAATAATCATCAATATAGCGGCAACTATAGATGCTTTCTCACTTTGTATGTGTCCTACTTTTTTCCGTAGGTCAATAATGATAGGAATACTTCCCACAATGTCTATTACTGCAAACAATATCATACTTGCAGTTAGGATTTCTTTAAGGTTAAAGTTCATATATTGATGGTTTCAAAATTTGTGCAAATGTAAATGACTTTATGTAATAAAGGTATTATAAAAACCTGAATAAATTATAAAAATATCTGATGTAAGAATTATCTTTGCTCCATGTTTCAACTTGGAAAAACTATTATTTCTGAAGAGATTATCGAAAAGGATTTTGTATGTAATCTCTCTGCCTGTAAAGGTGCCTGTTGCGTTGATGGAGAAGCAGGTGCGCCGCTTGAAGAATCCGAAATTCATAAACTTGAAGAGGTATATCCGATAATAAAATCATATTTACGTAAAGAAGGCATAGCATCGATCGAAAAACAAGGGGTCTATATTAAAACAGATAATGGCGAGCTGGAAACTCCATTGATCGATGGGGCAGATTGTGCCTATGTGATTTTTGATGAAAAAGGTACCGCTATGTGTGCGATCGAAGAAGCTTACAATCAGGGAGATGTGGATTGGAAAAAACCTATTTCTTGTCATTTGTACCCCGTAAGAGTGCAGGAGTATACAGAATTCTCTGCGGTGAATTACCATAAATGGGAAATTTGCGACGATGCCTGTACATTAGGAAAAGAACTGCAAGTTCCTGTATATAAATTTGTAAAAGATGCGCTCATTAGAAAGTTTGGAGAAAATTGGTATCTCGAACTGGAAAAAATTGCTGCGAATTTGAAAAGATAAATAATTATCCATAATATGTAGTAATGTAATTCTTTAGCGCCATTCCGAACCTGCCTGCATTACCCTACCATGTGTGCATAAATTTAAAAGGTATTTAAAACACCCCTATAATCCCCTCAAGGAGATATTAATTCCCCCTTTGAAGGGGGCTGGGGGGATGTTTTGAACAAGTTTTTATCCATAATTTCGACATTCAAAAGATGTGTACACACCGTAGTTGCATTACCGCAGGTAGGCAGGTTTATTTCAAAATCTCATTTCGTTCATAAACAATCAGTTATAATGAGAACCTGAAACGAGTTCAGGTTGACGATTATGACATATGATATATTACGGATATTCAAAAAAGATAATCCTTGATTGTATTTAAAAAAGGGTTTTTTTAAAATTTTTCTTTCCCTTTTTTGTTAAAAAACGAAGATTTTTTGGCTACGGTTTTGCCGTAATTTGGCTATTAATGAGTATTGTGATTTTGAGTCAAAAAAACCTGTGAATAAGTGTGGAATAAGGACTTAAGGCGGTTGCTAACATAGGTGTTGACATCTTTCAGAAATCTATTTAAAAACCTGAAAATCAATTATTTAAATGTTATTTCTGTTTTGCCTGTAAAGCCTTTCAATTTTTCTTCGTGTTGAAAACTTTGTTGAAAACGTTTGCTAACTTTCAGTAGAACTTTTGACCTATTTCGTGATCTTTGTAAGACCCTTTGAAAAGAAAAATTCTTAAAAAAACAGCTAAAAAAATTAAAATGAGCGCCGTAGAACCTATTTTACAAGAAAACAAAGACCGATTCGTGATTTTTCCAATTCAACACCACGATATTTGGGAGTGGTATAAAAAATCAGAAGCTAGTTTTTGGACGGCAGAGGAAATTGACCTACATCAGGATATTACTGACTGGTCAACCAAACTTACCGATGACGAAAGGTATTTTATCAAACATATTTTAGCATTTTTTGCTGCATCAGATGGGATTGTAAACGAAAACCTTGCAGAAAATTTTGTAAACGAAGTACAATATAGCGAAGCCAAGTTTTTCTATGGTTTCCAGATCATGATGGAAAATATTCATTCTGAAACCTATTCATTACTTATCGATACTTATGTTAAGGATGAAAAAGAGAAAGACGTTTTATTTAATGCAATTGAAAATTTTCCTGCTATTAAGAAAAAAGCAGATTGGGCATTAAAATGGATTGAGTCTGATTCTTTTGCCGAACGTTTGATCGCATTTGCAGCGGTTGAAGGGATTTTCTTTTCAGGAGCCTTTTGTTCTATTTTCTGGTTAAAGAAAAGAGGATTAATGCCTGGACTTACGTTTTCTAATGAGTTAATTTCTAGAGACGAAGGAGTACACTGTGATTTTGCGGTACACCTCCATAATAAGCATTTGGTAAATAAAGTGCCAAAAGAAAGAATTCGCGCGATTTTGGTGGATGCATTAAATATTGAAAGAGAATTTATTACAGAATCTCTTCCGGTAAGTTTAATTGGTATGAACTCAAAACTGATGACACAATATCTGGAGTTTGTGACAGATAGATTATTGGTCGAATTAGAGTGTGAAAAAGAATATGGTACTGCAAATCCATTTGATTTTATGGATATGATCTCCCTGCAAGGGAAAACCAATTTCTTTGAGAAGCGAGTTTCAGAATATCAAAAAGCAGGGGTACTTAATAAAGATACCGAAGACAATAAAATAAGTTTTGATGCCGATTTTTAATTGAAGAAAACCCTGCAGTAAGCAGCAAAATCTTCAAGGTTGTCATTCCAGCGTAGGCTGGAATCTAGAATCCTTCAAAATAATAATATATTCATTCTGAGCTAGTCAAAAACATTTCTTCTGTTTAATTCAGATTAGCTCAGTTTGATACAGCTTTGAAAAAGCAGTACAAAAATAAGGACGGGAAAAAGTCGCAGTATTGTATTTTATGTATAGAAGCACTCTTATTTTAGAATTAAGAGGTTTCTTTTTAGCACCTAATTTTAAAAAGGTATTAATACAATTAGCTGACTTTTAGAATATAAAAAATTAGTAAGACGAATTAACATCAACTTCTTCATAAGAAGAAAATTTAAAAACCAAAAAGACGTATGTATGTAGTAAAAAGAGATGGGCGTAAAGAACCGATTATGTTCGATAAGATTACCGCAAGGGTAAGAAAATTATGTTATGGGCTTAATTCATTAGTCGATCCTGTAAAGGTGGCGATGAGGGTGATAGAAGGACTGTATGATGGGGTAACCACTAGTGAATTGGATAATCTGGCTGCAGAAATAGCGGCAACAATGACCATAACACACCCGGATTATGCAAAACTTGCAGCTCGCATCTCTGTCTCTAACTTACATAAAAATACCAAAAAGACCTTTTCTGAGGTAGTTACCGATCTTTATGAATATGTAAACCCAAGAACAGGTAAAAAAGCACCATTAATTGCTGATGATGTATATAAAGTGATTGAAGCTAACAAAGAAAAGTTAGATTCTACAATCATTTACAATCGTGATTTTGGTTATGATTATTTTGGTTTTAAAACACTAGAGCGTTCATACTTACTTAAGATCAATGGTAAGATTGCAGAGCGCCCACAACATATGTTGATGAGGGTTTCTATAGGGATTCATCCTAACGATTTGGATGCCGCCATAGAAACGTATGAGTTGATGTCTAAAAAATATTTTACGCACGCTACACCAACATTATTTAATTCGGGTACACCAAAACCACAAATGTCTTCTTGTTTCTTATTAACCATGCAAGATGATAGTATTGATGGTATATACGATACGTTAAAGCAAACCGCCAAAATCTCTCAATCTGCCGGAGGGATAGGATTGTCTATTCATAATGTACGGGCTACAGGATCTTACATTGCAGGAACTAATGGAACCTCTAATGGAATTGTGCCAATGCTTAGAGTATATAATGATACGGCTCGTTATGTAGATCAGGGAGGAGGAAAACGTAAAGGATCCTTTGCAATTTATGTAGAACCATGGCATGCAGATATCTTTGATTTTCTGGATCTAAAAAAGAATCATGGTAAAGAAGAAATGCGTGCTCGTGATTTATTCTACGCGATGTGGGTGCCGGATCTATTCATGAAACGTGTGCAAGAAGATGCCGAGTGGACTTTGATGTGTCCTAACGAATGTCCGGGTCTTTTTGATATACATAGTGATGAGTTCGAAGAGGCGTACTTACGTTTCGAAGCCGAAGGAAAAGGACGCAGAACTATAAAAGCACGTGAGCTTTGGGAAAAGATCTTAGAGTCTCAGATCGAAACCGGCACACCCTATATGTTGTATAAAGACGCGGCAAACCGTAAGTCAAATCAGCAAAATTTAGGAACAATTCGTTCGTCTAACCTGTGTACAGAGATTTTAGAATATACCAGTCCAGATGAAGTAGCAGTATGTAACCTGGCTTCTATTGCACTACCAATGTTTGTGAAAAATGGAGCGTTCGATCATAAAGAACTTTTTAAAATCACAAAGCGTGTTACCAAGAACTTAAATAGAGTAATCGATCGTAACTATTACCCGGTAAAAGAAGCTGAAAATTCTAATATGCGTCACCGTCCGATTGGATTAGGAGTGCAAGGATTGGCAGATGCCTTTATCCAGTTACGTTTACCGTTTACCAGTGATGAGGCTAAGAAATTGAATCAAGAAATTTTTGAAACTTTATATTTTGCAGCGGTTACAGCTTCTATGGAAGAAGCCAAAGCAGATGGGCCGTATAAGACGTATAAAGGGTCTCCTATTTCTAAAGGAGAGTTCCAATACAACTTATGGGGAATCAAAGACGAAGAATTAAGCGGTCGTTGGGATTGGGCAAAGCTGCGTAAGCAAGTGCTTAAGAACGGAGTGCGTAACTCATTATTAGTTGCACCAATGCCTACAGCATCTACATCTCAGATCTTAGGAAATAACGAAGCGTTTGAGCCCTACACAAGTAATATCTACACCAGACGTGTATTATCAGGAGAGTTTATTGTAGTAAATAAACACCTTCTTGAAGACCTTGTGAAGCTTGGATTATGGAACGATGAGCTTAAAGACGCGATCATGCGTGCAAACGGATCAATCCAAAATATAGATATTATCCCTCAGGATCTTAAAGAGTTATACAAAACGGTTTGGGAAATGAGTATGAAAGATATCATAGATATGTCTCGCCACCGAGGATATTTTATCGATCAGTCTCAATCCTTAAACTTGTTCTTAGAAGGTGCTACGATGGCCAAATTAACATCGATGCATTTTTATGCATGGAAGAGTGGACTCAAAACCGGAATGTATTATTTAAGAACAAAATCTGCGGTTGATGCCATTAAGTTTACGCTTAAAAAAGAAACCAAAGAAGAGCCAAAGCCAGAAAAAGTTGCGGTAGCTGCAGCACAAGTGATGGAAGCACAAGCAACCAAGGCAGAACCAAAACAAGAGGCAGTTTCTCCAGAAGGAACGGCACTTACTCCAGAAGAACTTCGTGCAATCATTGCACAATCTAAAGAAGGCGAAGGAGACGATTGTTTAATGTGTGGGTCTTAGACCTAGATTTATATAGGGTAAAAGGGAGGTATTCGAAAGATGCTTCCCTTTTTAGTATATTAGATTTTTGTCAAAAAATGCTAAGTATATAAAAACTAAAATGCTAAAAGTTGAATTTTGTTGAGAGTAAATGATTTGTGATGTTTAATGTTGCATAACATTATATTTATCAACATGTTTGTTAATAACTATACTAATTAACTATATTTGTTTTTGCTAAGTATTATAACATTTGGAAACTAAAAAATTTAAACGGTTTGATTTAAAATTACCTCAGCCAAAATTTGGTAGTGAATTGACATCGTTAGTTCTAGAACTTGAATACTTAAGAAGGTTACAATTAGAAGGAACTACTAATCCTTACGTCTTTTTTCAGCTAAAAAAGCTTTTTCACACCTTAGAAAGTATTGGTTCTGCTCGTATTGAAGGTAATAATACTACGATATCTCAATTTATTGAAACTCAATTGGAAGATAGACCATTTGTTAATGAAAAGGTTGAAGAAATAAGGAATATCGAAAGGGCGATGCGTTGGGTTGACGAAATAGTTAATGAACAAGAAATAAATAGAGGGTTTATAAGTGAATTGCATAAAATAATTGTTAGCAATTTGACCCCACCTCCTGATGGAGAAGGGGACTACAATCCTGGAAATTATAGGAAACATCAAGTAGAGATTAACGGAACTGATCACAAACCTCCACCGGGTTATCTAGTTGAAGAATTAATGAATGAACTTCTTGAATTTATTAATAGAGATGTACCTGCACAATATGATTTATTGAAAATAGCAACTGCTCATCATAGATTTATGTGGATTCATCCTTTTGGGAATGGTAACGGAAGAACTGGTCGTTTGTTTACATATGCTATGCTTGTTAAAACAGGATTTCAAGTAAATATTGGGCAAATATTAAATCCTACAGCAGTATTTTGTATTGATAGAGAGAAGTATTATGAACTATTATCAAAAGCTGATACAGGAAATGATTCTGATATTGAGAATTGGTCGACTTATGTTTTGAGTGGTTTGAAAAATGAAATAGAAAAAATAGAAAAACTAACTGATGAACAGTTTGTTTTAAATAACTTATTATTACCATCGTTAAGTTATTCATTGAAAATGAAATATATAGATGAAGAAGAATTTTCTATATTAAAAACAGCAGCACAAAAGAAAGTAATTCAAGCAGGAGATTTGAAATCAATACTTAAAGGAATACATCAAACAACGATTTCAAGAAAAATAAGAAGTTTACGAGATAAAAAAATGCTTGAAGCAGAGTCTGAAAATGGAAATAAGTATCATTTAAATTTTGTGAATAATTTTTTGATAAGAGGAATGATAAATGCACTTGGGAACGAAGGTTATATTCCCCTTAATGAGTAAATAAGCGCTTATTTTTATAATAAATATGATGAACTGGGAACAACTCCTGTCTCTAAAACGACAAGGAGATACAAATAAAAGGTTACGCAAAGAACAAGACGAAACTCGATTAGGTTTTGAGGTTGATTATGATCGAATTATCTTTTCTTCGGCCTTTAGAAGTTTGCAGGATAAGACACAAGTAATACCACTATCCAAAACCAGTTTTGTGCATACCCGGTTAACTCATAGTCTAGAAGTTTCGGTAGTGGGACGTTCTTTGGGGAGAGCAGTAGGAAAGAAGATTTTAGAAAAACATCCGCATCTTTCAACAATTCATGGATATCGATTTAACGATTTTGGCGCCATAGTTGCCGCAGCAGCTTTGGCACATGATATTGGTAATCCACCTTTTGGACACTCTGGAGAAAAAGCGATAGGAGAGTATTTTAAAACAGGAAGCGGTATCAGGTACAAAGATCAATTAACCCCAAAACAATACCGGGACCTTATTGATTTTGAAGGAAATGCCAATGGTTTCAAAATTCTTACCGAATCACGAGAGGGGATAGAAGGAGGACTGCGACTTTCGTATGCTACCTTGGGTGCTTTTATGAAATACCCAAAAGAATCTTTGCCAAAGAAACCAACAAAACATATTGCTCATAAAAAATATGGGTATTTTCAGAATGAACGCTCATCTTTTCACGATGTAGCAGAAGAGGTTGGATTATTGCAACAGACAATAGCCGGCGAAACAACATACAGTCGACATCCGCTAACTTTTCTGGTCGAAGCAGCAGACGATATTTGCTACACGATCATCGATTTTGAAGATGGTATCAATTTGGGATTGATCGATGAAGAGTATGCTCTGGAATATTTGATCAAGCTGGTTAAAGATACCATTAATACTTCAAAATATAACCAATTAGCCACTACAGCCGATCGACTGAGTTACTTAAGGGCTTTGGCCATTAATACTTTGATACAAGAAGCGGTTAGTATTTTTATAGAAAACGAAGAAAAAATACTATCCGGAGCGTTCGATACAGCTTTGATCGATAAAAGTAAATACGATGCACAGATCAATGATATTATCAAGATTAGTATTGATAAGATCTATCAGAGCCATGAGGTGACCGAAAAAGAAATCGCCGGATATGAGATTTTGGCCACACTATTAGATCGATATTGTATTGCAACCGATAATTATAACCGGGATGAGACTTCAAATTATGATAAACTTATTTTAAGGGCCGAAGGTGATCATTTTGACTACAAAAATGAAGAGCTATATACAAGGCTGATAAGCGTGTGCAAGTATGTGGCAAGTCTAACTGATGGTAATGCATTGATGAAATTTCAGAAAATACGAGGGCTACAGTTATAGGGAACTTATAAAAATTGCTGAATAGCTTTTCGAATCCCTTCAGAAGAAATGCCACAAATATCATGAAGTTCATCAACAGTACCATGATGAATAAAATGATCTGGAACTCCCAGGGTTATAATTTTATTTTTGAAGTGATGCTGATTAGCAAAATCAATTATTGAACTTCCAAAACCACCTTTGATCACTCCATCTTCAACAGTAACAATGGTTGAATATTTTTTCAATATTCCGGTTAACATTGCTTGATCAAGAGGCTTGATAAAACCAAAATGATAATGTCCAATTTTTGTTTCCGAAGCTATAGAAGCTAAAGCCAAAACAACATTATACGCAATCGTACCTGTCGAAATGATGGCAACCTCATCGCCTTCTTTAAATTTTTTTCCTTTTCCGATTTCAATAGGTTTAAAAGGAACTTTCCAGTTTTTTATATGCCCTCGTCCTCGTGGATATCGTATAGCTATTGGATGATCTAATCCAAGAGAAGCGGTATACAAAAGATTACGCAGTTCAATCTCATCGCAAGGCGCAGCAACGATCATGTTAGGGATACAAGTAAGATACGCAATATCAAATACGCCATGGTGCGTAGCGCCATCGGCACCTACGATTCCTGCGCGATCAATACTAAAGATGACCGGAAGATTCTGCAAGGCAACATCATGAATTACCTGATCATAGGCACGTTGCAAAAAAGTAGAATAAATGGTGCAAAAAGGAACCAATCCTTGTGTTGCCATTCCTGCAGCAAGGGTAACAGCATGTTGCTCTGCAATACCTACGTCAAAAGCACGATCTGGCATCTCCTGCATCATATATTTTAAAGAACTCCCTGTGGGCATTGCAGGAGTAATGCCAACGATCTTTTTATTAGCTCTGGCAAGTTCTAGAATGGTATGCCCAAATACATCTTGAAATTTTGGAGGTAAACCATTACTGTCTTTAGGAAGTAAATCTCCGGTAGTAGCATCAAATTTACCGGGAGCATGGTATTTTACCTGGTTTTCTTCGGCTTGTTTCAGTCCTTTTCCTTTGGTTGTAATTATATGTAGAAGCTTTGGACCTTTAGTGTTTTTTAATTTATCTAAGGTGCTTAATAGAGAAGGTAAATCATGACCGTCAATAGGACCAAAATAATCAAAATTTAATGCTTCGATGATGTTGTTGGTCCTTGGTTTAACACCTACTTTGGCTTTCGTAAGATATTCTTTAAGAGCACCTACACTGGGATCAATTCCGATGGCATTGTCATTCAGGATCACCAATATATTTGTATCGGTAACTCCGGCGTGATTTAATCCTTCAAAAGCCATCCCGCTGGCGATAGAGGCATCGCCAATTACTGCAATATGCTGTTTTTGTGTTTCTTCTTTTAGTTTTGAAGCCAGTGCCATACCCAAAGTCGCCGAAATAGAAGTTGACGAATGTCCTACTCCAAAGGTGTCGTATTCACTTTCGCTTCTTTTTGGAAAACCGCTTATTCCATTCAATTGCCGATTGGTATGAAAAATATTTTTTCGTCCGGTAAGGATTTTATGAGGATACGCCTGATGCCCAACATCCCAAACCAAAAGATCATTTGGTGTATCAAAGATATAGTGCAGGGCTATGGTAAGTTCTATAACACCCAAACTTGCTCCTAGATGTCCTTCTTTGGTTGCCACAATATTGATCACAAAATCCCGTAACTCTTTGGCTAGTTGTGGTAACTGATTTGTGGAGAGTTTTTTAAGATCTGAAGGGTACTGGATATTTGAAAGTAATGATTTTGGCATACTACAAAAATACTATTTTGAATGAGTTCTTTGTAAACTTTTATTTGATTGAGAAAATGATTGATTTTATTTACTAGCTTTACTTAAAAATTTTCTATGCTAGACCCACTAGATGATGCTTATTACATGAAAAAAGCACTGCAAGAAGCAGAATTGGCTTATGAAAAAGATGAAGTTCCTGTAGGCGCTGTCATTGTGGTTGCCGATAGAATTATTGCCAGAGCGCATAATCTAACAGAGTTGTTAAATGACGTAACCGCGCATGCAGAGATGCAGGCAATTACCGCTGCTTCCAATTTTTTAGGAGGCAAATACCTTAACGAATGTACGCTTTATGTAACTTTAGAACCTTGCCAAATGTGTGCGGGGGCATTGTACTGGAGTCAAATAAAGAGAATTGTGTATGGAGCCGTAGATGAAAGAAGAGGATGTGCCGCAATGGGAACAACGCTTCATCCTAAAACCGAAATGATAGGAGGTATATTAGAAAAGGAGTGCGGTGAGATTATAAAACGTTTTTTTGTAGAAAAACGGAACCTTAATTAGAAAAGAAATATAAGTATTCGTAATATGTCATATGCCACAATCGTCAACCTGAACTCGTTTCAGGTTCTCATTATAACTAATTGTTTATAAACGAAATGAGATTTCGAAATAAACCTGCCTACCTGAGGTAATGCAGGCAGGTTCGGAATGACGCTAAAAAATTACATATTACGGATATTCAAAAAAAGAAATAAGAAAAAAGACAATAGAGAACGTTATCTATACAATCTTAATATTTTGTTTAAGAGGATTAAACCAGGATAGATAAAGTAGCTGTAGTCTATGTTCTTTGGTCTTTTCTCTTAAAGAAATATAGGATAAAGAGATACTTTTAATCTAATCATTAAATTCTTTCTTTGATGAAGAATACAATTGCAGAACGGATACAGGATTTTTTAAAGCAATTTCCTCCTTTTGATAGCCTTAAAAAAGAGGAATTGTTATCTGTTTCTGGTCAAATAAGAGTTTTGTATGTTGAAAAGGATAATTATATCTTCAAGCAAGACACTCCATGTCATGATGAGTTTTATATTGTAAGAGAAGGAGCAATCGGACTCTATAGAGGTATTGATAATGAAGAGAATTTAGTCGATGTGTGTGATGCAGGAGATCTATTCGGACTGCGTATTATCATTATAAAAAAGAATTATCGCATGTCTGCCAAAGCCGATGAGGAATCCATTGTTTATGCCATTCCTGCAAAGGTTTTTGAGCCATTTATCGAAGAAAATAAGGAGGTAAACAGATTTGTTCTGGGAACCTTTGCCGCGCATGCACGCAATTATTATACAGAAACCGAAAAAGGAAATCGAATCGACAATACGATTTCAATAGAGCTTGCACAAGATCTTTCAGAATTGCGAAGTATTTCTTATCGTAAAAAACCAGTAACGTGTTCATTAGAGGACTCGGTAAAAGATGTCGCTAAAAAGATAACCAGAAAAAAAGTTGATTATGCAGTGATTGTAGATCAAAATAAACACCCAATGGGTATCGTCACAGATACCGATATAAGAGCAAAAATTGCTACTGGTTTATTTTCTTCAGAGGCTGTAGTTACCAAAATAATGGTGTCTCCTGTATTTACCTATGCTAAAAAACTTACGATAGCCCAGGCACAAATAGCATTGATTAAACATGGGATCAGTCACCTTTGTATTACCAAAGATGGTACGCGCAGCTCAAAATTAATAGGAATTCTTTCTGAACATGATCTTTTGGTTTCCTTCGGAAAAAACCCTTCGGTATTGATTAAAGAAATCAAAAGAGTTAAAAAAGTTCAACGACTCAGGTACATTAGGAAACAGGTAGAAAAATTGCTTAAGTCGTATCTAGAACAAGATATCCCTACGGCACATCTACTTCATATGATTTCTGAAATCAATGAAGCATTAGTAGTACGTATCGTTGAGTTATCCCTAAAAGAGATGGTGTCTCAGCCTCCGGTAAAGTTTAGTTTCCTGGTATTAGGAAGCCAGGGACGGAGAGAACAATTACTGCTTACCGATCAAGATAATGCGATTGTTTTTGAAGATGTTGCCCAAGAAGATTATGACGAGACAAAGAGTTATTTTCTAGAATTAGCAAGCAAGATTACCAAAAGACTGCATACAATTGGATATGCATATTGCCCAGCCGAAATGATGGCTAGCAATGCCAGATGGTGCATATCATTATCGCAATGGGAAGCCCAGTTTAAGAGTTGGATGACTACTCCCACAGAAGAAGGAACTTTACTATCCTCTATATTTTTTGATTTTCAGCATGTTTATGGAGATCTGACTTTGATAGACAGGTTATCTGATGTTGTTTTTGAAGGCGTAAACAAAAGCAATCGATTTTTAGGGCTTTTGGGAGTGAGTGCTATGCAAAAACCATCACCCTTGGGGTTTTTTAAACAATTTTTGGTAGAGCAAAACGGCGAGCATAAAGATACTTTTGATATAAAAACAAGAGCAATGATGGTCTTAATTGATGCCGCCAGAATTTTGACACTTTATCATAACTTGAAGGGAGTAAATAATACACTTAGTCGTTATGAAAAACTTGCAGAGTTAGAGCCCAAAAATAAAGAGGTTTTTGATAGTTGTGCCAAAGCATTTAGAGTGTTGATCAAGTTTAGAACCCGACAAGGGCTATTGCATAAAGACTCTGGTAGATTTATCAAGTTAACTACATTGAGTAAAAAAGATAAGTTAAGGCTAAAACGATGTTTTAGACCCATACGCGATATACAAGAACTGTTGAGAGTACGTTTTCAGCTTAAGTCATTAATGTAAATGCAACTTTGGTCCAAAAAAAATAATAAGAATTATCCCGATTTTTGGAAAGAGTATCTGGCGCTCTTTAACAAGAAGAGATCAAGGCAATCACAAAATGAATTTCGGTTTGTGGCTTTTGACACAGAAACTACAGGCTTTAATTATGAAGAGGATAGAGTATTATCTATAGGGGCCGTGGCAATCACGAATAGTACTATAGATGTATCTGATCAACTAGAGGTGTATCTTACACAAGAAGTTTTTAACGAATACACGGTAGAGATTCATGGGATTCGTAAAAATAGTGAAGAAGTAAAGATTTCTGAAGAAAGAGCATTGCAATTATTTATTGAGTATATCGGCAACGCCGTTCTGATAGCCCATCATGCCGATTTTGACAGAAAAATGATCAATAAAGCATTACAACAACAGGGATTAGGAGTGTTAAAGAATAGATTTCTGGATACAGGAGTACTTTTTAAAAATTCGAAACATTTGGTATATCGCAATGATCTTATAAAAAGTTATACGTTGGATGAATTGTGTAACGATCTTAAAATTTCTAAAAGTGATCGGCATACCGCTTCTGGGGATGCTTTTATTACGGCAATGGCCTTTTTAAAAATAACTTCAAAACTCAAGAGAGATAAAAAGATACAAAGGATTGATGATCTTTTTATTTTGAAATAAATCATTTGCAACTGTTTTTGATAGGGTACGTCTTTTAGAAACAAGATTATTACTGTTCTAGGAGGCAAAGAATTACATTGTTTCTTTCCTTATTCATTATTTCTGGTGGGTATTCTCAGGAATTTTCGAGGCTTAGAGGTACAATACTTACAGACTCTTTACAGGCTGACGCAATACATGTCATCAACAAGACCAAAGAAATAGCTACGATTAGTGATCAGTCGGGTTACTTTGAAATAAAAGCTGCAAAAGGAGATACATTACTCTTTTCAGCGATTCAATATGCTCTCGAACACTATGTAGTTGGCATTACAGATCTTAAATCAAATGATCTCATAATCAAATTGAAACCTTCGGTTAATGAGTTAGATGAAGTTGTAGTAACGCAATATAGTCTAACAGGAAAATTAGTAGATGATCTTCAGGAAATACCCACCTACACAGAAAACTTACCCTTTTGGAATGCCACAGAGTTGAAACGAATGGGAGTGGCAGGCTTTAATGATGCCCAATCCCCGGTCGAAAATCTAATTCTTGAAAGAAATAATAATCAGTTGCAAGCCAAAATCGATTTAGAATTAATATTTGACGCCGTTTCCGGAATATTTAAGAAGAGAGACAGCGAGATATATTCTTTCACAGGAAAAGTAATAGATTATTATGATGAAAAATTCATTGTTGAAATACTTGAAGTTCCCGAAACCGAATATTATAATTTTATTGATTTTGTGAATGAAGACTCCAGAACTGCATTTGTATTGAAGCTGGACGATGAACTTAAGATTCTTGAATATCTAATGAATCAAAGAGATGTTTTCATAAAAAAGTATAACATCAAAAAATAAAAAAAGCACTACATCCCGCAGTGCTTTTAAAAGTTCAGAATTGTTGTCTCAACCATGAATTACGCGCACTTGTGCTGCAATAATTCCTTTCTTGCCATCTTCTTCTTCATATTCAACTTTGTCACCTTCATTTAAAGCATCGCCTTGAATTCCTGAGGCATGAACAAAGATGTCTTTTCCTGTTTCGTCGTTGGTAATAAATCCGTAACCTTTTGATTCATTAAAAAATTTAACTGTTCCTTCCATTGTAATAAAAATAAAATAAATATTGAGTTTTAAAGTTAATCTTAAATATTTTAGGAAGCGTTATCAAAATGTGAATATTTTAAAATTTACGCGTTTCTGTTTCCCTTTTTCTTTCCATATTCGTTCATTTTTCTAATGTTTTCTTCAGTAAGCATATAATCTTTTACTTTTTTATTTTTCCATCGATGATAAATAAATATAGGCATTAAAATAAAAGAAGTGGCTAATATTCCTACACCAACTAATTTATCCCCAGTTGTATGATCACCGGTATTTTTAAAATAATATCCAACACTTACTAAGATGACGATTGTTATAAAAAGAAAACGGATTATGTATTTCATATTACTAGAGAATTATCGCGTAAAATTAATCAACTTTCTACGATATGAGGTCAAAAGTTTTGACTTTGAAATAAAACCGACGTATTTGCCATCTTTCACTACCGGAAGATTCCATACTCCTGTATCCTGAAATTTTTGCATTACCGTTTTTGCATCGTCTTGTTCGTACATAATTACCGTAGAAGTTTGAGACATTAATGTGTCTACTTTTACTTTATGATACATGGTGATATCAAACATGATATCTCTAATATCATCTAATGAAACCATCCCAATTAAATTATTGAGCTCGTCTGTAACCGGAAATAAATTTCGATTCGATTTTGCCACAGCTTCACTTAAGAGTTGTTTTAGGGTATAATTTGATTTTACTACAATAAAGTTGGTTTCAATGCAATCTTCGAGATTCATTAAAGTTAAAACTGTTTGGTCTTTATCATGGGTCAAAAGATGTCCTTGTTCTGCAAGCTCTGTGGTATAGATATTGTGCTCCATCTTGTTTTTTGAAATAAAGAAGGATATCGAGGTAGTAATCATTAATGGAACAAATAATTCATAACTTGAGGTGATTTCGGCAATTAAGAATATCGAAGTCAGTGGGGCATGTAATACTCCGGCAATAAGGCCGGCCATACCCAATAATGTAAAATTAGATTCAGATACTTCGATTCCTAAACCTAAATTATTAATAACTTTGGATACTACATTGCCCAAAGAACTACCCATGACCATTGTGGGAATAAATACACCACCAGAACCACCAGCAGCAAAGGTGGCTGTCATCGCTACAGCTTTAAAAATGGTAATGCCTGTTAGTAAGGCGATAACTATCCAAATATTTTCTGTAATGCTATCAAAGGGAGTTTTGCCAATAGCGGTATAGTGATCTCCGTGCAATAGATCATTAATAAAACCAAGTCCTTCCCCATAAAGCGGCGGAATAAAATATAACATAATACCAATTGCCAGACCACCAATCAATAACCTATGAATCTTCTTAGAGAAGCGATCAAAAAAATGTAGAATCCCAAAATACATTTTGGTAAAATATATGGAAGCAAATGCAGTGCCTATACCCAAAATGATATAAAATGGGGTGTCGTAAATATCGAATTTTTCAATTACATCAAACCTAAATAGTACCTCGTCTCCAAGAAAAAAATAAGAAGTTATTATTGCAGATACCGAAGCAAAAAGTAGTGGTAATAATGAAGCAAGAGTAAGGTCCAAACTAAATACCTCTACCGCAAATACCAATCCCGCCAAAGGCGATTTAAAAACCGCCGAAATAGCACCCGCAGCAGCACAACCAATAAGTAAAAAACGAGTTTTACCACTTACTTTAAACAACGTGCATATATCAGAACTTAGGGTAGATCCAGATCCAATAGCCGGACCCAAAAGTCCAACCGAACCTCCAAAACCTACAGTGATGGGTGCCAAAATTAACGGTAAATATCCATGAATGGGTTTTATAATACCATCTTTTTTGGATAGCGAATGCAAAATCAAAGGAATGGCCGAGCGAACATTTTTTTTGATGATAAACTTTGTGAATACGTATACAATTAGTAAACCAACAACGGGAATTATGAAGTAAAAAGAGGTTTGCCAGGATAAAATATCACTCTCGAGCACCACTTGAATAAGGTGCGTGATGTTTTTTAATAATAACGATATCAGGCCCGCAGTAAATCCAACAAGAATACTAAGTAAAAGAATAAAATTCTTGTTAGAAATGTTACGATACCGCCATTTTAAAATTTTGTATAATATTGTTTTTTTTGAGGGGCTAGACATCTTTTATAAGCTCTTATTAAGTTAAAGGTACTAAAAATCCCGCCATAAGCGGGATTTTATAAAGATTGATATTTTAAAACTTAATAGATGCTATATTATTATAAATCAAGTTTGATATTTAATGCTGCAAGTTGCTCTTTGTCTATATTTGCTGGTGCATCGATCATCACATCGCGACCACTATTATTTTTTGGAAAAGCGATAAAATCTCTAATGGTTTCCTGGCCGCCAAGAATAGCTACCAATCTATCAAATCCAAAAGCGATCCCCCCATGTGGAGGCGCGCCGTACTGAAATGCATCCATCAAAAAGCCAAATTGCTCTTTGGCTTCCTCGGGAGTAAATCCTAAATGATCAAACATGAGAGCTTGTGTTTCCTTGTCGTGTATACGAATAGATCCACCACCGATTTCATTTCCATTCAAAACCAGATCATAAGCATTGGCTCTTACATCACCAGGTTTAGCATCTAGCAAAGAGATGTCTTCTGGTTTTGGAGACGTAAATGGGTGGTGCATTGCATGATAACGTTCTGTTTCTTCATCCCACTCCAATAATGGAAAATCAACAACCCATAATGGAGCAAATTCCTCAGGGTTTCTAAGACCAAGTCGTTCGGCCAACTCCATACGTAAGGCGCTTAATTGACCTCTTACCTTATTGGTTTGACCAGAAAGCACACAAATCAAATCTCCTGTTTTGGCACCCGTAACTTTTGCCCATTTTGCCAAATCATCTTGATCATAAAACTTGTCCACAGAAGATTTGTAGGTTCCATCTTCATTACATTTTACGTACACCATTCCCAAAGCTCCAACTTGCGGACGCTTTATCCAATCGATAAGTTTATCAATTTCTTTTCTAGTATATGATGCTCCACCAGGAACAGCGATACCGACTACCAATTCGGCATCATTAAATACGTTGAATTCTTTATGTTGCGTAACCTCATTAAGCTCTCCAAACTTCATCCCGAAACGAATATCCGGTTTGTCATTACCATAGGTTTTCATAGCTTCTTTATAAGTCATTCTAGGAAAATCACCTATTTCGACCCCTTTAATTTCTTTAAGCAAATGACGCGTGAATCCTTCAAAAATGTTCAAGATATCTTCTTGTTCAACAAATGCCATCTCACAGTCAATTTGTGTAAACTCTGGCTGTCTGTCGGCACGTAGATCTTCATCTCTAAAACATTTTACAATCTGAAAATATTTATCCATTCCGCCAACCATTAGCAATTGCTTAAAAGTTTGTGGGGATTGTGGTAATGCATAAAACTGCCCTTCATTCATTCTTGAAGGCACCACAAAATCGCGAGCACCTTCTGGGGTAGATTTGATTAAATATGGCGTTTCGACTTCTATGAAACCTTGGTTTGAAAGGTAATTTCTAACCTGCATCGCAATTTGATGGCGAAATAGTAAGCTGTTTTTTACAGGATTACGTCGTATATCCAGGTAGCGGTATTTCATCCTGATATCCTCACCACCATCTGTTTCATCTTCGATAGTGAAAGGAGGAACAATGGCTTGGTTAAGGATGATCAATTCGTTAACCAGGATTTCTATATCACCTGTTGGCATATTTGGATTTTTAGACTCTCTTTCGATAACGTTACCTTTGACCTGAATAACGAATTCTCTTCCTAGTTTTTTAGAGCGTTCTAACAAAGCAGCAGGAGTTCTTTCCTCATCAAAAACTAATTGAGTAATTCCGTACCTGTCTCGAATTACAACCCAATTTAAAACACCTCTATCTTTTACTCTTTGCACCCATCCTGATAGGGTAACTTCTTTGTTAATATCTGAAATGCGTAATTCTCCACAAGTGTGACTTCTATACATAGTAGCTTATATTAAGGCTGCAAAAATAAGAAGATTTATGGATTAGTTACGCATTGGTTGTTGATAGTTTTAGAAAGTGCATGGGCACATTAATGTAAAGGGAAAAATTATCAACACTGTTAACGAAATAGGGATTTTTCTTCTTTACTACTGTTTTACCTTAAAATCTAACCTTTAATATACATTTTATTACGAACAATTGTTAGTTTAACATTGTTTTATCAATTTCTTTTAATAGATTTAACGGAACATTTAAACAAATCATTATGAAAAAACAAACTCATTATAGCAAAATGAGGATTTTGCTATTATTAATTTTTATGCCAGCTTTCCTGTTGGCTCAAGAAACCATTACCGGGAAAGTGGTTGTTGAAGAAACCGGATCGGGGGCACCATTTATGAATGTAGTTGAGAATGGAACGAATAATGGGACAGCGACCGACATAGATGGTAATTTCTCTATTACAGTAAGTTCATTACCAATCAGGCTAAGAGTTTTTGCTCTTGGATTTTCAACCAAAATTATAGATGTTGCTACTGCAGGAGAAATAACAATTCAGGTAAGTGAATCAACAGAAGCATTAGAGGAAGTAGTTGTAACAGGATTGGGTTCTTCGATAAAAAGAGCTAACCTTGCCAATGCTGTTTCAACCGTATCTTCTGAAGAGCTAGTTGGTAATACCGGTCAAACAACTGTAGATGGGGCTCTATATGGTAAAGTAACAGGGGTAAATATTACTTCTTCTTCTGGTGCGCCAGGAGGTGGTTTTGCACTTCGTCTTCGTGGGGTATCCTCAATAAATGGTAATAACCAACCACTATTTATCGTTGATGGGGTATACGTAAATAATGTAGAAATACCATCCGGATTGCGATTTGCTTCAGGAGCGAATAGAGGTAATGAAGAAAACTCAGGAAACAGAATTGCCGATTTGGATCCCAACGATATCGAGAACATCGAGATTTTAAAGGGAGCATCTGCAGCAGCAATATATGGTACACGAGCAAACGCGGGGGTTGTAATTATAACCACAAAACGTGGTAGAGGCGGAAAAACAAAAATCAATTTTAGCCAGGACACCGGTTTTACAACAATTCAAAATAAACTGGGACTTAGACCTTGGACGGCAGAGAGCGTTTTTAATGCTTTTTTTACTCCAAATCCTGATGACCCTCAAGCTGAAGCTGATTCGAGAGCTGCAGCAGAAGCAGAGGTAGCTGCTTTCCAAAATGCAATACAAAATGGAGGGCTAATAGATTATGAAGACGAAATTTATGGAGATACAGGATTTATTACTGAAACACGAGTAAATATTAGTGGCGGTAATGAAAAAACTCGATTTTATGTAGGGGGATCCTATCGTGATGAAGAAGGTATAATAAGAAATACAGGGTTTGATAGACTTTCTATTCGAGGTAACATTGACCATAAAATATCTGAGGTTTTCGATTTTTCTTTATCATCAAACTATGTCAGAAGTAACTCTAGCAGAAGTTTTACGGGTAACGAAAATGAAGGAGGATTAAGTTATGGATATACTCTTGCTTTTACTAGACCTTGGAATAATCTTTATCCGAATGCTATTGGTATTTACCCAAATAATCCCAACTATCCTGGAAACCCAATTTTTGTACGAGATCAGGCATTAAATGATGATTCGAACAATAGGTTCATACAAGGGTTTAAACTCAATACAAAAATCCTAAATAAAGATAACGATCAAGTAAAATTCGTAATCAATGGGGGGATCGATTATCTTGCAAACGAAACCTATGTATATGTACCTGAAACTCACCAGGGACAAGTAGGAAATCAAGAAGGTTTCGTAGCAGAAGGTAGAAATAACTTTACACAGTTTAACTTACAATCCTTTGCTGTTTGGGATCACAATGCGCTTGGAGGAGATCTAGGACTTACTACACAAGCTGGTATTAGTTATTTAGAACAACAAGCTGATTTATTAAACAGTAGAGGAGCAAATCTATTTGGAGGACAAACCAGTGTTGACCAATCGGTAAATCAAGTTATTGAGCAGACAAGATCTACTCAAAAAGATTTCGGATATTTTGCTCAAGTCGAGGCTAATTATAAAGATCAAATTATTGGTACAGTAGGATATAGATTAGACAAATCTACTCTTAATGGTGATCCAAACGAGTTTTATGGCTTTCCAAAGGCATCATTAGCAGTAAATATTGCAAATTTTGAGTTTTGGAATGTTGAGGCCATTAATCAATTGAAGTTTAGAACTGCCTATGGTGAAACTGGTTCTTCTGCAGCCTTTGGATCTGTTTTTACAAGTTTTGTGCCAAGCAATGTCGGAGGGAACGGAGGTCTTTCTGTTGGAGCAAAAGGTGATCCAGATATCGAACCGGAAACTTCTGCAGAATTTGAAGTTGGCCTTGATTTAGGATTATTTGATAGTAGAGTGTCTCTTGAAGCATCTTACTATAATAGAGAAGTAAAAGATCTGATCTTAACAAGAGAGCTTCCTGCATCTTCTGGATTTACAGATGTAGATGGGAATACTATAGAAACGACAAATCTGGCTGATCTTGTGAACGAAGGATTGGAATTAGCTTTAAGAGCTGATGTTTTTGAGACTGATAATTTTTATTGGAACACAGGAATCCAGTTTTATTTTAACCGATCCGAAGTTACAAGGCTAGATGTACCTGCATTCGCTCAGCCGGGAGCCGGATTTGGTACTGGTTTGGGTACCTTTTTTATCGAAGAGGGCCAACCAGTGACCCAACTCGTAGGAAACATTGACCCCGATGGTGATGGCCCTCTAGAGGCCGATTTAGAACAAGTGGGAGATGTAGAGCCTGATTTCCAGATGGCGTTTAACAACCAATTTACACTGTTTAAACAAATTGATGTTTCATTTTTATTACAATGGAAACAGGGAGGAGATAATTTGAACTTATCACGATTTTTAACAGACCTAGGACAAACCTCTCCTGATCTTGAAACTGCCGAAGGCCAGGCACGTCTCGCGTCTGCGGCTGAAGCTAATCGTTTTGTAGAGGACGCAACTTATGTAAGACTTCGTGAAGCAGCAATTTTTTACAGGATACCATCAAAAACTATAAATGGATTGTTAGGAGAGACAGTAGAAGGTATAAAATTAGGAATATCGGCAAGAAATTTATTTACAATAACCGATTATAGTAGTTATGACCCTGAAGTTTCAACAAATGGAGGAGCAGGTTTATCTAGCGGAATAGAAGTAACTCCGTTCCCTAGTGCAAAACAATTTTACTTCCATTTAAATGTTAACTTTTAAAATATTACGGTGATGAAAAATATATTAAAAATGAAAATAAAATATTACCTGGTGCTTACTTTGCTTGTTGCAATGACTGCATCATGTTCGTTTGATGAAGAAACAGACCCTAATGGTCCTAGTATAGAAGGAGTAGAAAGTAATGCATCTGTTAGGCAGCTTAATGAAATAGCTATCGGTATAGAATCAACCTCTAGAGATGGACATGGTATCGAAACTACGGTAAGTGGTTCTATGGCCAGAGAGTTGTATCTTTTTGATGCAGATCCCAGAAATACCGGAAATGTTTTAGGAAAAGACGGTACTGTGTTAGATAATAACTCGTTCTATAGTACAGCTCAGTTTAGAGGAAGTTACAGATGTATTAAAAATGCCAATGTTTTATTAGGAGCTTTAGATAATACTCAGGTAATTGATGAAACTAAAAAAAATGCATACAGAGGATTTGCAAAGACTGTTCAGGCGTATGAGTTAATTCAGGTTTTAAAATCATATAATACCGCTAGAATCGATGTTGCAGATTTAGAAAATCTTGGACCGTTTTTAGAGTTTGATGCTGCAATTGCAGAGGTAAGAAATTTACTAAACGATGCTCTTAATGATCTCAATACACTTCCACCGTTGAGTCAGTTTGCATTTCCATTGTCAGGATTTGATGATTTGATAGATACTTCAGGAGAAACTGAAGATGCGAAACGAGATGATGAAGATGAAATTACTATCGAAGAATTTGTTTTATTCAATAGAGCTGTTGCGGCAATTGCCGCAGTTTATGCCAGAGACGGTAATGGAGCACTTACAGAATTAGGTAATTCGTTTTTTGACCTTAATGGAAGTTTAACTACTAGCGTTAAGCACGTATTTGGGTTAGGAGCTGGTGATCAACCCAATGGCGTTTTTAGAGCACCATCTATTTCTGCTGAGGAACCAAATAATGGAGACCAAGTTATTGTTCATAATAGTTGGATTAATGAAGCCGAAACTGGAGATTCAAGAGTTACTACAAAAACAGCAGTGAGACCAGATCCAAGTATTCAGGATGGATTAACAGGAAGCCATGAATCTCGATTGTATGGTTCTAATGTTGCTCCTATCGATATGATACGAAATGAAGAATTAATTTTGGTATATGCTGAAGCTAGTATTTTGGCCAATAATCTTATAGATGCAGAGACTGCAATCAATATTATACGTGATAAAGCGGGTAATCTAGATCCCAAAGATTATGGTGGAACTCCAACTTCCGAGCAATTAACAACAGAAATGTTAAATCAAAGAAGATATTCTTTATGGAGTGAGAATCATAGACTGTTTGATCTTAGAAGGTATGATTTGTCTAATACTTTACCCGTCGACAGAGGAGGGGATCAAATATTTAATGTGCTTCCTGTGCCATTATCAGAGAATCAATAGTAAATAATACTAAATTTGACTACAAAAAACGCCCCTCGAGAATTCGGGGGGCGTTTTTTCATCAATTTACATATCCCTATGCGGTTGCAGCGGTAACAGGTACTTCTACAACTTTCTTTTTACTGAATCTTACTTTTACTCTGTTCACAATAAAGAATAAACAAGGTACAATGATTAAGGTAAGGAAAGTAGCAATGATCAATCCGTAAATTACTGCCCAGGCAAGTGGTCCCCAGAAAATCACATTATCTCCTCCTATGTAAATATTTGGATTACCGGTACTGAATAATGAGAAGAAATCTACATTAAAACCAATTGCTAGTGGTATTAATCCTAATACAGTAGTAATTGCAGTAAGCAATACTGGTCGTAAACGTGCTCTACCTCCTTTTATAATGATCTTCATAACTTCTTCATTAGGCAAAAGATCCCTTTCAGGAACGTTGAGCTCTACTTTCTTGCGATCTATTAAAAGTTGGGTATAATCAAGTAAAACAACACCATTATTCACTACGATTCCCGCAAGCGAAATAATCCCCATCATGGTCATCATGATGACAAAAGGTGCTCCTGTAATTAATATACCACCAAATACGCCAATAAAACTTAAGAATATAGCAATCATAATAATAGTAGGCTTAGAAATAGAACTAAACTGGAATATCAAAATAAGCATAATAAGTCCTAGTCCGGCTAAGAAGGCTAAGTTTAGAAAGTCCTGTTGTTTATTTTGCTCTTCGATCTGGCCGGTATAATCTATTTTAACACCTCTTGGTAGCTTAGAAAAACTAGCCATCTCTGTTTGAATTTGCGAAACAATAGCACCTGCATCTGTAAAACCAGGTTGAAGGCCAGAATATACCGTCACTACTCTTTTAGTGTCTTTATGCTTAATCGCACTAAAGGATGAGGTGTTTTTTTGCGAGGCAACTGCAGAAACCGGTATTTCCATTAATTTACCACTCGCCTGATCTCTAAAGGTGATGTTTTGATCAAAAAGGGCACTGGTATTGTATCGATTGTCTTCATTAAAACGTACATAGATATCATAATCTTCACCTTCCTTTTTAAACACTCCAGCTTTTTCTCCAAAGATAGAACGGCGCAGCTGGTTGCCTACTTGTCCTGCTGCTACGTTCAACTCTCCTGCTTTTTCGCGATCAACAACTACCTGCATGGCTGGTTTTCCTTTGTTTACATCGATTTTGAGTTCTTCGATACCGGGAATGTTTTTTTCATTGATAAAGTTACGCATCTGTTCTGCGATATTGATCAGTTCATCATAATTGGGTCCTTCAATTTCTATATTAATTGGGTACCCAGCAGGAGGGCCGACTGCATCCTTTTCTACAGAAATGGCTACCCCGGGATAAATTCCTTTTAGGGCTTCTTGTACTTTGCTACGCAAAACCTCAGAATCTTTTCCTTTTCTGTATTTAAACTCACGCATGGTTGCTGTAATCTTGGCACGATGTGGCATTTCGGCATTACTACCCCCATCAGTCTGCGGATTACCGGCACCTTCTCCTACTTGTGAAACTGCAGATTCTACCAGGAAGTTATACTCTTTTTCCCCTTCAATATACTCCCCATCATTTACGACGGCATACACACGCTGTTCAATTTCTTTGGTTATAGCATTGGTTTTGTCTATATCAGTTCCTTGAGGATATTCTATATAGACAATGATCTGATTAGGTTTGTTATCCGGGAAGAATTCTATTTTGGTACGTTGACTTCCAATTGAGGCCCCGAACATACCAAAAACTACGAATAATAATATAAAAGTTCCTACAACAAATCCATAGGCTCTCCAACCTTTTAAAGCATAGTTCAAGAAGCGTTGATATCTGTCTTCTAACCAAGCCAAAATTCTTCTTTGAAAGAAGTTGGCAGCTCCCTTTAACACATAGCGATAGATCCAAAACATGATTGCTGTAACAATCATTAAACTACCCAAAGCTCGTACTTGCCCACCAACAATCAGTATAAAAACTCCGATACCTCCTAAGATAATACTTAATCTGATCAACTGTTTGCGAGTTAATTTTTTCTCGCCAATTTCCATAAATTGAGAAACCAGCATAGAATTAATAAAGATTGCCACAAAAAGCGAAGATCCTAACACGACAGATAATGTAATGGGAAAGTAAATCATAAACTCACCCATAACCCCTGGCCACATCCCCAGTGGTATAAAAGCGGCAACCGTAGTAGCAGTAGAAATAATAATAGGAAAAGCAATCTCTCCAATACCCTTTTTGGCTGCCTGTATGCGAGACATTCCTTCTTCTTCCATTAATCGATATACGTTCTCTACAACCACAATACCGTTATCCACCAGCATTCCTAATCCCATGATCAGTGCAAAAAGAATCATAGTATTCATAGTATAGCCAAGTAGGGATAAAATCATGAAAGACATAAACATTGACATTGGGATAGCAAATCCTACAAACAATGCATTTCTAAACCCTAAGAAGAACATTAACACACCCACGACCAGAATAATCCCGAAAATAATATTATTCACCAAATCGCTGACCTGGTTTTCAGTTTTTTCAGATTGGTCATTGGATACAGTTACAGTTAGGTCTTGAGGGAAAATATTTTCTGTAGCGTCCTCTAGAATAACATCGATTTTTTCTACGGCTTCGATCATATTCTTTCCAGAACGTTTCATTACGTCCAACATAACCACATTATGACCAAATTCTCGGGCATAGGTAGTTTTATCTTCTTCTTTGAAGTTCACTTGGGCAATATCTCTTAAATACACCGCTCCGTCTTGAGATTTTACTACAAAATCATCAAGCTCGGTGGGGCGATCAATTTCACCAAGGATTCTAATGGTTCTGCGTTGCCCACTGGTAATCATATTTCCGGCAGACATGGTGACGTTTCCGTTTTTAATGGTATTGATAACATCATCAAAACTCACCTTGGCGGCCATCATTTTGTAAATATCTACAGCAACTTCTACTTCTTTTTCTTGTGCACCACGAATTTCAGCTTTTTTGATTTCTTTAAGATCTTCAATTTCATCTTCTAGATATTCGGCAAATTCTTTTAATTTATCTACCGGGTAGTCTCCTGCAATGTTAATATTCAGGATGGGAGTCTCTTCAGAGATACTTAAATCAAAAACATCCGGCTCTACCTTGGCATCATTAAATGTTGGCCAGTCTTCATTGGCTTTTTCAGAATCCACTTCATCTTTTACCTTTTGCTTTGCTTCGGCCACAGTGAGCTCTTCTTCAAATTCTATCGTTATAATGGCATAATCCTCTTGCGAGGTAGAGAGAATCTCTACTACATTGCTTACGTTTTTTAATTTATCCTCGAGAGGATCTACAATTAAGCGCTCAATATCTTCTGCGGTATTCCCGGGATAGGGGACACTAATATATATTTTGGTTTCATTGATCTCAGGAAAGTTTTCTCTAGGCATAGAGAAATAGGCAGAAAGTCCTAAAAACAAAAATATAGCAATCATTACATAAATGGTAGTTGGGTTGTTTATGGCCCAGGAGGATAATTTAAATTCCTTGTCTACCTTTTTCTTATTAACTTCCATAGGGTATGTTAGTTTAAAATTTTAACTTTCTGACCATCTTTTACACTTCTGGCGCCTTCACTTATAATGGCATCACCATTGTTAATACCTTCCATGATTTCTATTAAATCTCCTTGCGTTTTTCCGGTTTTTACAATTACCCTTTTGGCCTCAGCTATGTTTTGAGAATCTTTAGCTGATGTGATATAGGTATATTGGTCTCCTTTGGCATTTTCAGAAATGATACTTTGCGGTATCAATATCGCTTTCTCGTTGGTATAATCATTAATTTTTACCTTGGCAGTGAGATTAGGTTTTACGGTACCTCCATTTGAAGGGATACCAATTTCTACCATAAAAGAACGATTGTTTGGATTGATATAGTTTCCTACTTGTCGTACTTTGGTAGTAATAGTTTTTCCTAATACCGGAAAATAGACTTCTACATTTTTCCCTTTGGTTATGCTAGATATGTAACGCTCTGGCACTTCAGTTTCAATATACATATCATTAAGATTAACAATACGAATTATTTGGTTTTGTCCTGCGGAAACGACACTTCCCTGCTCTGTAATTACATCATCAATAACGCCCGAAAATGGTGCATTTATGGTGGTTTTGGCTAATTGTCGCTTAATTTGATTTACCGCATTTTGTTGGGCTTCGTAGTTTGTTTTAGCTTCTAGGTATTGGATTTCTGAACCAATTTTCTGCTCCCAAAGTCTTTTTTGGCGATCAAATGTTGTTTTCGCTAATTGTGCCTGTACTTCTATCTGCGATAATTGCTGGCTTAATCCTCCGTCATCTATCCTGGCAAGCAATTGTCCTTTAGATACTTTCTGGCCTTTGTTTACATACACCCGGGTTAGAATACCGCTCATTTCTGGATATAAAACGATGTTTTGTTTGGTTTCTACATTTCCCTGTAACTCGAGGTAGTGATTAAACAGGGTATCCTTGGCTTTAATAATAGTTACCAAAGGAAGCTTTTTTATAGTATCCAAAGAGGCAATTGCTTCATCAATCTGTTTTAATTGATCTGCAACAGCTTGTTGTTCTGTTACAACTTCGGTTCTTTTGGCACGTAATGCTGGAAGATCTCCTTTTGCTATTATTTTTTCTATGGACTTGTTGTCATTTCCTCCACATGAAATAATTAGAAGAGAGATGGATAATATAGTAAGTATCTTTTTCATAATATGATTACTTATTTGTTGGTGTATTTAAAATCGTTTCTAGTTCAGCCTTTTTATTAATAATATTTAGCATTGCATTTAGTACTTCATCTTGTGAGGAGTATAGCTGCAATTGTGCTTGTCTAAGCTCAAAACTGGTAGCGAGACCTTCAGAATACTTGATTTGATTCTTTTTTTCAATACGCTCTGCAAGGGCCAAATTTTGTTTTGCGGTATCATAATTTTCTATTGAAAATTTGAAATCGTTAATTGCCGTGTTATAATTGAGCTCAATTTCTTGTTGAGTCCTAAGAAAATCTGTTTTAGCTTGCTCGTCGGCTATTTTTGCTTGTTGTGTTTTTGCACTTCTACTTAACGAACTAAAAATAGGAATGTTAAGACTAGCACCTAGTATTGAAGATTGAAACCAAGGGGTTTCACTATCCAGAAAAACAAAATCATTATCAAATGCGGCTGTCCCATAATTTATAAAAGCGGTTAGTTTAGGTAATGCTCTGCTTTTTTCTAGTTTTAGTTCCAATCGGGTTTGTTCTGTAAGAAGATACGCTAATCTGTAATCAATATTATTTTCTATAATAAATGGTTTTGTAATTATAGATTGATCCATATTCTTCATAGATAGATCTTCCAAAGTGTCGGATAAATTGGTCTTAGAATTAACATCTACACCAATAGTCAGATTAAACATTTGCAGTGCGATTTTTTCTAAACGTTCTGCATTGCTTAATTGATTAGTGATTTGTAAAAATGTAATCTGAAGTTGTTCTACATCTTCTTCTTCTGCCAGACCATTTTCAAAAATCTTTTTGGTTTCCAAATAGTTCTTTTCTAGCGCATTTAGGTTATTTTTGAGAATCTTTACATTCTCTTGCGCTACCAAAACACTACCATAAGCATTAACGACTCCTTTTCGAACCTCGAGTTGTGTTTTTTCTTCTACATCATCGGTATATTGCAAAAAGCTTTTTGCCGCCTCGATGCCGACAAGATAGGATCCATCAAAAATCTTTTGGCTTAAGGTTGCAGTGGCAGATGCTTGTTGTTTGACTCCAAAAATCACGGGAACAAAAGTTCCTGGCTCACCTCCAACGACTTCTCCTGGTAACACGGTTACAGGTTGCTTAAGCTGGTTTTGATAATCAATAAGTCCGTCGATTTGCGGGAGCCCATCTGCGGTAGCTTCCCATTTTCTTTTTAAAGCTTTGGCAACATCACGACGTGCATTCATAGATTGATAACTATTTTCTAATGCAAACTCAATGGCCTCATCAAGCGTAAACGAGTAAATAGAATCTGTTGATGATTGTTGCGCCATTGTCGTGGCGGTTAATAACCAACCAAGACAAAATAACCAAAGGTTGTTTCTCATATTTGGTGTTCTTTTATAAGATTGTTTAAAATTGTGCGTCCTTTTTCTGTAGTAATTCCCAGTATATGATATTCTAGATAATCATCCATTAGTTTTGCCACCGGAAACATATGATCTGGGAACATATGTTTATTTTTTATACCGTTGGTACCAATAAAATAAATTCTTGATATAAATTCGATATCTATGTTTTTTCTAAAAACTCCTTTTTCAATTCCTCTTTTTAAGTTTTCCACTACACATTCCTGAAATACATTAAACTGTCTTGATTTAAGTCCCTGATGAATTTTTGGATAGTACTTCTCTAATTGATGTAAAGGAGCAGTCCTTTCATTTTTAAGATGATGCATCACAAAAGCTTTGATGGCATAAAGTTCTTCAATTGGGTCAAGATTTTCTTCTAAAATAGCATTAATACCATCTGTAATTTTACAAAAAAGATGATGGGTAGTGGCTTCAACAAGTTTGGTTTTATTTTGAAAATGCGTGTAGATCGTCTTTTTAGAAATTCCCATTTCTGAAGCAAGGTCATCCATGGTAACACTCTTAAATCCCAGATTTAGAAACAAATCATTCGCTTTTTCTACTATTTTATCTTTCATTATTGGGGGGTACTTGTACTATAACGAGGGCAAATGTACAGATGGAAACTAAAAAAACAATAAAAGTTTCCAAAGTTTTGCATTTATTTAACACAGTTATAATAATTGAAGCTTCAATGTTAATTTTTTTTATAATTACTAATATCAAGACGTTTGTTTACACTATTTTTGGACATAAATTTTGAAATGTGTATCTCAAAATTTGTTTTACTTTAGCCAAAAAAATTCGACTGTGCACACAATTTCTGATTATCAGGGGTACTTTTTAGAATACCTTTCTAGGAAAACTGTTACCAAAGAACCAAAGAATCTCTACGAACCTATTTCTTACATTCTAAGTCTTGGCGGGAAAAGATTGCGCCCAACACTTGTGCTTATGGCGGCAGAGATTTTTGAAGGGTCCTATCAAGAGGCTTTGGATGCTGCATTGGCAATTGAAGTATTTCATAACTTTTCCTTGATTCATGATGATATCATGGATGATGCTCCATTGCGAAGAGGAAAGGAAACGGTTCATGAAAAATGGGATATTAATACCGGGATCCTATCTGGAGATGCTATGTTGATCAATGCGTATCAGTTATTTGAGAATTATAACGGAGATACCTTTAAAGAACTTGCTCAGTTATTTACCAAAACTGCTATAGAAGTATGTGAAGGGCAACAATACGATATTGATTTTGAGACCAGGGATGATGTAACGATACCCGAGTATATTAAAATGATAGAATACAAAACTGCTGTTTTGGTGGGGGCAGCTTTAAAAATGGGGGCCATTGTAGCTGGCGCTTCAGAAAGCAGTAGCTCTTCAATTTATGATTTTGGAAGATTATTAGGATTAGCATTTCAGCTTCAGGATGATTATCTGGATGCTTTTGGAGATCCTGAGACCTTCGGAAAACAGGTAGGAGGAGATATTATTGAAAATAAAAAGACCTTTTTATACCTGAAAGCATTAGAATATGCTTCAGAAGATGAGCAAAAACAACTAAAAGGATTATTTTCTCTAAATCCAGACGATCCCTCAGAGAAGATAAGTACAGTTAAACATCTTTTTGAAACTACAGGAGCAAAAGATCGTACCCGCGAAGAGATAAAAGCTTATACTGAGAAAGCTTTTTCAGCATTAAATGATTTAAATATTTCAGAAGATAAAAAAGAAATTTTGAAACTTTTTGGTTCAACATTAATGAATAGAAGTGTCTAAGAATGATCCTAATGTAGCGGTTGATGAGCTTTTTGATGAAGTTGCAAAAACAGATTTGTATCCAAAGCTTTTGAAGCAACTTCAGAAAGACATAAATCGTGCCGGTATGGATCATAAAATAGATCCAAAAATAACATCTAGTAACCTTGTTTTGGAGTTGAAAGATTTGCTTTATGATCGGTTGCAATATGCTTTTAATGATTACCTTAATTTATTGTATGCTGTAGATGTTTCTGAAGCTGAAATACGAAATTTTGAATCCGAAAATACCGAAGATATTGCTATGTATACCGCGTATTTAATTCTAAAAAGGGAATGGAAAAAAGTATGGTTGCGCAATAATCTTTAGAAAAATACGCGTACAAATGGAGCATAAGCGCTTCCGTAGATGCTTTTGTCATCATCAAAAAGCAGATCGTATCTAATCCCGAAACTCACAAAACCAGTTCTGTATCCCGCTCCAACAAATAATGCAGGATACCAGTAATTATCTTTGAATGTTTCTCCCGGGACCTCAAAACGGCGACTAACACCCATTTGCTCAAATTCTGCAGAAAACTGAAACTCTGGGATAGGATTAAAAAATGTGATAAGGCTTGCACCATAATTTGTACTATTACCTTCTTCATTAAAACGATCATTATCAAAACTGCTATAACCAAAATTGAGCCCAAACCCAGCACTAAACCAGGGGTTAAATTCATATATTGCCGCAGGTGCTAGAATAGCACTGAAAGTGTCGTTAGAAAAACCAATCCCAAGGTTTCCACCAAACCTCACGTTTGACCAAAAATTTTGATCTTGCGAAGATGCTTGTTGTAAGGAAAATATAATTGCAAGTACCAAAACAAAAACTTTGATATTTTGAGAGGGATATGCTTTCATCGTTAAATTTCAAAAAAAATGTTGTATAAATATAGATATTTCGATAGTCAATAAATTGTAATTGTTGTATTTTTGTATCGTTTTGTCATAAAAAAGACAATTGAGTACTTACATATGGATAAATATTCATTTTTGAATGCGGCGCATACCGCATTTTTTGCAGATTTATATGATCAATACTTACAAAGCCCTGATAGTGTAGAACCTAGTTGGAGGGCTTTTTTTCAAGGATTTGATTTTGGTTTAGAAAATGCTAATGGTTCTGGAGCAACCATTTATGTCGAAAAAGAATCCGGAGAAACTGCCGTTGTTCCTGAAAGTGTTCAGAAAGAGTTTCAAGTGGTTCGATTAATAGATGGATACAGAACTCGAGGGCATTTATTTACCAAAACCAATCCGGTTAGAGAAAGAAGAAAGTATACTCCAACACTAGCCTTAGAGAATTTTGGATTAAGCCAATCAGATCTCAATACGGTTTTCAATGCAGGAGAAATTATTGGTATTGGCCCAAATACACTTAGTAATATTGTTGTTCATTTAGAGCAGATATATTGTGATTCTATCGGTATAGAATATATGTATATTCGTAATCCTGAAGAGCGTGAATGGATACAGTCCAGGGTAAATTTTAATACCAACAGGACCAAATTTTCTGCCGATCAGAAAAAACATATCCTTAAGAAATTAAATCAAGCAGTTTCTTTTGAAACTTTTCTACATACCAAATATGTGGGTCAAAAAAGATTCTCGCTCGAAGGAGGAGAAACATTAATACCGGCCCTAGATGCATTAGTTGAGAAAGCAGCGGATCTGGGAGTGAAAGAATTCGTAATGGGGATGGCCCATAGAGGTCGTTTGAGTACTTTGACCAATATCTTTGGAAAGAGTCCCAAAGATATCTTTAGCGAGTTTGATGGTAAGGATTATGAAGAAGATGTTTTTGATGGTGATGTAAAATATCACTTGGGATGGACCTCGAAGCGTAAAACCGATACAGGTAAAGATATTAACATGAATATTGCTCCAAACCCATCGCATTTAGAGACTGTAGGAGCAGTAGTAGAAGGGATTACAAGAGCAAAACAAGATCGGCATTATCAAGAAAATACCGCTGCCGTACTTCCCATAATTTTACATGGAGACGCTGCAATTGCTGGACAAGGATTAGTATATGAAATTGTTCAAATGGCAAAACTAGATGGCTATAAAACTGGAGGTACTATACATATTGTGGTAAACAACCAAATTGGGTTTACGACTAACTATTTGGATGCCAGGTCTTCAACATACTGTACTGATGTAGGTAAAGTTACCTTATCTCCTGTATTGCATGTCAATGCAGATGATGCCGAAGCTGTAGTACACGCTACTAATTTTGCTTTGGATTTCAGAATGACATTTAAGCGAGATGTATTTATCGATTTGTTAGGATATCGTAAATATGGTCATAATGAAGGTGATGAACCTCGTTTTACCCAACCAAAATTGTATAAGGCAATCGCCAAACATAAGAACCCAAGAGATATCTATGCAGAAAAATTAATTTCTGAGGGTATTATTGATACGGATTATGTAGCAAAACTCGAAAAAGAATATAAGGCCTCTCTTGAAGAAGAATTAGAAGATTCTCGTAAGCAGGAAAAAACGGTAATTACTCCGTTTATGCAGGATGAATGGGCTGGTTTTGAGCGAGTGCAAGAAGATAAAATGATGGAAGTGGTAGATACCACCTTCTCCAAAGATAAATTGACCGAAATAGCAGAGGTAATTACTAAATTACCAGAAGACAAAAAGTTTTTACGCAAAATAGAACGATTGATTAATCAAAGGCATAAAATGTTTTTTGAAACTAATCAGTTAGATTGGGCAATGGGAGAACTATTGGCTTATGGATCTTTATTGAAAGAAGGGTATGATGTAAGAATGAGTGGACAAGATGTTGAAAGAGGAACATTCTCTCATAGACATGCGGTGATCAAAGTAGAAGATAGTGAAGAAGAAGTGCTACTTCTAAATGAATTGAATGGCGATCAAGGAGATTTTTATATCTACAATTCACTGCTTTCTGAATATGGTGTGGTAGGTTTTGATTATGGATATGCCATGGCAAGTCCTGATACGCTTACGATATGGGAAGCCCAATTTGGAGATTTTAGCAACGGAGCCCAAATTATGGCTGATCAGTATATTTCTTCTGCAGAAGATAAATGGAAGCTGCAAAATGGTTTGATAATGCTATTACCACATGGGTATGAAGGTCAGGGTGCAGAACACTCTTCGGGTAGAATGGAACGTTATCTTCAACTTTGTGCAAAAGACAATATGTTTGTAGCCGATGTAACCACCCCAGCCAATATGTTTCATTTACTTCGCAGACAAATGAAAGCTAAATATCGTAAACCTTTAGTGGTGTTTACTCCAAAAAGTCTGTTGCGTCACCCCAAAGTGGTTTCTACTGTAGACGAATTTGCTAGTGGAAGTTTTCAGACCATAATTGATGATCCAGATGCAAAAGCAAAAGATATAAAAACATTGGTGTTCTGTACAGGTAAATTCTATTATGATTTATTAGAAGAGAAGGAAAAATCAGGAAGAAATGATGTGGCACTGGTACGAATAGAACAACTGTTTCCATTACCGGCATCAGAAATGGATAAACTGATCAAAAAGTATAAAGCAGAAGATGTGGTTTGGGCACAAGAAGAGCCACGCAATATGGGAGCTTTAAGCCACATGCTAATGCATCATGATAATGCAAAAAGTTTTAGATTTGCAAGTAGAAGGCCTTATGGAGCACCAGCTGCAGGTAGTGCTACACGATCTAGAAGAAGACATCAAGAAGTGATAGATTACGTTTTTGATAAAACAAAAAATAATCAGAGAAGATAAAATTTAGTAAGTAACTATAATTAAAAGGAATTTCCGAAGGAAATTTACAAAGGAAAAATTCAGAATTATGGCTTTAGAAATGAAAGTCCCATCACCGGGAGAGTCAATAACAGAAGTAGAAATAGCGCAATGGCTTGTTGAAGATGGTGATTATGTTGAAAAAGACCAGGCCATCGCCGAGGTTGATAGTGACAAAGCAACACTAGAATTACCTGCAGAGGCAAGTGGTATTATTACTTTAAAAGCTGAAGAAGGTGATGCAGTTGCTGTTGGTCAGGTAGTGTGTCTTATTGATACCGATGCGGCAAAACCCGAAGGAAGAGATGCAACACCTGCAGCTTCAGTAGAAGCTCCGAAAGTGGAGGAGAAAAAAGAAAAAGCTCCCGCCGCACCTGCAAAAACAGAAACCTATGCTACGGGAACAGCCTCTCCGGCAGCCAAAAAAGTGCTTGCAGAAAAGGGAATCGATACTGCACAAGTAAAAGGTACCGGTCGAGATGGGCGTATAACTAAAGCTGATGCTGTAGATGCAAGGCCATCATTGGGAACTCCTGGTCCTGGTGCAAGAGGAGAGAGTCGTAAAAAATTATCAATGCTTCGTCGTAAGGTAGCAGAGCGTTTGGTTGCCGTGAAAAATGAAACGGCGATGCTTACTACTTTTAACGAAGTGGATATGCAACCTATTTTTGATCTCCGCAGCCAGTATAAAGAGACATTCAAAAGTAAACACGGAGTAAGTCTTGGGTTTATGTCATTCTTTACACTAGCTTGTGTAAGAGCATTAAAAATGTACCCAGCTGTAAATTCAATGATCGATGGTGATTTTATGGTATCGTATGATTTTCAGGATATTAGTATTGCAGTTTCTGGTCCAAAAGGATTGATGGTTCCTGTAATAAGAAACTCAGAAAACTTAAGTTTTAGAGGTGTAGAATCTGAAGTAAAACGATTAGCGATCAGAGCCCGTGAGGGTCAAATCACTGTAGATGAAATGACAGGGGGTACGTTTACCATTACCAACGGAGGTGTATTTGGCAGTATGTTATCGACTCCAATTATCAACCCTCCTCAGAGTGCAATTTTAGGGATGCACAACATCGTAGAACGCCCGATCGTAAGAGACGGTCAGATTGTAGTAGCACCTATTATGTATGTAGCATTATCCTATGATCATAGAATTATCGATGGTAAAGAATCTGTTGGGTTTTTGGTGGCTGTAAAAGAGGCCTTAGAAAATCCCGAAGAATTACTAATGGATAATAATGTAACCAAAGCATTAGAATTATAGAATTTTAAAGACCTGGAAGAAATCTTCCTGGGTCTTTCTTTTTATAAATTTTTCCAATATTGGGGTTGGGTGGTATCTTCAGTTTATGCTTATAAACCCGTTTTATGCATTAGAACTTCGTTATGAAGCTTTCAGGTGCAATAAAATATGACATTTTCTAAGTTTTAGCATAGCACCGCTACGGTTAAACTTAAAAATGTAGCGTAGCACTATATTTTGCAGTAGCTGGAAGCTGTAATAGATTTTCTAATGCATAAAACGGGATAAATGCATATGACAGAATTGGTGTTATTTTATCTCATACGTTTCACCTGAAAAAAATAAGTCGTCAGTTTTGGTAAAAGATGAATTGGCCTTTACTTTTTTGGTTTGCTCATTTTCCCGTTCTTCAAGGGTTATATCATCATAGCTTCTGATGATTCCTGTTACCAAAGGATATTTCAATCTTACCAGCATTTGATGTAGGGTAGGATCCTTCTCCTTGGCATTATGTATCAGCAGATCTTCTTCGGTTATTCCGTTTTCGCCAATAGTAACGACCTCTAATTTAAGGCCATTTAATAGCAATCCTTTATCCCGTGCTTTTCCAAAGATCATTGGTTTTTGGTGTTCAACAAACAGCTGTTTATCTTCACGCACTGCTTTATCGGTATATTGTGAATAGCATCCATCATTAAAAATAGGGCAATTCTGTAATACTTCAATAAGGGAAGTGCCTTTAAATTTCTCAGCTTCGATAAACAGCTGAGACATTTCTTTGGGTGTATTCCCACCGATTCTTGCCAGAAACCGGGCTTGGGCCCCTAATGCCAACTCTCCTGCCGAAAAAGGAGGTTGTGTATTTCCATACGGAGATGATTTTGTTTTTTGCCCCACCAATGAGGTAGGAGAGAACTGCCCCTTGGTAAGACCATAAATCTCATTGTTAAACAGCACTATATTTAAATCAACATTTCTTCGAAGTACATGAATAAAATGATTTCCTCCAATAGCCATAGAGTCCCCATCTCCTGTGATAACCCAAACGCTCAAATTAGAGTTGGCTAACTTTGCGCCGGTTGCAATTGCAGGAGCCCTGCCATGAATACTGTGCATGCCATAGGTATCCATGTAATAAGGAAAACGAGAAGAACAACCGATTCCGGAAATGAAAACAACATTTTCCTTTTTTACGCCCATTTCGGGAAGTGCTTTTTGCATGGCTCGTAAAATCACATAGTCATCACAACCCGGGCACCATCTCACTTCCTGATCACTTGCAAAATCTTTGAATGTATATACTTTTACTTCTGTTGTGTTCATAACGATAAAAGTTGTTTAAATTTTTGCACAAGCTCGTTGTTCCCAAAGGGTAACCCCTGAATTTTGTTATATTGTGTACTATCAAAACGACTGAAGTTAGCGTTCAAAATTTTTATAAACTGTCCGTTATTTAATTCACAGACAATTATTTTTTTGAACTTTGATAGCACATCTTCTGTGTTTTTTGGCATTGGATTGATGTAGTTAAAATGAGTAAATCCAATGTTGTCATATCCTTCTTCATGCATTTGTTTAACGGCAGAGTAGAGCGAACCATAGGTTCCTCCCCAACCTACAACCAGTAGATCGCCGGTATCTGCAAATTCGGTAGTTAGATTTGGGATGTAGTTTTGAACCCGTTTAATTTTTTCTGCCCTGATTTTAGTCATGTATTCATGATTGTCTGGAACATACGAAACGTTACCTGTTACACGATCTTTTTCTAGACCCCCAACTCTATGTTCTAAACCAGGTGTTCCGGGGATTGCCCAGTTTCGGGCTAGTGTATCTTTATCGCGGTCATAGGGATGCCAATTTTTGGTCGCTTGTTTAATAATAGTATGTTTAATATCTGGCATTGCATCAACAGTTTGGATTTTCCATGGGGCCGATCCATTGGCAATATAGCCATCACTTAATAATACAACCGGAGTCATGTGCTCTAGTGCAAGTTTGGCAGCTTCGTAGGCATAATTGAAACAATTTTCCGGGGTACTGGAAGCTATAACTATAACAGGGCTTTCGCCATTTCTGCCATACATTGCTTGTAACAGGTCAGATTGCTCTGTTTTGGTTGGCAATCCTGTGGAGGGGCCTCCTCGCTGGACATTAACCACGACCAGAGGTAACTCGATCATCATAGCCAGCCCTAATGCCTCTCCTTTTAATGCCAAACCGGGTCCAGAGGTGGTCGTAATCGCCAAATCCCCTGCAAATGAAGCACCAATAGCAGCGGTTATACCCGCTATTTCATCCTCGGCCTGAAGTGTTTTTACTCCAAAATGTTTGTGTTTTGCCAATTCGTGTAAAATGTCTGATGCCGGGGTAATAGGGTATGAGCCCAAAAATAATTGTAAGCCCGTTTTTTCAGCGGCAGCCAAAAATCCCCAGGCTGTAGCTGTGTTACCCATAATAATTCTATAAGTGCCTGGGCTCATTTTGGCCGGAGCAATTGTATATGCGTTAGGAATTAATTCTATGGTTTCAGCAAAATAATAACCTGCATTTAGTACTTTGGTATTTGCTTCAATAATCTGGGGTTTGGATTTAAACTTCTTGTTGAAAAAATCAATTGTATATTCTCTTGAGCGATCATACATCCAGTAGACCATTCCTAAAGCAAACATATTCTTACTTCGTAGAATACTTTTATTGTCTAGCCCTTTGACATCTTTTAAGGCTTCTTTTGTTAAAGAGGTCATGGTTACCTCGATAACCCTATAGTTTTCAAGACTTCCGTCCTCAAGTGGATTAGATTCGTATTGAGCTTTTTCTAAATTTTTTTTTGAAAAGGAATCAGTGTCAACAATAATAGTATGTCCTGGCTTTACAGCGTGCAAGTTGGTTTTTAAACCAGCGGGATTCATGGCGACCAATAAATCTACGTTGTCACCAGGAGTGCTAATCTCTATGCTTCCAATGTGTACTTGAAATCCTGATACGCCATATAAACTTCCTTGTGGGGCTCTAATTTCTGCAGGATAGTTAGGAAATGTGGCAACATCATTTCCAAACATTGCCGAAGTGTCAGAAAACTGAGAACCCGTTAATTGCATCCCATCACCAGAGTCGCCAGCAAACCTTATGACTACAGCTTCTAAAACCTTTTGCTTATTATTGGGTTGGTCTATAGTCATGATATATACGGGGTTTAAAAAACACTTCAATTTATCAAAAATTGACCAAATTGTGGTGAAATACCCCCATATTTAACCTTACTTTTTAAATTGAAGAATGATTTTTATTGTATGGTATGGTACCTGATAAAAATAACGTAGAGACAGAGGATAAGTTGTTACAGAAGAAAGTATGGATGTTCTGAGATTTATGATAATACCATCTCTTGGTAGCTCACTATTGTTTTGTATCTTTTTTTATTAAAATACTCCATATCGGAAGCGGTTCCTGTTACCAAAATAAAATCGCCACCCCAACCACCTAAACTTTTTATACTTCTTGCATAATCAGGAAATAACCTTGATTTTACAGTTTCGGTTTTAATGATTTTTGAAATAATTTCTTCATGTGCATCGATAAGCTTTTCAAATGCTTCAATAGTCGTGCAATCGACCATCTTTGAGGTGATTTCTTTAATAGCCTCTTCTGCTTTATCAAAATCTTTTAAGGGTAAAGATTGGTATCGCTTAATAGATTCCTTGCTATCTTGTTTTTGATTTAGATATACAAAGAAAATGTTTTCCTTGAATGGGGGGTCAAAACTAATTTCTTTGATAATAGGTTTACCTTCGGTACGTGTATATAGTATTGGTGTATCATATTGCGCACAAGCTATATCATATCCACTACCACCAAAACTTTTTTCTAATAGTGCAAAGGCATCCACTTTTGCCCACTGTGCTATATTATTAATCAGAGTAGATGAAGATCCAAGTCCCCACAGGCGGTCAAACTCTAATCGTGCTTCAATACGATGTCCATGTCCGGAAGAAAGAAAATTAGGATTTAGCTCTTTTGCAGTGTTAAGAATGTTAAGTAAAATAGCCGTTACCTCATCAGGTTCTGCATCTATTTTGAGTGGTTTTATAAGATTTTCTTCAATGATTAATACTGTTTCAAACCAACAATTTCCATCTTCATCAAGGCTTTTCCAGCTAATTGTACCGGTTTCATTTTCTTCAATAAATAACCACTGTCCTTTTCTGGTAGGAATAGCCAAGGCTTCAACGTCATCTAAAACTAAATATTCTGCGGTGAGTAGTAGTTTGCCGTGACTGTAAAAGGACTTTTTCATGTATCTATTATGGTATTATTTTCTTAATTTTTCGATTTGAGTAGCGACATCACTATGAGTAACCGTATTTGTCTTAAAATATTTTATAAGTTGTACTTTTTCGATCTCTGTGGCTTCAAATTGATTGAGGATATTCATGAGATGCATTTTCATATGACCTCGTTGAATTCCTGTAGTAATCAACGAATTAATGGCAGCAAAATTCTGAGCAAGACCTGCTACTGCAGTAATTTCCATTAATTTTTTGGCATTAGGTTTTCCCAGCAACTGCAATGCAAGTTTAACCAAGGGATGTAGATTGGTTAATCCACCAACGGTTCCAAGGGCCAGGGGTATTTCGATTGAAAAAGTAAAAATGTTGTTTTTTATTTCGGCGTGGGTAAGACTAGTATATTTTCCGTTTCTTGAGGCGTATGCATGAGCACCGGCTTCAATAGCTCTAAAATCATTTCCAGTCGCCAAAACGACAGCATCAATACCATTCATGATTCCTTTATTATGCGTAACAGCTCGATAGGGTTCAATTTCGGCAATGTTGACTGCTCTTACAAACTTTTTGGCATATTGTTTTGCTGATAGTTGGGTAGTGTTGGGTAATTCATTAACCGAACAAGATACCGATGCTCTTACCAGACACTCGGGAACATAATTAGAGAGAATACTCATAATAATCTCGATATTCTTTTCTGTTTCGGTAAACCCACTGTATTCTTTTGCTTCAGAAACCAGGGTCTTTGCAAACTGTTCCAGACAGGAATTAATAAAATTAGCCCCCATGGCGTCTGCTGTTTCGAAGGTGCAGTGTAATTGGTAGTAATTGCTAATTTCTGAAGTCTTATCTCTTAGTTCAATTTCTTTTACTCCGCCACCCCGTTTTTCCATGTTTTTAGTGATATGGGAAGCAGAAGCAATTAGAATGTCTTGAGTTTTATTAAAGAATTGATTAAGTTTTTCTACATTTCCGGTATAGGTAAAATGAACTTGCCCGACTTTTATGGCAGAAAGTACTTTGGCCTTAAAACCTCCTCGAGTTTGCCAGAATTTGGCGGCTTTACTGGCCGCTGCAACAACCGAACTTTCTTCAATAGTCATTGGTATTGTATAGCGTTTACCATTGATCAAAAAATTAGGAGCAACCGAAAAAGGCAAATAATAATTAGAAATCGTATTTTCTGTAAACTCATCATGAAGGCGTTGTAGCTGGTCATCAGAATTCCAATAGGTGATTAGGGTATTTGTAGCAGTTACATCATTGTCAAAATGATGTTCTGCCAACCACTTGATTTTATCTGCTTTAGAGAGTTTAGAAAATCCAGAAACTATAGGAGCCATTATGTCATAATAGTATTAGTGCACTCAAATATACTATTCTGTTTTGGGATATACATAATTCGAATGTATTTGCTGTAATTTTGATGAATCATAATAGGATTGGTTAATAGATTAGATTTTAATAATATGTTAAAAAAAATCGCGTTTGGAGCCATGATTTTATTGTATTTAACAGCAATTGTTGTATTTTTCACGGATTTTTTAGTATTCTTGACGCTAACAATTTTTAAAACTATGATATGAAGATTACAAAATTGTTTTTTGGGATAACATTATTTATTGGGATTACAGCAATTGGTCAGAACAAATCTTTTACCGTAGAAGAAATTTGGAAAAAAGCCTTTGCAACTGAAGGTTTTAAGTCATTGCATTCTATGAAAAATGGAACGCAATATTCTGTTTTAGAAAAAAATAAGCTTTCTGCCGGGACCAATATCGAAGTTTATGATTATGCAACCGGAGAAAAAGTAAAAACACTCGTTAGTTCCTCTTCAATAGATGGTTTAGATTCTTTTCAGGGGTATACCTTTAGTAAAGATGAAACCAGAATTATACTTTCGAGCCAGATCGAGCAAATATATCGCCGTTCTAAAAAGGGGATTTATCACATTTATGATGTACCATCAAATGGAGTTTTTAAGATTAGTGATAAAAAGATCCAGGCTCCTTTATTATCTCCTGATGGAAATAAGGTGGCTTATGTTATGAATAATAATATCTATATGTTAAATTTTGTGACAGGACAAGAAATTCAACTAACAGATGATGGTAAGAAAAATGAAATCATAAACGGAATCACCGACTGGGTATATGAAGAAGAGTTTGCGTTTGTAAGAGCTTTTGAATGGAGCGCTGATAGTAAAAAAATAGCTTTTATACGATTTGATGAAAGAGAAGTGCCAGAATTTTCGATGGACATTTATGGTACCAGCCTTTATCAAAAGCAACAAGTGTTTAAATATCCAAAAGCCGGAGAAAAAAATGCGAAAGTCTCTTTGTTCTTAGCTAATATTGAGGCAATGGCATTGGACGAAATAAAATTGGGAGCGTATAAGGATTTTTATATCCCACGAATTAAATGGACAAATAATCCAGATATTTTGAGTGTGCAAGTAATGAATAGACACCAAAATAATCTGGATTTAATTTTTGTAGATGCCACAACAAAAGCACCAAAAGTAGTGCTTAATGAAAAAGATGAGGCATATATAGACGTTACAGATAATCTTACCTTTTTGGATGATAACAGCTTTATCTGGACAAGCGAAAAAGATGGATATAACCATATCTATCACTATAAAGACACTGGCGAATTAATTAACCAAGTGACAAAAGGTAATTGGGAAGTAACTAAGTATTATGGATATGATTCCAAGAATAAAAGAATATTGTATCAAAGCGTTGAGAATGGAAATATTAATAGAGATGTGTATACCGTTACCTTAGACGGGAAAGACAAAAAGAGATTAAGTACCAAAGAAGGTTCTAATGAAGCCGAATTTAGTGCAGATTTTAGTGTGTATATCAATTATTTCTCCAATACTACAACACCGTATGCGTATACGTTGAATGATGGATCTACCGGAAAAATGATTAGGGAGCTAAAAAACAACAAAACTTTATCCGAAAAGCTTGAAGGGTATGATGTAAGGCCTAAAGAGTTTTCTACAATAGAAGTAAATGGAGAAACACTCAATATGTGGATGATCAAACCAAAGGACTTTAGTCCAAAAAAGAAATATCCGTTAGTCATGTTTCAATATTCGGGTCCAGGATCCCAGATGGTAAAAAACACATGGAATAATCAAAGAGATTATTGGCATATGATGTTAGCGCAGCAAGGATATATTGTAGCCTGTGTTGATGGAAGAGGAACAGGCCTGAAAGGGGCAAAATTTAAAAAAGTTACTCAAAATGATCTGGGTAATCTCGAAGTTCAGGATCAGATAACCGCTGCAAAACAATTAGGAGCATTAGGGTATATAGACGCTTCAAGAATTGGGATTTGGGGATGGAGTTATGGAGGTTTTATGTCAAGTAATTGTTTGTTTAAAGGTGCAGATACCTTTAAAATGGCCATTGCAGTGGCTCCTGTAACAAGTTGGAGGTTTTATGACACCATTTATACCGAACGATATTTGAAGACTCCACAGGAGAATGCCAAGGGATATGATGATAATTCACCTATTAATTTTGTTAATGGATTAAAAGGGAAATTTTTGCTGGTGCATGGTAGTGCAGATGATAATGTGCATGTACAAAATACCATGCGCTTGGCAGAGGCATTAATACAGGCCAATAAGGATTTTGATTGGGCAATTTATCCTGATAAAAATCACTCGATTTCTGGTGGTAATACCAGATTACATTTATATACCAAAATGACAAACTTCATTAAAAATAACTTATAAATTATTTAAACTAACATAATGGCAAATACAGTTAAAGCGGCTCATCAAAAAGAGCTTTTTGGACACCCGGTAGGATTATACATATTATTTTTTACAGAAATGTGGGAACGATTTTCCTATTATGGAATGCGAGCACTTTTTGTATTGTATCTTACAACTAAAACTGTAGATGAAAATCCAGGTTTAGGATGGTCATCAGGAGAAGCTTTGGCTCTTTATGGTTGGTACACGATGTTAGTATATGTAGCATCTATCCCCGGGGGATGGATTGCTGATAAATTTCTAGGGCAAAAGAAATCGGTATTAGTAGGAGGGCTTCTGTTAGTAGCAGGGCATAGTATTTTAGCAGTTGAAGAAATGTGGGCATGGTATTCTGGTCTTGGTTTGATTATAGCCGGAGTAGGAATGTTAAAACCAAATATTTCTACGATGGTAGGAGGTTTGTATAAACAAGGAGATATACGCAGAGATAAAGGATTTACGATTTTTTACATAGGAATTAATCTAGGTGCTTTTTTATCTAGTTTAATTGTTGGCTATGTTGGAGAAGTACATGGTTGGCATTATGGTTTTGGTCTTGCAGGAATTGGAATGGCCTTGGGATTATTACAATATCTCTTAGGTCAAAAATATCTGGAAAATGTTGGAAATTTCTTAGGAAATTCTGGAAAAAAAGAAGATAAAGATGCAATGAAAAGACCATTGACTAAGATTGAAAAAGATAGAATAGTTGTACTTCTGATTTCATTCTTATTGGTAATTGTTTTCTGGGGCGCGTTTGAGCAAGCGGGAGGATTAATGAATATTTATGCCAAAGAAAAAACAAACAGGATGTTGATGGGTTGGGAAGTTCCGGCTTCTTGGTTCCAATCTTTAAATGCCATGTTTATTATTTTCTTGGGAACTTCAGTAGCATGGTATTGGGCAAGCAGAAAACTAAAAAGTAAGGTGTCTAGCTCTTTGTTTAAAATGATTATTGGACTGGTAATCATGGGAACGGGATTCTTTTTTATGACAGCTGCTTCTATGGAGTTTAATTCAAATGGTTCATCTGCAATGTATTGGTTGGTATTAGCCTATTTATTTCATACAATAGGTGAACTTTGTATCTCACCGGTAGCTTTATCTTTCATTACCAAATTAGCTCCAGTAAAATATGGAGCATTGATGATGGGAGTATATTTTGCGATGACTGGATTAGGAAACAAACTTGCTGGGTTACTAGGAGAATCTGCGGAAAGTTTAGGAGAGTTTACGATTTTTACCGGAATAGCAGTGTTCTGTGTGATTTTTGGATTACTAGTAATGATATTCAGAAAGAAATTGGAAATACTTACTCATGGGGTAGAAGATAAAGAAGGTACTATTCATGAGGAAGCAGAAGGTTTCGAATTAGCAGATACCGAATAAGTACCTATATGAGCACTACAACAAGCGAGACTAATGATTTTAGTCTCTTAGGGCACAAACCCGCGTTATTTGTTCTATTCTTTACAGAGATGTGGGAGCGTTTTTCATATTATGGAATGCGTGCAATTTTTGTGCTGTTTCTAACCTCTACATTTGCAGAAGGAGGTTGGGAATGGTCTAATGAAAAAGCATTGGCACTTTTAGGAACGTATACTTCACTAGTATATGTTACTCCGGTCATAGGTGGTTGGATAGCCGATAAATTTATGGGGTATCAAAAGGCCATTGCGCTTGGCGCTTTGGTTATGACTTTGGGGCATGCATCTATGGCATTAGACACAGAAACAACACTCTACATGGGAGTTGGTCTTTTGATTATAGGTAATGGTTTGTTTAAACCCAATATTACATCAATTATAAGTGGTCTTTATGATAAATTCCCAGAACGAAAAGATGGCGCATTTACTATCTTTTATATGGGAGTAAACTCTGGTGGGTTTATAGGTGTACTGCTTTGTGGTTTTCTTGGTGAGAATTTAAGTTGGGCATGGGGCTTTGGTCTGGCCGGGATTTTTATGATGCTAGGAATGCTACAATTTTGGTTTGCAAGAGATATTTTTGGAAAAATAGGATTACAACCCTCTAAAAAAATTGATTTATCAGATGCTATAGATACTATTGCTGGTGATGAGGTAGAAGAAAAAGTTCCTGCTCATATTCAAAGAGATCGTTATATTGTGGTAGGAGTTTTGGCATGCTTTGTAGTTTTCTTCTGGGCTGCTTTTGAACAAGCTAGTGGATCTATGACAATTTTTGCTAATAACTTTACGCAAAGGGTACTTAGCGGTAATTCTGCCCTAATTTTTAAAATAGTAGATACTTTAATAACTGTGGTTCCTTTGGGGATTATTACCTGGGTTTTATTTAGGTTATTTCAACAGACATTTAAAAAGATTTCATTGTCTAATATTGTCTTAGGAATTAGTTTTTTAAGTATTTGGGGGATTGCCATATGGAAACTTTATGTATATCTTCCTCAGGACACAACAGAGATACCCGCTTCCTGGTTTCTGATCTTAAATTCATTGTTTATCATTACGTTGGCTCCTCTGTTTTCTATGATATGGGAGAGTAAATATAATCCTTCTGCAACCATAAAGTTTGGATTGGGAATGATTTTATTAGGAATAGGATTTGGTATGTTGGCATGGGGTTCTTCTGCAATACCTCAAGGAGCTAAAACGGCTTCGGTAAGTCTTGTGTGGTTAGTAATTGCATATTTACTGCATACTATGGGTGAATTATGCTTATCTCCGGTAGGATTGTCTTATGTATCAAAATTAGTTCCTGCAAAAAAAATAGGATTGATGTTTGGAGTTTGGTATTTGGCTATTGCCCTGGGAAATAAACTAGCAGGTTTAGTGGGAAGTTACATAGACATAATTGTTGATAAATATTCAATGTCTGCATTCTTTTTGATTTTTACCATTATTCCAGCATTAGTTGGAGTAATATTGATTTTAATTACTCCAAAAATGAAGAAAATGATGCATGGCGTGCATTAACTAAAATAATATACAACTTCATTCGTTTCCCAAAGACAAGTGAAGTTTTTAAGTAAGGAACAGTTTTTGTTTCCCACATATAAAAAAAACTAAAATGATGAAATACCTACTTTCAATTTTTGCATTTCTATTGTGCTTTGTAGCCCAGGCACAGGAAATTAACTGGATGTCTTTTAATGAAGCTTTGGAAGCTCAAAAAAAGGAGCCAAAAAAGATTTTCATGGATGTCTATACCGATTGGTGCGGTCCCTGTAAACTTCTTGATAAAAGAACTTTTCATAACAAGGATGTAGTGAGTTATGTAAATAAGCATTTTTATGCAGTAAAATTTAACGGAGAAGGTACCGAAGAGATTCGCTATAATAATTTTACGTATACTAATCCTAATTACAACCCAAGCAGAAAAGGAAGAAACAGCCAACATTTTTTTGCTAATGCTTTAAAAATAACCGGATATCCTAGTATGGTGTTTTTTGATGAAAAAGCAACATTGATAGCTCCAGTAGTGGGTTTTAAAACTCCGCAGCAGCTTGAGATTTATCTAAAAATGATTCATAAAGACCATTACAAAGAATTAACCACAGCAGATGCCTGGCAGAAATATGAAGCATCTTTTGTAGGAACATTTTCTAATTAACGAAAACCACTATGCACAAAAAGTACATGGTTTTTACAACTGAAGGAATAAAATTCCTTTTGGGGAAAAACAAAAAAGTACACAGTTGGTAGTTTCAATAACTGTGAACTATGTACTGAAAAATTCAAACCACATCATATTTTTAGAACCTGGAAAGCTTCATCATGAAGTTCTAATGCATAAAAAGGGTTTAATACCAATTCTAATATAAAAAAGCCTTTTATGGGAGATGGCAAAAGGCTTTTTCTTACAAAAAAATGTCAAAAATTAGAAAATCTTAAAGTAACATACAATTAATTGATTGTGTTTGCGTTACCATATACGTAAACCTAAAAATACCCAAATCTGATACAAGAATGATATAATTGTGCATTTCAAAGGATTTTTTATTACTTTTGCCGATAATTTTTAATTTTTCTGTATCTTACCTACTTATGAAAAAACTTTTAGCCATAGCTACCCCATCTATGTTATTGTTTGCACTGTTACTTTCTTTTGTGTCTGCAAAACAACCTGAAGAAAAACAACAAACTATTGCAAAACAAGTTAATCATGTTCAGTTTCCGCAGCCGCAACCACCCGAAGTTCATTTTACTGATCTTTATAAAAAACGATTAGAAGATGCTATACAGGAGTATTTTAACAAAGCTGTAGATAAAAATCAAATAGTAGGAGCTTCTGTTTCTATTGTAAAATGTGATTCTATAATTTATTCTGGAGGTTTTGGAAATAAAAATGCTGCTTTAAAAGATACCGTTAATGACAATACCATATTTAGAATAGGTTCAGTTTCTAAGGGATTTGCAGGAATATTAACAGGTATTCATGTGCAAGACGGTCTTATAAACTGGCAAGATAAGATTATTGATCATATTCCAAATTTCAGGCTTGCTAATAAAACGCAAGCACAGAAAGTAACACTTTCTCATGTGTTATCTCATACTTCTGGATTACCATACCATAGTTTCACAAATCTTGTTGAAGACGGTTTGTCTTTAACCACTATTGCTGGTCGTTTTAACGAAGTACTTCCTTTGCAGGAACCCGGCAATTTCTATAACTATCAAAACGCCATTTTTGCACTTAGTGGTGAAGTTATTGAACGAGTAACAGGAAAATCAATAAAAGAGGTTATTCAAGATAGAATTTTTAGTCCATTACAAATGGAGACGGCTTCGGCAAGTTATGAAGCCTTAGAACAGTCAGATAATGTTGCTATGCCTCATCAGCGTATACGACGCGGTTGGAGACCTACCAGAATTAATAAAAAGTATTATAATGCCGTAGCTGCAGGCGGAATAAATGCCAGCGCTATCGATATGGGGAAATGGATGAAATTCTTGTTGGGTAATAATCCCGAGGTCTTAATGTCTGGTGCAATGCAAGAAGTCTTTAATCCAATAGTTCAAGTTGGAGGAAGAAGAAATTACTACCAAAGATGGCCCGGATATAAAGCTTCTTTTTATGGACTGGGATGGCGTGTTCATGAGTTTAAAGATATTGAAACAGATGAAGTAAATAAGGTTATTCACCATGGAGGAGGAGTAAATAACTATAGAAGCGAAATTGCAATTTATCCTAATGAAGATCTAGGGATTTGTGTACTTTTCAACAGTCCAAATAAAATGGCAAAAGATTGTATTCCTAAAATTCGTGAAATCATAAAAGAAGCCTTGGATTTTGATCATAAAAACTATGTAGCAGAGTCTTTGGTAATATTATAAAATCAAAAAATTATTTTAGAATAAAAGCTCCCTTTTTGTCAGTGCGATGAAAAGGGGTTTTTTGTTGTAGACAACTGGCTTCCCATAGGTCCATATAATTTTTGTAATTACTGCCATCGGCAATGATTTGCCGGGGAGTTAAGCTGTCTAATACTCGTTCTAAATGGATTTTTGGTGAATTAGACAATAGAATGATATCAGGGTTAATTTCTTTTAGCGCATATATACTTGTGCTGTCTATAACCAATATAGTCTGTTCTTTATATTGATATATGTTTTTTAGCGGTTTAAATGTGTCTAGGCTTGCCTGATTCTGAATTAGATAATTGCCAAGTAAGAAATTTTTGGTTTTATGGGAAATACTATCCTTGCAATGAAGTTGAAATTTTTGATGTTGAAGAACACCTACAATTGTTTTACCAGGATGTTGAAATATAACAAGTTCCTCTTTTGTTGCAACGGTATGTTTTTCAAATGTTAACACCAGAAACAATATGATTATTGGAATTCCTACCCAATAAAGTCTTCGTTTTTCATATTTCTTAAATAATAGTGTAGCAGTAATAATAACTACATACGATATCATTAACATCCTCCATGAAAAAGAAATATTGGTGATTAGAAAATCCTCTTTATGCGCCACACACCCAACGATGATATTCATAAAGTCAATACAGCTTCCAAATAGATTGGCAATGCTTTGTGGCAGGATTTCTAAAAAAGTGAAAAGAATAACAACTATTCCGAGCACAAGAATTCCGCCCAAAAAAGGAATAATGATGAGGTTAGATACAAAAAACAAAAGTGGAAATTGATGAAAATAGTATATAGACAAGGGTAACAGTCCAAGTTGTGCAGCAATAGTTACTGTAAAAGTCTCCCATAGCTTTTTGGTGATAAAAAATCGAGATCGAAAATGTTTCATCAGTATCGGCTGTATCCAAACAATAGAGAAAACTGCCAGGTAACTAAGTTGAAATCCTACCGAAAACAATAACAAAGGATTACAACACAGTAATACAAACATCGAAACGAATAATGAATTATAGATACTGGTTTGAGAACCAATTTGAATACCAATAGCCAGAAAAGAGAACATGGTTACTGCCCTAAGAACCGAGGGCGATAGACCTGCTATAATTGCAAAACACCAAAGGAATAAGATGTTTACCAGTAAAGTGATAGTTTTTCCTTTCTTTAGAATTCTTTGTAACGGTTTTAATATCAGGTTAAGAATTAATACTAATATTCCTATGTGCAATCCAGATACCGCAAGAATATGGATAGCCCCTGCATCTCGATACGTATTAAACATCTCTTGATTTATGTCATGTCTTTGTCCCAGAAGCAGTGCATTGATGATCGCTAATTGCTGGGCAGTAAACGGGTATTCAGAAAGTTTTAAATTAATATTTTTTCTTATTTGATCGGCAATGCGGTATACCGGCAATTTTGTTTCATGATTATTGATAAGTCGGTGGGGGAGTACCGTTATTTGATGGTATATGTTATGATTACTCAGATACTGTGCATAATCAAACTGATTTGGGTTTAGAGGTTTAGAAATTGGCCAAATTTTGGCTAAGGTAGTGTAGGTGTCCCCAATATTTAAAATGTCATTTATAGTATCCTTAGGTATTTGAAGAAGTAAATTTCCTTTCACAATTTCACTTTCAATACATTCAACCGAAACGACATACTTATGATAGTATGAAGATGATTTTAGGCGCTCTTTTACATGAAACCGAATTCCTTTTTTGATATCATGATCCTCTTTAAAATTAATTTGATTCGTATAATGATTTGCGTTGTTTTTTGGGTTATAAACCGAAACCAGGATAATTCCGAAAAGAACAAAAAATACAAGAGTGGTAATCGTAAAAGGATATGATTTGGCAAACATTTTTTTGGATCGCTGCCAGGTGATGATCAAAATTACTATTGAAACTAAAAAACCAATAATAATAATCTTTGTGTCAGGTTGAAGAAAATACCCCAAAACTATCCCAATAAGGGTAGCTAAAGTGATAATTACAAAGGGTACATTTAAGAGTTTTATTTTGGACACGTACAAGATATTACATGGTTTATACCCTGCAATAATAACAGAAGCTAGTTTCATTTTTTGAAACCAGAGCATCTCTTTTAAAAATTGTTTTAATCTAAATAATTCTCCGATGGCGCTGCCTCGCAGATAGTCGGTTTCAATAATTTTTTTTAACTACTTCCAGTATTTTTCGTCAAGACTGAATATAATATCTCCTTTAGAAGTAGTGACATAAGTAAATTTGATAACTCCTTTGTTTTCAACCCTTTGTTTTTACCATAGAAATGAGGTGCTTTTGGCAAGAATAATGACTTTTCAGAGCTTTTGAAAATCAATTGGTAACAGTCCGTATTTTCTTTACGGGTTTTCCTTTAAATATTTGATTTTCAGGTTTTTATAATAAAAAAAACAAGTAAAGCGTTATATGTGTTATAATCTTAAAACCTATCGATTATGAAAAGTAAAGTTTTTATTGCTTCCTTGTTTGGAGCAGCGGTATTATTAGCTTCATGTTCAAAAGAAAATGAATCTTTTAAAGAAGCAGAAGTTGAAGCTCAAGACATAGAAAAAAGAGAGTCAGCATCATCAGATGATTTTTATGTATTCGATGAAGAGGATAGTGGGGAGTCATTTTTAGCAAAGAGTAGTACTGTTGATTTCAACGATATTATTGCTAAAGCAAAAAAGGATGCAGGGGCTCAAAACCTTAGAGTCAGAAGAATTGTATATGCCAGGGGGATACAGGCATATGAATTACAGCCCTCTGCAGAATGGGCTGCAAAGGGGCCTCTTGCAGATTTGTACAAAGCATCAGTAGATGATGTGGGAGACCTAAGTGTGGATTTTAGCAAAACCATTGGAACCCACTACCAGCATTTGTCTACTCCTGCTTGGGAATTTCCGGGTGGTCGAGTTATCGCAGAAAGTGCTTCACCAATCCCCGGAGCCGGTCCTAAAGATGTCGATTGGCTCAATGTAGTGTTAGAACGACCAAACCAATTTGATTATAAAAGAATTTTAAGGATAGCTACTTTTAGGGGTAAAGCACCCAAACGAACAAATTTCAGAGATTTTAAAAGATCTGGATCTGGATATGAAACCGTTTATGTGTTTTTAAAATAGTATTGTAGTAGATGCTGTACGTATAAAAGAAAGAAGAAGTTAATTATAAGTATGCATACACACAAGAGATAGCTGTCAACTTTCCTCTATGTCACTAGTATTTACCTTAAACCGGGTTAAATCCGCAGGTCTATTATAAAAACAACCGCAAACCTTTGTAAACAAATAGTTTGCGGTTTTGTGCGTTTTCATCTAACTTGGTGTTGCGATAAAACATTGATATAAAGGGATGAAACTGGTTTTTAAATCTATCGCCTTCTCGCTCTGCAAAGTCTTCCTAATTAGCTGATCTAGAGCATATTTAAGAGTTTTGAACACGTAAAAAGGTTATAACACCCTTCTGGCACTTACAAAGGCTTTGTTCCAGTATTTTTCGTCAAGACTGGATATAATAACACCTTTAGAAGTAGAGGCATGAATAAATTTGATAACTCCTTTGTTTTCAACCACCAATCCAACATGCGAGATTACATTTCTTCTTTTATTGGTTTTAAAAAACAGTAAATCACCAATACCTATTTTTTTAAGTGAAACAGGTTTGCCTTGAGTGGCCATCGTTCTTGAAGTACGAGGTAAGATTACATTTTCTTTTTTAAAAGAAGTATAGACCAAACCCGAGCAATCCATTCCTTTCTTGGTGGTTCCTCCAAATTTATAGCGAGTACCATTAAATGATTTAGCGTAACTAACAATACTTTTTATTTTTTTATTGCCAGAATGGTCATTCTTTTTGCTTTTTGAAATGCTTTTATTTTTTTCTGAAATAACCGCTTTATTTTTTGATGAACTTCCGCAGGAAGTAATCATAGTGCCAAGAAAGACAATCAGAATGTAGGTTATATTCTTTTTCATTTTGGAGCAGGTTTTTGCGTTATAGATTCAACAATAAATGCAGCGGTCTTATCACTAGCACCTCTGCCGCCAAGCTTTTTTTCAAGATCATAATAATCCAAAAACATCACGGCTCTTTTATAGTCGTCTAGTATAGTAGTAAGCTCTTCTTTAAGTCTTTTGGGGTTAAGCTCACCCTGAATAAGTTCGGTCACTATGGGTTTATTCATGATAAGATTTACCAAAGAGATATAGTCGAGATTAATAATTCGTTTTGCAATTTGATAAGAAATATAGCTTCCCTTATAACAAACCACCTGGGGTACTTTAAATAACGCAGTTTCCAAAGTGGCTGTACCCGATGTTACTAGTGCAGCATTACTAAGACTTAGTAAATCGTAGGTTTCATTCATTACCAAATGCACTCCTTCTTTTTTGATAAAAGGCGTATAAAAAGAAGGATCTTGACTAGGAGCCCCCGCTATTACAAATTGATATTCGGGAAAATTATCTACCGCAGTTAGCATAATCCCAAGCATTTTCCGGATTTCCTGCTTTCTGCTACCGGGCAATATCGCGATAATAGGTCGATCATCTAGATGATGTTTTTCTTTAAAGTTGTCGGGCATAATCTGTTTGTGATCTGCGATAGCATCGATCAAGGGGTGACCCACAAATTGAACGGGATATTCGTACGTATCATAAAAATCTTTTACAAAAGGCAATACTACATACATATAATCTACATATGCTTTTATAGTTTTAATGCGACCTTCTCGCGATGCCCAAAGTTGAGGGCTTATATAATAATGCGTTGTGAAATTTTGAAGTTTTGCCCATTTTGCAACCGGTAGATTAAAACCAGAATTGTCAATTAAAATAACTACATCTGGGTGATACTGTTTGATGTCTTTTTTGCAGTATTTGATAAATCCAAGTATTTTACGAAGGTTGAATAGGATTTCGATAAACCCCATAAAAGATCGTTCTTTATAATGTTTTACCAAAGTACCCCCAACAGCTTGCATAAGATCCCCTCCCCAAAACCTAAATGCTGCTTCGGGGTCTTTTTTAAGAATAGATTTCATAAGATTGGCACCATGCAAATCACCAGATGCTTCTCCTGCAATGAGGTAGTATTTCACTTGTTTTAAATTATGTTAATTATTTTGACGATCGATTATTTTTTAATGCTCGTTTTATCTAAATATATCGCTATAGGCTAAAAATTTTAACCAAATTTACTAATTGCAATACAAATAGCTGCAATTAGTGTTGCAAGAAGCACGCCACGAGCTCGATATGCTTTTTCTTTTTTCAAAAATAAGAAGAAAACCACAAGGTTAGGAATTGCTCCAAGCACGATAAGGCTGCCAAATGAGTCATTTTTCAGAGCCGCTGTAATTGTTTCAGAAAACCCCAAATTATGTGGACTCAAGACCGAAAATATAAAAACACATACTACAAATCCAATGCTATTTGCAAGTAAACCGGTTACAAAACCGATTGCTATTTCTTTTTTAATCATGTAATGACCAATTATTTAGTTCTTGTATAAAATGATGAGCCGTAAGATCAAACTGAGTAGGCACAACAGAAACATATCCTTGTCTAAGTGCCCACTCGTCGGTATCTTCGCCTTTATCCTCGTTAATAAATTCGCCAGAAAGCCAATAGTACTGCCTACCCATTGGGTTAGTTCTTTTATCGAATTCTTCTACCCAATATGCATTTGCCTGTCTGCAAATTTTTATACCTTTTATTTCTTCTTCGGGTAATCTTGGGATATTGACATTAAGAACAACTCCCTTGGGTAATTCATTTTTAAGAACATTTTCTACAATAGTTTTTACATATTTTTTTGAAGCTTCAAAATTTGCGTTCATACTATAATCAAGCAAAGAAAATCCAATGGCTGGTATTCCTTCAATACCTGCTTCTACAGCTGCACTCATAGTGCCAGAGTAAATTACATTGATAGCAGAATTTGATCCGTGATTAATACCACTTACACATAAGTCAGGTTTTCTGGGCATGATCTCTTGAGCTGCCATTTTTACACAATCTGCCGGAGTGCCAGAGCAACTAAATTCTTTTTGAGGTGCATTTTTATCGATTACAATTGGATCGCAGTATATTGTGCTGTTTACAGTAATCGCATGCCCCATACCACTTTGGGGACTATCGGGCGCCACTACAAAGACATCACCGATTTCGTTCATAACACCTATTAACGCACGTATTCCAGGTGCTGTGATTCCATCATCATTGGTCACAAGGATCAATGGTTTTTTTTGAGTCATAGCCATATGATTTTTATGAGGTTAAAAATACACTTTTTTTATACCAAATATTTAATGAAACAAGTGGAAGCGGGAATATTAGCTCATTTAAGAAAAATTTAGTAATATTACAGGTTATTGGCACGATTTTTAATGTATTTTGCTAAGAAACAGAACCCCTAAATTTTTTGAGCGTATGAAATAAGCCATAGTTATAAAGTTGATACAATTTGGCTAATAATTACTGGCGATTCCATACGACCGTTAAAAAACAATAATATTGAACCTATGAAAAAGAGTTTTTTGATTTTGATGCTTACCGTAATCGTTTCGGTTGCTTCTTGTAGTTTTACCACCAAAGTAGAAAATGGGCCGGATAAAGATAAACTACTAATTGATTTGATAAGTTATGTTCTGGGTAAAGGACATTATGATGCGAAGGATATAAATGACGATTTCTCAAAAGAAGTTTTTACAGATTATGTGGACGCATTAGACCCTCTTAAGCGTTATTTTTATGAAAGTGACATCGAGGAGTTTAAAAAATTTGAGAAACTTATAGATGATGAAATAAGGAATAAGGAGATCACATTCTTTAATTTAACCTACAATCGACTACAGCAAAGAATGGCTGAAGCCAGATCTCTGTATAAAGAAATTTTAGAAACACCTTTTAACTTCCATAAAGACGAAAGTATCGATACAGAATATGATAAGTTGTCTTATGCTAAAAACAAAAAGGAAATGCAGGATCGCTGGAGATTGCAGCTTAAATTTAATGCCCTTTCTAGTTATTATGACAAGGTAGAAGAACAATTGGATTCTGTTACTGCTAATAAGGATTATGCTCGAAAAACTTCGATGGTTATCGAAGAAGAAGCTCGGGGACTTACACGTAGTTCATTAAAAGAATATTTCGAGTTTGCCGACGACTTAGAGCGCAAAGATTGGTTTACCATATACATTAACTCTATTGTAGAAGAGTTTGATCCGCACACCTATTACTTCGCACCACAAGATAAAGATAGATTTGACATTGCCATGTCTGGAAAATTAGAGGGTATCGGAGCGAGATTGCAAAAGAAAAATGATAATGTAAAAATTATTGAAATTATTTCTGGTGGTCCGGCATGGAGAGGCAATAAAGTCGAAGTAGGGGATCTAATCATGAAAGTAAAACAAGAGGATGAACAAGAACCCGTGAGTGTTGTAGGGATGCGTCTCGACGATGCTGTGAGTCTTATAAAAGGCCCTAAAGGAACTAAAGTTTCTCTTACAGTCAAAAAGGTAGATGGCACCACTGAAGTTATCGATATTATTAGAGATGTTGTCGAACTTGAAGAGACGTATGCAAAATCATCTGTGGTAAAAAAGAATGATAAAACTTTTGGAATCGTTAATCTGCCAAAGTTTTATTTCAATATGCAAGACTATAATCAGCGTAATGCTGCAAAAGATGTTAAACAAGAAATTGTGCGTCTTAAAGAACAAAATATGGATGGTTTAGTGATAGATTTACGAGATAATGGAGGGGGGTCGTTGCAAACCGTCGTTGATATTGCTGGTCTTTTTATCGAAAAAGGACCAATTGTTCAGGTTAGAACAAAAGGAGAATCTCCTGAGGTTTTAAGCGATAAAGACAGAAATATTCTTTGGGATGGACCTTTGGTAATTTTGGTGAATGAACTGTCTGCTTCGGCTTCAGAAATTTTGGCAGCTGCTATGCAAGATTACAAAAGAGCGATTATCATAGGAAGTAAACAAACCTACGGTAAAGGTACTGTTCAAAATGTGATGGACCTAAACAGATGGATGAGAAGTAATGATTTTGGTGATCTTGGAGCCTTAAAGCTTACTACTCAGAAATTTTATAGAGTAAACGGAGGTTCTACTCAATTAGAAGGAGTAAAAAGTGATGTAGTAGTGCCAGACCGATATAGTTACATTGATATCGGAGAGAAGGATCAGGAAAATCCATTGCCGTGGGATAAGATCCCTGCAGCAGATTATGATGCCTGGGATGGGTATATCGACTTTGATCAAACTATTAATAATAGTAAAGCCAGAATGTCGGTGAATGATCAATTAAAATTGATTAATGAAAACGCAAAATGGGTACGACAAAAAAGAGATGTCAATATGTACTCTTTGCAGTATGATAAATACAAAGCAAATATCGCGCTTAACAAGGAGCAGGCAAAACGTTTTGATGCCATAAACGATTATAAAACTGATTTAAGTTTTGAGTCACTCCCTTACGAAAAAGAATTGATCATAAAAGACACCGTTTTGGCAGAAAAAAGAAAAAGATGGCACGAATCTCTTAGCCAAGATGTATATGTTGAAGAAGCGATAAGCGTATTAGAAGATATGAAGATTAATAATATCAGAAGATCCAAAAATCCTCTTACGCTGAAGAATTAAAACATTAATGCCAAAAACAAAATCAAACTCTTTAAGCAAACTAGCGCTCCAAAAATTTAAGAAGAATTTTTGGGGTGTTTTGAGTTTTTACTTCATTGTTTTTTGTGCGGTTGTTGCAGTTTTTGCCTATGTTCTGGCTCCTGATAATTCTCAGAATGCCAATCAGATGCATTTGTCTATTCACTCAAAGCCTCCCGGATTTACAATTAAGATGCTCACAATACCATCTCAAACCTCATATGATCAGTCTTTTTTTAGCAAAGTTTTTTTTGGAGAAAGAAATACAGATACCGAGATCCCAATAGAGCGGTATATAGTAAAAGAAAATGCCTTAAAAATTTATCCATACAGCGAAGGAGAAATAATTGGGATTTCAAAAGAAATCCCGTTGCAGAGTTTTTCAAAAGACCTTGAACCAGAAGATATCATTGATACATTTATCAAAAATCAAAAATTTATATTGGGCACCGATAAATATGGTAGAGATTTGCTTAGTAGAATGCTTGTGGGAATACGAATATCATTTTCAATTGGATTTGTAGCAGTGTTGATTTCTTTACTCTTAGGGATATCACTTGGGGCGATTGCGGGATATTTTGGAGGTAAAGTAGATGCGGCAATCATGTGGTTGATTAATGTGACATGGTCTATACCAACGCTTTTATTAGTAATTGCCATTACGCTGGCTTTAGGAAAGGGATTCTGGCAGGTATTTATTGCAGTAGGACTTACCATGTGGGTAGAAGTAGCTCGTGTAGTTAGGGGTCAGGTATTAAGCGTAAAACAAATGCAATATGTTACTGCGGCTAGAGCATTAGGGTTTACCAACTTTAGGATCATTACCAAACATATTTTGCCTAATAGTTTGGCACCTGTAATTGTAATTTCTGCAGCTAATTTTGCAGCAGCGATTCTCATTGAGAGCGGACTTAGTTTTCTCGGAATTGGAGCACAACCACCCATGGCAAGTTGGGGAGCAATGATTAAAGATCATTATTCGTATATCATTTTAGGTAAAGCCTACCTGGCCATTATACCCGGATTAGGGATTATGAGTCTTGTCATGTCTTTTATGTTAATTGGAAACGCACTGCGGGATGCCTTGGATGTGAAGGGATAATTTTTTGTGTATAAATTGTAAAAAATCATCCAGAAGGGTTTTCCAGATGATTTTAATAAATTTTTATCCTTAAGGATTAAGAGATTTGGCTAATCCCCTAGTACCTCATAGCAGGTATCAATTAGCCATTCGTTACCGTCTCTTTGAGCTGTTGCAATACAGTCGCTTAACGGACTACCACCGTTTATTTTTCTGGTGTCCTTTTTTGAAATTTGATACGGTTTAAGGTTTTCTAGAACGGATTTTTTCATGATAATTAAGTTTAATAGTAATGCCTACTCTATTAATATTGGTTTTCGGCTTCCCCAAAAGGATAATTGCACTTCTAATGATGTCTTAGATTGTAACTATCCTTCAGGGACTAGTTATTCCTTTGAAGATTTCTTACCCATCAAAAAGTGTTAAAATAAAAAAAACTTCACCGAATTCTTTTTCAATGAAGTTTTTGTAAAGCTTTAGACGCGTTTTTTTCTTTTAATAACTTTTCTTCAGTTTCTGATAAGCTATCAAACAAATTAATAGAATGGGAATTATAAGTAATGACCAATATATAGAAAAGCCAGAGGGGTTTACAATAGGTCCAGAATCACCCAATAACACAAATGTGGCCCAATAATGTGGAGAACTTTCAGAGAGTGAACTATTGTTTAAGTAGCTAAGTTTTGCATTTCTTAATGCCTTGGATTTTGATTGTTTATTTTTTAAGTTTTTATAAAACTGATCCATTATATATAAGGTAGACCTGTCATCTACACTCCATAAAGAAGATATTACACTTTTGGCCCCAGAATGAAAAAAACCTCTTGCTAAACTCATGACACCTTCTCCTGTTTCTTGTTTTCCCAATAATGTATTACAACCGCTTAGCACTACCAAATCAGCATTATTTTGGGTAAGATATAACTCTTCTAGGCGGAGTTTATCGTCGCTAAATGCAATCCATGGTGTAATCGAATCGGTGGCATTTGCATGAGTAGCAAGATGTATAATAGCATGACCCTCAATTTGATTAAGAAACTGCTGTTTTGATGCTTCACTCTTGATAAATATTTCTCCAGAAAAAGTATTGCGTATGTTTACTATTTCTTTTCGGTTATTCTCTAAGGGATTCAGATTATATTTTCCAAAGTCATTTGGTGCAAACCCAAGGAATGAAATGTCTTTAGTTCCTGCTTCATTGTCAACGCTATTTTCTAAAAAAGAATTAGAATATGCATAACTGATTTCAGAGCTTTCAATTAAATAATCAGGTTTTTTTTCTGGAATAGGCGAGGTTATCAAAGCTTCAAAAGGAAGGTAATTAAGATAATTATCAGGAATTATGATCACTTTTTTGTTTCGAATATTTGTTTTAATTTTTTTATTCGGAAATAATTGATTAAAAACTTTATATCCGATTTTTTGATATGATGTTATGTCCTGCTTTGTTTTAAAAGGAGTCGCAGCTTTTTTAATAAATATGGAGGTGTTTTTTTTTATTTGATCAACATCTTCTAGTTCAATAAAATCGATATTATATTTAGTAATCGACATTAAATATCCCTTATAATAAGCTTTGCTACTATAATTATCTTCTTTTGGGGTTTTATTGTGGATAGTGTAACGAGGCTCATTGTGTTCTGAAATATTGTATTCCAAAGCCACAGTATTTTCATCAAGAGATTCTTGAAAAGATTTTAAATTGGTAATCGAAGAGAGAATCTCAAAATTTGCATAATTTGTGTTATAAATGCTGTCTTGCAGTTGTTGCAATTTTCTTTTTTGATCTAGAATCCAAACCGATAATGAATCAAAATCTTTAGGTTTTGTTGTTATTTCTTTTTCTCTTTCTAAAAGGTAAATTCTTTTTCTAAGTTCTGTCTCGTTATTAACCAATTCTTGAGGAAGCTTTAAGGATTGTTTTAGTTTCTTTTTTATTAAATCCTCGGTCAATAGTAATGCTTTGTTTTTTTCCATGAAATAGAAGGCTTGCTCTGGGTTTTTTGATAAGAAACAGGCTTCTACTGCTTTGCCATATAGATCGGCACTTTGCTTTCGCCAATAGAGTTTGGATTGAAATTCACGACTTTCGATACGAATAAGATCAATCAAACGATCTGCCATCAAAAATGTTTCTATAGATTGTTTAAGCGATGTGCTGTTTGCTGCGAATTTGAATTGTTTTAGATGGACATTTGCCAGATCCTTGAGAATAGTTAGTAAATATTGGGTGTTTGGTGAAGAAGCTGATAGTTCAGATATAGATTTGTTAGATAACAACAAGTCTATCGCTTGAACATAATTTTGTATACATTTATCATACAATTCTTTCTGTTCTAAGCAATATCCAATATTAGAAATACTTATGGCAAGTTGTAATGTGTCTTTTTTAGTATTGTAATCTATGGCTTTTGTGTGATATCTAATGGCCAGATCAGGGTTAACAGTGTTGTATAGATTTCCAATAATTTCAAGCGTACGGGCAACTCTTGCAGTATCTTTTGATTGTTTTGCTATTTCTAAAGCCTCGTTATAGTAATGTAAAGCTTTTTTGAATTTTAGGTTTTTTTCCTGATTATGCAGAGTGCCCAGAAGTATCTTTATATTGTATCGGGTAGAGGCTCTAGAATTGATTTTTTGCACAAGAGAATCTGCAAACAATAAGTTTTGTATTCCTTTATTAAAACTCGACAAAGTTTCTAATTTTATATCGTTGCCTGCCGCATTGATATTGTTGGTAATAAGATTTTTATAGGACTTATTTTCTAGTAACAATGATCTTGCAATATCAAAATGAAAGGCAGCTTTATGATAATCACCGATTTTTGAGTAACATCTTCCTAATGCGGCATAAGCATCTGCGGCATACTTGTTCTTAGAATTAATGTTTAGCAATGCTTCATAGCTTTCGATGCTTTTGGTGTATGCATTATTTTTAAAGTAAAAAAATGCAAGGTTTTTTAACCCATTCTGAAGTAGTGTTGTGTCTTCAGGATACATCTTTTTCTTTAACTCCAATGAATATTGATTGATTTCTATGGCATCTTCAAGTTTGCCAACTTTATACTTCCATATGGCATATTTATGAGTAATACGTTCTAATAAGCTATCCTGTCTCTGGTTTTGGTAGAAATTAATAATAGAGTCGAGTTTCTCTTCTTTTTTATTTTGAACAAGATCTGATGTCAAAATAGTTTCCCAATCTGAAGAAATTTCTTGTGCATAAAAAGTAAAAAAATGCAACAAACAGGATAAAAGAACTATTTTGATGGTCATTAACTGAAGTAAACAATTTTTATATGATATAACGAATATAAAAATTATCCCACCTTATTATGACTTTTTAAGAGGATTTTAAACAAAAGAAGGAGGTGTCACAAATAACAACCTCCTCTTTGTTCGATTATGACTATTTAATTACGTGTTACCCCTTCTTCATATACATCCATTAATTCATGATTTCTAATCTTCTGGATTATATATCTCAATTCATATCGCGTGCTACTAGGCTCTTCTTCGGGATCTTCATCGGGTAAGTACTGGGTGCTTCCAGCATTTTGTCCTACCATGGATTTTAAGAACCAATATTCGACCGGCGATCTTCGGTTTACTATTTTTACTAATACTAAATCAGGATGGTTTCTTAAGAATTTTCTTCTAATACCAACTTTTCTTTCTTCACTTACATTATTGTATACGATTTTGATCAAGAGATCTTCATAAAGATATCGATCGTCAAAGGGCATACCATAAGCATCCTCTCCATACATTCTAGAATTTGTAGTTTCAGATTTGCTTTTTAAATCGGTTTGCATTTCATCGGTTGAACAACTTGTGGATAGTAATAACACACTAATACTCACTAACAATTTTTGTGTTCTCATTATTTAATTTTTAGAGTTATTTTAATTGTAAGTCAAAACGACTTATAAATTAGTTCTCCTATTTGAAGAATCTTACCCGGTATATTTCTACTAAAAACTACCAATTTTTTTCGAATTCTTGCCCAAGCTGTGAAATTTTATTTTAAAATGGTAGATTAGTGTGCCTTTTTAAGGTATTGCTTAGACACATTAATATTTTCTATAATTCTTTAGAATGCAAAACACTAAAAATGAGTTTTATTTAGACGGTTTGTTGTCGGGCGATGAGATTGTCATTGATCATATTTATAAAAAAGCCTTTCCGCAAGTGATTGCTTTTATTAAAAGAAATAAAGGAACTTATGAAGATGCCGAAGAAGTTTTTCAAGACGCATTATTTCAGTTAATTGCAAGATTAAAAGTTAGAAAATTTGAAATTAAATCAACGTTTGATGGATATTTGTTTACGGTATGTAAAAATTTATGGAGGAAAGAGTTAAATATTCGAAAAAAGAGGGTAAGAAATGATGGTATAGTAGAACTAGTGAGTGAAGAGAGTAAACATAGTTCATTTATTCTGGAACAGGAACGTTGGGAACTGTTTGAAGAAAAGATTCAGCAACTCTCAGAAAATTGTATGAAGCTCCTTAAAGAATATTTTAATAAAGTGCCATACGGTATAATTGTCAAAAAGTTTAATTATTCTTCTGAAAATGTTGCTTTTCAGAGGATTTTTAAATGTAAAAAACGACTTGCAAATCTAATTAAAAAAGATAGCAGATATAAAGACTACACTAATCATGGATGAGGAAATATATCATAAAATAGAAGCATATCTTGGAGGTGATATGGAACCTGAACAACGGGAGCAGTTTGAAGACAGGATGACCAAGGATATCGAATTGCAAAAAGAAGTAAGGCTGTTTAATGAAATCAACCATCATCTTAATACAAAAACTTGGTTGAACATAGAAAACCAAAATAATAAGAGCAAGGAACAGTTAGAAGATTACATCAAAAGTGAAGAGGCAATTGTATTGAAGAATACATTGCAAAGGGCATCAGAAAGATTCAAAAACTCAAATAGCAACGCTTCAAAAAAAAGATATTTCATTGGAGCCATTGCTGCTATATTTATTATAGGATTGATAAGTACAATTTTCTGGAATCAAAGCCCAAATGCCAATCTTTTGTATGATGAGTATTATACAGAAGAGGATTTACCATCGGTTGTTAAACGTGGATCAAAAGAGGAACAATTAACACAAGGAATTATAGCTTTCAAATCAAATGATTATGAAAAATCTTTATTCTCTTTTGAAAATTATTTAAAAGAAACCCAGGATAATGATCCGTTGATATATGCATACATTGGATTTTTGCACCTAGAAATGGGTGAAACCAACAAAGCAATCCTAAGCTTTGATATATTACTTGGTTCAGATTCTATAGATCGTTCAAAGGCACTTTGGTACAAAAGCTTAGCCTATTTAAAAGCTAATAGGCTTAAAGAATCAAAAGAAGTTTTAGAAATAATCATGAATGATTCTCTTAATTTTAACTATAAAAAAGCAGTCCAGCTCTATAAAGAACTAGACTGAGTTATAATTTTTTTACACTTCCATCTTTTCACCATCTTCAGAAACTGCTTCTAATTGATTTTCGAGCATCATGCCGATAAAATGGAAAAATTCATCGTAGCTGTATTTTTTTGGATACGTGGCTCCATTGATCACAGAAGCAGGAGTATAGGGAATATGATTGTCTTTTGACCATTCTGATTGCTTGTGCAACACTTCAATATACATAGGATTATTTGTTGGGGTCTTGTATTTTTTAATCCATTTGCTGTAGGTTCTGTCGGCAAACCAGTTTGAGTACGCATCTACAAAACTTTCTGCATCTTGGTCATGGTAAATCTCCATCAATCTAAGTGCAATTTGAGTAGGCTCGGCATTTTGATCATCTAGATTTACCCCAAGACGTATTACAATTTGTAATTTATCCCCCATAGTTTTTAAGATACGCGCATACGCTTCAAAGGCGTCTTTACAATATCCACACATCGGGTTGGTAAAACTAATGATCTTAAATTCTGATTTTGGATTACCCAAAACTATTTCATTCTTAAATGTGGTGATATCAGAAACTTTTTCTGATACACTTAGTAAATGATCAAATATTTGCCCATCTCTTTTGAATTGATTTAGCTTCATGTTATCTGCTTTAAATTTTTTGTTCTCTGTTACTTTTTCTTTGGCAAAAAGATACATAGCCGTAAATAGCGAAGAAAGCATTAAGAATGCAGGTATTAGGTCAATTTCAAATATAAACGGTAGACTCCTGTATGCAATTACGGCTAATGCAATAGAAACTGCAGCAATAGTAAGACAGATAGCACACCATTTTTTTATAATAAATCCTTGGGAGTAGATAGAATATATCACAAAAGGAACGCCTATTAGAGCGGGGATCAGTAAAATACTAGTATACCCAAAGAAAATTTGATATAGCGTTATGGATCCAAAAAAAGCAATACCTGCATCGGCAAGTGAGAAACCTTTAAAGAGTTTTCCGCTATTATTATTAATTACATCCCCGCAATTAGAATTGCCTACAGAAGTACAAAACTGGTGAATTGCCTGAGACTGTATCCCCAAACTTTCGCGAAGCGCAAAAAAGCTAAAAACCAAACCAGTAATCGAAACCACCAAGAATAATGCTTGATCCAGACTCCATACCCGGTTAGCAAGAGCAAGAAGCACCCCTGCAGCCAATGTTATTGCCAAAAGTACTTGTATAAAAGATCTGTTGGGTGCAAAACCTTGTTTGGTATTATATTCAACAGCAATAACTTTGGGAACCCAAACCTCTTTAAACTGTTCAAAACTGAATTTTTTCTTGGATAAATTGGTATGCTTGATTTCAATACTACTCTTTTTTTTAATAATCGATACAATCTCTTCCTGATTATCCTTTTTTATTAAGGATACAAAGCTCTCTGGGAGTTGATCCAGAGCTTCTATCGGTACTTCTACTGCAATATTATCAATATCAAAATAATCTAACGTATCAGTTATTGATTGAAAGCTTGGATAATTAGGGTGTATCTGAAGTTGAAGTTCGAGGTCTTTTTTGTCGTAATTGCTTATCCGATTTTGAATGAGGACAGTTTCAACAATTTTTTCGATAGTATTTTTCATGTGTACTATTAAGATGGTTTGTTGTGAATGTTACATAAAAGTTTAAACCACTTCCATAAATAACTTCTCTAAAATAAAAATTGAATATTCATAAATTTGATATTTTTTGTTAATTTTTTTGGGACTACAATCTTTGAACCCGTTTTATATGATAGAAAATCTATTTCATACTGAAACTACTTCAAATACAGTCGCTTCATTTAGTTTTTTAATGTAACCATACGATGCTATGACAAAATCAAGAAAACTACTGTATGTATTGTATTTTTAACCCTCATAACGAAGTTCTAATGCATAAACCTGGTTGAAGTGCTATTTAGGTTCGTTTTCAAAACGATAATAGATAAAATAGAAATCACTTATACCGTTTTTTTACCCGCTAATTAATACTTTTGTCTCATTAAGAAATAATAGATTGAAAAGAAAATATTTATATCCCGTATTACTTATTATAGTAACCATTGGCTTTTATTATATTGAAGAATATCAGGATGGTGATTGGTCAAGCTCAACAGAAGAATCAGCATTGAGCTTTTATTATTTGCCAACGTCTACAACGGGATCCATAATAATGCATAGCAATTATTCTTTGTCTTATTCTGAAAAACATGAACAAGCAGAATGGGTAGCTTATGAGCTAAAAAAAGAACATTTGTCTGATAATGATTTTAAACGCCCATATTTTGAAAAAGATAAAAAAGTAAGATCATCTTCTGCTGATTGGCGCAATTATAAAAATTCGGGTTATGATCGTGGTCACCTATGCCCTGCAGGAGACAGAAAGTTTAGTTATGAGGCTTTTGAAGAAACTTTTTTGACCTCAAATGTTACTCCGCAAAACCATGAGTTTAATAGTGGTATCTGGAATAAACTAGAGCAAAAAGTGCGATATTGGGCCAGGAGCTATGATAGTGTTTATGTGGTGACGGGAGGGGTGTTGTCTCAGAATCTTAAATCAATTGGATACGAAGCAGTAACGGTGCCAAAGTACTTTTATAAAGTTATTCTGAAAGGAGGCTCTAAAAACCCTAAAATGATCGCGTTTTTAATGCCTCATCAAGACTCCAATGCCGCGTTAAAAGAATTTGTTGTTCCGGCAGATAAAATAGAACAACTTACCGGAATTGATTTTTTCCCTTCTCTTGAAGATCAAGTAGAGGAAAAATTAGAAGCTTCTATAGTGACTAGCGGGTGGAAGTTTTAAGAATAATACCTACCATTCATTCACTCGGTTCGAGTCAAGCTTGATAAAAATAAATAGCAAAATAGTGAATCCCCATAACCCAGATCCCCCGTAACTGAAGAACGGTAAAGGAATCCCGATAGTAGGGATCAAACCGGTAACCATACCAATATTTATAGCAAAATGAATAAACAAAATTCCAATAACACTATAGCCGTATACCCGACTGAATTGTGTTTTCTGCCGTTCTGCCAGATGAATCAATCGAATCAATAGCAAAATGAATAAAATAATGACCATCGTAGCTCCCAGGAAGCCCCATTCTTCACCAACAGTACTAAAAATGTAATCGGTATGTTGTTCAGGAACAAAACCTCCTTTGGTTTGTGTGCCTTCTTTAAAGCCTTTTCCGGTCCAGCTACCGCTTCCAATAGCAATCTGACTTTGATTGGTGTTATATCCTATTCCTTTGGAATCTACTTCTTTTCCTAGGACAATATTAAATCTATCCCTATGTCTTTGCTCAAATACATTATTAAAAATGTAATTTACAGAGAAACAAAAACAGGTAATAACAATAAGGGCCAAAATAAATCTTGGATACTTAGGCTTTTGCTTCCTTTTTTTAATCAAATAAAAAATCATAATAGCAGCAATAGCAAGAACTACCCATAGTGGTTTGAAAAGTAGTATAAGTATGAATAAAGCAGCCGCCGAAACTCCTACAATAAGATAGATAGCAGCCAATCCTTCTCTATAAAGAGGAAAAAAGAATGCTGCATATACCAAAGCACTTCCTGGATCTGGTTGAGGTACAATAAGCAAAGCAGGTAGCGCAATAATTAAAAAGGCTCTTAATTGATGACTAATCAATTTGATATTGGTTTGCATGTCGCTTAAAAATTTGGCTAGTGCCAATGCAGTACACGCTTTTGCGAATTCTGAAGGCTGTAATCTAACAGGGCCAAATGCATACCAGGATGTTGCCCCAGAAATAGTTTTACCAAACACAAAAAGGCCTAAAAGTGATAGGATGGCTATGACGTAGATAAGTCCGGCAAATCGTTCATAAAATTTGACTTCTATAGCTTGAATGATGATGATAATTACAACACTCAATAAAATCCAGTACCCTTGTTTTACATATACCTTCGAAAAGTCTGAAAGAGAGAAGGCTTCGCCTTCATAGGATGCAGAATAAATATTTCCCCAACCAAAACCCACAAGAGATAAAAATAATAAAACCGTTAGCCAGTCAATAGCGGCAACACTAGATTTTGCCATTATTGATTAATTTTAAAAGGTTCGCCACTATATGGTTTTGCATATTCTTCTTCCAGGCTATGCGATAAGACCCATTCTTCGAGATCGTTTCTGGAAATTACCCCTTTTAGGTATTTTTCTATCATAAGTGAGGCAATTCTCCCTGCATATCGGGCACCCCAATATCCGTTTTCAACAAAAACTGCAAGTGCTATTTTGGGATCATCTTTTGGAGCAAAAGCCACAAATACAGAGTGATCTGTAAGTTGAGTTTTTACACCATTTATTTTTGTGAAGTTTTCTGCGGTTCCTGTTTTACCACAAATATCTATCCCTTTTACTTGTAAAAAACTTGCTGTACCTTTGGTATATACCTCATACATTCCTTGAACTACAGGCTCAAAATGCTCTTTGTCTATAGTAGTTATTTTTGGTTTTGTATATTGTTCATTAGCAATGGGTTTGCCATCTATGGCTTTTATCATATGTGGTGTAAAATAATGACCTCTATTGGCAATGGCAGCAGTCATATTGGCCAATTGAATTGGAGTGGCTAAAACTTCTCCTTGCCCTATTGCATTAGATAAGGTGGCAGATGCGTACCACTTATAAGTTGGGTATTGATATATTTTATTGTAATATTCAGAACTGGGAACCTTACCTCGTTTTCCTGTGGCCAGATCATTTCCCAAATACTTTCCTAGCCCAAAGCTTTGTACATGTTTTCTCCAGTTGTCTATTCCTTGTTGTGGAGTTTCATATTTTTCTATAATCCTTCTGTATACAGTAGCAAAATAGGCATTACATGAATTGGCGATTCCCGGAATCATATTCAACGGACCTCTATGGGAGTGACATCCTAATTTTTGTCCTCTTTTTCCGTAGTAGTATCCCATTCTGCAAGAAACCTTTTCTTTGAGATCGATCACATCTTCCTGCAGCCCTATTAGTGCATTGATGGTCTTAAAAGGAGATCCCGGAGGATATTCTCCTATAATACCTCTATCAAAAAGTGGATTTGCAATAGTGTCATAAACAAGTTTGGTAAAGTTTGGAGATCTTTTTCTGCCGACCAGTAATTCTGGTTTATAAGTTGGTGCGGTAACCATTACCAGAATTTCACCTGTCGAAGGCTCTATTGCTACAATACCTCCTCGTTTATTTTTCATAAGTGTTTGCCCATAGGCCTGTAGTCTTGCATCTATGGTAATGGTAAGGTCTTTTCCGTTTACCGGTAATGTATCAAACTTTCCATTTTTATAAGGACCAATATCTCGGTTAAATCTGTCTTTTTGGATTCTTTTTACACCTTTGATTCCTCTAAGTTCTTTTTCGTATATCTTTTCTACCCCATCTATCCCTATTAAATCACCAGAAAGATAATAAGGGTCTTTTTTAATTAAAGCTTCATTCACCTCACCTATATATCCTAAAACATTGGCGGCATGTACGGTTTGATAATCTCTTAATGAACGTTTTTGAATGTAAAAACCTTCAAATTTCCGCATTTTTTCTTGTAGATATGCATATTCGTCTTTGGTCAATTGTGGAATAACTATAGAAGGAACCCTAGGAGAGTAAATTCTGGCTTTTACTAGTCGTTTTACAAGTTTATCCTTAGTGATATTCAGAATAGAACAAAACTCTAAAGTATCAAAAGGTTTTAATTCTCTTGGAATTACCATCACATCATAAGACGGTTGATTGGCGACCATCAATCGAGCATTTCTATCATAGATAGCACCTCTTTGGGGGTAGTCATAAATCACTTTTATAGCATTGTCTTCAGAGAGTGATGCAAATGAAGTGTTGTAAATCTGCAAGTAAAAAAGCCTTGCAATAAATACAATACCAGTGGTTATGATAATGAGGTACAATAATAACTTTCTCATGAATCGCTTTTTCTTCTAAATAATACTAAAACCAACATCGTGATTACAATAGTAAACAAACTGGAAAATAACGTTTTTTTAATGATTAATAGTATGTGAGAGAAGTTAAAAATTTCTAACGAAAAAAGTACAATATGATGTGTTAAAACCATTAAGGTTACATAGGCCAATTTTTCTCCAAAGCCAATGTTGCTCAATTTAACGGTTTGAAACTCATAACTGAGTCCAAATACAGATCGTAAAGCAACTGGACGAAAAAAGGCGATAACCAAGCAGGCAGATGCATGTACACCACCAGAATCTCCGAACATGTCTATAGTAAGACCCAAAACAAAACTTACAAATATGAAAAGGCTTTTATTGATATTTAAGGGGGCCAAAAGAATAAAAATGATATAAATATATGGATTTAGATCTCCCAAAAAATTAACATGATCAAGCACAAATACTTGTACTAGAATCAGGATAACAAACCTTGCGATATTTAATAGGGTATCTCTATTCATTAGTCAAGGTTTTCTAAATTTTTAATTTCTATGGCATCATTATTTTTTATAGCATATACAAAACCAATATTTGTCATGTCATTAAATAATTTTACATCAATTAAATAATAGCTTTTGTTTTGGTCTAATGTGTAGTTTAAAATTGTTCCTATTTTGATACCCCTAGGAAAAATGGTAGAACGCCCGTGTGTAATAATAGTATCTCCTTCTTTCAATGCGGCTTGTCTTGGAACGGTTTCTAATTGAACAATGTTAGGGTCTTTTCCATTCCAAATTAAAGAACCATATTGATTTGAGTTTTTAAGACCTGCATTAATACGAGAATTACTGTTGAGAATAGAGATAATTCTTCCGTAGTTTTGGGTAGTATTTTCTACAATTCCCACAACTCCTTTGTCCGTGATAATTCCCATGTCTGGAAATATACTGTCGTTTTCACCTTTGTTTATAAGAATATAATTGTCAATTTTACTATAATCATTTTTGATAACTCTTGCTTTTGTATAGGTGTAGGGTTTATTAAATGATAAAGAGTCAACATATTTTGTGGTTACAGAGTCGACTCCAAATACACTTATAATATTGTGAAGTCTTTCGTTTTCTTCTAAAAGCCTTTCATTTTCTTCTTTAAGCCTAAAGTAATCACTTATCGAATGCTGCCAATCATATATTCCTCCACTAAAAAAATTTGTCGAACTTACAAATTTACTTCGATGGTAAGAATGTGATTGTATGGTAAAAATAAGAGATAAAAATAGAAGCAGAAGAAATAACAGGGAATGTTTATTTCGTATTAAAAAATTAATAATCTGCTGCATTTTTGGATATAGTTATGTCTTTAGTTAAACGCTGAAAATAAAATTAAGTTATGCAAAATTTTGACACATCAAAGCAGAATAACGTAAAATAAAAAAATAAGGTATAATTAAAATAATGTTTTTTACACTACTTTATCAATACACTTTTATATCTATTTAAATTTTTAAGTGTAATCCCAGTTCCTCTTACAACTGCTCTAAGCGGATCTTCAGCGATATAGACTGGTAAATCGGTTTTTTGAGATAACCTTTTATCTAGTCCTCTAAGCATCGAGCCACCACCTGCAAGATATATCCCTGTATTATAAATATCTGCTGCAAGTTCTGGCGGTGTTTGAGATAAAGTCTCCATTACCGCGTCTTCAATACGGAGTATTGATTTGTCTAGAGCTTTTGCCATCTCTCTGTAAGAAATCTGTACCTGTTTAGGTTTTCCCGTTAATAAATCACGCCCTTGGACATTCATTTCTTCCGGAGGTAACTCAAGATCTTCAGTCGCTGCTCCAATTTGGATTTTTATTTTTTCTGCAGTACGTTCTCCAACATATAAATTGTGTTGCGTACGCATATAATAGATGATATCATTGGTAAATACATCCCCTGCAATTTTTACAGATTTATCGCAAACGATGCCTCCCAATGCAATTACAGCAATTTCGGTAGTACCACCACCTATATCGACGATCATATTTCCTTTTGGCTGCATAATATCTACACCAATACCTATAGCAGCAGCCATAGGTTCGTGGATTAGATATACTTCTTTTCCGTTTACGCGTTCGGCACTTTCTTTTACTGCTCGCATTTCAACCTCTGTTATTCCAGAAGGGATACATATTACCATACGCAGGGCAGGAGCAAAGATTTTTTTCTTCAATGCAGGGATATCTTTGATAAACATGCTTATCATTTTCTCACTGGCATCAAAATCTGCAATTACTCCGTCCTTAAGCGGTCGTATGGTTTTTATATTTTCGTGGGTTTTTCCTTGCATCATGGCGGCCTCTTTTCCGGCAGCAATAATTTTACCAGTCATAATATCCCTGGCTACAATAGATGGATTGTCGACCACTACCTTATCATTATGAATGACTAAAGTGTTGGCGGTGCCTAAATCTATTGCTATCTCTTCGGTAAAGAAGTCAAAAAATCCCATAAAAGTCGAAAAAAGGGGTTAAAATTCAGTAAATGTAATAAAATTAATGTTTAAAATGACGTGTTCCTGTCATAACCATTGCAATTCCGTTTTGATTACAGTAATCTATACTCAATTGATCTTTTATAGAACCACCAGGTTGGATGACTGCTTTGATCCCTGCCTTATCTGCAATTTCTACACAATCCGGGAACGGAAAAAAGGCATCACTTGCCATCACCGCACCCTCTAGATTAAAATTAAAAGACTTTGCTTTCTCTATGGATTGTTTTAGGGCATCTACTCTAGAAGTTTGCCCTGTTCCACTGGCGTATAATTGTCTTCCTTTAACAAAAACAATAGTATTGGATTTGGTATGCTTACAAATTTTTGAAGCAAACAAAAGATCTTCAATTTGTGCTGCTGTAGGAGCAACAGTGGTAGCTGTATTCAAATCAGTTTCAGCATCGGTTTTTAGATCTTTGTCCTGCACCAAAGCACCATTTAGACAAGAACGAACCAGAGTTTTTGGTAAATCAATATGTTTTTGCACCAAAAGAATTCTGTTTTTCTTTCCTTTTAAAATTTCTTCGGCATCGGCACTAAAAGATGGAGCGATAACTACCTCACAGAACAATTTATGAATTTCTTCGGCGGTTACTTTATCTATTTCGGTATTACTAATTAATATTCCGCCAAATGCAGAAATGGGATCTCCTTCCAATGCATCTACATACGACTGAAGCACCGTTTCTCTCTGTGCCAATCCACAGGCATTATTATGCTTTAAAATAGCAAATGTAGGAGCTTCACCTTGAAACTCATTCATCAAATTTACTGCAGCATCTACATCAAGAAGGTTGTTGTATGATAGTTCTTTACCATGTAGTTTATCAAACATCGCATCAAAGTCACCAAAGAAAAATCCTTTTTGATGTGGGTTTTCACCGTAACGTAATACTTTGCCTTTGGTCTCGCTTATTTTTAAGGAAGCTATCTCATGATCACTATTGAAATAATTAAAAATGGCACTGTCATAATGAGAAGACACATTAAATGCTTTGGCTGCAAAGCGCCTGCGATCTTGAATAGAGATGTTTCCATTTCCTTCAGAAATGACGGTTAAAAATTCCTGATAGTCATCAACAGAAGCTACGCAAGTAACATCTGCAAAGTTTTTGGCTGCGGCTCTAATTAATGAGATACCGCCAATATCAATCTTTTCAATGATATCCTGTTCTGATGCTCCCGAGGCCACTGTTTTCTCAAATGGATACAGGTCCACAATAACAATATCAATCTGCGGAATTTCATATTGTTCAAGTTCTGCAACATCGCTATCGTTGTTTTGACGGTTTAAGATCCCACCAAATACTTTTGGGTGTAATGTTTTTACTCTTCCTCCTAAAATAGAGGGGTACGAAGTAACATCTTCTACAGGAATCACATCAATCCCAAGGTCTCTAATAAATTTTTCGGTTCCTCCGGTAGAATAAATAGCAATGTTAAGTTCGTCTAATTTTTTTACGATAGGTGCTAGTCCGTCTTTACTAAATACAGAAATCAGTGCAGATTTCGCAGGTTTTGTGTTGCTCATGAGAAATTTTAGTTAGTAAAATGCAAAAGTAGTAATTTAAACCATTTTATATGATTTTAAAAGAGGTTAATCGTCAATATTTTATGTGTATTTGGTTAACTGGGTATTTGAATATGGGAGAGATAAGAAATGATGAATAATTGCTCATGCTTTTGGATAATGTATTACATTATCAGAATTGGTATAAGTCTCGCACACCTAAACGACTCATAAACTCAAATACTAGTTATAAATTGTAACAAAAATATAAGGAAAACGTCCTATCTTTAGATGATGTAAAATAGTACACATAAAACAAGGCATGCTAATTTATCTTAGAGTACTAAAAGAGAGCTTTAATTTTGCTATTAATGCGCTTAGAAATAATAAGCTGCGTACGTTTCTTTCGTTGTTGGGAGTTACTATTGGAATTTTTTCAATTATCGGGGTACTCGCCGCAGTAGATTCTTTGAAACAAGAAATCAAAGGAAGCATTAGTTCGCTGGATAATAGTACTATCTATTTAATGCGTTTTTCTTTTGGCCCTACCAGTGTCCCGCAATGGAAAAGAGAACAATTTCCTGATGTTACTTTTGAAGAGTATCAATACATCAAAAGAACGATGCCAGATCTTAAAGCAGCTAGTTTTTCGTTAAATGTTGCCCCTGAAACTATAAAATATCAGGACGAAAGTATTAGCAATGTTCAAATTGCACCAGTAACAAATGATTACTACGATATTGAAGAGTTACAGGTGGTAAACGGAAGGTTCTATAACGAACAAGAATCTGTCTCTGGGGCACCTGTTATTGTAGTGGGAGACGAAATAGCAAACAGTTTATTTGGAAGTGCAGACCCAATTGGAAAGAAAGTCCGTCTTTATGGAAGGAAATTTACAGTTATCGGGGTGCTTAAAAAAGAAGGAACCGGTCTCTTTGGTGATACTAAGGATACTATGGTAATGGTTCCTGTAAACTTTGTAAGAAGAATTTTTGGCGATAATAATAAAGCCTCATTTCCTGCTATAATTATAAAGCCAGAATCTGGGATAGACGTGCCGGAGTTTGTAGCTGTTTTAAAACAAAAAGTAAGAATGCATCGTGGGATAAAACCCGATGAAATAGACAATTTTTTTATAAATCAGTTACAAGGATTTACTGATTTTATTGATAACATTACCGGTACCATGTCTACTATTGGTGGCTTTATTGGTATGTTCTCATTATTAGTAGGAGGCTTTGGTATCGCAAATATTATGTTTGTAAGTGTAAAAGAACGAACCAATTTGATAGGTATACAAAAAGCATTGGGAGCCAAAAGGAAATTTATAATGTTTCAGTTCTTGTTTGAAGCCATTATCCTTGCTATTTTTGGTGGGTTGATTGGGCTTTTATTAGTTTGGATAATATCTATATTAGCTTCTCAACTTCCTGGAGATTTTGAGTTTGTGCTTTCCAAATACAACATGTTTTTAGGAATATCTTCTTCCACCATAATTGGTCTAATTGCAGGAATTTTACCTGCATTATCAGCTTCCAGATTGGATCCGGTTGAGGCAATTCGAACGGGAATGTGATGTTTTTAAGTAGCACAGTTTCAGAGTAACAAAGTTTCAAAGGGATTTTTTGATTAAAAAGAGTGATTGTAACTTGCTTGATCAGTGCTGATTACGAATTATTAGACTAATTTCTATCAATGACTTTACTATTTATTTGAGATATAAACAGGTTCGTTCGTAATCAATCACTGCTTTTCCTCGTTTAAGAATATCAGCTCCTATAATCCCATCTACAGGCTCTGCCTGATGGGCTATTAGTGCAGCATTTACATGATTAAGATCAAATAAGATAAGAGATATTCTATTTTTTGTCCAAGTTCCTATTTCGATAGAATTCTTTTTCGAAAGTTGTGTGAGCATATCTGTAGCTCCGGCTCCGGCCGCTTTTACATCACTATCTTGTGCAAAAAGGTTAAATTTGTCTACAGCCTCAAAGCCTACACAAGAATTAGAGGCCCCGGTATCTACAATAAAATTACCTTCAATACCATTCAATATGGCTTTAACTTCGAAATGGTTTGTTTTGGTAAATATTAATTTAATTCTGTGATATTCTTTTTGGATCAAAAATTTTCTAAGTGTACTCATGCTTTGTTTTGAAGAAACTTCCGTAAAAGTAGCACAATTAATAGGAATAAAACAATACCGATACCATACCAAATGTAATTCAAAGATTGAGTTTGTTCTATCTCTCCGTAGTATACAAATGCACCCCAATAATACGGTGACTTTTGAGGGTTAGAAATATTTTTAGCATCAAGATAGTCTAATTTTGCCTGGTGTAATGAGTTTGCTTTTGAACCTGAATTTTTTAGGGACTTGTAAAAATCACCCATTAATCTAGAGGTAGTTTGGTCATTAACTTTCCAGAGCGAAAAAAGTACATTTTCTACTCCTGCATATTGAAAACCCCTACCTATACTTATGGGTCCTTCTCCTTTTGCGATTTTGCCTATTCCCGTTTCGCAGGCGCTCAAAACTACCAAATCTGCTTTGAGTTGCATCCCGTATAATTGATTAACCAGGATATCCTTGTCACTAAGTTTTATAGAGGCAGGTCTTAAAAAACTACCAGACTGGGCATGTGTAGATAGATGGATGATATCATGTTGCTTTGCTTTTTGAACAAAATATTCATAAGTAGCTTGTTCTTTTTCTATAAAATCTCCTTCAAAATGTTGTTGGATATAGTTGCTTTCGGTTAAGGAGAAAGGCAATGCCATATCTGTATTTTCAAAAACGGGAAAGATTCCTAAAACGGTTTTTTCTTCAGAATCGTTTGGGATTGAGCCTAAATACTTACTTGCCGAAATCTCGTAGCTTACTTCTTTAGATTTTAGTAAGAAAGGCATTTTTTGAAAGCGTAGCGATTTAGTTTCTTTAGTTAGTAAGGTTTCAAAAGGAATAAAATTAAGAAGGCCATCAGGGATGATAAGCAGTTTATGAGTTTCTTCTGGGATTTTTAGAATGGCATAAACCTCAGTAGCATCTTTTACAAATTTACTTACATTATTGGTGATATTTGATGCTGTATCAAAATAATGAATGTAGTGCTTAATAGTTTTCCTGAAATGTTCAATATGTTCTATTTTTTTGATTTCGAAAGTGTCAGATCGTATTTCAAATTGATAGATATTTTGATTTCCGTAGAAATACTCAATCAAAACAACCTTATCCTTATCCAGTTTTTTTTGAAGTGTAGCTAAGGATTGTTTTTTGAAAGATTGGATCAATTCTGGATATTTATTTTGAAGCGCAAGGGTAACTTCTTTAAAATCGATAGATGTTGCATCATACGTTTTGGTCCATTTTTGAATCTGACTAATATTAGCAGTATCACCTTTCAGTTTTTCTTTTATAATTCGAGTTTCATAAGAAGTTAGCTCGGTATTCAACTCATTTTTCTGTACTACCAAGGGATCAGTTTTGTATTGAGAAAGTACTTTTTTGGACAACAAAGCTTCGCTTACAAAAGGAGCTTTAGAATGTTCTGCAGCCCAAAAAGCTTGCTCAACGAATTCTTTGTTTTTTGTGGACCGATATAATGAAAAAAGAAGATCTATATAGGCCTCGGTTCTATTTCGGTTTTGACTATGTTGGATAATCTTTGTATCCTGTAGTGGATAGAGAGCGTTTAGTTTTGAGTTTACCTCAAAGGCCAGATCATATACTTTTATCGCTTGTAAAGGTTTTTGTATTTGTTTGTAAATAAAAGCATGAGTATCCAGCGTTTTCAAAAGAACTTTATCAGGGATAAGATCTTCTTTGGAAGGTAGTTCATCCTTTGCCGAATATTTAGGAAGTAGGGAAGCATATATTTCTTTTATGTTCTCTAAAGCATCTGTAAACTCTGATTTTGATAACAAGATATCGATATATGCCAATTGCCATTTGGCGATATCCCTGGCCGAGGTATCGTTATCTTTAAGCAATATAGATTTTGCTTTCACGATGTAAGCTTTGGCACTTTTAATATCCTGCTGCTCTAAAGAAATGGCAGCCAAAATCTGATAAGCATTTATCTGATCAGGATCTATAGCCACTACTTTTTTTGCAATTTTTTCGGCTTGGGTATAATTTTCAGAATCCAGGTAATTCGTTGCCAGGTTTGTAAGGATATTTATGTTAAGAGCGTCAAGCGCTAATCCTTTGTTTAATATTTGTATTGCTTTTGGGTAGTTTCCTTGATTGTTATAGGCAATAGAGAGATTCGTAATTCCTGAAATTACTCTGGATCTGTTTTGAGTTTTTTCTGCTAGAAACAGGTAGTTTTTTATGGTTGTATCTGCTTTTTGTAGGTCACCAATTTTTATATAAAGATTTCCTAATGGTTGTAAGCAGTTCTCAATAATGTCATAATTGGTAAGGTTGTTATCATAATATGTCTTCCATGCTTTTTCATAATATAAAATAGCTACAGGGATACTGCCAAACTGATTGTTATAATATCCCAGGTTGCAATGAACAATTACCCAGGCCAGTAGATCGGCCTTGGTATTTAGTTTGTTTTTTTTGGAATCAATACCCTTACTTAATCGTAATGATCCTGATGGGGTAGGGTTTTGTAAAAAATCATCTAATTGTTGATATAGGAACGCTGATGTTTGGGTCTCTTGTTGAGCCTGAAGATTGAGGTTGTTCAACAGCAAAAAGATAACAATAGAAAGAAATATTCTAAAATTTCCAAATCCCATAAAGCTGAATTTGAGAGTTTGGTGCATCAAAGTTGTAGACATATCGTATCCCTAGACTGGGGCCAATTCTAACAGTTCCCAGATTCATCCCGATAAAGATACCTGTTTGCAGATTGGTAAAACTTTCTTCAATTTCTTGTGTTTCGAAAGAATCCAAATCAGGATTTCTAACGAACTCATCATCCCTATCTTGAAAAACTGTAAATCCTTCTCCGGTAGTTTCCTGATCATTTTTGCTAGTGATATCATACTTTAACTGCACACCAACACCCATAGCCAGGAAATTGTTAAAATTATAACGAAATGATCCGGGTATGGCATATATACTGATGTTATCGAGTTGATTCACTTCAGAAAACCGAATTAAATTTTCATTACCACTTGCATCAACCGAACTAGTTTCAAAATTTCTTGTATCGTTATATGAAGAGGTAGAGAACATCAATTCGGCCTGATAGTATCCTCGATAAGATTTAAATGGCGATAACGTAGCTCCTACAACATATTCTTGTTGATTATCAAATCCCGGAACGATAATGTAACCCGCTTTGGCACCAATAGAAATACCGGGCATAAATCGGGTAGTAGCATAGTTGGTAATTATTGGTTCATTTTTGTCGAAATATATCGCGGTTCGGCTTTTGGTTTTTTTCTTGTGAAAATCTTTACCAAATTTCATTGAGTATTTTACAAACCCTTTGGTAGAATCGATTTCGGCTACATTCTTTTGTTCACTTCCGGGAAGATAAATTCGGTTAAACCGAAATATGATTTTATCTTTTTGTAAAATAGTGTCCAAACAGCTGTAGTTTACTTCTTTTTCTTTGGGACAAATCGGGCATTTGGGATACATACCATCGATACGCAATGTTGATTTATCAAACATCTCTGGTGTATCTACTTCTAGTTTGATGGTGTTTGCAGGACCTTCACCATTATTTTGAAAACGCACTTTAAATTTTAATCTTTTAAACCGTACAAAACGATAATTCATAAGCCAGCCATTGGATGACATTTTATTGGGATCGTGAGAAGTAACGATTTCCATTTCGGTATCTTTTACCGTGTGATTATCAAAATTTTCATCTGGCAGATAAACACTACGCAGGGTAACAATAGCGCTGGTGTCTTTAATCATTTCGGGGGTCGTTCTTAGGGTTCTGAAAATAGTTCTTTCTTCGCCAGGCTGCATATTGTCAAACGCAATAACCTGATAATTTCTATATAAAGCTTTAGATTCTTCTAGGGTCAAAGGAAAATTTCTTCTCTTGGTAGTATCCTGAACAAATAATGTTCTGTTTTTTAGGATTGAAGGTGATAACGAAGCTAATAAAGTATGAATATCATTTTCAGGGAGTACGTCAGAAATAGCTTCTGAAGGAACGATTCGTTCACCATGATGCATACGGGTATCTTCTATAGTAAAGTTGTTATTTTTAAACTGCACATCATTATAAAACAGGTATAATTTTCCGCTGGAAACATAATCGTTGGTATTCTTATAACTAGTGATGAAAACCATGTCCTGATCGGGAATAGGTTCTCGGTTTCGTTTTAGGAGTACATCTTCATCTTCGGTAAAAGGGGAGGAGCTAGCTATTGAAGCTTCATCAGATACCTCGCTCACCGTTACCGAGATAGGTCTGCTAGCTGGCGGTTTGCCATTATCATAATTATTGGTAGCCCAAAGGTTTGCTGTATAAGTACCAGGTTTTTTATAGAAATGAATGGGGTTTGATTTAAAGCTGTAATTTCCATCCCCAAATTCCCAATAATAGGTATAAAAAGCGTTGGGAGCACCCGCTATTTGATTGAGCGCAGGCATTGCTGCTTTGTATATCAACTGATTACCCTGAATATCATAAGAAATGGGTGCAACTCTGGGAATTGTATCATTCATTAGTATTTGCCCAAAACTTAAGAGAGGAAGTAAGAATAATCCAAGAAGGCCCTTCATGACTTTTGTTTGTTGTTATTAAAGATAAGTAAAAAGTTAAATTATAATAATTAGCCCTGAAAAATTCCAGAAGAATATAGCCTTCCGGAATTTGTTTGTGCATTCAATTTTCTTTTGAATTACTCCCAGGCATCATTATAAGCCTCATAAATCATCTGTTTCAAGTTTGCGTTATTGTTTAAAATAACCCCTTGGCAATTCATTACAACAGTACAATCTACACCATTAATAGGAAACATTACCATTTGGGTGAGTACACCTTTAGAAATTGTAGGGTCATCACTTGTGCCAATAGATCCATTTTTTCCATAGTAATTTCCGTGAATTTCATTGGTGGGGTTTGCTCGATCCATTCCGATTCGATGTAGTTTCATAACATCTCTTTGATCTTCGGTAACTAATACCTCTGTATGTTCAAAGAAGGCAATAACTTTGGCCATTTCTATAGGAGTCATAAAATAACCACCCCCACCAGCAATATGATTCCAACTACCATAAAACTCCCCAGTTGTAGTATTACTAGGAGCGTTTACATTATAATATAGCGTAGCAATATTGCTATCTTCGGGAACACATCCCACTAGAGGTAGTGATAGTTTATCGAAAATATTTTCCTGCATGTATAGTAGATACATGAATTGTGTATTGATATCATTTTCGATATCAATAGCATTTGTAGTATCGACTGCACTCCAAAGGGAAGGAATAAGTACTCTGAACAATGCAAAATTTACATTACGATACCTATAGTTCTTAGAATTGATTGCCCCTGTTCGTATACAAACCGCGAGGCCTTGGTATCCCAGCGTAGTGTTGAAATTAGTATTGGTGCTTTCTAACCCAGAACGATGTGTTAACAAATCTTTAAAACGGAGTTCACTTACTCCTGGACCTTGGGGCCATGAAGAAGGAAGCCACTCTGCTATTTTATCTTCTATAGTAAGGTTATTGGCTTCTAATAATTGCATGACTGCAATAGCCGTATAGAACTTAGAAATACTAGCTACATTTATTTCTTTGTTTAAGGAAAAATCTAAAGCTCCGTCTACAGAAGTTCTTGCTTGCCCATAAGCATTTGATCTGTTTAACTGTCCATTTACACTTATTGTATATGACCATCCCACGGGAGTATTCCCACCGGCATTTACGTAGTTAATAACATTTTGTTCAAAAAGATCCAGGTTAAACACCGGGCTGTTGGTTTGTATGTCGGTTATACTATCATCGGTTTCACAGCTTCCTAAAGAAAGAAGAGAAAATGTAAATAGTAATAAACTACTCAATAATCGTTTTACATTCCTACTGTTATTTGGTAATGTAATAGTTGTATTTTTTGTTGTCATGATTTTTGTTTTTATACCTTTATATCAACTACATAGAATTTTTGTTACCCTTTTTTATAGAATTTATGATAAATGGTATAAATAAAAATTCCGAGAGGTGACCCTCCCGGAATATATACTGGAACATACGGTGACCCCCGTTAACCTATACATATATTCCAATATAAATTTGAATCAGGGCAATGCATTAATGAGTGCTACTAATTCTGTTTCGGTCCCCGTGCTTGTGGATCCTATTACTTCTAAGTGATCTTCCTCGATTGTAGCGGCTTGGATAGCATATACATATTCGCCGTTTTGTACAGAAACAAAAATGATATGTACTTCTAATCCAATAGGGATTAACCCGTAGTGTTCAGAAAATAGCCCTGTATCTTCATTGTAGATATCCAATAGTGCTAAGGCTGCTGGTTCTCCATCATAAGAAACGTATATGTTAGAGTTTGTATTATCATATCCTTCTGGGGCATCAACATAAAGAATAGTTTTTGGTCTTGGGTCGCTATACCAACGGTCTAGATTTGTCCAACCAAAATTACCTATGAATCCACCATACCCGGTGACAGTTATCCCATTAGGTCCTTCTCTTTCTATTAGTTCTAAGATTCCTTCTACTTCTCCCTGATCTTGTTCCTCCCAGATTACATCGCACGCTAAATCACCTTCGTCGCAATCATCATCTTGACCATTAAAAATAACCATTTGATCATCAAATTCATCTGTGGGAGCAAATATTTGAAACATATCGGCAAGTTGTAGTTGTTCCCCATTCTGAGTTGCATTTATATAAAATTCTCCACCAGATATTAATGTTTCTACATCTCCATTAGGGCGTCTACCATTTGTAGGCATTTTGGTTAGTAGCATTTTAGCTTTGTCATAGATTTCGATTAGTTGTACAGCAACGTCTCCTGTAACCGGATCGCCATTTAGATCAATAAAACTATTTGGAGGAAAATAAAGAATTGTTCCTTCAGACCCCTGAAGTTCTCCACCATTTTCTGCGCCAATAACAAAGTTTTGTATTGCGCCTTCTCGATTTTCGATAATTTCTGCTTTAAATTCTAGTCCATCAAGGATTTCTTGGAAATCAATGTCGTTGTCGTCATTTTTACTACAGCTTAGCAAGAAAATAGCAGTTAGTGTTAAAAGTAAAAAGCTCATCATTGTTGTTTTTACATCCCTACTATTATTCAGTAATGTAAATGTTGTATTTCTTGTTTTCATAATTTTCTAAATTTTCATGTTTACACCTCCATATCAACAGCTTTGTTTTTTTGTTACCCTTTTTCTATAAACTTTTTTTAAATTAGTTCCTGCAACCAATCATTTATGGGAAATATCAAATTGCACACAGATCAGAAATATATCGAAGCTCTTCTGAAAAACGATACCGCTGTCCTTAAGGAGATTTATGAAAATTTTGCACCCAAGGTAGTTGGGTATATAAAAAAGAATAACGGTGATGCATCCAGGGCCCAGGATATTATACAAGAGACATTAATCACTATTTACAAGCAAGCCAGAGAAAAAGGATTACAACTTACTTGTCCTTTTGATGCATACTTTTTTTTATTGTGTAAACGTAAATGGTTAAATGAATTGAAAAAATCTTCAGGCAAAGAGGTAACAATTAATGAAGGGATCGTATCTGTAGATGACGAGAGTGTTCGTTTTGCCGAAGAAACTGAAATTTTTAATGCAAAACATGAATTGTTTACTGAAATGTTTGACCAACTCGGGAAGGCTTGTAAAGAACTGCTTAAAGTAACTTTTACTATAAAATCAATGGAGGAAGTAGCACAAAAGCTCGGGCAGTCGTATGCCTATGTTCGCAAAAAGAAGTCATTATGTATTGGTCAATTAACACAATTAGTTCAGAATGCTCCTAGGTTTAATCAACTAAAGAATTTGTTATGACCCCAGAAGAAAAATATGAGTTGTTCGAAAAGTCCTGTGGTAATGAACTTTCTATCAATGAAAAGGCAAGGTTGAACAAGTTGTTCGATGAAGACGATGCTGTAAAAAAGGAATTTCAATTATATAAAGAACTGCATTCACATTTGGATACCAACCTTAATACCGAAAATGAACAAGCAGCGCTGACCGATAGCCTTAAAAAGCTTGGGGATAATTATTTTGCAAAAAAGCCAGAGAAAAAGGTTGTAAAAGAAGCCCAAAAAGAAGACAAAGAAAAAGTAAAGAAGCAAATTGAGACAACGACTACAAAAAAACCAAAAGTAATCAAAATTCCGGCTTGGTCGTATGCCGTAGCAGCTAGTGTGGCAATAATTTTTGGTGTATACTTTTTCAGCCAAAGCAGTCCTGTGTATAATGATTTTGCTACTATTCCAGAGTTGTCGATTTCTGAAAGGGGAGATGCCGCCGAGATGGTTAAAAATGCTGAAAACGCATTTAATTCAAAAAAATATGTGGTGGCAGAAAAATATCTTTCCGAATTGATATCAAGAGATAAAAATAATGCTGAATATCAATTTTATTATGGAATCTCTTTGCTACAACAGGATAAATATAGTAATGCAACAGCTATTTTTAAAAAATTATATCAAGGAAATTCTGTGTATAAATACAAATCAATATGGTTTGAAGCGTTAAATCAACTAAAACAGAAAAAGTACGACCAATGTGCTGAATTACTAAAAACACTTCCGGAAGACGCCGAGGATTATAAGCAAGCTCAAAAATTACTGAAAAAGCTTCAATAGACGCCAAACACTTCATTTTAAAAATGAACTTCATTATAGTGCAAAATGTAAATTTTGTAGGTGAAAGCATTACTCAAGATGAGTACAATGTTAATTAACAGTGTTTTAGATATAAAAAATACAAAAATAACGTAATTTATAAGGTTCAATTCCCCCTGGTTTTTTCAGATAATCAAATTAAACAAGTAAGGTGATGGAAACTTTGCATCAAATAATACATATCGAAAAAGAACAAATTAAGTTTTTGCACTTTCCAAAACAGGAGGTGTTGTCAAAGAAAAGAGCTAAGCGAGATCGATATAAGAAATTAACCAGAGGCTTGCGATTGGGAAACCTGGAACATCTGAAAGTGAAAATTATTTTTGTTGATGATGAAGGGGCCAAAGAAGTAGAGACGACCATCTGGGGGATTACAGATAAGTCTGTTATTTTAAAACAATCTACCATAATTCCTCTAGAAAGAATTATCAGTATTACTTGAGATAGGTTTAAAATACTTCGATGTCATTACGTGCAAAATTTATTTACTTTTGCCGCATGATACTTACCGACACACATACACATATTTATAGCGAAGCTTTTGATGAAGATCAGGATACAATGATGCGTAGAGCTATAGAAATAGGAGTAACGCGTTTTTTTGTTCCTGCCATTGATTCTACATACACAAAAGCAATGTACGATATAGAATCGCGATATCCCGAGCAGGTTTTTTTGATGATGGGATTACATCCTACACACGTAAAAGATAATTATCTAGACGAACTCAAGCATGTTGAAGAAGAGCTAGAAAAACGATGTAAAACAGATGCTGACAAAAAGTTTTATGCGGTAGGTGAGATTGGTATTGATCTGTATTGGGATAAGACTACGCTACAAAAACAGCAAGAAGCATTTAGATATCAAATTAGACTAGCAAAGAAATATAAATTGCCTATTGTGATACATTGTCGCGAGTCTTTTGAAGAAATCTTTGAAGTTCTCGAGTCCGAAAAAGGAGATGATTTATTTGGGATTTTTCATTGCTTCACCGGTACTATTGAAGATGCACACCGTGCAATAGGATATAATATGAAATTGGGAATAGGGGGTGTAGTTACCTTTAAAAATGGTAAGATTGATAAATTTTTGGATCAAATACCGTTACATCATATCGTTCTGGAGACCGATGCACCCTATTTGGCTCCAACACCGTATCGCGGTAAGCGTAATGAAAGCTCTTATTTGACTAATATACTTAATAAATTGTCTGAAATTTATAAAAAGCCAGCAGAAGAAATAGCATCAATGACCACCTCAAACTCCAAAGAAATATTTGGGATATAAAACCAATTGTAATTTAAAATTTGTTCATTTGCTATTATGAATATCGCACCCAACATACTTCTTATTTATACTGGTGGTACCATAGGCATGATCAAGAATTTTGAGACAGGAGCATTGATAGCTTTTGATTTTGATGAATTGTTGCTGAAGATTCCAGAACTCAAGCAATTAGATTGTAATATAGACACTATTAGTTTTAAGAGTCCAATCGATTCTTCAGATATGAATGTAGCACGATGGCAAGAGCTAGGAGATATGATTAACAGCGCCTATGAAAAGTATGATGGTTTTGTAGTTTTGCATGGGAGTGATACGATGTCGTATACAGCATCTGCAGTAAGTTTTATGTTCGAGAATCTTGCAAAGCCTATTATTTTTACAGGTTCTCAGCTTCCGATAGGAGACTTGAGAACAGATGCCAAAGAAAATTTAATTACTGCAGTTCAAATAGCTGCTTTACAAGAAAAAGGTAAATCTGTAATCACCGAAGTAGGACTTTATTTTGAGTATAAACTCCTTAGAGCTAATAGAACCACAAAGATCAATGCAGAACATTTTGAAGCTTTTCAATCCCCAAATTATCCTCCGCTTGTAGCATCTGGAGTGCATCTTAAGATTTACAAATCATTTCTGAGACCTGTAAACAGGAGAAAAAAGATGGTATACCATACACATTTTGATAATAATATAGTCATTGTAAAGATGTTTCCGGGGATTAATGAGCGCATTCTTAGACATATTTTCTCTTCAGACGCTATAAAAGGTATAATTATTGAGACCTATGGAGCAGGTAACACTACCACAAAAGAGTGGTTTATAGACATTATTTCAAATACTATTAAAAAAGGAATTCCTGTTGTTAACGTGACGCAATGTGCAGGAGGAAGTGTAGAAATGGGGAAATATGATACCAGTGTGGCCTTAAAAAAAGTAGGAGTTATTTCCGGAAAAGACATTACTACAGAGGCAGCCATTGCCAAATTAATGTATTTGCTCGGGGAAAATTTACCGCTTAAAGTCCTCAAAACCATCTATGAAACCTCTCTACGAGGGGAAATGTCAGAAAATTAACGCCTCAAATTTTAGTACTTAACATTTTTTTTGTTATTTGCTCCTTCCATTTTTTGGAAAATTTAAAGAGAGGTGGCCGAGTGGTCGAAGGCGCACGCCTGGAAAGTGTGTATACGTCAAAAGCGTATCGAGGGTTCGAATCCCTTCCTCTCTGCATTATATTGAAATTTTTGAAAGATTATATAATATTTTTATATCTTTAACCCTTTAACTAATTAAAATTAAGAATCAGCGCAATGAAAAGATTATTTTCTATTCTGGCAATCGTAGCGGTAATGGCTTTTGGAAACTTACAAGCAGCTACTGCACCTGCCCAGTTATTAACGGCAAATGTGCAATTATTAATTGCTCCTATAACTACGACAACAACACAAGAAGATGTAGCCTCTGATGCTACAGAAGAGTTATCCTTCCATCAAAACCTTAAAAAGCGTTTTATTGAAGGAGGACCTGAATTCATGGGAATCGTACTTTTATGTTTGATCCTAGGTCTAGCGATTGCAATTGAAAGAATTATCTTTTTAAATCTTTCTACTACCAATACAAAGAAATTACAACAAAATGTTGAAGATGCACTTAACAGTGGTGGAGTAGAAGCAGCCAAAGAGGTTTGTAGAAATACAAAAGGACCTGTTGCATCTATTTATTATCAAGGACTTGATAGAGCAGACGAAAGTATTGATGCTGCAGAAAAAGCAGTTGTTGCTTACGGTGGTGTGCAAATGGGACAATTAGAGAAAAACGTATCTTGGGTTTCTTTATTTATCGCGCTAGCACCAATGCTTGGTTTCATGGGAACGGTAATTGGTATGATCCAGGCATTCGATAAGATTGAAGCAGCAGGAGATATGCAGCCTTCACTTGTAGCAGGTGGTATTAAAGTAGCACTTCTTACTACAGTATTTGGACTTATTGTTGCGATTATCCTTCAGATATTTTATAACTACATTGTAGCTAAAATTGATAAGATCGTTAACGATATGGAAGATGCTTCGATCACTTTGATCGATATGTTGGTAGCTTACAAGAACAAGAAATAATAAGTTTCTTTAAATTTAGAATCTAAACATATTATATTAGTTTCTGAATAAAGTAAGTTAATCTTATTATTTAATTGAGTGCGGTAAGCACCATATATAAAAAAATAAACACATGAAAATTTCTAAAATATTATCATATGTTGTACTAGGAGTAGGTATCTTGGGGGCAATCCTCTGGTATGTTATGAGTAGTTCAATTAGTGGTTTGATGGATCAAAATGGTGTTTCAGAGGCAAGAGAACTTCCTTTGGACGTTGCAGGACCTTCTGTAAGTCCATTGTATAGTCTTACATTGATTATCTTTGTAATTACCATTGTAGCAACATTGATTACAGTTTTTTCAACACTGGCTAAAAACCCTTCAGGGCTTAAGAATACATTAATAGGTATCGTTGCCTTTATTGTTGTCCTGGGTATTGGTTACGTTATGGCAGATGGAGTTGAAACCCCATTAAAAGATGGTGAAGTACTTTCTGCAAGTGGGTCTAAACTGGTAGGAACCGGATTATATGCGTTTTACTTTTTGGCTGCTGTTGCAGTAGGTTTAATGTTTTTATCTGGTATTAAAAAATTAATAGGTAAATAATTATGGCAAGAAGATCAGCACCAGAAGTAAATGCAGGATCTATGGCAGATATTGCATTCTTGCTTCTTATATTCTTCCTGGTTACTACAACTATCGAAACCGATAGCGGTATTAGCCGTAAACTTCCTCCTCCTCAAGAAGAGGATATCGTTCCACCAGTTCTAAAGGAAAAAAATATTTTCGTTGTAGAATTAAATAAGAATAATGATTTATTAGTAGAAGAGTCTCCTATGCAATTAGAAGAACTTAGAGAAGCTGCTGTTAAATTTTTGGATAATGGTGGAGGTGTAGGAGACGAAGCTTGTGATTATTGTCAAGGTGATAGAAGTACTTCTTCGTCTGATAATCCTACAAAAGCAGTAATCTCTTTACGTAATAATAGAGAAACTAACTATGCGACCTACATCGCGGTTCAAAATGAATTGGTGGCTGCATATACTACATTGCGTAATAGAGAAGCAGAACGCTTGTTTGGTAAGTCATTCGTGCAAATGGAGAAAGACCTGAAAGATGTAAATTATTCTGGAAATAAGGAAGCACTAAAGGAAGATATCAAGAAGATACAGTTTATGTTCCCAGAGAAACTCTCTGAAGCAGAACCGAAGAAATAGTACTAACGTAAAACAAAATTCTTATGTCTAAGTTTAAAAAGAAAAAAAGTGGTGAATTGCCTGCTATTTCTACGGCTTCATTACCGGATATTGTATTTATGTTATTGTTTTTCTTCATGGTAGCAACGGTGATGCGTCAAAATACATTGATGATCGAAAATAAATTACCGTTTGCAGATCAAATAGAGAAACTTGATAAAAAAGATTTGGTAATGTATATCTATGCCGGTAAACCTAGTTCTAGATATCGTGCAAGTGCAGGTAGTACAGCTAGAATTCAACTTAATGATAAGTTTGCAGCTGTAGAGGATATCAAAGCATTTATTCTTGCAGAGAGAACTGCAAAAAGAGAAGAATTAATTCCCTTTTTAACTACAGCTCTTAAAGTTGATGGTGATACCAATATGGGACTTGTTGGTGATATTAAAAAAGAATTAAGAGAGGTTCAAGCCTTAAAGATTAATTATACAACAAGACAAGGGAAAGCTAGTAGTAACCTGAAGTAAGTAAGGTAAGATTAGATAGAAAAAATCTTTTAAATAGATAGGAAACCCGCCAAGCATTTGAGGCGGGTTTTTTTATAATTTCAAATGTTGTTTTAGAGTCGTTTTTTGTAAATTCTGAAGAAATAGATTTATTTTAGAAGACAATTATGAAGAAGTTTTTGCTAATCATTGTATGCTATTCTGGAGCGTTTCTTTGCATGTCTCAAGAAAAGATACCTGATTTATCCAAAGAACAGACTATTGATTCACTTTACAGAGAGGATCAGTTTTATGTGGGAGTGACTTATAATTTGCTTTTTAATCGCCCAAAGGATATTGATCAATCTGGTTTTTCTGGAGGATTGCATTTTGGATTTACCAGAGACATGCCGATTAATAAGAGGCGTAATGTTGCAGTTGGTTTAGGGATCGGGTATTCGGTTAATGTATATAACCATGATTTGTTTATAGGAGAAGAAGAAGGAACCGAAGAAAGTATATTTACCAGGCTACAAGCAGAAAGCTTTGACACCAATCGGTTTACTACGCACCTGGTAGAAGCCCCCTTAGAATTTAGATGGCGCACTTCTGTGCCCGAAACGCATAAGTTTTATCGAATTTATACTGGTTTCAGGATAGGGTATTTATATCATTTCAGCTCTAATTTTAAAGGATCCGATATACAGATAAGACAAACAAAGGTTAATGAGTTGAATCGATGGAGGTTTGGTGCTACATTTACTTTTGGATGGAATACATTTAATTTCCATTTTTATTATAGCTTAAATTCTTTATTTGATGATACTGCTGTTCTAGAGGGAGAAACAATAGGATTAAACCCTGCAAAGGTTGGATTGATATTTTACATCCTATAGCCAGAAATTTACTAAGGTTAATTGTGAGATGACCCCGATTAGAAACCCTAGTATCAGTTCTAGATTACTATGCGCTTTGCAGTGCAGTCGAGAAGTCGCAACCAACCCATTTGCAATCATAAGTGCAGAGATAAGCAGAATTAAATTCATTCCGAAGTGTATACTTAATGCTATGGTAAACATGGTAACACCGCCTATTCCTATCATATGCAAACTTGCTTTTATGTTAAAAAAGATCATAAAAATCGAACTTAATATCGAAAATAAGATTCCTAAAAAGAAAAAATACAACTCAGGATAATGATAGATATCAATAATCAGTTTTATCACTACTATTAATAGCACTGATTGCAGTAATAAAGGAACCTTGCGTTGGTTTATGTTTTCTAGATGAATACTACTTATGATTCCCATATTTTTAAGAAAGAAAAACAGTACTATGGGAATAAGGATAGTTAATACCATAAGCCCTATGATTTTTGCCTTTATAATATCTTCGGGAATAAATCTGGGCGCAGCGGCAAAATAGATTATCGCACCTATAAGAGGCATTAAGAGGGGGTGTAGAATGTATGAAATGCTTTTAAGAAAAAAGTTCATTAAATTTTTTTTCGTAGCCTGGCAACGGGAATTTCTAACTGTTCCCGGTATTTGGCTACCGTTCTTCTAGCAATTGGATATCCCTTTTCTTTTAGGATTTTGGCAAGTTTTTCATCTGTCAGTGGTTTTCTCTTGTCCTCTTCTCCAATCGTTATTTCTAATATCTTTTTTATTTCTCGAGTCGAAACTTCTTCACCTTGATCATTGGTCATAGATTCTGAGAAGAATTCTTTGATCAACTTTGTGCCATAAGGAGTATCCACATATTTGCTATTTGCTACTCTGGATACAGTACTTACGTCCATACCGATCTGATCAGCGATATCCTTAAGGATCATGGGTTTTAGGTTGCGTTCGTCTCCACTAAGGAAATAACTTTTTTGATAGTGCATTATTGCACTCATGGTAATAAAAAGTGTTTGCTGGCGTTGTTTTACTGCTTCAATGAACCATTTTGCGGCATCCAATTTTTGTTTTATGAAAAGAACAGCATCCTTTTGGGATTTGGATTTCTCTTTACTTGCTTTATATCCTTGAAGCATATTGTTGTATTCTCTTGATACATGAAGCTCTGGTGCATTGCGACCATTTAGAGTTAACTCTAGTTCACCATCTATAATCCTTATGGTAAAGTCTGGCACAACGTGTTCGATAATGCGGTTATTGCCTGCGTATGCGCCTCCTGGTTTGGGATTAAGGTGCTCTATCTCATCAATAGCTTCTTTTAGTTGTTCTTCGGTAACATCAAATTTTACCAGAAGTTTATCGTAATGCTTTTTACTGAAATGATCAAAGGCTTTTTTTAATATTCCTGAAGCTAATTTTATAGGAATAGTGGTCTCTTTTCGATCTAACTGAAGCCAAAGGCATTCCTGTAAACTTCGTGCACCTATACCGGCTGGATCCAGTTGTTGCACAAGCGTTAGAACACTTTCTATTTTTTCTTCAGTAGTATATACATTTTGGGTAAATGCCAGATCATCCAGAATATCAGATACAGATCTTCTTATATACCCACTTTCATCTACGCTACCCACCAGAAATTCGGCAATTTCGCGTTCTTCTTCGTTCAACCTATACGTATTTAGTTGATTGACCAGGTGTTGATGAAACGATGTTCCGGATGCGTATGGTATACTCTTGTCCTCATCATCAGCGCTATAGTTGTTAGAACTTAATCTATAACTTGGTATCTCATCATCACTTAGGTATTCATCTACATTGATTTCGGTTTCTATTTTTTCATTTCCATAATCATCCTCGCCTGTACTTTCATTACTAAATGCATCTTCAAATTCATCTGCTTTTTCTTTGCCACTATCCAATGCAGGGTTCTCTTCCATTTCCTGCTTCAGACGCTGTTCAAAGGCTTGCGTAGGAAGCTGAATCAGTTTCATTAATTGAATCTGCTGCGGAGATAGTTTTTGAGAAAGCTTAAAATTTAATTGTTGTTTTAGCATAAAAAAATCAATGTTCTTCTACTTACAAAAATAAACAAAAACAGTATTTTTATTGAAGTATCAGAGGGTTAGTTTATTTAATGAAGTTGTTAAAAAGTCAGAAAACTAATCTTGATATCATCTCGAGTACTTCGATTTAGCTTAGTATAAACTAAGCTGAGAGATACGTATTCTTAATTATACAAGCATTTAGACCTCACTCAATGTGATAACTTGCTTCAAATCTGACTTTTTCTTCCTGCATCAATAAACGAGCCAAAAGTAAGTACAATATGTAATAAAGCTAATTTTTTCGGTATAAAAAAATCTTAAATAAAATAAAGTGTATTCTTATTCCTGCGCAGGCAGGAATCTATTGTGTTAATTGGTTTGATGATATGGATCCCAGCGTAGGCAAGGATGGCATAAAATGTTCGTTCTAAGGAAGTGACTATTGTTTTTACAGGGCACCATTCACTTCCTGTCATTCCTGCGCAGGCAGGAATCTATTTGTAGGCTAAGGAGTAAATATTTTACTCTTAATCGCATATATAACCAAACCTGTTCTGTTTTTTAGGTTTAATTTTTCAAAAATAGAATCTCTATACCCTTCAATAGTTTTTGGGCTTAAGCACATGTCGCTTGCAATTTCTTTATACGTTTTTTCAGTACAAGCATGTTTTATAAATTCTACTTCTCGATCTTTAAGGATCACTTCTTTTTCTTCCTTAGGATTTAAAGATCCTAACAATAGATTTGTAACATCTTTGGTATGGTAAAAACCGGTTTCCTGTACTTGCAACAGGGCATTTTCGAGAATACTTTTTTCAGTATCTTTTAAGAGATATCCTTTGGCACCTGCTCGCAACATTTTTAAGATGGTGTTTTCGTCTTCTTCTACAGATAGTGCGAGTACTTTAACCTGTGGGTATTCTTCTTTTAATACCGCGGTGGTTTCGATACCGTTCATAATGGGCATATTGATATCCATAAGGACAACATCAGGAATATTTTTTGGATCTTTAAATCGGGTAACAAGTTCCTTTCCGTTTTTACAGATATACAATATTTTGAATTTATCAAATCCATTAACTAATCCAGATAATGCCTGAGACAATAAAATATGGTCCTCTACGATTACTACTGAATATTTCATTTGTTTATTTTATTTGTGTGAATGGTTTGTGTATACAAAGTTAGTCAACTTCATTCGTTGTAGGGTTCAAATTTTGTTTTTTATAATGGTAAATTAAGCTCATTTCAGTTCCTTTACCTTTTTCAGAATCAATGGTGACCTCTGCACCTATTAATTTGCATCTGTTCTGTATGTTGCCTAAGCCTATTCCTCTTTTGGCGTCTGTGTTGGTACTATTAAAACCAACACCATCATCATTGGCATGTATTGTTATTTTTTCTTCGTCATAATGTACATCCACATTTAGATTCGAAGCTTTAGAATGTTTAATGGTATTGGTAAAAAATTCTTGTAATATTCTAAAAATTATTATTTCGATTTTATCATCTAGTGGTTGTATTTCTTGGTTACTTGTTATCGATGCATTTATAAATTGCATCCTATTAAATCGTTCTATTTCCAGTGTAATAGCCTCGGTAAGGTTAAGGCTTTTTATAGCATCTGGGTTGATCAACTTTGATAACGATCGCAGCTCTGTTAAGCTTTTGGTGATCGTATCGGTTACTTCTTGTAACTTATCAGGATCATCTTGTGCCATATTTACCTGTATTTTGGCCAAGGTAAGGAGCTGACCGATATTGTCGTGCAGCTCCCAACTTATATTGCGCAGGGTTTCTTCTCGTATTTCGATTTGGGTTTCTGCAATAGCGGTTTCAAATTTTTTTTCGGCTTCTTGTTGTTGCATAAGCAACGTGTTTTTTCTTTTTTGAAAAATTAAAAAAAGAAAAATAATGATTCCAATGAGCATTACGAGCGTAAAGCTCGCTATTAATATAACTGTGTCTTGTTGCTGCATATAAAACCAATAATATAACAGGTATTAAGAAGGATAATTAATACATAATTTATTGAAAATAAATTGTTAAACGGCCCTTCGCCAACATAATAGTTAATTGCTATTCTGAATGGAATACTACCAATATAAAAAATTAATACTCCAATACTGATCCAGAAAAATAGATTCCTTTTAACATGTAAAACTTTTTTACTATTAAGTATCTCAGTAAAGTAAAAAGCAATCTGTATCACTAACAAAAACGAAGCTGTTATAAATGGTATAGATTGAAACTGGGTTACATAATTTTCATATATCCCTCCTATAGCAATCGACAATATATAGATTACGAAAAATGATAAAATGGCTTTTTTTCTTAAAGGATGCTGTACTATTCTATAATATAAATATGATAGATACGTATAATTTAAGAAAAAATATATATTAAAAATAATACCATTAGATTTTATATGAAAATATTCACGGGTAATGTAGCCGGAATATTCAAATAATACTACAATCCATAAATAAACTAAGAAGTACTTCAATATTGAATCTTTATACTTGTAATAAAATATAGATCCAATAATTGCGCATAACAATTCCATAAAAAGAGTAGAAAAATCCCTTAAAAATATTACACTATTTTCAGTCATTTATACTATTTGGTGATATTACTATTTATACTAATAATTATTCTATATCAGAAGGAGGTGGACTTTGTTGACCGCCATTTTTTGCTTGAGATTCAGCTCCATAAAAAGTAGCTGTGCCAGAAGATATTAATGACAAGACAGTGGCTTCTTGAACAAGCTTTCCTTTTTGGGATAATTGGCCTAATTCAGAGTTTTTAATAGTGTCCAAGACATTTATCAAAGGTACCGCGCTAGTTTTATCTCCAGATCTAACAATTGCATACGATAAATCTCCTTTTTTCTCTCCCTTAGTAAATTTTGTAGTTGGATTAAAAAATAAAGTTTGCTTATAATCGTCATCTTTATTTCCTACATTTTCATATTGTCCAAAATAAAAGCGCAATTGAGATATCTCAATATCTGCTGCTATTGCATTGTTTTGAATGAGATTTAAATAATCTATTAATTCTTGATAATCAAATGAAACCGCTCTAGTGGCGATAAATGTAGAATCTCCAGTTCTGCCACGAGTATATCTCTGAATAGTAGCGTCTAAGTCATCAAAATTATGATAAAAATCCAGAATTTGATCAAATGTCAAAGTTTCAACTGGATTTCCGCTTGGTGGAAACTGTCCCAGATCTGGTTCTTGTTTTCCTAAAAATAAAAAAGCAACTGCTGCACCCACAACAGCAACGCCAATGTATTCTAAAGGATACTTTTTGATTCGTGCAAAAAAGTTTGTTTTTTCTCGTTCGTTGTTTAATTCGTCTGCCATGGTTTAATTTTTTTAAGATGTTAGTGATTTTCCGGCTTTTGCCAGAATGACAATTAGTTAGGTTTTCAGCATGAGCTGAAGTTTTTATTCAACTTAAAAATACTATTATTCTGCAGTTTTAAAAAGGTTATGATAAAATTTGTTAAAGAACCCAAGACGTAACCCCTTGTTAATAAGGTAATTTTGTAAGAATTATAGTTGTAGGAACAAAAAAATACAAAGCATAAATAGGGGTGAAAACCCCTTGTGAAATTAGGGGAATAACTCTTTCCTTGATAACAAAAAGTATAGAAAACTGATTTTTTTATTAACAACGAAAAAAGAATTCAAAGTTTTCATAACCCCAATGAAAAGCTTTTCGAAGACCAAAACAACTACGATAATTTTCGTTTCAGATTCCGATAAATTTTCGAGTTAAATACGATTCTTTCATTGTGCAATCGATTACTATTTGCTAATCGATAAATCCAATTTTTGTAATTTAATTTTTAGTTAAAAATCAGTATTTCCGAAAACGTTTTTAGTAAAATAATTGTTAAATATACCGCCCTTAATTGCCTAGTTTCACTACCCAATATACCTTCATGTAAAACCTTTTAATAGCCACTAAACTTTTCGAAAAAAAGTAAACCATAGTAACATCTAACAAACATTAATTATGAAATGAGCGTAAACAAAATTGATTATATCTAGTGGTTTTGATAATCAATTCTTGTTTTGTGAATTCCTGAATGTGCCAGAATTTTTGTCACATTCAGTAAAACAAAAATTCTAAACAGATGAAAAAAATTTATTTGGTATTAGTTACCGTTCTGGGACTATACTCATGTACAAACGACACAGATAATTTAGATCTCGCAAATGAAGGGGTCGAAGTAGCAGCAAAAAACAGTTCAACCAATGTGAAACTTCTTAGAGCATGGACCTCTAATAGTAGTAGTCCTGTAGAGCAACGATTTGTAAGACGTTTTGTTGTAAAAGTAAAAAACCTAAGCTATCAAAAGCAGGTTGCTATACGTCATGCAACCTATAATGGAGACTGGGTGGATATCCCTTTGACTTTTCAACAAAGTGTAGGCGACGATGAAGAAATATGGGTTGGAGAAGTAACGCCCGATACCCAGTATTATAGTGATAGCTTTGCTGTGAAGTATACTGTAAACGGAAAGACGTACTGGGATAACAACAATGGTTCTAATTACAGCATGCCGGTTAATATAGGAGCATACCTTGCTCCAGAGGTCGAAGTTTCCGTAGATACCTACTATACAAGATTCACGGGAAGTTATTTTGCTATCAATGTAGACGCCAGAAGAAACTACGGTTCTGCTGGATCAGTAGAGGTAATATATACCACAGATAACTGGGCAACCACACAAAGAACCTCATTAAGCTATCAGAGATATTTTAGAGTGGGATATGCACACTATATTCAAAGCCCTAACCAATTTGATATAGATAAATGGGAAACTTCTGTTCAAGTAGGCCCTAATGTTAATGCAATCGAATATGCCGTAGTCTATAAAGTAAATGGGCAGGAATACTGGGATAATAATTTCGGTGGAAATTACACCATAAATTCTTCAAACTAAATAGTAACTTTTTAAACCAACAACCAATGAAAAAATTTGTTTATTTATTAATGGGTTTGGTCATCTTTTCTTGTACAACCGAAGATGATCTTAGCGAAAACCAGGAAAGTATCGTTTCCAAAGAAGAAATTACGACGAAGAGCTCGAACCATGTAAATCTAGTGAAAGCCTGGACAGCTTCAGGTTCATATCGGGGATATACATCGTATTCAAGAAAGTTTACGGTAAAAGTTACAGATCTTTCTTTTGATAAGAACGTAAGTATTTTTCATGAAAAAGTAGATGGTAGCTGGGAAGAAATTCCGTTATCCTACAGTTTTGATATCGATGATCAAAACGAAATTTGGACTGGGGAGTATAACCATGGGGGATATGGAGTATCTCGAGTTTATGCAGACGAATTTGTAGTAAAATACCAGGTAAACGATACTACATATTGGGATAATAACAATGGGGATAACTATGCAATGTCAAGCAATGAAGGATATTTTCTTGCAGACCCTAATGCTAACGTAAGTGTAGATTCAGATTATGACAGCCTGTTTTATACACCTTATAACGATCAAAACTCTTTAAATATTACGGTAGACATAAGAAACCTGGCACCAAACAAAGAGGTTGGAGTTGTGTATACCACCGATGGATGGCAGACGCAAGAGTATTTTCAGCTTAATTTTAGAAGAAATTGGTACAATGGACCTTCATTTTATATCCAGAGTCCTAATCGATTTGGGATCGAGCGTTGGTCGGGGAATACTAGAATTGATAAATCTGCAAATACGGTAGAGTATGCTATAGTGTATAAAGTAAACGGTCAAGAATACTGGGATAACAATTATGGAAAAAATTATACAGTATCGAAATAATTTTATAATTAGTTAAAAAGGGGTAATTAACTAAGACGTCCGCTTTGTTTTGATAGGCAAAGCGGACTTTTTTTTTATAATGAAAGTTCCATTTTAATATTACTGCGTTTGTACAAAGGGTTTTCTTCGATAGGGATTTCGTTGAAACCAAATTTTTGATAAATATAAATAGCGCTTTCCAAGATTCGATTCGAATATAAAACCAGTTTTTGCCAATCTTGTTCTCTGGCAAAATCAATACAGAAATTAAGTAATTGCTGTCCGATTTTTTGCCCTTGGAATTTTGGGGAAACTGCCATTTTTCCCAGTTCATATACCTTGTCTTCAATTTTAATTAAAGAAAAGGTTCCGGCGATCTCTTCTTCCACTTTGGCAAAGAAAATATAACCGCCTTTCTTGATAATCGTTTCTTCGCACTGCTCTAATAGCTCTTTGTCCAAAGGTTCTACTACAAAATATTTCTCTAGCCATGCTACATTAAGACGAGCAAAGTCTTTTGCATATTTTGGGTCGAATGGGATAATAGTCGCTTCCATCATTTTAATATTTTTCATGACTTTTTATTATAATTTGGGTTAAACCAAGCCATATGTATGGGTGTTTCCAAACTTTGGTCAAGGTTTTTAATTTTTTGATGTTGTTTTCCTTCATTAACAAATCCTAAGTTTGAATAAAACTGAGTGGCATTTGTATTGTTTTCACGTACAAATAATTCGACTCTAAGAATATGTGAAAGATCTTTTTTTATTATTTCTAAAAATGCCGTAAAAAGGGATTTTCCTGTTTTTTTACCTCTAAAATCTGGATCCACCACAATAGTGAGGTCTGTAAGGATATGTCTAAAGGCGGATAGAGGTGCGCTGTAGGCATGAATTTCGGCAATGATTTGATGCTGATTCTCGGGATGGGGAATCGCCAGAATAAGTCCGTCTTTAATGCTTTTGTCAACGAATTCTTGGATATAGCTATGGGAGATTTCTTCTGGGATCCTTATAATGCCACCTGGTTGTTGACTTACTTTTTTGTAAAGTTCAAGAATACTTGGGGTATCTGATGCTATGACTGGTCTTATGTTATGCATTTTCGTGGAATTTTTCAAGTATTCGTTCACTTAGGGATTTTTGCTTCAATTGATTTTCGAGATACGTTAAGTGGCGCGTCAAACTGGTTGCACTTCCCTCAGTTAACCATTTTACCTGTTCATCGATTACCTTCCACAAAGGCCGAAGTTGTTGGTGGATCTCTTTGCCTTTTTGGGATAGGCGAAAAAACTTTTTTCTCTTATCTATGGTATCGATTTTATAGTGTACCAACTTTTTGTCGGTTAGTTTTTTTAATGCTTGGGTTATGGCGGGTTGGGTATATTGCAATGCTTCCTGGATATCTGTTGTGGTTGCTGATTCTTGATCAATGATTACTTTAAAGATTGGAAACAAATAGGGGTCAAAGTCTATGTTATGGGCGGTATAAACCACCTGAATCTCTTTCATCATAAGCTCGCTTAAGCGTTTTAGACGAGAACCTAAGCCTAATTCACCATATAATTGTAGTTTGTCTTGTGTCATACCTCTCGTAAATCATTAATGAATTGAAGGACTTGATCTGAAATTTCAATGGGGCATCCCCAATAATCAAAAATCCCTCCTTTATTTGTGTTCTGACCACAAACTACAAATACACCAGAACCTAGTTTGGCTTTTATTGTACTTGCTAACCAACCTACGAATCCACTATTGTCTTGTTCGTTTTTAAAATGAAAACTAAATATCTTAAAGTTTTCAGTTCCTTTTTTTTCTGCTGGAACTAAATAACTCCAAACTTCGCTATCTCTAACCATAGCTAATGCTTTTGGATGAAACGAAAACTCTGTGATACTCGTTTCTTTAAAATAATAAGGTTCTTTAAGAATTTGTAACCTAGCTGCTTTTAATACGCTAATGAGTCGTTTTTCTGTTTGCAATGCATTTTCATTACTAATATACATAACTATTTATATAAGTGCTTATGTAAAAATATAAAATTTTTATGAATAATCAAATAGAGGATAGAAAACCCCCAAGAGATTTAACCCTTGGGGGAGTAAGTGAATGATGCATCCTTAACTCGAAAAATACAAAATACACCCTAGTAGTACGATTATCATCAAACCAAGAGCTATCAAGTTTTTATAGAATATAGTTCTTCTTTGTTTCTTGAGTTTTTCTCTTATTTTGGCAAGAGCATCTTCTGAAACGAGTTCTATTTTGACTCCTTGACTTTCTTTATCCGATGTGGTCCACCCATCAAAAGCTTCACGTTTATTACGCCTGCTATTGTTTTTGAGTGATGCGATCATTGCTGCAGTTGCTCCTCCAAATCCCATAATAAATTAGGTTTAAGTTAGACAATTACCACCCTGGCTTTCAAATTCTGAAAGCTTTACTGGTTTATAAAATGTTTTGGTATGTGGTTCAAAGAGATAATGATAAATTCCCTTCTACTTTCTCGAGTGTTCCTTGAGAATATGTACTACTAGTACCTCGAGAAATTAATGATCTGCTCAGAATATTCTCCCAACAAAATTCCGATCGAGTTTAATGAACCCTCTAATTCATTAAGATCAAGGTTTGCGATCTGTAAGGTGTCTCTAAATATTACTTTTTCCCCTGTTTCATCCAGTACAAAGGCACCATGAAGGATATCCCTGTTTTTTTGCAAAAGATTGCGATACACAGCCTCATTTTTGTTTTTGATATTACAAATGTGTTGCTCCATGATCAAAATAGGCGGTGCAACTCCCAGGATCATATTTTTAATTCCTTCAGATTGCTTGCTAATCATAAAAACTCCTTCTCTGTTGTTTTCATGAATAATATCATAATGAAGTTTCAGTAAATAATCTTTTACTACTTTAAAATGATTTTGCATTGGATGAACGTTTTTGATTGATAAATAATATGACTTCCCACTATAATAGGTCTATTAATATTGCAAAAAGTAACAAATATTATGAATAATATGCTTGGCTAAATTAACCAAATAAAATACAAGAGTAATCATAGGTATGAATGATTTAAGTTAGTACATAGTTTTGTGCTAAAATTTTTAGTATAGTTCCCCCTAATTCTTAATGAAAGAATAAAATAACAAAGTATTTCTACTAAAATTAGCTTTTTTAAATAGTATTAGCTAATATTGTTAGTGTAAATGTACAATTATTTTTTATAATTGCAAATTAAATTAGCAAAAATGTCTTTCTTTGGAAAAAATATTAAAAAGATACGCGGTGTAAAAGGTTTGAGTCAGCAGGCTTTTGCAGAGCTTTTTGACCTTAAAAGAGGTACTTTGGGGGCTTATGAAGAGGGTAGAAGCGAACCAAAAATAGAAACTATTATCAAAATTGCTAATCATTTTAGCATACAAATTGATGATTTACTTACTCATGAATTGACCGTTAATCAACTCCTTAAATTTAAAGGAGATCTTACTACATATGCCGAAGATGTAAAACGAGAACAATTTGCTACGATACCCTGTATTACCGAAAACTCATCGAGCGACTACATCGCATTTTTTGATAAAGAAGGCTTTGTAAAAGAACTTCCGGTATTGCACTTACCACTTAATCCTACCAAAGAGTTTCGCGGGTATACCGTGTCAAATCTCGAAATGACCTCGCATGATAAAGGTTTTTATCCCAAAGATGTAGTCATTGGCGAGAGGGTGCCGGCTTCGGTGATTAAAAAACTAAATAATGGCACCCTTGTGTTTGCTTTGGTCGATAACAAATTAATCTTTAGACGACTCTACATTACCAAAAGTAATATTGTGTTAAGAGCCGATCATAAAAATATTGAGGACGAAGAGTATCCCGTTTCCGAAATCAAAGAATTGTGGCGAGTACGCTATGTGTTTTGTAGACGAATTCCTGAGTTTGGGGATGATGTTGAGGACAAATTACTCCTCATCGAACGGGAGCTTATGAAGATGAAAAACAGATTACCTTGATACTATCTTAAATTTATTTGAAAGGAAAAATGACCCTGGTTTAACGGATTTTTAACCTACTTCATCAGAATCACCTTTATATATAGTACCCGAGCTTCTAGTTTTGTTTCAGTAAGTAAAACGAAACAAAGTAAGCATGGAATTCAAACAACTATTTTTCTTTCTCTTATTGTGTATTGGGGTAACCACAGTAAATGCTCAAAATTTGATCACTGGACGTATTTCAGACAGTAATAACTCACCCTTGGTTTTTGCCAACGTCATTTTATATGAAAACGAAACTGATAAAGCCATTTCTGCAATGGCCACAGGCGAAACAGGTGTGTATCTTTTTGAAAATATCAAAACAGGTACCTATCGTATCGAAGTTTCTATGTTAGGATACGAAACCGAAATTTCTAAAGTATTCGATCTTACAGAGCAAACAGCAGAATTAACATTGGACTTTTCTCTAAAATCGGAGGAATTAGATGAAGTAGTGGTTACCTACAAAAAACCAATTATAAAACAAACTGCCGAAAAATTAATTGTAGACATCGAAAAATCAGAAATGATTAATACCAATCTACAGGATGTCATGAAAAAAATCCCGGGCGTGATTGTGACCAATGGAAGAATAAACTATGGTGGGCAAGGGAATATTCGAATTTTAATAAACGGAAAAACAACCGATTATATTGATGTAGATGCATTATTGCGCGAGATGCCGGCAGATAATATTGCTCGGGTAGAACTTATTCAACAACCGGGTGCAGAATATGATGCAGAAGGATCAGGTCCTATTATTGATGTTATCCTAAAGAAAAATGTAAAATTAGGAACCCATGGTAGCGTAAAAAGCACCGTGGGTTATGTAGATGATTATTTATACGGAGGTAGTGCATCGATCGCCAGTTACAAAAACAAATTGAATTGGCAAGCAAGCGCTGGCTATAACAGATCGTCATGGAGAGAAGATTTAATAATCTCGCGCCAGGTTTTGAGCGAAACCTATAATCAAACTTCAATTTCGCCATACGATCCGGAGACCTTTAGAGTAAGTGGTGGTTTTGACTACTATATCAATGATAAAAACACTTTTGGGGTAAATGCGAACAGAATTGAATCGCAATCGGATCGCATTACAAACAATAAGACCACAATCATTGATGAAACTTCGCAAACCGATCTATTAACCGATAATAGCTTTGATAGAGATCGAATAACATACACTGTAAATCCTTATTATGAGTATAATGATAAAAAGAATAAAGTCACCCTGGATTTTAATTACATCGATTATGAGTACAACAACGAGAATAATTTGTTTAAAGTTGAAGAGAGCCTCGTAGATTACGATAATCAACGTTATTTTCAAGAGGCTACCTACGAAATTTTTACCTACCAGGGGGATTATAGGCGAACGGTGAACGATAATTTTACCTGGGCAACTGGAGCAAAATATTCAAATGTAAATTCTGATAGCGATTTACAGTCATTTACTCAAAACGACCAAGGTGAATTCATAAATAATACAGACCAAACCAATCGATTTTTGATAGACGAGAGTATCCTGGCTCTTTATTCAAAGTTTAACGCAACACTTGACAAATGGACTTTTTCTGGCGGCTTGCGATGGGAAGAAAGTGACACTGAAGGTACTTCTGTAACAGAAAATGAAACCCGAACAAGAAACATTTCTAAATTTTTTCCCAGTTTTACCCTGGGAAGAAAAATTACCGATGAGATTGGTGCCAATGTAGCCTATAGTTATCGCATACGGCGCCCTTCTTATAGCTCCTTAAATTCATTTGTATATTACTATGATCCCTTTACGTTTGAGGAAGGAAATCCAAACTTGAAACCTGCTTTTACCAATAGCTATCAATTTAACCTTACCTATGATGATCAGCCCTTTTTTAATATTGGTTATAAGCAAACGACTGATGCATTATTCGAGATCATTACACAAAATGATACGTCTGCAGAAACATCTAGATCCGTTATTAACCTTGCCGAGAATAACAATTTTAGTGCAAGTCTTTTTGGACCACTAGATTTTATAAACGGGTTGGATGGTTTTACGGGGGTTATTGTGAATTATAACGAATACAAATCAGAGATATTAACTCCTGCATTAGATCTTTCTCAATGGAGCCTGACATGGTATACCAGTGCAGAATATCAATTGCCTTGGGGGATAAATTCAGAACTATCAGGATACTATACCACGGGGGGCTTAGAAGGGCAAATAGAATACAAATGGATAGCCGGGATAGATATTGCTTTAAGTAAGAAATTTTTAAATGATCAACTAAAAGTAAGTGTTGAATTTGAAGAAATCCTGAACAGGAAATTCTTTGGAGCTATTAATTATGACAACGTAAATGCAACCATTGAAAACGATTGGGCAAGACAAAATGTTTATGTGCAGTTGCATTATAGTTTTGGATCTAAATACGGTAAAAACAAGAAAAGAAACAATGTTTCTAAAGATGAGCAGGATAGAATTGACGATAATAATTAAAAAATCACAATCAAATGCTACAACAGTCAACTAAACAAGAACGAATACATGCAGTAGATGCTTTGCGAGGATTTGCTTTGTTTGGGATTATTCTTGCAAACATTCCCTTTTCTGGAGAACATGTGGTCGAGAGCCCACTTAACCAAACTTTTGATTTCTTCCATAATGTATTTATTGCCCATAAGTTTATAGCCATGTTTTCGATGTTATTTGGGTTTGGTTTTTACATTCAGTTTCAACGATTTCATTCAAAAGGCATTCGTTTTACCCGGTATTTTTTAATCAGAATGGCGTTGTTGTTTTTGATTGGATGTTTGCATGGGTATTTACTATGGACTGGTGATATAATTAGAGCATACGCCTTTGGCGGAATAGTATTATTACTGGTGAGGAATTGGTCGGTCAAGAGTTTATTAATGCTGGCGGTAATTTTGAATGTACTGCTTACTGGGATCATGTATATTGTTATCGAAGGATTTGAGTGGCAAACCTATGAGTATTCTCCCGAATTGTATGAGCAACATCGATTAACCACTTCGTATATGGATTATTTACGAATCAACTGGCGAGTTGACCAATGGGTGAATTTTCTGCAAGATATGCCGCTTACTTTGTTTTATACATTTGGTAACATGTTAATTGGTTTTGCATTGGCCAAACTTGATTTTTTCCGTTTGCCGGAAAGGTTGAAGAGGATCAACCGTTACATGATAAGCCTGTGTTTATTATTAGGGCTTGCACTTAATTATGTCTTTTATTTAATGATTAGCGGTCAAATCGTTTTATCAATTTCGTTAATATGGCTCCCTTTTGTGCTTGCCGCAGGAATGATTTTGCTTTGCCTGGCCTATATTTCTATTTTTTTGAGATTGTTCAAAACAAAAACCTTTAAAAAGGTATTGTCAATTTTTAATCCGATAGGAAGAATGGCACTCACAAATTATATCATGCAATCTGTTTTTTACATATTGTTTTTTTACCATTGCCTTAATGGATTAGGTTTTTATGGAAAATTGACTCACGGAGAATCGTATCTTGTAGCAGTTTTATTTTTTGGTCTGCAAGTTCTTTTCAGTATGCTATGGTTAAAGAAATTCAAGCAAGGACCTATCGAGTGGATATGGAAAAAAGCAGCCTATTATTTTGCGAGATAGTTTTATAAATCAGTTACACTAGTCAAAACAATTTTTATGAATACATATATAAAACAAATCGGCTTATTTATAATATTTAGCATTATAATTAGTAGTTGTGCTACTAAGAACGACAAAGCGATAGATAGTTATCTTGGTTTTGATATCCCCAAAGAGGCTTTGGACGAATTTATTAACTCAAAAATGAAGGAATACAATATTCCTGGCTTGTCGATGGCAGTAATCAATGATGGGAAAGTGGTGTATCATCAAACCAGCGGCTTTGCTAATATTGATGAAAAATTACCAGTTACCCAAAATACCATTTTTGAAGGAGCCTCAATATCGAAACCGGTTTTTGGTTTTTTTGTAATGACCTTTGTTGAAGAAGGGATTCTTGACCTAGACAAACCTATGTATCAGTATATGGAATATCCCGATATTGCTCATGATGAGCGATACAAAAAAATTACTGCCAGAATGGTATTGAGTCATCGATCTGGTTTTCAAAATTGGCGAGAAGATGATGAGGACAATACACTAAAAATTCAATTCGAACCGGGGACCGATTATTTCTACTCGGGTGAAGGGTATCAATATTTGACTCAGGTATTAAAACATATTTTAAAAACAGATGATGCTGGACTCGAGGCCGAGTTTCAAAAAAGAATTGGAAAACCCATTAGATTAGAACATACGGTTTATATTCAGAATGATTATACCCGAAAACACAAAGCAGAACCATATGATGAAAACAATAAATGGGTAGATTGGAAAAATGAATATTGGTTTAAAAAAGAAAATAATATATTTTCTGCCCCAGCCTCTATACATTCAGAACCTATAGATTTTTCTAAATGGATGATTGCGGTTATGAATGAAGAAATTTTGTCCCAAGAAAGCTACAATGAACTACTAAAACCTCATTCAAAAGTCCCGTACGACGGTTTTGATGTTAGGTATACACTTGGTTTTTTTAATATAAAAATCCCTTTCACAAGTATATATAGCCATGGCGGGAATAATATAGGATTTACCAGTTGGATTCTTTTAGATCCCGAAAAAGATTGGGGATTTGTACTATTCACCAATTCTGAATATGGAGAACAGCTGGGGCAAGATGTATTTTTTTATATGTTAGCCGATCCAGGAAGAACAAAATTATATGTTGTTTTAGGGATGGTTTCTATTTTTCTTATTCTTGCAATAACATTTTTAATAAGATGGTTGATAAAACGCATAAGAAAACCTAAAAGTAAGATGATTTAGAAAAAGTATGAATACGAAGTTAAACAAATCAGATTATACAGTAATTGTTATTGTATATGCGGTTACCACACTATTGAACTGTATAGACTATTATGAAAGTGATAATAACCTTATTGAATACCTTGTAGATATCCCTGCGGCTATTTTAAGTTCTTTTGGTGTTGTTTTACTTTTTGTATACTGGATTATACCAAATTTTCTTATTAAAAAGAAGAGATATTTTCACTTAACATTTTGGGGTCTTACCGTATTAGGTATTGCCGGATTTATAACATTTGTAGCAGGGTTTTGGACAGCTGGTCATGATTGGAGTACATTCCCTAGGTGGAATAGACTTTTGTCAATAAGTGTTTTTGAGCTTACAGAAGAAGTGGGCTTTACCTTAGGTATTTTATTAGCCAAAAAGTTTTATGAAGGGCAGGCACAACTTTTTAATGTACAAAAACAACAAAAGGAAAATGAATTAAAACTATTGCGTTCCCAAATAAATCCTCACTTTTTGTTTAACAACCTTAATACACTGGATGCATTAATTGATAGTAATGCAGTAAAAGCCAAAGAATACATCAATCGCCTTTCATTGATTTATCGCTATTTAATTCGAACCAAAGATGCCGAAGTGATGGAACTTTCCGAAGAAATTGAACTTGCCGAAAATTATATATTTCTAATTCAAACCCGATTTGGTAAGGATTATAGCTTTGAGATCAAAAAAGATGTTTCACTAGAAGATAAATTTATTCCAACTGGATCTTTACAGGTATTGCTAGAGAATGTCGCAAAACATAATAAAGCAGCAGGACAAAATAGTATTGATGTCTCTATTGAAGTTGATGAGGATTGGTTAACCGTAATAAATAATAAGTCCAAAATTCTATCTGCTGAAGAATCATTTGGTACCGGTTTAGAAAATTTAAGAACGAGGTATAAATTGCTATCGGATCAAGAACTGCAAATCATTAATACTGAATCAAAGTTTCAGGTTTCGATTCCGATTATTAAATTAAGTAGTGAATTATAGAACAATGCGTATTTTAATTTTAGAAGACGAAATTCCGGCATATCAAAAGCTTTTTAAGTATCTAAACGAATATTTTGATGCGGCTGTGGCTCATGATTGGTCACGTTCTGTTGCCGATGGAAGAGAGTTGTTAGAAAGCCAAACTTATGATTTAATATTATCTGATATTCAATTATTAGATGGCACTTCATTTGATTTATTTAATAAAACAACAATTGATTGTCCTATTATCTTTTGTTCTGCATATGATGAATATTTATTTCAGGCCTTTAATACGAATGGTATCGCCTATATCTTAAAGCCGTATTCTCAAGATGATTTCAGAAAGGCGTTAGAAAAATATGAATCCCTTTTTAGAAATGGTCAATATAATACCTTAGATACTACCACAATTGATGCCTTAAAATTAGCTTTACAGGAAGAACAAGTAAGCTATAAGAAAAGATTCGTGATCAAAAGAACCAAAGGAATTCAATTATTGAATATTAGCGACATTAGTATTATTGAAGCTTCAGGGGATTTTTGTGTCGCCACCGACTCCAATGGTAAAAAGCATCCAATTCTACAAAAAATAGGAGTACTTACCGAACAAATACATCCAAAAAAATTCTTCAGAATCAACAGAAGCCAAATAATACATATAGAATACATAGAAACTATCGAAAATCACTTCAAAAATAGATTATTGATAAAACTGAAAGGAGTTGAAGAAAAAGTAATGACCAGCTCTGCTAACACTTCAGATTTTAGAAAGTGGATAGAGCAGTAACCTTTTTTGGTTAACGAAAAGTAAAACATCCATAACAACAAATGGTATAACACCAAAATAAACGTTTCAAGTATTATTTAGTAGCAACCCACTCTACCTGATTAATAAAGTTACTATAAATCCATACAACAATTTGATTCATAAGTATGTCAAATGGTTAAATAAATCTTATATATCATAAATATAAAAATAATAAGATAATGTTATTGTAAATTTGGAATACTAGCAACACAATCGTTTAATCTTAATTTATAGGCAATGGAAAATAATAGTCTTAAAACCGAGAATCCTCACGGTTCTATCTATAATCTTAATGGTGAAAGCATGTGCCCTTTTTTGAACGGCACTCATAAGCAAGGTGCAGGTGGAGGTACCTCGAACCGTGATTGGTGGCCAAATCAGTTAAAACTAAATATTCTTAGACAACACTCTTCTTTATCCAATCCGATGGGTTCAACATTTAATTATGCCGAAGAATTTAAAACTCTTAACCTCGAGGCAATAAAGAAAGACCTTTATGACCTTATGACAGACTCACAGGATTGGTGGCCAGCAGATTATGGTCACTATGGGCCGTTCTTTATTCGTATGGCTTGGCATAGTGCCGGTACGTATCGCATTGCAGATGGTCGTGGTGGATCTGGTTCTGGAAGTCAACGTTTTGCACCATTAAATAGTTGGCCCGATAACGGAAATCTTGATAAAGCTCGTCTATTACTTTGGCCCATTAAACAGAAATATGGAAATAAAATTTCTTGGGCAGATCTTATGATCCTCGCAGGAAACTGTGCTTTAGAATCGATGGGTTTCAAGACTTTTGGTTTTGGCGGAGGTCGTGAAGATGTTTGGGAGCCCGAAGAAGATATCTATTGGGGTGCTGAAACCGAATGGTTAGGAGATAAACGTTATGAAGGTAACCGAGAGTTAGAGAATCCACTAGGTGCCGTACAGATGGGATTAATCTATGTAAATCCCGAAGGGCCCAATGGAAATCCAGATCCTGTGGCATCAGCCAAAGATATTCGTGAAACTTTTGGACGCATGGCAATGAATGATGAAGAAACAGTAGCACTTGTAGCGGGAGGTCATACCTTTGGGAAAGCACATGGTGCAGCAGACCCTGATAAATATGTTGGTAGAGAACCGGCAGGAGCAAGTATCGAAGAACAAGGATTAGGTTGGAAAAATACCTTTGAAAGTGGTCACGGTGATCATACCATTACGAGTGGTATAGAAGGTGCATGGACACCGCATCCAACACGTTGGGATAATGAATACTTTGATGTTTTGTTTGGATATGAATGGGAATTAACCAAAAGCCCGGCAGGAGCACACCAATGGAAACCCACTGCAGCATCTGCGGCAAAAATGGCCCCTCAAGCTCATGATTCATCAAAGACACAGGATCTTATGATGACTACAGCAGATATGGGGTTAAAAATGGATCCTGTTTATGAAAAAATAGCTAAACATTTTCATGAAAACCCGGATGAATTTGCAGATGCCTTTGCACGTGCATGGTACAAATTAACGCATCGTGATATGGGGCCAGTTGCACGTTATCTTGGGTCAGAAGTGCCTAAAGAAGAATTAATTTGGCAAGATCCTATCCCAGCAGTTACGCATCAATTAATTAGCGATAATGACATTACTGCTTTAAAAAATAATATACTGGCCTCGGGCTTGTCTATTTCTGAATTGGTATCAACAGCTTGGGCATCAGCATCCACATTTAGAGGTTCTGATATGCGTGGTGGTGCTAATGGAGCTCGAATTCGCCTTGCTCCGCAAAAAAATTGGGACGTGAATAATCCTAAACAACTTGCCAATGTATTGGATACTTTAGAACGTATACATAACGAATTCAATAGTGCAAACTCTGATAAGAAAGTTTCAATGGCAGATTTAATTGTTCTTGGAGGAAATGCAGCAATAGAGCAGGCAGCAAAAAAAGCTGGTAGTACTATTAATGTTCCTTTTACAGCTGGGCGAGCAGATGCTTCACAAGAGCAAACCGATATAGAATCTTTTTCTGTTCTTGAACCAAGAGCAGATGGGTTTCGTAACTATGTAAAAGGTAAATACCAGGTTTCTACAGAAGAAATGTTGGTAGACCAAGCGCAATTACTAACACTCACTGCACCCGAGATGACCGTTCTTGTTGGTGGTATGCGTGTTCTCGATACCAATGCTGATCAATCAAAACACGGTGTTTTTACAGAACAAACAGAAGCACTGACTAATGATTTCTTTGTCAATTTACTTGATTTGAGTACCACTTGGAAAGCAACCTCAGAGAGTGAAGCGATATTTGAGGGTCGCGATCGTGCTACAGGTGAGCTTAAATGGACAGGAACTCGGGTTGATCTTATATTCGGATCTAATTCAGAATTACGAGCCCTTGCAGAAGTGTATGGTTGCCAAGATTCTCAAGAGCGCTTCGTGCATCATTTTGTGGCCGCTTGGAGCAAAGTTATGAATCTTGATCGTTTTGATCAAGTATAGTCGGTTTCAAGAATTTTTTTATTATATACAATACTCGATACAGGTGGTTTACCACTAAACCATCTGTATTTGTTAAGTATTTGATAATGAGAATCATAAAGTTTTAATAATCCTAGTGTTTTCGAATTTTTTTTGATATTTTAAAATAAATTTCAAACAAATTTAGATTACAATCAATAAAGAGATAATTTTAAATGGAAGCTATTTTTAACGCCATTAGATCAGGAGAACTACAAGAAGTAGAAGCAGTCCTAAATATAAGTCCAGAATTGGTTAATACAAAAGATTCTAGAGGTTCTACGCCATTATTGTTGGCGTCATATTATGGGCATGAGGATATAACTAAAGTTATCCTAAGTTTTAAGCCAGATCTAAATGTTAAAGATAGTTCAGGTAATACTGCTTTAATGGGAGTATGTTTTAAAGGATATTATGATATCGCAAAATTATTAATTGAATATGGAGCAGATATAAATGCAAAAAGTTTTAATGAAGCTACCGCCCTAATTTATGCAGCTACCTTCGGGCAAAAAGAGATTATTAAATTATTGATTGAAAACGGAGCAGATATCACTGCCAAAGATAATAAGGGATATACGGCAGAAATGCATGCAAGAAATCAGGGTTTAGAAATTTCAGAATTGATTAATCTTATTCCCTGAACTAATGAAATGATATAGTGGGAATAAAATCAGTAAATATTAGATCTGTGGATATCAAGAGACGACTTTTGATGTCATCATCTATGGTTGCTGTTTTTGAATCTTTTTTAAAAGAAAATATTGGTGATGAGGTATTGGTTGTAAATACTAATATTGGGATGGAGGTGTACTATTATTCAGAAAATGATTATAGCACTTTTATTCGGGAAAGTGTATTGCTATATACCTTAAAGCAGGTTGATCAGTCCAAATTAAAGTTTAGAAATAATTTAAGTAAGCAAGAAGTATATCAAAGCTTTTGTGAAGCCTTAATGACATTTGCTCAATACCCTCAGATTTTTTTGGCGTATGTCAAAAAGTTTATTCATATCAAGAGAAAAAATGAATCAAGTAAGCATGTGATTCCTATTTTAAGTGGTTTTTTTGAAGAAGTATTGAAAGTGCTTACTGAAACCAATAAAATGCCACATTACGAGAAAATAAGAAGAGTAAAAAATAAATCTCAGAAGCCCGATCCTGAAAAATTGGTGGTCCAGGATTTGATCTCTGAGATTTTATTAAAGAAGCATTATAATTAAATTGAATATCCGTAATATATCATATACGATAATCGTCAATCTGAACTCGTTTCAGGTTCTCATTATAACTGATTGTTTATGAACGAAATGAGATTCCGAAATAAACCTGCCTACCTGCGGTAATGTAGGCAGGTTCGGAATAACGCTAAAGAATTACATTATTACATATTACGGATAATCATATAATTAAAAAATCCGCCTAATAAAGCGGATTTTAAGTAATCTATAAGTTTACTGTATTAAAACTCGGCATTAAGCGGAGTTCTGGGGTAGGGTATTACATCTCTTATATTACCCATACCAGTTACAAATAATACTAGTCGTTCAAATCCAAGTCCGAAACCACTATGTATACAGGTTCCAAAGCGACGTGTATCAAGATACCACCATAGATCTTCTTCTGGAATATCTAGTGCAGCCATTTTTTCTTTTAACACGTCTAGGCGTTCTTCACGTTGGGATCCTCCTACAATTTCCCCTATTCCTGGGAAAAGGATATCCATTGCTCTCACGGTTTTTCCGTCTTCATTTAAACGCATATAGAACGATTTGATTTCTGCCGGATAATCAAATAGGATTACCGGACATTTAAAATGTTTTTCTACCAAAAATCGTTCATGCTCACTTTGCAAATCGGCACCCCAACCATCAATAGGAAATTTGAATTTCTTTTTCTTATTTGGTTTAGAATTTCTCAAAATTTCAATAGCTTCGGTATAGCTCACCCTCTTGAAATTATTTTCAAGAATAAATTTAAGCTTATCTCGCAATAACATTTCTGCTCTTTCTGCTTGTGGTTTTTGTTTATCTTCTTGCACCAGACGATTTTCCAGAAATTCTAAATCGTCCTGGCAGTTATCTAATGCATATTGAATAACATACTTTATAAAATCTTCTGCCAAATCCATATTACCATCAAGGTCACAGAAAGCCATTTCAGGTTCAACCATCCAGAACTCTGCTAGATGACGAGAAGTATTTGAGTTTTCGGCTCTAAATGTTGGTCCAAAGGTATATACCTGGCCTAAGCCCATTGCATACGTTTCGGCTTCTAATTGTCCTGAAACAGTTAAATTGGTTTCTCTTCCAAAGAAATCCTCTTTGTAGTCTACTTCACCGTTTTCGTTTTTGGGTACATTGTTCAGATCCAGGTTGGTTACTTTAAAAGCTTCTCCTGCTCCTTCAGCATCACTACCGGTTATTACCGGGGTATGTACATAATAAAAATCATTTTTTTGAAAATACTCATGTATTGCAAAAGACAGTTTTGAACGTACTCGCATAATTGCCCCAAAAGTATTGGTACGAACTCTAAGATGTGCTTGCTCTCTTAATTTCTCTAACGTATGACGCTTGGGAGAGAGAATTGTTAATTTAAGCTCTTCGGGATCTGCATCGCCTTCAATAGATACATCAGTTACCTGAATCTCTACACGCTGTCCTTTTCCTTGGCTTTCTACCAAGGTGCCTTCAATTACCACAGCGGCGCCAACATTTATTCTGGTCTTAATAACTGTATCTACAGTACCATCTTCCAAAACGCACTGGATATTATTTATAGTCGATCCGTCGTTGATAGCAATAAAGCGATCATTACGAAAAGAACGAACCCATCCCTTTATAGTAACAGGTTGTAATAGCTTATCACTTTGTAGTACTTCTATTACTTTGGTATGCTTCATTATATATTATTTTTTCTAATAGTATTAAATCTCAATTGCCTAAATACGGTTAATAATAAAATTTGAGGTTGCAAAGATAATTTTTTAATCCGATTGACACATAATCTAATGAATTCAAAAAAGGAGAATACATTCAGATAATTTGGTATTCTTTTTGTGATATGTAAGTTTTACAAAACCGAAGTTTGAAAATTTGACGTTTTTTGAAAGGGCGATTCTATGAGGAAACCCGTAAAACACTGCTTTTTTGTGGTAAAACAGTGTTTTTTTTACAGTTTTTTTAGGGTAAAATTACAAATTTTTTAAATATTTTTTTAGTTTAAACACCTTATTATCAAATACTTATATTTAATATAAATGAAAATTACAAGTTTAAATAATGTTAATTTTTAGGTTAAATTAAAAAAAGGGGATTTTTCCCCCCTTGATACTGTTTCAAAATACAAAAAGGGGTGGTATCTTGCTTATGCAATTATGACGATTGTGTTTACGTTAAGTTTAGTTCGATAGGTTTTGGGGTAATCTATCTTACAGAAGTCCCGTTAATTTTTTAGCGGGGCTTTTATTTTATAAGATCTAGAGTAGTTTTTATTGGTCTCAGATTTGGGTTCAAAACCCTGCAATTTTATGGCAGCACTTTAGTACTGCGAAAAAATCTGTTTTTCAATACTGTTACTAGTTAAAAGTTATACGTTAAAAGTTGTCTGTCTGTCTCTATCCCTAACCAAATAACTTTTAACAAGTAACAAAAAGCAATGTATTGCGTATCAAAACTCCTGCACTTGCAATGCAGGATGGTTTAGTTATCCTTCCTTACTCTTCAGAATCATCGAGCTCTTCTTCATTAGGAATGATTTTTAATGTAGGCTCTTTAAGTGTCTTTTTATTTGCGATACTACGTTCCAAAGATAATAGGAGGGACGGTAGCAGTAATAGGTTTGCCAGCATTGCAAAAAGTAAGGTTGTCGAGACTAGCCCTCCAAGGGCTTTGGTACCACCAAAACTTGAAATCATAAATACAGAAAATCCAAAAAACAAGACCGTTGAGGTATAAAACATACTTACACCAGTTTCTCGTAATGAAGCAAATACAGATTTTTTGATTCTCCAGTGATTGGATTTTAACTCTTGTCGGTATTTTGCAAGGAAGTGAATGGTGTCATCTACAGATATACCAAATGCAATACTAAAAACAAGTATAGTCGAAGGTTTTATAGGTACACCCAAGAACCCCATTAAACCTGCAGTCATAAGTAATGGCAATAAATTTGGAATTAAAGAGATAAGAATCATCTTCCAGGACCTGAACATCCAAGCCATGAATAATGCGATCAGTACCACTGCAAGACTCAGGGAGAAGGTAAGGTTCCACACCAGATACTTTGTACCTTTCTGAAAAATAAGTGCCTTTCCAGTAAATGAAACTTCATAACGATCCTTTGGGAATATTTTCTCTAGTCTGGGAGCAAGTGTTGCCTCTATGCGATCCATTTCGTCTGTTCCTACGTCTTTCATAAAAGTCGTTATTCGTGCATATTGCCCGGTAGAATCTATATAGCTTTGCATGACTCCGGATTCAGATTCAAAAGCTTTAGCATAGGGTAGGATAAAATTTCGTTCTTGGCTAGTTGGTATTTGATAATATTTTGGATTTCCGTTATAGAAAGCTTGCTTAGAATATTTAACTAAACTTACTATAGAAATGGGTTTTGATAGTTCTGGAGTTTCTTCAAGAAGTTCTTGAAGTTGTTCCATACGTTTCAGAGTAGATAGTTTTAAAACACCTTGTTTTCGTTTAGTATCAATCAATATTTCTAATGGCATGATCCCATCAAACTCTTCTTCAAAAAAAACAATGTCCTTATAGAAGCCGGCTGTTTTGGGCATGTCTTCTAGTAAACTTCCCGAAACTTTTATAGTGTATATGCCAATAATACTCACTATTAGAATGATAACAGAAGAGAAATAAATGGTTACCCTTCGGGTTTTTACCATATTTTCCATCCAATCTACCAGCTTTTCCATCCATTTTTTACCCAGATGTTCTAAATGCCTTTCTTTTGGCTGAGGCATATAGCTATAAATGATAGTGATTACTAAAAGACAGAGTATGAATAAAGCGATAATATTTATAGAAGCAACAATACCAAATTCTTTGAGAAGTTTGCTTTCGGTCAAAGCAAAAGTTGCAAATCCAGAGGCAGTAGTGACATTGGTCATTAATGTAGCATTTCCTACCTTGGTAATTACGCGTTGCAATGACTTGGCTTTGTTACCGTGTTTCTTTATTTCTTGTTGGTATTTATTGATTAAAAAAATACAGTTAGGAATTCCGATTACAATGACAAGTGGTGGAATAATAGCAGTAAGAACAGTAATTTCATACTCTAGAAGTCCTAAAAGTCCGAATGCCCACATCACTCCAATAATCACTGCGGTCATCGAGATAAAAGTAGCTCTAAAGGATCTGAAAAAGAAAAAGAAAATTAATGAAGTAACTACCAAAGCCGCAAGTATAAAAACCGAAATCTCATCCATGATGTTTTGAGAATTCATGGTTCTTATATATGGCATTCCAGATACTTTTATATCCAGATTGTTTTTGGTTTCAAAGGATGCTACTGCGGGGCGCAATACATCTTGTATAAAACGCTTTCTTAGTTTCGTATTTACAATATCTTTTTTGAGATATAATGCACTTTGAATTGTTTGCGATTTTTTACTGTATACTAATCCTTCATAAAAAGGTAAGTTGTTAAACAACTCATTTTTATAATCAGAAACTTGTCTTTCTGTATAAGAAGAATCTTTAATGAAGGGGACTAATTCAAATCGTTCTGGATTGGTTTTTTTTTCTAGTTTCTTAAGATCTGCTATTGAAACAACAAGATCTATTTCTTCATATTTTTTAAATGAATTATTAAAATCATTCCAGGCTTTTAATTTTTCGGGTGTAAAAAGGGAGCTGTCTTTAACGGCCATTACAATTAGATTTCCTTCTTCTCCAAATTTTTCGAGGAAACTCTGGTACTTTATGTTTATTTCATGATCATCGGGAAGCAAATTGGCTTCAGAGTGAGAAAACCTCATGTTTTTCCACTGAAACCCCATATACACAGTTACTCCAATTATTACCAGAAATATTACAGCTCTGTTGCGAAGTATAATACCAGCTAACGCATTCCAAAACCCAAAAGTGAATAATTTTGTCATTCCTTTATTTTCCAGTTGCAAATGTAAGGATTTGAAGAGTTATTAGTCGTGAATTTTTGCAAGAAAATTATTTACTACAAAATGATTATAGTTTTAGATAAAAAGTAAATTTAAATGAAATATTATCTTCAAATCTCGGTAGATGATAACCTCCATATCGATATGCAAAACTTAGGCCAAAACCGGCAAATAACTTGTTAATTTCAAAACCAGATTCTTGATACCCTTGCTGCAATGAGGTGAATTCTACTCCTTGATGATCCTGGCGGTTGCTTACATCTCCAATGGCATATCTGGTAATGAACACAATTTCTGGTTTAAGCCAATCGGCAACCCGAATAGGTTTTATACGATGTTTTATTTGTAAGGTAGTTAGTCGATCACTAAAAAATTCACCAAAGAACATGGTTTCAAAAGTTCTTCGTCCTGCCACAGAAAATCGTTGAAACACGGTTTCTTTTGTGGGGGCATTTGGGTATGCGTGATATAAGTGTGTAAGTGGCACATCTCCACTGGCTATATCTGCTTCAAAAAGAATGCTTGTACTCGATTGATTAATACGATTAATGATATATTCTGCTTTGATCCCTATTTTGCTATAGCTAAAATTACTATCAAATATTCCTTTGAACCCTTGCGTGTATTGGGTAGTAATCTTGGGATAGCCGTCCTTTATTTCTTTAATGCCGGTAGGGGTTTTTAAAAACTTACTAAAAGGGCTCCAGCGCATAGCAATAGTAGCTTCTGCAGTTTTATATGCCGAAAAAAGAGTTTCATTATTAAGAAATCTATATGCTCCGGTTTGGTTGATATTACTTACAGAAAATTGTGTTTCTGATAAAAGTTTTGGAAAAATCTGATGTTGTATACTTGAACTCCAGGTTCTATGTTTATAGTAAAAATCGATATTAACAAGCCTAGGTTCGAATAATGAGTATACTCTTCTATCGGTTAAATAAAGAAAACTACCTACTTCTTTTATATCATCTGTATAGTTGAAGTTAAGCCAAGAGCCCGAATTTTTATTTATTAATGCGCCTCCTCCAACTCCAAATTTTGATTTCGAATCTCTAAAACCATAAACCAGATACCCTTCTAATCTGAACCGTTTTGAAAACTTCTTATTTGTAAGACCACCTATACCTAATCTTAAACCTTCGTAATTGTTATATTTTATAGGGTAGGTAAGGTCAAAATCAAAGAATCCCACCGGGTAGTAGCCTAAATTAAAGCTTTGAATAACATTAATCCTGCGTTTTATGTTCTGTACTTTTACGATACTATCAACAATGGGGAATGAGTTTAAGTCTTTTTCGGTAATTGCACTAGTGCGGTACTGATTCCAATAGGCTTCGGGTCTATTATTAGCTTTGGGATCAATTTTTATAGATGCTTGGTTTTGCTTTATATCTTGTTCACTGTTTATATCGATATCAAACAAATCGGTCTTAGAAACTAAAAAATCATTATTGCCTGTAAAACTTCTTTTGTCGCTTGCCAATCTACCCACGGATATTTGCCCGCCAAAAAGGTTCACTTTTTGCCTTCCGTTACCTGGTCTGATAGAAATTTCCTGACGTATTGGAAACCAACTTTTATGTTCGGGGAAATATTCAAAATCATGAGTAGCCATCACATTAAGTTCACCGCGTAGTTCGATAATAGCTTTTTGAATTGCTAAAGTCTTCATGTCTATATACAATACTCCCTCTAAGCTGGCGTAATTTCTTGACTTACGTGGTTGAAAAAGTATTACAAAAGCGGGTTTTTTGTCTTGAGTGGTATCAAGAATTTTGTAATAATAGTTTCTTAGTGCTCTGTTTGATAAAGGGCCTATGTACTTATCTTCAAAAATAGTATAGTCTTCATTGTACAATGAGTTAGACTGTACTTTAATACCCAAAACATTGTATATAGGTTCTTCAAAACCGGTCATTCTTGTAGCCAAAACGGTCTCTTTTTCCCCAGCCTTTTTGTTAAACTGGTGCATACTGATTTTTTCAGATAAAAAAGAATGGGCTTTATTGATAAGTTGTTTTATATCCACATTGGTAGTATCTTGAAGATCTAATGTGGCTTGATTGTCTTCTGTAATTTTAAATTTATTATAACTTTTATAGCTATAACTATTTAGCAATTTTTGAGGGTTGTTTTGATTTTTTTTGCGAATCGCTTCTTTGATTATTTTGGCGGCTATGTTTTCGGTTACATCCAGATTTACCGGAGCCAAATTCTCTTCTTTTGGAAACAGTTTTACTTCAATTTTTTCTTTGGAGTTTGAAGGAATAAGAACATTTCTTGTTTGATATCCTATATAGCTCACTGTAAGATTAACGGGATAGTTTTTACATCGGATGATAAATTCACCACTAACTGAGGTAAGTGCATAAGATGAAGTGCCTGTTTTTACGGTTGCAAATGGTAAGGGTTGGTTAGAACTTCCATCAATCACAACGCCATTAATGCTAACCTGGGATATTAAGACAAAGTGGGTAAAAAATAATAAACAAAATAATTTGTTTCGCATTATACTGACAAAGTTCAAAAAACGAAGATACAAAAAAAGCGTTTTCTATATGGAAACGCTTTTATATATAATTAACGTATTCAAAAAAATGTTAAACTGTCATAATTTCTTTTTCTTTAACACTTAACATATCATCAATTTTTTTGATAAACGTATCTGTTAGTTCTTGAATGTCTAGTTCTGTATTTTTTGCCATGTCTTCAGATAACCCTTCTTTTTCTAGTTTTTTGATTTCAGTATTGGCATTTTTACGATCATTGCGCACCCCAACCTTAGAATCCTCGGCTTCAGATTTTGCCTGTTTTGCAAGTTCTTTACGTCGTTCTTCAGTTAAGGGAGGTACATTAATAATCACACTCTCTCCATTATTCATTGGATTAAACCCAAGATTGGCCGCCTGAATTCCTTTTTCAATCTCTGGAATAAGAGATTTTTCGAAAGGCTGAATAGTAATAGTTCGAGCATCTGGAGTTGTTATATTTCCTACTTGATTTAAGGGGGTAGGAGTACCATAATATTCGACCATCACGCCGCCAAGCATGGATGGCGAAGCTTTTCCGGCTCTAATATTAAGTAATTTTTTTTCTAAATGAGCAATTGCAGCGTTCATTGACTCTTTAGTCGAATCTATAATAAAATCTATTTCTTCTTTCATTTTTTATTTCTTTACTTTTGACTTATCAAAAACATATACCTTACTTTTGGTTTGGTATGGAGTAAATATTATGATTAAAGGTTTACTTGTGTGCCAACAGATTCTCCAGAAACAACTCTAAGGAGATTACCTGCTTTATTCATATCGAAAACTATTATTGGTAGCTCATTTTCTTGACTTAAGGTAAATGCTGTTGTATCCATTACTTTTAATCCTTTTCTTAATACATCATCAAACGAAATGAAATCGAATTTTGTTGCATCCGCATTTTTCTCTGGATCTGAAGTATATATTCCATCTACTCTGGTTCCTTTAAGGATAACATCGGCATTAATCTCGATTGCTCTAAGTACTGCTGCAGAATCTGTAGTAAAATATGGATTTCCTGTTCCTCCTCCAAAAATTACAACGCGGCCCTTTTCAAGATGGCGTAATGCTCTTCTTTTGATAAACGGTTCTGCAACTTCATTTATTTTTATAGCAGATTGTAACCGAGTAGGAATATCTGCATCCTCAAGAGCGCTTTGCAATGCTAATCCATTGATAACGGTTGCCAGCATTCCCATGTGATCTGCCTGCACTCTATCCATTCCTTTGCTAGCACCGGCAACACCTCTAAAAATATTACCTCCTCCAATAACAATGGCTATTTCTACTCCCTTGTCTGTGATTTGTTTGATTTCATGCGCGTATTCGGCCAATCTTTTTGGATCAATACCATATTGGCGTTCCCCCATAAGGGCTTCACCTGATAATTTTAGTAATATTCTTTTGTATTTCATTGCTAGGTTTAACTATGATGCAAATATAATGATATTCTTAATTTAGAAAATATTTTAGAATATAAAGCTTTTCTTTTTGTCGCATCTAGTTCTAGTGAAATTAAAAAACCCCTTTAAAAATGGGTTCTTTTCCCCTATACAAGGTATTGATTGGTTTTGAATAATGTTATACGTTTGCCTCAGGGAAAACAAAAAAATGAGGGGGATGATAAATATTTTTGAAATAGTGCATAAACATTTGTTAAGACTGATTGGGGAGTTAGTCTTTATTTTGGGGGCAAAGTCTTGAGAAGATTCAAGGTTTTGTATTGTTGAAAGCATTATCAACAAAGTATTTTGAAAAATGTGGAAGAAAAAACCGCTCTTAATTTATTAGGAGCGGTTTTTAAATTTTCGGTGATTTAACGAAAAAAAAGTATACTTTGGTTTATCCTAAAGTTACTCTTTCAAAAGCAGATACAGTAACATCACCATATGATTCAACATATTTTGCAACATTAATTTTTTCATCTTTGATGAAATTCTGATCTAATAAACATTGCTCTTGATCTAGAGTTGTGTTGTCAGAAATAAAACGCTCCATTTTTCCTGGTAGAATTCTATCCCAGATTTTTTCTGGTTTACCTTCTGCTTTTAATTCTGCTTTTGCATCTTCTTCTGCTTTTGCCAAAACTTCAGGAGTTAATTGGGACATAGAGATATATTGAGGCACATTTTTAAGTGTTTTACCTAAGCGACCTAATTCTATATTGTCTTTTTCAATTACAGCAATTCTTGCTTCAGTTTCTGAAGCTACATAAGCAGGATCAAAATCTTTATAAGAAAGTGTTGTTGCTCCCATAGAAGCAATTTGCATTGCCAAATCTTTTGCTAATACATCAACCTTATCTACTTTGGCAGATAATCCAACTAGGGCAGCAATTTTGTTTATATGTACGTATGAGCCAACATAAGGAGCTTCTAATTTAGAAAAAGAATTAATTTCTAATTTTTCACCAATAACACCGGTTTGCTCAACTAGTTTTTCGGCAACGGTCATTCCTCCAAAATCTGCAGCCAAAAACTCTTCTTTAGAAGAATAATTTAATGCAAGTTCTGCTAATTCATTTGCTAGGGCAACAAAGCTTTCGTTTTTACCAACGAAATCGGTCTCACAACCTAGAACAATAGATACACCAACAGTGTTGTCTGCGTTTATTTTAGAAATTGCAGCTCCTTCAGAAGACTCACGGTCTGCTCTTTTTGCAGCAACTTTTTGTCCTTTTTTTCTTAGAACTTCGATAGCTTTATCAAAATCTCCTTCAGCTTCTACAAGTGCTTTTTTACAATCCATCATTCCAGCACCTGTTGCCTTGCGTAATTTACTTACTTCTGCGGCTGTAATATTTGCCATATCTTTTTAATATTTAATGTGTAAATGTGTTTTTATATAAAAGATGAGTCGTTTAGTTTGTACTACAAGAGTAAAGAACCAAACGACTCAATAATTTTTAAACTATAATGATTGTCTAATTGTCAATCAATGAATGTTTATTCTTCTTCTTGTTTAGCATCTTCAGTTACCACTGGCGCTTCAACTTCTGCTACAGCAGGAGCCTCTACTTTTACTTCAGCTGGTTTTGCTTCGGTAGCTTTTGCTTCAGCCTTTGCAGGAGCATCTTTTTTAGGAGCGTCTTTTGAAGCTTTTCTTTCGCTTAGGCCTTCAATAATAGCGTCGCTAACATAAGTCATTACCTTGTCGATAGATTTTGAAGCATCATCATTTGCAGGGATTAAATAATCAACCTGACGCGGATCAGAGTTGGTATCTACCATTGCAAAAATTGGAATGTTTAATTTCTGAGCTTCTTTTACTGCGATGTGTTCGCGAGTGATATCTACAACAAATAATGCTCCAGGTAGACGAGTCATATCAGAGATAGAACCAAGGTTCTTTTCTAATTTTGCTCTTAAACGGTCTACTTGTAAACGTTCTTTTTTGGATAATGTGTTGAAGGTACCGTCTTTCTTCATTCTATCGATAGCAGCCATTTTTTTAACCGCTTTACGAATAGTAACAAAGTTAGTAAGCATACCACCAGGCCATCTTTCTGTAATATAAGGCTGGTTTGCTTTGCTTGCTTTTTCGGCTACGATTTCTTTAGCTTGTTTCTTGGTCGCAACAAAAAGGATTTTTCTGCCGGACGCTGCAATCTTTTTTAAAGCTTCGCTAGATTCTTCAATTTTTGCTGCAGTTTTATATAAATTAATGATGTGAATACCATTACGCTCCATATAAATATATGGGGCCATGTTTGGATCCCATCTTCTTGTAAGGTGTCCAAAGTGTACACCTGCATCAAGTAATTCTTTTACTTCGATATTGTTTGCCATTTTTGTAATAGTTTACGTTCTGTTGAATTAGCAATGCACAAGTGGCTACTTTTAGTACGGCCTTGAGCATTTAGATGCTAAACTAACATCCCAATATGTTGGGATAACAACAAATACTGTTTTAATAAATTAACGTTTAGAAAACTGGAATTTTTTACGCGCTTTCTTCTGACCGAATTTTTTACGCTCTACCATTCTTGGATCTCTGGTCAATAAACCTTCTGGTTTAAGGATTGATCTGTTTTCTTCGTCTAATTCGCATACCGCTCTTGATATTGCCAAACGAACAGCTTCAGCCTGTCCAGTAATTCCTCCACCATATACATTTACATTTACATCGTATTTATCCTCATTACTCGTTAAAGTTAAAGGCTGGTTTACTTTGTACTGTAAAGTAGCAGTAGTGAAATACTCATTAAGGTCTTTTTTGTTAACCATAATTTTCCCAGAACCATCTTTAAGATAAACTCTAGCAACAGCCGTTTTTCTACGACCAATTTTGTGAATAACGTCCATTACTTAAATTCGTTTAAGTTAATAGTTTTAGGCTTTTGAGCATCTTGATCATGTTCTGATCCTGCATAAACCTTTAAATTACGAAATAAAGCTGCTCCTAATTTGTTTTTAGGTAGCATTCCTTTTACCGCTTTTTCGATTAAACGCTCTGGGTCTTTGTCAAACAATTCCTGAGCAGTAAGACTTCTTTGCCCTCCAGGGTATCCAGTGTGACGGATATATGATTTATCTGTCCACTTTTTTCCTGTTAAGTTGATTTTTTCGGCATTGGTAATGATAACATTATCACCGCAATCAACGTGTGGGGTAAAGTTAGGCTTGCGCTTCCCTCTAAGTAGTATAGCTACTACAGAAGATAGACGTCCTAAAGTCTGTCCTTCAGCATCTACATGCAACCATTCCTTTGTAACGGTAGCTTTATTGGCAGATACTGTTTTGTAACTTAATGTGTCCACACTAATTAATTTTACTTATTAAACATTCCTTTTCCTATATAAAATAGGGGTGCAAATGTACAATTATATATTTATATAGCAAACCGCAAATACATATTATTTTTAATGTAGGATGCATTGGTTTTTAGATAGATTACCCAACACTGTATTAATTGGTTTCTTTTAAATCTTTTAATATGTATTTCCTGTTAATATTTTACTAAAAAACTAAAAAAGTGTGACAAACAATAATAGTTTGGGTCATCTTAGATATATCAATCATTAAACATCTAATCATCATGAAGTGTTCATGTTATTTTCTGGTACTAGTACTAGTCCCTTTTTTAATTCATGCACAAGATTCTACAAAAACTGCAACTTTAGTAAAAAAAAGAATTTACACTACAAAACCACTTAATGGTACCGAGGCTCCAACAATAGATGGGATTATTGATGAATCGGGTTGGGATCTAGTAGCATGGACAGGAGATTTTATTGAAAACGAACCTGATGAAAACACCCCTCCCAGTGAGCAGACTAAATTTAAAATAGTATACGATCAAAAGTATCTTTATGTTGCTTATAAATGTTATGATTCTGATCCGGCTAAAATTGAAAAAAGATTATCGAGACGAGATGGTTTTGCTGGGGATTGGGTAGAGATTAATCTGGATACCTATCATGATAAACGAACCGGTTTTTCTTTTACCATCACCGCTGCAGGAGTGAAAGGGGATGAGTTTATCTCGCAAAATGGTGATAACTGGGATGGTAGTTGGAATCCGATTTGGTATACAGCAACCAACATTGACGAAGAAGGTTGGAGTGCAGAAATAAAAATCCCATTAAGTCAATTAAAATTTGGTAAAAGTAAAGAACAAATATGGGGGCTTCAGGTAAACCGAAGGTTTTTTAGAGAAGAGGAACGTTCGGTTTGGCAGCGTATCCCTCAAGATGCTCCTGGTTGGGTAAGTGAATTTGGAGAATTACACGGTTTGATTAATATTGAACCACAGCATCAATTAGAAATTCAACCTTTTGCGGTGACACAATTTGATACTTTTCCGAAAGAGGAAGGAAATCCTTTTCGAGATGGAGAAGAATTTAAACTGAATGGAGGATTGGATGCAAAAATTGGGATTACCAATGATTTGACTCTTGATCTAACAGTGAATCCTGATTTTGGACAGGTAGAAGCTGATCCTGCGGCGATTGCTCTTGATGGTTTTCAGATTTTCTTTAGAGAACAACGACCCTTTTTTGTCGAAAACAAGAATATATTTGATTATCGGTTTGCAAACGGTCAGGACAATGTATTTTATTCGCGTAGAATAGGTAGGAGTCCTCAAGGTTCTATAAACGAGTTAGACGGTGAGTATATAGATCGTCCTAATAATACAACCATATTGGGAGCAGCAAAATTTAGTGGTAAGACCAAAAATGGATGGTCTATTGGTATTCTTGAAAGCTTAACAGAACGTGAGATTGCAAAAATAGAAGATGAAAATGGCAATCGAAGAGAGGCTATTGTAGAGCCGCTTACTAATTATTTTGTAGGTAGAGCGCAAAAAGACTTTAATGATCGTAATACATATATTGGTGGAATCTTTACTGCTGTTAACCGTAATTTGGGAGATGCTTTTGAAATTGATGAAGAGAATCCAAACACAGATGAAACATCAGAACTTGTTGGTACAAGAGAAAATAATTTGAATAGTTTAAGAAAGTCTGCTTACTCTGGAGGTCTGGATTTTAGACATAACTGGAAAGATAGAAAATTTTACATAGAGGGTAATCTGGTGTTAAGTCATGTTGAAGGTTCCAAAGAAGCTATAGAGGAAACACAACAAGAACTTACTCATAATTTTCAGAGACCAGATGCAGATCATGTAAGGGTTGATCCTAATAGAACATCGCTAACCGGTACCGGAGGTAAAATTACCGGAGGTAAATCTGGAGGCGGTAATTGGAGGTATAATGCAGGGATTTTTTGGCGTTCACCAGAATTAGAACTTAATGATATTGGGTTTTTACGACAGGCAGATGAAATACGGCAGTTTGCCAATGTAAGATATCTGTTTTTAAAACCAACAAAGCTTTATAGAAGAGCTAATATTTTTGCAGAACAGTTTTCAACTTTTGATTTTGAAGGTAACTACAATCGAATTCAGTATTTTTTGCGCGGAGAAATTAATTATACAAATAACTGGTGGACCGAAGTTGGTTTTGGCCATAAACCCAGAATCTTTTCAAATACGATTTTACAAGGTGGGCCAAGATGGCGTTTTTCTGATGAAAATTTTGCCTTTCTGTTCTTTGGCTCTGATCGAAGAAAAAAGTTCAATTTTACAGTGGGTTATGATGGCTCAAAAGCACGACAAAATAACTTCTCGTTTAATAGGTACGTGATACGACTCCGCTATCAACCAATGAACGCATTAAGTATATCTCTTAATCCACAATTTAGGCAAAATCCTAATAAAACGCAGTATGTTACTGAGGTCGATTTTAATGGCACACCTCGTTATATTACAGCTAATATCGATCAGCAAACCTTAAGTGCAAGTATTCGATTAAATTACAATATTAACCCTAATCTTACTATACAATATTATGGGGAGCCATTTATATCCAGAGGTAGGTACAAAGAGTTTAATTATGTAAATAATCCAATTGCGGCTGATCTGGGAGAACGAGTAACACTTTATGATCAAAATCAGATTTCTTTTGCAGATGATGTGTATTCTATTGATGAGAATACCGATGGTACAATAGACTACACAATTGAGAATCCTGATTTTGCTTTTGTACAATTTCGCTCTAACCTGGTATTGCGTTGGGAGTATATCCCAGGATCCGAGATATTTTTGGTATGGTCACAAGGCGTTACAGGAGATGGAGATCCAGGAGATCACCTGTTTCGTAGTTTAAATAATCAGATTTTGGATAAGCAGCCAGAAAACACATTTTTGGTTAAGGCTACATATCGATTTGTATTGTAAGTTTTTTAAAAAGTATGTTGACTTTTTAATTTAAAACGTATTTTGCGATCACCTTAGATTTGTGGCCATATGAAATATATCTATCTTGCCTTTATTGGTATTATCTTAGTAGCTTGCAATACTTCAAAACCTAAAGAAAAAGTAAATGTAGTTGAAGAAAACCCAAGAGTGTCAGAATTAGACTCATTATCTTTCTTTTTGGATCATTATGAAAAGTTTTTTGCAACCAACTTTAATGTTTCTGAATGTCCAGGAGCAGCTATTGTAATCGTTAAAGATTCGACCGTAATTTATAAAAAGGGCTTTGGTGTTAAAGAAATTAATACACAAGATTCGGTCGACGTACATACGGTTTTTAGAATTGCGAGTTTATCAAAGGGTGTGACAGCAGTTCTGGCTGGCAATATGGTTGATCATAAAGAATTACAATGGGATCAAAACATAAAAGAATCTCTAACGTCCTTTGATTTAAGAGATCGTGATCAAGCGGCCAGGCTTAGAGTAAGTCATTTACTATCTCATACTACTGGGCTTTATCCATATACATATACCAGACTGATACAACAAGGGTTGTCCTTGGATCAAATTATTAGAAATTTTAGAAGGAAAGGTGTAGTTGCCAAAGAAGGGGTGGATTATGAATATCAAAATGCAATGTTTTCGGTAATAGAAAGGATTATGGAGAATAAAACCGAAAAGAATTTTGAAACCCTCCTTCAAGAACGAGTTTTTGACCCTTCGGGAATGCAAACGGCATCTTCTACTTTTGAAGCAATAAAAAATCATGATAATGTAGCATTACCACATTCGTATAACCATTATTCAAAAAAATACAAGCTTGATAAACTTCATAAAAACTACTATAATGTTGCCGCAGCAGGAGGAATAAATGCATCGATCTCTGATATGGGTGAGTGCTTAAAAATATTACTTGGATATCGGCCTGACATTATTTCAAAAGAAAGCCTTACTGATATTTTTAACCCAATTATATGTACTAGTAATAAAGATACCTATGTGAATCTATGGGATGGTGTAACCGATTCTTATTACGCAATGGGTTGGCGGGTTTTGGATTATAGAGGGCGAAGAATTATATATCACGGAGGAAATGTAAATCAATATAAAACACAACTTCTTATAGATCCTGATAATAACATAGGAATTTGTGTTTTGTTTAATGCACCTAATCCATTTAATGGACCAGTAATCCCTACTTTTTTGAATTACTATGATTTTTATAAGGATATGATGGATAAAAATAGTTCAGGAAATTAACAATTGTTGTTGCTTAAATATAAAAAATGCCTTTTCAAGTTTTAGTTTGAAAAGGCATTTTTATTCTCACCAAAGAAATTAGTTTCTAAACATAAAAGTTTTTTTGCTGTTAGAGCTATTCCCGTTTTTATCTTTTGTGATTACTTGAAGAAAATATTCTGTATCGAAGATAATTTCAAAATTAGTAATACTGGTTTCTTTGGTATTAGCAATTAACTGAGGGTTACCTCCTGTGAAATTATTAAAAGCATAAACTTCATAAGTATCGATATCGTCATCCAAATCTAAACCTTCCCATAAGATATTAATGGTTCCGTTTTTATTATCTTCTAAAGTAATTTTGGCCGGAAAAGGAATATGATTTGAAGTTGTAATACCTTCAGAATAAAAATTCCAGTTGGCGTTGCTGTCTTTAATGTTGTCTCTAGAAACAGCCGTTACACTCCAGGTAAATTGAGTTCCTTTGGGAAGTGCTATTTCTGTAGAAGTAGTATTTGAAGTTGTATTATAATTTTGTCCGGTTTCTGTATCGGTTACTTCAATGCTATAAGACGTCGCATTTGTTGAAGAAGCCCATCTAAATGGGATTTCGACCATGTCGTTAGAGAGGTCAATTCCTTCTGTACATACTTCGTTATTATTAGGAAAAATTAGGTTAAAAGCTCCCAATTCTGTAGGAGCAGGTGCAGAGCTATCGTCACTCCCTCCGCAAGATTGAAGAGTGATTGCAAGTACTAATAGTATATATTTTATAATTCTCATTTCTTGAATATTTTGGTATTGATAGTTTGGGTTGTAGTAGTAACAGTTACCAGATACATTCCTGAAGCCATATTTTGCATTGGGATGGTATAAAGGTCTTTGTTATCTACGGTTTTAGAAAAAACAACAGCACCTGTAAGGTTGGTGACAGAAATAACTGTTTTGATTCCGCCTAATCCTAAAATGTTCAACTCGTTATTTGTAGGGATAGGATAGAATGATAATGTTCCATTTGTAATGATTTTATTGAATTTTCCTTGGCAAACTTTATCAGTTTTTATTTCTATGCTATTGGATCCATCTTGTATATCAAAACTAATTTGTCTGGCAGAAGTATCTTCAAAGTTAAACTCATAACTCTTAGCGTTAACAGTTACATTGTAATACTTGCTTCCAGAAACTGTATACGTAGCTGTTTTTTTATCTATTTGGGTTTTGGCAACCTTAAGATCGGCTGGAGTTTGTATTTCTAATATATATGATTGAGAGAACCCTCGCAAATCTGGTGTAGATACAATTATCTCATAAGTATTCGCTTCAAGGTTATCTATTACAAAGGCTGTATCAAATCTAATGTCTTGATATCTTCGAGTAAATGTAGTACTGCTTAAATCTATAGTATATCGATAATCCTTGTTAAAATTAAAGGTTATTTCTCCATTTGCTGTATTTGCACATGAGGTACTTGTTGCCATGATACTTATATCTGAAGGATTGATATCCACAAGTTGAGAAACGGAACACCCAAAAGTATCTACAATATCACCGCTAGGTGTGTTTGGGCATAAATCTATATGGTTTGCCACACCATCATTATCTTGGTCTTCTAGAGTTTGGGTTTGAGAACATCCATTTATGTCCACAACCTCACCAGCAGTTGTGTCTGGACATTGGTCTTTATCATTAGTTACCCCATCATTGTCATCATCTAATTGACTTTGAGAGCATCCATTAATATTCACAACCTCACCGGCAGCTGTGTTTGGACATTGATCTTTTTCGTCACTAATTCCATCGCCATCAGAATCAGTAGTAATGGTATCAATACTAATCGTTACTTTTTCTCTTCTTAGCGTTAATCCAGTAACTAGCGTATTTCTAATAAAACAATCATATACACCTGAATCAGAAGCACTGGCATTAGTGATTACATAACTACGACGAGTTGCCCCAGGTATATCTTTTCCATCTTTTTGCCATTGATAGGTGTTATTTGGACTAGATGTAGCATTTATAGATAAGGAAACCGATGCTTTATTACTAATCGTGATTGATTCTTCATTATCAACATTGGCTTGGGTAGAATAAGTCATTCCTTTATCAAGAAGCTCATTAAAATTGTCTTCAAAATCTTCAAAAACAAAATTATTATCAATAATATAAAAAGTTGATAAGTTAGCTAGTGTTGTTATTGAAGAAGGAATTGCTCCAGATAGGTTATTATCATTAATGATAATTGTATTTAATTCAGTTAGATTTCCTATTTCTGAAGGTATTCGACCTGTAAGTTTATTGAAATTCAGGGATATGGCTTCGAGTTTGGTTGGAATTGCAATTTCAGAAGGAATAGGTCCTGATAACTCATTAAATGATAAATTAAGAAACCTCAATTCACGTACGTTTCCAATTTCGATAGGAATTTCCCCTGTAAGTTTGTTTGAGCTTAAATCTAATGCGTATACTTTAGTTAGATTTCCAATTTGGGTAGGAATTGAGCCTGATAATTCGTTGACAGTTAGATTTAGATTTTCTAACTCGGTAAGATTTCCAATTTCGGCAGGAATTTCTCCTGTTAGTTTATTTACTCCAGCACCCAAAAAATTAAGCTTAGTTAGATTTCCAATTTCAGCAGGAATTGTACCTGTTAATTGATTTCCTGTTAAACTTAAGGTCGTTAAGTTGATTAGGTTTCCTAACGCTATTGGTATTTGACCAGTAAAAGCATTATCAGAAAGTGAAAGCTTTTCAAGATTGATTAAGTTTCCTATTTCATCTGATATGGTCCCAATGAGTTCATTATTGCTTAAGTTAAGACTTTTAAGGTTGGTTAAGTTTCCCATTCCTGTAGGGATAGATCCTGTAAGTTTATTGCTTAGAAGAGAAAGTTCTCTTAATCCGGTAAGGTTTACAATTCCTGCTGGGATATCTCCAGTTAACTGGTTTCTGGTTAAAGAAAGCTTTTGTAATTGTGTTAGGTTTTCAATTTCAACAGGAATTGACCCGGTTAACCCATTTTCTGCTAGTAACAATTCTCTTAAGCGAGTAAGGTTTCCAATTTGTGAAGGAATAGCCCCGCTAAGATTATTTAAACCAAGGTTTACTATAAGTAGATTGGTTAAGTTTCCTATCTCATTAGGTATCGCACCAGTAAGATTGTTTAACCTTAGATTTAATGTAACTAGGTTGACTAAATTTCCTATTTGATTTGGGATCTCTCCTGTTAAAGAATTGTCTCCTAGAAGTAAGGTTCTTAATTCGATTAAATTTCCAATTTCAACAGGTAATTCTCCTGTTAAACTATTACGACTTATATCAAGTTTTTCTAAGGTAACAAGTTTGGTAATTTGAATTGGGAATTCACCTTCTAATTCATTTAAAGATAAGGAAAGTCTTTTAAGACTTGAAGCGAGTTTTTCAATTTCAATAGGTACTTGACCAGTCAAGGTATTGTTATCAAAATTCAGGCTTTCAAGTTTTGAAAAATCACCAATTTGCGATGGGATAGTCCCTTTTAAATTATTATCAAAAAGATTTAAATCAATTACATTTCCGGTTGAATTCAAGGTAACTCCATGCCATGTACTTACATCGGCATTTAAATCCCATGTATTAGTCCAATTAGGGCCATCTGTTGCATTGTAAAGAGCTATTAATGCATCTTTTTCAATTTGAGAAACAACGATACCACTAGTAACATTTATTATATTTCTTTGCAATGTAAGATCAGCAATTGCAGAATTCGTAATGATACAGTCATACTCACCGATATCACTTGGTGTTGGATTTGAAATAGTAAATGTACGAGCATTTTCACCTACGAGATCAACACCATCTTTACGCCATTGATATATGTTATTTATACTCTGTGTAGCATCTACAGATAATATTATGTTCTGCCCTGAAACTATTTCGATAGTTTCTGCATTGTCTACAGTAGCTTGTGGGGAGTATATAAACCTGGAATACCCGTTGTAAGTGGTAAAATCATCTTCGAAATCATCAAAAACAAAATTATTTTCTGAAATAAGGAAATCATCTAGATTTGGAAGTATGCTTATTACTGTTGGGATTTTACCCGATAATTTTGTCCTATAAGCCCAAAGTGTTTCTAGTGTTGTAATATTTCCTATTTCTGCAGGAAGTGAGCCTGTAATGTTTTCTCCTCCTATTCTTAAGATTTTTAAACTACTTAGGTTACCTATTTGTGAGGGAATATTGCCTGAAAATAAATTATCGGTAATAATTAGGTTTTCTAAATTAGCTAGATTAAAAAGTTCAACAGGAATGTTTCCCGTAAGGGAGTTAAAAGATAAATTAAGCGTAACTAAGTTTGATAAATTCCCTATTGCTGCGGGGATTTCTCCAGAAAACTGGTTTCTAAATAAGTTAAGATGCTGTAAACTTGTTATATTTCCGATAGAGGCTGGGATCGCTCCATCAAAATTATTATCCGCAATATTAAGAGCTCTTAAGACACTAAGATTGGCCAGTTCGCTAGGAATCGCTCCTGATAGACTATTTTCTTGTAAGACTAGAGTTTGTAAAAATTCTAGATTTCCAATTTCAGAAGGTAGTGTTCCTGTTAATTGGTCTCGTATTAAAGAGATTTCGGTAACCCTGTTATTGCCATCTACAGTGACACCAGCCCATCTATTGTCTAATTTTGCATCTAGATTCCATTTATTTTCCCAGCCGTCACCACCTGTTGCGTTGTAGAAAGCAGTAAGTGCAGCTTTGTCAGGATTGGTTTCTATACTATTAAATATCTGAACGTTATCAATTAAAACTTCAAAAGGATCTGCTATAAATGAATTAAGGCTAAGTTCGAAATACCATTCTTCTGTAGTGTCTGGTGTAAATTCTTTGGTAACCGTAGTCCATTCAAAATTTTGTGGTATTGCGCTTGAAGAAGTGTTAGGTGTGAAATCTGCACCCCCATATTTGTAACCAATTACTTGTTGTCCAAAAGTGGCACTTCCTGTTCTTACTTTGTAGTCAAATCTAAGAGTATATGTTACACCGGCTTGTACAGTATAATTTGTTGCTATAATCTTTGGAGTGGTTGTTCCTGTTTCAAGGCTTATACCTTTATAACCATTAGTAGGTTCTAATCTAAAAATACTTACATCACCTTCTTCTGTCCAATTGTTAAAATTAGGAGCGAAGTATTCTTCAAAACCTCCATTTTGAATTAAATTAGTTTGTTGAGAATAAAAAAAGGTAGGATAAGCCAAGAAGGCTAGTAACAAATTTTTTTTCATTTTAGGGCTTTTAAATTCGGGTGCGAAAATAATCAAAAAACCTTAGTTAACAAACTATTAAGAAATTAAATTAGGGTTTTACCGTAAAATCAATGTGCTTCTAACCAATTGTCACCTAAACCTAAGTCAACATCTAAAGGAACTGCTAAAGAATATGCGTTTTCCATTTCAGTCATGATTAGGGTTTTGATGTCTTCTAGCTCTGGTTTGAAGACATCAAATACCAATTCATCATGCACCTGTAGTAACATTTTGGTTTTATAATTGCCTTCTTTCAACTTTTTATGAATGTTGATCATTGCAATTTTGATGATGTCTGCAGCACTTCCCTGGATAGGAGCGTTAACGGCATTACGTTCTGCTGCACCACGCACTACGGCATTGGCCGAATTGATATCTTTTAGGTACCGCCTTCTTCCTAATACTGTTTGAACATAGCCGTTTTCACGAGCAAAATCGACTTGCTCACTCATGTAGTTACGTAGTTTGGGATAGGTTTTGTAATACGTATCGATTAACTCTTTGGCTTCGCTACGCGAAAGGCTGGTCTGATTACTCAATCCAAAAGCCGAAACCCCATAAATAATCCCAAAATTTACTGTTTTTGCATTACTACGTTGTTCTCTGCTTACTTCATCGATTGGAATATTAAAAACTTTTGCGGCGGTAGAGGCATGAATATCTTCTCCATTCTTAAAAGCTTCTATCATCGTTTCTTCTTCGCTTAAAGCAGCGATAATACGTAGTTCTATTTGTGAGTAATCGGCAGCGAGTAAAGTATATTCTTCGTTTCTTGGGATAAAAGCCTTTCGTACTTGTCTTCCTCGTTCGGTCCTGATAGGGATATTCTGTAGGTTCGGATTATTAGAGCTTAATCGCCCGGTAGCTGCTACCGTTTGCATATAATCGGTATGTACTCTTCCTGTAGTTTCATTAACTTGGGTTGGTAGCGCATCAACATAGGTACTTTTTAGCTTTGCTAATCCTCTGTATTCTAAGATGTTTCTAATGATTTCATGGTCTTTTGCAAGATAAGATAGCACATCTTCAGCTGTTGAGTATTGCCCCGTTTTTGTTTTTTTGGGCTTCTCGACCAGCTTCATTTTTTCAAACAGGATCACCCCTAGTTGTTTTGGTGAAGCAATATTAAATTCTTCTCCGGCTTCAGTATAAATTTTACTTTCTAGCGTTTTGATATCTTCATCGAGTTCTTTTGAAAGCGTTTCGAGGAAACTTTTGTCCAAATTGATGCCTTCAATTTCCATATCTGCCAATACTCGCAATAATGGAATTTCGATATCCTCAAATAAAGAAACTGTTTTAGCGTCTTTAAGTTCGGGTTCAAAGTGTTCTTTTAACTGAAAAGTAATATCGGCATCTTCAACTGCATATTCTGTTTGCTGATCCACAGGTACCTGCCTGAAGGATAATTGATTTTTCCCTTTCTTACCAATAAGTTCGGTAATAGAAACCGGGGTGTAGTTGAGGTAGGTTTCCGAAAGCACATCCATATTATGCCGCATATCAGGATTGATAAGATAATGTGCCAACATGGTATCAAATAGTTTTCCTTTTACTTCGATATTGTATTTTGCAAGTACTTTGATATCGTATTTAAGGTTTTGACCAATTTTTGAAATAATTGAGGCTTCAAAGAACGGTCGTAATTGCTCTATTAGCTCTTGTGCCTCGTTGCGATCCTCGGGAAAAGGTATGTAGAATCCTTTGGTGGCTTCCCAGGAAAAAGCAATCCCAACCAGTTCTGCCGTAAGTGGATTTAAACCTGTGGTTTCTGTATCAAAACATACATTTTCCTGCTTTAATAGATTTTGAAGAAATAGCTTCATGGCCATTCCGGGAGCTATGCTCTGATAAAAATGTTCTGTATTTGTGATTGTCTTTCTGCTAGAGTAGGAGGTGGTTTCTCCAGGGACTTCTTCATCCTCGCCAAATAGCGAAAACTGACCCGCGCCAGCCTGACCTGTTTTCTTCTTTGGTTTGGCAGTATTTTCAGAAGTTGAAGTAGTCGTTTCCTCTCCAGAAAAGATCTTCACAAACTGATCCGTTAGTCTTCTAAATTCTAATTCTTCAAATATTTCTTGTACTTTTTTGGCGTCAGGTTCAGAAAGTTCATAATCATTGGCATTAAAAGTAACATCGCAATCGATTATAATAGTAGCCAATTTTTTTGAAAGCAGCCCTAATTCAGCATTGGCTTCTACCTTTTCTTTCATTTTACCTTTTAGCTTATCGGTATTGGCCAAAAGCTCTTCCATAGAACCATATTCTGCTAGAAATTTTTTAGCGGTTTTGTCACCTACTCCTGGTAGACCGGGAATATTGTCTACGGCATCTCCCATCATTCCTAGGTAATCGATCACTTGTTCTGGTCTTTCTACTTCGAATCTCTTCTGCACTTCAGGGATTCCCCATATCTCGATACCGTTCCCCATTCGGGCGGGGCGGTACATAAATATGTTTTCTGAAACTAACTGGGCATAGTCCTTATCTGGGGTAACCATATAGGTTTGATAGCCCTCTTTTTCAGCTTGTTTGGCAATGGTTCCTATCAGGTCATCTGCTTCTACACCTGCGCGCTCTATAATTGGTATATGCATTGCCTTTAGAATTTCCTGAATGATGGGAACTGCAATTTTTATAGCTTCGGGAGTTTCATCGCGATTTGCTTTATAATCCGGAAATATCTCCAAACGATCTTTGCTTCCTTCTTTATCAAACGCCACGGCCAAATGATCTGGTTTTTCTCTTTTGATTACATCAAACAGTGAATTTACAAAACCCATTATTGCTGATGTGTCCTGGCCCTTTGAGTTAATTCTTGGATTTTTAATAAGAGCATAATATCCTCGAAAAATTAAAGCGAAAGCATCCAGAAGAAAAAGACGTTTTTGTGACATGATGTGAGTTAAATTTTTAGAAATGCAATATAAAAAGAAGATTAATGAATTAAATGCGAAAACATATAATTAATACAAAAAAGAAATGCCGTCAAGATCTGACGGCATTTCGCCCCAAAATAAAATTGATAACAATGTATCAACTGCTATAAATATTATTGTAATTGTTTATCTATGATTGAATGTTTTTTTAAGAAACTTAAAATAATAGTAAATTATTGTTCGAAGGTACAAATAAAAATTTTACTTCTAAAAGAATTTATTAAGATTTATGATTTTATAATGAGCTGTTTTTAACGCTTTTTGTGGTTTTAATTTATTATATCGTTAATTTTTACTTAAAAATATCGACAAATTGAAAAGGAGAGATAGTTTTGTTGTGTTAATGAATTAGAAAAAATTATGCGTTGGTTGATCCCGATATTTTTGTACTTATTGCTTGAACTTTATGCGTTTCAGGCCATAAAAACAATTTCCAAAAATCAAATTATACAAATTAGTTATTTACTAATTTCGGTACTGATTCTGGGGTATGTTATTTACATATTTGCAAATTATGATCGTAGTGTCGGGCCCACCAAATATACATTAAGAGCTAGTGGGATATTGTTGCTTGCATTGGTTCCAAAATTGATCCTTGTTTTATTTATGTTTGGCGAGGATATTATACGAGTATGCGTTGCCGGGTACACGTATCTAACCAATACCTTTTTTGAAGGAACTGCCACGCAGTATTTACCAGATCGAAGAAAATTTGTTAGCCAAATTGCATTGGGGATAGCTGCAATTCCGTTTACAGGGCTGCTTCATGGAATTTTTAGAGGGAAATATAATTTTAAAGTAATACATCATGTACTTCATTTTGACGATCTCCCAAAAGCGTTCGATGGTTTTCGTATTACACAAATCTCAGACATACACTCAGGAAGCTTTGATGATCCTGCAAAAATAGAGTACGCCGTGGATTTAATTAATGAGCAAGAAACGGATCTTTTGCTATTTACGGGGGATATCGTAAATACAATGGCCAAGGAAATGGATGATTGGATCGATACCTTTAAACGTATTAAAACTCCCAAGCACGGAAAATATTCAGTTTTGGGCAATCATGATTATGGAGAATATGTTACCTGGGAGAGTCAAGAGGCAAAAGAGGCGAATTTTGAGGCGATAAAGGATATTCATAATAAAATCGATTTTAATCTGTTACTTAATGATAGCACATTTGTTGAAAAAGACGGTGATAGAATTGCAGTTATCGGGGTAGAGAATTGGGGACATAATTTCAAGAAAGCAGGAGATTTAACAAAAGCTTCAGAAGGAGTAACAAAGGAAGATTTTAAAATTCTTCTTAGTCACGATCCTTCTCATTGGGAGTATGAGGTTAAAAAGCATGATGATCATTTTCATCTAACTTTAAGCGGGCATACTCATGGCTTTCAGTTTGGAATCGAGATCCCTGGATTTGTAAGATGGAGCCCCGTGCAGTATGTATATAAACAATGGGCCGGAATGTATACTGAAATGGGTCGCTACCTAAATGTAAATCGTGGATTTGGATTTCATGCATTCCCAGGAAGAGTGGGAATATGGCCCGAGATTACAGTAATCGAATTGAGAAAAGGAGCAAAGCCTGCTTAATTCTTAGAAAGTGTTATATTTACAAAGGTTTAAAAGGCCTATTGGTTAGTAAATGGCCTGAAACATAAAAGTTTTTGAACAATGTCAAAGTTTGGAGATATAATAGGTATTAAGGTTCCGATTTTGTTGGATTTTTATACCGAATGGAATGAACCGTCTGTAGCAATGCATCCTGTTTTGAAGGATGTTGCTGCTGCTATTGGTGATAAAGGTAAAGTAATAAAGATTGATGTAGATAAGAATGAAGAGCTGGCAACTGCTTTACGAATTAAGGGGCTTCCCACATTAATGATTTATAAGGAAGGTGAAATGGTTTGGAGGCAAAGTGGTGAGCAAGATGCCAATACATTGATCGGACTTATGAAAGAATATCTTTAGAGTTCAATCTTATCAAAAACAAACCCCTTTTCTGTAAAATAATTCAAGACTCGAGGCAGCACGTAGGTAAGGTTTTTTGAAGCTTTAATGCTATCATGAAAAACTAGAATACTACCCGGTTCTGTATGATGTATGACATTTTGCAAACAAACTTCTCTCGATATGTTATGATCCCAATCCTTTGATAACACATCCCAAAGTACAATTTGGTATCCTTGCTTTTCCAATACTTTAAATTTTGAGTAGCTTATTTGTCCATAAGGAGGCCTAAAAAGCTTTTTGTTGTTTTTGACTTTATGATGTTCTAAAATTATGTTTTCACAATCTTTTATATTCTTAAGGTAAGTTTCGATATCACTTTTCCAAGCCTTAAGATGATTCATAGTGTGGTTACCTACTGCATGGTTGTCTGATATGATTTTTTTGAAGATTTGGGGGTGCTTTTTTATGTTGTCTCCGATACAAAAAAAAGTTGCTTTAGCATTGTATTTATTAAGTTGTTCTAAGACAAATTCGGTAACTTCTGGAATAGGGCCATCATCAAAAGTAAGGTATATTTTTTTTTCATTTTCGGGATGAAGATGCCATAGATAGGTAGTAAAAAATTGTTTTAAAATCTTTGGAGTTTTATGGGGAATCAAATGCGCCACGTGCAAGAAGTGAAAAAGTGAGCCTCAAGAGACTCACTTTGTTTGTTATTGAGATATACTATCTTCTTCTGGGATTACTTCTAAAGAATCTTCTTGAGAGCTCCCTTGATTTTGAAACTCTTTGATTAAATCCTCTTCTTGTTTTTGTATTTCTTCTTCATTAAATCCTTCATCAGCAGAATACAATCTGGTAAACAATCCAAGATATTTATTAAATTCATCTGCTTTTTCCTCGATCATTTCACGATCCTGGTTGATCAATAGCAGATCTACGACACTTCTGTAACGTTCTACATTAGTTACAATCTCCTCTGCATATCGATACTGTTCTTTAAGCTCTAGGCTACCAAAGTATGTAAGTTTCTCTTGGTATTTTTTGGCAATTTTATTCCAAAGGTCACGTGCTTTTTGTTTTTCGCCTACCTGATAGTAACCGGTTACATAGGGTTCGAGTAACGTGTAATACTCATAATATGCTATCGGCATTTTATCCATAGCCAAATCAATGATTTCTTTGGCTTTGTCTTTTTTGTTTTCTTGTATAAGGGCTTCAACTAATCTAGCCAGGTTGCTTCTATAGGTGATCGCATTTTTCCTGGTTTCCGGGTCATGGTAGATATTTGGATCGTTGCTGTTTCCCCAATCCCAACTGGTAACATTTTTGTACATAAGATCAGTATCGATCCTACCCATCTCAAAAGGATTGCGAGGATCCATTTTGGTGAGAATTGGCACTAATTTATAGGTAACCCCATCTAATTGAAGATAGTCTTTCATCCATAAGAAATCATCATCCCCATAGCTTCCACCGGTAAAATAAATAGGTCGTTCCCAATTGTTGTTGGCAATAATATCTAGCATTAAAAGCCTGTTTTTAAATAACAGGTCTCCCTTAAGATGAATATCTATGTAGGGTACAATACGATCAGCATCTTCTGGTTTTACAATTCCGTTTTTAAGCACTGCTTCTTTGTCTACAGGAATTCTAATATGTTTTGTAGGGAAAGTGTTCACTTTTTTACCACTTTGCAAATCACCTTTGGTTCTTGGATCATCTGTTTCTATCCATCGCATCCAATTTTTAATAAGCATGGTATCATTGGTAACGGGTTTGTAATAGATAGCATCATTGTTACCCCACTTATAAAAATCATGGGTTAATTGCGAAGGAATAGGCTTACCTTCATATGCAGCTCTTTTCATTTGATCTATATACCAGTCTGTAGCAAAAAGACTTGTATTTACGGTGCGTACATCGGTTCTATATCCTTCTATTTCCTGTGCATACCAAAGTGCAAATGTATCGTTATCTCCAATAGTAAAAAGAATTGCATCTTTTTGACAGGATTGTAAATACATTTTTGCCATGGCTTGTGCGGTGTATCGTTTAGAACGATCGTGATCATCCCAATTTTCTGAAGCCAATAGTACCGGAACTGCCAATAGACAAACAGTGGTAACAATAGGAGCCAGGAGTTTAGGTTTTAAGTATCCTTTTAGTAAATCAAATAATGCATAGACCCCAAACCCGATCCAAATGGCAAAAACATAAAATGACCCTACCAAAGCATAGTCACGTTCTCTGGGCTCAAAAGGTCTTTCGTTGAGATATATTTTTAGGGCAAGTCCGGTAAAAAGAAAAAAGATGAATAATACCCAAAAGTTTTTCTTATCCCGTTGAAGCATAAATACAAACCCTATAAGCCCTAATAATAATGGTAAGAAATAATAGGTATTACGGGCCTTATTTTTAAGCGCATCACTAGGTAAATTGTCTTGTGATCCCAGGCGTATTTCATCAATAAATTTTATACCGCTTAACCAGTTTCCTTCGAGATCGTTTAGGTTACCCTGGTTATCATCTTGTCTTCCAACAAAATTCCACATAAAATAGCGCCAATACATGTAACCCATTTGGTAATCAAACATATAGTAGATATTATCCCAAAAGGAAGGTTTTTGTACGTTTATGTAGTTGCCAAATGATTGTAAAAACTTATTATAATCATCGTTATCCAGTTTACCACTTGCATAATCCCGTCTAAACTTGGTAACGGCATTAAGTAATTCTTCTTCTTCTTGATACTCTGGTTTTATAGTAAACTTTATTGGTCCAGTAAACTCCATATAATTGGCAATGTGCTCTGTGCTCCACATTCTTGGTAAAAATGCCTTGTGAGCATCGTCAAGGTTTTGTTTGGCATTTTTCCAATCGTTTACGATTACATATTTTCCAGTTTTAAGATCTTTTTCGTACTTGGGTTTATCATCTTCGTATGGATTATCTTGGTCCAAACCTGCATAAATTTCTGTGAACTGAGGTCCGTAAAATAAATGCGTTTCTGGATATTGTTCCAGGTTATAATACGCCAAAAGTTCTCGAGCATTATTTGGGTTATTTTCATTAATTACTGTGCCTGCGTTGGCACGAATGGGTAGCATTACCCAGCTTGAAAAACCAACAAGGATAAATAGAATACTTAGCATTACAGTATTTACTGTGCTAGCTTTTATAGTTATAATTTGTTTTTTTGCATAAATGAAAAGGATGATAAAAAAACCACATAACGTAATGATATTTAAATTAAAACTAATAACCAGAGTTAAAAGAATAATAGGCGCAATAACTAATATGATTGTAGTTAATTTGATGTTTTCTGATTTCTGAGTATATTTTATTCCGAAATAAAAAGCTGCTATAATAATAAGCCCTGCAATAATAGTTCCCGAATTAAATGGAAGTCCTATAGAATTTACAAAAAACACCTCGGCAGCTCCAAAAAATTTGAGTGTCGAAGGAAGAAGTAATTTAAAAATAAACAATAATATCGCTACTACAACTACGTTAGCGATGATAAAGTTTTTTATCGTTATTTCTTTATAGTTTTTAAAATAGTACAGTAAGCCAATGGCGGGGATTGATAACAATCCCATAAAATGCACTCCAAAAGATAATCCTACTATAAGAGAAATTAAAATAAGCCATTTGTTTCCTCTGGGTTTATGCATATCACGGTCCCACAATAATCCAAGGTAGAAAAGTGCTGATAATATGCAGATTGCCATAGCATAAACCTCAGCTTCTACCGCATTGAACCAAAAACTATCAGTAAAAGTAAATGCTAGTGAACCTACGAGTCCACTACCTAGTGCAGCCATAGCTTTGCTTTGCGTAAACTCTTCATCTTTTACTATAATTTTCTTTACAAGAATTGTAATAGACCAGAACATAAATAATATAGCAAAAGCACTTGCAAAAGCAGAGGTCATATTAACCATGAGTGCTATTTGAGTTGGGTCTGAAGCAAAAGTAGATGCAAATGCTCCAATCATCTGAAATAAAGGAGCCCCCGGAGGGTGACCAACTTGTAATTTTGAAGCGGTTGCAATGTACTCACCTGCATCCCAAAAGCTAGCTGTAGGTTCTACTGTCATGGAGTAAACGCAAAGGGCAATTGCAAATACTACCCATCCTAATATTTTATTCCACTTAGTAAAGTTGAATGTGTTCATAAAATTTATTCGGTTATATAACGTGTGGCGAATTTAGTAATAAAAATACTTTCACCTTAGTTTTTTTAGCAAACGCTTAACAGAAGTTTATATTTTAAGCACAGAATGCCAATGCTTTTTTGATTTGATGCGATTTTGGGAGATAAATTTTAAAAAAATGTTTGCAGACCAAAAAGAAAGTTTTAAATTTGCACCCGCAATGACACATTGGTCTATGGTGTAACTGGCAACACGTCTGGTTTTGGTCCAGAAGAGTCTAGGTTCGAGCCCTAGTAGACCAACAGAAAAGGAGCAGCAATTTTAATGTTGTTCCTTTTTTATTTTGAAAAGAAACATGTTCATTGGCGAGAAGTTTATGCTGAGCGAGGAACGAGTCGAAGTGAGACCTAGTAGACCGACATAAATTGAAGGAATTAGTTTTAATCTAGTTCCTTCTTTTTTTTGAAATGAAAATATTAGGGAGAGAGGTTTATGCTGAGAGTTTGAATAATGAATCATTCATTAAACAAATCAGAATATATTTGATACGATACATTTCTCCCTTTTCCTATTGACTTGAAAACCCCAAGTTGTACTAGGGATTGAAGATCCCTTGTTGCTGTGGCTTTAGAAGTTTTAGTAATGCCTATATATTTTCTTGCATTCATTCCGCCTTCAAACCCATTAATTCCCTCTTGAAACATTCTTCTAATCACTTTTTGTTGACGGCTATTTAGTACATCTTTGTATTGGTCAAAAAACCTGGTTTTTATGAATATGAAATGAATCATTGTTTCAGAAGTTTCTAATGCATCTAAAATCATATCAATAAAAAAATGAAGCCAAGGAGTTATTTCATTACTCCGTTGTCCTTTTTCCAAAGCATTATAATATTGTTTTTTGTTTTTTTCGATACTGGTAGAAAGACTAATCAATAAGGGATTCCCTAAAGATTGTATGAGAGCTTTTTCTGCAATAGTTCTTCCAATTCTTCCGTTTCCGTCTTCAAAAGGTTGTACACTTTCAAAATAAAGATGAGCAATAGCAGATCGTATCGGAGGGTATTTTATCGGGTTTGACCCATTAGGCGAAGAAGAATTAAACCAGGTTATGAAATTATCCATTTCTTTTGGTACTACATTGGAGGCAGGAGCTTCAAAATGTATTTTTCCCTTTCGCATAGCACCAGATATTACCTGCATAGGTTCTTGATGTGTACGCCATTTTCCAATAGTAATAGTATCATCGTGCATCAGAAGTTGTTTATGCCACATAAAGAGCATTTCTTTTGTCAAAGGAGATTGAAAACTATTTTGAACATCAGTTACTAATTTCCCTATGCCCTTTGCCCTTAAGTCGGATACTTTTTCAGTTTGGATATTTAGGTTTAAATTATTTCTTACCGAAGACATTACATCTTTACGACTAAGGAATTCCCCTTCGATTTCAGAGGTTTTGATTGCTTCTGATACCAGTATGTCGACAAGGGTTTGCGTGTGATATTGTTTAGAAAGCCCCTTTGTAATCCCTATTACCCGCCCTGTTTTTTCAGCGAATAAATATAGTTTATCCTCTAATTCTTCTAGGTTGTAACTAAATTTAGTCCAGTCTTTTTGTTGCCAATTATATTTCATCGGTTGCTTTTATTGTTCTAGAGGTCAAATGGAACTCACCAATAATTAAAATAAATTATTTCAAAAGTTTTTATTATGTTTCGTTTTATGAGCCGATTATTGTTATAATCAAATCAAATATAGTTAAAAAATGAGCCAATTAATGAAATATCACTTATTTTATAAATTCAAAATGATATGATTAGCTCAATTTTCAACTAGGTTTAACAACGATTAATTTAACACCGATGAATAAGGTTTGGAATACTTTAATTAGGTTGTGAATAGAAGGTAAGAACCTTTTGTTAAATTGGACTATTAAAAAAGGCTCTTCTTTACGAAGAACCTTTATTTTGTTGCTGAAAGATTTGCTTTTTAACTTAGAATTCAGCCTCTCTTTTATTCAATGATATATATCTTGTTTTCAAATTTTAAAAGTCAAGACAGGGCGTTTAGCATGATTTACAACGTCTTCTCCAAGGCTTCCATTAATAAAATGTGATATTCCTTTTCTGCCGTGGGTACTAATACCTATCATACCGGCTTTAACAGAATCGGCAAAGTTAAGGATGCCTTTTTCTACGGTAATATCATTGTATATATTTAAGGTGTATTTGTCAATACCCAAATCAGCTATCATAGTATTCATTTTATTCTCGGTTTCATAAGTGGTTTTAAATCCATTGGCCGTATTAATCCATACCAGATGAAGATTTGCATTAATAGATTTTGCAAATTCATGGGCTGCAAGGAGGCATGGTTTGTCTTCATCATCAAAATTGGTGGCATAAACAAAATCGTTAACCTCAAATATTTCACAATCCTCTTTGATTACTAAAACAGGTTTTTTTGATGTGCGTACTATTTTTTCGGCATTAGAACCTATAAATAGTTCTTCAAAGCCAGAAGAACCATGTGATCCCATAATAATGATATCAACATTATTTTTTTTACTTGAGTCTATAACTCCATGCATTACATCTTCAAAGCTTACAGTTTCGACAATTTCTATACCTTTTAGATAGTCTTCTTCAAGAACTTCTTCAAACTTTTTATGGGTTTGTTTCATAAAAAAAATAGCTTCAGGAGCAGGGGCAGGTGCTCCAGATGCCATGAGATCTGTTAAATGCATCGGAAGCTCTAAAATATGTAGTAAATAAATTGTCGCATCATTTTTTTTTGCGATTTGTGCCGCTACTTTAAGTGCGCTTTCAGCTTGTTTTGAAAAATCTGTAGGCACAAGTATACTTTTGATCATAATACTGCTTTTTTGAAATAAGTTAGATAATTATTGTGTTTGTCTTTGGTTTCAGGGCAACCATTAAATTAGGAAATAAGCAGAGCTATTATATATAACTTCTTAGACCTAAGAAAACTACCCAGGTTTGAATATCTTAAAATTACAAAATAAATTCATTCTTTATGATGTTTTGAATCTAAGATATTATTGCTATCTTTGCACCGTTGAAATTAAAAAACCAGATTGAGGGGACAAAAAGTCCCCTCTTTTTATCTACTTATGTCATTAAAAGATAGGGCTCAGAAATTATTAGAAGAAGCACTTTTAGAAAATCCTTCTTTATTTCTAATCGATTACAAAATTGGTCCCGATAATAACATTGAAGTTATTATAGATGGAGATAATGGAGTTAAGGTAGAAGATTGCATTGCTATAAGCAGAGCAATTGAGCACAATCTGGATCGTGACGAAGAAGATTTTTCGCTTTCAGTAATGTCTTCAGGAGTTTCTGAGGGTTTAAGACATATTCGCCAGTATAAAAAGAATATAGGTAGAAAACTTAAAGTAAAAACCAAGGAAGAAATTATCGAAGGACAGCTGATTTCTGTAACAGATGATGCCGTTACATTAACCTGGAAAGCAAGAGAACCCAAACCTATAGGAAAAGGAAAAATTACCGTTACAAAAGAAGCTCTAGTAGCTTATCAAAATATTGTAGAAGCAAAAGTTATGATAACATTTTAATTATACATTAATATGGAAAATATCGCATTAATAGAATCATTTTCAGAATTCAAAGATGATAAGTTTATAGATCGGGTAACACTAATGTCGATCTTAGAAGATGTGTTTAGAAATGCTCTTAAAAAGAAATTTGGTAGTGATGATAATTTCGATATCATTATAAACCCTGACAAAGGGGATTTAGAAATTTGGAGGAATCGTGTGGTAGTGGCAGATGGAGAGGTAGAGGATGGTAATCAAGAGATATCAATTTCTGAAGCGCAAAAAATAGAACCTGATTTTGAAGTAGGTGAAGATGTTTCAGAAGAAGTAAAGCTTATCGATTTGGGAAGACGTTCAATTTTAGCACTTCGCCAAAATTTAATTTCTAAGATTCACGAACACGATAATACTAATATATACAAACAATTTAAAGAATTAGAAGGAGAAATTTATACGGCAGAAGTGCACCACATACGTCACAGAGCGATTATTATGTTAGATGACGAAGGAAATGAAATTATCTTACCAAAAGACAGGCAAATACCTTCAGACTTTTTTCGTAAAGGCGAAAACGTAAGAGGAGTAATCGAATCCGTAGAACTTAAAGGTAATAAACCTTCTATTATTATGTCTAGAACATCTCCATTGTTCTTAGAAAAATTATTCGAATCAGAAATACCCGAGGTTTTTGATGGTTTAATTACCGTGAAAAAAGTGGTTAGAATTCCAGGAGAAAAAGCCAAAGTTGCTGTAGATTCGTATGATGATAGAATTGATCCGGTAGGAGCCTGTGTTGGTATGAAAGGTTCTCGTATCCATGGAATTGTTAGGGAATTAGGAAATGAAAATATTGACGTTATTAATTATACCAATAATGTGCAATTATATATTACCAGAGCATTGAGTCCAGCAAAAGTAACCTCTATAAAAATGAATGAAGAGGGTAGTCGTGCAGAGGTAATGTTAAGACCAGAAGAAGTTTCAAAAGCTATAGGTAGAGGAGGACATAATATAAGATTAGCAGGACAGTTGACGGGATATGAGATAGATGTGTTTAGAGAAGGTGTAGAAGAAGATGTAGAGCTTACTGAGTTTACCGATGAAATCGATTCTTGGATTATCGAAGAGTTCTCTAAAATAGGTTTGGATACCGCAAAAAGTATTTTAGAGCAAGATTTGGCTGATTTGGTAAAGCGAACAGACCTTGAAGAGGAGACAGTAAGTGAAGTAATCAAAATATTAAAATCAGAATTTGAGGATTAATAAACTCAATTAATTTATATTTGAGCATAAAATAATAGGCATTTATGGCTGAAGCAAAAACAATGAGATTAAATAAGGTACTACGTGAATTCAATATCTCGCTAGATCGGGCTGTTGACTTTTTGAGTTCAAAAGGTCATGATATTGATGCGCGTCCTACCACAAAAATTTCTGAAGAGATTTATCAGCTCTTGTGTGATGAATTTCAGACTGATAAAAGTAAAAAGGTGGCTTCAAAAGAGGTTGGAGAAGAGAAGAGGAAAGAGAAAGAAGCATTGCGTGTACAGATTGAACATGAGCAGGAGGAAAAACGTAAACTTGCCGAAGCCAGAGAAGTTGTAAAAGCCAAAGCTCAACTAACCGGACCTAAGCAAATCGGTAAGATTGACTTAGAGAAGAAAAAAGAGGAAAAAGTATCACAGCCCGAACAAAAGATCGATACTCCTCAAAAAGAAGAAGAAGTTAAAAAGAAAGAACCTGAGGTGGTTTCTAATAGACCTGCAAAAAAAGGTATCAAAATTACCAAGCAGGCCCCTCCAAAGGAGATAAAACAAGATAAGCCTGTAGAGCCTAAAGAACCAGGTGCTGGTGAAGATGAGACCAAGACTTCGGAAACCGAAACAACAGTTGAAAAGGGAACGGTTAAAACACAGTACAAAAAATTAGATGGCCCTAATTTTACGGGTCAAAAGATTGATTTAACTAAGTTTAAAAAGCCAGCCAAGAAGAAAGAAGATAAGCCAGATAAGAAGAGCGGAGCCGCAGGAGCAGATGCAAAAAAACGCCGTAAAAGAATTAGTAAAGAGAATGGGGCAAAAGGAGCTCCAGGCGGTGGTAGACCAGGAGGTCAGTCAGGTGGAAATCGAGGTCAAGGTGGTCGCGGACGTGGTCCTGCAAAAGGAAAAAGACCGGCAATAGTGAAAGAAGAGCCGAGTGAAGAAGAAGTGCAAAAACAAGTTAGAGAAACTCTCGAGAAACTGCAGGGTAAATCTAGTAAGTCAAAAGCGGCAAAATATCGTAGAGATAAAAGAGATCAACACCGCCAGAAAGCCGAAGATGATGTAGCACAACAGGAACAGGAAAGTAAAATACTTAAGGTGACAGAGTTTGTCACAGTTTCTGAAGTTGCTACTATGATGAATATTACTACAACAGAAGTGATCTCTGCATGTATGTCTCTGGGTATAATGGTAACCATGAATCAACGATTAGATGCCGAAACATTATCTATAGTAGCTGATGAGTTTGGTTATGAAGTTGATTTTGTAACCGCAGATATCGAAGAGTCTATTGAAGAAGTTGTAGATGCCCCAGAAGATTTGGTTGCTAGGGCACCGATTGTAACGGTAATGGGACATGTAGATCATGGTAAAACATCTTTACTTGATTATATACGAGAAGAAAATGTAATTGCCGGCGAGAGTGGTGGTATAACCCAACATATAGGTGCATACGGAGTTCAGTTAGATAATGGTCAGAAGATTGCCTTTTTAGATACACCGGGTCACGAAGCATTTACCGCAATGCGTGCCCGTGGTGCACAGGTTACAGATTTGGCAATTATTGTAATTGCCGCAGATGATGATGTAATGCCACAAACCAAAGAAGCAATTAGTCATGCTCAGGCGGCGGGAGTCCCTATAGTGTTTGCTATAAATAAGGTAGATAGACAAGAAGCAAATCCTGAAAAAATAAAAGAAAAGTTAGCTTCAATGAATCTATTGGTAGAGGACTGGGGTGGTAAGATCCAATCCCATGATATTTCTGCTAAGACAGGTCTTGGAGTAAAAGAATTATTAGAAAAAGTGCTTCTCGAAGCTGAAATTCTTGAACTTAAAGCAAATCCCAACAGATTTGCTTCAGGTACAGTAGTCGAAGCATTTTTGGATAAGGGACGTGGATATGTTTCTACAATTCTAGTACAGGCAGGAACACTGCGCGTAGGAGATTATGTTCTTGCTGGAAAAAATAGTGGTAAGGTAAAGGCAATGCAAGATGAGCGAGGTAATAATGTAAAGGAGGCAGGTCCTTCTACTCCGGTTTCAATTTTAGGATTAGATGGTGCGCCGCAAGCAGGAGATAAATTTAATGTGCTAGAGGATGAACGCGAAGCCAAAGATATTGCTTCCAAAAGAGCCCAGTTGCATAGAGAACAATCTGTTCGAACACAGAGACATATTACACTGGATGAGATCGGACGAAGAATTGCTCTTGGTGATTTCAAAGAGTTGAATATAATCCTGAAAGGTGATGTAGATGGTTCTGTAGAAGCATTAACAGATTCATTCCAGAAGCTATCAACAGAAGAAATTCATGTAAATATTATACATAAAGCAGTTGGTGCAATTACCGAAAGTGATGTGTTACTGGCATCGGCATCAGATGCTATTATTATTGGATTTAATGTAAGACCTGCCGGGAATGCCAGACAGGTTGCCGATAAGGAAGAAATAGATATCAGAACATATTCGATTATTTATGATGCAATAAACGATCTCAAAGATGCGATGGAAGGAATGCTTTCTCCTGTAATGAAGGAAGAGATTACCGGTACTGCAGAAATTAGAGAAACATTTAAAATCTCTAAGGTAGGTACAATTGCTGGATGTATGGTGCAAAATGGTAAGATTTTCAGAAATTCTGGAATTCGATTGATTAGAGAAGGTGTTGTGATTTATACAGGAGAATTAGCTTCATTAAAACGTTTTAAAGACGATGTTAAAGAAGTTAGTAAAGGATATGATTGTGGTCTGCAGATCAAGAATTATAATGATATAAAAGAAGGAGATGTCGTTGAAGCGTATCAGGAAGTAGCCGTAAAGAAAAAGCTATAATATATAACAGATACTACAACTATACTAGTAAAAACCTCTATGCAAAGCATAGAGGTTTTTTATATCAAATAAAAAGTCTTAATCTAAATAATTATGCGATGGTTTTGCCTCCTTTAGATGTGCTGTGTCATTTGCATAACATTGATTTCTAATAGGATGAGATGCTGAAATAAATCAACATGACCTAGTAAACCTTTAGATTAGACAAAACACAAATATCAAAAAAGTTTTTTATTCAGGTTTAAAGATAAATGCATTTGGAAACTTGGTATGTATTTCCTTTAGTGCTCTATCGGCATCTAGTCTAGTGCGATAATTGCCTAACCAAACTTTGTAGTTGGGAGTTTCCCATCTTATTGAAGAATCCCACTGCGGAAAAGCTTCCTTAGAGGTCTTCATAACCTCATTGGCCTGGTTTAAATTACCATAATACAACTGAATTTTATAACGATCACTAAAGTCTCCTTCTTTCTCCATTTTTGACTTCAAATCAAGAAGTATTTTGATTCTAGGATCTTGATTTACAGTTACAACTGCCTCAGGTTTTGGAGTGTAGGTGATGGCTACAAAATTATTTTCATTTTGTTTATCAATGACAGGATTCGAATTGTCTTGAGCAATTAATGAGGTAGTGCCAATAAGGTATAAACTTAGTAAAAAAATAAGGCGTTTTATGTTTAACATTCTCATTACAAATTAATTTGATACAAAGGTAAAGTTTAATAACTCAAAATTATTAAAAAATATTATTTAGAATTATTATAAATTAATGGTTAACGCTTCTATAGCATTTCTAAAATCGACTTATTGTAGTACTTTTGCTGACGAATTAAAAGTGCCGGTTTTTTTTAATCTTTTTTAGATTACTATCTAAAAAACCATGCCAAAATTAAGACGATAATTCTACGTAAAAATATGAAACAGGTGAAACACCGAAATTCAGCCTCCAAAATCCTAATCCTAGGAACTGTTTTTTTATTTACTTTTTTTACTCCTGTTTTTGGACAGGAGGAAGCGACTACTGATGCAGCGGTTGCAGCAGAAGCTTCATCAGGAGGAGATGTAGCTAAGGGAGAAGAGTTGTTCAAATCTCTTTGTGCCGCATGTCATAAACGCTACAAAAAAATGACAGGCCCTGCTCTTTTTGGAGTAGCAGATAAGTATGAAAGAGAATGGTTATATTCTTGGATAAGGAATAGTGCTGCTATGATCGCTTCTGGCGATGCTCGGGCAATTGCTATTTATGAAGAGTATAACAAAACTGCGATGAATGCTTTTCCGCAGTTGTCAAATACAGATATTGATGATATTTTGGCTTATGTAATGGTGCCAAAGGCTGATCCTCCAGCTCCTGCACCTGGTGCAGATACAGCTACTGCTTCTGGAAGCGGTTCTGGAGTTTCTATTAATGTTGTATTGGCAATACTCGCCTTAGTGTTCTTAATGTTATTGGTGGTGCTGTTCTTGGTTAATAAAACACTTAGAAGTTTTGCAGAAGCAAACAATGTAGAATTGCCAGAGGCTGAGCCTAGAACTCCTATCTGGAGAGCATTTATTCAGAATCAATTCTTGGTATTAGTGACCGCAATTTTCTTGTTGCTTACAAGTGGATATTTTGTATACGGGTATTTTATGCAGGTTGGTATAGATCAAGGGTATGCTCCAATACAACCAATTCATTATTCCCATAAAATTCATGCTGGTGATAATCAGATCGAGTGTAAATATTGTCACTCTTCGGCCAGAGTTTCTAAGCATTCAGGAATTCCTTCTCTAAATGTGTGTATGAATTGTCATAAATCTATTAGTGAAGTTGCAGAAACAACGGCAACTGAAGAGTACTCGAAAGAATTTTATGATGGCGAAATCCAAAAGCTCTACAAAGCAGTCGGTTGGGATGAAAATTCCCAGTCATATACTGGTGAGACAGAACCGGTAAAATGGGTTCGTATTCATAACTTGCCAGACTTTGCATACTTTAACCATTCGCAGCACGTAAGTGTAGCAGGAGTTGAGTGTCAGACATGTCATGGTCCTGTAGAAGAAATGGAAATTATGTACCAAGACGCTCCGCTTACCATGGGATGGTGTATCAACTGTCACAGAGAAACCAATGTGAAGGTTGCCGATAATAAATATTACGAGAAGATTCATAAAGAACTTTCAAAAAAATATGGTGTAGACCAATTAACAGCCGCTCAAATGGGTGGTCTGGAATGTGGAAAATGTCATTATTAATAAAATTTTGTCCGAGATTCGGAAAATAGTAAGAAGCTAATATCAATTATATATGTCATCAAACAAGAAATACTGGAAAAGTGTTGAAGAGCTAAACGAAAATAGCTCTATTGTTGAGGCGCTACAGCAAAACGAGTTTGTTCAGGAGATTCCAACGGATGAGTTTTTAGGAGATAAATCATCTTTAGAGAATTCTTCAACTTCAAGACGTGATTTTCTTAAATATGTAGGTTTTAGTACTGCCGCTGCTTCATTGGCAGCGTGTGAAGGCCCTGTTAAAAAATCAATACCTTATGTAGTACAGCCAGAGAGAATTATTCCTGGTGTTGCAAATTACTATGCAACTACGATCGCAGACGGTTTTGATTTTGCTAGTGTTTTGATTAAGACTAGAGAGGGTCGCCCAATCAAAGTAGAGAATAATAACCTCGCAACATCAAATGGTGATGCTAATGCAAGAGTGCATGCTTCGGTATTATCTTTGTATGATATCTCTCGTCTTCAAGGGCCTAAAAAAGCTGGCGAAGATATTAGCTGGGGAGATTTAGATAAAGAAGTTGGAGCAAAGCTTAATTCGTTAGGAGGGAAGCAACTTGTTTTGCTAACACAAACATTTGCAAGCCCATCTACTTCAAAACTAATCTCAGAATTTAAAGCAAAATATCAAAACGTTACTCATATTGTGTATGATGCAGTTTCTCAAAGCGAAGCTTTGGATGCGTATCAAGCGATGTATGGTGAGCGTGCATTGGCCGATTATGATTTTTCTAAGGTGAATACCATCGTAAGTGTTGGTGCAGACTTTTTGGGAGATTGGCAAGGAGGAGGATATGATAGTGGGTATGCAAAAGGTCGTATTCCTAAAAATGGGAAAATGTCTAAGCATATTCAGTTTGAATCTAATATGTCGCTTACTGGTGCTAATGCTGATTCAAGAGTTGCTGTAACACCTTCAGAGCAAAAACAAGTGCTTGCTGCTTTGTATGCGTATGTCACAGGTTCTGGCTCTAAAAGTTCTTTAGGAGGAAGTATAGATGCGCAAGTAATTAAGACTTCTGAGCAGATTAAAAAAGCAGGAAGTAACGCAGTGGTAGTATCCGGACTTCAGGATGTTGATGCACAGCTTGTGGTATTAGCTATTAATAAAGCAATAAAGAGTAAGGCTTTTAATGAAAGTACTCCTCGGACTATTCGTCAGGGAGATGCAAAAGCAGTTACTCAATTGGTAAAAGACATGAACGCGGGTCGCGTTGGAGGATTGTTAATCGCTGGTGTGAATCCAATGTATTCACTTCCAAATGCAGACGAATTTAAAGCTGGTCTTGAGAAAGTAAGCGTTTCTGTAGCATTTAGTATGCATAATGATGAAACTGCAGAATTGTGTGATTATACTGCAACCACTCCACACTACCTCGAATCATGGGGAGATGTAGAGCTGAAAAAGGGAAGTTATAGCCTTGTGCAGCCAACTATCAATCCGTTGTTTGATACACGTCAGTTTCAAGAAACATTGTTGAAATGGACAGGAAATACAGCAACATATCATGATTATATAAAAAGTGCATGGACTGGTATCTTAGGCGGTACTTCCTGGAATCAGGCACTGCACGATGGGGTGTTGATAAAGCCAGCACTTCCAAAACAAGAATTAGTAGAGGCTCTTGAAACTCCTGAAGGAGATTCGGCAAACCTTGAAGCAGCTCCTGTTGTAACTCCTGCCGGACCAAATGTTGGTGCATCCGCAAGAAGATTATCAGTTGCAAAATCTAGTGGTTTAGAGCTTACGTTATATACAAAAACATCATTGGGTGATGGGCAACAAGCTAATAACCCTTGGTTGCAAGAATTGCCAGATCCTATTACCAGAGCATCTTGGGATAACTATTTAACGGTTTCTCGAGCAGATGCAGCAGAATTAGGATTGACTAATGAAAATGTGGCTAACGGTGCTTTGAATGGTAGTTATGCCAAAGTAACAGTGGCTGGTAAAGAAGTTGTTGTTCCGGTTATTATTCAACCAGGTCAGGCAAAAGGCTCTGTTGGTTTAGCATTAGGATATGGTAAATCAAAAGGGTTTAAAGAAGAAATGATCGTTGGTATAAATGCCTATGCTCTATATCAAAACCTTAACGCAGTGCAGAACGTTTCTGTTGCAGTAGCAGAAGGTGTGCATGAGTTTGCTTGTGTGCAATTGCATAATACTTTAATGGGTCGTGGGGATATTGTAAAAGAAACGACACTTGAAATATTTAATACAAAAGATAAACACGATTGGAATGCTATTCCAGAAGTAAGTAAAAATCATATCGAATATGAGGTTACCTCTCCAGAAGTTGATCTTTGGGATGAGTTCGATCGTTCGGTTGGACATCATTTCAATCTATCAATTGATCTAAATGCTTGTACAGGGTGTGGAGCTTGTGTGATTGCTTGTCATTCAGAGAATAACGTTCCTGTTGTTGGTAAGTCAGAAATACGAAGATCTCGCGATATGCACTGGTTGCGTATCGACCGTTATTATTCTTCTGAAGAAAGTTTTGAAGGAGATAATGAGAAAAAGGATAATATTGCAGGTTTAGGAAGTTCGTTATCTGAGTTTAATGAGATGGAAAGTGCATCAGATAATCCTCAGGTGGCATTCCAGCCAGTAATGTGTCAGCATTGTAATCATGCTCCTTGTGAAACTGTATGCCCGGTAGCGGCAACATCACATGGTAGACAAGGACAAAATCATATGGCGTATAATCGTTGTGTGGGAACAAGATATTGTGGAAATAACTGTCCATACAAAGTACGTAGATTTAACTGGTTCTTGTATAACAACAATGATGAGTTCGATTATAACATGAACAACGATTTAGGTAGAATGGTGCTTAATCCAGACGTCGTAGTGCGTTCTAGGGGAGTTATGGAGAAATGTTCTATGTGTATCCAAATGACACAAAAGACTATCTTGGATGCAAAACGAGATGGAAGAGCAATTAAAGATGGTGAATTCCAGACAGCTTGTTCTGCAGCTTGTTCATCAGGTGCAATGGTATTTGGTGATATTAATGATAAGGATAGTGAAATAGCTAAACTTAAAGAGGATAAACGTATGTATCACTTGCTTGAACATGTTGGGACAAAACCTAATGTGATGTATCAAACGAAAGTAAGAAATACTACAGAAGCCTAATTAACTAAATAAAGAATCAATTCAATTATAAAGGATTATGTCTCATTACGAAGCACCTATTAGAAAACCTTTAGTAACTGGCGATAAAACGTATCATGATGTAACAATTGATGTTGCAGCACCGGTTGAAGGTAAAGCAAATAAATCTTGGTGGATTGTATTTTCTATCGCACTTGTTGCTTTCCTTTGGGGAATAGGTTGTATAATATATACAGTTTCTACAGGTATAGGAACCTGGGGATTAAACAAAACGGTAGGATGGGCCTGGGATATCACTAACTTTGTTTGGTGGGTAGGTATTGGTCACGCCGGAACCCTAATTTCTGCGGTACTATTATTATTCCGTCAAAAATGGAGGATGGCGATTAACCGTTCTGCAGAAGCAATGACCATCTTTTCGGTTATTCAGGCAGGATTGTTCCCAATCATTCACATGGGGCGTCCATGGTTGGCATATTGGGTACTTCCTATTCCGAACCAATTTGGCTCATTATGGGTAAATTTTAATTCGCCATTACTTTGGGACGTATTTGCGATCTCTACATATCTTTCTGTATCATTAGTATTCTGGTGGACAGGTTTATTGCCAGATTTTGCAATGATCAGAGACCGTGCCATTACACCTTTTAATAAGAAAATATATAGCATTTTATCTTTTGGATGGAGTGGTAGAGCAAAAGATTGGCAGCGTTTTGAAGAAGTGTCGTTGGTATTGGCAGGTTTAGCAACACCACTGGTACTTTCTGTACATACCATTGTATCGTTTGACTTTGCAACATCGGTTATTCCGGGATGGCACACTACTATCTTTCCACCGTATTTTGTTGCAGGAGCGATTTTCTCTGGATTTGCCATGGTAAATACTCTTCTTATTATTATGAGAAAGGTATCTAACCTGGAAAACTATATCACTATCCAACATATAGAGTTAATGAACATTGTGATTATGATTACGGGTTCTATAGTTGGGGTAGCTTATATTACAGAGTTGTTTGTAGCATGGTATTCTGGAGTAGAGTACGAGCAATATGCATTCTTAAACAGAGCAACCGGGCCATATTGGTGGGCGTACTGGGCAATGATGTCTTGTAACGTGTTTTCGCCACAGTTTATGTGGTTCCCAAAATTAAGAAGAAGTATCATGTTCTCTTTTATTATCTCAATTGTAGTAAATATCGGGATGTGGTTTGAGCGTTTTGTAATTATTGTGACTTCGCTTCACAGAGATTACTTGCCGTCTTCTTGGACAATGTTCTCTCCTACATTTGTAGATATTGGGATATTTATAGGAACGATAGGATTCTTCTTTGTATTATTCTTATTGTATGCACGTACATTCCCAGTGATTGCACAAGCAGAAGTAAAAACGATTTTAAAATCTTCTGGAGAAAAATATAAGAAGCTAAGAGAAGCAGGAATAGATCATAGAGACGAACTTCCTAAAACTAAAGCAGAAGTAACCGAAGAAAAGGTTGCTAAGAAAGCTGAGAAGAAATCTGAAGCAAGTCAAGAGGATATCGATAGTTTATTAGGTAATCTTGGAACTTTTGACCCGTCTACGCAAACTGCAGACGATCTTAAAAAAGTAAATGGGATAGGTCCCGTAATGGAAAAGAAACTTAATGAAATCGGAATATTTACTTTTGATCAGGTTAGTAAAATGACCGAAAAAGAGTATGATTTATTAGATAATATGACAGGATCTTTCCCAGGAAGAGCACAACGCGACGACTGGGCTGGTCAGGCCGAAAAACTTAAAAATAACTAGAAGTATGGCATCAAAAGTTATACATGCATTATATACAGATGATGATGTCCTGATGGACGCAGTAAAAAAAACTCGTGCAGAGCATTATCATATCGAAGAGGTATTTTGTCCTTTTCCTGTTCACGGACTGGATAAAGCCATGGGAATTCCTCATACTCGTTTAGCGATTACATCTTTTATGTATGGGTGTGTTGGATTGACAGTGGCAATTGTGATGATGAATTATATCATGATCGAGGATTGGCCTCAAGACATTGGTGGAAAACCAAGTTTTAGCTACATCGAAAACATGCCGGCTTTTGTTCCTATCATGTTTGAGCTTACTGTATTTTTTGCAGCACACTTAATGGTGATCACTTTTTATATGAGAAGTAGATTGTGGCCATTTAAGCAAGCCGAAAACCCTGATGTAAGAACTACAGATGATCATTTCTTAATGGAGGTTGATGCCGGAGATCATGATGTAAATGCATTAACAAGTTTCTTAAGTGATACAGGAGCAGTAGAGATTAAAGTAATAGATAAGGAAGAAGATAACCATTAGTAATAATGAAGAATACTATAAAAATATTAGCAGTTGTAGCAGTTATGATTAGTATTGTTTCTTGTCAAAAAGATACAAAACCTAATTATCAATACATGCCAAACATGTATGAGCCGGTAAGTTATGAAACGTATGGTGAGTATGGCATTTTTCCTGGAGGTCAGGAGGCTATGCAACCCGCTCAAGGTTCAATTCCAAGAGGATGGATGCCCTATGACTTCGAAAATTCACAAACAGGTTATCAACTAGCCAAAGATTCTCTAAAGAATCCTATTAAATATACAAAGGAGAACGAAGAGACAGGAAAAGCTTTATATGATATTTACTGTGCCGTTTGTCACGGCGGAAAAGGCGATGGAAAAGGAATTTTGGTACAAAGAGAAAAAATTCTTGGGATACCAAGCTATGATGATGTTGGTAGAGCAATTACAGAAGGAAGTATTTATCATGTGATGTATTATGGAATTAACTCCATGGGGTCATATGCTTCTCAAACAAATGAGCATGAGCGCTGGCAAATTGTTCAATATGTTGAAAAGCTGAAAGCTGATCTTGAAGGTAAAACTCCTAGAATCGATGCAGAGGTTGCTGCGGTGGCACCCAAAGTAGAAGAAGAGCATCACGAATTAACAGAAGAGCATAGTAACGCACACTAGTGCATAGTTAAAAAAGTTAAGAATAACGATATTATAAAGATATGTATACGCTATCAAATAGATTAAGATTATTTTCTATCGTCCTTATGGTTGTAGGTCTTGTAGGTCTTATTATAGGATTTGCAGATAGACCTGGATCTATAGAAGAGGTAAAAGAAATGATGGCAGCGCACGACGCTCATGGCGGTGGCCATGGTGAATCTCATGCCGAAGCTAACGATCATGGAGAAGATGCGCATGGCGGAGATGCACATTATGAGCATGTTTTACACCAATTGCAAAATAAACCATGGGCCTCATTGTATATAGCAGCATTTTTCTTTTTTATGATTGCTCTTGGGGTATTGGCGTTCTATGCGATACAATTTGCTTCGCAAGCAGGATGGTCACCAGTGCTTTTTCGAGTGATGGAAGCTATAACAGCATATTTAGTGCCTGGAGGCATCATCCTTTTTGTAATCTTAGCGTTATCCGGATTTCATGTAAATCACCTATTTGTATGGGCAGATCCAGAAGTAGTTGCACATGATAAATTGATACAAGGTAAAGTGAGTTGGTTAAATGGTACTGGGTTTATTATTAGAGCAGCAATTTTCTTAGGAGGTTGGTTATTATACCGACACTTTGCCGTAAAATATTCTAGAAAACAAGATGAAGAGCCTCAAGGAAACAAGTGGTACAAAAAGAGTTTTAAAATCTCAGCAGGATTCTTGGTATTCTTTATCTATACAGAATCCATGATGTCCTGGGACTGGATTATGAGTTTTGACCCACACTGGTTCAGTACACTATTTGGATGGTATGTATTTGCAAGTTTATTTGTGTCAGGAATTACTACCATTGCGTTAATTACCATTTATCTGAAATCAAAAGGATATTTAGAATTTGTAAATAACAGCCATATTCATGATTTGGCAAAGTTTATGTTTGGGATCAGTATTTTCTGGACGTACCTTTGGTTCTCACAATTTATGCTAATATGGTACTCAAATATACCGGAAGAAGTAACGTATTTTATTACCAGAATAGAAGATTATAAGTTACCGTTCTTCGGAATGTTAGTAATGAATTTCATTTTCCCATTATTGGTATTAATGAATAGTGATTTCAAACGAGTTAACTGGTTTGTAGTAATGGCAGGGATAGTTATTCTTTGTGGTCACTATATAGATGTGTTTAACATGGTTATGCCTGCTACTGTAGGTGGATCCTGGTTTATTGGTATTAGCGAAATAAGCGCTGTATTGTTGTTCCTAGGATTATTCTTATTTGTTGTATTTAGAGCGCTTACCAAGGCTCCACTATTAGCAAAAGGAAACCCATATTTAGAGGAAAGTAAACATTTCCATTATTAGAATTTAGAATTGTAAAAAAGAAGATAGATAAAAATGACTGTATTCTTAACCATAGTAGTTATAGCACTTTTCGGAATCACATTGTGGCAAATGTCAAAGATTTTAAAACTGTCACAATTAAAAGATGCTGATAATTCTCAAGTAGCCAACGATAAGGACAATAATATGCAGGGTAAGCTGATGCTTGGATTTGTAATATTTATGTACTTATTGACCATATATTGTTTTGTACAATATCGTTCATTTTTCCTTCCAGAATCTGCCTCAGAACATGGTGTTGATTATGATTTATTGATGTTCATCTCTATGGTGCTAATCATGATTGTGCAGATTATTACACAAGGATTATTACACTTCTTTGCATATAGGTATAGAGGAAAGAAAGAGAATAAGGCCTTGTTCTTTGCAGATAACGATAAGTTAGAGTTTATCTGGACGATTATACCGGTAATTGTATTAGCAGGATTGATTATATATGGATTGTTTACCTGGACCGATATCATGAATATTGATGAAGAAGAAGGCGATCCATTAATAGTAGAATTGTATGCATATCAATTTGATTGGAGAGCAAGGTATTCGGGTAATGATAATGTGTTAGGAAAAGCCAATGTGCGCTTTATTGAAGGGATTAATACCCTTGGTATTGATGCCTCAGATAGTTACGGAAAAGATGATAAAGTAACTACAGAGCTTCATTTACCTATAAATAGAAAAGTGATCTTCAAGATGAGATCCCAAGATATTCTGCATTCTGCATATATGCCATTTTTTAGAGCTCAGATGAATGTAGTTCCGGGTATGATTACCGAGTTTTCCTATACTCCTACGATAACTTCCGAAGAGATGAGGAATAGCGAATTTATGGTAGAAAAAGTAGCTACAATCAATAAGATCAGAAAAGAAAAAAGCAAGAAACTAGTAGCCGCAGGAGATGAAGCATTAGAAGAATATACTTTTGATTATTACTTGTTATGTAATAAAATTTGTGGAGTTTCTCATTATAACATGCAAATGAAAATTGTTGTTGAGTCCGAAGAGGATTATGAGGCTTGGTTAAAAACACAACAAACATTTGGAGAGCAATTATCGGCTCAGGCAAGTAACTAGAAGAAAAGAAGAATTAATATATTTTATTAAAAGAAAATAGCGTTATGTCAGCAACAAACGGAGATAACCACGATCACGGTCACGACGATCACGGACATCATAAAGAGACATTTGTTACCAAATATATATTTAGTCAGGATCATAAAATGATCTCTAAACAGTATTTGATTACTGGTTTGATTATGGGTATTATTGGTATAGCAATGTCAATTTTATTCAGAATGCAATTGGCATGGCCAGATCATCAATTTACTATTTATGAGATATTCTTAGGTAAATTTGGTGAGGACGGAGTAATGGACCCAAGTATTTATTTGGCATTGGTAACCATTCATGGTACCATTATGGTGTTCTTTGTACTTACCGCGGGATTGAGTGGTACGTTTAGTAACTTACTTATTCCGTTACAGATCGGAGCACGTGATATGGCTTCTGGATTTTTAAACATGATATCATACTGGTTATTCTTTATAAGTAGTGTAATAATGGTACTGTCTTTATTTGCTGAAGCTGGTCCTGCATCTGCCGGATGGACAGTATACCCTCCTTTAAGTGCCTTACCGCAAGCAATAGGTGGTTCTGGAATGGGTATGACCTTATGGTTAGTATCTATGGCAATATTTATTGCTTCATCGCTATTAGGATCTTTGAACTATGTAGTAACAGTGATTAACTTGCGTACCAAGGGAATGTCTATGACAAGAATGCCTTTAACAATATGGGCTTTCTTTGTTACTGCAATTATTGGTATTGTATCATTCCCAGTTTTATTATCTGCAGCATTATTGTTGATTATGGATCGAAGCTTCGGTACTTCATTCTACCTAAGTGATATTTATATTAGAGGTGAGGTTTTACATAATCAGGGAGGGTCACCAGTACTTTTTGAACACTTATTCTGGTTCTTAGGACACCCAGAGGTTTATATTGTATTATTACCGGCATTAGGAATTACTTCAGAAATTATAGCGACTAATGCACGTAAACCAATATTTGGATATAGAGCCATGGTAGCATCTATTTTGGCAATTGCATTCTTGTCAACTATTGTATGGGGTCACCACATGTTTATTTCAGGAATGAACCCATTTTTAGGTTCGGTATTTACATTTACAACTTTACTGATCGCAATTCCTTCTGCTGTAAAAGCATTTAATTATATCACCACTTTATGGAAAGGTAATTTGCAGCTTAACCCTGCTATGTTGTTTTCTATAGGATTGGTTTCTACATTCATTACCGGTGGTCTTACAGGAATCATTCTTGGGGACAGTACATTAGATATTAATGTTCATGACACCTATTTTGTAGTAGCGCATTTCCACTTGGTTATGGGTATCTCTGCATTATACGGATTATTTGCTGGAGTATATCATTGGTTCCCTAAAATGTATGGTAAGATGATGAATAAGAATCTTGGATATGTGCATTTCTGGGTAACTGCTATTGGAGCGTATGGGGTATTCTTCCCAATGCATTTTATAGGTATGGCAGGATTACCACGTCGTTATTATACAAACTCTAATTTCCCGTATTTTGATGATTTGGCAGATACCAATGTATTGATAACGGTTTTTGCATTGATCACAGCAGCAGCCCAGCTGGTATTCTTATATAACTTTATAAGTTCTATTTTCTATGGTAAAAAGGCAACTCAAAATCCTTGGAAATCAAATACTATGGAGTGGACTACACCAGTAGAGCATATGCATGGTAACTGGCCTGGTGCTATACCACATGTATACCGGTGGCCTTATGATTATAGTAAGACCAATGAAGATGGTGAATATGTAATCGCCGGACAAGATTTCGTTTCGCAAATCACACCATTACAAGACGGAGAAGAAGAAATGCATCACTAAAAATTGATGTTTAAAATATATAAAAAGCCTTTTCATAATCATGAAAAGGCTTTTTGAATATATATAGGTTCCATAAAAATCATTTTAAATGGCAAATATAACCCTATGTAATTTTAGGTTTTACCTTAAGGTAGAAAGAAAAGTAACCGGAGATGAGTTCTATAAAAAGGTTTTTATTTGATTATCCTTTTGTCAATATGATAGATGATTGGGATAAGTGTAGAGATGAAAACTTTTCAAAATATTTGGATAAAAGAAAATAGTAGTTAGTAAAGATTTGTAAATTATTAGCATTATTTGATTTTAGTATGTTTGTTTAATCAGAAAACTAAAAACTATGGTTGTCAAAGAAAAAATCAAAAGGGATGATAAAACAATTGATGCTATTACTTTTCAAGTAGAAACTTTGGATCCACCAGAAACTCTTCTCGAAGAATTACCGTTAGAAGACATTCTTCATAAGTTTGGATCCAAAATCGAAGCATTTGGTCCTATTGATTATAAATTGGCGCCCAGAGGCTATCATTCTTTTATTGGTGGAATGTACCAGGCATATTCGGATCATAGACCATTTGTGATTTCGCCAGATATGATCTGGTTATTAATTTGTCAAGGCTTTTCAACACATGTTAATTTTAATGCACAAATAAAGAGGGATGTATTTCCTGATTTAAAACAACAACCATTGGTTATCGTAAATGATAAGATAAAATTGGGAATGTTATCAAGCCCTTGGGAGGAAACTTCAAAGCAGTTTACAGATCAGATAAGATCCTATATCGGTGATGAATTAATCGATGCTTTACAAGCTGATTTTTCAACAACAAAGCTTACTGAAAGAATAGCAAGTGAAATTACAATTATGGATGCTATGAAACCTTATTTCAAATATATTGTGGGGTATTGCATTTGTGGTATTCCTCAAATTACAATAGAAGGAAATCAAAATGACTGGCAGAAAATATTGAACAAGCTTTCTGTACTTAAAAAATACAATCTAGATTGGTGGGTAGATACATTGGAGCCCATAATCAAAAAGTTTATCTCAGCACTTAATGGTACTATAGATAAGGAGTTTTGGATGAATATGTTTAAGGTTCATACCGAAGATGAGTATGGTGATCCAAAAAGAATCGATGGATGGATTACCAAATTTTATCCTTATGATAAAGAAGGTAACCGAATTGATTTGAGCGATATAAGGTTTATTTTTATTGATTCTTTCTATGAATTACTTCCTAAAGAAATAGTTTGTGTAGATTTTGAATACCAAATCATAAACGAAAAAGGTAAAGTTGTTCAGAAAGTACCTATGGAGTACTGGGCCGGTTTTTTAGGATTAAAACAGAATAAAGAGAATTTTCAAATTAGACCAGAAATCGGTTGGTTTGTTAGCTATAGAGATAATTCTATGAAGAACGAGAGTAAACATGATGTAGAAAGTCGGATGAAAGTGTATTATAATCTTCGAGAATTTCCTGAAGATGTATTACTGATAAAAGAATTGGAAGAACTTACTCTTATGTTTAATGGAGAAATTTTGATTCCAGATGAAATACTCGAACTACAAATGGATGCTTTAAATTTGACTGGTGAAATAATAGAAAAAGAGAAAACAAGGTTGATTCATTTATTCTCCAAGAAGAATATGCTTTTAAAAATTAATGGTGAAGGTTTTTTTAAAGGGGAACCCAGATAAAGACTTTTCTTTTTACGCTATATTTGTTGTATTAGAAAAAACGATTCCTTTTAATTTTATGACAGAAGAATCGATACATGCTTATGAATGAAAATCTAGATCCCACAAACGAAAATTTTTCAGGCGAAGACCTTGATATCGAAAGAGCATTGAGACCATTAGCTTTCGAGGATTTTGCAGGGCAGGATCAAGTGCTAGAAAACCTAAAGATTTTTGTGCAAGCGGCAAATCTTAGAGATGAAGCCTTGGATCATACGTTATTTCACGGCCCTCCCGGCTTGGGCAAAACGACTCTGGCACATATCCTGGCTAATGAGTTAAGCGTAGGTATCAAAGTTACTTCGGGACCTGTATTAGATAAGCCTGGTGATTTGGCCGGATTGTTAACCAATCTTGATGATAGAGATGTCTTATTTATAGATGAAATTCACAGATTAAGTCCCATAGTCGAAGAATATCTGTATTCTGCAATGGAAGACTATAAGATTGATATCATGATCGAAAGCGGGCCTAATGCGCGCACCGTACAGATTAATCTGAACCCTTTTACCCTGGTTGGGGCTACAACGCGCTCAGGATTGCTTACAGCGCCTATGAGAGCACGTTTTGGGATCCAGTCAAGATTGCAATACTACACTACAGAGTTATTGTCTACCATTGTAGAACGAAGTGCACATATTCTTAAAGTACCTATTACCATGGAAGCCGCAATCGAGATTGCAGGTAGAAGTAGAGGTACGCCAAGAATCGCAAATGCTTTGTTGAGAAGAGTACGGGATTTTGCACAAATCAAAGGAAACGGTAGTATAGATATCGAAATTTCTAAATTCGCCTTAAAGGCACTTAATGTTGATGCTCATGGGTTAGATGAAATGGATAACAAAATTCTAACCACTTTGATCGATAAATTTAAAGGAGGTCCTGTCGGCATAACCACCTTGGCTACAGCAGTTAGTGAAAGCGCAGAAACTATCGAGGAAGTATACGAACCCTTTTTGATTCAGCAAGGGTTTATTATGCGCACTCCACGAGGTAGAGAAGTTACCGAAGCAGCATATAAGCACTTAGGCAGAGTAAAAGGTGGAATTCAAGGAGGATTGTTTTAAAATAAAATAATTTATTAACATCATCAATCATGAATAAACTACAAATATTTGTCATAGTTAGCATGGCACTGACTATAATTTCTTGCCAAAAACAAACTAAGGAATCTCAAAAAAATTATGCCAGTCTAGAGTATAGTATATATATGGGAGGCAAACTTGCAGGATATCAGAAAAGCTCTCAGGGAAAAGATGGAAACTACTATTATACCTATGAGTTTAATGATCGGGGAAGAGGGCCAAAGCTAGATGAAAAAGTGACGCTAAATGATAATGGCGTTATTGTAAGTCATCAAATTTTAGGTCACAACTATTTGAAGGATACCGTTAATGAGATCTTTAAAATCGAAAATGGAATTGCAAAATGGAAAAGCAAGGCAGAAGAAGGAGAAGCCAAATTTGATAATAATTCGTTTTTTTCAGCAATAAATGGCTCTTTTGGAGGAACAGATTTGTTAATCCAAAAACTGCTGGCAACAGATAATAAAGAAGTAAAATTATTGCCAAGCGGTTCCATAAAAATTACTGCTATAGATAATTATAAGATTAATGATTCGATCGATCTTAGGTTAATTGAGGTTACAGGGCAGTCCTTTACACCTTCTTATACTTGGATTGATAAAAACGATAGATTTTTTGGATATACTTCTTCCTGGTTTACTTGCATACAGAAAGGGTATGATAGCATAGCAAAACAATTACAACCAATCCAGAAACAAAAAGAAGAGCAATATTTAAAAAATCTTTCAGAGGCATTAGTAGAGATTCCGTCTAAGAAAATTCTAATCAAAAATGTAAATTTATTTGATGCCAATTCAGGAACTGTTAAACCCAATATGTTTGTCCTTGTTAACAAGAATACGATAGAAAAGGTCTCAAATGAAGAGATTAAAATAGCCGAGGATTTACATAGTATTGATGGTGCAGGTAAAATGTTGCTTCCTGGGTTGTTTGATATGCATACTCATATTGACGAAACCGATGGGATTATGCAATTGGCTGCTGGCATAACTTCGGTAAGAGATTTGGGAAACTCTGCTGATTTGCCGGAGCTTAAAGAAAATTTTGACTCCAATATACTAGTAGGGCCTAGAATTTTGGTAATGTGTGGATTTATCGATAAGGCAGGGCCTTATACAGGGCCCACGGGCTCAATTATCAATAACCTTGATGAAGGAATTAAGGCAATCACCGATTATCATAGCAGGGGATATAAGCAAATCAAATTATATAGTTCTATTGACCCCGAATGGGTAAAACCTTTGGCCGATAAAGCGCATAAACTAGGAATGAGAGTAAGTGGGCATATTCCTGCATTTATGATTGCAGAACAAGCTATAAATAATGGGTATGACGAAATACAACATGCCAATATGCTGGCGTTAAATTTTCTTTCGGATACCATCGATACCAGACAACCACTTAGGTTTACCATGGTAGCAGAACATAGCCATAAATTGGATTTCGAATCAAAAGAATTTAAAAACTTTATAAAACTACTTAAAGAAAAAAATATAGTTATAGATCCTACGATTTCTATTTTCGATGGTATGTTTACTGCAAAAGCAGGACAAGCAAATCCTTCTTTCGCTCCTATTCTTGATAGATTGCCGCTAAGTGTGAAGAGAGGTTACTATTCTGGGGGACTTCCAATTCCCGAAGGGAAAGAACAACAATATAAAGCTTCATATAATACGTTATTAAGTATGATAAATGAGCTTTATAAAAATGACATTACCATAGTACCAGGAACAGATTCAATGGCAGGTTTTGGGTTACATGCCGAACTAGAGAATTATGTAAAAGCAGGAATCCCTACTACCCAAGTTTTAAAAATAGCAACATCTATATCTTCAAAGGTTGCAGGAGTTGAAAAAGATTTGGGAACAATTGAAGAAGGTAAATTAGCAGACCTTATATTAATTGATGGAGATCCAACAAATACTATTAGTGATATTAGAAGAGTAGAACTCACTATTAAAAATGGAAATATTTATAATCCTAAAAAACTATATGAAGCTATTGGTGTGAAACATTTTAAGTAAATAACATCGCAATAAATAATAAGAATGCCAATCAAAACTATACCTACTATCTCCTTTTTTAAAGTACTTAAAAACGCTACCCGTATTCTTAAGAACCCACTACCTTTTCATCATGAGAACTTCGAGAAACATGGAGACATTTTTAAAGTGCAATTAGGATTTGGTAAAAGCGTATTATTTACAAGAGATAATGGGTTGGCCAAACACATGTTACAGGAGCAACATCGAAAGTACTTTAAATCCGAATTACAAACTAAAGATCTTGGCCGTTACATAGGCAAGGGATTGCTTACGGCTAATGGGGAGCATTGGTTAAGACAAAGAAGATTAATCCAGCCCGCATTTTATAAGAAAAAACTTGATGTTATTGCCCAAACAATACAACAAGCAATAGATCAGCAACTATCAAAGATTAAGCCTGGCAAAACGATAGATGTATTTCCGTTAATGAATGATTTGGCATTCGATGTAGTTGCAAAATCATTGTTTAGTTATACCGATACCGGAAATACAATTTCCAGACTTCAATATATTACTGAGCAAGTTCAAAAATCGTTGATCAAAGAGATTCGACAACCATACAAGCGCTGGTGGTTTCATCTTAGCGGTCAGATTAAAAGAACACTTGCACTAAAAAATGAAGCACGAGATATTTTAAATGCCATTATCGAAGCGCGTAAAAAATCTAATAAAACACACGATGATCTTCTTGATATGCTTTTGGCATCTCAATATGAAGATGGATCAGCCATGTCTAATGAACAGTTGATTGACGAGATTTTGATTTTATTCGTTGCTGGTCACGAAACCACCTCTAATGCATTATCTTTTTCGATAGTGTTATTAGCGATGCACCCAGAAATTCAGGAAAAAGTATATAATGAAGTGTCAATCTCTACCAAACAAGAGTGGTCGTTGATGGAGCAATTTGCAAAAAGCCAATATACAAAACAATGTATCGAGGAAACAATGCGATTATATCCACCTGCATACTTTTCTGATAGAGAAGCTATAGAAGAAGATGAGTATAGAGGTATGCTATTGCCCAAAAAAACTACGATACTCATTTCGTTTTTTGAAATACACCGGCACAAAAAATTTTGGAAGGACCCCTCAAAATTTGATCCGAATAGATTTGATCCCAAACAAAAAAAAGAGTATTCTGATTGGTATTTTCCATTCGGGGCAGGGCCAAGAATGTGTGTAGGTAGTAATTTTGCAATGTATGAAATGATTGTTGTGATTAGTAAGTTAGTGAAGAAGTACAGAATTACTACAGCCATTGAAAGTATAGAAATTAAACCTCTAATTACACTAAAGCCTTTAAATGCTAAAGTGAGATTTGTGCCTAGGGAATAAGTATATGAATCCAAAAGCAAAATATACAGAACTCATTAAGACAGAAGCCAAGCGCCTCGGGTTTTTATCATGTGGCATTAGCAAAGCAGAATTTCTTGAAGAAGAAGCACCAAGACTAGAAAGATGGCTTAATCAGAATATGCATGGCGAAATGAAGTACATGGAAAATCATTTCGACAAGCGTTTGGATCCAACAAAACTAGTAGAGGGATCCAAAAGCGTAATCTCACTATTGCTTAATTATTATCCATCAGAAGAACAAAAAGATCCCGATGCTCCCAAAATATCTAAGTATGCCTACGGTACGGACTATCATTTCGTAATCAAAGAAAAACTTAAGCAATTATTGCATTTTATTCAAGAAGAAATAGGGGATGTTCATGGTAGAGCTTTTGTAGATTCTGCTCCGGTCCTGGATAAAGCCTGGGCAGCAAAAAGCGGTTTGGGGTGGATAGGAAAAAATAGTAACCTTCTCACACAACAAGTAGGTTCTTTTTATTTTATTGCCGAACTTATTGTAGATCTTGAATTGGAATATGATACCCCGGTAACCGATCACTGCGGAACCTGCACAGCATGTATAGATGCATGCCCAACGCAAGCGATTGTTGATCCATATGTAGTAGATGGAAGCAAATGTATTTCATATTTTACCATAGAATTAAAAGAGGAGATTCCGCAGAGTTATAAAGGACAATTTGATAATTGGATGTTTGGTTGTGACGTATGCCAGGATGTATGTCCCTGGAATCGCTTTTCTAAACCACATAACGAACCTCTTTTTAATACAAAACCCGAGCTTTTAGAAATGTCCAAAAAAGATTGGGAGGAAATTACACAAGAGGTGTTTTCTAAAGTTTTTCAGAAATCGGCCGTAAAGAGAACAAAATTTTCTGGCCTCAGTAGGAATATTAGATTTCTAAAAGACAAATGAGTTTGTTTTTTTGAAAATTTCGTAATACAAACGTTTACATTAAAGATTTTAACGTTTTAAATCAAGAAAAACTCACTCATTTTGTTAGAATCTTGTATATTCAACAAGTTTTTTAACAAAAAATAAACAACTTAGGTTTTTAAAGTCCCTCCCCAAATCCTTTGCTTTAGAAACATTTTAATCTTTGGTTTAGCTTAAATACTTCACAAATGAACGAATTATCGTATATCGACATTGCTGTCATCGTAGTTTACTTAATAGGAATAATTATCTACGGAATATCAAAATCAAAAAGAGGAAGTTCAGAGGATTATTTTTTAGGAGGTCGAACTATGACCTGGCCTATTGTTGGGATCGCACTATTCTCTGCAAATATTTCTAGTTCTACTTTGGTTGGATTAGCATCAGATGCTTATCAAACTAATATTAATGTATACAACTACGAATGGTTTGCTGTAGTAGTACTGATATTTTTTGCTATATTTTTTCTTCCGTTTTATCTGAGATCAGGGGTATATACAATGCCAGAGTTTCTAGAAAGACGATATGATAGGCGATCCAGATATTATTTTTCTTTTATAACGGTAGTAGGCAATATTTTGGTAGATACGGCGGCAGGTTTGTATGTAGGTAAAATTGTTTTAACGCTGTTGTTTCCTTCTATGGATTCAACACTTATTTTAATTATTCTTGCGGTTGCCGCGGCAGCATATACAATACCAGGGGGGCTTAACTCGGTAATTCAGACAGAAGTAATACAAGCCATTTTGCTAATATTAGGGTCCTGTTTACTTACCTATTTTGCGTTTGATCAATTAGGCGGTGGATGGTCTGGCATGATGGCAAAACTGGATGCAATGTTATCCGCTGGCGAAGTAAATTTTGCAGATAGAGCGACCGAAGGAAAGTACATACCTCAAAATTCGGATGAGGTCTTTAGCCTGGTGCGACCAAGTAATGACGAATTCATGCCTTGGTGGGGATTATTAACCGGAGTGCCATTATTAGGATTTTACTTCTGGGCAAATAATCAATTTATGGTGCAACGTGTGCTGGGAGCCAAAGATTTAAATCATGGGCGATGGGGTGCACTTTTTGCCGGATTATTAAAGCTACCAGTAATTTTCATTATGGTAGTTCCTGGAGTATTAGCATTACTTTTATTTAGCACATTGGATATTACAGGGCTTAATTATGCACTTACAGATGGCACTATTTGTGATAATCTTGCCGATTGTCCTAACCTTACGTATCCGGTATTGTTATTTCAATTGCTCCCCGTAGGAGTATTGGGATTAGTGGTTGCTGGATTGATGGCGGCAATGATGTCTTCAGTATCGGCAACATTTAATTCGGCATCTACCTTGGTAACTATGGATTTTGTAAAACAACTTAGACCAGAATTAACCAGCAAACAATTGGTAAGAGTAGGTCAGATCACTACTATAATTTTGGTAGTTTTGGCGATTTCATGGGTACCTTTTATTGAAAGTGTAAGTGATTCTCTTTGGACATACTTACAATTAGTGATTGCTTATACATGTCCACCGGCAGTTTCAACCTTTATTTTAGGATTATTCTGGAAGCGAGCAAACGGAACAGGATCAATTGTAAGTTTGTTAACCGGTTTCTCATTGGCTATTTTAATGATATTGTCACAAACGTTTGAATGGGTGCCTGAAGTAAATGACCTGCATTTTCTTGCAAAAGCAACATGGTTGTTTGTAATTTGCGTAACACTTCATGTTGTTGTAAGTTTAGCCACAAAACCACAATCAGAACAACAAATCAAAGAATATACCTATAAAAAGGAGATGTTTGCTGAAGAATCAAAAGATCTTACCGGATTACCCTGGTACAAAAATTACAGAACACTATCTGTTATTCTTTTGATTGTTACTGCCATCGTTGTAGGATTCTTTTGGTAAGATAAATCGAAAGATAATGAGAAAACAGAATTTTAAATTTCTATACCTGAGTATAGGTGTCATTGCTTTTTTTCTAGTAGGGTGTAAAGAAAATGGTGTAAAAAAAGTATCAAATACAGCGGTACTTGAAAAACTAATTGCCCAGGAAGATACCGATGGAGATAAAAAAATAACCGTCGATGATAAAGGCCCAAAGAAGTTTGAATTTATTGATGCAAACGGAAAATCTTATCCTGTTGAAGGGACATATCAGTTATCAAATTTGCTTCAGGAATTGGCAATTGCACAAGAAGAGGATGTGATTCCTATAGATAGAATCAATGAAGCTCCTTCTGAGCGTATTTCCAGATTGATCAAAACAAGATTTTGGGACAATCTTACCCGATCTATTGATAAAGAAGGGCTAGAACGAGTTCTTGGTGATACAAAATCTAATACCGATACTTTACGATTGTATATACCATTTAATGATAAGGAAGCAACAGCATATTTTCAATCATTAGAATCCGAATTTAAAAAATTAAAAGTTGTTGTCCTTCCGGAGGAAATCACTCCAGAATATGTAAAAACTCTTAATACTAAGCCTGGTATTTTAAATTTGGCACATATAAAAAATGGAAAAGATTATAAAGGAACACCATTTGTAGTGCCAGGAGGACGATTTAACGAAATGTACGGCTGGGATAGTTATTTTGAGTCTGTTGGCCTATTAATAGATGATCGAGAAGATCTCGCGATGGCAATGGCAGATAATTTTGGATATCAGATCGAGCACTATGGCAAAATCTTGAATGCCAACAGAAGTTATTATCTCACCAGAACACAACCTCCTTTTTTTAGTTCATTACTTAAAGAGATTTATTTAGAAAACCCAAATATTTCAAAAGATTGGCTTGCCAAAAATCTTAAAATGGTGATAAAGGAATATGAGACGGTTTGGATGCAAAACGGAGTTCGACTTACGGATAATGGCTTAAATCGTTTCTATGGTGAAGGAATTGGAATACCTCCCGAAACTGAAGAAGGACATTTTGATTTTGTATTAAAAAAGTATGCAGACAAGCACAAGCCGGATTTCGAGTCTTTCAAGGCGATGTATCAAGATGGCAGAATCAAGGATGCAGCATTAGATGAATATTTTACCCATGATCGTTCTATGCGCGAGAGTGGACATGACACTTCTAATCGCTTAGACGATGTATGTGCCAGCCTCAATACGGTTGGGCTTAATAGTTTATTGTATAAGTACGAAGTCGATATAGCATTTATGATTAAAGAAGTGTTTAATGGTAATTTTCAAGATCAGAATACCGAGTTTTGGTTAGCAAAAGCTGAAAAAAGAAAAGACTTAATGAACGACCTGATGTGGGATGACGAAATTGGAGGCTATTACGATTACAATGTTGTAACAAAAAAACAACAAAAAATAGAATCAGCTACAAATTACTATCCGCTCTGGGTTGGAATCTGTTCAGATCATCAAGCAGATAGAATGATCAAGAATTTGTTTGCCAATCTGGTTGAAAAAGGTGGTGTAGCAGGCACCACCGATATTTCAGATAAAACCAATGCCGATGCACCACAACGCCAATGGGATTATCCCAATGGTTGGGCACCACATCAAATGACGATTTGGAGAGGGCTTGGCAATTACGGATATGAAGATGAAGTTCAAGAGCTGGTATATCGTTGGTTATGGATGATTACCAAAAATGCCGTAAATTATAATGGTACAATCCCCGAAAAATACAATGTGGTGCAATGTACTCATAAAGTATATGCAGAATATGGTAATGTAGGTACAGAGTTCGACTACATTACGCCAAGCGGTTTTGGCTGGATGAACGCATCCTATCAATTTGGATTAAGTTTGTTAAATAAAGATCTAAAGAGTAAACTTGATCAACTGGTTGATCCTGATCATATTTTTAAGATAGTTGCAAAATGATTGCCAAATTATCAATGGATTTCTTAAAAAACGAAGTACTTTTCTGTTATGTTGATTTTTCTAAAGATTAACCACTATTAATTTCTGCATCTCATACAGACTTGTAACTTTGTATTGCACATTTATCTTGATTTAGTATGAGTATTCAAAGTAAAAGAAGAGAAGCTTTAGTGTATCACGCAAAGCCGACACCAGGAAAAATCAAAGTTGTTCCTACCAAAAAGTATGCTACACAAAGAGATTTGTCTTTGGCATATTCTCCAGGTGTAGCAGAACCTTGTTTAGAAATTGAGAAAAAAAAGTCCGATGTATATAAATATACGGCAAAAGGAAATCTGGTAGCTGTAATATCCAACGGTACTGCAGTTTTGGGATTAGGAGATATAGGCCCAGAAGCCTCTAAGCCAGTGATGGAAGGAAAAGGACTACTTTTTAAGATTTTTGCAGATATAGATGTTTTTGATATTGAAGTAGACACCAAAGACGTAGACGCTTTTATAGAAACGGTTAAGAATATTGCCCCGACCTTTGGAGGGATAAATCTAGAAGATATTAAAGCCCCCGAAGCTTTTGAGATTGAAAGACGCTTAAAAGAAGAACTTGATATCCCAGTGATGCATGATGATCAACACGGAACAGCAATTATTTCTGCTGCAGCGTTACTGAATGCATTAGAAATTGCAGATAAAAAAATAGGAGATGTAAAAATAGTAGTGAGTGGAGCAGGAGCGGCAGCGGTTTCATGTACACGACTGTATAAGGCTTTTGGTGCAAAGGATAAAAATATCGTGATGACCGATAGTAAAGGTGTGATCAGAAAAGATCGAGATAACCTCACCAAAGAAAAAGCAGAATTTGCAACAGATCGAGACCTGAATGAATTAGAGGATGCTATGAAAGATGCTGATGTGTTTATAGGCCTCTCGATGGCAAATCTAGTTACTCCAGAAATGCTGTTATCGATGGCCGATAGTCCTATAGTTTTTGCCATGGCAAACCCTGATCCCGAGATAGAATATAGCCTTGCTATAAAAACGCGTGAGGATGTAATCATGGCAACGGGTAGAAGTGATCATCCTAATCAGGTGAATAATGTACTAGGGTTTCCTTTTATCTTTAGAGGAGCTCTGGATGTACGTGCCACTGCAATTAATGAAGCAATGAAAATGGCAGCGGTTAAAGCATTGGCCGAACTGGCAAAAGAACCTGTACCAGAACAGGTTAATATTGCCTATGGCGAAACACGTCTTAATTTTGGTAGAGAGTACATCATTCCTAAACCTTTTGATCCAAGATTGATTGCAAAAGTACCACCTGCTGTTGCCAAAGCGGCTATAGAAAGTGGTGTGGCTACCGAGTCAATTGCCGATTGGCAAAAATATGAAGATGAGTTGCTAGAGCGAATGGGGAATGATAATAAATTAGTAAGACTGTTGTTGGATAGAGCCCGAACAAACCCCAAAAGAGTCATTTTTGCTGAAGGAGATCATCTAGCTGTATTAAAAGCAGCTCAAACAGTAAAAGAAGAGAGGATTGCGATTCCTATTTTATTGGGGCGAAAAGATGTTATTTTGGAGTTAATGAAGGAAATTGATTTTGATCCAACAGGAATCGAAATTATTGATCCTAAAGCCGACGAAGAATGCGATCGAAAAAATGAATATGCTAGAAAGTATTGGGAAAATAATAAAAGAAGAGGGATAACCCTTTATGATGCCGAACGCTTGTTAAGAGAACGTAATTATTTTGCCGCTATGATGGTAAATGAAGGGGATGCAGACGCCTTACTATCTGGATATTCCAGAAGTTACCCTACAGTGGTGAAACCAATGCTCGATCTTATAGGGTTGGCCAAAGGTGCTGCAAGAATTGCTACCATGAATGTAATGATGACCGACAAAGGGCCATTATTTATAAGTGATACTTCGATTAATATCGACCCTTCTTCTAAAGAGTTGGCAAAAATAGCACAGATGACGGCCAGAACAGTTGAAATGTTTGGAATTCAGCCTATAGTAGCTATGGTGTCATATGCCAATTTTGGATCATCCAAACATCCTAATGCTACCAAAGTACAGGATGCCGTAGCCTATTTGCATCGTTATTATCCCAATTTGATTGTAGACGGAGGATTACAAATGAATTTTGCACTGAATAAAGCAATGCGAAAAGATAAGTTTCCGTTTTCTAAACTTAATGGACAAAAGGTAAATACATTGGTGTTTCCTAGTTTGGACTCTGCAAATAGTAATTATAAGTTGTTAAGCGAATTGAACAATGCAGAGTCGATAGGCCCCATCATGATGGGAATGGCTAAACCTGTACATATTCTTCAATTGGGAGCAAGTGTTGAAGAAATGATAAATATGGCAGCAGTAGCAGTAATTGATGCTCAAGAAAAGGAAAAAAGAGAGTTACATTTGGCGTTAATTTCTAAAAACGTTTAAATGGCATATTGGATTTTATAAATAACATAAAATAAGTTTAATACCCTTTGAGAGAATGATTTTCAAAGGGTATATTTTTATCTTTTTTTGTAGTATAATTTTATTACATTTGACTCCTTAACATCAACTTAACTAATGATCACACATATCAAAGGGAGGCTTGTTGAAAAAAACCCGACCGATGTAGTAATAGATTGCGCAGGAGTAGGGTATATTTTGCACATTTCACTTCACACGTTTTCCTTACTTCCTGAAGGAGAAAATTTAAAGCTTTATACACATCTTCAGATAAAAGAAGATTCTCATACTTTATTTGGTTTTGCCGAAAAATCTGAAAGAGAAATTTTTCGACTTTTAATCTCTGTTTCTGGTATAGGAGCAAGCACGGCCAGAACCATGTTGTCATCATTGCATCCCGATCAAATCAAAGAATCCATTGCCACTAATGATGTAGCCACTATTCAATCTATCAAAGGAATTGGTGCCAAAACTGCACAACGCGTGATGATAGATTTGAAAGACAAAATTCTTAAAGTTTATAATATCGACGAAGTTTCTGTGTTACAAAGCAATACTAATAAAGATGAAGCGTTATCAGCATTAGAAACTCTTGGATTTAACAGAAAATTAGCAGAAAAAGCTATAGATCGAGTTTTAAAAACCACCCCCAAAGAAACAGTTGAAAATATTATTAAACAAGCACTAAAAAACTTATAAAAACATTGAATTCTTCAGATTACTTACATTTCAATTTTTTTAGAATAGTAGTATGTTTGATAACACTTTGTAGCGGGGTGTTACATAGTCAGGAAAACGAAACTGTTCGTGACTCTACGAGTACTACTTTTTCTATGGGTGAGATCTCTTTACCAGATCCTAATAGTATTGTAACCAAATATGAGTACGATCCTATCACCAATCGATATATTTATCGAGAAATGCTAGGCGATTTTAATGTAAGATATCCACTGTTTTTAACTCCCAAAGAATTCGAAGCCCTTGTCGAAGCAGAACAAAGAAGAGCTTATTTTAAAGAGAAAATGGAAGCTTTTAGTGGTAAAAAAGACGGGAGCGAAGAGAAAAGAAAGAATTTACTACCTATTTTTTATGTGAATTCTGGGTTCTTTGAATCTGTTTTTGGAGGAAGTGAGATAGAGATCATACCTCAGGGATCTGTTGAAATGGATTTGGGGTTGTTGTTTACCAAACAAGATAATCCTGCATTTTCCCCTCGTAACCGTAGTAATTTCACCTTTGATTTTGACCAGAGAATAAGCCTAAGTCTTTTAGGGAAGATAGGAACCAGATTACAAATAACAGCAAACTACGATACCGAGTCTACTTTTGATTTTCAGAATCAATTGAAGTTAGAATATACACCAACAGAAGATGATATTATCCAGAGTATTGAAGTTGGTAATGTAAATATGCCTCTCAATAGCTCCTTGATCCAAGGGGCACAAAGTCTTTTTGGAGTTAAATTAGGGTTGCAATTTGGTAGAACCACGGTTACAGGGGTGTTCTCGGAGCAAAGATCAGAAACCAGGTCTGTAAATGTGCAAGGTGGAGGTACCGTAGAGAATTTTGAACTTTTTGCATTGGATTATGACGAAAATCGACACTTTTTCCTATCACATTATTTTAGGGACACCTATGATAGATCATTAGCGAGTTATCCTTTTATAAATAATAATATTCAAATTACCAGGATAGAGGTGTGGGTTACCAATAGAGCAACTAGCGCCCAAACGCTTACCAATGCTCGTAATATTGTGGCACTGCAGGATCTTGGTGAATCTGATGCCACCAATGTTACCATTCCTCAAGGATTATTTAATGCCGGCACAGGATCTTTTCCGGATAACAGCAATAACGATCTTGATCCTACGACTATTGGGCCAACCGGTCCTGTTACAGAGGCTGTTCGGCAAATACCTACTGTACAACAGGGGTTTATCGGGCCAATATCAGGTTTTAATGAGGGATTCGATTATGCGATTTTAGAAAATGCAAGAAAACTTAATGCTAGTGAGTATACCTTAAATACGCAACTGGGATATATTTCTTTAAATCAACGATTGAATAATGACGAAGTCGTAGGGGTTGCTTTTCAGTATACTGCCGGAGGAAGAGTTTTTCAGGTGGGGGAGTTTGCCAATGATGGTATAGATGCAACAGTTGGGGATAATACAGGTAGTGATGTACAAGTGGGATCTAGCCAAAGCTTGGTGGTTAAGATGTTAAAAAGCCCGATCATTAATGTTAACCTGCCTATATGGGATTTAATGATGAAGAATATTTATAGCACCGGAGCATTTAGAATCGAGCAAAACGATTTCAGATTAAATATTCTGTATTCCAACCCTTCACCTGTAAATTATATTACAGCGGCCGAAGGATCTGCACTAGCCTTACCTGATGATGTTGATCAAACTACATTACTAAAAGTATTTAATCTAGATCGGTTGAATCCAAATACCGACCCGGTAGAGGGAGGAGATGGTTTTTTTGATTATGTGCCAGGAATAACAGTAGATACCGAAAATGGCCGAATCATTTTTACAACCATTGAACCATTTGGAGAACACCTTTTTAATAAATTGGATAATGGTCCGGTAGGAGCAAACTATATAAATCCGGATACATATAACCCTAATCAGGCAGAATATGTATTTAGAGACCTTTATACTCAGACAAAAGTAATAGCCGAACAAAGATCTGCAGATAAAAATTATTTTCAGTTAAAAGGCCGTTACAAATCCTCTGGTCAGGATGGGATTCCTCTGGGGGCATTTAATGTACCTCAAGGATCCGTTACTGTAACAGCCGGCGGAAGAGTATTGCAAGAAGGGGTGGATTATACAGTAAATTATCAATTAGGAAGGGTAAATATTTTAGACGAAGCTTTGCTTGCTTCTAATACCCCAATCCAGGTCTCAACAGAGAATAATGCTGTTTTTGGACAACAAACAAAACGTTTTACAGGAGTAAACATAGAACATAAATTTAGCGATGATTTTTTAGTAGGAGGAACTTTTCTGAATTTGAATGAAAGGCCAATTACCCAAAAATCAAACTACGATTTTGAACCTATAAACAATACTATCTTAGGACTAAACCTTAGTTATTCTACTGAAGTTCCTTTATTGACTAGATTGGTAAATAAATTGCCTAATATTGACACCGATGTGCCTTCAAATGTGTCGGTAAGGGCAGAAGGAGCGTATCTTATAGCAGGAGCACCAAAAGGAGCCGATTTTGATGGTAAGGTTACCACCTATATTGATGACTTCGAGGGAGCACAAACCAGAATAGATGTCAGTTCACCATTGTCATGGGAGTTATCAAGTGTGCCTATTGGGTTTGATGAGAATCCACGACACCCCAATGATAATGATCCCGAATCAGCATTGTCTACAGGGTTTAAGAGAGCAAAGCTATCATGGTATTCTATTGATCCAATTTTTTATAGCAATAGTAGACCAAGTGGGATATCCGAAGAAGATTTGGCATCCAATGGTACCAGAAGGGTATTTATTGATGAGATTTTCCCGGATACAGATATTGCTCAAGGGCAAAGTTTGGCATTATTTACACTAGATTTAAATTATAATCCAACAATACGAGGCCAATACAATTTTAATCCTGCGTATGCAGATGTTGATCCATCTCCTACAACTCCAGATCCAAGAGAGAATTTTGCAGGAATCACCAGGCAGTTAACTTCTACTAATTTTGAGCAATCCAATGTAGAGTTTATAGAATTTTGGTTGTTGGATCCTTTTTATACAGGAAGTGCTGGCGGTCAAGATCCATTAACTACGGCTACTAATAACGGAAATATTGTATTTAACCTAGGTAATATTAGTGAAGATGTATTAAAAGACGGTAGAAAACAATATGAAAACGGTCTTCCTGAAGTGCCTATAGATACTTTTGATCCAACAAGGTATAAAGCACAGGTTCCTGTAAATCAATCTTTGATTTATGCATTTGATTCTGAAGGACAGGCAAGAACTAATCAAGACGTTGGATTTGATGGGCTTAATGATCAGCAAGAAGCTGTACAATATGGAGCTTTAGGTTTTACAGGAGAAGATCCCTCTGCAGATAATTACAGGTATTTTCTTCAGGCAGAAGGAAATGTTTTGGAAAGGTATACAAATTATAATGGTACACAAGGTAACTCTCCTACAGATGTGACCAACGATGATCGTGGTAACACTACCTTCCCGACAGCAGAGGATGTAAACCGAGATAATACCATGAATACCATTGATAGTTATTTCGAATATGAGATCCCTGTTTTTAGTGGTATGGGAATAGGTAATGATAATGATACCAATTACATAACAGATATTCGAGAAGATGAAACAGTGGTTTCAGGAAGAACGATTGAATATCGCTGGGTGCGTTTTAAAATACCAATATATGAGCCAACAAGGGAGTTTAATGTTAGCGATTTTAGATCGATACGTTTTATGAGAATGTATCTGACCGGGTTCGCTGACCCTGTTCTTCTAAGATTTGGAAACATGGATTTGGTGCGTGGAGATTACAGAAGGTATATCCAATTGGGAAATACGACCAATGATCCAACGAGTGGTTTGAATATATTTGGAGATAATGAAGCTATTGTAACTTCGGTAAGTGAGGAAGAAACACCAAACTATACTACACCTCCAGGAGTTGTAAGAGAACAGTTAAATAATAACAATAATATCATAAGGGAAGATGAAAGATCATTGGCACTTACGGTAAATGACCTTGAATCAGGTGATGCACGAGGAGTGTACAAAAACTTCAATGTCGATATGCGACAATACGAGAATCTTGAAATGTTTCTACATGCAGAATCAGTACCTAATCAAACCGAAATACAAGACGGAGATCTCAAGGCATTTATCAGGATGGGTAATGATTTTACTAATAATTTTTATCAAATAGAACTGCCTCTTGTGGTTTCGGATATAAGTGATAGAACTCAAGATGATGTTTGGCCAGAAGAAAATCGATTACGTGTTCCCTTAGAATTTCTACAGGAAGTAAAGTCAAATATAATTGCCGGTGGAACCACATTTAATTCTGCAGAACTCAATTTCTTTGATGGGCCTAATAACATAAGAGTTGGGATCAAAGGTAACCCTAGTTTGGGTGATGTAAGAGTGATGATGGTAGGTGTTAAAAATGATAGTGGTAATGATCAAACAGGGACGGTATGGTTTAACGAAATGCGCCTTAGTGATCTCAAAAACCAGGGTGGATGGGCTGCCGTTGCAAATATGGATGCGAACATTGCAGATTTTGCTAATGTAAGTGCATCGGGTAGGATTACTACCATAGGATTTGGAGGAATTGAACAAGGACCTAATGAACGTAGTCTTGAAGATACTAGACAATATGATTTAACTACCAATGTTAATCTTGGACAGCTTTTACCAAAAAAATGGGGAGTACAGGTCCCTTTTAATTATACTAGAGGAGAAGAATTAATAACCCCGCAATACGATCCGGAGTTTCAGGATTTAGAATTACAGGATCTACTGGATGCTGCGCCAACCCAGGCAGAACGAGAACAAAGAGAAAGACAATCTACAGATTATACAAAAAGACAAAGTTTTAATGTAATAGGATTGCGTAAAGAAAGAACAGGTGATGCAAAACCTAAACCTTATGATGTAGAAAACTTTACCTTCTCAGGAACCTATAATCAAACTGATCATCGTGATTTTGAGATTGAAAAATCTTTGGACCAATCTGTTAGGTTAGGCGGGACGTATGACTTCAATTTTCAACCTAAAGAGATAGAACCATTTAAAAAAGTTAAACTTCTGGGGAAAAGTAAATACTTTGATCTATTAAAAGATTTTAATTTCAATCTTCTTCCAACAAATATATCAGTAAGTTCTAATATCAATAGACAATATAATGAGCAAGTGTTTAGAGATATTACACTAGGTCCTGATGACATTAGATTGCCAACATTATATCAACGTAATTTTCTTTTCGACTGGCAATTTGGGATCAATTATAATTTAACCAAATCCTTGAACTTCAGTTTTACTTCTGCTAATAATCGTATTGTAAAGAATTTTATTGATGAAAATAATGTAGTGGATAATTCAATAGATATATGGAGCGGATTCTTTGATGTGGGAGATGCAAATACGCATAATCAACAGCTTCAGGTGAATTATGAACTTCCCTTTAATAAAATTCCGTTGTTTAAGTTTATGCGTGCCACATATTCTTATAATGCAGATTTTCAATGGACAAAAGGGAGTGAAGCATTAAAAACACTCGAAGGTATTCCTGATCTTGGTAATACAGTACAAAACGCCAATGTGCATACCATGAATGGCTCTTTAGACATGAATACATTATATAAGTATGTTGGATTGACCAAAATTAAACCTGGAAAGAGAAAAGTAAAGAAAAGAAAAGATCCAAAAGATAAAGGAAAAGAAGAAGATAAAACCGAGAAGACCAAGAAAGCGCCAAAAACGATCGAAAAAAGAGGAAAAAGTAAGCTAAGTGTTGGCGATAAGGTATATAATACACTTATTGGTCTGGTGACGGCTGTAAAAAAAGTAAATATAAATTATCAACAAGATAATGGGATTTTCCTTCCTGGATATACCAGAGAACCCGGCTTTGTAGGCACGTTAAAGCCTACTACAGGATTTACCTTCGGAAGTCAATCAGAAATAAGAGATTTGGCTGCAAGGAACGGATGGCTTACTTTGTATGAAGACTTTAATGAACAGTATAGAGAAGTCGAAGGAAGACAATTAAATGTACAAGCATCTTTAGGGTTGTTAAAAGATCTCAAAATTGATATCAGTGCAAATAGAAACTATTCTGAAACCTATACCGAAAATTATAGAGTAAATAATGATCTAGAATATCAGTCACTTACACCAAATACCTTTGGTAATTTTACTGTTTCAACCTTACTTATTAATACCGCTTTCAAGAAAAGTGATCAGTTTAGTTCTGAGGCCTTTGATAGTTTTAGAGAAAATAGAGAAATAGTTGCAGATCGTTTGGCAACAGAGTATTATGGCGTGCCCGCTGCCGATTTGCCTAGAAGCGATCAAGCTGAACCTAATGGATATCGATACCCCATTGGATTTGGTAAAACAAATCAAGCAGTGCTTTTGCCTGCATTCTTATCTGCATACACAGGAACAAGCGCCGAAAAAGTACAGAAAGGCGCGTTTAGAGATGTTCCGCTACCAAATTGGGACATAAAATATACAGGTTTAATGAATCTAAAATGGTTCAAGAGACGTTTTAAACGTTTTTCGGTAACCCATGGGTATCGCGCTAATTATACTATCAATCAGTTTCAGACCAATTTAGAATTTCAGAATAGAGGAGACATAGATCAATCGGGGAATTTCAGAAATCCAATTCTATATTCAAATATTAATTTAACAGAACAGTTCAGTCCGTTGGTTAGGTTTGATATGGAAATGAAAAACTCGATAAAAATCCTTGCAGAATGGAAAAAAGACCGTGCATTGTCATTAAGTTTTGATAATAATTTGCTTACAGAGATTCAAGGTAACGAATACATTATTGGTCTTGGATATAGACTTAAAGGATTAAGTTTTGCAACACGAATTGCAGGAAGAAAACAAGTCTTAAAAAGTGACCTTAATTTAAGAGCAGATATATCATTACGACAAAACGAAACGTTGATCAGGTACCTGGATCTGGATAATACTCAAGTAACTGCAGGGCAGGATATCTATGGGATAAAATTTACCGCAGATTATGCATTAAGTAAAAACTTAACGGCATTGTTTTTTTACGATCATACCTTTTCTGAATATTCTATTTCTACTGCATTCCCTCAAACCACTATTAGAGGCGGGTTTACATTACGATACAACTTCGGGAATTAAGATGTTTAGGTTTCGGGATCAAAAAAGGTATTGATAATGGTTTTTGATAATTTTTTTGCTAGTTTTTGTAAAATCTAACAAAATAGAATTATTTTCGTCGGAAGAATTAATTTAAATACTTTTTCGGATGAATATTCCTTCAGAATTAAAATATACTAAAGATCATGAATGGATCAAAATTGATGGAGATATCGCTACAGTAGGTATAACCGATTTTGCTCAAGGCGAATTAGGAGATATCGTATATGTAGAGGTAGAAACCGTAGGGGAAGAGCTTGAACAGGAAGAGGTTTTTGGTACTGTAGAAGCTGTAAAAACAGTTTCAGATCTATTTCTCCCTCTAACAGGAGAAATTATCGAGTTTAATGAAAGTTTAGAAAGCGATCCAGAATTGGTAAATAGTGACCCGTATGGAGAAGGCTGGATGGTGAAAATCAAAATAGCTGAGGTATCTCAAATAGACAATTTATTATCTGCAGATGATTATAAAGAGATTATTGGCGCATAAGACTCTTTTTGCTCTGCTACTTTTATATACCATTTTGATTACTTGGGCATCTTTAGCAAGATTTATAATACCATTTAAAATTGACCTAACAGGCGGTGATAAAATAGGACATTATTTAGCTTATTTTATATTCACAATGGTTTGGTTTTTGTTTTTCTTTTTTTCCGAAAAGAGAAACGAAAATTTTAAGCAAAGTTTGATCAAATCGTCTGTAATATGTTTTTTTTATGGAGGATTAATGGAATTATTGCAAATGCTCCTTACGAATTATCGAAGTCCCGAATGGTATGACATGCTTGCTAATACAAGCGGTATAATTTTTGCAGTAGTTTTATTGAAAGTATTTGAAAATAAATTGATTATATTTAAGAAAAGAGCTTGACTTTAGCATGAATGCATACGTTTTTAACGTTTTTTTGCATCAAATGATGAACCAGATAAAAGTTAAAAAACTTGTTTTTTGTTTTACATTTTTATCTTTAATTGGAAATTACAAAAGAAATTAGCTATTTTAGCAATCCTATAACGTAATATATTTATGGAACCGAAAAAAAATCCTAAAGCAGATTTAAGTAGAAGAAGTACGTTGTTCCTTCAATTGGGGCTTGTTCTTGTGCTTTTTATAACATGGAGAGGAATTGAGTGGAAAACTTATGATAGAAGTAATATAGATATTGGTCAGGTTAATCTTGATGAATTAGAAGAAGAAGATGTGCCAATTACTCAAAATTTAAATACACCTCCACCACCTCCACCGCCACCTCCTGCCCCAGAAATTATCGATGTAGTAGAGGATGAAGAAGAGGTAGAAGAAACGATTATTGAATCTACAGAAACAAATCAAGAAGAAGAGATCGTTGAAGTAGAAGAGGTAGAAGATGTAGAAGAAGAAGAAGAAATAGCTGATGTACCGTTTGCTGTAATCGAAAATGTGCCAATCTTCCCAGGATGTGAAGGTGCAGGAAATAATGCGGCAAAAAAGAAATGTATGAGTGATAAGGTTAAGAAATTTGTTAACCGAAAGTTTAATACAGAACTTGGTAACGAGCTTGGCCTGTCTGGGGTAAATAGAATCTATGTTAGATTTAAAATTGACAGAGGTGGTAATATTGTTGGTGTACAAGCCAGAGGACCACACCCAAGATTGGAAAAAGAAGCGCAGAGAGTGGTTAAATTATTACCTAAAATGACTCCGGGAAAACAAAGAGGAAAAGCAGTAGGTGTACTGTATTCATTACCTATCGTTTTCCAGGTACAGGATTAAGTAATATAAATAATACACGCTTTAAAATATCAGAATCCCGTCTACATGTAGCTACGGTGTACCCACAAATATGCTTAGCTTAGCGTTATGAAAACTTTAGAACACCCACGGGCATTTTTTCCTGATTATTCAGGTTATTTAGGCGATAAGCGTCTTGAGGGTCGTGCCTCAGCCCTATTTAATAAACTGAGCACCACCCCGAGTTCTTCGATACAGGGAATTTCTTCGACCAAGGCGGAACAGAAAGCATATTACCGTCTGCTGAACAATGGTAAATTCTCGGAAGACCAGTTAATTAATGAAGCCAGTTCGCGCCTTAAGAAGTTTGTGTCAGGCCGTGATCTGCTTTGCATACAGGACACCTGTGAGATCAACTTGAGCCGCCATAAAGGAAGGCTAAAGCCTGACACTGGTTTGGGGCGTTCCGACAAATCGGATACTGCCCACTGCTTCAAATTGCATCCAGGTTTGGTCTTGGATGCTTCCAGTCTGTCCCCGCTGGGTTTTTCCCATATTAAAATATTCCATCGCCCAGAAGAGATGCCCGACCGTATGGAGCGCC
>CANMLL010000002.1 GCA_947498775.1 uncultured Aquimarina sp.
TTAACGCCATAAAGAATTATAGAAATATCGAAGCACAATATCAAAAATTAATATCAACGCAATTATAAACTAGAGCCATTTTGTAAACTATCTATATGAGACTGTAACGATTGTGAGTACCCAAATTGTGGCGCTCCCAAAAAACACAAAAAACATAACCAAACCAGTGCTTATACTTGTGCAGACCTGATGGCTTTTTGAAAAAACAGATATTGTACTATGTCCCATAGTACAATAATAGTAAAGATATAATTAAGAAAAATGCTACTTAATTTAGAGGCACGTGAATTAATTTTATTTAGGTGGATAACGTTTTTTTATCATACCCAAAAATGAGAAACAGTATTGCTACCATTTTATCTCCTAATTTCGCCCTAAGAATACTGAATGCTTTAGTAATTTGGGCTTCAACTGTCTTTATGGAAATTCTCAAGTACTCCGAAATTTCAATATTAGTTAACCCCTCTTGTTTACTTAAAACAAAAACTTCTCTACACCTTGGAGGTAAATTTTGTATTTCTTTTTGAACAGCTGTTATCAATTTCGTATGGCCCTCCATTTTTTTTTCTTCAAAAATAAAATCCAAAGCCTCTATATACTTTTTCTCTAAAGCAATTACAGATTGATGTTTTCGATATTGATCAATAAACTCATTATACACAGACCGAGAGAGGAAACCCTTTATATCAAAATCATCTTTCAATTTATTACGTTTTTGCCAAATAATTAAAAATACATTTTGCACTATATCCTCTGCCTTAAAGCGATCATGTATTAAGCTATAAGCAAAGACACATAATCTATGGTGATGGTTATCAACCAAATATAAATAAGCAGCTTCATCTCCTTTTTTGAGTTGTTTGATTAATTCTTTATCGCTTGAGTAAATAGGAGTCACACTTAATGTTTTGAATGATTTATAATTATTAAATTAACATAATTTAAGCATAATAACATACAAATATTAAAAAAAAATTATAAAAATGTTAGGGTATTGCAAAAGAGCTTCGTCTTATATGTAAAAGTGCTAAGTATATATGAGTAAAAAAAAGGTAGATATATTAATTGCAAAATATGTTTCGAGACAGTTAACTGCGAAAGAAATAAAAGTATTGCTAAATTATCTTTATGACCCCGATCACCTTGCCACCTTTAATGAATTTGTTAAAATTAATTATGCTGCCGATTTTATAATGACCAACTACGATTCTAATAAAATTAAGGAAGAACTCTTAAAACAAATTCGTCAGGATAAGAGTATATTTTATCGAAAACGATTTCGATCCATTATCAAATATGCGGCAATTGCTATATTTTTTCTCGGAATTGGATTTTATTACAAAACCAGTACCGTCAGAGAACCAGATACAGATTTGGTGCTAATTCCAAGTGAAGAATTTATTACTTTGAAATTAGGTAATGGAATGGTAGAAGTATTAAATACACAAAAAAGTAAACAACTTAAAGATTCTAAAGGCATTGTATTTGGAAATCAAAAAAACCAACAATTAACCTATAAAACTTCATCGACCAATGATGAATTAGTATATAACACCCTTAATATACCGTATGGAAAGCAGTTTAAATTACAATTATCAGACGGAACGAAAATTAATTTAAATTCAGGAACTACCCTACGTTACCCTGTATCTTTTTCAAAAGAAGGTTCCCGTAAAGTTTTTTTGATCGGTGAAGCCTACTTTGATGTTGCAGAGGACAAATCAAGGCCATTCATTGTCAATTCTTCAAATAACCTAGATACAAAAGTTCTTGGAACAGAGTTCAATATAACTGCCTATGAGGAAGATAATTTTTTTAATGTTTTGTTGGTAGAGGGAGCAGTAAGCCTCATTAATAAAAATGATTCTGGAGAGATTTCAACTGATTTAGTTCCTGGTCAAATGGGATCTTATCAGGTATCTTCAAAAAAGATAAAGGTCAAGGAAGTAAATGTAGGCCTCTATACATCCTGGATGGATGGACTGATGATCTTTAGGGATATGACTTTTGATGATATCCTTATAAAATTAGAACGACGCTACAATATAGAAATAGAAAATACTAATAAAGATTTAGGGAAAGAAGTATTCAATGCAAGTTTCAATAATATTGGAATTGAGGAGATACTAAGTTTTTTTAATGCTACTCATGAGATAGAGTACACTATAAAAAAAAACAAAATTTACATTAACTAAAAAAAGGGAAAAATGAAAAAAACAATCTGATTTTTGAAATTATCAAATTTAACCGATCACCTTGTTTTGTTAAAAAACCGGAAAGTGCTGCAACATTTTCCGGTAGTTAAAGGTGATTAGAAAACCATTTTACTAACCACAAATGAACACTCAAAAATATGAAAAAACTTTCGAATAAGAACAGATCAAAAAAATCTGTTCTAAAATTTGATCTAAAAATGAAACTGACAACGCTATTCTTTATACTAACCCTGATCGGTTTGCACGCAAAGAACGGTTATTCACAAAAGGCAAAAGTTACCATAAATGTTGAAAATGCAACGATACGTCAGGTAATAGATAATATTGAGACTTCTACAAAGTTTAAATTTATTTATAAAACTAAATCAGTCGATTTAGAGCGTAAAGTATCCTTAAAAGCAAAGAAACAAAATGTTAAAATTATTTTGAGTACTCTTTTTAATGGTACAAACACTACATATAAACTTCAGGGTACGCAGATAATCCTAAGAGCGAGGACAACAAAGGCCAAACCAGTTCAGAAACAAAATTCTAAACAGAATCAGGATCTTTTAAAAGTGACAGGAATAGTATTAGATAATAATGGCCAGCCTTTGCCAGGTGCAAATATCTTGGAAAAGCTCACAAATAATGGAACTCTAACTAATTTTGACGGAGAATATTCTATCAATGTAAGTAGTACAAATGCAACATTGGTGATTAGCTATGTAGGCTTTGAGACAAAGGAAATAAGTGTTGATAATCAGAAAAAAATAGATATTACCCTTTCTCCTGATACACAATCACTCGATGCGGTAGTAGTTGTAGGTTACGGTGTCCAAAGACGAAGTGATATCACCGGAGCAGTATCTTCTATTGCCACAGAAAGATTAGAGGAGAAACCAAACAACAATTTTGCTCAGGCCTTACAAGGATCTGTAGCAGGTGTCAATATTGTTTCAAATTCTGCTGGTGCAGAAGGAAATGACGTTTCTATTTTAATACGAGGACGAAATAGTATTACTGCCAATAACCAGCCATTAATAGTTTTGGATGATGTTCCGTTTAATGGAAGTATTTCAGAAATCAATACAGCTGATATTGCATCTATAGAAATATTAAAAGATGCTTCCTCTGCAGCTATTTATGGTGCCAGAGGGTCAAACGGGGTAATCTTAATCACTTCAAAAAAGGGAAAATTAGGAAAACCAAGAGTTAGCTATGACGGATTTTCCGGAATACAAACGCTAAGCAACGCTCCGGATTATTTAACAGGAGCAGAATTTTACGATTACAAAAATACACGCGAACCTGGTACTATTACAGATTCTGAGCAAGCTATTTTTGATGCAGGTGAAGGTGTAGATTGGTTTGACCTCACTACAAGAACCGGATTTAAGCAACAACACACACTTTCATTTTCAGGTAGGAATGAAAACTTAAATTATTATTTATCAGGAACATATTTGGATGTAACAGGAGTTGCTGTCAATGATGATTTCTCCCGTATTTCGACACGTATGAATATTGAGGCCAAAATAGGTGAATGGTTTACCATTGGTACTAAGACTCAATTGGCAATGGCTGACAGAGGTGGTGTAGAAGCTGATTTTGAAATAGTAGGTCAGACAAACCCCCTTACTACCGCGTTTGAAGAAAATGGAGATCTAACTATTTATCCCTGGCCAGAAGATGTTTTTTTTGGTAACCCATTACAAAGCACTCTTGCTATTAATAGAGATAAAAATTACAGTATATTTTCTAACAATTACGTAATTATTGATTTTCCTTTTCCGGGGCTTCAATACAAATTAAACACCGGTGTAGAATATTCGGGAAGGGATATTGCTACCTACTACTATGGCCAAAATACAAAAATAGGACTCGAGGCTCGAGGAAGAGCAGATACTCAAAATAGACTTAGAACTAATCATCTTGTAGAGAATATTTTATCATATAATAAAACGTTTGGCAGGCATAATATTTTTGCAACCGCACTCTATAGTTATCAAAACACTGTCGATGACCGTCGAAGATTGGTTGCCACAGGATTTCCAAACGATGTGAGAACCTATTACCAAGCCAATCAGGCAGATTTGCTGGTTCCCTCAAACAGTTATGCAGAAACAACACTCATATCAGGTTTACTACGTCTGAATTATGGTTATGATGATCGTTATTTAGTCACATTAACAACCAGAAGAGATGGATTCTCTGGATTTGGTGAAGACAACAAATATGGTAATTTTCCATCCGTTGCGGTAGCCTGGAACATTTCAAATGAAGCGTTTTTGAGACAAAATAACACTGTAAATAGCCTCAAACTTAGATTTTCTTACGGAGAAAATGGAAACCAGGCCATTAATGCTTACGAAACACTCTCAAAACTTACAGACTTTAGAAGAGGCTATTTAGAAGGAGAAACAACTGTACCGGGCTATGCCCCTGAATCTTTGGCAAATAGTATCCTGGGTTGGGAATCTACAACCAGTGCCAATATTGGTTTAGATTATGGACTTTTCAATAATAGAATCACAGGAAGTTTAGAATTTTACGAATCAAATACAGAAAGACTATTACTTAACCGTCAGATTTCACCAGTTGCCGGAGTGATCACAGTTGACAGGGTAGACAACAGGTCTATAATCTTACAAAACATCGGAAAAACCAGAAACAAAGGATTTGAATTTTCAATCAACGCAAATGTAATCCAAAAAAGAGATTTTAAATGGAACATTAACGCTAACGTCTCTTACATAAAAAATGAGATACGAGAACTATATGGTGATGGAAATGATGATATTCTAAATCAATGGTTTATAGGACAGCCCATACGAGTAAACTATGCTTATCAATTTGATGGAATATTTCAAGAAGGTGATGATATAGCAAATTCTGCTCAACCTGATGCTCAACCCGGTTATCCTAAAATTGTAGATCAAAATGGTGATGGAAACATAGATGCAGATAACGATAGAGTTGTCATCGGTCAAAGGGATCCCGATTTTTTGACAGGGCTTAATATGTTATTCTCTTACAAAAACTTTAGCCTTGATATTTTCTCCTATAGTGCACATGGCTTTACCAAATACCAATCACTTTTAAGAGATCAAGTACAATCTGGAGTACGTTTAAATACTATAAGAAAAAATTGGTGGACACCCGAAAATCCTACTAATGAATATTGGGCAAATGATGTAGATGCAAATCCCAGAGGGGTAAGAATTTATGAAGATGGTAGCTTTTGGAGATTACGAGATGTTACACTTTCTTATAATCTACCTCGTAATTTTCTTGATGATATAGGTTTGAACAGTTTTACACTCTATTTTACGGGGCGTAATTTAGCAACTATCACCAGTTATACTGGACTGGACCCTGAACTAAGTGATGATCGAGAGATTCCATTACAAAAGGAGTTTATTTTTGGACTGAACTTTGGATTCTAAAATTAGTACTATTAAAATTAAACAATCATGAAATATTTAAAAATAATTATTTTGTTCAGCATAATCCTATCATCTTGCTCTGAAGATGTGCTAACAGAAGAACCAAGAGATATTATATCTGCAGATAACCTCTATGTAGATTTAGAAGGTTTTGAAGCTGGAATAAACGGTCTTTACACCTACTTCCGTCAAGAGCGCGGAGGAAACTTTTTGGGTAGTTATAACGGTCTTTTAATTTCGCCCGCTATAACCGGAACGGACAATATGTATGCAAATTTTAGAAATGCTTTTGGTAATGTTGCTAACGACTACACCCGAAGTCAAAGTACCGCTTCTTATTTCAGAGATTTATTTATCTGGGTTTATGGAACAATCAATGCAGCAAGTACTATTATCGAGCGTGCTGAAAATCCCGACATCCACTGGACACAAGAAGAAAAAAATAGTATCGTAGCACAGGCACGCCTGATCAGAGCATGGGCCTATCGCCATGCAACATATCTGTGGGGCGATATGCCGCTTGTTTTGGAAGAATCTCAAGGTAGTAATATAAGAACAGATTATGAGCGAACTCCTGTAGCAGAAATACGTGCTCAAATGGAACAGGATTGGTTATTTGCAGAGGCCAACTTACCCGAACTGAATCCAATAGATGGAAGACTTTCGAAAGGTGTTGCCACGCATTATTTAGCTGAGTTATACTTGGCAACAGACCAACCAGGAAAGGCTAGGCAAAAAGCAGAAAGCCTAATAAATAATGGACCTTACCAATTAGTTACCGAACGATATGGGGTAAAAGCGAACCAACCAGGAACTCCATATAGTGATATGTTCTTAGATGGTAATTCTAATCGTAGCGAAGGTAATACAGAAGCCCTTTGGGTCATGCAGCACCAAATAGATGAACTAGGAGGAGGCGCAAATATCATGCGTAGATGGATACATAACAGGGCCGATCGGTTTCGTGCAGGTGGTGTATCAGGCTCGATAAGAGTTAGTGTGGAAAATGGAGGAAGAGGTTTAGGACGAATAGGGATCACCCGCTTTGGTCTCGAACTTTATGAAAATGGAGATCACAGAGGAGGAGTCTTTGGTTTTAGAAGCTATGGTGTTCTAAATAATCCCGACAGACTCCCAGAAGGAAGGCAGATTGGTGATACTATTTTTTATGATTATCAGGGGCAGGATGAAAAGATAAACAATGCAGAATGGCCAAGTACACGAAAATGGGATTACGCTGATTCCGAAAATCTCGCAGGTGCACCCAGTTATAATGATCAAGTATATCTTAGACTAGCAGAAACTTATTTTTTACTGGCAGAGGCTCAGTTTAAATTAGGAGATCTCGGTGGTGCTGCTACTACTATAAATGCACTACGTATAAGAGCAAACGTTTCTGAAATTAGTGCTGCCGATGTAGACATTGATTTTATTCTGGACGAGCGCTCAAGAGAGCTTTTTTCTGAAGAACATAGAAGATATACGCTGGTTAGACTTAATAAACTGGTAGAGCGAGTACAGCTGCACAATGCAATTGGCGGACCTACCATTACCGATCGTGATATAGTTTTTCCTATACCACAAGATGTTATTGACGCTAACATCACTAGGGAATTTCCACAAAATCCAGGTTATTCACAGAGTCAATAAATCTTGTTTTCTATAGAGTTTAGTATGGTTGCTTAATACGTGACTTTGACAGCTTTGACTCTATGATTTAAAACCATCAAATGAGATTTTCTTATAGTTCCCAACATAAGTATGTATGGACAGAGAAAAATAATTATTTAACTCTTTTAAAAACCTCTTAAATATTTGTTAAACCGCTAAGCCATAATCACAATGAAAAATTCAATATTATATTGTATTGCACTATTTATAGGTGTTTTCGTGAATGCTCAGATAGTAAATATTTCTACTGATATGACCACTACGCTTTCTCAAGCAAGGGCTAATCATTATGGGATTAATTTTCAAAGGGCATTCAATCCTAGCTCCGCTGCAATTCCAAGTTATAAAGAACTAGTAGCAGGATTAAACCCCTCTATTGTTCGGTATCATGCAGCAGAACAGATCAAAGATGGAAATGACAAAAATTGGGTCAATTTTACCAATCAAACCTGGGACACAGAGAAAATAGCAGCTTCTTTGGCAGAACGCCCAGCTGGTGCAGAAGTATTAATGACAATAACCGGATGGCCTGGTTGGTTTAATGATCCTGATCGTCCTAAAAAACTAGATGCTGCCAAAATCGACGAGTATGCATTATTTTGTGCAGAATTGGTAAATATTGTCAACATTCAGTTGGGTTACAATGTCACCTATTGGGAACCTTTTAACGAAAAAGATAAAGAAGGTGGATATGATGGAGCAGAAGATATGGCAGAACTTGCTACAATTTATAAGGCTTGCCGTGATCAAATGCTACTTGTAGATCCAACAATAAAAATGGTGGCAGCCTCATTTAGGGAACCTTTTCAGACAAATATTGATAATTTTCTTTCTAATTTAAGTCCTACTGACATTGATATTTTCTCACATCACCAATATGGCGGGGGAGCCACTACGAATGTTAACACTATTTATAATCGTGCAGATAATTTTGCTAATGGTGTAGATGTCGTGCGTACAAAACTAAATGATGCAGGCTTCACTAATACTCCTATCTGGTTAGATGAATGGAATATCTATTTTACCTTTAATCAGGATACATCAGGCTTTATGACCAACGAAGTTGGTGGTGTTTTTGATGCACTTGCTTATAAGTATTTATTAGAACGAGGAGTTGTAGATGCCCTATTTGCCTGGAATGCCGTTGATGGTATCTATGGTAAAATAAAATCGAACTACAGCGGGTATAATCCAGGCGGACATGTTGTCAAACTTTTAAGGGAGTTTGGAGTAGGCGCTGTGAAGACAGTTAGTTCTTCAAATACTACCGCCGTGGAAGGGTTGACTATACAGGATCCATCTGGTAAAACACTTTTTGTAGTAATCAATAGAAGTCAGGCAGGTGCAGAGGTGAATTTTAATGCTGGAGGTTGGGAACCTGATGTACAGGAAGTAGACCGTTATAGAATAAATAGTTCCGGACTTACTCAAGACATTGTCAACTGGTCTGATATCAATACTAACAGATTTAATTTGGGAACCAATGAAGTACTTCTTTTTGTTACTAGAAGCGGAGGGTCTATTACCAATCAATTTCCTATTGTGAGTACCAGTGCAAACCAACAAATCACGTTACCTTATGATAACACAAAAATTATAGGATTTGCCTCAGATGCTGACGGAATTATTAATAATGTGCAATGGACACAGTTATCCGGGCCTACCGCAACATTGGTAGCAGAAACGAGCTATGAACTTACTGTTTCTGATCTTCAGCCAGATCAAGAGTATCTCTTTCAATTCGAAGCTACCGACGATAAAGGAGGAAATGCCCGGGATTTTGTCATAGTATATACCTATAGCTATTTGCCAGGCTATGTTATAAATAGTACATCACTGCAAAATAGCTTTAGGGGAACCGAAAGGTCAAATACAGCAGTACGGGTATTTAGCGATTCCAATACATCAGAAGTACAAAACGATAGTTTAACTATAACCTTAGATAAAAATAAACAATTTGAAAAAATCTTTAAGCTCCAATTCTTGGAGCAAACTGGGTTGAACCTTACAGAAAATGCCAATGTATCTTTTAACTTAAGTAGTGATGTGCCACTGACTCTGAGAGTAAAACTTATTGATATCGCGGGTAGTGAGGTGGATACTGACACTTTTTTGATCGATGTTCCTGGTAATGGTACAAGACAGAATTATAACCTCGATTTTCAACCAGAGTTGAGTGCAATTAATAGCTATAAAGTAAAAGAACTACAATTAATGCAGCTTGATCCAGAAAACAAATCTGGACAATTGGTTTTAGATGACTTACTAATAGGCAATGTAGACACAAGTCTTCAACTTCCTCCTGTTGCAGAATCAGGTGCTAAAAGAGTAATTACACTTCCTTTTAGACCTTTTAGTATTTCGTTACCTTCTCTCGACCCCGATGGTAGTATAGTAAATTATCAATGGGAACAAATAAGCGGCCCCTCTGCAAATTTGGCAAACACAACGTCTGAAGTACTTGATATTTTAGAGCTTGCAGAAGGTAATCATGTTTTCCGTTTAAGTGTCATAGATAATGATGGGTTGACTTCTTTCGGAGAAATTGTGATCAAAGCTTTAAACAATAATGGGGCAGCCAAATCCGGAATTAGTTTTTTAATTGATGATTTTACTGGGACCCTGATATCTGACGATTTAAAAACTGTAAAGTCCAATTTTTCAGTTTCCCGTTCTCAAAACGACCAGCTACAAATTGATTATACAGGCATGGATAAATTCGAAAAGCCTTATATCTTAAGTTTTAATGATGGCTTTTCGATTGATTTAACGGCAAATAGCCAATTTCGAATAGATATAGCAAGTAGTATAGACTTAAAGCTTAGAATCAAACTTCTTGATTTAAATGGTAGGCAGATAGATAAAGGTAGTATTGATCTCACCGGGGATTCTGTTTTACGTACATATACAAGAAATTTCGAATCCGATTTATCACAGATTAATGGTATCCAAGTTAGTACTATCGAAATCATGTCACTTTCTAACGGCCCTTTAGATGGAAGGTTGATTTTCGACAATTTAAAGCTTGGACGAGATTCTTCAGAAGTCCCGGTTGTAGGAGTATCCATCCCCGAAAGCCAGGCAGTACTGCTCCCTAATGAGACATTTCAATATTCAGCATTGATAACTCCAGAAAATGCAGATGACAAGAGTGTACAATGGTTATCCTCAGACACCAGTGTAGCTACCATCGATGCTACAGGCCTTGTAACTGCGGTTGCCCCGGGAACTACCAGTATTCAGGTCTCTACAAATAATGGTGGTTTTACCGATAGTGTTTTGGTAAAAGTAAATCCCCCTGCTGGTTCGGGAATTACTATTTTAAATCCGATTGCAGATTCTTACATCAAAGGAGGGAGCGATAAGAACAAAAATTTTGGTACCAAAGAAACTATCCAGGTAAAAAATGGAAATGGAAGTACCTTTGACAGAAAATCACTATTAAAATTCAATGTTTCGTTGACAGATACCATTGCTTCAGCGTCACTAAGGCTTTATGGTAAAAATAATAATGGTAACAAAGTAATTCCTATTTCTGTTTTTGGTTTGGCTGATGACAGCTGGATCGAGACTGAAGTAACATGGCAAAATGCACTTACAGACTCAAAACTAACGCCCGAATTGGGGATTATTGACTTAGATGGAAGTATTGGTTATAGAGAAATTGATGTAACAGCTTACATAAACGCAGAAATAACAGCAGCGGATTCTTCGGTTAGTTTTTTGTTGGAAAATATAACGAAGGACTCTGATATTGTAATTTTTCAGAGTAAAGAAACTACAACAGGATTTTTGCCAGAACTTTATTTGACCGCTCCAGAGGATAACAATGCACCAAAAGCAGGGTTTTATAAACTACAGAATCGGGAGAACTCCAAGTTTATGGATGCAAACTCAGACAATAAACTATATTTTAAATCAGACCATATCGGAGATGATAGAACCTGGGAAGTGATTCCTAGTGATGAAACAGGATATTATTATTTAAGAAACGCAGCGTTTAATAAATTTGCCTACGCTAGAAGTGATAATTCCCCACGGTTGTCCTCAGATAATTCTAGCGAAACAAGAAAATGGAAGTTCATTTTAAACGGAAAATATTATCAAATTAAAAACAAGGTGCATGAAGATTATCTTGGGGTGACCAATCGAGGTTACTTAGGGCAAAATACCAATCCTAGTAGCAAAACAGATTGGGCATTTATTCCGACAGATCTGGAATCCAATCTTCCTCCTACTAAAAAAAGGATTACAGATATTTATCCAAATCCTGCTAAAGATTTAGTAACTATTTCTTGCTCAACCAACTCAAAAAAGATTTTTTATATAAGAGCTTTTGATTTTACAGGAAGGTTTTTAAAAAAATGGAAAATCAAAAAAGATTATGGATTAAATAATTTTAAATTTGACGTATCTGGTTTACCATCAGGTTTATTAGTTATAAAAGTTAGCGACGGAAAAACAATTGATCGTATCAAATTAATAAAAGAATGAATCCCTTAGAAAAAGGAACCCTTTATATTATACTTGTTTTAAAGGCTGTATGTTTCCAGGCACAAACGGTAAAAATAACTGTCGACATGCAAGAAACGATCGCAAAAGCAAAAGAAGATCACTATGGCTTAAATTTTCATAAGGGACTTTCCTTGGCGAGCACAGACCCTGCCTACAAAAAACTTCTGGCACAACTTGATCCCAGCATAGTACGGTATCATGCTGCAGAGCAGATCAAAGAGGGTAATGATAAAAATTGGCTAAAATTTGATACGAAAACCTGGGACACTACTAAAATAGCAAAAGTATTGGCGGATCGCCCGTCACAGGCCAAGGTACTTATAGCTATTACTGGTTGGCCCAGATGGTTTGCAGACCCAGATAGCCCAAAGAAATTGAATATGACCAAGCTGGATGCGTATGCTGATTTTTGTGCTGAACTTGTGGATATAGTTAATAATCATCTAGGCTATAATGTAACTTACTGGGAACCTTTTAATGAAAAAGACAAAGAAGGAGGATACCAAGGTGAGGCAGAAATGATAGAACTTGCGAGAATATACAAGGCTTGCAGAAAAAAAATGTTAGAAAAAGACCCTAATATAAAAATGGTCGCGGCAGCATTCAGAGAACCATTTCAGAGTAATGTAGAGTACTTCTTGTCTCAAATAAAACCTGAAGAAATGGATGTGTTTTCCTATCATCAGTATGGCGGGGGAAAAGCTGAAAGTATTTCAGAAATCTACAAGCGGCCTAAACATCTTTTGGAGGGAGCACAAAAAGCTCGAAAAAAACTTGATGCTGCCGGATTTACCAAAGTTCCGCTTTGGTTAGATGAGTGGAATATTTTTTGGACCTGGAAAATTGATCGCGAAACCGCATATATGGTAAAGGATGTGGGGGCCATATTTGATGCTTTATGTTATAAAATGCTTATAGAAAGTCAAAAGCTAGATGCCATGCTTGCCTGGAATACGGCAGATGCTATTTATGGAAAAATAAAGAAAGATAACACCGGATATCATCCCGGCGGGCAACTTTTAAAAACATTGAGGGTATATGGAACAGGAGACGTAAAACAAGTTCATTCTGACACGCCGGAAGCAGTACAAGCATTTGTAGTAAAGCAAGAAAATGCACAGGTACTTTTTTTATTTATTAATCGTAGTGAAAGAAATGTCAAACTAAATTTGTATACAGGACAATGGAAACCAAAAAATCCTAATATTGAAATAATTAAAATAGGTAATTTCGGGATGCAAAAGGAAGAAAAAAAATGGCCGGACTATACAAAAAAATCAATTCCTCTTGGCAAAAATGAAATTTTAGGCTTGATTACTCCAGGTGAAATTTAAATGGCTCTATCCACGATCAAAAACTATGTCTGCGCACTAAAACAAATTACATTATGAGTATTGGATTACGTTCAAGAATATTGTCGGTTTTTTTTACGATCTGGTTATCGATGTTTAGTCTTTTTTCTATGAGAGGTCAAACAGGTTATAAAACTTCGATTCTTGACTATCAGGCGTTAGTAATCACAAAAACCAAAATTAAACAAGGAAATGCATACTATAAACCCTATTACAATGCGCTTATTACTTCTGCGGACAGTGTTCTCAAATTGACAACCAAAACAGTGATGGATAAGGATGTTATTGCTTCCAGCGGTGACAAGCACGATTATATGAGCATGGGTATTTATTGGTGGCCAGACCCAACGAAGCCTGACGGACTTCCATATATACGCAAAGATGGTCAAGTAAATCCAGAGGTTAGAAAAATTACCGATGCCAAGAATGTTAAAGCAATGGTCAATAGAATACGAATTCTTAGCCTTGCTTATTTTTATTCGGATGAGGTAAAATACGCAGCAAAAGCTCTTGAAATTACCAAAGCGTGGTTTGTAGATGACACTACCAAGATGAACCCAAATTTAAACTATGCACAAGGAGTTCCCGGTAAAAGTACAGGAAGGCGGTATGGGATTATTGAGACAAGAGAATTTGGTCTGCTTATGGATCACTTGGTACTCGTGAATACTACAGACCAATGGGCATCCATAGAGAAGTCTGTTAAAAATTGGCTAACGGACTACTTGGAGTGGTTAGAAAATAGTGAATTAGGTCGTCTGGAATCTGAAACCATTAACAATCACGGTACTTGGTATGACGTACAAGTCGCTTCTATTTCAATTTTTTTGGGGAAGTATGAAAATGCAGAAAAAGTATTGAATCGAGCTTTAAAAGATCGTTTGAATGTTCAGATCCAAGGAGATGGTTCTCAACCTGAAGAACTGGCACGTACCAACGCACTAGATTATTCCGCCATGAATTTGCTTGCTTTTTTTGAATTGAGCAAGATGAGTCAACATCTACAATCAAAGACAATAAAAAAAGTTGAAATATTAAATAAACTTTCCAAGGCTTTTGACTTTATTGTGACTGCACTTTCTGATCCAGAAAAATGGGATCATCCCCAGCTCATAAATCCTAAACCAGGAAAATATCAGGAACAGGTTTTGCAAGGAGCTCAGCTGTTTAAAAATTCTTTTTATTATTCTTTTTTAGGTAAAACAGAAATACCGGCAGATATTCTGCTAAGTTATCCTCCCGATCTGCCCATAGCCATAAATAAAATTGTTGATCAGGCGCAAAAAAACTATATGGAGTTAGATAAAAAAATCCTTGCTGATACCCTGATTCCCAGAATCTTGGAAAAAGATAAAAGTATTCGATTTGTTAAATCAAAAGATTGGACTAGTGGTTTTTATGCTGCCTCACTATGGAATCTGTATAGTTTATCCAAAGAAGAAAAATGGAAAGAGATAGCTGAAAAAAGACTACTTCCGCTTGAAAAGCAAAAAGCAAACAAAGGCACTCATGACCTTGGGTTTATGATTTTTACCCCCTATGGCAATGCCTACGAGATAACTGGTAATACGACATACAAAGAGATTATTGTAGAAGCAGCAAAGTCATTGATGAAACGGTATAATCCATATGCCAAATCTATAAAATCTTGGGATTGGGGTGATTGGGGTAAAAACCATCCGGTAATCATAGACAATATGTTAAACCTTGAACTACTTTTTAAAGCAACAGAGTTCACCGGTGATAGTCTGTATCATCAAAGTGCAGTAGCGCATGCCAATACCACCTTAAAAAATCATTTTAGGCCTGATAACAGCAGTTTTCATGTGGTTGTATATAATCCTGAAACAGGCGAAATAATGAATAAAAAGACCCATCAAGGATATGCAAATGACTCCGATTGGACCCGAGGTCAAGCCTGGGGGCTCTATGGCTATACGCTATGCTATCGGTTTACCAAAAATAACACTTATTTAGATCAGGCAAAGAAAATAGCTCAATTTATCCTTAATGACCCGCAAATACCTGACGATGGTATTCCCTATTGGGACCGAGACGATCCTTCGGGTAATAAAGCACCTAGAGATGCTTCTGCAGCGGCAATCAATGCAGCGGCTTTACTAGAACTTTCAACCTATGTAACCATTGATCAGGGAAAGGAATTTTGGAAAGCTTCTGAGAATATACTCAAAAGCTTGAGTAATGAAAAGTATTTCTGTTCCAAAAATGAATGTGGAGGGTTTTTAATCGACCACAGTACAGGAAATTGGCCCAAACAAGACGAGGTTGATGTACCCATCATTTATGGGGATTTTTATTTTTTGGAAGCGCTCAAACGCTATATAAGCCCTTTTTTAACCCAGAATACTGAAATTCATGAAACCCCTCAGTAATAAAGCACACCTGTTGAGTCTGATATTGATTGCAAATGCCTTGACCTTCACAGGTTGTAAAAAGACCATTGCAACTCTGGAAACTAAGGATTCTATATTTTTAGGCAAGGTAGATAGTATTCCTGTAACAGCAAATGTTTACAATCCAGAAACCAACGAATACAAAAGAATAGATACTCTGGTCTCTGCTCAAATACTTTCTGAAAAATGGATTGAAAAGCAAAAAGAGCAAAATAAGGATTTAAACCAACTACCGCCACTGCAAACTCCTACGGGGTTTTTTAGGACCCAAAAAATCGGGAGTCGCTGGTGGCTATTCGATCCGCAAGGCCATCCATTTTACAACAAAGGTATAAATTCTATCTACACGGGTAAATCAGCACGTAGTCGAGAAGCATTTCAGCATCAATTTGAAAGTGAGAAAAAATGGATGACTGAGACTATTCAACTGTTACAGGACAATGAATTTAATTGTGCAGGCAGTTGGTCAAATGTTGAATTGATAAGGGAACATAATAAAACAACAAAAAATCCCTTCCCCTATTACTATAATCTATTATGGATGCAGCAATATGCAAAACAAAAAAAACTACATTATAAAGCTCCAATGCACAAAAACTATCCTTATGGAGCTATCCATGTGTTCGATCCTGAGTTTAAAGTATTCTGTAAGGAGCAAGCCAAAGCTCTAGATACATTAAAAGGTGATAAAAACTTAATAGGATACTTTTCAGACAATGAACTTCCCGTATACCGCAGTGCTCTCTACGACTTCCTCAAACTACCAGAAGGCACCTCGGGAAAAGAAGCTGCAAAAAAATGGCTAATTGATCAAGGGATTTCTCATGATCAAATTACCCGGAATCACCTCAATCTTTTTTCTGCCTTCGTGCTCAAAACCTACTTTGATATTGTTGTACCCATTATCAAAGAAATTGATCCAAATCATCTCTATGTGGGGTGCCGCTTACACGCAGATCAGCCATACATTAAAGAGGTAATGGAAATAGCTGGAGCTTATCAAGACATCGTTTCTATTAACTACTATTACCAATGGACCCCTAACCCAGAACATATGAATAACTGGGATGTATGGACTCAGAAACCTTTTATGGTGACCGAGTTTTACACCAAAGCTGCCAATTCGGGACTGCCCAATACTACTGGAGCAGGATGGATTGTACCAAATCAAAGAACCCGAGGATGGTTTTATCAGAACTACACTCTTGCTTTATTAGACGCAAAAAATTGCGTGGGCTGGCATCACTTCAAATACATGGATGACGATCCGTTAGATAGCACAAGATCTGTAGAAAATAAAGGATCTAATAAAGGAATATTAAACTTTAAATATCATAAGTATACCGATTTTTTGGCTGAAGTGAAAAAGTTGAATACTGACGCCACAAGAATATTGAATCATTAAAAAATAAGTAAGGCAATAGCTAAAAAAGCACTAAAAAGTTAAATACTGAAACACAATGAATAGATTTTTTTTATCGTTATTCTTTTTTGTAATATATATTTCACAAACACACGCTCAAAAGGAAACAGATTTTCTTCAAAACATAACTGCCAGAAAAACCGTATCACTTGACGGGCAGTGGGAGATAATTGTAGATCCTTATCAGATTGGTTTTGAGGGTAACCGACGTACTTTCTTTAAGAATGATTCTTCAGCGACGGATTTTGATTATGTTGAATATAAGTTTGAGAAATCGAACTATTTAAATGTTCCGGGAGACTGGAATTCGCAAAGGGAAGAATTGTTTTTCTATGAAGGTGTTGTATGGTACAAAAAAATATTCAATACAACTAAAAATAGTGATTTGCGTTATTTTATTCATTTTGGCGCAGCCAATTATCTAACCAAAGTATACCTTAACGGGAAACCTTTGGGAAGCCATGAAGGTGGATTTACCCCTTTTGCCTTTGAAATCACGCAAGAATTTACAGACGGAAAAAATGAACTGGTAGTTGCAGTAGATAATACCAGAAAGGAAGAATATGTACCCAATCTAAACACAGATTGGTGGAATTACGGAGGTATTACCCGTTCTGTTAACCTGGTAGAGACACCCAAGGTTTTTATAAAAGATTATGCTTTACAATTATATGATAATCAGAGTGATAAAATAAGTATCTCCGTAGAACTTTCAGAGCCTATAAGCCAAAATGTCCTCCTTAAAATAGAAGAATTAGAAATTGAGAAAAAGATACGTACCAATTCAAAAGGTATGGGTACACTTATTTTAGCTGCAAAACCTCAATTATGGTCCCCTGAGAATCCAAAGCGCTATACCGTTCAATTGGGTATTGGAGAAGAGTTTTTAACTGATCAAATAGGTTTTCGTACTATAAAAACAAAAGGCACCAAGATTTTATTAAATGGAAAATCTATTTTCTTGAGAGGAGTCAGTATTCATGATGAATCCCCTTATCAGGGAAAAAGGATTGGCACCCATGATGAAGCCAAACAACTACTGCTTTGGGCTAAAGAAATGAACTGTAATTTTATTAGGCTTGCTCACTATCCGCATAATGAATATATGGTGAGATTGGCAGATGAATTGGGATTTTTAGTCTGGTCTGAAATTCCGGTTTATTGGAAGATTCCTTGGAAAAATAATCATGCATATTCCGTTGCAGAAAGTCAGCTAGTTGAAATGATAGAAAGAGACAAAAACAGGGCATCAATCATTATCTGGTCTGTGGCCAATGAGACTCCCGATATTCCTGAGCGCTCTGTTTTTCTGAATAAACTGATCGATAAGGTACATGCACTTGATGCTACGAGACTTGTGAGTGCCGCTTTGCACGAAATCGAATATAATGAGCACACAAATACCAAAACCATTAAAGACAAGTTGGTCGAAAGTGTTGATATTATGAGCGTTAACAATTACTGCGGCTGGTATGAATATCCTAAGAATGGAGATTGCGGACTTCTAAAATGGTCAACGGTTTATAACAAGCCTTTAATTATGAGTGAGTTTGGAGGAGGAGCGCTTAAGGGATTCCATGGGGAAAAATCAGAACGCTGGACAGAAGAATTTCAAGCAGAAATATACCGTCAGAATATCAGAATGTTTAAGAATATAGATTTTTTGGCAGGTCTTTCCCCGTGGATATTAAAAGATTTTAGGTCGCCAAGACGTTTTTTCCCGGGGATTCAAGATTATTGGAACCGTAAAGGTCTCATTTCTAACAAAGGAATTAAAAAAGCTGCTTTCCACATTATGCAAGAATATTATCAGAAGCTTGAAAATACCGATTCGCAAAAGTGAGTCCTCGATAACAAAGAAATGTTATGAAAAAAAATATTAAAACTTGAATGAGTTTAACCTTGACTAAAATTGAAAGTAAAAAAAGTATACATGCATCTATTTTTTTTTAAACCCTTAACGCTAATACTGATCGGTAGTGTTTATGCAATCATTACACTATTCACTTTAAGCTCTTGTAATGATGAGAAACTATCTATAGTCAAAACTAACCGGCCTAATATTGTAATTCTTTATGTTGACGATCTGGGCTACGGAGACGTGGGTTGTTATGGTGCTCAGGGTGTAGTCACCCCAAATATTGATGAATTGTGTAAAAATGGGATCAAATTTACTGATGCACATAGCCCGGCTGCCACCTGTACTCCTTCAAGATACGCCTTGCTAACCGGAGAATACGCCTTTAGACGTAATGCCGAAGTTCTACCTGGAAACGCCAACCTTATTATTCCACCCGATAAGCCCACATTACCTAAAATGCTTCATAAGGCAGGTTATAAAAGCGCGGTCGTCGGTAAGTGGCATTTAGGATTAGGTAATGGCGATGTAGATTGGAATGGTAAAATTGCTCCTGGACCTTTGGAAATAGGGTTTGATTATTCCTTTTTGATCCCAGCAACAGGCGATAGGGTTCCCTCCGTCTATGTTGAGAACCATCAAGTTGTAGGTCTTGATAAACAAGATTCCTTGCGGGTAAGTTATTCTGAAAAGATAGGAGATAGACCCACAGGTAAAAAGTATCCAGAATTACTTCGGCAACAAGCCGATGCAGAACATAGTAATACCATCATAAATGGGATAAGCCGGATAGGTTATATGGCAGGTGGAGAGTCTGCGGTATGGAAAGATGAAGATTTTCCAGATCTGCTGACCAACAAAGCCTTTCAATTCATTCAAGAAAATAAGGAAATCCCATTTTTTCTTTATTTTTCATTTCATGACATACATGTTCCAAGATTACCTAACCCTAGATTTAAAGGAAAAAGCAGTATGGGCCCTCGTGGAGATGCCATAACACAAGTAGATTGGATGACTGGTGAGATTGTTAAAAAATTAGACAACCTTGGTCTGCTCGAAAATACAATAATTGTATTTACAAGCGATAATGGACCTGTGCTCAATGACGGTTATGAAGATCAAGCCATTCAGCTTTTAGGAAATCATAAACCCAGTGGTATTTACAGGGGTGGAAAATACAGTATATTCGAGGCAGGAACACGAGTGCCTACTTTGATATATTGGAAAGATCACATAAAGCCATGTCAAAGCAGTGCCTTAATTAATCAAACAGATTTTTATGCTTCATTTGCCCAATTAATAGGTCAGAACTTGGTACCGGGAGAAGCGATGGACAGTCAAAATCTGCTCCCTGCTTTGTTAGGTTCTTCAAAAAACGGAAGTAACCTATTGCTTGAGGAAGGATATACCCTGGCGTTGAGAGATGGAAACTGGAAATATATAGAACCTACATACAGTACTCACGAATGGATTCAGGAAGTTAAAGGTATTGAATCAGGACTATGTATGCTACCACAGCTTTATGATCTATCCAAAGATCCTGAAGAAAAAACAAATCTCGCAAAAAAATTCCCCGAAAAACTCTGTGAGATGCATATAAAATTGACTAATATTAAAAATAAGAAGAAGCATTCTTTTTGATTAAAATTATAAAGATTCACTATTTCCTATTAGCAAAAAGGTTTTCAAGATAAAACCCTTCAAATTGGTCATCAGTACTAAAATAAATTCAAAGAAAGTACTATATAGAAATAAACCACTATGGACTTCCAGTCCATAGTTTTAAACAAAAGAATGAAATTCTTTACTTTACTCTAATATCCAATTGCCTTTTCCGAATTGGGCTTACCCTTTTGATGCTCAAGATATTCTTGAACCATTTCATCTGTTATCTTTCCAGTACTCCAAGCACCATAACCTACAGCCCAAAAGTGACGACCCCAATATTGCTTATTCAATTTTGGAAATTCCTGCGGCAAAAGACGAGATGAGCGACCTTTCAATTTCTTTACTAATATGCTTATGATCAATGAAGTAGAATGCTCAACGTGCATATGCACATGATCCTTACTTACAACGCCTTTTAGAATATGTACATTTTCAGAATCGCATACCTGTATTAAAAAATCCCGACAGCGATGCTGAATATCACCTTGTAGAACAGAATAACGATATTTTGTCGCCCAAACTAGATGGCAACTTAAATTGCTTATTTGAATTTGAATTCTTTCGGTAATTTGACATGTAACAAAACTAAAACATTTATAGAAACTAAAGTAACTGCAATGAAATTGCAGGGTTTTAACCTTTAACCAGATAATAAAGATATACTCATAGCCTATTACTTTAAGTCAGTTATCTGTGCAACATCCATATCATTATAATCGAGATTTTCTCCTGCCATACCCCAAATAAAGCTGTAATTAGAAGTCCCTGATCCACAATGAATAGACCATGGTGGTGAGATTACTGCTTCATAATTTTGCATCCATATATGACGTGTCTCCGAGGGTTGTCCCATAAAATGGCATACCGAGTGGTTTTCCGGAACATCTAGGTAAAAATATACTTCCATACGGCGATCGTGTACGTGAACGGGCATCGTATTCCATACACTACCGCGTTTTAATTCTGTCATACCCATTTGCAATTGACAGGTTTGTATAATACCTCCAATGATCATTTGATTCACTATGCGGCGATTGGCAGTTTCTACAGATCCTAACTCTAATTTATTGGCTTCAGATAAACTTACCTTTTTAGTAGGGTATGATTGATGTGCAGGAGCAGAATTTAAGTAGAAAAAAGCAGGTGTTTTTTCGTCATCACTGTCAAAAATTACCTCTCTTATTCCTTTTCCGATATATAGTGCATCCTTATGACCTAGAAAATATTTTTCTCCATCCACAGTAATACTACCATTTCCTCCTACATTGATAATCCCTAATTCTCTTCTTTCTAAAAAATAATCTGATTTTAACGGATCTATACTTTCTAGCTTCAAAGGGCTTAAGGGTAATGCAGATCCCGCAATATATCTGTCATAATGAGTATATACAAAAGAAATTTTTCCTTTTGTCATTAAATTATCGATCAAAAATTCATTGCGTAATTGATCAGTATCATATTTTTTAACCGTTTCAGGATTAGAAGCGTATCGCGTATTGAATTGACAATATCTATGTTTTAAACGTTTATTTATTTTGAAATTTAATTTTCGATTTCACTACTCGTTGGCATAGAAGCTTGTGCTCCCATTTTAGTAACAGAAAGCGAGGCAGCCTTGCAGGCAAAAATTACTGCCTCCCGTACCGATTTATTCTTTGATAAGGCTACTGCGAGAGCTCCATTAAAACAATCACCAGCAGCTGTCGTATCCTGTGCTTTAACTACAGGGGCTTCAATCAATTCGGAATATTCTTCATTTAAAATAAATGCTCCATTTTTGCCTAAGGTAATGATTACGTGAGTAACTCCCATATTAAATATCTTCATTGCCGCTTCTCTAACAGAATCCATATCATTTATAGCAATGCCCGTTAATTCTTCAGCTTCCGATTCATTAGGTGTAAGAGCATAAAGATATTTAAATACTTCAGTATTAATTTTTCCTGCAGGAGCTGGATTCAGAATAATTTTCAACCCTTTTTGATATCCTAATTTCACCGCTGCTTCTACGGTAGAAATAGGTATCTCTAATTGTAAAAGAAGGATGCTTCCTGAAGAAATCTTTTGCAACGCAAGTTCCATTGTATTCTTACTTAATCTTTCATTCGCCCCAGGAGCAACCACAATACAATTCTCCCCATTTTCATCAACAGTTATTAAAGCTACTCCAGATGGAGTTTCCTTATTTTGTATCACAAAATCAGTATTGATCCCCTCTTTTTGGAATTGGGATAAAGCTTTACTTCCTAACATATCTGCACCCAGACTGGCAATAAAATTAACATCTCCTTCTAAACGTGCCGCAGCAACTGCCTGGTTAGCTCCTTTGCCACCGTGATTCATCAAAAACACACCTCCCATCACAGTTTCGCCTGGTTTAGGTAGTTTTTCTGTTTTCACTACCATGTCTGTATTGGAACTTCCCATTACATATATTTGTAAACTATTCATTCTAGATATTTTGTGCATTTTTCTAAAGTTAATAACTCTATTTTTTCGAAAAGATATTAAATTTATTGCAAAAAAGGTTAAACGTTTAACTTAAAAATGTATATTTCTGAAATATTTGAATAATAACTAATCATTTTTAGTAACGATTTTCAACTATTTTATTAACATCAAAATGTCCTTTTCCTTCGGTTTTTTTTAGGATCGACATTAATTTATAGATTTAATTTTAAGCTTATGTTTATTATCGATTCTTATGTAATTGCAGTAATCTTTTGTGTTATTACTATGCTATGCTGGGGTTCCTGGGCGAATACCCAAAAGATGACCGCCTCTAGCTGGCGATTTGAATTATTTTATTGGGATTATGTTATCGGAATCTTATTATTGTCTCTAATATCTGCTTTTACTTTGGGAAGTTTCGGAACAGGCGGAAGAGGTTTTATTACAGATTTAGGCCAGGCAGATATGATAAATCTCGGATATGCTATCTTAGGTGGCGTAATTTTTAACGCAGCTAATATTTTACTAGTAGCAGCGATAGGTATTGCGGGAATGTCGGTAGCATTTCCGGTAGGAATAGGGCTAGCCTTAGTTATTGGTGTAATTGTAAATTATATCGATAACCCAATTGGTAACATCCCTTTCCTTTTTGGAGGTGTTGCTTTAATAATCATTGCCATATTAATGAACGCTTATGCCTATAGAAAGATGTCTTCAGGTCAAAAAGGCGTATCAACCAAAGGCTTATTCTTATCGATTATCGCAGGGATTCTTATGGGTTTCTTCTATAAGTATGTTGCCTTATCCATGTTCTCTGATTTTCATAAACCTATATCCGGAAAACTTAGCCCTTATACGGCTATTGTTTTATTTTCTGTAGGCGTTTTTATTAGTAATATTTTATTTAATACTTTATTAATGAGAAAACCATTTCTAGGAGAACCTGTTAGTTATAAAGATTATTTTTCGGGAAATTCAAAGAACCATTTTATTGGCATCTTGGGAGGTATTATTTGGTGCATCGGAATGTCCTTCAGCATCATAGCTTCAGGTAAGGCTGGACCTGCTATTTCTTACGGATTAGGTCAGGGAGCCACTGTTATAGCAGCACTATGGGGTATTTACATTTGGAAGGAATTCGAAAAAGCTCCCAAAGGCACCAATTCTATACTCAACATTATGTTATTGTTATATGTCGCCGGACTGGCTCTTATTATCATTGCACGCTAAAAATATTCAGAGAATGAAGAATATTATCAGTTTTACTATAATCATTTGTCTCCTCGTTATTGTGAAATCCTGCAATACTAAAGATAAAAAGTCTATAAAACCAGAGCAAAGTATCCTATCTTCAGATTCGCTATTAGAATATCGTTATCAGCAAATTCTCCAGCAACCCCTAGATTCTCTGGGAATTCCTAGAAGCTTTGACATTACTACTAATACGTTAAAAAAACTATCATCGTCTGATTGGACTAGTGGTTTTTTTTCGGGTAGTTTATGGCAAATATACCAGCTCACTGGTAATGAAGAGTTCAAGCAAAAAGCTAAGGATTGGACTGCTTTTATGGAAAAAGAAAAAAATAACAGTGGAACTCACGACATCGGTTTCATGATTTTCAGTAGCTACGGAAAAGCTTGGCAGATTACAGGAAACAAAAACTACGCTTCTACCGTAGTACAAACAGCAAAAACACTAACCTCCAGATTTAATAAAAACGTTAAAGCAATCAGATCTTGGGATTGGAATCAAGATGTTTGGGAATTTCCTGTAATTATTGATAATATGATGAATCTCGAACTTTTGTTTGAAGCAACAAAAATATCTAACGATAGTATCTTTCATAACATAGCCGAGCAACATGCGAATACTACTCTAAAAAACCATTTTAGAAATGATAATAGTACTTATCATGTCATCATATATGACACCATACAAGGAAATGCAATCAACAAGGTAACGCATCAAGGTATTAACGATGAATCGGATTGGGCAAGAGGTCAGGCGTGGGCTATTTATGGTTATACCATGGCATACAGGTATGTAAAAAACCCGGCATATATAAAACAGGCTGAAACCACGTTACAGTTTTATCTTAGTCATCCCAATCTACCTGAAGATGGTATCCCTTTTTGGGATTTTGATGATCCTAAAATTCCGAATGCACCAAAAGATGTTTCTGCCGCAGCGATCATTGCTTCTGCTTGTTATGAATTATTTTCATATACTCAAAAAGAAAAATATCGGGTTTATGCAGACCACGTAATAAAAACATTAAACTCAGAAAACTATTTACTTCCTAGACAAAACCAAAGTCCTTTTATTTTAGGACATAGTACCGGAAATAAACCAAAGAATGATGAAATTGATGTTCCTATTAATTATGCTGACTACTATTTTCTGGAGGCATTGGTACGTCAAAAAAACTTAAATAAGAACAAATAATCTTTAAGGAATTTAAATCACTGAATTTATTCAATACTTTAAAATTTTTACGCTATAATTGGAATGAATTCAGGTTATTTACATCTTGAGATGTTTATGAATTTCCGGTTAAAAAAATAACGGCTTTCCCTCACCTTGGAAAATTTTATTTTTTATTGATACATCGATAACTATAAATACCTACCATGAGGATACATAGTAAAGGAAGAATAAATGAAAATCGTACTTCTGATATAAACCCAAAAATCTGCAAATTAGAAAACTCAGGTCCACCCCAATCTAAAATTGATGCTTGAAGAGGTGGCATTAAAGCACCCCCTACTATTGCCATGACTAATCCAGCTGATCCAAGTTTCGCCTCCTCTCCCATTCCTTTTAAAGCTATACCATAAATAGTAGGAAACATCAAAGACATACAGGCGCTAATAGCCACAAGAGAACAAAGACCTAATATCCCCGGTAGAACGATGGTTCCAGCACAAAAGCAAATACCGGCTACAGCAAAGCGAAACATCAATTTAGGCGCTTCGATGTATTTAAGCAACCAGGTACAAATCCACCTTCCAGATAGGAATAGTATCATCGCTCCCATATTAAACCAAGTGGCAGTAAGCTGATCTTCATCCGGTCGTTTTAAATTCATATCATCTACATATTGAAAAATAAATGTCCAACACATAATTTGAGCGCCTACATAAAACATTTGAGCAATTACTCCCTCATAATATTTTCGGTTCTTGAATAATTTACTGAAAGATTCCTTTAGAGAAATATTTGTTTCTCTCTTAGATTTAGGAAACTTAGTGTATATAATTGCAATCAAAATGATTACAACCAATATACCCAGACAGATGTAAGGGAAGCTAATTATGTCCAGATCATTTTCTCTGATAGCCGATTTTTGAAATGTATTGAGAGATTCGTATTCCAGCTTCGTATAATTATCCGAGCGCAATACCTCTATAACGAACAACTGTGCTACCAACATGCCCAACAAGGATCCTACGGGATTGAAAGCCTGGGATAAATTAAGACGTTGTGTAGCTGTCTTACTATCACCCATAGCAAGTATAAAAGGGTTGGCTGTAGTTTCAAGAAAAGCTAATCCAAAAGTTAATATATAAAGGGAGATTAGGAAAAATACGAATTCCTCGTATGCAGCAGCAGGGTAAAAAAGAAATGCCCCCACTGCATATAATGATAATCCCAGAATAATTCCTTTTTTGTAACTAAACCTTCTAATAAATAAAGCAGCCGGTATGGCCATTGTAGCATATCCACCGTAAAAAGCCAATTGTACTAATGCTGCTTCAAAATTGGTAAGTTCTGGCATTACCTTTTTGAAGGCCGAAACCATAGGATTGGTGAGATCATTAGCAATACCCCATAAAAAGAATAGAGAAGTAATCATAATAAACGGCACAATTAATTCTCGTCTGATTACGGGTACTTTGGCTTTTTGTCTTTTCATTGCAATACGATTTAGTGAAAATTCTAAATAATTTGAATAGTATAGAAACTCATCTATTTTCTGGCAGGAAAATCACTTTACTGATTCTTTTTTTTTCTGGCGTTGGCTTCTTGCATAAACAAAGTTTCAATAACAGAATCTGCATAAAGTTTAGGATCCATTTTTTGTTTAAGATAAGAATGATCTTTATCTGGTGTATTCTTCCAGGAGTTATAGCCTAAAGAATCTACACTATTATGTCCTTTTTCAACGATATCAAAATAATCCTCAATCCCTGTAACGGCAACCTGCACTGTGATAATATCCCAAATCGACCACTCTTTAATAGTGTCTGAAGGTTTCATTTTTGTCCATTTCGGCGGATTCTGAAAGAAATATTGATATCCGGATTTCAAAATATGATCATCAGAAAGCTGATTTATCCTGTCACCTGTTGAGTATCCTTGCTTAGCTTCACCTATTTCGCCACCATTAAAAATCATTGGCCTAGAGAAATTGTCTACCACATACTTGGTAACTCCCTTTCCTCCCCATTTAAAATTAGATTCAACCTGTGATTGTCCATCATAAAAACCTCCCATTACATACATAGCCTTTACTTTTTTTTGAATCAAATCGCTACCATGTAAGTGAGAATAAGTATCTGGCTTAGATTTTAATAGTTTGGCAATGTTATTCAGCCTACCCGTAACTACAATAGTAATACTAGTATCCGTACTTTTTGAGAGTAATTCTCTATATAAAATGGTTGCTTTTGGCGCTGTGACCGCATTTATATCGTTAGAGAATTTTTCACCAACAAACCAGGTATAATCATCTTCTTCAAAGAATTTGTCTTCATAAACTCCTATAGGAATATCCGGTCTACCAAAGTATGTATTAACCGCATCAATCCCATTGACATGATATTTCATCGACCAGGATGACATGACCGCTACAATGTTACATAACCCTTGGTCTGCATAAACATGTAATGCATAAAGTGCTCCCAGATCATCGATATCACCACCAATATCTGTGTCGAAAATTATTTTTGGGATCGTATCTTTTTGTTTTTGTTTACACGCGCAAACAGCTAAAACGATAATCAGTAAAAAAAACTGTCTCATTTCTTCAAATTTAGTATTCGTTCCTATATTTATCTTCTTTTTATATTCATCCTTTGCTGTCGGATATTATAAGGCATTAGGGTTTCAGGTTAAGTTAATATGTACGTTTGTTTATTATAAGAATTAATACTCCAGAACAATAGCAGTATGCATTTGAAACTTTGGAATTATAAACTTTAACTTATTATCGGTTTTTGTTATTTCCAAAACTTCGCCTGAAGGAACCAGATACGCCCTTTTAATAGTTTCCTCTAGATTAAAAATAACCTCAGTATTTAATAAAAGTGGCATGTCTTCGATAACTTGAATAGCACCACGCTGTATTGGTGAAGCATACAACAGATGAGATACATATCTGTTTTTTTCAGGTTGATGTAACAGATTAACTCTACCCATACTGGGCATTTCTGCTTTTATGAACGCTTTTGTCCTGAACAGATTAAATGCATTATAAAACACGTCTCGTTGAATTTGAGCCCCCCATTCTTTAAATTGTTTATCTATGTCATGTGCAAAATAAATTATATTTCCATTTCGAATGATCGCGGGGTGCTTGGCATCTTCAAGCGTGAACGGTGTATTTTTGTGGGATGAAAAATGACTTAACGTTCTTGAAAAATAAGGTTCACGTAGCCGCGCCAAAATTTCTGTATCTTTACTTGGAGCTACTCGTAAAGCAGGGGAATAATTTAAATAGGGAGAACGCACTACATTAGCAGCAATTGTATCATTAACTAATGTATAATCTACATCATAAGTAGCTTCACCTATATAATCAGCTCCTATATCGAGTATTGGTTTACCATCCCTGAAAGCTCCTTTCCCAAGTGCGATCACTTTTCCACCTCTTTCAATAAAAGCATCTAATCGTTTTTGGTCTCGTTTTAATATACCATCGCTGGTCAATACCAAGACTTCGATATCTGACCAGTCTTTTAAGGTATTTACGACATTGAAATTGATCTGATTTTGTACCAACATTGCCACCATACCCTCTAAGGCTGGTTTATTGCCTCCAACATAGAGACCTGTGGTCGCCTTATGCTTACCACCGATACCATAGCTTTCAATTTTTTTAGCATATTCAAATGCATATCCAATATTTTTGTAGGTCCCCATATCCATTTCTCCTGAAGGATGAAGTTGATCCCCAATATTAATATTAGCACCATAAGCTACCATAGATGCCACTTCATAACGGAGTGCTTCTTTAGATTTAAAACCACCAAATTCTCCCCAAGCAGTATGGAATTTACCACTCATAGCGACAATATCTTTACCAATATTACTGAAATATTTTGAACGCCAAGGAAATACGTCATACCCAAACCAGGCCGTTGGCAGATCTTCTAAATCTAGTTTGGTATTAAAACGGAACATGTCATATCTAAAATCAGACAACATTTTACTATTAAATTCGGCAGTGGTTCCATTCCAAAAAACAGAAGCTTCAGGTCTGTATTGCTTCACAATCGCCAATGTTTTTTTATAAAATATTTCATATTTTTCTATTGTTCTTTTATAAACGGCATCTTCATCCTCAATATCAATTCCATTAGCTTTATAATCTGCTCGTGCCTGTACGTTATAGTTAACTCTCCATGTATTAAGAATATCAAACCATACCCCGTCTATATCATAGTTTTTAACCAACTCTTCTACTTGAGCATAAATGTTCTCCGCATATTCACCAAAAGGTTCTAAATATTCCCATCCCTGAAAAGTATCGTCAGGGCCCAATCCTTTGATGCCTTCTAAGTAGAGGCTAGAGCCACTTTTATTTTTTTGAACCCATTCGGGATGTGCTTTCGCCTCCCAATCAGAATACCCGACAGTGAAGTATATTTTAACTTTCACTCCTATTTCACGACAAGCTTCTATTTGAGCTTTCATAAGATCGAAATCAAGATGCGGGTGCATCTTCCCTATTTTGGTATCGTAATAACTCCAGCCATGATGTCCTTTGGCAAAAATATTTATAGCATTTACATGTCCCGCTTTAAGTGCTTCTTGGAATTGTTTTTTATTGAATTTTGCCCCTATATCTTCAATATGTTCTGAAGTATGAAAGTCAAGATGAACCTGTCGTGTTCCTTCAGTGTTCTCTAGTTCACGTTCAAGCTCTATCCTTTCTGTAGATGTATCTAACCTATTATTACATGAAAATGATATAAAGGATAAGAAAATGAAGTATAAAAGTTGTCTTTTCATTGGATTTACATTTTTTAAGATTTTTCGCTAGCAGGTACCATACTTGTTTTTACTTTTTTAGAAACATATTGGTTATAGAATGCTAAAAATAGAGGAATCACATGAATACCAGCTGAAATTAAAAACATATTGACATATCCATTCCGGGAGGTATCCCCAATAGATCCCATCATTCTTCCTCCAATAAAAAGACCCATACCATACGTAAGTGTATAAAATAGAGTTTGAGCGGTCACTACAACTTTTTTTGGTACACTATCTGTAATAAAAGATACACATGCCAATGTAAATAACCCTATTTCAGAATGTAAAATTTGCATACCTACCAATATCCAGGCGCTTTCAGTATTGGCAACAACCAACCATCGCACGATGCTTACCAAAATAGAGGATATTATAATCCAATGTAAACCTATCCATGCTTTCAATTTGTTAAAAAATAACATGAAAATAACTTCAGAAATTGTTCCTACTGCAAATGCAAGGCTTACCACAAGTGCTCCATGTCCCGAAGACTTAATCAATTGACTGTAATTACCCATATATGCAGCCAGAGCGATAAAATTAATAAACGACATTACAAAAAAGATCAGTAATCTTTTGTTATTTAGAAGTTTGAGTACATCCTTTACTTTTGTTCTTTCCTGTTTTTCCAGAGTTGTCTTTTTAAGAAACAGAGAAGCTAGGAACATAAGCGCAAAGCTAGTTACCATACCAATGATAACTGCAGGATCATTCCAGGATCTGTCAAAGTACTCAAGATATGCACCCATAACTACTGAGCCGAAAAACCAACCTGCTGGGGCAAATAATCGTAAACGACCAAAGTCCAAGCCTTTATCTTTGGCTAATGTAGAAGCGATTGCATCTAAAATACCCATAATCCCTATCGAGAAAAATGAATACACAAAATAGGAAGTTAAAAATGGCCAATAATTATTCAAAAATAATAATGGTATACTACCTATTAATGTTCCTAGGGTCAGGATCTTTATAATCAGTTGAGGTTTTCCTATTCTATCTGATAAATAGCCCCACAATAGTGGTACTCCTATTGCACCGCATAAAGAACCTAAAAAGAAAATAGCACTGATCTGAGAATCACTAAAACCTTCTGCGCTTAGGTAAGGAACCAAAAAGGCAAACACACAACCTAACCCTACATGAAAAAGGAAATAAATTGCTCGTATTGAATTAATCATATATCATTAGTTAGGATTATATATAGGGCTTTTATTTTAAATCGTCTAGAATGTTCTGTAATAGAACCTCTGCATATCCAATATAAGTATCTGCAGCTCCATAATAAATTTTTACCATTCCTTCTTCGACCAATACGCCACAGTTAAAAATTACATTACCAAAAAAACCGTTGATTTCATAATCTTCTTCGGGCAGCATAATAGGGTTTTCTGACCTGGAAAGTATTTTTGTCGGATCATTTATATCATATAGTACCCCACCTAGACAATACACATTATCCTTAGAAGCTCCATGATATATTTCTAACCACCCGTCTTTGGTCTTAAACGGCACTGCACTACATCCTATTCTTCCATCATCCCAGTAGCCTTCACGAGTACTCATAGAAAATTTATGATTTCCCCAACAGATAAGATCAGGAGATTCAGAAATCCAAATATCTTTAAGCTTATATTCCGCCGAAATTGGTCTGTTAAGCGCGTAATATTTACCATTGATCTTTTCTGGAAAAATAGCAACATCCTTATTATCAGGGGTAAAGATCACTCCGTGCTTTGTAAACGACCTAAAGTCCTTTGTAGTTGCTAGACAAGTGGTTACTCCACCGATTGTAGAACAAGCACTATAATTAATATAATAAGTATCGTTTAACAATGTTATCCTAGGATCCTCAATCCCGTACATCTCATAAACATTGCTAGGAAGCAAACAGGGAGTTTCGTCGATATCAAAGTCGATTCCATTTTTGCTTCTGGCGATTCTAAAATGAGACATCGATGAGAGAAAAATACGTTCTGGTGTATATATATAACGAGAATCATGTAGACCAATACCAGGCATATTTTTATCAAAAGATTTCACGACAATCTCATCTTTTTCGTGATCAAAATAAACTGTACGTACTTCATTTTCGTTACGGGCAATTGGCCTTTCGGCTACCCTCAGTAACAATAAAACATCTCCCTCAAAACGTATAACCCCACAATTAAATACGCATACGACTTCAAAATCTGATTGAGATGGTTTTACATCCTTAGGAGCAATAATTGGATTTTTATGGGATCTTACCACATTAAGACTCGATGTAGGTATTTTATTTTCTTTTATCATTACTGTTTTATTTTAAAATATTAACGCTTAGCTTTTTATGGTTATATAATCTTTGATATACATCCTGCATCAGACACATTTATGGCTTTAATATCCATATCAAATGCTGGTGAGTTTTTAGCAAATTGTATTACTCCATTTTCATAATTTTCTAAAAGAGGATCTGTATTTAAATTACTGCCGTTTAACTGTAATTCATATTCTTTGACTACTTCATACTTATCTAAATCTTTTGTAATCAGTTTTCCATTTCCCGAAAAAAATATATTATTTTCTAATGTATTGATTGCTTTCGTATCATATAATTCGAGACCGTCTTCTGCGATCATAACATTTTTTTCAAAAATATATCCTTCACTACGTTCTATTGAAAATTTACCTTTGCCTTTAATTATAAAAAAGTTATTTCTAAACGTATTGTTACTTGCTATATGATTATGACTAGGCCTAGGAACATTGATTTCAACATTTTCTACAATTTGGCAATCGACGGCCTTTTCGTCCAAATAATAGGCAGAGGTACCGGCTCCTGGCGAATCCTTTATATCTTTTATAAAATTATTCTTTACTAAAGCATTTTTACAAAAAGTGATATAAATCCCTGCTCCATCGTATAAATCTTGCATTGCCCGATAAATCAAATTTTTCCGGATTTTTAAATTTTTCCCTCCTGCACATATTGCTGCATAAGGAACATCGTGCAATTCATTGTGCGTTATCGTACAATCTGTATAGTTTATACCTTTTTTCCATTCTTCCGGTACATTAGGGTCTGTGGCTCCAACATAAAGTGCTATAGCACTTAAAAATGTTTTACCTACATGATGTATATAATTATTATGGATCAACGCTCTAGAACCTGTTAAACGTATGGCTCCCGCTCCAGCATTATTAATAGTACAAGAAGAAATCGTAAGATCGTCTCCTGATGCCTTAATTCCATGGGCACCGACATTAACAACCGATAAATTGTTTAAGTGACAATTTTGAGCATTTCTGATAGATATGGCCCCATCAAATAATTTTGCTCCGAAAGCACCACTCATCAATGGTGCATTCGTAGCCGAAATCGTCATATTTGTCAGACACACATTGTTAACCAAATCTCCATCATCTTCCCCAATTACAAAGAGATTTTCCAAAACAGGAGCTATGACCTCAATAGAATTCATATCTTCATGATCTAGTGGCCAATAAACAAGTTCTCCGTTTTTTCTATCTAGGTACCACTGACCTGGTTTTTGTAAACCTTCTTTTGTATTCCAAACGATGTAACGCTTGTCAAAGTTATAATGTTTAGCAAAAGCTCCAGGAGGCCAACCTGATGGATTTGAAAAGGTAATCAATCGTTCTTCCCAATCTATGGTTTTCACTCCTACTAAAGACTCATCCCACATATGAAAAACGGTTACTTCTGCATTTTTAGGTTCTACAGTAGTAGGTATATCGTCTTTTTTAAATTTGAGAGTAGTTAATTCCTGATAGGTGGGCTCTCTCTCGAAACCACCCTCGTAGGTACTACGCCAAGTAACATCAAAATTCGTTTCGTGAAGCAAATAATCCTGTTGAGGAAAACGCGCCCTATCTGCATACCTACCATTTACGATTAGCATTCTAAAATCCCATGTACCCTCAGATACTCCTGAAAGTTTCGCACTCCACCACTTACTATTTTTTGGTTTCCAGTTTAATATCTGTTTACCTCCATAAAGTTTGGTATCTTTACTACCTTTTATAGTAAGTCCCGAGTCCAATGCTGTTAGTTGTATCCTTTCATCAAAAAAATAGGATCCACTATCGATTGTAATTACTTTATCTTTGTTAGGTAATCCCCTGCAATCCAGTATCGTTTCTCTAAGGGTTTTTCCTCTTTGTTGTACTATTAATGGCATGTTATATTCTTTTTTTCTGAAATAATCTTATTAGCTAAAAGGTCACAAGTATAGGATCATTTATCCACAAAGTCACAAAATTCTTTATACATTTCATAACGTTTACGATATATTTGTATCCTTTCTTTGTTTGGGGTATATTCTTTTTGAAATCCTTGCCCCATTTGCTTCATCGCTTCCCGAACATCAGGGTATAATCCAGCCACTGTAGCAGCAAACATACTTGCTCCTAACGCACAAGTTTGTTCTGATTTATGAATTTTTATGGGTATTTCTAGAATATCGGCCATCATTTGCATTATAAAGGGTGATTTATGAGCTACTCCTCCTATTCCTATAATTCCTTTGATGGGTATCTTGTTTTCTACAAATCGCTCAATAATACGTTTGGCACCAAAACATGTGCCTTCTACTAAGCTTCTAAAAATTTGAGGCGCGTTGCTCCCTAAATGCAAACCTTGAATTGCTCCTTTAAGCAATTGATTGGCGTCTGGTGTTCTTCGACCGTTTAACCAATCCAAAGACAATTCGCTTTTTTCATTCCACGTGAGCTTTTCTGCGGCCTTACTCATTTCTACTAAGGCAGTATCCATGATGTTCTTTAGTACCTCTTCAGAAGGTTCAGAAGGATTCTGATCTAAATAGTTTTTAATAGGCCAGGTGACCACTCTTTGGAACCATTCATAAATATCACCAAAGGCTGATTGTCCCGCTTCCATTCCAATCATACCGGGAATCACAGATCCATCTACTTGTCCGCATATACCCTCCACCAATATATTACCCGCCTGGTCTTTGGGAATGGCGAGCATATCACAGGTAGAAGTACCCATTACTTTGCTAAGATAAAAAGGCTCGATTTCACCGCCAACAGCACCCATGTGTGCATCCATCGCTCCAACACCAACTTTTACGTCTTCTGTTAATCCAAGTCTTTCGGTCCATTCTGCGCTAAGTTGGCCAGCCGAGGTATCTGCTGTATAAGTGTTTTCATATAATCGTTCTACAAAATGATCTAAAAGCGGATCTAATGATGAAAAAAATGTTTGAGGAGGTAATCCTCCAAATTCTTCAGACCATAGTGCTTTATGCCCTGCTGAACAAACACTTCTTTTCATTTCAGAGATATCGGCTTTTCCTGTTAGAAGAAAGGGCATCCAGTCACAATGTTCTACCCAGGAATATATAGAAGACCTTAGATTTTCATCAGTTCTTAATACGTTTAATAATTTAGCCCAAAACCATTCTGAAGAATAAATACCTCCTACATATTTCAAATAATCTATTTCAAATTTCTTTGCGTGTTGATTGATCTCATTAGCTTCCTTTATCGAAGTATGGTCTTTCCATAAAAAGAACATAGCATTTGGATTTTCTTTAAATTCCGGCAAGAGTGCCAAAGGCACACCAGCTTCATTTACTGCAATGGGTGTAGATCCTGTAGTATCAATTGAAATTGCTCTGATATTCTTTCTTACCTCATCAGATACCTGATGTACTGCACTTTTAACAGTATATTCGAGACCTTCTATATAATCTAAAGGATGTTGTCTGAATTGATTTTTAGAAAGATCACAAAATTTACCTTCTTTCCAACGGGGATATGTAAATTCTGAAGAGGCTAATTCATTTCCATTATTTGCATCTACTATTACACTCCTAACAGAAGCCGTTCCGTAATCTATCCCAATAACATAATTAATAGCACTCATCAATTCATTTTCTTTAATACAACTAAAAGATTGAAAAATGAAGAGATTCAATCTTTTTTATTTTAATATTTTATTCTACACTTTATCTATAAAGGGCTCCATAAGTCTGGCAGGCTCTATAATCAGATCCCTCCTTATCCATCCCGAAAGAATTCCAAGCTGATGGCCTAAAAACATCCTGTTCTTTAACATTGTGCATACAAACAGGAATTCTTAACATTGATGCTAGGGTAATAAGATCTTTACCAATATGACCATAACTAATCGCTCCATGATTTGCCCCCCAATTATTCATCACAGAATATACGTCTGTAAAAGCACCTGAACCTGTAAGATTAGGAACGAACCATGTGGTGGGCCATGTTCTATTTGTCCTAACATCTAAAACGGAATGAACTTCTTTTGGTAAATCAATAGTCCACCCTTCAGCTATTTGTAATGTTGGACCTAACCCCTTTGTAAGATTAAGACGGCACATAGTAACAGGCATTCCGCCTTCCGTAAGAAAATTGGATGAGTAACCTCCACCTCTAAAATATCCCAAATCAGCCGGATACCATTGAGTAGCATCTAGACAATCCTGCACCTCCTGCTCTGTAATCTCCCAAAAAGGCTTCATAACCGGCTCTCCATCAATTTTTTGTTGCCCTGATCCATCAAGTGTAGCAGATCCTGAATTTATCAAATGAATAAACCCATTTTTAGCTTGATCTATGGGTTGCCAGCCTGTCACTTTTTTTACTGCTTCAGGGCTCCAATAAGTTCGTACATCAGCAAAAATTTGTGCCGTGTTGGTGAGCAAATAATTAAACAGCATGGAAACTCCGTTGAGAGAATCATTTTCTGTTGCTACCATATATGGTTTTCGAATTCCATTCCAATCGAAAGATGAATTTAATATAGCCTCTGAAAAGTCCCCATTAGGTAAAAAATCTGTCCATTGGCGTTGTCCCTGAAACCCAGAAACAATGGCGTTATGACCTAATGCTTCTTCTGAATACCCCATTCTGGATAATGTAGTATTACCTTCCATTAAATCGCGAATAATCAATGTCATCTTAACAACAAATTCCCAATCATTATCTTTAAGTTCACGAGATCTTTGCTTTTCGAGCTCATTAAAATCTTCTCCTTCAACGCAATTCACTTTTGTCCAAGAAAGGGCTTTTTGATATTCCTCTAGATCATAAATTTCTTGTTCGATTCTTCTCAGAACTTCTGTAGAATCTACATATTCATTACGCATTCCTAGATATGACTGAAAAAAATCTGCATCGATCTCAGAACCAGCTATTCCCATAGAAACACTACCAATTGCCAAATATGATTTCCCTTTCATTAAAGCAACCGCTATCCCGGCTTTAGCAAACTGCAATAACTTGCTTTTTACATCGTCTGGGACCGTTTGGTCACCTAAGTCCTGGACGTCTCTACCATAAATACCGAAGGAAGGTAGTCCTTTTTGATTGTGGCCCGCCAACGTAGCAGCCAGATACACTGCACCGGGCCTTTCGGTTCCATTAAAACCCCAAATGGCTTTCGGTATTGCTGAGTCCATATCCATGGTCTCAGTTCCATAACACCAACATGGGGTCACCGAAAGGGATACTCCTACATTTTTCATTTTAAACTTCTCTGCACAGTCAGCAGCTTCTTTGACTCCACCAATACAAGTATCTGCAATTACACATTCTACGGGACTTCCATCTGGATATTTTAACTCCGCCTCATAAAGTCTGGCTACATTTTTTGCCATATTCATGGTAGTTTCTTCCAGAGATTCCCTTACCCCTCCTAATCTACCATCAATTATGGGTCGTATACCAATTTTTGGGAAATTGTTCTTATATGTCATAGCATTTTTTTTATAACCAGTATCGGTTTACATTAACCGAAAGTTATTAGTATCTCTTTCGAAAAGATGTTTTTCAAATATATGCTTAATCGTTTAAACAAAAAAATAAATTTTTAGTAATTCCTTAACTTTTTAGGAAATAAATAAGAAGAAAATTATCGCCTAATAGAGGATTTTCCTTTTATGAGATCAGCTTTTAGGCATATTTGCTTTTCTCCCATATCAGGTTGTGTTATTTGCTGGGTTAATACTTGTACCGCTTTCTTTCCTATTTCGTCTAAGGGTTGTCTGATATGTGTGAGGGGGCAATAATAAAAATCGAAGGCCTCTCCCTCGTCAAAACTTACTATCGCGATGTCGTCAGGAACTCTTAAGCTAAGTTCATCTATATACTTTAGCCCCAGAATAGCTAAGGTATTTGTAGCAAAAAAAATAGCATCTATAGGATTTTCTCCTGCCAATAGACCATCAATCGCTGTACATACTTGTTTTCTACTATCATTAAAATCGATTTCTACCAGATTTGGAGATATATTATTACCAAAATGATTCTGAATTGTTTCCTGATATCCTCTTATCCTTTCTCTCATATGAAATAAAGGGTTAGAATATGCAATCATTCCTATTCTTTTATATCCTGAAGCAATGAGCTCGTTTACAATCTTTCCAGAAGCTTCAAAATTATCAATTATCACATGGTTTGTAGAAATATTAGGGAAATATCGATCAATAAGTACTAAAGGAATATTTTGTTGTTTTAGTTGAATAATTTGATTATCGGTACCTTCAGAGGGAACTATAATGAAGCCATCTACCTGTCTGCTAGAGAGAAAATCTATTAAATGTAATGATTTTTCCGCTTTTTCATCAGAGCTACCAAAAATTACGGTATAGTTTAATTTTGTAGCCTCATCCTCGATAATTCTCGCAATATTTGCGAAAAATGGGTTAGAGATATCTGCAACTATCAGGCCAATTGTATTAGTCTTACCGCTTTTTAAACTTTGTGCAATTTTATTAGGCTGATAATTTAGTGTCTTAGCAACTTCTTTTATTTTTTTTGCCATTGCTTCACTAACCCTGCTATCTTTTCTATCAGACAAAACATACGATACCGTAGCGATAGAAACTCCTACTTCATTCGCAATATCTTTTAAGGAGACTTGTCTTTTCTTCATTACAATTTAGCCTTTAACAAATATATACTAAAATAGTTTTAAAAATATTTCATCTTTTAAAAATCGACTTTGACAACTACATGTCACCATAACAGTTTAGATTAGGATATAATTTGTAAAGCTTAAAAATAACCAAGTGAGAATATAATTACTCTCACTTGGCATTTTATTTTCAATTATTTAAATCAAAAAATGATAATATTCATATTAAAATTAACGGGTTGTACCAAAACACGCTCACTTTCTATTAACGATTAATTTTTGCATTACCATCTGGTGATTTTTCTTTTTTTCAACTATCAAATACATTCCGTTTCTTTTAAATATATCAGCATTCAACTCTAGAGGTGCAGGTCCCCTGATTACTTTTTTATAAACTATAACTCCTTTTAGATCTGCTATAATAATCTCTGATTCGACACCGTTTGTCGGGCTTGGATTAATAGTTAATCTGCCGCTCTTCAGAGGATTAGGAAATGCACTTAAAGCAGTACTCTCATTTATAGAAGTTATACTGAATTGCTTAGCGCTACTTGTACATCCGGGGTCACCGTAGTTATTATTACCATTCGTAAACAATATTTGCTTATCTCCATTAGTCCAATTGCTTGATTGTGTAACTCCCGAACTTTCACTTTCAATTTGATTTCCACATACGGTGATGTAATCTACATACAAGTTTTTATCACAACCACTATTTCCATCATTCAAAAAATGCACCGTAATGGTTCCACCAGAATATCCAGAATATGTGTAGTCCGCATAATTTGTGGTTACCGTTTCGTTCAAAACACTGGTGTTATTGATTCTCAACTCCATGATTTCACTTCCGCAACTTCCTTTGGCCCTGACTACGATGTTACCACTTGACCCATTTCCAGGATCCGTTCCTAATGTTCCAAAATCTATGTATCCTTCACAATGCATCAATTGGCTAAAATCCCCACCACATGATCCATTCTCATAGGCACTTGTATTGGTTTGTTGGTCTTCTGCTTGATATCTGGCACCCTCTATTTCAATCCAATCTATTTCCATATCGGTTCCATTATCAGGAAAATAAAGTCTTATTTCTCCTATTTCAGTTAAACTATATGAATAATCGGCAAAGCTGTTTCCTGTAACTGTCCAGGTATTTTTAGTCTCTCCGTTATTTTTTAGCTGAAGTTGGTCAGAAGCCCCGTTTATCATTCGTGCTCTCACGACAACATTATTACTTGAAGGAGGGGGTCCCCCACCGTCAGACACAGCATCCACATCTTTAAGTGTTATATTATCAAATCCTGGCCAGCCTGCACTTGTAGATGTTATAAATGTTTGAAATTGATAAGCATCATTGGCCAAAGGTGTATCTGGGTCTATAGGTACCTCTATGGTTAATGTGCCCGTTCCGGAATTAACGCTTGTCCGAGCTTCTCCATAATTATCGAAATCTGGTGTATCTTTTTGAAAAATGACCACTACATCTCTATTCGTAGAGGCTTCATACTCCACAGTCACAGAAACTGTGTTGCCTGGGTTTACTGAAGTTGGCGAAGATACAGACACAATGTCGTCTAGCCCTCCACCACCGCCATCGGACAAAGCATTCACTTGATCCGAAGTATCAAAAGTATGAGTTTCACAACTTTGACCACTGCCAGTATAATAACTAAAATGAATCCTCACATCACCTGTTTCTTCAAAATATTGGTGATCAATTGCTTCATTATAACGATTATTTGTTCCACCTCCAGGGGCGTTTACTGAGGTCCAATTAACACCATCATTAGTCAAGTTAAATCGCGCATTACCGGTTTGGTATTTATGGTACCAAGCAATTACACCATCTCTATTTGTTAAAAACAATGAAGAACTATCGTCTGGTAATGCAAGATTAACCCAGGAGGACCCGTTCCACCTTTTTCCATATGCAGTTCCATTGCTTGTCCTATAGCTAACCACCGGAGTATTGCTATCCAGTGCTCCCACATGACTTTCTGGTAAAATATCTTGCTGTGAAGACCTTGCAACTACTACAGAAGCATTGTCTACCGTTAACGGTAATGAAATATTAGCACCTCCAGGCTTTTTAAAAGTATTTCCGCCATCATCCGAGTACGCATAAATTACATGAGTTTGTCTGTCATATCCACTGTTACCATTTGTATAACAAGGATCTATTACAGACGCTGTTAAATGCATTCTGTTGTTTTTATCAAAGAATATTCGTGGTCTGGGCTGTTGATAAGCACAACCGAAACCGCCTCCGTCAAGACCATATACAATTGCTTTAACTACAGGGCCGTCTGGGGTATAGTTTGTGCTACCCAAAAGAGTAAATGTATCATTATCAGCATTATATTTCATCATTGTACCTACATGATCTTCTGAAGCGTTACCAAGTTTCATTCTAAAAAGCGTGTATAATTCACCATCACGATCTTTATAAAATTCCATATAAGTAACTCTCTGACCAGGTGGATATTTTCGAGTCCAGCCATAAATGTTATAGGGTTCGTTAGATATGTAATACTTCCAATCTTGGTTATGTGCATCACCTGTAAGATGAATATATCCGTTTTTGTCGATTGCAATAGATGGTTTGGTATGAAAATCATTTGATTGTAAACTTGTCATCACCGCATAGACATTATCCGTTCCATTCCGTTTCTTTCCTACATAGATTTTTTCATCACTTCCTACATAAGTGTAATAAATATCTCCATTATTTGTAGTCACTGATGTACTATAACCATAGTTCAGGTTACCATCTATAGGGTGTGCTACATTTTCATCGACCCAGCTTATGTTTGTTTGAGCCTGACATAATCCTGATGAAAATAGCAGGAAAATGAGCGCTAAATTTGTGAATCTAAAAAGGTTAAAAAAAAATTTCATAATATTCGTATTTAGGTTATTTAAAATTCCATTTATCTAGGGGCTTTAACAAAAATGGTCGTTTTAAAATTATTGAATTTTAGGTTAATCAGATTTTTTACATATTTTATTTTTTTAGCTATTATTATTTTTCCAATACTACTTTCTGTTGAAAGACTTTTCTCTCTGTTTGTACTTTAATCAAATATAAACCATTGGTTAATGTTGTAAAATCCACAGTATTATTCCAGGTATTTTTTATAGGAAACTGTTTGCGCAATATACCATAAACATCATAAACCTTTATGTTGATCACTTTTTCTTCAGGAATAAGAAGTTGCACTTGACCTTTCGTTGGGTTAGGACTGACTTGCATTTTAGGTTCAATTTGTTTTGGAGTGTTACCGTTTTCGTTTGGGTCATTTTCTGAAAGTTCAGCTTTCCACCATCGTATACTTAATCCAGGGTTACCAACAAGTTCTAATGTTTGGCTACTCTGATTCAGTGTTGCGTAAGCTGTTACTTCTTGCCATTGTCTAGGGTTTCTTTTATCCTTATTGATAACTAAAGAATGTAATTCTTCTTCACCTGATACTAGCTTCAAAGTAGCCGCCCCAAACAACGAACGAACGTAGTAAGTAATTTTATAAGTACTTGATTGAGTTACCGAAACAGGATAAGAAACAGAGGGGGTATTACCTACAAAATTTATAGTAGTTGTTGGATCTGTTGCACTTGAAGGCTTTGTTAATACTAATCCTTGTTTTTCAGAATATGCAGCAGCCGATATCTGACCCGGTAAACTCATATCAACAATTTCTGTGTTCAACCAATTTAGCCTCCAGTTCTTTCCTTTAGAATATACTGTAATAGTTTGTATACCCTCCAGAAGGTATGCATAGGCTTCAACCTCTCCCCATTGTCCTCTAGGAATACTATAAGAAACCACTTTATGCAACTCGTTTTCTCCTTGTTTCACAATAAAGAATAAGGGAATTCTGCTTTCATTGGAAAGCCTATAAGTGAATTTATACATTCCTGTTTTTTCTACCATAACTTCATATTCAATCGTATCCTTAAATCCTATATTAGTTAACGCATCCGTTTCATCATCCATAGACGGTGTTATTGTTGCTTGGCCGGTTAATTTGTCGAAGCGTTCTGCCTCTATTTTTCCTGGAATTTCTTTACCTGTTAAGGCGATACCATTTAAATACCCAATACCAAACAAAGCTGGGTTTCGGTAGGATTCATCTATATCTGTAAACCAAGCCAATTTTCCACTTCTACCACCTCCTGTATCATCATCAATCACATGAATATCTATGCCGGTGAACAATCCTTCTTGTGGGGTGACTTTTAAAGCACTCCAGGGGATAGACACCTCAACATCATATCCTTTCTCTGTATCCAAAACAAAGGCAACCGCACCTTCTCCCAGATTTCCTTTGGTATCAACAATAGTGTTCCCGTCGTTCCATCCAACAGTTATCTGAAAATCATTATCATCATAAAATTGATTCTTAGAATTATCTGCATCTATGTAAATTTCGACGCCATCATCTTCGTACCAGTTAGGAGAGTCATTTTGTAGATCGTCATCCTGAACGGATATATAAAAATAAAGTTTGTCTTCGTCCCATACAGAACTCCACGTAGCAGATAAATCAGTAGTATCTGTAACAGTTGGTTGTATTTCTTTATTTACAGTTAGTAGTACTGAAGAATTCCAGATATCTTCACGAATCCCGTCTATAACAGGTTTGTTTCGAACCTTGTTGATAATTGCAGGTGGAATCACTTCAATGAGCCTTAGATTGCCAAATAAATCAGGGGTTACATCACTTTGTTGTGACTGCCACATCACTTTGTTGTCTATTTCGCCACCATCATCATCGTCCAGAATATGAATGTCTATCCCTATGGCCAATGTATCTTGTGCTTGCAGATTCAGGGTTGACCAAGGTATTTTAACCTCCACATTATAGCCATCTATCGTATTACTTGTTGCCGCTTCAACTCCGGTGGTATCTCCACGAAGTAGTTCTTCTACCCTATTATTGTTGTCCCAGCCTACTATATAGTGAAAATCATTATCATCAAATTGGATATCCTTTGAATTATCAGAATCGATATAGATTTCTACAGCATCGTCTCCTAACGTTGAAACGGAATCGTTTTGAAGCTGATCGTCTACAACGTTAACATGTAGATATAAATAATCGTCATCCCACATACTTGTCCAGTTTGCTTCGAGATCGGCTGCAGTTATAGTATTAACAGCATATTTATTAATTATGTAATGAATACCAAAATATGCTCCCTCTCTTTCTCCATCTAAATCAATAGTTATTGCTGAACTTTGAGCTTCCGCAATCTGCACTTCATCTTCAGGGAGTGGCCCTATACCTTCGGTAATCCCTTCATAAGCACCTATATCGACAATAGCATCGATAGGGCGCGCTATTCCGTTAAGATCACTGTCAGGAGCATTATTGTTTTCTCCCGAGTTTAATGCCGGACTCGTATCTCGAAGGCCAAAATATGATTTAAATTCTTCTATCCCTGTAATGGATATATTATCAGGAAAAATCTGTGCAAATTTTGGGTAAGACTGCCTATCTTCGGTTATTAATTGATTGTTATTTAAATTAGGAAGCACTTCTTCATATAGTGTTCTCCCTACAATAACATTATTTTCAACATTTGCAATGCTAATTGCAGCATTACCCCTGAGATAGAAGGCTGAACCTTGTTGGCCAAATGCTTTTCCGACGATATTATTATAAACATTGACATCACCAAGGACATTTTGTAAGCTTAGGTCACCAAAAAAATTGAAATATTCTTCAAGCACATAGTTATTATGCCAAAGCGTATTATTTCTAACCGTAACATTAGAAGCCAGATATACTTTAATACCATTTCCACCATTGTTAAAAGAAAGATTATTTTCTAATAGGGCAGCCTCTCGATAGGGCAGTGTTCCAGCGGGACTTTGGGTGTGTTCAAAATCATCTAATATAATACCGTTTCCATCTGTTGGTGTGCTAAATCCTCCGGGAGTGAAAGGAAGTCTGCATTCATTTTCAAAAGCAACATTGTTTCTAATAATGATATGGTATCCAGGCAAGGAGTCAAACGCCACCGGATGATAGATACTAATACCGCTACAATTATAATTACTGCCCTTTGCATTATCACGTACCACATTACCCTCTATGGTAAGGTAATCACTATCCTTTACTTCTACTCCTCCACATCCACAGTCATGGATATAAGAGTTTTTGACTGTTACGTGATGTGATCCCTCTACTATAGCTATTCCTGTTCCTTTATTGATCACATTATACCCTTCAATACCATCAATTTCTATATAAGAGGAGTTACGAATATTTAGAACTGCTGTGAATTCAGAACTATTTTTAATTTTTGCTTCCCAAGGGTTAAGGGCCACAATACGAGTGGGTTTATCAGCATTGGCGTGATGATCGTTTAACTCCAACCCATTTTCGGCATATAGTCCATCAGAAACATACAATGTACTTCCTTCTGGTAGTACACTCAGTGCATGAGAAAGTGTTTTCCATGCCTCATCGGCAGTATTAGCCTGACCACTATTACGATCATTTCCCTGGGGATTTACATAAAATTCATCTCCTTGCGGTGCAGTCACTTCATAGACCTGTATAGCATCCAAATACAAAGGCGTTGCATCTCCTCCTACAAAAAATTGTATATGTACTGTGGCATCAATATTATCTGGAGTTTCTGAGGTAAAAGTATACGTAAAATCCTGATAGATAGTGGTGGGGTCTGAAATATACTGACTAAAATGTGTAATATCATTACTCCCAAAGGTTCCTCTAGGTCTTGATTTAACCGAAAACCATAGCCTTCGGGTTTGATCTGCTCGATAGCGAAAAGAAACCGTAAATGTTTTGCCAATAGAATCTTGTGGAGCTTTTTCTTCGATACTTTGCACTCCTGCATTCCACCAATTATCTTCTAACAACAAGGTATTAACCTTTAAAGCAGTACCACCCACAGCATCAGTATCCTCAACCAATTGCATATCCAGATCTCCAGCACTAAAAGTATCAAAATACTCTAGGGTATCGATATAATCACTTTCTGCAACAGGTTCACCGATCTTTTCGATTGTTATATCATCTATATAGATAGGTGTACTATCACCTCCTACGGGAAATTGATAATGAATGGTAGAAGGAACTACTGCCGCTGCCGTAAATGTATAGGTAAAAGATTGGTATTCTGTTGTGGCCTGTGGCAGGTTACCCGAAAAATAATCGACATCATCAGAACCATACGTACCTTTTGGCCGTTCTTTTGCATTAAATCGAATATCCCTTGGTTGATCAGCCCGGTACTGGAAAGATATTTTGTACTGGCTTCCTGCTTCTGCATCGAGAGCCTGGCCTTCTTCAACATTTTGCATTCCACTTTCCCACCAGTTTGTAGTACTTATGAGGGTATTAATTAAGATGGCTTGTCCGTCTGTAGCCTCATCATCACTTACTAAAGCAAGCTCTAAATGACCTGTTTTATAAGTATCCCACTTGTTTAACTCTTCAAAATCGAAAACTTGAGCATATAACCCATTTATATTTAAAGATATGGTTGCTAAGATAATAACAATAATATGCTTCAATCGATGATTAAAAAGATAGAATAAAAGATGTTTCATTTTTAAATTATTGATTTGTGATTAAATGGTTAACTGGTTATTTTTATTATATAGATTCATTACATTTCTGCCATCTTAAGGAATCTTTCTTACTGATTATATTTTTATATAACAGAGGAAAAGAGAATAATAGATCAATTCTTCTTATATTTTTCATCTTCATTTTTCAATTTTGTATTTACATGACAGTAGGTTGGTGAACTTATTTCTTTTTTATAAATTTTTCAGAGAGAAATTTTTGGGAACTTGTTCCCACCATAATCTCAAACTCTCCAGGTTCCACAACAAATTTTCCCAAATTATTATAAAACCCTAACTCTTTATCGGTTATTATAAATTCTAACTTTCTGGATTCATTAGGTTCATAAAAGAACTTACTAAATCCTTTCAACTCTTTTACAGGTCGGGTTACACTTGCTGATATATCGCAAATATATACTTGTGTAATTTCTTCACCTCCCATCTCTCCAATATTTTTTACAGTGACAGAGACTTTAATATTATCATTGTCAGTACTATCAATTTTGAGATCTGAATATGCAAAGGAGGTATAACTCAACCCGTGACCAAATGGATATAAGGGTTCTTTAGATTCATCTGTATATCGAGAATAAAGAACAGTTTCCAAAGGCCCTGGTCTACCTGTATTATAGTGATTGTAATAAATGGGAATTTGTCCTACGCTTCTTGGAAAAGTCATTGTCAATTTACCGCCAGGATTATGATCTCCAAATAATACTTGAGCAATAGCATTTCCACTTTGTGATCCTAAATGCCATGCCTCTAAAATTGCCGGAACATGTTCATCTGCCCACGTTAAGGTAAGGGGCCTTCCATTCATCAAGACTAATACTATATTTGTATTTACTTCAAAAATTGCTTCTAAAAGTTGTTGTTGTAGTCCCGGAAGTCCCAGTTTAGCGCGACTTCTTGATTCTCCAGATTGTAATGCGTGTTCCCCTAGCACCATGATAACTATATCAGAATTTTTGGCAAGTTGTATAGCCTCCCGAAATCCGGTTTTATTCGTCATGTTGATATCCAGTTTATCTCCGAATTCCGGTGTTCCTGAAACAAAATCTACTCCTTTCTGAAAATTTAAATCATTAGTATATTTTCTCAACCCTTCTAACACTGAGACAGCGCTATTCTTTTTTGCTTGAGCACGCCAATTACCTAAGGGATTATCTTTATCATCGGCCAGAGGGCCGATCAAAGCTATTTTTTTCTGTTTTTTATCAATCGGTAATATATTTTGCTTATTTTTTAATAGAACTATGGATTTTTTTGCAAGCTCAAGCGCAAATTTTTCATGATCCTCATGACCAATCATTGTTTTCTCTCGATCGTTATCACAGTATTGAAATGGATCATCAAACAATCCGAGCTTATATTTCACTCTAAGGATACGTCTAACTGCTTCATTAACAACCTCTATTCGAACACTATTATTTTTTACGGCCTGCTTAAGATGATTGATAAAAATATAGGATTCCATATCCATATCAAGACCTGCGTTTGCTGATAATTCTGCAGCTTGAGCTTTGTTCTTGGCAAATCCGTGATCTACCATTTGTTCTCCAGAACCCCAATCAGACACAACAAATCCCCGAAATTGCCATTTTTGTTTTAAAATCTGGCGTAATAACGTAGCATCACCTGTAGTAGGTATACCATTGAGGATATTATAAGAGGTCATAAATGTCTGCACATTCTGATCCACTGCGGATTTAAAAGGAGGTAATATAACATTATAAAGGGTGGAAGTCCCAACATCTACCGTGTTATAATCTCGTCCAGCTTCGGCAAATCCGTATCCGGCAAAATGTTTTGCACAAGCAGCTATCGTATTATTAAAAGAAAGGTTGTCTCCCTGAAATCCCTTTACTCTCGCGTTGGCTATCGCTGAACCCAGGTGTGGATCTTCTCCTGCTCCTTCCATCACTCTACCCCAGCGTGCATCTCTTGAAATATCAACCATTGGGGCAAAAGTCCAGTTCAGACCAGCAGCAGATGCTTCTATAGCCGCAATCCGAGCGGACTTTTCAATGACTGATAAATCCCAGCTTGAGGCTTCGGCTAAGGGTATAGGAAATTGTGTCTGATATCCGTGGATTACATCGGCTCCAAATAATAAAGGAATTCCTAATCGTGATTCGTATACTGCTAATTCCTGTAATTTTCTAACTTCTGTAGCCCCTTTCACATTGAGAACTGCACCAATAAGACCTCGCTTAACCTGATTATATTTTTTCTTTGCCTCACCTTCTGTCGGAATAGGATCTGTGGATTTCCAGAACTCAACATATTGATTCATCTGCCCTATTTTTTCATCCAAAGTCATGAGTTTTACGATTGAATCAACTTTTTGCTCGATATATTTCGAACTATCTTGCACTTGCTGTTGACAAAAAACAATCTGTACACAAAGCATAATTGTGATGACTGTTAGTGGTTTAATTTTAGTTACAAGGAATAGGCTCATTTGAAAATTTTGTAAAAAAACAGGAATAAAATATTTTGATTAGATTCAAATTTGAATCTAATCAAAATATTTGCATACTATTTGTATAAAAAGTATATATTTGGTTAAACGTTTAACTAAAGTAAACAAATATTCTGTATTAATAAAATTTTAACTTAAATTTTTACTAAAATATTCGAGTTGATAAAATTTGAGAATATATTATTAAACTTATAATTTACTTCAAAACAAGAAAGTATATGAATTTTGCTACATTGTCCACTACTATTTTCTTTATCCTACCTGTTTTTTTAAACGCTCAAGAAAAGGAAATGTATCATAAAGACTGGATCGATTTCAATAAAAATGGTGAAAAAGATATCTATGAAGATAAGAATGAATCTGTTGATAAACGAATAGAGAATTTACTTTCGCAAATGACGTTAGAAGAAAAAAGTTGTCAAATGGCAACCTTGTATGGATATGGACGGGTAGTACAAGATGAATTACCGACAGATGCCTGGAAGAATGAAATCTGGAAAGATGGGATTGGTAATATAGATGAGCATCTTAACAATCTGGCCTATCATCCAAATTCTGTAACCGATAAGGCATGGCCTCCTTCTAATCATGTTAAAGCCTTGAATACAGTACAGCGTTTCTTTGTAGAACAAACTAGGTTAGGTATTCCTGTAGAATTTACCAACGAAGGCATTAGAGGCCTTTGTCATAAAAAGGCCACGAGTTTTCCTTCTCAGATAGGAATCGGTTCTTCCTGGAATAAGAATCTCGTAGGCAAGATTGGTGAAATAACGGGGAAAGAAGCTAAATTACTAGGGTATCATAATATATACTCACCTATACTCGATATTGCTCGAGATCCCAGATGGGGAAGAACGGTAGAATGTTATGGTGAAGACCCTTATTTGGTGGGTACCCTAGGACAAGAAATGATTAAGGCTCTACAAAAGGAAAAAGTGGTATCTACCATCAAACACTTTGCTGCATACAGTAGTCCCAAGGGAGGAAGAGATGGTAAAGCTCGTACGGACCCTCATTTTACAGAAAGAGAATTGTTTTCTTTATATATGGCACCCTTTAAAAAAGCTATAAAAGAAGCAGGTGCACTGGGCATTATGAGTTCATACAATGATTACAATGGTGTGCCAGTAACCGGATCAACTTATTTTTTAAATACAATACTTCGGGAGCAATGGGGATTTCAGGGCTATGTTGTATCGGATAGCCGTGCCGTAGAATTTATTTCTGATAAACATAAAGTCGCCAAAGATCATAAAATGTCAGTTTTACAAGCAGTCGAAGCCGGATTGAATGTCAGGACCGACTTCAGTATGCCACAGGATTATATTCTACCCATCAGAGAATTAGTTAAAGAAGGTAAACTATCAATATCCATAATAGACGATAGGGTGCGAGATATTTTACGGGTAAAATTTTGGGAAGGGCTTTTTGATCATCCGTATCAGAACAATGGAGAGGAAGCAGATCGTTTAGTGAGTAATGCCGAATTTCAGAAAGTTTCTTACCAGGCCTCCAGGGAATCTATAGTGCTTCTTAAAAATGAAAATAACCTTTTGCCCTTAGACCTAAGCAAATACAAGTCGATTTTAGTAACCGGCCCTAATGCTAAAGCTGTGAATCATTCGATAAGTCGTTACGGACCTTCAGACATTGATGTGATTTCAGTTTTTGAAGGGATCACAGAAAAATTTCCAAAAACCATTAATATCCAATACACCAAAGGATGTGATTTTTTTGATGAAAACTGGCCAGAGAGCGAGATCATTCCTCAAGAGCCTACTAAAAAAGAACAACAAGAGATTGATAAAGCGGTTAACATAGCAAAAACAGTAGATTTAGCCATTGTAGTTGTAGGTGATGATGAAGAAACAGTAGGTGAGTCAAGATCTAGGACTTCTCTTAATTTGCCAGGCAATCAACAGCAATTAGTCGAAGGTATTTACAAAACTGGCACACCGGTAGTGGTGGTTCTTATCAATGGGCGACCCTTAACTATTAATTGGATTGATAAATATATCCCGGCTGTAGTTGAAGGGTGGTTTCAAGGCAGATATGGAGGTTATGCCATTGCTGATGTATTAACGGGAGACTATAATCCTGGCGGTAAACTTCCTGTTTCATTTCCGAAATCAGTAGGACAAATCCCAATGAATTTTCCATCTAAACCGGAGGCCCAAGCCTCACAACCCTCAAAAGGGCCTAATGGTTCTGGTAAAACCCGCGTTGATGGCTTTTTATATCCTTTTGGATACGGCCTTAGCTATACTTCTTTTGACTATTCTAATTTGAAAATTAGCCACGAAAAGTTTGAGGCTACAGACACCATTACCGTTTCTGTTGACGTTAAAAATACTGGCAACTATAAGGGTGATGAAGTGGTACAACTGTACTTTTCTGACTTTCAATCGAGTGTTACGGTGTATGAGAAGCAATTAAGAGGTTTCCAAAGAATAACACTAAAACCCAATGAACAAAAGACCATTACTTTTAAGCTTGCAGCAGAAGACTTTGGACTCTACAATAGGAACATGGATTTCATTACCGAACCAGGAACGTTTGAAATCATGATTGGCAAGTCTTCAGAAGATATTGTACTAAAAGACACTATTGTTTACGAGTAAAAATAGCTCTGTAAGGGGTTGTTTTCAAAGTCACATCCTCTAAACTAATCAAAGAACGGATATTTTGTATTTGCCTTGGAAGTACTAAGTATCTTAAAGCTGTCTTGGATGATACCAAACTCTGACGCTGGAAGTGGCTTTTTTGGTGCTTTAAAACGTGTACCCATTCCCGATACACCTACATTATGACTCAGTGTTATTTGCTCATCTATTTTTCCGAATGATACGTTCGCCGCATTGCAAACCCATAAAGGACTCTGTGCTCCATCGCCTTTTAGAGTAATTATATCTACCTTAGCTCTGTTGCCGTCAAAAATATATTTGTTATTTTTAGACATGGAATAAAAGCCTCTTATGGCCAATTCGTGCTTATGAGGATACGAATTATAAGGCCCGTCGCCCAACCAGCTTACGGTATTGTACATTGGCGAAAATAAAAAAGCTACACCTAACTCCAGAAAGTAATCCGTACAGTCCTGAGCATTAAGTTCATAGTGATAGTCTATAGAACCATCTTGTCTAATCGTTAAGATATTACTTAAAAGTATTGTTTCCTTTGGATTACCTGGCCTGTGAAACTCGTATACGGTCATTAAAAACTTATCCTCTGCCTTTTCATAATAGCTCATTTTTTGCAACTTTGCATTTTTGAGAATTGCAGGCTCCCAAAACTTACTCTTAAGTTGTTCCCTATACATTTTACGCTCAGAAACATTTGGTTTTCTTCCTACACATAAATAAGGTCCGGTCATTTGAACCTTGCTATCAGCTAGGAATTGAATTGTACCCTCCGGATTAATTTTAAGGGTAGCTTTATCATCACCGCTAAGCACAATCTCATCAGGCACCTTTTTAGCTTTCAGACTTTCAAATCTCTCTTTAATACTGTTAAAACTCTTATCAGACTTATTCCAATAATTTTTCACACCACTATCTGAAAGAAGTTTAATAGTATGCTCATAAATCATACGATTGTTATGATCTACTACCTCCAGGTGAAGTAAGTTTTCTGAATTGTTTAAATTGGGTAATTGGAAACTAGGTACGTTTATCTTTACTGTATCACGTGCAGTAATAGAATATTTAGACTCAAATGACGCAACTTCCTTATTATTTGAGGTTATTTTCCACAAAAATTTTGCCTTATCCGTACTAATAAAATCATAATGGTTAACACAAGTAACACTCAAATCGGCAGTGGTATCTTTTAGAGTGACACTTTCTTCTAATATTTTAATTGGTGTGTACACTTTTTTGGTTTGATAAAAATCTACAGAAGGGGTTCGGTCGGCAAAAACCAATCCATCATTTCCAAATTCACCTCTACCATCAAGAATCGTTTTTTCATCTAACCAAAAGTCGGTAGAAATATCATGAGGATGTTTGAAACCACTGTTGGATATGTAAGGATCTAAGACATTGGTCAAAAAATCTTCTGTATTATTATCTTTTTCACTATTCTTACTCGATTGATTATTGGAGCTTGAAGCTATATTACCATTAACTTCCCTACGGATGCCCTGATCCATCCAATGCCATATAATCCCACCTACAAACTTATCTGATCTTTGCATAATATCCCATTTCTCGGCTAGAGCCCCGAAAGCCTGTCCACTTGAATGGTTATATTCTGTTATTAAAATCGGGTAACGGATAGATGTGTTGTTTTTAAGTACTTCAAGATGAGATGTGTTTGAATAGTGAATTGAAAATACATCTAAAAAATCTGGAATTCCAGAGTATAGGTTTGGGTCTTCATAACTCAAATTCCCTCCAGGATATAGTACAGGTCGTGTGCTATCTAACATTTTAAGGAACCTGGCACCCTTATTTATATACTGCGAGGCCGTATGCTCATTGCCAAAACACCATAAGATATTGGAAGTACTGTTTTTATCACGGTCAAACGACAATTGTGTACGAGATAAGATGGCTGCCAGAAAGCCTGGGTTATCTAATTTTCTATTGGTATTTATAGGAATTTCATTTAGAACATACATCCCAAGCTCGTCGCAAACTTCAAGCAAGTGCGGATTTGGTGGATAATGTGAGCACCTTACCGTATTTATATTTGCTTCTTTCATAAGCTTTATATCTTGTATGCGTTGCTCATCGGTAACTGCCATACCAGTATCCCAATGAAGCTCGTGCAATCCTACTCCTCGCATTTTAATGGGGCTACCGTTTAATTTAAGAATGCCATTTTCTATGGTAACTTCTCTTAAGCCAACTCTTTTGGTTATTTGATGCACAAACTTACCATCTTCTTTTAACCCGATTTTTAAATCATATAATTCCGGTATTTCAGCATTCCATAAATGTGGTTGTTCAATGTTAAAGCTAAATGATACCGGACTCGGTGAGCGATAATCATCAATCCAGTAGACTTTCTTATTTGCCGTTGCTATTAAGTTATCACGATAGCTAAGTTCTACATCCAAAGAAAGCTCTGGTAAGTCTACTTGTTCATAATTGTATATGTAAAACTTATCCTCGTAAAAATAGTTTACAACTATGTCTCCGCTTAAGGTGGCTTGGGTGCTATCTTTAACAATGGTTTTTAGCGTATAATCCTCAATATGTGCCATAGGCAGTGCGGACAAATAAACGTCCCTGAAAATTCCTGAAAGCGCCCAACTATCGTGATAATCAAAGTCTTTATGAGGAAAATCGCGATACACTTTTAGGACTAAAGCATTGGGTTTATCATCGTGTACGAAATGGGTTATGTTAAACTGGGATCGATTATAAGGATTTTCAAAAAAGCCTATTTCTTTACCATTCAACCAAAGTTCAAATCCATAGGCTACACCTTCGAAAGTAAGAACGACGTTTTTCTCTTTCCATGCTTTTGGTAAAGAAAATTCTCTTCGGTATACGCCAACGACACTGTCGGGAATGCTTCTTCCATAATGTGGTACTTCAAAACCTTGCATTTCCCAATTTCCGGGAACTTTAATATCATCCCATTGGCTATCATTAAAGTTGATTTCAGAAAAAATGGATGGCTTAATGGAGCTTTGCTCTCTAAAAAGTTTAAATTTCCAATCTCCATTTAAACTATTGAACCACTTCAATTCTTCATATTCTTGCGCAATGATGACTGTGTTAACAGCAAAGAACATCTTCAAAAATAGCGTATAAAAAGTATTTTTTTTCATTTAAATCTTTCCTAAAGTGTTATTAATACCTGATCCTGATGGTTCTAACCATTTTAAAACAATAACTAAAAGACCACACAAAAACCATGTATTTTAATCGATAACCCTTTCATGATTTCCTTTCATTGTGAAAACAACTTTTTAAAATTGAAACAAAAACATTATCGCTTAACCTGATTGTACTAACAACCATTTAAAACTAGTTAATTCAAATATACATTGCTAAATCAATATAAAACAACACAAATCTTTAATTAAATAAAAGTCAGAAACACGTTCCGTGGAATTTACGCAAAATTCCAATAGTCTTTGGATATATGTCGATTAATGAATGATTAAACAGAGATACAGTTACTTCCTTTTAAAAAATCAGGCCTATTCACTAAAATAAATAAGCCTGATGCTAAAAGAACAATACAAAAACTAACTCAAACTAATCACATTAATATCCATCGTTATTTGGTGCTAAATTTGGATTTCGTACCAATTCATCGCCGGGTAATGGGAAAAGGTAATCCCGATCAGGATTAAAATTAGGTTGATTTTCAAGCCCACCGGGGCCAAAAACTTCAGTTCCTAACCTGCGCCTTTTGATATCGAACCATCTTTTAAATTCGAAAGCCAACTCCCATTTTCTTTCTTCCAGTACTAAATCTCGGAAGTCATTCAGTGATAACCCTGCAGCAACATCTGCTGGGAACGCGGAACCATTACCCATTCGTGCTCTGGCCCGAACCCTATTTACATATCCAACGGCTTCCGCACTACCCGGAGATATTTCATTCAATGCTTCTGCTGCAATCAATAATACTTCAGCATATCGCATCATAGCATAGTTACGTGCCGAGGCTCGACCGTTACCAGAAGCTGTTTGACCTGGAAATCTTGTGTATTTCGCAATATAGGCACTTTGGATATTTCTGGCATCAAAGTCTGGGAATCTGGTGAAAGGTTCGACAATACCATTAAAGATTCCTGTGGTATCCAGACTTACCTCTTTACGATAGTCTCTTCCATCCCATGTATTATAAACTTCAACGGTTGGAACTGCCACAGACCATCCTCCGCCAATTCCTCCTTTTTCATTAGCCCTGATACCAGTAAGTGCCGCATGGTAGTCATTTCCGTTATTACCGTTGGTAAAACTATTAAAATCTAAATTCCACAGCGGTTCTCTGATATTCCCTGTTTCATCTGCATCGAAAAGAACTTGAAAATCATCTTCTAAAGTCAAATCAAATGTTCCTTCATTATCAATCACAAATTTTGCCTCTTCATAAGCACTTTGAAATTCATCTTGATCATTGTTGCCATTAAGTGTGGCTAGTGTTAAATGTACCGAAGCCAAATATGCAGCTGCAGTAGCTTTAGAAGGCAACGCCCTTGTAGGTTGCCGATCAGGCAACCAAGTTTTGGCATATTCTAAATCTGCTATGATATTTTCATAGATTTCATCTACCGATGATTTTGGTAAAGATCCGGAATCATCTCCTGAGACAACCGGAGAATCTAAATATGGAACTTCTCCGAACAAACGAACTAACAGATAATAACTCCAAGCTTTTACAAAATGTGCCTGAGCCTTCACAGAGTTAACACGTTCTTCTGGTATAGAAGTTAATGTTTCGGCTCCCGCAATTCCCTCGTTACAAGCAGCAATCATCTGATAGGTTGTTCCCCAAAAAACTGTAATCATCCCATTATCATCAGTCATTTGAAACAAATCGACGTCTTTACGCCGTTGGGGTGTTCCTTGATCTCCAATAGACACCAAATCACCTCGCAACATAATCGGCAAACTTGCTTTTCGACCCCAATGTGTCTCTGAAGCCATCACTCCAATAGCTCCATTAACTGTGAGTTGAACATCATCTAAGCTTGTGAATAATCCTTCCGGAGCCAATAACCCAACTGGATTTTCTTCTAAATCTGAGCATCCTTCTATCAAACCAATAATCAATAGAAGAAATAAATATTTATAACGTTTCATACGATTAATTTTTATCTATTTAAAATTTTGCATTAAGTCCTATAGTAAAAGATTTAATATTTGGATAAGTTCCATAATCAAATCCACGATTGGTATTACCATCTCTATAACTTGCCTCGGGATCAGTACCTGGATAATCTGTAAATGTTAATAAATTTTGGCCACTAACAAATACTCTGATCGCCTGTAGGCCGATCTTTGAAATGATTTCTTCTGGTAAACTATATCCCAATGAAAGGTTTTTTAGTCGCACATAACTACCATCATAAACAAACCTGGATGTAGGGCGCTTTTCTCTCGTTCTGGCCGATGGCACATTGGTGTTGGTATTGGTTGGTGTCCATACATCAAGTGCCTCTGTAGTGGCATTTGATTGTCCGGAAGCCAATTCTAATAAAGTATAACTAAGAATATCACCTCCTACAGAAGCTTGAAAAAAGACATTCAAATCTAATCCTTTATATGTAAAGGTATTATTAAGTCCCGCAATCCAATCCGGATTTGGGTCTCCTATAATTTTTCTGTCATCATTGTTGATTACGCTATCATTATTTAAATCAGTAAACAACTCATCCCCAGGATCTTGAAATCCTTCATAACCGGCAGTCCCAGAAACAGGAGTACCCTGGTTAACACCTACATATTCGAACCCCCAAAAAACACCAACAGGCTCACCTTCTCTTAATAAATGTGTTTGATCTTGTAGGAAAGATCCTGGCGAGCTATTTAAAAATACATCCTGTCCGTTTACCAGTCTTTCAACCGTATTTCTATTTCTAGACCAGTTAAAATTTGTTGTCCAGGTAAAATCCTCTCTAATAATATTCTTTGAATTGATGGAAATTTCAAATCCCTGATTGCGTATTTCACCAACATTTCTTAAAACTTCAGGTCGAGTTCCAAAATATTCAGGATTAGATGGATCTCCTAAAATAACATCCTCTGTATCGATCTCGTAATAATCAAATGTTAATGAAATACGTTGGTCAAAAAGACCTAAATCCATTCCTACATTAGTTTGATACGAAGATTCCCACTTTAAATCTGGATTTGCTAGTTGATCAGGTACAAAGGCATTTACCGTTTGATCACCTACTACCGAATAAATAGTACGATATTGTGCTAATGATTGATAAGGATCAATTGCTTGATTACCAGTTAGTCCATAACTAGCGCGTAACTTTAGATCTGAAATAGTATTACTATCCTCTAAAAATGCTTCATTAGAGATTCTCCATCCTATAGCTCCTGAAGGAAAGAAAGCATACTTTTCATTTTCGGAAAAAGCAGAGGATCCATCACGTCTAGCTGTAAACGTAAGTAAATATCTATCGTCATACTCATAATTCAACCTTCCGAATTGAGAGACAATTTCTCGTTCTGTTAAAGCTGAGCTAGGAGGCAGTGGTGTTGATCCACTTCTTAAGTTACGGTATGAGAAATTATTTGATGGAAATCCTTGAGCGCCTGCACTATAAAATTCAGATGTTTCCTTTTGATATGAATATCCTACAACAGCTTTTAGACTTCCCTTGCCAATTTGTGTTTGGTAGGTTAAATAATTTTCTGATAGTATATTTGTAAATTTAGAACTTTCCACATTAGCAATACCACCTTGGATTCCCGCAGTTGCTATTAATGTAGAAGGTCTGAATCTACCTCTTGTCTCGTTTATAGTATTAAATCCAAATGTCGTTTTAAAGGACAAGCCCTCAAATAATTCATAATCCCCATAAAAATTAGCTCTAAAATCATCTGTAATAGTTTCATCAATAGTTTCTTGGGCTACAGCAACGGGATTATCAAAATCATCCCCTACTGTCTGCTGGGTATTAATACCTTGTGAATTTTGAACCCCAAGATCGGGTACAAATCGATATGCCCCGATAATTACATCACCGTCTCCTCTACTACCATTAGCCGGCTGGCTAGCCACTCCGTTTTTGTTATTACGATTGCCAATAATATTAAAACCAACTTTTAGCTTATCGGTCATTTGGGCATCTATATTGCTTAAAAACGAAAAACGTTCAAAGTCTGAATTAATAATAACCCCATCTTGTTTAAAATAATTACCAGACATGTAATAATTTATTTTATCAGAACCACCAGAAAAAGAAACTTGATGATTTGCGGTGCTACCTGTTCTATAAATTAAATCCTGCCAATCTGTGTTCGCAGGCCCCTGAGCGTATCTCGGGTTGATCTGGCTATAATAATCAAAAAATTGATCTGCATTGAGTAGGTCAAGCTCTTCGGTTATCGTTTGTATGGAGTAGTTAGAATTAACTTCTACTGCCATTTTGCCTTTTCGTCCTTTTTTTGTAGTTACTAAAATTACTCCTCCCGACCCCCTAGAACCGTAAATCGCTGTAGCAGAAGCATCCTTTAATATCTCCATAGAAGCAATATCTGAAACCAAAGGCATCTGTGCACCCACAAAACCATCAACAACAATAAGGGCGGCACTATTAGAACCAATGGATGTATTACCTCGGATGTTTACCTGAATAGGAGCCCCCGGCTCTCCCCCATTATTAGATTGAACAGCTACCCCGGCAGCACGACCCTGCAATGCTTGTTCTGCATTCAATACGGGAAATGCATTTAGTTCTTCTGATTGTACAGAAGAAATAGACCCAGTGATATCACTCCTCCTCGTTGTTCCATAACCAACTACCACAATTTGCTCCAATTCTTCAGTGTTAGGTATTAAGGATATATTAATATTTGTGGAGGTACCTACGCTAATTTCTTGTGTTTCGTACCCTAAATAGGAAAAAACCAGAATAGCATTTGATCCCGATACAGTAATCGTATAATTACCATCAAAATCGGTTGAAGTTCCATTAGTTGTTCCTTTCTCTAAAATATTTATTCCGGGAATTGGTATTCCTTTTTCGTCAGTGACCACCCCTGAGACAGTAACGTCCTGGGCAATAAATGTTAGATGAGGTGGACCATCTAGTTTAGAATTACTATTGTAAAAATCTGAGTGAGCGAAAACGAAAGCATTCCAAAAACACAGAACTACAATGATAATTAATTTTAAACTGTGGTTCTTACTTTGTGAACCATATGACAGTCTAGAAATATTGTTTTTGTTTTCCATAATATAACAGAATTGATTAAGAAGTTGTTAGTTAAACGATTCTTTAAGTATTCCTAAAATCGTTTGGATATACGTTAATGTTTAACCTTAAAGTAAATGTTTTGTTAAATTTTTAATAAAAGTATGCTTAAACGTTTAAACAAACAAATAAAAAACATCAAAATTTAAAATTTTAACAAAAATAGTCTTAAAAAATTATTGTAATCTGTGTGATTTTATGAATAAATTGCACCTATAACAAAAGAATTTATAAAATTATACAGGATCATGTAATAACGATAGATGTCAAATACGGGAGAGATCTTTATTTCTCGAAATTGGCAGCTGTTCTATTTTCCATGCCTTCACTATCAGTTAGCGAATCACCTAATTGACATTTCATATCCTTAGCCAATACCTCAATTTCATTAACAATTTCAGGATAAAGATGGGCTATATTTTTTGATTCTCTTATATCATTGGACAAATCATACAATTCAATTTCTTTAACCTCAGCCTCATTATATTTCCCCGGTATTCCATTGCTTCCCGTATCCTGACCCTTCATTGTTTTGTATGTATGTGGAAAATATAGTTTCCATTTACCAAATCTGATAGCCTGCAATTCATTATACCCATGATAAAAGAAATAGGCTTTATGTGGACTTTCTGAATTCTTTCCAGAAAAGATGTTCCAAGCACTTTTCCCATCTATCTTTAATTTTGGCAAATTATCATCGGTAATTTCGGCAATAGTTGGTAAGATATCAATTGCCATTATAGGTGTTTTTACGGATAACCCTGCTGGGATTTTATTAGGAAATCGTGCAATAAAGGGCACTCTATGCACACCTTCCCAAGTAGTAGTTTCCCTTACGTAAAGGTTCTGCACTTCCGGCATGATTCCCATAAGATAGCCATGGACCGTTATCTGAGGTAAAAATGACCAGTGTATTTTGATCTAAATCATTCTCTTTCAAAGTATCTAATATTTGACCTACAGACCAATCGATTTCCATAATAACGTCTCCATAGAGACCATTTGCTGGTTTACCCTTAAATTTATCTGACACTTGTAATGGAACATGAGGTTGTGGATGAGGAACATATAAGAAAAAAGGACTGTTTTTATGTCTCTTTATAAAATTTATACTCTTTTCAGTGATCAACGTGGTTAAATTAGATTGGTCAATCAGGGTATCTACGACCTCCCTGTTATTATACAAAGGTAACGGGTCAAAATCAAATCCAGACCATGTATTTTTAGGCCACATATCATTTGAATACGGTATTCCGAAGAATTCGTCAAATCCGTGTTGATTTGGCATCAATTCAGGAACATGACCAAGATGCCATTTCCCGAAAACCCCAGTTTTATACCCCTTCTCCTTTAACATCTCAGCGATTGTAGTTTCTTCAGGATTAAGCCCTTTTTTGCTATCCGGCATGAGCGCATAATGAATATCTACCCTGTTAGAATAGAATAACATCCTGTTAAAATACTTGCCCGAGACGCAGAACAAATGGACTGAGTGGCATAAAAATCTGTAAGTGCGAGACCTTCATTTGCCATTGCATCCATATTAAGTGTCTTTATTGATGAGCCATAGACACCTACGTCGGCATACCCTTGATCATCTGTAAGAATTAAAACTATATTTGGTAATCGGGTAATCCGCTTTTCTTCCTTTATTCTTGTACAAGAAATTAAAACCAGAAAAACGATAAGACTAAAAAAACCTTGTTCATTGAATTGTTTTAACGTTTAACCAAATATACCTAAACTTTTATCGAAAAAATTTATTAAAACTTAAAAATGTATGTTTAAAAGAATTGTATTTTGAATTTTTGAGAAGATAACTAATTTTACATTTCTATAATCTATAAATTTCTTTACGAACTAATTCCATTAAATCCATATATCGTTCGTCATTCATTAATTTTCTATACTTACTTCTATCCAGTTTGTCTACCAGATTCCATATAGCTAAATTCATTTTAGCATGCTCTGTAAAAAATCCAATCATATCAAAAATTCTAGGAGAAGCATCAGCAGTAAAATATTTATCGTAACCAAATTCTTTTGCATAAAAAAGAAATTCTACTGTATGCAAAAAGTTTCTGGATCCCGAAATTAAATCCCAATCAAAATTAAAATCATTATCATTAGTATGCAGATAATAATCGATACCAGTTTCTTCACATAAAGCCAGTACTTGTGCAGGATTTTCCTTTGCCAATAAAGAATGTCCAAAATCGATGGTAACACCGGTCGCCTTATTGCCAACATCTTTGAGAAATAAAATGGTCTTAGCACAAGTATCCAGCTGGCAATGTACACGTGTTTCATTAATTTTATATTCTATAAATAAGGGTATTTCTGGCAAGTAATCCGCTGCTTCTTCTACCGCTTCAATCATATTACGCCAAGCCTTGGGATAATCTACCTGAAATAGATTATCATATCCGTCGGATAAAGGACAACAAGTAACCAAAGGAGCTCCTACTGCTTTAGCATACTCTTTTGCTTTTTTTATAATATTAATTGCTCCTTTTCTTAATTCAGGATTGGATCTTGATAACGCTCCTGGGACCCACTGTGTTTCTTTCTTGATATTGGCGTTTATTGCTGCGAACTTAAGATTGAATTCATTCATCAACCTTTGAGTTTCCTGAACTTCGCCAGTTTCATAAGGATATACGATCTCGACCCCATCTACTCCGGGTATTTTACAAATAAGTTCCAGCCGTTCTTTTAGTGTTGTACTTTGGTGATATTCAGAAAATCTATCTTGTGTTTTGCTTAAAAATGCTGTAATGATGCTTTGTTTCATTTGTTAAAATTTAATGATTCTTGAATTTTAGTTGTAAGATCCTAATATCCCATTTTTAATATCGAATAATTGTCTCCCTAACTACATTAGGATCTGTAAATTGGTCTAGTGTATCTCTTACTTTAGTTGAAAAAGAGTACATCACGGCACCTTTTTCTCCTGCTTGAAACCAATGTTTAGTACCAGCGGGCAATATCAATTGATCTCCAGGACTCAGTACCACCTCGTGCCGCATTGTGTAACAGTTCTCCTTACCTTTTACAATGAAACCATGTTTTATGGTATCTTCTCCTGGAATATAGAAGAATAGATCACCCGCTATGGCTCTTATCACTTCTTCTTTACCAGGATCATCACCAACAGGAGGATGCCAGTGCTCTGGTTCTGTTTGATTAGGTAATAACACTAGTATTTTACAAGCCATGCGGTCTGTTTCAAACAAAGTAAGAATTTGCACTCCTTCTTTTTTTAATTGGCTTAACCCAAAATCAGCAGCTTTTATATTTTCTTTATCTTTTTTAGTAATGAAGATGCCTGCATCTTCAATCATTTTGATTGATCTGGCACATACTTCATCAAATTCTTTTTTTAAAATCATAATTTCGGAATTAACTATTAGATTAATTGCAGCTGTTTTTCTGGTTTTACAAACATCCATAAAACTACAGCCAACATATTGAGACCAGCTGCCAAGAAAAAGAAAGGGATTTCAGATCCTGTAAACTCAAGCATATAAGGAAAGGCCAGTGCCGTAACAAACGATCCGATATTACCAGCCATATTCATCGTACCACTTACTGCACCAGAAAATTGTTTACCTACGTCAACACAGGTCGACCAGGAAGGACTTAATGTCATATCTGCCCCAAAAATTGCCAGTGATAAAAATACCATCGCACCAGTTACATCGGTCATGTATGTGCTACTTACAATACCAATTGAAGCTAGTAAAAAACCGAGTATTGCGGGTAATTTTCTGGAGAGAGACCATTTCTTTCTTTTATAAATCCAGTCAACCATAAATCCCGAACACCAATTACCTAAGGCTCCAAATATCAATGGAGCCGAAGAATAAAGTCCTGCTTCAATGGCATCAAGATTGTATTTTACTTTCAGATGAGGAAATAACCAAGTAAGACAAAAGAAAAATGTAAAATTACTTGCAAAATATTGCCCCATTAATAACCAAAGAGTTTTAGAAGTAAATAGCTTTGTCACATTTATTTTTACATTAACATCTTTTTTCTTATCCCTATGTTGATCGATATATTGAAGTTCTTCGGGCTTTACACTTTTATGATTTTCGGGTTCATCTCTAAACCATAAATACCACGCAAGGCCCCACAATAAACCTATTGCCCCTAAAAGCACAAAAGTCATTCGCCACCCAACCAAATCAAGCAACCAGGCTACAAAAGGTAAAGAAATAGCAGCTCCAATGCGTCCTCCAGAAAAATTAATACCATTCACTATACCTCGTTCTTGTAATGGAATCCAACTATAAATTGCACGAGCCATACCGGGAAAAGCACCGGCCTCACCGGCACCAAAAATAAAGCGTATGATTATTAGTGAAATAAAATTAAAAACAGCTCCGGTTAAGGCAGTAAAAACAGACCATATTGTTACTACAGCAGTAAGGACCTTTCTCGCTCCAAATTTATCAGCAAACATTCCTGCCGGAGTTTGAAATAAGGCATAACCTAATGCAAAAACAGACATAGCCCAACCCATTTGCTTATCATTGAGTGATAAAGATTCTGCCACGGGTTCCTTAGCTACAGAGAGTAAAATACGGTCCAGTAGTACTATCATCGCCAAAATGAATGTTGCAAATACCATTTTATATCGGGTAGGAAAATAAGCTTTACTTTTCAAGTGTTGAAATTTTAAGGATTTAATGATAATTAAGGTACAGTTAGATTTAGGACAAAGAGAATATTTTCATTCTCATATCAAAAGTTAACTCCCTCAACTAATTTTTTTAATAATTCTGTATATACCAAGTGTTTCCCGGCTTCAGGGTTTCCATCATCTCCCATCCTTACGATTACCATATTCCATTCTGGTATGATCAGACAGACATTATGATTGAATCCACTAGCATAATAAGCATCCACAGGTGCTCCTTGATCTTTTCTCAATACCCACCAATTATAACCGTATTTACCACTTCCAATAACATTATTACGATCTGTATTTGCCGTAGGTAAACCGTCTGGCACCTGATTTATGGTCGCTTCTTCAACCCATTTTTCTGAAATTAGCTGCTCACCATCCCAATTTCCTTTATTCAAAAAAAGATGCCCCACTCTAGCAAAATCCAACGCATTGATCACTATACCCGTACAACCGTTTCGTAATGGTATTCCTTGATATTCTGATTCATACCACCAATCCCACGAATTGATTCCAATGGATTTCATGATCTTGGTATCGAGATACAATTTTAAATCTAAGTCTGTTTTAACTGTTAGCATTTTTCCAAAAACCATCATAGCCTCATCCCAATAAGCGTATTCTGTTCCGGGAGGAAATAAAGGTTCATCAGGATCAAAAGGTGTCCAGGACCAGTCTTCACTCATTTCTCCTTCCCATCTGGTTTGTCCTACGGCATTATAACCGGAAGTCATTGTAGTCAAATGACTGAAAGTTACGTTTGGGTATTTGGATTGATATATAGTATCAATGTTTGCAATCTTATATTCTATAGAAAGGAGGTTTTCTTCTTGCATAAGACCCAAAATTGTACTTGTGAAGGATTTAGTACAGGAATAAATATTGTGTCTTTTATGAATACTATCTCCCTTAAAAATCATATATCCATTTTTAATCACTATGGTTTCGTAAAGACTATCTTTCTTACAATGTGTTTTTAGATAGTTCAGAGATTTTTTAAGAACTTCCGAATTTACTCCTACCTCTTCGGGAGTAGTTATTTTCCATGTAGTATCAGGAAATGTAACTGGTAGCTCTTTCTTGCAGGCAATAGTTAGTAAGAAAAGAAAAAAAAGAAAAAACTTTTTATTAGTATTCATTTGTTTATATAGTTAGACCTAATGTCATTCTGCCCAAGAATCACTACGGAAAGGGGACGCCGGAAACCCTTCTTCATTAAACAGATTTGCTTTATCTGGGTTATCTGCCCAAGCATATCGTACTGCTACAGGTTTTTTTACCTTATCATTCCAGACTTTAACCGTATTTCCTATAATTGTGGCATTGGCTTTTACAAACTTCTTATCTTTCCCAGAGATGGTAAACTCGTATAGCTTCCCTTCTTCATTATCCCTGGCAACCAATTTATTACTAGTTTTTTTAAAATGGACAATGATTTTATTATTCACCAATGTAATTTTTTGAAAAATTGGTCCTGTATGGATTATATCCTCGTGATAAGCCATTTTTTTTGCTGCAGCGGCCAGACGTAATCCTACATCTTTTTTGTTTCTAGGGTGAATATCCTCAGCCTCACCGATATCGATAATAACTGCCTGCCCAGTATTGGATAGTTCTAAAGCTTTGTTTTGTGATTCTCTTAGCATCGCCCAATCACTTTTTACTGGTTCTTCAGAAGGTTTCATAAAATTTGCCAACTGAACGAAAAGAAATGGAAACTCTCCGATACCCCATTTACTTCTCCAATCGAGAATTAGCTTTTTAAACCATTCCCTATATACATAAGCGTCCTCAGAAGATGTATTGGCTTCTCCCTGGTACCAAATAACACCCTTAATAGGAAACTTTAGAACCGGATGTATCATTTTATTATAAAGGAGTGTTGGTGTCTGATTTGCTTCCCCTTTTTCCAGCAAAATAGCCTTTGCAACTCCAAACTTCCAAAAACCATGCAATGGTATTTTAGCATTTTCGGTAGTGATAAAAAGTAAATCAGGGTTTCCATAAACTCCTCCTCCTTGCCCTGTATCCTCTACACGGATACTAATTGTATTCTGTCCTGACTTTAAAACTCCCTTGGGTATTCTGTAAACTCGTTCTACATTCCAAGAATTTTGAAGCCCTCCAATTTTTTGACCGTTTATCCATACCTGATCACTATCATCAATAGGCCCCAGACTGATCTTACCGGAAACTCCTCTTTCCTCTTCATCAAGAACAAAGTTTTTTCTAAACCATACGATGCCGTCAAGATTTTCTAATCCTTGTTGTTCCCACCAACTTGGAAGTTTCATCTCCTCCCAGTCTGAATCATCAAAATCTGGTTCTTTCCATAAAAAATTATTCGATTCAATCCCTAATTCTTTGATCGGAATTTCACCTAATTTTTGTTTTAGATATCGAATCAATTTTTCCTTTCTTTGTTGCTGTACTTTTGCTATAGTACTTGCAGCCTCTTCAGAACTTTGATATCCCAAAGCTTCAGCACTCATCCATGGCTCGATTCTGCTTCCTCCCCAACTACTGTTTATCAATCCAATAGGGATCTTTTGTGATGTATGAAGGTTTTTAGCAAAATAGTAGCCCACTGCAGTAAAATTTGCGACTGCAGTATCCTTTGCTTTTCTCCACATACCTCCCTCTAATTCCTTCTCGGGTACTATTGCCGAAGATCTTGGGATTTTAAAATGTCGAATATTCTTATAATTTACATTTTTTATTTCTTCTTCAGCCCCATTTGAATCTTTTACTGCCCATTCCATATTGGATTGGCCAGAACAAATCCAAACATCACCAATCATGATATCGTTGATTATGATGACCTGTGTCCCGTCAGTTATTTGTATAATATAAGGCCCCCCTGGTTTGGATTTGGGTAACTTTACTTCCCATTCGCCCTGCTTGTTTGTTTTTGAAGTAAATGTAGTTTCTAAAAAAGTTACAGTTACAATTTCTCCTGCCTTTGCCTTACCCCAAATAGGAACTATTGCATCTCTTTGAATAATGACACCATCAGAAAATATCCTGGCAACACTAAAATTTGCGAAACCTATGTAGGGTATTATTAATAACAATAAAATTATTTTTTTCATTCTTGTAAAAAATTTATACTATTTATTAATAAAATGCTTCTAAATGCAAATAAAAACTTAGAGTTTGTGTTCATAAATTTATAATATTTATAGCTAAAACTGTACAAATCACATCTGGCACAAACTATTGCGAGAATAGCTCTTTTTAATACTTATTTTGATTAAAAAATCTCTAAAAAACTATTAAACAGAGGGAATCAAGCTTTTCTTTTTTTTATTTACAACTATAAAATACAAATTTTTATAACAAAAAAAGGTTTAAATACGTTGCCATTTTGATAAAATAGTATCAATGCATATTTAACAATTCCATAACTTCGAAAAATATAAATAAATGTGCAATTTGAATGATCAGAAGCATAGTTATTACTATTTTTAGTTATGATAATAAAAAGTAAAACCTCTCTAATAGCTTTTAATGATTAAAATAAGAGTCAAGATCAAGAATTACAAAATAAACTATCATCAATACAAAACATGTATTATTTAGGATTAGATATAGGTAGTTCCTCGGTAAAGGCGGCATTAGTTGACCAACATACGGGAGTATGCATTTCTAAAGTACAGATACCCGAAAATGAAATATCTATTAAAGCAGTAAAGCCCGGATGGGCAGAACAAGATCCCGAAATTTGGTGGGAAAATGTTTGTAAAGCTATCAGAGAACTATTAAAAAAAACTGATCTTTTGGCTGACAATATTACCAAAATTGGTATTGCCTATCAAATGCACGGGCTTGTGATAATAGATGAAGAAGGGAAGCCGCTGAGACCATCTATAATTTGGTGTGATAGTAGAGCTGTTGAAACAGGGGAAGAAGTCTTTAAAGAAATAGGTAAACAAAAATGTGCTTTACATCTCCTTAATTCTCCTGCAAACTTTACTTTTTCAAAACTTAAGTGGATAAGAGACAACGAACCGGAAAACTATGAAAAAATTTATAAGTTTATGCTACCCGGAGATTATATAGCTTTTAAATTAAGTGGTATAGCTAATACTACACCGTCTGGACTATCTGAAGGTATTCTATGGGACTTCAAAAATGAAAAACCTGCTAATTGGTTACTTAGAAAATACGATATAGATGTATCATTAATTCCAGATATAGTACCTACTTTCTCTAATCAGGGTAAAGTCTCTGCCAGAGGAGCTTTAGAATCCTCATTAGCCGAAGGGGCAACAATAGTATACCGAGCAGGAGATCAACCAAATAACGCTTTAAGTCTTAATGTAACCGAAATTGGAGAAATAGCGGCAACAGGAGGTACTTCGGGTGTTGTATATGCTGTTACAGATTCACTGAAAGCAAATGAAATGATTCGTATTAATAATTTCGCCCATGTAAATCATACCTCTTCAACTCCCAGAATAGGAAAATTGCTCAATATTAATGGGACTGGAATTCTATATAAGTGGCTTAAGGAACTACTGCAAGTATCATCTTATTTAGAAATGAACAATTTAGCCGAAAGGATTGAGATTGGAAGCCAAGGTATTTGCATTCTCCCATTTGGAAATGGAGCAGAAAGAATTTTTAAAAATAAAGATGTCGGCAGTCATATTAAAGGGTTGAATTTTAATATCCACAATCGCTCACATTTATGTCGCGCAGCTCTCGAGGGTATAGCGTTTGCATTTGTCTACGGAATTGATATTTTAAAGGAAGAAGGGCTTCATGTTAAAGTACTAAAAGTGGGTAATGACAATCTATTTCAATCGACAATATTTGCCGAAACAATTGCTTCCCTTACACAAAGTAAAATCGAAGTTTATAACACTACAGGAGCCATAGGTGCAGCAAGGGCGTGTGTTCTTTATGAGAATAAGTGGGATCAGTTTCGCACCATGATTTCTCAAAATGACCTGGTAAAAACATTCCTGCCTCAAGATTCGTCAGACACTTATCAAAAAGCTTACTCAAACTGGAGAAAACAATTAGAACAAATCTTAAAATTATAAAAATTATGATATCCCTGGGAGATAAAGAATATTTTAAAGGAATTGGAAAAATACCTTATGAAGGAGTCGACTCCGATAACCCGTTAGCTTTTAAATTTTATAACCCTAAGCAAGTAGTTAGTGGAAAAACAATTGAAGAGCACTTTAAATTTGCTATCGCCTACTGGCACAGCTTTTGTAATACGGGAGCTGACCCCTTTGGTCCCGGTACCAAAGTTTACCCCTGGGATATCTCTAATGATCCTTTGCAGGCTTCATATGATAAAGCAGATGCTGCTTTTGAATTTATTACTAAAATGGGTTTTAACTACTATTGTTTTCATGATTTTGACTTGATCGAAGAAGGTGATTCACTTTCAGAATCCGAAAAAAGATTGGAAAAAATAACGAATTACTTAAAACAAAAACAGCAAGAAACCGATATAAAAGTATTATGGGGAACAGCCAATTGCTTCTCCCATCCCAGGTATATGAATGGGGCTGCCACCAATCCAGACTTTAAGGTAGTTACCAGAGCAGCAGCACAGGTAAAGATGGCGATAGACACTACTATTGCATTAGATGGAGAAAACTATGTGTTCTGGGGAGGTCGTGAAGGATATATAACCTTATTAAATACGAATATGAAAAGAGAGCTCGATCATTTAGCAGTTTTCTTATCCAAAGCAAGAGATTATGCAAGATCTGAGGGGTTCAAAGGACATTTTTTTATTGAACCAAAACCTATGGAACCCACAAAACATCAGTATGATTTTGATGCTGCTACAGTCATTGGTTTTCTTCAAAAATATGGATTGGATAATGATTTTAAACTGAATATCGAGGTGAACCATGCTACCCTAGCACAACATACCTTTCAACACGAATTACAGGTCGCTGTAGATGCTAATATGCTGGGAAGTATCGATGCCAATCGCGGTGATTATCAAAATGGTTGGGACACGGATCAATTTCCTAATAATATTAGTGAAATCGCGGAAGCTATGCTTGTGTTTCTAAAAAATAAAGGTTTGCAAGGTGGTGGAGTAAATTTTGATGCTAAAATAAGAAGAAATTCTACAGACCCTGAAGATCTCTTTCTTGCTCATATAGGAGGAGCAGACACCTTTGCCAGAGCACTGTTAATTGCAGATAAGATCCTGGAACATTCTTCTTATAATAAGTTGATCGAAAAACGATATGCTTCTTTTGATACCGGAAAAGGCAGTGAATTCGAGAAAGGTACTCTTGATTTAAAAGCTCTCTATGAGCTAGCAATTGAATACGGTGAACCAGAATTGATAAGCGGAAAACAGGAATTGTTTGAAAACATCATCAACCAATATATTTAAAAATTCAACAAAATAGTATGGAAGCAATTCTGGAAAGTATTGATTGGTGGGTTTTGGGTATTTATTTTGCTGCTCTTATGGCAATAGCAGTATGGGTAATCTTACAAAAACAAAAAGATACAGAAGATTATTTCCTGGCTGGAAGAAATGTGGGATGGTTCGTTATAGGGGCTTCAATATTCGCGTCAAATATCGGTTCTGAACATGTTGTTGGACTTGCCGGAACAGGTTTTGAATCAGGAACCCCGATGGCACATTATGAGTTGCACGCGTGGATCGTACTACTCTTAGGTTGGTTATTTTTGCCATTTTATATTAGAAGTGGAGCATTTACAATGCCTGAATTCCTAGAAAAAAGATTTGATAGTCGTTCCCGTTGGTTTTTGTCCCTTTTTTCTCTATTAGGGTATGTGATCACCAAAGTTTCTGTAACCATTTATGCCGGCGGAATCGTAGTTTCTGAACTGTTAGGTATATCTTTCTGGGAAGGTGCCATAGGTATTGTTATTTTTACCGGAATTTACACTGTTGTAGGAGGTCTAAAAGCTGTTATCTATACCGAAACATTACAAACTGTAATTCTTATTTCGGGTTCTTTGATCATCACTTATCTGGGTTTACAAGAAGTAGGTGGATGGGGACAACTTTCTACAACCGTTAAAGAAGTAAGTCCACAACATTTTAATATGTGGCGGCCAATGAGCGACCCAGATTTCCCATGGACTGGATTATTATTTGGGGGGACTATTGTTGGTATTTGGTATTGGTGTACAGATCAGTATATAGTACAAAGGACATTGGCAGCAAATAATATAAAAATCGGAAGGCGCGGCGCTATTTTTGGGGCTTATTTAAAATTACTCCCAATCTTCATCTTTTTAATACCTGGAATTATTGCATTTGCTTTAACAATCCAAAACCCTGAACTATTTACCGTAGAAAAAGCGGATAGAGCTTTTCCTATGTTGGTAAAAACATTATTGCCAGCAGGGTTAAAAGGATTAGTTGCTGGTGGATTAATCGCTGCGTTAATGAGTTCACTAGCTTCCGTATTTAATTCTTGTTCTACGATTTTTACCATTGATATTTACAAAAAATTAAAACCTAAAAAAAGCGAAAAGGACTTGCTTAAGATCGGTAAAATTGCAACAGGATTCATTGTGGTATTAGGGATTTTCTGGATTCCTGTTATGGAAAAAATAGGAGGAGGAGTCATGTATCAATATTTACAAAATGTGCAATCTTATATTGCACCACCCGTAACAACAGTATTTTTATTAGGGATTATCTGGAAACGAGTCAATGCGAAAGCTGCTATAACAACATTGCTTGCAGGATTAGTGTTATTAGTTGTTCGGCTAAGTTCTGAAATACTTTATCAACCGGAAATTTCACATTTTAAGCAAACAGGAGAACAGATTGCTGGGGGTGTTTTATATGAATTTGCATCGATTAATTTTGCTCATATGGCAATCTTTATGTTTATCTTCTCCGTTATTCTATGTATTACGGTTAGTTTAACTACCAACCCTCCTGATTACAAGTTGATAAAGGGATTGGCTTTTGGCACACTGACCGAAGAGGAAAAAGAACAATCCAAAGAAAATTACTCTTTTATTGATATTGTACTGTCTGTTTTATTAGTCTTGCTTGTGATCGGGGTACTTACTTACTTTAGAGGTTAAGTATTCATCATTTGAATTATATTAAATGACCAATCCTTTTATTATAAACAAAAGAATAATCTTATCCCATAGCAAATTAGACTCATTCGTTGTATACATCTGTATAGAAGGAAATGCAATTATATATCAAAACAATGATATGATTGAATTAAGCTTGGGAGACACTGTTCTGGTTCCTGCGAATATTAAAAATGTTCATATTTATTCAGATAGTGCCAAATTACTTCAAACATATATTTAAAACTTCTGCGATAAGCACAAAAAAAAGAAACAGATTAATTACTGATAATTCGGTTTTGTTACTTTAACAAAAGATATGATATGATTATGACAAAATAATAGCAAAAAAATTAAGATTAGCTATTTATATTTATTAATTACTCGACATTTTTATAATGGATAAAATTTAATTCTTTAAAAAAAATAAAAACAAAGAAGGTGAATAGAATATTATTTTTAATCATATCATTAATCATAAATGTCATTTTGATTTTTTATTTATTCAATATCCACACCTTTATGGAAGATAAAAACAAGGTCAAAGATGCGCAAGAACCAATGGAAACACCTACAAACATAGAGATTGTTATGTTGGGTAATTCTATTACCCATGCCGGTGAATGGCAAAAAGTATTGAATCGAGATGATGTTTTGAATGGCGGAAAACCCGGCTGGACCACTCAACAACTTTCATGGGTCATCAAAGACTTTGTTATTCCAAACAATCCGAAACTCTGTTTTTTTAAAGGTGGAATAAACGACTATACTTTAGGCATTTCTACCCAGCGAATTTATGACAATATTTGTATCAATTTGGACTCTATTAGAAAAGTAGGTACAAATCCAGTATATACAACCACATTATATCAGAAAGGGAATACCTACAGAAACAGGCAAATAGATTCTTTAAATGCCAAAATGAAAGAATTTTGTAAAGAAAAAGGATATGATTTTGTAGATCTAAGACCCTTTTTATGTAAAAACGGGGATATTTTAGATCAATATGTCAAAGATGACAATACCCACTTGAGACCTGAAGCATATCCGCAATGGGCAAAAGCAATACAACCAACCATAAAAAAATATGGCCTTTAAATAATAACGAATCTTCATATTTATGACGCACAATTCCAAACAAATAATACTATTTAAAAAATACTTTTTCTTTTTCATATGTCTGCTTTTGGGGATAAGAATGTCTTTCTCTCAAACTAAAAAACTTCCATACCAAGATTCATCATTAAATATTGAAAATCGGGTGAAAGATTTGTTGTACAGAATGACACTTGAAGAAAAGGCAGCTCAGATGGTATCCGTAAACAATGAAGTCAAAGATTCAATTATTATATATGGAAATAACATAGATATAAGTAAAATTAAACCAATGCTTACAAACGGTATTGGCCAAATAACAAGACCTTCAGAAATCAAAGGAGGGCAAAGCCAAACAGCTGGAAAAAGTGCATCAAAAAAAGGATTATCATCTTATCAAAATGCACTACTCTCCAATAAATTACAAAAGTATTTTATAGAAGAAACCCGATTGGGTATTCCTGCTATCTTTCATGAAGAATGCCTACACGGCCTCGTCGCACAAGATGCCACTAGTTTTCCACACCCCATCGCAATGGCGGGAACTTTTAATACTGAACTTATTGAAAAAGTGTATGCAAATATCGCTGAAGAAACCCGAGCCAGAGGAAGTCATCAAGCACTTACACCAGTAGTTGATATTGCCAGAGATGCTCGCTGGGGAAGAGTAGAAGAAACTTATGGAGAGGACCCATATCTCACTTCTCAAATGGGTATTGCAGCAATCAAAGGTTTTCAAGGCGATGCCTTATTTAAAAATAAGAAACATATTGTTGCCACACTAAAGCATTTTGCTGCTCATGGTCAACCCGAAGGAGGTACTAATACAGCACCGGCAAATTATTCAGAACGGATTCTTCGTGAAATTCATTTCGCTCCTTTTAAAAATATCATTCAAAAAGCTGGTGCCTTGAGTGTAATGACTACATATCACGAACTTGATGGAGTACCCATAAATGCAAATCATAAACTGGTTACCGATATATTGCGAAAAGAATGGGGATTTAAAGGCTTTGTAGTGTCTGACTATTATTCGATAAGAGAAATGCACGAACGGCATGGAATTAATACACACCGAGTGGCTAAGGATGGTAAACATGCCGCAGAATTAGCTATAAAAGCTGGAGTAAATATAGAACTCCCTAATCCGGATTGTTATACCTATATACCAGAACTCGTAAAAGAAGGAAAAATTTCTGAAAGCATAATAGACACAATCGTTGCAGAAATGCTACGGATCAAATTTAAACTTGGTTTGTTTGATGATCCTTATATAGATCCTGAAAGAGCAAAAAAGCTGGATGGCTTTGCTGAAAACAGAAAAGCTCTAGCCAAAGAAACAGCATTACAATCCATTACACTTTTACAGAATAAAAAGAATTTAGCACCTATTAATATAAAAAAAATAAAATCTATTGCCGTTATAGGGCCTAATGCTAATAGAGAAAATATTGGTGGTTACACAGGTAATCAACCATATCATGTTACAGTTTTAGAAGGAATTAAGAATAAGGTAGGATCCGAAATAAAAGTAAATTATGCTGAAGGTTGTAAGATTACTGTTGGTGGAAGCTGGGTAGAGGATAAAATAATCTTTCCAAATCCAAAACAAGAAGAAGAAAGAATTACAAAGGCTGTAGCATTAGCGAAACAAAGTGATGTGGTTGTTTTAGTATTAGGTGGAAATGAACAAACTTCTCGAGAGGCCTGGAATAATTTTCATCTAGGAGATAGAGCCAACCTGCAGCTTGTTGGTAACCAGGATAAATTAATTAATGCCATACATAAAACTGGTAAACCGATTGTTGCTTTTTTGTATAATGGACGACCTTTGGCAGTTAATAATCTATTAGAGAAAGCTGATACGGTTTTTGAATGCTGGTATCTTGGTCAAGAATCGGGTAATGCAGTAGCCGATGTCCTTTTTGGAGATTATAATCCGGGAGGGAAACTCCCAATTTCGTTTCCGAGAAGTGTAGGACATATTCCTGTATATTATAACCATAAACCTTCTGCAAGAAGAGGATACTTCAATGATGAAATTACTCCTTTATTTCCTTTTGGATATGGTCTGAGCTATACAAGTTTTGAGCTTGGTGACTTAAGACTAGAAAAGACAAAAATTGCTCTTGACGAATCTATCAAAGTAATGATTGATGTAAAAAATATCGGAAAAATGAAAGGAGATGAAGTAATACAAATGTACATACGAGATGACCTAAGTAGTGTAACACGCCCTGTTAAGGAACTTAAAGGATTTCAACGCGTAAGACTTAAACCCAGAGAACAAAAAACAGTCTATTTCGAGATAACGCCCGAAAAATTATCTTTTTATGACATCAATATGGAATATGTTGTAGAGCCCGGAGATTTTACGATTTTCATAGGGACTTCTTCTAAAGATGAAGATGCTAAAAAAATAACATTAACTGTTACGAAGTAATGAACACAATTCGAAAGATTATAGTTTTAAAAATCATGCTTTTAGTAATCCAGACGCAGATCTATTCGCAAGCGAAAACTGGTGAGCAATGGCAAGTGATAGATTTAGATTTCAAGACTTCAGAAAAAGTAACGAATCCTTTAAAAGTTAAGTTTGGGGCAATCTTTAAAAACATTAATGGAATAACCTTAGATGTACCTGGTTTTTACAATGATGCCAATGAATGGGTACTTCGATTTACAGCACCCGAGGTTGGTAAGTGGAATTTTAAAACATATTCTTCTTTAGCAGAACTCACTGGTAAAAAAGGAAACATCCAAGTATCAGCGAATAGAAATAAAAATCAACACGGCCCTATAACAGTTTCTAAAGAGAATTCACAAAAATTCATCTATGCCGATGGTACTCCCTACTTTTTAATGGCCTTCGAATTAGATTGGTTATTTGCCCTAGATTGGGATAACCCTAATGATATTCCTAAAACAAAAGAAATCATAGGTCATGTTGCCGATCATAATTTCAATCAAATTGTGATGAATGTCTACGCCTATGATGCTAACTGGGGAGAAAGAGATAAAATCGATCCGAAAAACAACTATGCAAAACCAAAAGTTTTTCAGTTTGGAGGAACTAATGAAAAGCCAGATCATTCTACATTAAATATCGATTTTTTTAAACATTTGGATCGTGTTATATCTCATCTGGACAAAAAAGGAATAGTAGCTCACCTAATGATCTATGTTTGGAATAAAAAAGTAAATTGGCCAGAGCCGAGATCAGAAGCCGATAATATGTATTTTGATTATGTAGTAAAGCGTTATCAGGCGTATCCCAATCTAATATGGGATATCTCAAAAGAAGCGCTGGCTTATGGCAGGGATGATATGAGTTATATTACAGACCGTATAGAACGCCTGCGCAGACTGGATGGATATAAAAGATTGGTATCTGTTCATGACTATACCTATTGTAATGCATTTCCTGGCGAGGTAGATTTTATATCTATACAAGAATGGCGACCCAATTTATATAGTGAAATGCTAAATACATATAAAAAACATTCTAATAAACCAGTTTTTAATATAGAACACGGAGGGTATGAAAAAACGATGCATTCTATATTTGATGGTCAGTATCGGGATCCTTTGGTTTGTCTGGATCGAAATTACCAGTGTATTTTTGCAGGAACTTACTCTACATATTATTGGCAGAATACTTCCTGGTATAATGTTATTACTGATCCTTTTTCGTTACCCAAAGAGCAACGACCAGCTTTTAATTATTATCAATACTTAGCTAAACTTTTTGAAGATTATAATTTTAATCACCTATATCCCGAGCAATACACATTTACCCCGTATGCATTAACTAACAAAAAGGATACATATTTGTTTTATATTCCTCAGGGACTAACAACAGCACATGGTGATTTAAGTAACACAGCATTAAAAGGAAAGAAAGTTAGTGTTACCTGGTTTGATCCTTTGACTGGCAATTATATCTCTGGAAACACATATGACTTTACGAAAGGGAGCTGGATGGAAATTGAAAAACACAGCGATGTCAAAAGTCCTTTTGCAGTTCTAATTTTAAAAACAGAGTAATTTAGTATGCTATAAAAAAAATTGAATCAAATTATTACAGTTTAAACTAGATTAAACACCACATCAATGCCTATTAAGACATATAAAAAAATCCTTATCGCTCTTTTAATTTCGATAAATTTCCAATGCATTACAGCACAAAACCATTGGAAATATATCCAGATTGACAGTACCAAACAAAAATGGGGGGATTGGGATAATCCCGATTGGCTTCGATATTTTGGTTTGGATGCAGGCGATATAGATCGCGATGGTAATCAAGACATTGTTTCTGGAAGATACATTTATCACAATCCAGGAGATCATATGGAAGGTTCATGGGAGAGAACCGTATTAGATGACAATTTAGACATTATACTTTTTATGGATGTGAACAAAGATCCTTATGCCGATTTAATTGCACAATCTTTACCTAATTTATATTGGCTTGAAGCTATTGACCTAAAAGGAACACGTTATAAAAAGCATAAAATAGGAGAAGTCCCTGCAACAAGCCACGTCAATAGCCAAGGATTTGAAAAAGCTCAAATTATCAAAGGAGGACTTTCCGAATTCGTGATTGCAGGGAATGGAAATATCTACTGTATTGCAATTCCAGAAGAAGCTCCGGATAAAGAACAATGGAAAATCAAAAAAATCTGTAAAAACACCTCTGACGAAGGTATAGGGATTGGCGATATTGATAACGATGGTGACCTTGATATTGCTGCAGGAAGAAGACCTGATGGAGAAAAAGAACCCACCATTCTCATGTGGTATGAAAATCCTGGAAGTATAAATACTATTTGGAAAGAAATTAAGATAGGTTTGAGTGAACATCCTATTGATCGCATAGAGATTGCAGACCTTGATGGAGATGATAAATCAGATATCGTGATTACTGAAGAACGTTATCCGGGGCTGGAACCTGATGCAAATATGTTTCTGTTTCGACAAGAGAGTATCTCAAACTGGGAGCGGAAAAGAATAGTACAGCAGTATTCCATGAATAATCTGGATATACAGGATATTGATAAAGATGGAGACTTAGATCTGGTTACAAATGAGCACAAGGGTAAAAATCTGGAACTTCAGATATGGTACAATGACGGTGAGGCCAATTTCACAAAAAAAACTATAGATACCGGAAAAGAAAACCATCTAGGAACTAAACTTAAAGATCTTGATGGTGATGGTGATTTAGATATATACGGAGCAGGATGGGATCAACATCAATTTATGCATGTTTGGCGAAATGAAAGCGTAAGATCCTTAAAAACCGGTGATATTTTTAGAGAATATCCCTGGACTCCAAACCAAACCAATGAAGAAGGTAAGTTTTTACGAGTAGGGGGAAAATTAGATTACCGAATGAATTCAGATCACTTTCCAAAAACATTACATAATGAAGGAAACATATCGTTAGGTCACTCGATCGATCTCGAAAAAGCTGCTTGGGCAGAGGTGATTATCGAAAGAGTTCAATCCCATGAAGATACTAAAAATTTAAAAATTAGTTTCAATAATGGCAAGTACTACTCAGTTCCAGAACCTTCCAATATACCAGATCAAGCTACAGATTATATGTTTCATACCAATATCCATGTACCCATACCAATTAAAGATCTTAAACAAGGAGCGGATAACGTTTTTCAGTTAAAAGTAGATAAAAACCAAGCCTGGGATTGGCCACAAAATCTTATCTACGGAATTATTTTGAGAGTATATTACAATGAAGACGAAGCTGATTTACAAGCAAAAATTAATGGTATCGATACATTAGGGATTCTTAATAAAAATGTTGATCTATATCTAAAAAGCCCTGATTTAACTAAAATTTCTAAGGTAGATTATTTTGGTTTTTACGAAGATGTCAACTGGAAAGGAGATAGCATGTATCGCTCCTGGCAGTATGATTATCATAAAGGGGAAATTAAAAACCACATAGGTACCGCTACCGCTCCCCCTTTTAATATTTCCTGGTCTACCAACTGGATTCCTGATCAGGATCAACCTATTAAAATAATGGCTAGGGTCGAAACTAATGATGGAATCATTTTTATGACTCCAGAAATAAACGATCTGACTTTGAAACGAGAGTATCAGGTATATCTTGCAAAACCTTACCAGCAACCCCCTTTTTGGACAACCCGAAATGGAGAACACGATTCTTTTATAAATATACCGTTCTCAATACCCACTAATAGTGAAGCAATACTATATTGGAAAAGCTGGAGTCCTTGTTATTCTGAAGGGATTAGGATTAATGATATTATACACAAAACGAGGAGGGAGTTTCCTTGCTATGATGCTTTTTGGCATAAAGAGGAAATTGAAAAAGCAGAAATACTAGCAAAAGGTAAAAATACAATTACCACTTTAAAAACACCATTACAAAACGGCAAAATGGTACATGGTATGGAAGTACAATGGCCCGGAATAATGATGAAAGTAAAATATAAAGAAAGCGATCTATCTAAAACCACAATTGAAGAAACAACCTATGAGAATCGCTCTCATTTTGTTATTCGCACTTCAGATGTGGTGTATTACTATGATATATCAGGTGGAGGTTTTTCCAGAATTATTGACCACTATGGTAATGATTGGATACAATTTAAGAAAGACCCCTGGAATCAATATCCTGCTTCTGCGGCTTCCTCATATCGCGGTCTTCCAAACTTGGTATTTGGATCTGACGATAGCGGAGCCGGACATCCGGGATTTGACAATTGTAATAGTAAAATAATTAATGATACTACTATTGTTTCGCAAAGCAGTAGTGGAAAGTGGCAATGGGAATGGACTTTTTTTGACAACTATGCCGTATTAGAAATTCTCAAAACTGATCCAAAACATCCATATTGGTTTCTTTATGAAGGAACTCCAGGTGGTGTATATGACATCAATAATTATTACTACGGAACTGATCTTAAGGGGCCCATTAATGATCTACCAGATTTTTATAAGAACACAACAATTTTTAATCACCATCAGTGGGCCTATTTCGGAAGAAATTCTGTAAAAAGTACTCTGTTTTTAGCACAACTTAAAAAAGATGATCATCAGGATATGATTGCCTATTTAGGAAATTCTGAAAAAGGGATCGATAGTGAGGACGGAATGACCGTTTTCGGTTTTGGCAGAGGTAAACACACAAACCCTTTATTAACTGAAAATCAAAAATTTATAGTCGGGATATACCAAGACACTATTCTTGACATACAGGAACATAAAAAGTTGAGTCAGCATATAGCTAATTTAATCCTAAAGCACAAATAACCCGAATACTATGGACACTAAAATGACAAGCTATCTAATATCAAAATGCCATTTAACTATACTTTTTCTAGGTTGTTTAGTGATTTTTCAATCATGTAAAAACGACAAAAAAGAAAAATCAAAAATAATCTCTGCTCCTGAAAAGGTACAGAAAGAACTGTCTTTTACTCAAAGAAAAATTATAGATAGTGCAAAATATTGGTGGGCGCACACTCCAGCTGAAATTACAGGAGATAAGATTACAGACTTAGTTTTTATAAATAATAATGCAAGTGGTGGATATTTAGGATATTATCAAGGTAAAACAATTGAAGGGTTGTGGAAATTGAACATAATTGCTACTGAACCCCCTACTGGTGGTCTCTTTGCCGGAGGAGATTTAGAATGTGCAGATATAGATGGAGACGGAGATAACGATGTAATTGCCATCAAACATCCTGGAGAATGGACCGATGCTGGCGCACAGGCGGAATTATTTTGGTATGAAAACCCTGATTGGACACCCCATAGTATTGGTACAGTACCTAATGCAGTTAAAGATGTAAGTTTTACTGATTTTGATGGTGATGGTAAAATGGATCTCTCCGTTCTTACATTTGAAGAACATACACTTAGTATTTTTCAACAAGAATCAGCAGATATTTGGAACAGGGTTCAGTTTAAGACAGAAAACAAATCTTTGCACGAAGGTATGGGTACAGGCGATATAGACGGAGATGGAGACAAGGATATTGTGGCTAATGGATTTGCTTATTATAATCCAGGAGCGAATCTTACCGATGTTTGGAAAGAAGAAAATATAGATACTATTTGGAATAATCAAGAAGGGGATTGGTCACGAAATGGTACAAAAACATTCCTGAAAGATATAAATAAAGACGGAAAAGCAGAGGTGTTTATAAGCCATTCTGAAAGAGCGGGATATCCGTTAAAAATGTATTACAAAGAAGATAGTTCATGGAAATCTTCAGTTATCAGTGATAGCATTCCTGCTTGCCATACACTTCAGGTATATGATTTTGATAGAGATGGGGATGATGATGTGCTCGCTGGCGTTAATCGTGCCAGGGCTGTGAACCTTAATAAGGATCAATTCGAGATTACTATTTTTTTAAGTGAAAACAACTACAAGACATGGAAACCACTCGTGATAGGTTCCGAAGGGGTTTACAATGGTCAAGTCGCTGATTATGACAACGACGGAGACTTTGATATTTTCAGGTATCCGGATCACGAAGCCACCGATTTTTACATCTTAGAAAACAATATTGAATAAATACGAAAAAATCTTTAAAACGTATCGTATGCAAAAACTAGTTTTAATTATTTTAGGTTTGGTTGTGCTAGCAAGCTGTCAAAAACCATATCCTGAAATAGATCAATATCGCAAGGAGATTAGGATCAATCAGATAGGATATTACCCAAAAGGCATTAAAAAAATTGTTTTGGCAGATTCAATTTCTTTTTCCAGCTTTTCAGTGATCGACATTCATAATAAGAAATCAGTTTTTGATGGAAATTTTTCTGAGTCCACTATATGGGAACTTTCTGGTGAAGAAATTAGAGTAGGAAATTTCAGTGATTTCAAAACTACCGGTGAATATGTTATATACATAGAAGGATTGGGCTACTCCTACCCTTTTGAAATAAACAATAATGTATTTAATGATGCCCTATTGGGATCAGTGAAAGGTCTTTACTATCAAAGAGCCAGCATACCCCTTGAAGAAAAATACGCTGGGAAATGGTATCGAAAAGCCGGACATCCCGATACTGAAGTGTATTTTCATTCTTCATCCGGTAAGGATACAACAGAGACCGTTTCGTCACCAGGCGGTTGGTATGATGCAGGAGATTATAATAAATATGTCATCAATGGTGCTTTTCCATTAGGTCAGTATTTTCAGTTATGGGAGCAATATCCAGAGGTAATTTCAGATAATCAGCTTACTATTCCAGAAAGTGGTAACGGGATCAGTGATTTCTTAGATGAATTGAAATATGAATTGGATTGGCTATTAACCATGCAGGATAAGGATGGAGGGCTTTTTCATAAACTTACGACCAAAAATTTTGAAGATATGATTATGCCACACAAAGCTGTTAATCAACGATACATTGTTGGTAAAGGCACTGCGGCAACTTTAAATTTTGCAGCAGCTACGGCACAAGCTTACCGTGTTTTCGAAAAAATAGATACTACCTATGCGCAAAAATTACTTACCGCATCCGAATCTGCTTGGAAATGGGCTAAAGAGAACCAAAAAATTACTTTTCAAAACCCTATAGATATTCGTACTGGTGAATATGGAGATAATAACTTTGATGATGAATTTATATGGGCCTCAGCAGAACTTTTTCTCTCTACGGGTAAAAACGAATATTTAGATCATTTTAATAGTTACCCTTTGGATCTTACCTTTAAATCAAGTGAAAGCTGGACAGCATATATGAAATTTCTAGGAGTATATAGTTTACTGAATCATAAACAAAAAACACCAGACACTTTAGTTGCGGATCTTACCAAAAAATTAGTTGCTTCTGCAGATGATCTTACAGAAAAAGCAAAAAGTGGTGCTTATTTTCAACCTATTTCTGATTTCACATGGGGCTCCAATAGTGATGTGCTCAACGCGGCTATGCTCGTTGCACAGGCCTATAGACAAGAACCTAAGGTGGCTTATCTTGAAGCCGTACAGCAAATGACAGATTATATTTTTGGCACAAACGCTGTAGGATATAGTTTTCTAACTGGTTTTGGAGATCAAACCCCAATGAATATTCATCACCGCCAAAGTGGTGCAGATGATATACAGGTACCTGTTCCCGGATTACTCTCAGGAGGACCATCGATACAACAATTGGATACATCTAATGATGTCGTTTATCCAGAAAATGTAACTCAAATGAAAAGCTGGGTGGATCAAGAAGGAAGTTATGTGACCAATGAAATCTGCCTAAACTGGAACGCTCCATTGACATATGTTTTGGGTTTTCTGGAACGAGAATCGAATTAATCTAAAAACAACCGAATTATTTACAAAATAAAAATTACTAGTCTATGGAGCTTTCTACAATTGATATTGCTATTATCATTTTATATATCATCGGAACTATTTTTATAGGTTTCTGGATATCTAAAAAGGCGTCTAAAAATATCAATTCTTATTTTTTAGGAGGTAACTCGATACCGTGGTATGTTTTAGGAGTTTCTAACGCTTCGGGAATGTTTGATATCGCAGGCACGATGTGGCTGGTGTATGTGATGTTTGTCTATGGTATGAAAAGCATGTGGCTACCTTGGCTTTGGCCGGTATTCAATCAAATTTTTTTGATGGTATATCTCTCAATATGGTTGAGAAGATCTAATGTACTTACTGGTGCAGAGTGGATCAAAACTCGGTTTGGCACAGGAAAGGGAGGAAATTTATCACATATTATTGTAGTAATTTTTGCTTTGGTAAGTGTTATAGGGTTTTTAGCATATTCTTTTAAAGGAATTGGAAAGTTTGCTGTAGTATTTCTCCCTTGGGACTTGACCCCTAATGAATATGCATTGATTTTTATGGGTATAACGACCCTATATGTGGTCAAAGGAGGTATGTATAGTGTAGTATTTACAGAAGTGTTACAATTTGTAATTATGACAGTAGCTTCTATAGCAGTGGCAATCATCGCAATGAACCAGGTTTCTCCAGAAACCTTGCAAGCTATGGTACCACCAGATTGGGGAAATGCCTTTTTTAGCTGGAATCTGGATTTAGATTGGAGTGCTCTAATGGCTGAAGCTAATAATAAGATTGAAGAAGATGGGTATACTTTATTTGGAGCTGTTTTTATGATGATGTTGTTTAAAGGGTACTTGGTAAGTGCTGCTGGCCCAGCTCCTAATTATGATATGCAACGAATCTTAGCAGCTAAATCTCCTACCGAAGCTTCAAAAATGAGTTTTATTGTCAATGTAGCACTTATTTTTCCGCGTTACGCATTGATTACAGGACTCTCTATACTTGGAATAGTATATTTTAGTGATGACCTCAACGCTATGGGTAGTGCTGTAGATTTTGAGCAAATATTACCATTTGCTATCAAAGAGTTTGTTCCTGTAGGGTTATTAGGTATATTGATAGCTGGTTTGCTCGCTGCATTTATGTCTACATTTGCGGCTACAGTTAATGCTGCTCCTGCCTATATTGTTAATGATTTGTATAAGCGATATATTAATCCCGAGGCAAGTTCTAAAAGACTAGTAAATCTAAGTTACTTGTCGTCGTTTCTGGTGGTCATTATCGGAATTTTCTTTGGACTATTAGTTGATTCAATAGATGATGTATTACAATGGCTCGTATCTGGGCTATGGGGAGGATATATGGCCGCCAATGTATTTAAGTGGTATTGGTGGCGATTTAATGGGTATGGTTATTTTATTGGTATGGCCACAGGAATTGCAGGGGCAATCATATTTCCTTTAGCATTACAATATCCGGGATGGATTCCTGATGGCCTGGGCGTACTATCAGAATATTTACATTTTGTAGCAGATCCGGACACTCAAGAGATATTTCAATTTCCGGTGATACTATTGCTTTCTTTCTTAGGGTGTATAATAGGTGCTTATACAACTCCACCTGAGAGTGATACTACTTTATTGAGTTTTTATAAAACTGTTCGACCCTGGGGATTCTGGAAACCTATTGAAAAAAAGGTATTGCTGGAAAATCCAAATTTTAAAAGTAATAAAAATTTTAAAAGAGATATGTTCAACATCGCGGTTGGTATTATATGGCAATCGGCATTGGTATTGCTACCAATGTATTTCGTTTCTCAGGATTTTATCAACAGTGCATACGCCCTTTTGATTGTAGTAATAACTTCTATTATCTTAAAATATAGCTGGTGGAATCCAATGCACAAAGAAGAAAAGGAGTATGCAGCAAGTTTGAAAGAAACATAATATAATTTTCCTCAAAAAAAATGTCCCTTAAAAGAGTTTAATGAATAATACTCTGAAAACAAAAAACTTAACATCATTTCAATAATTCAAATGATAACAAAATCTATGAAAGGTTTAATATTCGAAGGTAACAAAGAATTAGGATGGTATGATTTCGAAATACCCACACCTGGTGAAGGAGAGGTGTTGATAAAAGTATCAAGAGCTGCCATCTGTGGCACTGACCTGCATAAGTATCAATTACCATCGGAGCAGATTCCGAAGACCAAAGAAGGAAAACCTGTGCCTTGTGGTCATGAACCTGCAGGCTGGATCGCAGCCGTTGGAAAGGGAGTAGTCGATTACCAGGACGGGCAAAGAGTTATGGTAGCAGGTGTCATCGGTTGTGGAACTTGCCATCATTGCTAGTCAGGGTTTAATACCGCTTGCATCGATGAAGTAAAAGGCCTTTATTGGAATTATTCGGGATGTAATACCTCATATATCGTTATGCCTGAAATCAATGTTCTGCGGCTACCAGATAGTATATCTTTCGAAGTGGCATCTTTGCTTTCTTGCGCTGGTGGAACGGCAATGACTATTATACAAGATACGAATGTGAAACCAGGGGATAGATTGGCTATTATAGGCCTTGGGCCTGTAGGTCTATGCCTGATAGTAATTGCGCTCTCTGTGGGAATTGAAGTAGTTGGTATTGATATTTCTGAGTACAGGCTTGAATTAGCAAGGAAATTAGGTATAACATTGACGATAAATCAACATAGTGAAACCATACTTCAAACAATATCTAAATGGTCCAAAGGTTTGGGATGCAATGTAGTGGCAGAATGTGTTGGACTGGCCTCGACTCAAAAACAAAGTTTTGATTTGGTTGCAAATAGAGGTACAATCGCACTGGCAGGATTAGGAAATAAAGATTTTAATGCAAATCTGGGAGCGCTTGCTATCTCCAAAGGAGGAATCAAACTTGTTGGAATCGCTGCAACGCCCATTGTATACTTTAAAGAATTACTGAAAATCGCAACAAAATTAAGTTTTAAAAAAATAATTACTCACAGCTTTCCGATAGACGATGCAGAAGAGGCTTTTCGAATAATGGAAAACGGAAACTGTGGAAAAGTAATACTTGAAATTGAAAATCAATTTTAAAGTAATACTTCAGTTGAAAACAAAAAATGTATGAAAACATTAAGAGTCATAGGTTTTGGAGATAGTATCACATTAGGTGCCAAAGCCAGAAATCACGAATATTCCTGGCTAGGGGTACTAGAAACACAGCTTAAACTGTTTTTAAACCAACCATTAGAAATGATCAATGAAGGAGTTGGAGATAATACTATCTCAACACGAACTACTAATTATCTCGAGAGCACAAAACCTTCTGCATTAGAAAGAGTTGAGAACGATGTTATAAATAAAAAACCCGATATGGTGTTGGTGTCTTGGGGGTTAAATGATATGCGCTTTGGAACACCTGCACAAATTTTTAAGCAAGACCTAGAAAAGATTATTCTTCAACTAAACTCTAAATTACCAAATGTCATATTGATACTTTTAAATGTTTATCATATGACTGGTTTTGATAGATATTCTCCCCGTGATCAGGGATCATTAAAACTTACAGGAAATTACAATCTAGTTATCGCAGAACTAGCGAATCGATATAATATTCCCTTAGCCGATGTGTGGAAATCTATGAGTATCAAAGACCATTTAATACACGAAGATGGGGTACATGCCAATGAACTTGGCCATCGAATTATAGGAAATACTGTTTTTAACGCTATTGCTTGTGGAACCAATATCCTACAGGCCAATGTAATTACTCATTAGGTATTTGAAAAACAGTCTGTTGAATGAAGATAATTAATTTAAGAAAAATGAGAAAATCGACATCAAACATTATTAAGAATGATATTAAAACCTCTTTCGATGAAAAAGGTTATTATTTGGCTAAGAAGGTATTCAGTGAAGAAGAAATTAGAGTACTTGAAAAGGATTTTGATAAAATTGTCAAGCAATTATCAAAATCCGGAGAGAATATTGACGCAACCTGGGAAGGTGAAAAGATAAAAGAAATAAAAAATAAAAAGGACAAGATAGTTCATACACATAATGTACATAAGTACTCCTCAGAATGGTTAAAAGCCATCTACAACCCTCGATTTATAAAAATCGTGACTTCAATATTAGGGGAAGATGTAATAATGCATCACAATAAATTGTTCCAAAAACCAGCAGAAAATGGTTCTCCTTTTCCTATGCATCAAGATTGGTCTTATTTTCCAACATATATGGATACTATGATTGCAGGGATCATACATGTATCTGATGCAACCGACGAGATGGGATGTCTGCGGGTTTATGAAGGAAGTCATAGGCTAGGAAGAGTATCAGGCACCAATGGACAAGAGTCCTCACCAGCAGCAGTATTATCAAATTATCCTATTGAAAAAGCCACTGCTATTGAGGCTGAAGCAGGAGATGTTGTTTTCTTTCATTATTTTACGCTTCACGGTTCCATGCCTAATCGTTCTGCTAGCACTAGAAAAACGGTTCTGATACAAATGCATGCAGGTGATGATAAGGTCGAAAATGGGATTGATCATCCAAATGAAAATCTAGTGCTCAATGGTTGGAATCATCATATCACAAGAGTAAATGCAGGAAAATGAAAATAAATTAAACCACTCTCTATATACATTTATCTATAGTATATATTGAAACTTTACAAATCAAAACAAGAATGATAAAATATAAGAACAATGGACTATGCACAGCAGATTTACAAAGATTTGGTAGTATTAGGAATTGTAAAGGGAGACACTCTTTTGGTCCATTCTTCTCTTAACGCTGTTGGAAAATTTAATAATCGATGCCAAATCATTATTGATGCGTTGTTAGAAGCATTAGGACCATCAGGAACCTTGTTGATGCCAGCTTTGTCATATAAATATATTACGGTAGAAAATCCATTGTTTGATATAGAAAAAACTCCTTCCTGTGTTGGAGGATTAACAGAATACTTTAGGCAGTTACCTGAATCGGTACGCAGCCTTCATCCTACACACTCCGTCTGTGGATTTGGAGCTAAGATAAGTTTTTTATTAGATAAACATATTCGGGATAATACACCTTGTGGACCAAATTCTCCTTTCAGTAAACTGAAAGATATTGGAGGTAAAATACTATTTTTGGGATGTAGTTTACATTCCAATACGTCTATGCACGCCATCGAAGAATTGTGCGAACCTGAATATTTATTTGGCCCTTCTGTAGAATACACTATTATCGATTATAATAAAAAACAGTATAAAAAGAAGTATTTATCTCACGGTTTTGTAGGGTATATACAATGTTATGATAGGGTTCTTAACATTTTAGACAAAGAGGACTATTCCTTTACCAAGGTGTTAAATACAGATTGTTATTTATTAGATGCAGCCATACTTTGGAAAAAAGTATATCTAAAATTAAAGAAAGACTCTCTCTTTTTTGTTGACAAAATTAGGGAATAATCGCTAAAAATTAAAAGTATTCATTACTCTAATAGGCTTTATTTTTAAATCATATAATCTTAATATCTATATTAAAATGATCGCTAAAAACATTATTTCCGTTGGTCTGTTTTTTATATTTTTTGGTGCCAAATCTCAATCTGATAGCACCTTTATCAGAGGCGGGTGGTTCTATCATGTTTTAGAAAAAGAAGCAAACGGTTTTGTATATAAACAAGAAGATCAACCCAAAGATTGTTTTCAATCAGTTGCCGAAGCCGGATGGAATTATGCCGGTATAGAAATTCTTACGAAACCCGGCATTCATGATATACATTCAAATTTACAACTTGCAAAACGTATTAATGATGCAGGTCTCAAAATTGCTGTTAACTTTTTATATGGAGATCATTTATCCTATCGACAAATTCCCGAAGGGTGGCCCAACAGTTATCCAGAACTTAAAAATAAAGTATATGAATATACTTTAAACACATTAAAAGCTTTGGATTCCATCGGGATTAAGCCCGGTTTGGTTAAAGTAGGGAATGAAGTGGATCATTTAAAATACGGCGGCTTCTTTTTACCGCATGGAAAAATGTATTCTGAAAAGTTTTATGAATTACTTCAAATTGGTTGTCGGGCAGTCAGGGATTTTGATCCTAAGATAAAAATCGTTTTGCACAGTTATGTTCCAAAAGACAATGAACAATACCTACAAGGGCTCATAGATCACAAAGTAGATTTTGATATTATAGGCTTTTCTTTTTATCCGCATTGGGGCGGCTTTGTGAAAAATTTGCCGGATCATCTCAAAAAAGTGGAACGATTTCAAAAAGAAATAATGATTATAGAAACATCCACTCCGTGGTCTAATTATTCTGCAGATAACATTACCAACACAAATAATATTGAGGCTAACGATTATTCGCGCAGTCCTCTTAGTGCTCATATTTGGTACAGCAATGCATCCAGAATTATTTCAGAGCATCCGCTTGGAACAGGGGTTTTTGTTTGGCCTTCGGCATACCCATCTATCGCTGACAGCCCTTCTACAAAAGAGAATCAAACCTTTTGGGATAGCACAACTGGAAATTTTGTATTACTCCCTGCTTTAGGAATAGGAGGAAAATCTCCTGTTTTTTCTCTGTCTTCAGTTATGAAAGATAGGTTTCTAACAGTAGATTCTGAAGACAAAATAACCTCAACTGCTAGTAAAGATTTGGCAATAATGTTTACTCTTGTCGCCCTTCCTAAGGGGCAGTTTATACTTCGTTGTGTAGATAACGGCAAATATATCTCGATTCAGAAAGAAAAAACAGTAGTTCTAGTCTCTTCTAAAGAAATGGCAGAAAGATGGAAACCTTTAGATCATAAACTAGGATATAATAAAGGTAAAGTTGCTATAGCCATACAATCTGTAAGTACTGGTAAACATCTAATGATCGACTCTAAAAACCAATTGGTTTTATCCGAAATTTCGGATAATAAATCAACGAACACCGCTTTTTATATCGTATTAAAATAATAAAGCGTTTCAAAAACAGAACAATAAAAGTGCCTGATAAAACCAGTTATATTTTAATCACCTGATAGTTTTTGACAGAAAAAACATAGAAAAATCCCCAAACATACATTATGACTGAGGATTTTTCTCGCTAACTTAAAAACAATTTAAACAACATTCTATTTCATAAAAAATACAAACTGTATCATTTTATAACTTTCTGCGACGACTTCTTAAAAAATTTCAGGCTATCATTTTGTTGGCCAACTATAAAAAGTTCTTCCCTTGATTTTCGCGAAATTCTTATAATGTCTCTAGCTTCTCCGGGAACATTAAATCCACTTATTCCTGAATCGATAGACTCAAAACTCCCATTGCCTTTATTAATCAAACACAAACCATTTCCAGCATCATATTGACCCGTTAATATTTCCGTATCGTTAAAATTACCCACAGCTATTATATCGGGCAATTTATCAGAGTTGACATCGTTTATTTCAAAATCAAAAATAGGTGACCATTGAGCGGTATAAGGTAATTTCTTATATGTAAATTTACCTTCTCCAAGATTTTCAATATATACCGAAGCTAGTTCATATATCCTCAGGATTTCGTGCTCTTTAATAGAATTTTTCTCAAAAAGTTGCCCAAATTCCAGACTTCCATAAGTTTTGTAGTCTTTAGCCACTCGGCTCAATGATGGAAGTTGTTTTACAAGAGTCCCCCTTGGATGAATTATATATTCTTTACCCTGGTTGAATTTTGTCATAATAGCCTCCAACGTACCATTGTTATCGTAATCTTGAGGATATAAAGACATAGGTTCTTCTTCAGAGGCTTTAAAAGGGTTATTCAATCCCCAATTCCCAGCTACAAAATCGATATCACCATCTTGATCAAAATCTGCTGCACTGATACAATTCCACCAACCATTAGTAAAAGAAAGTCCATTATCGGTTTTATCTAATTGCAAAGTGCCATTTTGGTTATAAAAAATCTGAATTGGCAGCCATTCTCCAACAAGAACCAAATCCATCCACCCATCATTATTCAAATCAGTTGCATGAGCATCTGTAATCATTCCGGGATAAGCCAATTCTTCGGCTTTATTTAGGGTTACATCAATGAAAATGCCTTCCTGGTTTTCTAATAAATAAGATCGAGGAATTAATGGATACTTACCTGGCAATAAACGTGCACCCACAAATACATCTAAGTCACCATCTTTATCAAAATCAAAAGGAGTAACGCTGCCACCTGCTGAACGAATTTCCGGAAGACTTTCAGGACTTAGTGTGAAATTGCCTTTTCCGTCATTGATATATAAGCGATCTTGAAAGCGCTCTGGTTTTGCGTAGTGCTCAGAACTTCCACTAGCACAATATAAGTCTAAATCCCCATCACGATCTACATCAAACAAGGCAGCCGCCGAGTCCTCTGACAATAATCCTAGACTATCTTGTAACTTTTGAGTTGAGAATAGTCCCGCTTCATCCTGAGTATAGAAAGTTCCGTAATTATTTGTAGTTCCTCCTACGAAAACGTCTTCAAGGCTGTCATTATTTATATCACCTTTTATCAGCACAGGTCCAGGCTTGCTATAAGATCTAAAATGAAGGGGCCATTTTTTAAAATCATCAAAACCGTTTTCTTGATGCTCGTAGGCAAATGATTTGGTGTTTTCCTGGGCTTCTTCAAAATAGGTTTTCTTAGTTTCTCTTTTAGAATCCTTACTTACTTTATTAAAATGTTTTTTTGGAGATAATTCTAATTCTTGATTTGCTGAGATGTTAGCAACTATATATGTTTTTAGATTTGGCCAAAGAACTTTTAAAGAATCTATTCTTTGTATTGTATCCAATCCAAAATGTACTATTGGCTCTACCGAAGATAAATATCCTCTTTGGGGATAAAACTCAGCATATTGAACGCCCTCTTTAGAATATACATATACCTTGGCTCCTATTGTATTGTAATCAGGAGTTAATGATATTCTTAAAAAATTGGCTTTTATTGTATCTTTAGTATTGATTTGATTTTCGAACAGAAAAGCGTTTTCATTTATATTATTCGTGACTAGATCTAAGTCTCCATCCACATCCAGATCTACGTATACTGCTCCATTTGAATAAGATGGGAATTGTAATCCAAAACTTTTGGTTTCTTCAGAAAACATATGATTTCCTTTATTTTTGAAGAAAAAATTAGATTTCTTAACTCCTTTCATTTTTTTTAACTGCTGAATCAATAACGATCTTCTTTTTTCTTGTGAACCAAAAACATTCGCATTATTGTTATAATCAATAAAGTCTTTATCTGTTATATCCTTTTTATATCCATTGGTTATATATGCATCTCGATATCCATCATTGTTAAAGTCGGCAAGCAATGGAGACCAACTCCAATCTGTTGCCGATAGGCCGGTATAATAACCTATATCACTAAAACTTCCATTTTTATCACTAACCTGAACTACGTTACGCATATATTGAGGCTGATATCCTTTTCTTATGGATTCCCTGAATCTTTGAAAAGGGATTTCGCCAAACATAGTTTTATGCCTTAGGTTGTCTTCCGGTAGCATATCAAGAACTATTAAGTCATTATTAGCGTCATTATTGATATCGGCAGCATCAAGCCCCATGCTATTGTGACTTTGATGTTTTAGATATTTTTCAATTTTATTAGTAAAAGTTCCATCTTGATTATTGATGTATAATAAATCATTTGATAGAAAATCATTACCTACATATATATCAGGATAATTATCTTTATTGAAATCATTTACTATTATCCCTAAACTCCAACCTTCGGTCAGAATTCCGGCTTTTTTTGAAACATTTCGGAAATGAGGTATGCCTTCTGGTGAAAGACCTTCATTTCTATAAAGAATATCTGTACTTACACCAGAACCATCTTTTTTCTGGCCATAGACAGCATTTCTAGGCCTTTTCTTTTCAATTGAGTTATTGATTATAAATAGGTCCAGATCTTGATCCTTATCATAATCCATCCAAACTGCCTGGATTGCATAAGTAGAATCAGTTAACCCCATTGCCTTGGACATTTCTTGAAATTTCACCGGCCCGTTAGGATCTGTTCTATTAATAAAAAAGTAATTAGATGATGGTCCAAAATTCTGGTTGTGAGCGGTAGAAATATGAATATCTGGTTTTCCATCATTATTAATATCAATAATTGAAACTCCAGTACACCAAGTATCTGTAGAAAATCCCGATGTTTTGGTCACATCTTTAAACTGTAAGTTACCCTGATTAATATAGATTCGACTACTTACCATATTACCTGAAAATACCAGGTCTGGTAATCCATCCTGGTTGAAATCACCAACTCCTACTCCCCCTCCATTATACAGATACTCATAGTCCAAAATATTGAAATAATCGGTTTCTGTTATGGTATTATTAAATTTCAACAAAGACTTATCTGCAGAAATTTTTTGGAATTGCTTTGTAATCTTATGCTTTTTATCTTCGCAAGCGACTAGAATGAGTATTAAAATAAGTATATAAATCCGTATCATTTATAATATATTAATATTGACACAACCAAACAAATAAAAATAGACGTTAAGAAATTAAACGCCTACCTTTAATCAAACTAATTATAATTATGTAAACTTCTCTATAATTCTACAAATACCTAATCCGTAAGATTAAATAAAGTAAACTTCAACAATGTTGTATCTATCAATAATCCTACTAAATTCGCTTTAATAAACGTTCCGTTTACTACACTCAGGACTCACAAGGTTAAAGATTCATTCGCAACTATTTCTTTAACTATTATAGCCCAATATCTATCATTAAGGTAGTGATAATATCCTCAGATAGCAATACTTTATCAATAACATGAACCACCCCATTGGTAGCTGTTATATCAGCCTCAATCACTGTTCCTGCTGTTGTAGTAGTAGGAAGCTCCGTTCCATCCAAAAGTTGAACTAAGCCATCAGATATACTAATAGTTATTATTCCGCCGCTGGAAGTTTCCAGTTCTTGACCATCTGATAAGGACTGTGCTAAGTTTTCTCCAGGTACAAGATGATAGGTTAAAATTTGTGCCAAAATATCTGGATTCACCTGAGCGATCATAACATCGTAATTATCATAATCTAGTTGCTTTGCTAACGCGTCAAAAGCATCACTTGTAGGAGCAAAAACTGTGAATTCCTGCTCGCTAGAGAGTGTCTGGGAAAGATTTACCTGAAGCCGCGCTAAGAACCGCAATCATAGCATCCTGAGATGCTCTTCGATCAATAGTTTCAAAAAGGGAAACCTCTGGTTCTGGGTCTACAGAAACGTCATGGTCATTACAGGAAAATATTAAGGTTGTAAATAGCATTAATAAAAATACATGCTTTACTATTTTAAATTTTGTCATTGTTTTATTAGTTATCGTGTTATTTTCAAATTGACTGTATTTCCAAATCTAAAGTTTAGTAACCTGGATTTTGATCTGCTTGCTCTAAAGATGCATTATTATCTATTTCTGATTGAGGAATAGGCAATAGCTCGTGTTTATTCGCTGTAAAATAAGATATAGGATCATTAGCTAATTTGCCTTGTGCTCTCCATCTTAAGATATCACGATTGCGAATTTGTTCCGAATTTAGTTCAACTCTTTTTTCATGAACAACGGCTTCAAAAATTTGTTGATTATTACTTACAGGAAATCTTGTTGTTGGATAAGGAGGCATATCAACACTTGGTCTAGCTCGAACTATGTTTAGTAGTTCAATACTTCTAGTAGGAGATCCAACTTCTAATTCACATTCAGCTAAATTAATTAATACTTCTCCATAACGAATCACTCTCATATTAATTCCACCGGTAGCAAACCCTCCTGGGTCCAATTTATACATAAGAGAGTATTTTCTCCAGCTAATTTTTTGTTCTTGATTTTGAAACATCACAACATTTCCCTGCACCCTATTATCTTCTAAAACAGTTTCGTCATTATTAAAAGTATCACCAATAGAATAAAAACTTTTTTCAAATCTTGGATCTGTTTTTTCATCACCTGCAAATTCGGTTTCAAATTCATTAAGAAGGCTTAAAGAAGGAATTAAGTTTCTCCAACCTACGGCAGAATATTCTTGTGTACGCACAGCTTCTTCATTTCCCAAACCATCACCGGTTGGATTCCAATTGAAACCACCTATATCGGCATATCCAATTTCTAATAAAGATTCGCTGCTATATTCGGATTCTTCTTGAAAATTATCATCATATTCACTAGTAAGTGAATACTCTCCGGATTGTACTATTTGGTCAAAAGCATTTTTGGCTTTTGAATATTCATTCATAAACATATGCATTCTACCCAACATAGCAAGTGCTGCCCCTTTGGTAAAACGTCCCGAATTGGACGCATCATAATTTAAAGGAAGGGAGGCTGCCGCTTCTTCAAAATCTTGAACTACCTGCAAAAAAACATCTTGTTGTGTTGATCTCGGCTTAGTGTCCCCTAAACTCTGTGCGTAAGTTGTGTATATAGGCACTCCTCCCCATAATGTACCAAGTTCATAATAAGCCCAACCTCTTGCAAATTTGGCTTCCGCTACGAATCTTTTAAGTGATTCACTATTCACGTTTTCTGTATTAGGTCCTTCTGTTATCACTATGTTTGATCTATGAATAACCTGATAAAGACCTGTCCATACAGCATTGGCTACACTATTACCAGGGTCATTGTTTCCGGTTAACAATTGATTTCTAGGAGTTTCCAATTGCCCCCCTCCCGATTGGTTGTCATCTCCTCTTAAATCGTGAAGAAACCAATACTCACGAGCATATAAATTACTCGACTGAATAGTTGCATAAATCGCATTCACTGCGCTTAGAAGTTCCGCTTCATTTTGATAGAAAGTTTCTATCACTGCTTCGTTAGGATTTAGAATAGTCAAATCCTCTTTATCACAAGATTGTATGGAAAACAATGAAAGAAATATTATAATTCCTATTTTAAACTTTTTCATTTGTTTAATTTTTTAAATTGTGTTAATTTTCAGATGGAATTTACCAATAATAATTTATTCGTTGATATTCAACTTAAATATTATGGTTCATTTCATAATAAAACATTTTTGTTACTTTAAGGTCAATTCATTTAAAATCCCAATTGCACACCTAATAATATTGTTCTTGGTCTTGGAAATTGCCCATAATCAACACCTACGGTATTTAAGGCATTCAGCCTTGACCCAATTTCGGGATCGTATCCAGAATAATCCGTAAATGTCACCAAGTTATTACCAGAGACGTATATATTTAAATTTCTAATAGTATTACTAGTACTTTTCTGTAACCATTCCTCTGAGAAATTATATCCTATCCTTAAAGTTTGTAAACGTAAGAAAGAACCATCTTCTATGAACCGATCAGAGGTTCGTGTATTTTGGTTAGGATCTCCATTCACCATTCTAGGTACATTTGTATCTGTATTAGTAGGTGTCCAAGCATCTAATACTGCTGTTCCTGCATTGAATAACCTCAGACCTCCTTGAGTGAGTACTTTGGTTCCATTATAAATCTCATTTCCTTGTACTCCATTCCAAAACATTGTAAGATTAAAATTCTTATAACTAGCTTCAAAATTAAGCCCATAATTAAAGTCTGGTATAAAACTCCCAAGGACTTCTCTATCGTCTGCTGTAATAGTACCATCACCATTTAGATCCCTAAATATGATATCACCCGGTTGGGCATTGGCTTGATAGGGTTGATTAGGATTTAGAGCATTAAATTGATCAATTTGGGATTGACTTTGAAAAATACCCTCAACTCTCCAACCATAAAAGGACTGAATAGGGTCTCCGGGTGCAGTACGCGTAATATCAAATCCACCAAAATCGGGATTTGAACCTGAAAAAATAGTAGAGGTAGGAGTTGCAAGGCTTATAACTTCGTTTCTATATAATCCCAAATTGGCAGATACATTCCACTGGAAATCTGTTCCTGCTTTGGAGTAATAAGTACCTTGAAATTCTAATCCCCAATTTTCCATGGATCCTACATTAGCAATGGGAGATCTGGAAAACCCTTGTGAAGGAGGAAGTGGTACGCCAAGGATAAGATTATCAGTTTTTCTTTCATACCATTCTCCAGAGAATTGTATCCGATTATTAAACAATCCTACATCGATTCCCACGTTGATCATTTCGGTAACCTCCCATTCAAGTTCTGGATTAGCCAGTCTATCAAAGAAGGCACCTTGTTGTGTTTCATTACCGAAAACCGCAGCAGTATTAGAAGAAATACCCGCCTGGCTTTCAAAATTTCCTATTCCTTCAAAACCAACTTCTCCCCAACTAGCTCTTATTTTAAGATCAGAAATAGCCGAAACATTCTGCATAAAAGACTCCTTTGACATGTTCCATCCAGCCGAAATAGCAGGAAAAGTCCGCCATTTAAAACCTTCTGAAAATTTAGAAGAACCATCACGTCTAAGGGATGCACTAAATAGATATTTATCGTCAAAATCATAATTTAATCTTCCAACAAAAGAATATAATACGTTTTCGCTTTCACTTCCTCCTACAACTTGGTTTTCGGTACCATCTAAAACCTGAATATTGTTATTACCTCTTGTACCCAGAGCGAACAGTGACCCAAAATCAGAATCTTGCCTTTCGGCAACTGCAACAAAATCAACAGTATGCTTACCAAAAGACTGAATATAACTTAACTGATTAGAATAATAATGACCCACAAAAGTTGATCGGTCTTCTTGTAAGATTAAATCCTCTCTTCCTCCGAAACCATCAAAATATATAGGTAATATTACTTCTCTTCTTGAGTTATTCCAATCTAAACCAATCGTAAAACGGTATTTAAGATTTTTTGTTAGGTCTATATCTGCATACGCTGTACCAAGGATACGCACATTTCTTACCTGATCCTGATCCAACAGAGCTGCTCGAAGAGGATTTTCGGGATCACTTCCATCAGAACCATCTGGAGCTCTCAAACCACCCGGCAGCGTAGGATCAAATAAAGGAATATAAGGTATTCCTCTAATCACATTTTGAATCTGAGTACGACTACCTAATTCTAGTTCATTTTCTCTAAATCCACTTGATAAGGTTAAGGTTTCTCCAATTTTAATCCAATCTTTCAATTGATGATCAGAATTAATTCTAAAATTATATCGGTTATATTCGGTTCCTATCATGATCCCTTCTTGCTCAAAATACCCAAAAGATCCATAGAAGTTTGATTTTTCACCTCCACCACTTAGTGCTAGATGATGAGATTGTGTAAGGGCATTTCTAAAAACGGCATCCTGATAGTCTGTATCAGTCTCAGCATATGTTTGAGATGCTCCGGCATAAATAGGTTCATTTAGATTTGACCATCTTGAGGGGAAGGCATCACCATTATTACTTAACAACCCTCTACCATATTCCAAATATTGATCTCTATTTAATAAGTCCAAACGTCGCCATTCCTTTGCATAACCAACAAACGTATTATAGTTTAATCTAATATCTCCATTATTTTTACCTTTCTTGGTTGTAACTAAGACGACCCCATTGGATGCTCTTGATCCATAAATTGCAGTTGCACTGGCATCTTTTAAAACGGAAATTGATTCTATATCGTTATTATCAAAATCCAATAATCCTCCAACCGGATATCCATCTACAACATATAGAGGGTTTGAAGCAAAACTAATAGATCCTATTCCTCTTATTCTAACTATAGGACTTGTTCCCGGCGCTCCAAAGTTAGTCACTTGAACACCTGGTACTCTTCCTTGAATAGCATCAGTAAAACTGGCAACGGGTAAAGCGGTGATTTCCTCTGAAGCTACAGTAGAAACTGCTCCTGTTACTTTTGCTTTACTTTGAGTTCCGTATCCTACGACTAATATTTCCTCTAATTCACTAGCATCCTCAGAAAGTTGTATATTAATTGTATTTTGATTCGTAACCTGAATTTCTTTTGACTGAAATCCCAAATAGCTAAATATCAAGATAGAATTACTTTGTACTTCAATCAAGTACTTACCATCAAAATCTGTTGATACTCCTTTAGATGTACCCTTTACAAGAACATTTACTCCTGGTAGAGGAACTCCTTTCGTATCCGTAACTGTACCCGATACAGATAAATCTTGTTGTATTAAGCTTTCAGAATTATGATATTCCTCTCCATATACTGAAGAATATGAAAAATTTAGAAATAAGAATATCAACAAAATTTTTCGAAATCTCAACAAATTCGAATAAACTCGTTCAGACCTCGTAAAATCATAGATAATTTGTAAAATCATTGTTTGTATTATTTGGTTTAACTGATTTTATGGTGAATTTTGAACCTAAAAATTATTAACTACATTGTTTTTTAACAATTAGATTGAATAATCATTACCAAAGTAATACATGTGTTAACTTATTGTTAATGCTATTTTATCATTTAATGATATTATTCATAAAACAAATTTACAGAAATATTCAAAACAAATTTGCCCGTTAAATCGTTCGAGAAAACCAATAAGACCAGTCTAATAGTAAGTATTGGTAGATAGTGATTAAATAGATTTAAAATTTCTTATAAACTTTAATTAATTTGAAGTTCTAGAGACATTTTACTTCTTATATATCATCATAAAAACTTCTATTTTTGTCAATAAGATTTATTATATTTTCGACTGATTTAGAAGTAGACAATCCATCTACTGGAGTGTTCATGCAATAATCTACTAAACGATCTATAGAAGACACAGCTACATGCATTCTTGTATCTGAAGACGCATAATAAATAAAGACAGTACCATCATCATCTGCTATCCAACCATTAACAAAAAGAACATTACCAACATCTCCGTAAATCTCACTATCATTGGGTGCCATCAAATAACCACCGGGCTTATAAATAACTTTTGAGATATCATGCAGGTCTGTCATGAACATATACAGCACATAGCGCATACCTGCTGCAGTGTTTCTCACTCCATGTGCAATATGCAACCACCCTTTTTCCGTTTTTATAGGAGATGGCCCTTGTCCATTTTTTAGTTCATATACAGTATGGTACTCTTTTTCATAAATAATTTCTTCGTTTTTTACAATGGGGTTCGACATATCATCTACAAACCCTAAACCAATTCCACCTCCATTACCTATATTTATAAATCCATCTTGTGGTCTTGTATATAAGACATATTTCCCTTCAACGAATTCTGGGTGCAGTGTGACATTTCGCTGTTGTTTTGAAGGTGTTGTTAAATTAGGCAAGCGTTCCCAATGAATTAAATCCTTTGAACGGATAAAACCAGCATTTGCAACAGCAGCACTTGTATCTCCTGGAAGCGATTCGGGGTCCTTCTGTTCTGTGCAGAATATACCATATACCCATCCATCCTCATGTTTTACTAATCGCATATCGTAAGTGTTGATATGAGGAATATCTATTTGTGGAATTATTAATGGTTGCGACCAAAAGTTAAAGTTATCTATACCATTCTCACTTTCTACAAAAGCAAAAAACGATTTTCGATCATATCCTTCGACTCTCACAGCAAGTATGTATTTTCCATTCCATTTAATAGCTCCCGCATTAAACGTAGCATTAACTCCTATTCTCTCCAAACCATATGGATTGGTTTCAATATTCAGGTCGTATCGCCAATTTATAGGTACATGGTCTGCAGTTAGGATAGGGTTTTTATATCTAATAAAAACCCCATTATTTCTTTCAATAGGATAGTTAGGCTTATTTATTAATTCATTTTGATACCTGATTAGATCATCATAATTACTAATCCGCTTTGTCATTTTTATCTTTTTTATATATTCATTCATAGTTTTTTACTTCCAAAACCTACAAAACCCTAATACTTTTTTTTCATTTTTTTTACATATCCATAAATATTATATGATTTTCTTGTCAGTTCTTTTAAAATCAATTTATATTTATATGATCTAAATTTCATTTTAACAATGTTAAAAGTATTTTTTTTATCACTATTGAATTGACAATATTTTATCAAATACTTGTATCATAACTACAATTTAACAATACATATAATGGATATTTTAAAAAAGGTACATAGAGAAATTACACCTCTCTCCAATGAAGATTCTTTTTTAGTTTTTGATCGTGTAAAGAACGAATTTGATTTTCCTGTACATTTCCATCCGGAGTTTGAACTTAATTTTATCAATAACTGCAAAGGTGTAAGACGAATTGTTGGAGATAGTATGGAAGAAATCGATGATATTGAGTTAGTGCTTGTTGGACCAAATCTCTATCACGGTTGGGAGACCTATAATTGTACAACAAAAAATATACACGAAGTAACTATACAATTTCAGGAAAATCTTTTTAATGAGGCATTTCTGTCGAGAAGTATTATGAAACCGATAAAGGATATGTTTAGAAGATCTACCCATGGTATTTTGTTTTCAAAAAAGACTACCAAGGAAGCCGCTCCAAGAATTTTACAGGTTTCTAAATTAGATGGGATCGATTACTTTTTAGAACTGATGTCGATTTTATATGATTTGGCCAATTCTAGAAATCAAAGATTGTTATCTGCAAATACGTTTCGCAAAGAAAATTATGATAATAATGATAATATCAAGAAAGTTTACGATTACATACAAGAAAATCATTCTGCTAAAATCACTTTGGCCGAAATGGCAGACCTGGTGAATATGAGCGGAGTTTCTTTTAATAGATTTATCAAGAAACATACGGGTAAAACATTTGTTGAATATCTTAATGACGTAAGAGTAGGTTATGCCGCAAGATGGTTGATAGAAAAAGATCTAAGTATATCTGAGATTGCATTTATCTGTGGTTTTAATAGTATAGCAAATTTTAATAGAGTCTTTAAGAAATGTAAAAATCGGACACCGTCTCAATATAGAGAAGATTTCATAGGGATTAAAAGAGTGCTGTGATTTTCTTTTCAAAAAAATCTATGTTTCTTCATTATCAAGGTTCTGAAGTTATTATCCATCTATTCTTATGAAAACCCAGTACTACAAATATATTATAGGCTTATCTTTGTTCATTGCTTTTTGTTGTGGCAAGAGAAAGGAACCAATTGCTATAAAAAGCCCCAACGTAATTTTGATCCTTGCGGATGACCAGGGTTGGGGAGATATTAGCTACAATGGCAACAAGAACCTGGAAACACCTAATATTGATAAAATTGCACAAAATGGTGCCGTTTTTAATTCATTTTTTGTGAGCCCTGTTTGTTCACCGACAAGGGCAGAAATATTAACAGGAAGACATGCTTCAAGATTAGGGGTATCTGCTACATCTGCTGGCGGTGAAAGAATGGATCTTAACGAAACCACCCTGGCGGATATTTTTAAAAAAGCTGGTTACAAAACCGCTGCGTATGGAAAATGGCACAATGGCACACAATATCCTTATCATCCCAACGGTAGAGGATTTGATGATTTCTATGGATTCTGCTCTGGGCACTGGGGAAGTTATTTTAATCCTATTCTGGATCATAACGGAAAATTGACAAAAGGAACTGACTATCTTACGAATGATTTAACTGACAGAGCAATTCATTTCATTGATCAAAATAAGAATACCCCTTTTTTCTTATATCTTCCCTTTAATACTCCGCATAGCCCAATGCAAGTCCCAGACTTATGGTGGGATAAGTTCAAAAACAAGTCTTTAGAAAATAAATACCTTAATCCTGAGAAAGAAAACTTAATGCTCACCAAAGCAGCATTAGCGATGTGCGAAAATATTGATTGGAATGTAGGGAGAGTAATGAAAACCATAAAAGAACTAAGTCTTGAAGAAAATACTATTGTAATATACATGTCTGATAACGGACCGAATGGATGGCGCTGGAACGCAAATATGAAAGGTATTAAGGGTTCAACAGATGAAGGAGGGGTTAGATCACCGTTTTTCATACAATGGATAGGGAAAATAACCCCGAAAAATAAAATTGACAAAATTTCAGGCTCTATAGATCTATTACCCACCCTAACAGATTTAGCTGGGATTGAAAATTACAAAACAAAAAAACTTGATGGCAGAAGTCTTGTCCCTTTACTACTTGACAAAAATATAACATGGCCAGATAGATACTTGTATAGCTATTGGAAAAATCATTTAAGCATACGTAATCAACGTTTCAGGCTAGATGCCCAAAATCAACTCTTCGATATGAAAAATGATATCGAACAAACTGCAAATGTAGCCTCTAAATTCCCCAAAATACATCAAGAATTTTTACAAGAAAAAGCAACGTGGTATAAGAACATTCTTTCTGAGCTTCCAGAGAATGATACTCGTCCTTTTCCTATAGGCCATCCAGATTTCTTATACACACAACTTCCGGCGAGAGATGGAGTCCCCAAAGGAAATATAGAACGCTCTAACCAATATCCAAATTGTACGTTTTTTACAAATTGGAAGTCCGTTAATGATGAAATTACTTGGAATACAGAAGTGCTGAAAAGCGGTATTTTTAAAGTTACGCTATATTACACTTGTAGCGAAGAAAATTTAGGAAGCACCGTAGAATTGAGTTATGGAAAAGAAAAACTACGTGCTAAAATCTCTGAGGCACACGACCCTCCGCTATCAGGAATGGAAAACGACAGAGTACCACGCAAAGAATCCTATATAAAAAATTTCAAACCGTTGGTTTTAGGAAACATCTTTTTAGAGAAAGGTATAGAACCATTAAAGTTAAAAGCCATTGATATACCAGGAGAACAGGTTATGGATCTTCGTCTCATCATTTTTTCAAGAATCAGATAAATGCAAATTTCTTGTCATCAAAAAATATAATTGTACTAAATTATCATTCACAGGTACTATTATTTCAATTTGAGCAAATTATTTTTTCAAAAATAAAATATAACCGATTTTTAAATAACAAATGGTATCAATTTAAAATGTAAAATGAGAGATCAAAAGAAAACACGGTTATCCGATGAACAACTACGTTTTTATAAAAAAGAAGGTTATTTATTACCAGATATACAGCTTTTTGATCCTGCTGATTTTCAAGAACTAAAATCAATTTTTGAAGAACACTTAGCTAATAAAGGAGCTAAAAAATCTGATGAATTAGACACCCCGCATTTTAGGGATAATCGACTTTTTAAATTTTTACTTCATCCCAATACTCTGGATGTAGTTGAATCAATTTTAGGACCCAACATAGGTTTGTTTAGCAGTCATTTCATTTCTAAAGAACCTTTGACAGGCAGGAGAACCCCATGGCATGAGGATAGTGCTTATTGGCAGGGTAAATTTGACAGACTGGATAAAATTGTTACCATTTGGTTTGCAATAGATAATGCTTTTTATGAAAATGGATGTATGGGTGTTATTCCAGGAACACATCACAACTGTTTTTCAAAATATACATCAGTTGGAAATAACGATGCTGCCACCTTCGAAACTGAAATAAAATATGTTGATGAAAAAAAGGTGGTTTGGTTTGAGTTAGATGCTGGAACTTTTTCTCTGCATGATGCACGTATAATTCATGGAGCTCATGCTAATACCAGTACTCAAAGACGTTGTGGATATACTATGAGATATTTTGCCTTAGACATGAGGTTTAATGAAACTGCTGCACCTGACCATAAAATATATTATTGTCGCGGAAAAAACTTAGCAGACAATGCATTGAGTTATCATATAAAATAAGTGTTATTAGAATTCAATTTTACAGAACGCATGCTCTAAATGACTTTCATATATAGGCTATCTATCTAATTTACAGAATAATATACCCTAACTCAAATATCTAATTCATCATTTTATACTATCCTGTCATTCTCGTATACTATTCTTTCAAATACGAAGATTTTTTTTTTTTGAATTAAAATAATCCTCAAATTGTGATTCATTTCTTAAAGGTCTATCAATAACTAATTACTTACCAAAATCAAACCTTTAACATTAAAACTTAACTAATGATGAAAAAATTAAATGTCATTTTGTGTTTGATGGCCATCTTATTCACCTATCAGACCCAATCACAAACTATCGTCGAAAGACATGGACAACTTAGTGTCCAGTCAGGAAAAATAGTCGATCAATGTGGTCGACCTACCCAATTGAGGGGAATGAGCTACTTCTTTCACTATGCCGAAGGAAATCAACACTGGAACGAAGCATCCATGCGATGGATACGGGATGACTGGAAAGTGCAAATTTTTAGAGCGCCCATTTGGGTATCTGATAGAGTTGGATATTTCTTTGATCGCGAAGGTGCTAAAAATCAAATGCGTACCGTAGTAAATGCGGCTGTTAATCTGGGAGTCTATATAATCGTCGATTGGCACGCACATAACAAGTATACTTCTGAAGCTAAAGCATTTTTTGATGAAATGTCAAGAGAGTTTGCCGGGATTCCTAATGTAATTTATGAAATATGGAACGAACCCATAGGTACATATGAAGGTTCTTTAAATTTCTGGAGAAATGAAATCACTCCGTATGCCAAAGAACTCATATCAACCATACGCAATAATGATCCAGATAACCTAATCATAGTGCCTACTCCTTTTTATGATCAGTTCGTTCAGCATGCTGCAAATGAACCTGTTTTATTCGATAGCAGAGGAAATCCTACTAGTAACATTGCATATACGTTACATATCTATGCAAATCAACACGGGTATGTGCGTCCTTGGGCAGAAGAAGCTGTTAGCAAAGGAATTGCTCTCTTTGCTACTGAAGGAAATGCAAGAGGAACTAATTTTAATGACCCAGGGAACAATCCTGCCAACAATGCAGAATGGGACAAATGGCTACAGTTTTATGAAGACAATTATATTGGTTTTTGTAAATGGTCGCTTAGTGATAAAAATGAAGATAGTTCAAGCTTATGGCCTTCTGCCCAGGTGGGTGGACCATGGACAGATTCAAATCTTCGTGAAGAGGGTAAAGTAAATCGCCCATTTTTTAGAAGAGTCAATGCAAACCCTCCACCTCTATGTGATGGCGGCGGAGATGCTTTAGTGAATATTTCTTCTCCCAATTCTGTTTCGCCTGGAACAACAGTTTCTATTACCATAGAATATACAGCAACAACCAACAGAGATATCGTTGTGGTCTTTCAAGAGGATAATGGTAATTTTACTCCCTTCGGAGAAGGAAGATCCAGCGTCTCAGAAGGTATTGGTACCGTGACAGTTAGTGTACCTATTAGTCCTAACACACCTATAGCAAATGATAATTATCAGTTTCAAACATTTATAACTTCTCAAGGAGGAGGTTGGGATCAGCGCATAGTAAATGAAGTTAAAACTAATGTTGATTGTATTGCCGGAGGTGGTAATCAAGGAGATACACTGGTGATAAGTGCTAGAGGTAACTGTGGTTCTGAGACCATGGTTTTAGAAGTGAATGGTACTGATGTGAGAACCTGGACTAACGTATCTTCTACTATTTCAGATTATACATATACTAATTACCCGGGTGGAACCGTAAAGATAAAATTCACTAATGATGGTAACAATGGATGTGATAGAAATTTGTTTGTAGATAATGTCAGTGTAGGAAATACAATATATCAAACAGAGAATACTGCAACAAGAACTGGCTGTGGAGATACACAATGGTTATGGTGTAACGGGAATTTTAATTTTGGAGACTTAAGAGGCGGTTCATCTTCGGGGAATATTATAGTACGCGCCAGAGGTAACTGTGGCTCAGAATCATTCCAGTTACGTGTAGATGGCAATACGGTTCTAACAGAGACAGTTAATACGAGCTATGCTACTTATTCCTATCCTAATTATACCTCTGGTATCATCTCCGTTCATTTTACCAATGACACCAACGTAGGTTGTGACAGAAACCTGTATATAGATTATATTGATGTTTGTGGTACAACAATACAAAGCGAAAGCAGTAACGTAGTCCAAACGTCTAATTATACCAATGGAGATAAACAGATTTTATTTACAAACGGGAATAACAATTACGGAAATCCAGGATGTTCTTCACTGTCAAGATCAAGTAAAAATCTCTTTGTAAATACATCGATGTTGTACCCAAATCCTACCCAAGGAGTCGTTTATATACAAGGACACAAAGGTGAAAATCTTGCCATTTTTTCTATTAACGGAATAAAGATTCTTGAAGAAAATATTCTTACTAATAATTATGAATTAAATGTCAGCCGTTTAAAACCTGGTCTCTATCTTGTTAAATCAGGCAATAAATCAAAGGGAACAGAAAGCTCTTCTAGACTTATTATTGAATAACTAAAGACGAGTTGATTGATACAATAACTACGGTAGTATATTTTGCTACCGTAGTTTTTAATTATTTACACTATGACAAAATACCGTAGTTTTTTTCAAATCTCAATAATGACCCTATTCATTTTTTCTTGTAAAGGAAGAAAGAATGATATTGATTTATCGAAAACTAATAGTGTGATAAAAAGTGTCGATAGTACGTCTTTAAGAATAACATTTTCAGAAAATAAAGAATCTAAACAATTATTATTTGATAGTTTACTTTTTGGTAGCAATTGTGATGTTGCAATAAAAACTATTCAGGGCAGGTCTGCATTAGAGATCAAAACAGATAAAGAATTTTCAGATGCTTTTATAGACATTAAAGCTTCTTTAGGGCATCCTATTGATTTTACATCGTATAAGTATATAAGTATGGACATACTAATCCCTGATGATAGCTGGATTGCAGCATTAAAATTAAATTTTAAAGATTCGTTAGGAAATTTTGGGGGTTGCCCTGAAGTGGCTAACAACTTTTACGGACATTATAATCAATGGTTCAGTATAGTGACGAATTTACAACAGCTCACCCCACATTTTAAAAACTGGGAAGGAACAGATAATCCGTTGCATAAGGTTTCTTATTTATCTCTAAACCCTTACAATGCAAATCAAGCTGATAGTTCATTAATCTATATTAATAATATTATGCTCAGTAATGATGTACCTCAAAAAAGCTATATACCTGCACGAATTGAAAAAATGGATAGTATCCCTAATATTCCGTTTGAAATAAATTTTGACAATAAGGCACTATTAAAGAAGTTAATGGCATACAGAAGCTTTGAATCTTCGTATCAAGCCATGTCTAAAAATATTGCTGGTAATGAAACAATGGCAATACGGTTGAAAGGGAGTGATAAAAATAAGCATATCGCTTTTTTACCTATCTTGGAAAAAATCACAGGACATCCGGTCGATTTTACACAAGTAAAATACATCTATTTTTCGTACTACATTACAAAAGAAAGTGACGATTTTGATGGTATTTGGCTATACCTCACAAGTGAACATTGGCAAGACATTCTTGTAGATAAAAATTTTATAAAAGATTATGTAAAAGGAAGTTGGCAGAAAGTTCGTATTCCCGTTAATGAGCTTCAATTTATCCGAGAGCGGGGTGACCAGCTTGTTTTATCAAATGTGTACGAATTAAGAGTGGAGCTTAATTACTTTCCCGATAAAAAGAACATAGAAATGTGGATAGACAACTTTGGATGGGAATGATTGTTTTATTAGTTATAAAACGTATGACTTACTAAGTCTAAAAGGAATTGCTCAGTGGTACTGACTCATCGTTAACCTCTAAAAGAGTTTAAGTATAAGAATATGTATGATCGAATAACAATACAATATGATACTGGTATATAAAATGAAAACTTCAATGTTAGTTTTACTGCTTGCTATTCTCCTGTCCTGTAGTTCAAAAAAAACTGAAATAATAACTCCAATACCTAAAGATAGACCTATTCAATTACACCCCAAGAATCCACATTATTTTTTATACAAAGGAAAACCATTGGCATTGATTACTTCGGCAGAACATTATGGCGCATTGATCAATCTTGATTTTGATTATCAAAAATACCTTGAAGCCCTTTCGGCAGAGGGAATGAATTACACGAGAATTTTCACTGGTACTTATTATGAAATTCAGGGAGAAAGTTTTGGGATCAAAAAAAATACCCTCGCACCAAATAAAGATAAAATTTGTACTCCTTGGGTGACTACAATTACCAATTCATCGGCAGGATTAAAATATGATCTTTCTAAATGGAATGAAAACTATTTTAAACGTCTTAAGGATTTTATGACCATTGCCGCGAAGTACGACATCATTGTTGAAGTCACGTTATTTTCTTCTATCTATCGTGATGAACATTGGGACATCAATCCTCAGAATCCAAAAAATACAATAAATCTAACTGAGAGCATCACCCGTTTTGAAGCACAAACTCTTAACAATGGTAAACTTTTAAGCTATCAGATCGATTTTGTAAAAAAAATGGTGAATGAACTTAATAAATACGACAATTTCTTTTTCGAGATTCAGAATGAGCCCTGGTCCGATAATGGCATACCTATGTATAACATCATGAATAAAGAAGATCTAAATCCAAAGGACTGGGAATTTAAAGCCGATTTTGCAACAGAAGAGGTAATGCGATGGCAAGAAAGATTGGTATCTGTAATTAAAAAAGAAGAGCGTAAATTGAACAAAAAACATTTGATTGCCCAAAACTATACTAATTTCAAAGCACCGATTCCTCGGGTTAACGAAGATATCTCGATCATTAACTTTCATTATGCCTGGCCAGAAGCAGTAAGTTGGAACTATCATTACGATAAGATTATAGGGTTTGATGAGACAGGTTTTGCAGGTTCTGGAGACGAAGTCTATAGAAGACAGGCATGGCAGTTTATGTTGAGTGGTGGTGGCTTATACAACAACCTGGATTATTCATTTTATATAGGAAATGAAGACGGATTGGCAGAAAATGATGCTCCTGGAGGGGGCGGAAAAGCATTGCGCAAACAACTTAAGATATTAGCAGACTTCTTACATAGTTTTCAGTTACAAAAACTATCTCCTAATCAAGGATGCATTGAAAGTTCAAAAGGATTAATTCCATACATTTTATCTGATCAGAATACTACATATGCTATATATTTAAGAGCTATTGGTATCAAAAATACAATATTAGAATTAACAACGGGTGATGGTAATTTTAGGGCACAAATACTCGATCCCATAAGTGGTTTATATGAGCCCCCATCTATTATTGAGTCCCACAAAGGTGTCCTAAAAATAGAAATAGAGATTCCAAAAGGAGAGTTGGCTTTGAAAATTATAAAGGTATAATATCAATTTAATTCTAAATTGATTAAACAGGTACAACTTTAAGAGAATTAAACCAACTTCAGTTCATTTATACAAAATTTTGGATAGTCTAAAAATTCAAAAACCATTGTTTTTGATTGTTTCTTTATACCATAATGCAGAATTTTTGGGAGTTCGTTCTAGTGTTTCGTAATCTACATAATGAATTCCAAAACGTTTTGAATATCCTAGAGCCCATTCAAAATTATCCATAAAAGACCACACGAAATATCCCTTTAAGTTCACTCCGTTTTGTATAGCTTGATGGCAAGCCTTTAGATACTCTTCTACATATTCTTTTCGTACAGTATCATTTACAGATCCATCTATTAATTGATCGTCTAATGCGCAACCATTTTCAGTAATAAATATGGGTGGGTTATTATAGCGATTACTGATCCATTCTAGAAGTTTACGACATCCCCAGGGAATGATCGCCCAGTTCATAGTAGTCATTTTCCAGTCGGGATCCGCAGTAAGCTGTACATATTGATCTTCAAAAAGGCCTCCATTACCGTATACTTCATTCTGCACATCACTATTTTCATCTACATCCGAAGCATAAAGCCCTGTATAATGATTCAGTCCAAAGAAATCTGAAGAACCTTTAATCATTGCTTTATCTTCATCTGTAAATCTTGGTAAACGGTCCCCTACTCTTTCTTTCATTACTTCTGGATAATCACCAAAATAGATAGGATCGGCAAACCAACCTATAAAAAACTCCAAAGAACGTTTAGCAGCATCCCGATCAACTTCAGAGTTTGTAAGAGGCTCCCGCCAATCACAATTATTAGTAATACCTATTTTACCATTTTGCAGAGGGTTATATTTTTGTCGATATAAACTTACAGCTTTTCCGTGAGCTCTTAAAAGCTGGTGGGCTACCTGATAAGGTTCACTTTTTGATTTTCTGCCAGGTGCAAATATTCCTTCACCATGACCCAAAATTGCAACTACCCAGGGCTCGTTTAATGTAATCCAATTTTTAACCCTATCACCAAAATGTTTAAAACAGATCCCTGCATATTTTTCAAAAAAGTCAGCAATTTCAGGGTTCAACCATCCATCTTTTTCTGTTTGTAATGCCAAAGGAAGGTCCCAGTGATAAAGTGTAATCCAAGGTTTGATGTTATGCGTTAGCAATTCATCGATCAAATTTGAATAAAACTCAATTCCTTCTCTATTGACCTCTCCCTGTCCGTCAGGCTGGATACGACTCCACGATATAGAAAAGCGATATGCTTTCAATCCCAAATCGGCCATTAATTTTACATCTTCTTTATATCTATGATAATGATCACAACCTATATCACCGGTTTCATCCTTATGAGTTCTTCCGGGAGTATGTGCATGTGCATCCCATATGCTCCAAGCTCTGCCTCCTTCCCTAGCGGCTCCTTCTATTTGATAACTGGATGTGGCAGATCCCCATATAAAATCTTTAGGAAATTTTATCATTTTATTAAAGTTTAGTTTTTAGGTAAAAAATTTGAATATGCTTGTAGTCTTGTATACTTGACCTTTTTTCAGTATTACAGAAGGAAATTCAGAACGGTTGGGGCTATCCGGAAAATATTGTGGTTCTATACAAAATGCATGATTCGGAAAATATTCTTTTCCTTTTTTACCAATAATTGGGGTGTTTAAAACATTAGTGGTATAAAACTGGAAGCCTGGTTTATCAGTATAAACCGCCATCGCTCTTTTACTTGTTGGTTCATATATCTTGGCTGCTAAGATCAAATTTTGATATTGATCCTTGGTCGAATCAATTATAAAATTATGGTCATATCCATTAGCAAATCGTATTTGATCATGATTATCATTCAAATGATTCCCTATTCGTTTAGGTCTTTTGAAATCTAATGGTGTATTGGTAACAGAGGATATTTCGCCAGTCGGAATCATATCTTTATCTATAACAGTATAATAACTTGAATTCATTTCAACAATATGACCACAGATTGTTCCATTACCTGCTCCTTTTAAATTAAAATAAGAATGGTTAGTAAGGTTTACTATGGTGTTTTGATCGGATATACCTTCATAGTATATTTTAAGTTCATTTTCGTTAGTCAATTCATAGGTGACTTTAACTCTTAGGTTACCAGGGTATCCTTCTTCCAAATGTTTTGAGACATAAGTGAATATGATTTTCTGATTACTAAGTTGTTCTGCATGCCAGATAACATTATTAAACCCTATTTCTCCCCCATGTAATTGATTTTTATCTTCGTTAACTGTAAGTCTATATGATTTATGGTCAATAAAAAAACTTCCATTACTTATTCTGTTTGCATATCTTCCAATGATAGCACCAATATATTTTTCTTTAGAAGAAATATACTCCCTAATTGTAGAAAATCCAAATACCACATCACTGAATTCTCCCTTTTTATCTGGGATCATTAACGATACTAGACGCTGACCATAATTAGTAAAAGTAGCTTCTATTCCATTGTTATTAGTTAGTACAAAAAGTCTAGTTTTTTGATTGCTTATGATATCTTCAAAATCTTTGAATTTTAGTCCTGACTTGGTGCTGGTCTTACTTGTATTGAACATAAATTTATCGAATCTCTCCAGTTTATACTTAAGTTTGGTTTATTTATAATTTCTTACGAAATGAAATTTATTGTTTATGCAAGTAAGAGATTAGATGTTCTTTAGAATGGTCATATTTTATCATTTTTTTATTATAAAAATGCAATTTTCCATTGTCCCAGAATTCACTTAATTATTTAGTGGAGCAATTCCGTTCAACAAAGTATTTATATTTAGTTTCGAATTAAGGATTCTTTGCAATTAAACTGGAGGCATTCAGATACTCAGGAAGTTTCTAATTCGCAAATCATCAACATAAAATATAGAATTTGAAGAATCCTTTCAGAGTAAAGGGATTTAAATAAACAACTAATTATCATGCATTTAAAATAGCTAGACAGTTCCTCTTTCTCCGCATCATTCAAATGCTTCACATCGTAGATGTGGGGCATTTTTGTTTTGCAAAGAATTCAAGTTCGCTTGAAAAATCGTAGTAAAATAAAAATGCTACAGAGCATAAGCTTGAAGCATTTGAATGATATTGGATCTCCCTATGGAATCACCGAAGGTAATCACTCTTTCTCCGCTCATAATCAGCTAGATTGTATCAAAAGCCCATAAATATTATGTTTATGGATTTTTTTAATAACACTACATCATTCAAAACTATAGTGCATTAATATAGGTGTTAAGCTTCAAAAAATTAAATTATAATTGTATTTTGTATATATTTAAAATTTGAATTCAAAAACTACATACTTCAAAGATATTTATGCCCTGCTTAAAGGATTGAAAACAGTCCAACCTTTAAGTGGTAACTTTCATATCCATAAGTTTTCTGATACACCCAATACTTGGGTAAAAGAAACTAGTATCTTTAGGAGCAATACCTATTCCATTATTCTTTTAAATAAAGGCGAAGCAAAATATAAAATCGGTTTGTCCGAATACCATATTACTGATGGCAGTATCTATTTTCAGGCACCACAACATTTAAGATATTTTAATAGGTTGTCTGATTGGGATGGTTATGTTATTGTTTTTATGGACAGCTTTTTTGAAGACCACCCGACATTAAAACAACTCATCACTACTTTTGAAGGGTTTAAAATTATCTCTAAGGTTGTTGTTCCTTTAGAAAAGCACGTTCTTGAAGAAACAAAGCAGATGTTTCAACATCTATATAACATTAGCTATTCAAATAGCGCTAATCGTTTTGACAAAGCCAAGGCATTGTTAGAACTTATTTTACTTCAAAGTACAGAGCATTACAAACTTCTTTATCAAAATTTAAAAGAAACCAAACAGAATCGCATTGTAAAACAGTTTGAACAAATTGTAGAAGAACATCTCTATGATATCACACAAGATAAAGTAGAGCGATTAATCACTATTTCAGAAATTGCTGAACAAATCAATGTAAATGCAACCTATTTAGGAGAAGTAATTAAAAAAGTTACGGGTAAAACACCTAAAGAGATTTTATCAGATAGAATTATTTTGGAAGCTCGTTCGCTTTTGAATAATACTAATATGGCTATAAATGAGATTGCCTACTTCTTAAAATTTCAGGATGCCTCTAACTTTACGAAGTTTTTTAAGTTAAAAACCGGTGTTTCACCATCCGAATACCGCCATTAAATACGTTTTTTATTAAAAAACTGGAAAATTCACCAGTCATACTTAATTCTTCACCATAAAAACACTTCCCTTCTGTAAGACATTTGTACTGTAATTAAAAAACAGTATAAAATGGAAACACATAAAACATTCAAATTAGGAGATTTCGAAATCAATAGAATAGGTTTTGGAACGATGAGAGCTTCAACTGGAGCTGGTATTTGGGGCGACAACTCAAATAAGGAAAACACCATCAAGGTAATACGAACTGCTATTGAGAACGGAGTCAACTTTATTGATACAGCAGATTCTTATGGGCCATATACTTCAGAATTATTGATACAAGAAGCAGTTAGACCATTTGGCGACAAAGTACTGTTGGCTACAAAAGGTGGTGCTGTAAAATATACCCCAGGTGCCATTATGGCCAATGGCCATCCTTATTATTTACGTACCGCAATCGAAGGAAGTTTAAAGCGATTAGAAAGGGAAACTATCGATATGTATTTCTTACACCGCGTAGACCCAAATATCCCTATTGAAGAATCAGTAGGTGCTTTGGCGCAATTTCAAAAAGAAGGTAAAATCAAACACATAGGGATTTCTAATGTTACTGTTGAGCAGTTGGAAAAGGCGCAATCTGTAGCACAAATTGATGCGGTTCAAAACGCATTCAGTTTTAAAGACAGACGTTACCAAGCCGTTGTAAATAAAACCACAGCAGATAATATTGCTTTTATAGCACACACACCAGTAGCCGTAAATAATTGGGATGATGACGCTTTTACAAAAGCAGATAAAGAGAATGTTTCTACCAATCAACTTTCATTATCGTGGTTGTTACAGTTTGCCCCGAATGTGATTTCAATTCCCGGCACGTCTTCAGAAAAACACTTAATGGAAAATTTAGCTTCCTACGATGTAAACATCAAGTTTTAAAATAAACAATAACATATCAAAAATTAGAAATAATGAAAAAAGTAATAGCAATAACAGCAGTAGTATTAGTTGCAATAGGAATTTATGGATTCACAACTTTAGAATCCAATAAAGATAAAGGCTTATCAACAATGAAAGCCGATCACATTTTAATGGGGGTAACCAATTTTGAAGAAACCGTAAAATGGTACAAAGACATTTTAGGTTTTGAAGTAGAGGTACAATGGAAAGTAGCTGGGCTTGACAATCTTGATTTAGCATATCTAAACAATGGAGATTTCCGAATAGAAATCATAGGGAACAAAGAAGGTGTTCAGAATAATAAGCAAGTAAACGATTTTGGCGAGCATTTATCTCATCAAGGGTATGCACACATTTGTTTTCAGGTTGAAGATATCGATTTGACAATGAAACAATTAAACGATAAGGGGATTGAAACTTTTGTAAAAGCTGAAACCTATCCATTGGATTTTTACAACAGAAGAGTGGCATTTATTAAAGACTTAAATGGAAATGTAATTGAGTTTGCAGAACCAATACAAGATACAAGAAAAAACAATAACACATCTAAAATCATAAGCCATAAAAAATATTGAAATCATTAGAGACAAAGCAAAGTTTGTTGAGTAATAGCGTAGAGGAGGCAGAGCCTCGAGGAACTCTTTAGATTAATCATCCACGGAGAAAAAGATACCGTAGTGCCAATAGAAACAATCCGAATATTAGAAAATCAGATAAAAAACAACGCTACTATAATCTATGAAAATAGCGGTCATTCCCCTATGATCGAAGAGCCAGAAAGATTTAATGACGATGTACTAAAATTTTTAAAAGGAGAATAAAATGAAAAAACTAAAATCAACATTCATTATCTGGATAGCCATTTATCCTGCAATAACTACAATACTGCTACTCTTTGGGGAATACTTAAATGAGTTGCCGATACTAAAGAACTTTTGTGCTCACTATTATCCTGGTGCCCTCTATGGTTTATGTATTGATACCGTTTTGGACAAAAATACTTGATTCCAAGACCAATGCTTTTGAATAATCCTCAATACAAACAGGTATGTATAGTATCCTTAAAAGTTTACGTAAGAAATAACAAAGGTTGAACAGGTAGAATTAAGCAATTTTAAAACAGCCGAAAAAAGAGAGTACTATTTCTAAAAAATATATCAAGCACCTCAACGCACTATTTGGTCAGTTTTCTAATAATCGGTAACCTCAAAAAAAGACAAATATCGAATATACTTACGGTAAACCACATTATAGATTGCAAATCATTTTGTAACTTTAAATAAAATTCCCCTTTACGCTAACCGAAACGACTCTTTATTATGCCATTTACAGCAGAACAATTTGGAATCCTAGCTGAAAAAACCTTACATTTTCTCCTCATTCTTAAGAAAAATGGTAGAATTGTTGCTTTTAACAACAGATGCGAAATTCTTTTCCCGACAAACGAAATTGAAAAAAAAGCAAAATACATCACTGATTATATTATAGATGATGACGTAAAAATATTTAATCAGTCAATTTCTACATTAACCCATCAAAATTCAATAGTAAGTGAATCCTTTAGCTTTGCTACAGAAAACCTTGGAGTACTTGCTCTCAAATTTAATTTAACTTTTCACAATGATTTAATCTATGCGGCCGGAATAGATACTACCGAAGAGTATAAGGAGCATAGAGCCTTGATGACCATTTCAAAACTCACTAAAACCGGTGCGTGGTATTTTGATCCCAAAAATGATGAGATGTACTGGTCAAAAGGATGTTATCATATCAAAGATCTGGATCCTAACACAATAATGACAAGAGCACTAGGAGCAAGTTTTTATTCAAAAGAAACTAGAGCAAGAATAGAAAGTTATCTTGACAATCTTGTGAAAACCAAAAAACCATATCAATATACCGAAAAAATTGTCACTCAAAAAGGAAATGAAAAATGGGTTAAAGTTGTAGCTCATCCTGTTATCTATAAAAACGAAGTTATCTATGTAAATGGTACAATTGCAGATGTTACAGATCGCCATAATTATATAGAAAAATTGAAGTATAATGAAGAAACCAAAAATTTAGCCCTAAAAGGTATTCAATCCGGTTTATTTGATCATCATATTGAAAAAAATGAAGTTTTTTATAGTGTAGATTTTAAAAAAATGTTAGGGCTACCTTTAGACCATGATTTTGTGCCTGAGGAAACATTTAGAGAAATGATACATCCAGACGATGTGGATGGTGCCATTGAAACACATATTCATAATCTTGAGAAAGAAGGAAATCAGTATTTCAATCAGTATCGATTAAGAGACAAAGCAGGAGAATATCACTATTATGAGGTTCATGGTTTTAGAAGAAAAAATAATAGTGGAGAAACTGTGAGAATGATTGGTAACTTAATTGATGTTGATCAAAGGATAGCAAATGAAAAAACTATAATTGAAAGTAAAAACAGACTCCAAGCAATCGTTAATAACGGATTCGCTTATACTGTTTTATTGGATCCTAAAGGTCAAATTCTTATGACAGATGAAAAATCTCTAAAAATCATAAAAAGAGATTTTAATGTAGATCCTACAAAAAATTCTTGTTTGTTTATAGATGTAATGCCTCTTAATTTTAAAAACACTTTTGCCCATGAATTCAACGAAGCGTTAAAAGGACATACGGTTAAAAAAGAAATTGAACGTATTACCAATAATGGCAACACACAATGGCTAGAATCAAAATACATTCCTATTTATAGTCAGGAAAAGAAAATTAACTCGGTATTGGTAAGTTTTCATGATATCACAGAGCAAAAACTTGCCGAAATTGCTATAAAACAATCACACCTAAAAGAACAAGAACTTAATACGTTAAAATCTAACATACTTTCAAATTTCAGTCATGAAATAAGGACTCCTTTAAACGGAATAATGACCGTAAGTAAACTGCTATTAGATGAAAAAGAGCCTAAAGAAATAAAAAAACTACTAGCGTATTTAGAAGAGAGCAAAGACAGGCTTTTGGAAACCATAGATAATCTATCCAATTTTAGTGATCTCGAAGCAATAAAGAGTAATCTAAATATAAGAAAAGTTGACACCAATTATACTGTAGAAACTTCTTATAGACAATATAAACATCTGGCCGAAGCAAAAAACCTTAAGTACGATCTAGAACTCGATGATTCATGTCCACAAATAACTATTGATGAAGAACTATTAAAAGCAGCTTTAAATAATATAGTCCATAATGGGGTTAAATATACTAATAAAGGAGGTATTATTATTAGAGTGAATTCTGAAAAATCAAAAAATAATGTTTATATTTCGGTTAAGGATACCGGCATAGGCATAGAAAAAGAGAATTTAAAAAAGATTTTTGATCCTTTTATGCAAGAGAGTATTGGTATCAACCGTAGATATGAAGGCACAGGTATTGGTTTAAGCTTATCAAAGCGTTATATAGAGATACTTGGTGGAAAAATAAAGGTGAAAAGCAAAATAGGAAAGGGAACTGAATTTATCATTATAATTCCGAAATGCCTATGAATATTCTTTACGTAGAAGATAATAAAATAAATGCAATGGTAATGGATAAAATGTTATCCAAAAATGAGTCAAATGTTATTATTGCAGAAAACGGTTCGCAAGCTCTAAAGGTTGTGAAAGAAGAAAACCTTGATTTAATTCTCGTAGATATTAACTTGGGATTAAATCAAATGGATGGTTGTGAACTTCTTCAAAGGTTTAAAAAGCTTGATTTGCTAAAAAATATCCCGGTATTTGCAGTAACGGCATATGCCATGCCCGGAGACAAACAACGGTTTATCCATATAGGTTTTGATAATTATTTTTCTAAACCTGTAAATTTTGATAAACTACTGACTGTTATTTCCAAAATAAGAAATAATCTGGGGACAACACAGATGACTTAGATTATTAAAAAAAGGAATGCATTAATTTTATCTAATTTGGCTGAATCTTATTCCTAATTGTTTCTCAAGATCTCTTATTATTTTCAATTCTGTTTTTTGAATGAGTGCCAATGATAATCCTGTTTTTCCTGCTCTGGCTGTTCTGCCACTTCTGTGCGTATAATATTCAATTTGATCAGGAAGTTGATAATGAATTACAAAAGCCAGGTTTTCTACGTCTATACCCCTTGCGGCAACATCAGTAGATACTAACAATTGCAACGTTTTTTTTCTAAAGGCCCTCATGACCTTATCACGTTCTTTTTGTGTCATTTCGCCTTCAAGCAAACCAACCTCATAATTCTTAGCCTTTAACTGTTTAGCGAGTGTTCTAGCCGCTACTTTGGTCTTGGTAAATATAATACCCCTACTCCCCTTTTGGGTTTTCAAAAAATAGGTAAGTGTATCTAATTTACCAGATTCTTCACCCATAACAAATTGATGGTCAATTCCTTTGTTAACCGCATCGCTTTTATCAACCGTAACTCGCTCTGCATTCTTTTTAATATAAGTATCAATAATCTCGTTTAAGGATGGCGGCATTGTAGCCGAAAAAAGCCAGATATTCCGTTGTTCCTTAGTTTTACCAAGAATAGTGGTTAGATCTTTTTTGAATCCCATGCTTAACATCTCATCGGCCTCATCCATCACAATCGTGCTAATCTTAGATATATCGACTACTTTTCTTTCAATAAGATCTATTAGTCTTCCCGGTGTAGCAACTATAATGTGTGTTGGCCTGCTCAATCTAGAGATTTGCCTTTCAATTTTTTCACCTCCATAAACAGATTCAGTAAAAATCTTATCCGTATATTTTGTAAACTTAAAAAATTGCTTTGCAATTTGTTGGCCAAGTTCGCGTGTGGGTGCCAGTACTAAAGCTTGTGTTTGTATATTTTGAGGATCTATACTGGACAATAAAGGAATACCAAACGCAGCCGTTTTTCCGGTTCCGGTTTGGGCTTTCCCAATAAAATCGGTTTCATTATGAAGTAAGATAGGTATCGCTTGTTCTTGGATCTTTGTAGGAACTATAATTCCCATTTCCTTGAGGCCCTTACTAAAATTTTTAGATACTCCTAATTCTATAAATGTCATGGTTTCCCGATTTAAGTTGCAAAAATAACTGAATATATTAACAACTCAACTGAAACAGGAAATATCTACTTGTATTAACAATTGATACTCATAAAATATCCGAAAAACTGACGTTTTAAGGTCAACCCTTTTTTGTGGTAATGTAATTTATTCATGCAAAATCCTCCAGAACAATTAAAATCTGTTCCTTCGTCAGAAGAAATAATATCAATCAACGACAATACTTGTTCATTATCGTGATCCATATTTTGATATAAATATTTGTATTTCGTTTCGTTTAGATTAAAAATGTAGGAAAAATCCTCATCGATTAGCAAGTCACTTTCATCCAATAAGAAACTATGGTTGTTATGAATCAACGTAACAGTATGTGCTTCAGAAAAATGATCGTGTGTACATTGTGATTGAGAATATCCTAAAGAAGTAATCAACAAAAAAACTAATAAAATTGGGGAGTGTAGAAGTTTTATCATATAACTTAGTTTTAGGTTTTAGGGTAATCTTTATTGTTTTTCGAAATTAGCGATATAAGAAAGAATTGCGTAATTTCTTACAAATTATTAGTTAATTTCATCGCTAAAATACAATTATTATCGTCAAAAAGCAATTTAATCTTGTTTTTTAACACTTAAAGATTTGAGATAACGCTCTTCAAACAAATGAAATACCTTTAAAACAATTCTAAATTATCTGTAGAATGATTTGGAAGACTTAACTCTGTATTTAACTGCTCATTTAATTTAGTAATAAAATATTTAGATAATAATGGTGATTCTTTTTCAACATTTTGATGAACAAAAAAGTGAATATGGTTAATCCCAAGGTCTTTCCAGGTCTTTAATCTTTTAATCCAATCATCCAATCTGCTGTAATCTGTTTCGTGATTGGCTCCTACATATCTAATAAAGGCTTCATCATTGGTCAAACGCATATGAAGCAGATCTCTTCTACCTGCTGTATCTGTAATACTATTTGTAACATTATTTTCTTCAAGGAGATTGTACAGCTCTTTTGCAATCACCTCGTTGTTAAACCAATCTGTATGCCTAAATTCTACTGCCAGTTTAATCTCTTTTGGCCATTTTTCAATAAATTTTATAACCCTATCAAAATTTTTAGGTGCAAAATTACCATGCATTTGTAAAAATATCGTTCCCAATTTTTCTTTAAGATGTAGTGCCGAAGAAAGGTATTCATCTACATAGGGTTGTACATCATCATTTAGCCTTTTAAAATGCGAAATATTCTGTACTAACTTCGGAAAAAATCGAAACCCCTCTGGAGTTTTATCATACCATTTTTTAAATTGATCCTTACCAAATATTCGATAAAAAGTGGCATTGAGTTCAATACTATTAAACTGTCTGGAGTAATACTCTAATTCATCCTTGGTACCTCTAGGATAAAAGCCTTTTAAATCTTGCCGATTCCATTTAGCACATCCAACATATACAGACAAATCACTTGTCCTTGCTTTATTCAATACTTTAGAGGTATCTGGGTGATCCTCAGGTAATGTGAAATCTATTTGTTCCGGGTATTCTACTTTACCAAATTGCATATATTAAAAGAAAAAGATTAGTAATAGTGTAACAAAAATAGAACTCGATTGACTAATTTTATAATAACATCATAAAAAAATATAATAATGAATGCTTTAAAATCTATTTTGGTAGCTCTAATATTAGCTATATCAACTTCTTTTTACGCGCAAACAGCGGATGAAATCATAGAGAATTATTTTGAAAATACTGGAGGGAAAGAAAATTGGGAAAAGTTAGAGGGTATTGAAATGATTGGTGTCATGAAAATGCAAAACATGGAAATCCCTTTCGAACAAGTAGCTACAAAAGATGGAAAGCAAGTGGTTACCATAGAACTGCAAGGTAATCGAATGGTTTGGTCTGCTTTTGATGGAGAAACATCATGGGAAAGAAACCAAATGACCATGGAAGCCGAAAAAAGTGATAATGAGGCTACCGAAAATATGAAAAAACAAACTAAAGATTTTCCAGATCCTTTCTTAAATTATAAAGAAAAAGGATATACCGTTGAGCTTATTGGAAAAGAAACTATAGATGGCACAGAGACCTTTAAAGTAAAACTAACCAAGGATCCTATACTTGTAAACGGAGAATCAAAACCAAACATATCCCATTACTATTTTGACACAGAAAACTTTGTTCCGATAATTGTAGAATCAGAAATAAATGATGGACCAATGAAAGGTCAAACGGTAAAATCTTCAGTTAGCGATTATCAAGAAGTTAACGGGGTGTATTTCCCATTTTCTATAAGCAATCAATTTCAGACTATGGGTTTCAAAGAAATCAAGCTCAATCCAGAAGTTGACGCTAAACTTTTCGCATTTCCTGAAAAAACCGAAGAAACCAAAAAAGAATAACTAAATACGATTAAGAATCCCCAGAACTATCTTTCTGGGGATTTTTTCATTCACAACAAATCAATCAAAACAATCATGAATAAAAAAAGCTTTGTTGCCATCTGTGCTTTACTTTTTGCACTGGGCATGCAATCACAGGACATTGTACTTAAAGGAAAAGAACTCTTTGGTAATCTGGAAGCGCGACAAATAGGTCCCGCACTAATGAGTGGTAGGATAATTGACCTAGAAAACCATCCAACAAATAGTAAAGTGATGTACGCTGGTACCGCTGGTGGGGGTGTATGGAAATCTGAAAACGGCGGGGCTACATTTGCCTCGGTATTTGATGATCATGCGCAATCCATTGGTGTTGTTGCTATAGACCCTAGTGATCCCGATAATACAGTTTGGGTAGGTACAGGAGAGATTTGGACCCGAAATAGTGTTTCTATTGGTGATGGGCTGTACAAATCTAATGATGGCGGCGCCAACTGGAAAAAGATAGGGTTTGAAAACTCTGAACGAATTAGTAGTATTGAAATCAACCCCAAAAACTCAAATGAAGTTTATGTTGGTGTTCTTGGAGCATTATGGGGTGATAGTGAGGATCGTGGAGTATACAAAACTACCGACGGAGGTAAAACTTGGGAAAAAATACTCTATGTTAATGAAAGAACAGGAATTAATGATCTCATCATGGATCCTGCCGACCCCAATACGCTATATGCGGCTATGTGGGAATTTAGAAGAACCCCATGGGGGTTTAACTCTGGAGGGCCAAGTAGTGCGCTATATAAATCAACAGATGCCGGTAAAACATGGAACAAAATCCACAATGGATTTCCAAAGGGCGACTTAGGGAGGTTTGCCATTGCAATAACACCATCAAATCCAAAAACAATATTTGCAGTCGTAGAAAGCAAAAAAGACAAGGGATTATATCGCTCTGATGATGCCGGTGCAAATTGGAAATTATTAAACGAAGATTTTGGACTTGTCGTGAGACCATTTTATTTTTCACGATTAGTTGTACACCCAACAAATCCAGATATTTTAGTAAAAGGAGGACTATTTGGATCCATCTCTAGAGATGGAGGAAAGACGTTCAAAGACCTTGGAAACATGCATGCCGATATTCATGATATCGTTTTTGATATCAATAACCCAGACGCAATGTATGTAGGGACCGATGGTGGCGTTTATAGAAGCTGGGATGGTGGAGCTACTATGGATATGGTAGATAATCTGCCTATTTCTCAGTTTTATCATATAAGTGTAGATAATAAAGAACCCTATAACATTTATGGCGGACTACAAGATAATGGATCTTGGTGGGGGCCTTCTTCTTCGCCAGGTGGAATTGAAGCTCGAGACTGGAATCGTGTTGGTGTTGGAGATGGTTTCAGAGTTTTAAAACATCCAACAAAAAATATCATTTATTCTGAAATGCAAGGAGCCCAGAACGTTTGGAGGTATGATGTAGATAAAAATTATACAAAGAGTATTCAACCATTACCCATAAAAGGAGAAGTTGACTTGCGCTTCAACTGGAACGCTCCAATGGCAGTTAGTGCTCATCAACCTGATAGATTTTATATGGGTAGCCAATTTTTGCATGTAAGTGAAGATATGGGTAATAATTGGAAAAAAATATCTCCAGATCTTACTACCAATGATCCTACAAAACAAGATAAAGAATCAGGGGGAATCTCTACAGATAAATCAGGTGCAGAAACACATACCACTATCTTTACCATTGCAGAATCACCAATTGATCAGAAAGTTATCTGGGTAGGAACAGACGATGGCAATGTCCAGGTAACCCAAGATGGTGGAAAAACATGGATCAATACGGTTGAAAACATTCAAGGATTACCAAAAAATACCTGGGTGTATCATATTGAAGCAAGTTCGCACAAAAAAAGTACTGCCTATGCTGTGTTTGACGGTCATGCCTCTGGTGACATGAATACTTATGTATACAAAACTTCAGATTTTGGAAAAACGTGGACATCTCTAGCAACAGAGGATATCAAAGGGTTTGCAAGAAATATACAAGAAGATTATGTTAATGAAGAGCTATTGTTTCTTGGTACCGAATTTGGTTTATTTATCACAATCGACGGAGGGCAACATTGGTCCCGATTTACCAACAACATGCCAGCAACCGCTGTTCATTTCATTGATTTACAGAAAAAAACCAATGATTTGGTTATGGGTACCCATGGTAGAGGTGTTATTATAATAGATGATATTTCTCCGTTACGACAAATCAATCAAGAGGTGCTTGCCAAAGACGCTCATTTCTTTGATACAAAAGCAGCAATAATCAAAGAAGAAGGAGGGTTTGGAGGAGGAAGTACTGAACTTCAGTTTGTGGGTGACAATCCAGGTGCTAATGCAAAAATAATCTATTACCTCAAGAAAAGACATACTTTTGGAAAAATGACATTGGCCATACAAGATCAAGAAGGAAACGAAATAGTAAGCCTTGTCCCTGGAAAAGCCAAAGGAATTAATGTGGTAGACTGGAACTTTAGAAAAAAAGGGCCAAAAGTTGCAGCGGGTAAAACCTTTACCTTTGGTGGATTTACAGCTCCAAGAGTACCTGCAGGGACTTATAAAGTGGTGCTTAAAAAAGGTAAAAAACAATTCGAGAGTTCAATAACTATAAAAAATGATCCAACTTCTTTAATTACAGAAGAAGAAAGAATTGCTCATCAAAAAACAACAAAACTGTTATTTGATGATATGGAAGATCTGGCTTACTTGGTATATAAAATTGATCAAAACATAAAAAAAGCAGAACAACTTTCTAAAAACGATCCTGCCGCTAAAAAAGTAACATCTGCAACTATCACAGAATTAAATAATTTAAAGGAAACACTTGTAGTTACTACCGGTGATAATTATGTAGCAGAAGCAGAACCTCAATTAAGAGAAAAACTTTCAGAATTATATGGCGAAGTAGCAGATCAATTTGAAAAACCTTCTCTTTCACAATTAGAGAACAAAGAAGTACTTGAAACCAGACTAAACGAAGCAAAGTCTATATTTGAAAAAATAAACAGTAAGCAAATTGCAAAACTAAATAAGTACCTCGAAAAAACCGGAGGTACTCCTGCTGAAATTTTAGAAAAGGATAAATTTTTAAGTAAATAATATCCTTCTTCACAATTTTCACAAAGCTCCCTTTTACGGGAGCTTTTTTTTGTATGAACTTAGTATTTATATTGTTTATAAGTCGTTTAAAACTCTAATTCATGTCTTGAAATTTGAGTACAACAAATATGTATTTTTAGTAAACCTTCTTTATTATGGAAAACAGGGAATCAAATTTATTGGCAATACGTCCACAGTTATTAAATGCGAGAGTTTCTGAAAACATGAGCGATAATGAGCAATTTCAGAACAAAACCATTAGACCGATAATAAAACTCCAGGGAGATTTATTAATCGAAGTATTCAAAAACTACATTAAAAAAAGAAAAAACACCTTTTACGAATTATCCCTTGAAAAACGATTGGCTTTTATTGAAAATGCGATACAAAAGGATATGAAATTTAGAAATAGCCTAAAGGGGATGATCATTGGTCAATTTACGGTCGAAGAATACCTAACGTATACCAAAAATTCGTCAGCACTTAATAAGCGAATGATGCATATTGTTAAAGAGCGTTTGCAAGACAATGTACAACTTTTGGAATACCAAGTTGTTTAATAACTAAAAAAGAAGCGTTGAAAAATGAACGCTTCTTTTTTATACCATTATCCTGTAGCACTTTTACTTTTGTAAGTACTGCAGTACATTGTTTTCTATTCTTTTTTCCACTTCAGACACATCGGCTTTTTCAAAAATTTCTCCTGTGATATTTTCATAAAGCTCAATATACCGCTCAGAAACAGAGGTGATATATTCGTTATTCATTTCTGGGATTTCTTGCCCTTCTTTTCCTTGAAAACCGTTACTGATGAGCCATTGCCGTACAAACTCTTTTGAGAGTTGTTTTTGTGGTTCATCTTTCTGCTGTCTGTCCTGATACCCTTCAGCATAAAAGTAACGTGAAGAATCAGGTGTATGGATCTCATCAATCAAAACAATCTTGCCATCTTTGGTTTTTCCAAATTCGTATTTGGTATCCACCAAAATAAGCCCTCTATCGGCTGCGATCTCTGTACCTCTTTGAAAAAGCTTACGCGTATATTCCTCCAAAATCAAATAATCCTCTTCTGTAACAATAGCTTCAGCCAAGATTTCTTCACGAGAAATATCTTCATCATGTGCTCCATTATCTGCTTTGGTAGACGGTGTAATAATAGGGTTAGGAAACTTGTCATTTTCTTTCATTCCATCAGGCATGGCAACTCCGCAAAGCGTTCTTTTTCCTGCTTTATATTCTCTGGCCGCATGACCAGAAAGGTATCCGCGAATCACCATTTCTACTTTAAACGGTTTGCACAAATGACCAACGGCCACGTTAGGGTCCGGGGTATCAATTAACCAATTGGGTACCAGATCTTCGGTAGCTTTCATCATTTTGGTTGCAATTTGATTTAGGATCTGACCTTTAAACGGAATTCCTCTTGGCATCACTACATCAAAAGCAGATAATCGATCTGTTGCGATCATGACCAGTAATTCATCATCAATATTGTATACTTCTCTTACTTTTCCTTTGTACACCGATTTTTGATTAGGAAAATTATAGTGGGTATCTGTAATTGTATTCATTTAATTCGCTTGTGAGTTTTTGAGTATGTGAGTTTTGAGTAGTTAACTTTTCAAAAGAATAGATTATCTCTCATCTCTCAAATACTAGCCTGCTCACCTACTAAATCATCCATTTCTATTTTCAATTTCTTTATATGCAGAAATAACCTTTTTAACCAGTTTATGACGAATCACATCCTTATCATCAAGGTAAATCATTCCAATTCCCTGAATATTTTTAAGTACCAACAACGCTTCTTTAAGACCTGACGTGACCCTTCTTGGCAAGTCAATTTGGCCAGGGTCACCGGTGATAATAAATTTAGCGTTTTTACCCATCCGTGTTAAAAACATCTTCATCTGTGCATGCGTGGTATTCTGTGCTTCATCAAGAATAACAAAGGCATTATCCAGGGTTCTTCCACGCATAAAAGCCATTGGGGCTATCTGAATGATTCCTTTTTCTATAAAACTATCTAGCTTTTCGTTAGGGATCATATCACGTAAAGCATCATACAAGGGTTGCATATATGGATCCAACTTTTCTTTTAGATCACCGGGTAAAAAACCAAGGTTTTCTCCCGCCTCGACTGCAGGTCGGGTAAGAATAATACGTCTTACTTGTTTCTCTTTTAGCGCCTTTACTGCAAGTGCTACTCCAGTATATGTTTTTCCAGTACCAGCGGGACCGATTGCAAAAACCATATCGTTCTTATTTGAAGACTCTACCAGCTTGCGCTGATTGGCTGTTTGCGCCTTAATGAGCTTACCTCCTACTCCATGCAACAAGGTTTCTCCACTACCAGCAGATGTTTCATAATCCTCCTTGCTATCGCTCGTAAGTATGCGTTCTATGACATTTTCATCCAGTTTATTGTATTTTCCAAAATGTTCAAGTAACATGTTAAGACGCGTATCAAACTCTTCGAGCATGTCCTCGTCTCCATAGACTTTCATTTTACTACCACGTGCTACAATCTTTAATTTTGGAAAGTACTTTTTTAGCAATTGAATATTGCCGTTTTGAAGTCCGAAAAATTCTCTCGGATTAATCTCTGTAAGTTCAATGATGAGTTCGTTCAAAAGCTATATAAATTTTAGTATGAATTGTTTATTGGATTGACTAAGTTTGTTATCCCGAAAGCTTTCGGGGTTGTTTTAGATTTTTCAAGGGGAAACAAAATAAAAATTTAAAGTAAATCAAATGTATGTATGATTATAGTACTGTTTATATCAAAAAATATAAAATTTGACAGTATTGTTTTCTATTTTGAAGCCAAAAGAAAAACTTTTAATAACTTCAAAACAAATTTACATATTTTTAAGCGCTTACAATTAAAAGATATTAACAATTATTGTACATGCCGATTATCACATTAACTACAGATTTTGGAATCAAAGATCATTTTGTGTCTGCGGTTAAAGGAGCAATTTATACCGAGTTACCCGATGCCAAAATAGTTGATATATCGCATGAAATCTCTCCTTTTCATATTACAGAGGCTGCCTATATTATACAAAACGCATATAAAAGTTTTCCAAAAGGAAGCATTCACATAGTTGGTATCGACAGTGAGTTTAATCCAGAAAATAAACATATTGCTGTAAAACTAGATGAGCATTATTTCATTTGTGCTAATAATGGATTAATTTGTTTAATTACTTCAGAATTTAATCCCGAAAAAATTGTAGAAATTAATATTCATGATGCTATTGTATCTAATTTTCCTGTGATGGATGTATTTGTCACGGTAGCATGTCATATTGCCCGAGGAGGAACACTAGAGGTTATCGGGAAAACAATTTCAGAAATAAAAACTATCAAAGGTATCACTCCTATTGTAAATGTTGGTAACAAGCAAATCGTAGGCAGTATTATTTATATAGATAACTACGGGAATTTAGTCACCAATATCACACGCAAACTTTTTGAAGAGGTCGGAAAAGGAAGAAAATTTAAAATCACTGCCCGTACCGCTGTATTCGAAAATGTTTATGAACGATATAGCGATGCCATTAATTTTAATATTGAAAAGAGTAAACGCGAAGAAGACGGTAAAAAATTAGCAATTTTTAATTCTTCGGGATATCTTGAATTGGCTATCTATAAAAGTAATCCTAAAACGGTTGGCGGTGCTTCAAGCCTTTTTGGATTACATTACCGAGATACAGTTACTATTAGTTTTGAATAATGCATACATAACTGAGGAAATGAAAATAATCAGGGCGTTCGAGCGGACTATTCGATATATCTTTTTGTCATTGCTATCCTTTGAGATCCTTAGGATGCAAAGAAAAAAGGATCTCATTATTCAATAGGATGACAATTGTTAACTAAGAAATAAATAATTTAGAATAAAAACTTTGCAGCTTTGTAACTTTGCTGCTTTGATACTCAGGATAGATGATCATAAGAATTGTAAAAATGGGCTTTGTCCCAGAACAAATTGAGGACTTTTTAGCAGTTTTTGAAGAAAATAAACATAAAATTAGAGGTTTTGAAGGTTGTACACATGTTGAACTCCTAAGAGACATTAAGCAATCTAATCAGTTTTTTACCTATAGTCACTGGGAATCTGAAAAGCATCTCAATAACTACAGAAACTCTACGTTATTCAAAAGTGTTTGGGCCAATACCAAAAATAAGTTTAATCAAAAACCCGAAGCTTGGAGCACCGAACAAGTTTGATGTTTAAAGCTTCCAGTTTTTTTGACTTCTTTATTAGTTTACTTAAATGTAAAAGCAGGAAGTTATAGATTTGAAAATAAGCAATACCCGAAACCTGAAACCTGAAATTAAATATGTTCGCATTAATACGAAAAGAAATAAACACCTTTTTTGCTTCAGCAATTGGCTATCTTGTTATTGCTATATTTTTAATCCTAAACGGGCTTTTTCTATGGGTTTTCAAAGGGCAGTTTAATATCTTAGATAGTGGATTTGCAGATCTTTCTTCCTTTTTTCAAATTGCTCCATGGATACTACTCTTCCTTATTCCGGCAATTACTATGCGTAGCTTTTCTGAGGAAAAAAAGCAAGGCACTTTAGAATTGCTACTCACAAAACCAATCAAATTATGGCAATTGGTTTTAGGAAAATATCTAGGAAGTTTAGTATTGATTCTTATAGCACTCCTCCCAAGTCTACTTTATGTAATTTCTATTTATCAACTGGGTAACCCAATGGGCAACCTTGATATAGGTAGTATAATTGGATCCTATATTGCGCTCATATTACTTGCTTCTTCCTATACAGCAATAGGTATATTTTCTTCATCAATTTCAAATAACCAGATTATCTCCTTTTTAGTCTCATTATTTCTATGCTTTGCTATTTATTTTGGTTTTAATGCGTTAGCCACTTATGGTGTCGTTCTTTTTGAGCAATTAGGAATGCAATTACACTTTGAGCGCATGAGTCAAGGGATACTCGATACCAGAGATATATTCTATTTTTTGGGAAGTATTTTTCTTTTTGGAGCATTAACAATTATTGTTCTTAATAAAAGTGCAAAAAAGGTAAAAATAAAAACCCTGGCCTTGATACTGGTTCTAATAATTAGTATTAATCTTATCACAAACTCTTTTTATAATCGTTTTGATCTTACTCAAGATAAACGTTTCACACTCTCACAAGCAACCACAAACTTAATTCTTGAAACGCCCGCTCCAGTAGTAATCGATGTTCTTTTGGAAGGTGATTTCCCTTCAGAATTCAAAAAGTTACAATCGGAAGTTAAACAACTGCTAGAAGAGTTCAATGCATTAAATTCTAATTTACAATACATCTTCAGCAACCCGTTAGAAGAAGAAGCACTGCGCAATGAAACCATCAACCAATTGCAACAATTCGGGCTTACTCCTATGGAAGTAAGTGTGCAGGAAAGTGGAAAAACAGAAATCGAAACTATTGTCCCCTGGGCGATTCTTAGTTTTCAGGATCGTAGCGTAAAAATTCCGTTGGTAAAGAATACAATTGGTGCCACTTCTGAAGAGCGTGTTAACAATTCTATACAACAGTTAGAATATGTGTTTGCAGATGGTCTTACTAAGCTGTTACATCCCAAAAAATATAAAATCGCAGTACTAAAGGGTAATGGGCAACTGCCCGATGCCAAAATTGCAGATTTTATTCGAACATTACAGGATTACTATTTTGTGGGTGCTTTTACACTGGACTCTGTATCAAGAGACCCTAAAAAAACATTAAAAGGGCTTCAAAAATTTGATATGATTATCAATGCCAAACCTACTCAGGCTTTTTCAGAAAAAGAAAAATATGTTTTGGATCAGTTTATTATGAATGGCGGAAAATCCCTGTGGTTATTAGAATCGACCGCTATAGAAATTGATAGCCTAATGAACCCTGAAGGCTCTTCGGTTGCGCTGCTGCGAGATCTTAGGCTAGGAGATGCTCTGTTTTCATATGGATTACGGATAAATCCGGTTTTGGTAAATGATCTCTACTCTGCCCCATTGGTACTAGCCTCCGGTGAAGGAAATGATACGCAATTTACTCCATACCCCTGGTTCTATGAATCCTTAACAAAAAGTAATAGCAATCACCCTATTGTTAAGAATATCGAATCGGTTAAGTTTGAGTTTTCAAACCAAATAGACACCCTAAAAAATGGTATAAAAAAGACTATTTTACTAACTAGCTCAGAAAAATCAAAACTAGAAGGCGTTCCCAAGGAAATTAGATTGGATATCATTCGTAAGAAACCTGATATAAATAGCTACATCGAAGGCCCACAGCATCTGGCCGTATTGTTAGAAGGCAACTTCAAATCCACATACAAAGACAGAATAAAACCTGTTAAAAACGATTCACATAAAGATAATAGTACAACGACCAAAATGATTGTTGTTGCCGACGGGGATGTGATTAAAAATCGAATACGAAAAGGGCAGCCTTTAGAATTAGGTTTTGACCCTTACCTTAACCTAAAATATGGCAACAAGGAGTTTTTATTAAATAGTGTAAACTATTTGCTAGATGACTCCGGACTCATCGAGGTTCGAAGCAAGGAGATCAAGGTTCCATTTTTGAATATCGAAAAAGTAGTAGCAGAGAAAACTTTCTGGCAAACAATTAACCTTTTGGTACCGTTACTGCTACTTGGTGCTTTTGGGTTTACATTTTCGTTACTGCGAAAAAGAAAATATAGAAAAACAGAATAAAATTCTATTTTCTATATTTGATAAGCACTAAATCCAAAAAATCAAAACCTATCGATCCCGAAAACGTAAATATTGTTCTTAAAACCGAAGATCTTTCGATTGGCTACCACAATAAAAAAGAATTAAACGTAGTTGCTGCAGATATCAACTTGAAGTTGTACGAAGGAGAATTGATAGGATTGGTTGGAGCCAATGGGATAGGTAAGTCTACATTGCTTCGTACACTATCTCGTGTGCAACCTGCACTGCATGGAAGCGTTTATTTATCAGACAAAGACCTTACCACATACAAACCTATAGCGCTTGCCTCAAAACTTAGTATTGTTCTAACCGAACAAATAGCTTCAAAAAATATTACTGTTCAGGAACTGGTTGCTTTAGGAAGGCAGCCATATACCAATTGGGTAGGTAAAATGACCGAAGAAGACATTGAGAAAGTGCGTAAAGCAATTGAAGTAACCCACATCACCGATTTGGTAGCAAAAAGATGCTTTGAACTAAGTGACGGACAGCTTCAAAAAGTGTTAATTGCCCGTGCAATAGCCCAAGACACTCCTTTTATCATGCTAGATGAGCCCACCACACACTTAGATGTATATCATAAGGCTTATATTTTGAAGCTCTTAAAACGCCTCGCTTTCGAAACCAAAAAAACGATACTTTTCTCGACTCATGAGATCGATTTTGCCATACAGCTCTGCGATAAGATGATTGTGATGAATACAGATGGGTTTGAGTTTGGTCGCCCCAAAGAATTAGTGCAAGCAAGAGCTTTTTCAGGTTTATTTCCAGAAGATCTAATCATTTTTGATGAAAAATCAGGACGTTATAAAGTTAGGAATTAGTAACCTTTGCTCTTTTCTTAATTTAATTCTTCAAAACTTCTCCCTCCATTTTCATTGCTTATATTTATCTTTGAATAAACAACAGATTTCATGTCAGAATACACACCGATCATTATTACCGTTGGGGTAATTGCTGTATCGATCGCTATAGGTTTCTTTATTGGTAAATATGTCGCCTCACTAAAAAACAAAAGTGAAAAAAGCGCTGTTACAGAAAGAGCGAATCAATTACAGTTTCAGTTTGAAGAATTCAAAAAATCTTCAGAAAACCACCTTTCAGAACTTACCAAAGAAAGAGAAGAGATACGCAGAGAGAAGGATTTTCTAAATACCGAACTTACGCGCCGTAACGCTGAATTTGAAAACCTTCAATTAAAAAATAGTGAGCAAAAGGATGAAGTAGAAAAGCTGCAGGAAAAATTCACTAAAGAATTTGAAAATCTAGCCAATAAGATATTAGATGAAAAATCAATCAAGTTTACAGAACAAAATAAAGAAAACATCAAAAATATTCTGACACCGCTGCAGGAAAAGATCAACACCTTTGAGAAAAAAGTAGAGCAAACGCATAAAGAAAGTATCGACTATCATGCCGCATTGCGCCAGCAAATAGTAGGGCTTAAAGATCTGAACGAACAAATGAGCAAAGAAGCAACCAACTTGACCAAAGCGTTAAAAGGAGATAGTAAAATGCAAGGAAATTGGGGTGAATTGGTACTAGAGCGTGTTCTTGAAAAATCAGGACTTGAAAAAGATCGTGAATATTATGTGCAACAAAGTTTTACCAAAGAAGATGGTGAGCGTGTTTTACCGGATGTTGTAATATACCTACCTGATAACAAAAAGATGGTAATCGATTCTAAAGTAACCCTTACTGCCTACGAGCGCTATGTAAATGAAGATGACGAAAACTTAAAAAGCAGTTATCTCAAAGAACATATCATTTCTTTAAAGCGTCATGTTGATCAACTTTCAGAAAAAAATTATCAGGATCTATACGATATAGAATCTCCAGATTTTGTGTTACTTTTTGTACCTATCGAACCCGCATTTGCGATTGCTATCAATCAGGATAACAAGTTGTACAATCAAGCTTTCGAAAAAAACATCGTGATTGTGACCCCGTCTACCCTTCTAGCCACGTTACGTACTATTGATACGATGTGGAATAATGAAAAACAGCAACGCAATGCCATCGAAATTGCTCGCCAGGCAGGAGCTTTATATGATAAGTTCGAAGGCTTGGTAAAAGATCTTACTGGGGTCGGTAAAAAGCTAGATGATGCTAAAAAAGATTATTCGGCTGCGATGAATAAGCTAGTCGAAGGCCGAGGAAATTTAATCACTAGCGTAGAAAAACTAAAAAAAATGGGAGCCAAAGCCAAAAAATCATTACCAGAGGCCATTATAAAAAGAGCTGCCAATGATGACGAAGTTTAAAGCCTAGTTACTATGGAACCGAGCATTACCAAAATACTCTCTTTTATTCTTTTAGGAATTTTAACCTCTATGGGACAAGTATTAATATTAGGGATATGTCTTTACTATATTTATAAAATTGGTTCTAAAAAAGATAGTATATTAGTACTTCTAGGAAGTATGATTTGGTTACTATGCAGTATTTCAACTCTTGTCGCAACTTTATACGTCAGAGTATGGGGTACTGAAACTTATCAACTAGTTACCTATGCTATACAAGGCTTTTCTTTTTTTGGATCTCTTCTCTTTGTAATTGGCTTTTTTCTATTAATTAGAAGAGTAGTAAAAAAACAATATATTAATCCTTGACCATTCATGAAAAATAAATATCTCATAGTATTTTTATATCTCTTATTTGTTACTAATATTTTTGTAGCACAACAAACTTATTTCCCAGAACAAGGAAATTGGAAAGAAAAAACACCTTCAGAATTTAAGATTGATACTCAAAAGCTTCAAGAGGCTATTCAATTTGCTAAGGATACTGAATATTCAGGAGCCAAGGATCTTCGGCAGGCAATATTAAAAGGTTTCGAACGTGAACCCTACCATAAAATATTGGGTCTGACCAAGAAGAGAGGTGGTCCGGCAGGGTTAATCATTAAAGACGGATATATCATTGCAAAATGGGGAGATGTTGATCGTGTAGACATGACGTTTAGTGTGACCAAAAGCTATTTATCTACGATGGCTGGACTAGCTGTAGATAAAGGGTTAATACCATCTGTAGATGATCATACCTACAAACATATCTGGGATCACACCTTTGATGGTGCGCATAATAAAAAAATAACATGGCGACATCTATTGACACAATCATCAGACTGGTCAGGTCAGTTGTGGGGTGGATACGACTGGGCCGATCGCCCACCAAGAGAAGGTGGTATCGATGATTGGAAACTTAGAAAGTTAAATGAACCGGGAACCGTTTTTGAATATAATGACGTACGTGTAAATGTCCTGGCCTATTCTTTACTGAATGTTTGGAGAAAACCATTACCACAGGTATTAAAAGAAAAAATTATGGATCCCATCGGTGCCTCGACCACATGGAGATGGTATGGGTATACTAATTCATGGGTGAATATTGACGGAATTAAAATGCAATCTGTAAGTGGTGGAGGCCACTCTGGTGGTGGATTATTTATCAATACTCTTGATCATGCCCGATTTGGTCTTTTGTTTTTAAATAATGGTAACTGGAATGGGAAACAATTGCTTTCTAAAGAATGGATACAAGAAGCCGCAAAACCATCTCAAGCAAATCCAAACTATGGGTTTATGTGGTGGTTGAATCAAAAAGGGAACAGGCACTGGGCAGGATTACCAGAACATTTGTATTATGCCGCAGGATTTGGAGGTAATTTTATCGTTATTGATCAAAAACAAAATCTAGTTGTGGTAACGAGATGGCTAGAACCAAATCAAATCGATGAATTTATGACCAAGGTCTATAAAGCATTATAAATATGAAAAAAGTATTAGCTATTATAATCGTTGTAATTCTTGCTCTTTTTGCAGCTTGGTATGCCTTTGTGTACTACGCATCTTATAGTGAAGGAAGCAGAAGTGGTGAACTCATAAAGTTTAGCAATAAAGGCGTAATTATAAAGACCTGGGAAGGCGAGATTAGTCAAGGAATCTCGGGAGCACAGATATTTAGTTTTTCTGTAGAAGATAAAGAAAAAAATATCATCAAAAAACTTGAAAAACTACAAGGAAGATATGTAAAACTAAAATATAAAGAACGTTTTGCCAAGATTTCCTGGCTTGGTGATACAAAATACTTTATAATAGATGTGGTGGAAGAAGTATCTCCACATTTCAGGAATAGATAAACCCATCATATTATTCTCTAAAATTTAAATACAATATTCTTATGAAAACAAAGATTAGTTTTATTGTGTTATGTCTTACAATAATCTGCACACTTAGTTGTAACAATTCAAAGAGTACAGATGAAATCAAAAAAACAGCTGCTCAATACCTTGACTATGGTGTTTTGAAAGATAGTGTATATACAAACAAGTTCTTTGGTATCAACATACCAATTTCAAAAGATTTTATGGTACTTTCAAAGAACAACGCTATAAAACAATCAAAAAACACAGATACTTTATCGCAAAAAAATACTACCAAAGGTATACGTATAAGCGCACTTGAAACTGAGGTATTGTTACAAATAGGAGAAAAAATTCCTGAATTAGATGATGTTTTAAAAGATAGTTCCAAGTTGAGAGAATATTTTTTTAAGGGAACAACTACAAAAAATGCACTAGGTACATCGACCCAAATTAATGCCTATATGTTTGTAATGGCCAGCAATATTTCAAATTTAAATCTCAAAACTACAGAATCTTATGTTGATGATTTAAATGAAGGATATGTCTTCAACCAAAATAAAAATAGAGAAAAAAGAAAAATTGATGGAATTGATTTTTATACTATAAAATGGTCTACAATCCCAAGAGATTTTGAGTCAGGAAATCTAAAAATACTAAACGAAGTACACAGCACGTTTACCGGAAAAAAGAAAAGCGCGATTGGTTTTGTAACTGAAATCAATGGTGTAGTACTTTCAATTTTTATTATGTATTACCTGGATGAACAAAAAGACATGTTCTTAGATATTCTTGACAATATTACTATCGAAGATACAAGAAAACAAATTTCAGATTTTATCTCTAAATAAAAATAAACCTGTTGTATAAAATGGAAAAGTATAAAACAAACAGAGCTTCCAGAATAACCATTTCGCAGTTGATGCTCCCCTCCCATTCAAATTTTAGCGGGAAGATACATGGAGGTTATATTTTATCGCTCATGGATCAAATCGCTTTTGCCTGTGCCTCCAAACATTCTGAAGCATATTGTGTTACCGCAAGTGTAGATAAAGTTGATTTCTTAAAACCTATTGAAGTAGGTGAATTAGTTACCCTCAAAGCTTCTGTAAACCACGTTGGAAAAACCTCTATGGTAGTTGGGCTTCGGGTAGAAGCCGAAAATATACAAACAGGAACTATAAAACATTGCAACTCTAGCTATTTTACTATGGTAGCAAAAAATAAGGAAGGAAAAAGCATTGCTATACCAGGATTAATTCTTGAAAATAAAACCGCTATACGTCGATTTGTGAGAAGTATCATTCGTAAAGATGAGGCAAAAGCAAGACGCGATCGTTTTAAAGCTTCAGAATTTGAACTTGAATCTTACCTTGAAATTCTTAAGGAATATAATGTAAAGATCAATTTATAATTAATTTTCAGTTATTGCGTTATTATAGCAATTGCTATAATCTTTGTATATTTCTACAAAAAACCCCAAGCTATGAAAAGTATTCTAAAAAAGTTCTTAGTAATTTTTATTGCCCTCCTCTGTTTTAATTGTGGTAGTGATGATAGTAATGAACCTGATATGGGAGGAGATCCCGATCCGCCGGTGAATCCTGATCCTATCCCAGGCAAGACGACTACTTATGAAGCAGACGTTAAAGCTATAATGGATGCACAATGTATACGATGTCATACATCTCCGCCGTTAGAAGGAGCTCCATTTCCATTACGAACATATCAAGAAACGCTCATTGGCATAAATAGAGGCCTTGTTGACAGAATGGATAAAGATGATAGAAACATTATGCCTCCTTCAGGTCGATTACCACAAGAAACAATTGATATTATTCTGGATTGGGACGCAGATGGTTTATTAGAAAACTAAACTACCGTACTGAAAGTGCAGGGATTTTGATACGCAATACATTACTTTTTGTTACCTGTTAACAGTTATTTGGTTTAGCGATTGACAACACATAACTTTTAGCTAGAAAAACAGATTTTTTCATGGTACTAAAGTTATGCAATGAAATTGCTGAGCTTTTACCCATATCCGGGACCAGTAGTAAACAGCTATTTATAGTTTACTGCATCCTGACCTTTATAAAATCTTTTGATAGCCATACTATTTTCAGAATATATCTTTATAAGGTAATATCCTTTTCTTAATTCTGAAACGTCCAGTTCTCTGTCTAAGTGAAGTTTTTTGTCTATTCTAATAAATCCAGCTTTATCAATAATCTTTACATGAAGAGATTGGCTTGGTCTATTAGTTTCAATTTTCACAAATTCTGAAGTTATTGCTGGCTTTATTTCAAAAGAAAATACCTCATCATTTAGCATTATTAGGTCCGTATTATTCACTTCATTCGGATACAAAAAAGAAACACTCATTAGAAACAGCATTAATACTAGTAATTTTTTCATAATATATTGTTTTAAATAGTTACTGTAATTTGATCTGTAAATACATGTTTAAAACCTAGAACACTCAAAAACCAATAATGTACTATATACACACACTTAATTAATATAATTACTACAATATACTAATAGTTTTACTATCAAAAGTTAATAAAAGCACAAATGGGACAGTATTTAACGTATTTTTAGAAAAACTTATAAAAAAACCAGGCGAAGATGCCTGGTTTTTTTAAAATTCTATAATATAGAGCGTGTGTCCATTATTTGCTTAAATACATTTTACGTCTTGCATACAAGTCATAAAACTGATCATCTTTAAGGTCATCTATAAACAAGATACTTTCTCCAGTACTTTTCATTTCTGGTCCTAATTTCTTATTTACGTTCGGGAATTTATTAAATGAGAATACAGGTTGTTTAATTGCATAACCGTCTAAATGTGGTTTGAAATCAAAATCTGTAACCTTCTTCTCTCCCAGCATTACTTTGGTGGCATAATTTACATACGGTTCACCATATGCTTTTGCTATAAAAGGAACGGTTCTAGAAGCTCTTGGATTTGCCTCTATGATATACACCATATCATCTTTGATTGCAAACTGAATATTAATCAATCCAACCGTATTTAGTGCTAATGCGATTTTACGGGTGTGATCTTTTATTTGTTGCATTACAAATTCTCCCAGATTAAAAGGAGGTAATGTAGCGTTAGAATCTCCTGAGTGAATCCCACAAGGCTCGATATGCTCCATAATACCGATGATGTATTCATTTTCACCATCACAAATCGCATCTGCTTCGGCTTCAATTGCACCGTCCAGATAATGATCTAACAAAAGTTTATTATTTGGTATTTTACGAAGTAAATCAACTACATGCTCTTCTAACTCTTGTTTATTGATTACAATCTTCATTCCTTGTCCTCCTAAAACATATGAAGGTCTTACTAGAAGTGGGAAATCCAATCGATCTGCAACCTCAAGGGCTTCATCTGCAGTTTCGGCGGTATCAAATTCAGGATACGGAATGTTATTATCTTTTAGTAGTTTAGAGAAACTTCCTCTATCTTCTGCCAGATCTAATGATTTAAAGCTGGTTCCTATAATCTTAATCCCATAGCGATCCAATTTTTCTGCAAGTTTTAGTGCAGTTTGCCCTCCCAACTGAACGATTACTCCTTCTGGCTTTTCGTGGCGTATAATGTCATAAATATGTTCCCAGAATACAGGTTCAAAATATAGTTTATCAGCTGTATCAAAGTCTGTAGAAACGGTTTCCGGGTTACAATTAATCATTATAGTTTCATAACCACACTCGGCAGATGCCAACACACCATGCACACAGCAATAGTCAAATTCAATTCCTTGTCCTATACGGTTAGGCCCGGAACCTAAAACTACAATTTTCTTTTTATCGGAAGCTACACTCTCATTAGAAACAAATATTTCTCCTTCAGGAGTCTCTATCTCTGCTTCAAAAGTAGAATAGAAATACGGAGTCTGCGCCTTGAACTCAGCCGCACACGTATCTACTAATTTGTACACACGTTTAATACCAAGCTCATCTCTTTTGTTATATACTTCGCTCTCATAACATCCTACCATATGGGCTATCTGCCTGTCTGCGAAACCTTTTTGCTTCGCTTCTAATATGAGTTCTCTGGTTAAGGACTGAATCGTATAGGTCGAAATTTCTTTTTCCAGATTATACAGTTCTTCATATTGTTTTAAGAACCACATATCGATTTTTGTAATTTCATGTATCCTGCTTAAAGGAATTCCCATTTGGATGGCATCATAAATTACAAATACACGATCCCAGCTAGCATAGGTTAACTTCTTTATAATTGTATCATAATCTTTATATCCTTTTCCGTCTGCTCCCAGTCCGTTTCTCTTTATTTCTAAAGATTGTGTTGCTTTATGTAGAGCTTCCTGAAAAGATCTACCTATTGCCATTACCTCCCCTACAGATTTCATCTGGAGTCCAAGTGTGCGATCAGAACCTTCGAACTTGTCAAAATTCCATCGTGGTATCTTTACTATTACATAATCCAATGCAGGCTCGAATAGCGCCGAAGTAGATTTTGTAATCTGGTTATCAAGTTCATCAAGTGTATATCCAATGGCAAGTTTTGCGGCTATTTTTGCAATTGGATATCCTGTAGCTTTGGATGCCAATGCAGAAGAACGAGAAACCCTTGGATTTATTTCGATTGCTATGATATCTTCATTTTCATCTGGACTTACTGCAAATTGCACATTACACCCTCCTGCAAAATCCCCAATGCTACGCATCATATGAATTGCCATATCTCGCATACGTTGGAAAGTCTTATCGCTTAACGTCATAGCCGGAGCCACAGTAATAGAATCCCCAGTATGTATACCCATTGGATCCATATTTTCTATGGTACAAATAATAACCACATTGTCATTATTATCTCGTAATAACTCTAATTCATATTCTTTCCAACCAATTAGAGCTTTATCAATCATTACTTCGTGAATTGGCGAAACTTCTAATCCCCGAGAAAGTAATTCATCAAAATCTTCTTCTTTATAAACAAAAGAAGCTCCTGCCCCACCTAGTGTATATGAAGCTCTAATTACCAGGGGAAAACCAAACTGCTGAGCAATTTCTTTACCTTTTAAATACGAGTTAGCCGTAGCCTGAGGGGCCATTCCTATTCCTATTTTCAGCATTAACTCTCTAAACTGTTCGCGGTCCTCTGTAATATTTATAGCATCAATATCAACCCCGATTATTTCTACATCAAAATCTTCCCAAATACCTTTTTCATCCGCTTCAATACATAAGTTCAAAGCCGTTTGGCCGCCCATCGTTGGCAATACTGCATCTATCTGCGGGTGCTCTTTTAGTATTTCAACAATAGATTTTGTGTTTAAAGGTTTCAGATATACATGATCGGACATCGAAGGATCCGTCATAATTGTAGCCGGATTAGAATTAATTAGGATGGTTTCTATCCCGTCTTCACGTAATGATCTTAATGCTTGGGTACCAGAATAATCAAATTCGCAGGCCTGACCAATAATAATAGGTCCGGATCCTATAATTAGTATACTTTTGAGTTTTTCGTTTTTAGGCATGTAATAAAATTATGTTTGAACTATTTTCTTATCCAATTTATGATTAGGTATAAAAAAAGGCGTTACTCATAAAGTAACACCTTTCAATATTTTTTGAACACCTTTTCATTAGTGCTTGTGTCTTAATTCTGAAGAAACAGATAGCTTCTTTCTCCCTTTAGCTCTTCTACGAGCCAATACCTTTCTACCACTTACAGAAGCCATACGCTCTCTGAAACCGTGTTTGTTTTTTCTCTTTCTCTTCGATGGTTGAAACGTTCTTTTCATTGCTATCTACCTTTATATATCTTCTTAAAAAAATGTCGTTGTTTGATACTTGGGCAACTGTCCCCAAAACTGCGGGCAAATATACAAAGACTTTTTACTTTGACAAACCCAAATATCAAAATATTTTTATTTGTTTTTATTACCTTTGCGGCGATATAAAAATAAAACATTTCAATGTACAACAAAAATATAAAATTAGTAATTGCAGCATTAGTTATCGGATTGGCCGTATGGCAAATAATAGAAGGGTATATCGGCAACGGTATTATGCTTATCCTGCTCTCTCTAATTTTTGTGTTTTTATATTTTAAAAACGAACTAATTCTTCTTGCATTCTTAAAACTGCGTAAACAAGATTTTGATGGTGCAAAAAAATGGCTAGATAAAATCAAGAAACCCGAAAGCGCACTTACAACGAAGCAACAAGGGTATTATAACTACCTTTTGGGTATTATGCTATCACAGACTAATATCACTCAAGCCGAAAAGTATCTTAAAAGAGCAATCAAATTGGGGTTATCGATGAACCAGGATCTTGCAGTAGCCAAATTAAATCTTGCCGGTATCGCTATGACTAAACGAAGAAAAAGAGAAGCACAAATGCTGCTTACAGAAGCTAAAAAATTAGATAAACACAACATGCTTAAAGATCAGATCACAATGATGAAACAGCAAATGAAAAAGATTTAGGCACACTAATTGCTTAAGGTATTACGTTATCTAGTAAAAGTTTGGCTTATAGAAACCTTTAAAACAAGCAGTAATGAAACCAAGTTTTCATTGCAAACACTGTTTTTTTTAAAGACTTTATAGTACATTAGCGATTGTAATTATTTTATAATGAGAAAATTATTAATAGTAGGAATACTCTTTTCATTTTATAGCAATTTATTTGCTCAACTAGAAGTAAAAATTCCTTTTTCTACAGCCATATCGGCACATATTGTAAAGTACAATATGAAGATGGATGCTGCCTATAGAGAAAAGGATTTAGAGCGAGCAACGTTTTTATTTGACTCATTGGTAACCAATCACCTGAGCGGTACGTATTTGGATAACTTTACTGTAAATACAATCAAAGAAGAACCTATTACTTTTTCGGCCTATGAAAAACCAATGTTTCTTATTACTTATGCTGCCTGGTGCGTGCCTGGGATAGGGGAAATCCCTGCTTTGAATGATCTTGCAGAAAGATTTCATGATCAGATCGATTTTATAGTGCTTTTTTGGGATACAAAAGAAAACCTGAAAGCTAAAAGTAAAGAATATAATGAACATATTCAATTGGTTTACGTTGATGAAAAAACTAACCAGGATTCTCACATTGTAAATAAATTAAAACACGCTCTCGGATTTCCGATGATGTACTTCTCCAATGAAGAAAAAAAACTTTTGAGTATACAAAAAATAGAAACCCATCACTCTAGTGAAACATTAAGTAATTCTTACAATATACATTTCAACTCCTTATCCAAAGGGGTTTCTCTAATTATTGCAGACCTTGATGCAAGAGGGTTGTTGAATGATGACGGGTCTATTGACCTAGAAACCTCAGAGCAGGATGAAGATGAAAATCAAGGAAAAGGTAAAAAAGGTAAAAGGAAAGATAAGGTAGGAGAAGATGGACGAACTGAAGAAGAAAGAAGAATCGACGAAGAGTACGAAAAATACAAAAGAGAAAAGGATTCTTTGAAAGGTTCGAAACGTAAAAATCGATAAGCAGTACTATTTACCAAGAATCATCTTTAGGGCGACCAATAAAAGAACTCCTCCGAATATTTTTTTAAGCAGTGCTTGATTAATAGAAATTGCAAGTTTACTACCCAAGTACCCGCCAATGATAAAGGTGACCGCAATAACAGCAGCATATTTCCAATTTACATGTCCTTCCTGATAATAGTTATAAGCAGCCAATAGAGTTACTGGAACCGCCAACACTGCAAGACTTGTACCTTGTGCCTGGTGTTGCGAAAAATTTAACCACAAAATCATAAGAGGAATCATCACAACACTACCCCCAATGCCCAAGGTGCCGCTAAAAAACCCTGCCAACAATCCTATTAAAACTAAAGAAATAAGTACAGTTGTATTCATGCTGCTTATGCAATATAATAAACAGCTAACTTAAGTAAAAAATATCGAAAACTTATAAAACCTATGATCTTACTGTCCTACTCCTGTTTTATAATAACCGTTTCTTGGAATTTTAATAAGATATTCTTTTCCCGAAGTATTACTCAAATTTGTCTCTCTTAACCACGGATTATGAAGCTTAAGGATCTTATAATTAATGTCGTATTGCTTGGCAAATGCATTAAAATCTACGATAGGTTCATCTACCAATACATTAAAAGTAGGAATATGTCTGTAAAGATCTTTTTCTTTAAAATTAAATCCATACTTCTTTGGGTTACTTATGATTTCTTTTACTGCCACAATCCTAAAAACATATCTTCCGGTTTCTTCTCCTAACAATAGGTCATAATACGTTTTGGCATCTTGTCGATCCATTTGTCTAAGAATTCCAGCCCGTCCGGCATTGTAGGCAGCCGCAGCAAGTGTCCAGGAACCAAATTTTTCTTTCGCTTTTTTAAGATATTTACAAGCAACTTCAGTAGATTTTTCGATATGATATCTTTCATCCACATTTTGATTAACCTCTAAACCATATTCTTTTGCAGTACCCTTTAGTATTTGCCAAAATCCGGTGGCCCTGGCCGGAGAAACGGCCTGTGTTAAACTACTTTCAATAACCGCCAAATATTTAAAATCATTAGGAACACCATGTTCTTTCAATATCGGTTCAATAATCGGAAAATATTTATTGGCCCGCTTAAAAAGTAACAAACCATTAGATTGCCAGTATGTATTCACCAGCAATTCTCTATCCATTCTCTCTCTGATATCGGGATTTGAGATAGGAACCAATTCACCCGAAAAATTAAGATTGTCTGGCATAGGTATGGCATAGACATTATAGTCATTTACCAGTTTATCTTCTAATACTTCTTGTGCCGGGGTTTTTTGAGGACTGTCCTGAGTAGCATTAACCAAGATTCCAAAAGTGAATAAAACACCTAAAAAAACTAATCCTTTTTTTATCATCTTCATCATTATAAGTAGATTTTATTGGGGAAATAAAATTTTATGCTACAATATAACGTAAAAAGTTAGACTAATGCAAGTTATCATTAATTATTTGGGGCAAATTCTTATTGAACCATCTAGCTCTGTTAACAATCATAACATGTGTACCTTTATCGACTGTTATACATTTTTTTATGTTTGAAATAGGAAAAACAATATCCTTGTCCCCATGAATATGAATAAGCCCTTCAGGAGATTTATCCTGATCCCAACACACCATCTTTTCTATGGCCCAATCAAGATATGTTTTGTCATTTATTGATAAATACCTTTGATACATTGCAGCTCTTTTCTTGGCAAATTCCCCAAAGGCCAACTTCTCCCAATTTTCAATTCTAGAAACCAATGATGTGGGTAAAAGCTTATACATTTTTGTTTTGCGTGCAATTTTCATGCGACTAGGTAGTTCATGCTTACTTTTTACACTGGAAATAATAATTAGTTTTTTTAAATTCAAATATTTACTCATTTCCTGCACCATAATACCTCCAAACGAAACTCCCACCAAAACCACATTGTCATGCCTAATTTCTTTGCACATTCTTTGGGCATATTCTTCCATAGACTCTTTCCTGCAAGGAATTTTCCAGGCAATAGTATGGGTTTTAAATTTGTCTTCGGGTAATTTGATATACTCAAAAATAGAAACATCTGCTGCCATTCCTGGCATAAAATAAACATGGCTAACTTCCTGCAACATAGGTATTTTAACAGTGGATTTTAAGTTTACAGTACTAATTTTAGTATCTTTGCCTATCAAAATTATGGTATTCCTTTTTTCTAAGAAAGGAAATACTAAGTTAAATTTTTATAAAAAGGGAATTTTTAACTAACAAATCTTAGTTAGGTACATTAATTGGCATAGTATACATCTATACTTTAATCTGTATTGATTTAGTAATGCTAAGTATCTTTAAAAGAGTAATTAGATATTGGGGTCATCCCCTCTTGTATATGATTTAAATACCTCATAATTTAAAAAATATGGAGAACATGAGTGATGTTGAATTAGAAATTATTGATAATGAATTTCTAAGACAATTCGAAACTACAATTGAAGGTCAAAAAGCAAAGATCGAGTATGCCCTACAGGAAAGAAAAATTTTCCTAACTAAACTTATCATGAATGAAGAACAAATTGAAAAAGGTTTTCATGAAGATTTTATCGTTGCTGTTTTTAATGTTATTGAAGAACGCAACATAAGGCTAGTACCTACAAGCCCTCTTATTGCTAAGTTTATGCGAAAAAACAGAAGGAAATACAAAGACTTACTACCCGTAGGAATCAACATATAGAGTAATCCTATGTAAAAGTATACCACAAAAAAACCTGCGATATCGCAGGTTTTTTGTATATCATATTATGAAGTTATTTGAACACGTTTTATGCATTGGAACTTCTTTATGAGGGTGGTAAATACAATACACACAGTAGTCTTCTTGATTTTCTCATAGCTATGATTAATTAAAAAACTAAGTAAAGCGACTGTATTTGAAATAGTTTCAACATGAAATAGATTTTCTACATAAACCGGGTTGAACTTATTTTTTTTCGCACAAAATCAAATCTTACGATGCCATCATCATCAATATCCTTTAACTTCACTTTATGCAGGGTATTCATATAAGATGGATCCCAAGGCATTTTTACTTTTACATAATTCTCGGTAAAACCATGAATATAGCCTTCTTTATTTTCGGACTCAAATAACACGGTTCTTTCAGAACCTAATTGACTTTCATAAAAGGCTCTTCTTTTTTTTACCGATAGTCCTCGTAGCATCTTGCTTCTTTTCTTTCTAATATCCATAGATACAACACCATCAAGGTTTGCCGCAATTGTATTATCTCTTTCAGAATATGTAAATACATGCAAATAAGAGATCTCAAGTTCTGATAAAAAATTATACGTGTCTAAAAAATGATCATCTGTTTCACCAGGAAAACCAACAATAACATCAACACCAATACAAGCATGTGGCATTACTTCTTTGATTCTTGAAATCCGATCAATATAAAGATCACTTAGATATCTTCGTCTCATCAATTTCAAAATCTCATCATTACCCGACTGTAACGGAATATGAAAATGGGGAACAAAAGTGTTGGACGCGGACACAAAATCTATGGTTTCGTTCTTCAATAAATTTGGCTCTATTGATGATATTCTTAATCGTTCTATTCCTTTTACTTCGTCCAAAGCCTGAACAAGTTCAAAGAAGGTGTGCTCATGTTTTTTGTTTCCAAACTCGCCTTTTCCATAATCCCCAATATTTACACCAGTAAGTACAATTTCTTTAATCCCTTTCTCTGAAATCTCTTTTGCATTTTTTAAGACATTACCCAAGGTATCGCTACGAGAAATCCCTCTTGCCAATGGGATGGTACAATAGGTACATTTATAATCACATCCGTCCTGTACTTTTAAGAAGGCCCTGGTACGATCTCCTATCGAATAGCTCCCTACATAAAAATCCGCTTCTTCAATTTCGCAAGAATGTACTTGTCCAAAATCATTTTTTGAAAGGTCATTAATATAATCGGTAATTTTAAATTTTTCGGTAGCACCTAATACCAAGTCCACACCATCAACTGCAGCCAACTCTTCTGGTTTTAACTGCGCATAACATCCTACTGCAGCTACAAAAGCATCCGGATTTATCTTTTGTGCTTGTTTTACAATGGTTTTAAATCTTTTGTCAGCATTTTCGGTAACAGAACACGTGTTAATCACATAAATATCTGCTGTTGAAGAAAAATCTACGCGATCAAACCCTTCATCAGTAAAACTTCTGGAAATAGTAGAGGTCTCTGAAAAATTCAGTTTACAACCTAAAGTATAAAAAGCTACTTTTTTTCTCATAAAACCATGTCTTATTTCGGCAAAGGCAGAAATCTCTTTATATTTATCCTTACCTTACACTCATCAAAATTTTTTGATATAAAAGAATAAATTTTGAGGGGGCAAATATACCAACAATAATTCGTTTACTAAAATTGAAAATCAATCATTTCATCTTCATAATTCGTTATTTTGCAACAGTTTATCTATTCTCATCATTACTATCCTGTAACGGATCCTTACAAAAAAATGAGGATCATGAAGTGTTTCGCTACAACCAATTTGAAAACATAAGCTCTCTCGACCCCGCATTTGCAAGAGATGTAGCCAATATTTGGTCAACAAACCAATTGTTTAATGGTTTGGTACAATTAGATGATTCACTACATATTATCCCAGATATTGCAAAAAGGTGGGAGATTTCGGAAAATGGATTAAAATACACGTTCTTTCTTAGAAATGATGTCAAATTTCATAAACACCCTCAATTTAAGACTCACGATAGCACGCGTTTGGTTGTAGCCAAGGATTTTGTATATAGTTTTAATCGTTTAGTCGACCCCAAAGTAGCCTCTCCGGGTAATTGGGTACTAAAAAATGTCTTAACCTATACTACTGTTAATGACACCGTTTTTGAAATCACCCTAAAAAAACCATTTCCGGCATTTTTAGGATTATTGAGTATGCGATACTGTTCTGTAGTGCCAAAAGAAGTAGTAACGTTTTATGGGAATGAATTTAGATCAAAACCTATAGGTACAGGCCCTTTTAAATTTAAACTTTGGGAAGAAAATGTAAAATTAGTATTACGAAGAAATGAACTATATTTTGAAAAAGACAAAAATGGCAACCAATTACCTTATTTAGAAGCAGTAGCCATTACATTTTTACCCGATAAGCAAAGTGAATTTTTACAGTTTGCTCAAGGCAATATAGATCTGTTAAATAGCTTGGATGCGTCGTACAAAGATGAACTTTTAACACCAACCGGGAAATTACGTAAGAAGTATCAGAATCAGGTAAATATTAGTAAAGGCGCATACCTCAACTCTGAATACCTGGGATTTTTTTTGGATACAGACAAAAGCGAAATTCAATCAGAATTGCTTCGAAAAGCCATGAACCATGGTTTTGATAGAGAAAAAATGATTACTTATTTAAAAAACGGTATCGGAACCCCCGCTGTTAATGGTTTTATTCCAAAAGGGATCCCTGGGTTTGCTAATATCAAAGGATATAAGTACAATCCCGAAAAAGCTCGTAGGTATATTAAAAAGTATATCAAAGAAACTGGAAATAAAAACCCAACCATACGTATCGCTACAGACTCTAATTATCAAAGTATCTGCGAGTTTATACAACGCGAACTTGAAAAAATAGGGCTTAATATTATTGTAGATGTGATGCCCCCCGCTACGATACGGCAAAAGAAATGGAGTGGTGAGCTGGAAGTTTTTAGAGCCAGCTGGATTGCAGACTACCCGGATGCTGAGAATTTTTTATCCCCTTATTACAGTAAAAATCATACGCCAAACGGACCAAATTATACACATTTTAAAAATGATACTTTTGATAAACTCTATGAAGAAAGTTTCTTAATTACAGAGGCCAAACTAAGAGAACAACATTACGCCAAAATGGATTCTATCATCATGGCTCATGCACCAATTGTTCCGTTGTACTATGACGAAGTGGTTCGATTCACACAAAAAAATGTAAAAGGACTCACCAACAACCCCCAAAATTTCTTGATTTTAAAACGAGTTTGGAAAGAAAAGCTTAATTAAGCTTATTCAAAGTTTTTTCTCCACTGCTTAGTTTCTTCAAAAACATGCTCAAGAATTTGCTCCTCATGTTTGGTAAATTCAAGATCTCTACGTGACATTACCACTCTAGCCACTTCAAAAGCTTTTTTGGTTAGAAAAGTGGTAAAGCCACCACTACCGCCCCAGCTATAACTTGGGATAAAATTACGAGGAAAACCACCACCAAATATATTGGCATTAACCCCAACTACTGTACCGGTATTAAACATGGTATTGATCCCGCATTTTGAGTGATCCCCCATCATGAGTCCACAAAACTGCAATCCTGTTTTGGCAAAACCTTCGGTTTCATAGCTCCATAAACGTACCGGAGCATAGTTATTCTTAAGATTTGAAGTATTAGTATCAGCACCCAGGTTGCACCACTCGCCCAATACAGAATTACCAATAAACCCATCATGCCCTTTGTTTGAATATCCAAAAATCACCGAGTTGGTCACCTCTCCTCCTACCTTAGAATAGGGCCCGACCGTAGTACCGCCATAGATCTTTGCCCCCATTTTGATGGTTGAATGCTCACAAAGTACAAAAGGTCCACGGATTATACTGCCTTCCATAATTTCGGCATTTTTACCGACATAAATAGGTCCGTTACTAGCATTAAGGGTTGTAAACTCCAATTTTGCATCTTCTTCAATAAAAATATTCTCGGGAGCGATGACATTGATACTTGCCGGAATTGGTTGACTTTCTCTACCTTGAGTCAACAAAGTAAAATCCTGGTTAATCGCTTGCTCATTTTTCGAAAAAATATCCCATGTATTTTTAACTGTAAGTACTTCTTCTTCATATTGAGACACCTCATAGGTATCAAAATTCACTTCCTGATCTTCTTGTACATAAAACGCAATAGGTTCATCCTTATCAAAAATTGCCTGGTTAGGTCTTAACGCCTTAATTTTTTTAACAAGATTTTTGTAAGGCAGATAAGAAGCATTGATCATCACATTCTCTTCGAGCTCTACCATTGGGAATTTCTCGCTCAGATATTCCTCGGTTACGGTTGACGTTGTATACCCTAAATACTTTTCCCATTTCTCGCGAATGGTTAAAATACCGATCCTAATTTCTGCTACCGGTCTGGTATACGTAAACGGTAGCAGTGCGTTGCGCGAGGGGCCGTCAAAAAGAATGTAATTCATGTGATGATCTCAAAAAAGTTAGTATTGTTAAACCGTGACAAAAATAAGACGTTGGTGCTAAAAATAATGCAGTTTGGCTATTTTATTTGGAAATAGAATAATTAATCGAAGTTGCTAGTTGATACGAATTATAAAAATAATAGTTTCCTCTCCCAGAGGGAGAGGATTAAGGTGAGGGTTTTTGATATGAAATTCCCCTCATCCTAACCTTCTCCCCAAGGAGAAGGAACTCAAAATTTATCTCAAAAAGGAACTAGCAACTTCGATAAATACACAATACATCAAATCGAAACAAAATTAAAAGGTTTTAATAGTCCAACAATCTGTAAGCTTCAATCCCTCGGCTATACTTATCCTTAGCACTTCGACTTTGTCTGTCCTGAGCGTAGTCGAAAGGGCAATGCCTAACAAAAAAGCCTCTCCATCTCTGGAAAGGCTTTTGTATACTTGTCATAAACAAATTACTTTTTAAACTTCGCATATTTGTTTTTGAACTTGTCAATACGTCCTGCGGTATCGATAAGCTTTGATTTTCCTGTATAGAATGGATGAGAAGCTCTTGAAATTTCTAATTTTACAAGTGGATACTCTGTACCATCAACATCGATAGTTTCTTTAGTATTCGCTGTAGACTTTGTTAAAAAAACTTCGTCATTAGACATATCTTTAAAAGCTACTAATCTATAATTTTCTGGGTGAATACCTTTTCTCATTTGTATTTATCTTTTCTATTTTCGAGGGGCAAATTTACAACTAATTTTTTAATTGAAAAATTTTTTTAACTAATAAAATAGCCTAAACACACTAAATACTTTTTGGTGTTTTGATCAAAATAGGAATATTTTATCGCTAGCGGATAAAAAAATTCTTGAAACCTACTATCCTCGCAGAACCATAGAGGTATTGCGTCAGTTTCATTTTAGCCTTTACAGGACCAAAAACCGAAATTTTGCATTTCACCTAATCCAGAACTTGCTTAAAATAGCAGTTCTGACTTCTTCAAAGGAAAGGTAAATCAGAAAACCCAAGGCAGATAGCCTAGGAATTCTTTAGATTAATCACAACCACAAACAAAATCAAAAAGATCCCCTCCCTTATCGTCAAGATAATCACCTATCTCACAACATCCTAGTGCTTTATTTGACCCAACATATATTCTTAGATATTCAAATCGATGAGCAATTTGATGGAATTCCTCTGATGTTAGATTTAATGCTTCTAATCTATCATAAGCATCCAAAAAAGACTGTGTCTGATCCCCAAAAAAGTTTTCTACCATAACTTCCAACTCAGATCTATTGAAAGAACTACTGGTTGTCTTTTGAACCGCAGAATTAATGAATTCTTGATATTTTCCCGTTTTTATTGCACTTTTATTAAATTCAACGAGAACTTTCTCCACAAGATGTTCTTTCTCTTCCTGAGATACTTCAGGAATTTCTTCATCCCTTGTACACGAAGTAATCGCAATGAAGAAAAAAACAAGAGTAAAAAGTAATAATTTTTTCATAAAAATTGATTTTGTTAATATATTCTATACAATTTTAAAAATTGGGGGATTCTATCATCAAAAAAACAGATCTTTTTTAAGTCTTTGCGCCATTTTGAGTTCTTAAAATACAACTTTTAAACCGATTATATTTTCAAGCTTATTCCCAACAAACCGCCTTGCTTCACACTATTTAAGACCTTATATATATTACGGAAAAACCGTAAACTATTTGGTAAATATACGATAAAAATGTAAATTACCCCGATAAAATGCTTTTTTTATCACAACTGTAACATTTTTTTATATTTGTACACTGATGGTGTTTAGTAAACAAATGAAAACTATTTTACTATATGGAAGAAACTACCATTTCTGCTAAAAAATATATCCTAATATATGGATTAATATTGGGGATGATATTCATTGTATATAACATTTTTATGTATTTAGGTGATGAGCAAATAAATAAAATACGTTTACTTTCTATCCTATATTATATTATTAATATCGGAGTAATTATCCTTGGAATAAAGTTATTCAAGAAAGCCAATAATGGTTTCCTCAGGCTAGGGGAAGCTTTGAAAATTGGTGTAGGTATTGCTTTAATAGCCGGTCTTATGGTTATTTTTTGGAATATTGTACTAAATACAGTAATAGAACCTGATATGATGTCTGAAAAACTTCTAACTCAAAAACAACAAATGATAGAACAAAATCCAAATGTTTCCAAAAAAGAAATTGAACAACGTATGGCTACCGTTGAAAGGTTTAGTTCTCTATATTTTACTTCAGCAATTAATTTGATCATAGATGTTATTTTTGGGCTAATTATTTCTTTATTAGCTGGAGCAATCATGCAGAAAGAACGAGATATTTTTGATTAAAAAAAATCACACTTCACCTTCTTCACAAAAATCATCTAATCAATTATGTTGATGCTTGCATTTCTAATTATTCCAACCTTATCTCGACCTTATTGTAACAATTTACTATCTTTATATACTTATGGTTAATACATAACCAAAACTTTTCACACAATGGAAAATGAAACTATCTCTACCAAAAAAATAATTATCAATTACGGCGTTATCCTGGGTATTCTCTCTGTTTTAATGGGTGTAGTGGTCTATATCACCGATGGATATGCCGAACAAAACTGGGTACATACCGTTGTTGGCTTGGCTATTATCACTGGGGTTATTATCTACGGGATCAAAGCCTTTAAAACTGCTAACCGCGGATTTCTAAAACTTGGTGAGGCATTAAAAATTGGCGTAGGTATCGCCCTTATCGGTGGTATCATTACCGTGATATGGACCATTTTGTTAATGACTACCATAGAACCTGGTATCGTAGATCAAATTAATGAAGTACAACGCGAACAGATGCTAGAGCGTTTTCCCGATATGCCCCAAGAGCAATTAGACCAAAGCCTGGAAATGGCCAAGAAATTTACATCTCCGTATATGATTTCGGCATTTTCATTAATCTGGAGCTTATTTATTGGATTTATTATTTCGTTGGTTGCCGGACTTGCTATGCAAAAGAAACAGGAGCTGCGTTAAGATATCTAATGCGTATCCTACAAAAGACAAAAGACAAAAATCAATTATCGAAATGTAAATAATAAGCCACCTCAAAAATGATAAAACATATGGACTGTCACATTGCGGAGTCGAAATGTATTGAAAATTGTACTCATTATTTCTCGACTCCGCTGGAAATGACCGGGAAAATAGCTTTTGAGGTGGCTTATTATCTATAGATACCTATGTCTAATCTTCACCAAATCGATTTTTTAAACCTTTTATCGATAAAAAATACTTTTTTAAAGTATCGAAAAGTATTTCTGAACCCATAACCCATTAATTTCCATAAAATTAACGGGTTATGAAAGGAAAAATTCGACATGTGGTTTTACTGGATGATAACAAAACGACCAATTTTTTGAATCAATACTTGATGCTGAAATCAAAACGGTTTTCAAGAATTGATTGCTTTACCGAGCCGCAAAAAGTGTTGTATCTCCTGAAACAAAATCCTTCTTTTATGCCCGACCTTATCTTTTTAGACCTCGATATGCCTTCCATGAGCGGATGGGAATTTTTGGAGAGATTTGAAATGCTTACACCCCATAAAAAATCTAAAACCAAAATCTTTATTCTTACCTCGACCTGTACCGAATGGAAATCCAACATAAGCTCGATGAATTTGCAGGAATATCTCATAAAACCCCTGAATATGGACATCATTGAATCCTTGTGTTTTAAGCATTTTGATTCACAGTATTATATATAATGTAACTTTTTACGTTAAAAACGATATGCCACCTGAAGATGTGCTCAAGATTGTCAACAATCTTCTCTCCTTTAATTCGAATTATATGCTATGATTAGCAAATTTGATCCTATATTTGATGTTTAGTTTTACAAAATCATTAATTTCAGGAGCCTTAATGTCTAAGAAAAAAGACTTATAATTGCATATGGATTTATCTGTGGTCATACCGCTGCTTAACGAACAGGAATCACTTAACGAATTATACGATTGGATTGCAAAAGTTATGCACTCCCAATCTTTTTCTTATGAAATTATCTTTATAGACGATGGTAGTACAGATGATTCCTGGGATACAATACAGCAACTATCGCAAAAAGACAGCAATGTAAAAGGAATTCGTTTTCTTAAAAACTTCGGGAAATCACAGGCACTGCATGCCGGATTTAAAGAAGCTCAAGGCGATGTTGTCATCACTATGGATGCCGATCTACAGGATAATCCAGAAGAAATCCCAGAGATGTATGATCTTATCCATAATGATGGATATGATCTTATTTCGGGCTGGAAAAAGAAACGATACGACTCTGTGATTGCCAAAAACCTACCGTCAAAATTGTTTAATGCTGCCGCTAGAAGAACTTCGGGAGTAAAATTGCATGATTTTAATTGTGGACTCAAAGCCTATAAAAATATCGTAGTCAAAAATATCGATGTGCATGGTGAGATGCATCGATACATTCCCGTACTGTCAAAAAATGCCGGATTTACCAAAATTGGCGAAAAAGTAGTCCTGCATCAGGCTCGTAAATACGGCAAAACCAAGTTTGGGATGAGCCGTTTTATCAATGGTTTTCTGGATCTGGTTACAATCTGGTTTATGTCGCGATTTGGAAAACGCCCCATGCATTTCTTTGGTTTGATTGGTACCCTGCTTTTTATTGTTGGCTTTTGTTTTGCACTATACCTTGGGATCGATAAACTTTTTATAGAAATAGGAGGACGCTTAATTGCTCAACGACCCGAATTTTATATCGCGTTAACATCAATGATTTTAGGAACCCAATTTTTTCTGGCTGGCTTTTTAGGAGAAATCATCTTAACCAGTAAAAGAAGCAAAGAACGGTACAATATTTCTGAGCGAGTTAATTTGTAATAGTATTTTATTCTGGGCTTCGAGGGCCTCAGCCCTCTATTAATAAACCTTGAGGTGATATACTGAGTTTATCGAAGTGCTCTCGAAGGGTGACAGAAAAACTAAAAACCAACAATAATACTCCAATTTCCACAAAACTGAATTGATGCAACACGGAAGACAAGTTTATTGATTTGTTTTGCACATGATATATACGTCATACTCAATTTAATTGAGCATCTCTCTTATCTAATACGTCTATTCAATGAGAGATCCTGAATCAAGTTCAGGGTGACAAACCATTTTACTTGGCAATTTCATGTAAGAAATCGTATTAAATAGTATTTTTGCAATTAAAATTATCGCACATGCACATCACAGATTCTGAAATTACGAATAGAGTCAACGAATGGTTAACTCCTACTTTTGATCAGGACACACAAAAGGAAATTCAACACCTACAACATAATAACCCCAAAGAGTTAACAGAAAGTTTTTACAAAAACCTTGAATTTGGTACCGGCGGTATGCGCGGTGTGATGGGTATTGGCACCAACCGCATCAATAAATACACCCTGGGGAAAAGTACACAGGGATTAAGCAATTATATGATCAAACAATTTCCGGGAGAACAACCCAAAGCTGTAATTGCTTATGATTGTAGAAATAATAGCGATACGCTGGCGCAAATTGTAGCCAATGTTTTTTCGGCAAACGGAGTTAAAGTATTCCTGTTTTCAAGCCTACGCCCTACTCCAGAGTTATCTTTTGCCGTAAAAGAGTTAGGCTGTCATTGTGGTATTGTACTCACTGCCAGTCATAATCCACCAGAATATAATGGGTATAAGGTATATTGGCAAGATGGTGGTCAATTAGTACCTCCACAAGATGGTGAGATTATTGCCGAAATAAATACATTACAATATGCTGATATAAAATTTGAATCAAATCATGATTTGATTCAGACCATAGATCAGGAAATTGATACCATTTTTATTGATCAAAGTGTGAAAAATGGAAGTTTTGCCGCTACACAGCAGGCCAAAGATGATGTTACCGTTGTTTTTACTTCTCTGCATGGCACATCGATTACAGCAGTGCCCGAAACTTTGAAAAAAGCCGGATACAATAATGTACATATCGTAAAAGAACAAGCAGAACCCGATGGTAATTTTCCAACAGTAAAATCACCAAACCCTGAAGAACCTGAAGCATTAACCATGGCCATGAAGCTTGCCGGCGAAGTGAATGCTGATATTGTGATTGGCACCGATCCTGATTGTGATCGATTAGGAATTGCGGTTCGAAATAGCGATGGCGACTTACAATTACTTAATGGCAACCAGACCATGATCGTAATGACCTGGTTTTTATTAGAGCACTATAAAAATAATATAGGATTAAAAGGAAATGAATTTGTAGCCTCGACCATTGTATCTACCCCCATGATGCAAACTTTATCTGAAGCTTATGGTGTTGAATACAAAGAAGTACTTACTGGTTTTAAATGGATCGCCAAGTTGATCAAAGACTACCCAGAAAAGAAATTTGTTGGCGGTGGCGAAGAAAGTTTTGGGTTTATGGTTGGTGATTTTGTGAGAGATAAAGATGCGGTAACTTCTACGTTATTGGCTTGTGAAATTGTATCTTACACAAAATCGAAAGGCAGTTCTTTTTACAACACCCTTCTCGATCTATATACAAAGTATGGTTTTTACAAAGAAAACTTGGTTTCGCTAGTTAAAAAAGGAATTGATGGTGCTGCCGAAATCAAACAAACCATGGTAGATCTCAGAAACAATCCTCCTACTCATATAAATGATGAAAAAGTGGTACTGATTGAAGATTATCAGACCAGTATTGCAAAAAACATTCTGGATCATTCAGAAACTCCTATCGATATTCCAAAATCCAACGTGTTGATATTTTATACCGAGGCTGGAAGCAAAATTGCAGCAAGACCAAGTGGCACAGAACCTAAAATCAAGTTTTACATCAGCATACAAGAATCTCTAGCCTCAATAGACGATTTTGATAAGGTACAACAGCAATTGGATAGAAAAATAGAAGCTATCAAAAAAGATTTAAAATTAACCTAAATAACAGTGTACTGTTTTCTAATTAATGAATTACTTTAAGCAAATACTTCGCTTTGCGAAACCATACAAAATATACGCGCTATTAAATATCATCTCTAATATTTTTTATGCTCTTTTTGGAACACTGGCAATGGTTTCTTTGTTTCCAATGCTCAATGTGTTATTTGGACAAACGCAAAGAGTAAGAGTTGAACCAGAATGGACAGGGTTGTTAGATATAAGAGAATACAGCGAGGCCTATCTTAACTATTATGTAACGTTAAAAGCTGATCAAGGCAATAACGATGTACTACTATTTATGGTTGTTCTTGTGGTTAGTATGTTTTTTTTGAAGAACATTTTTGGATATTTAGCTATGTATTTCATTACATTTTTAAGAAATGGGTCTTTAAAGGATATTAGAAACGAATTATACAAAAAGACAGTAGAATTACCGCTCTCCTATTTTTCAGAAAAAAGAAAGGGAGACACGATGGCAAGAATATCAACAGATGTTCTCGAAATACAGCATTCTTTTTTATCTATATTAGAACTTATTGTAAGAGAGCCGTTAAGTATTCTTTTCGCCATATCTGCCATGCTTCTTATTAGTCCAAAGCTTACCCTTTTTGTTTTTATTTTCATCCCGGTTTCAGGTTTTCTTATTTCTCTGATAGGAAAAAAATTGAAAAAGCATTCGGATAAAGTGCAAAAAGAGCAAGGTTTTTTTCTTTCAATAGTAGAAGAAACACTGGGAGGTTTGAAGGTAGTTAAAGGATTTAATGCCGAAAAAATATTTGGCAAAAAATTTCAAGAATCTACTTTGCGCTTTTATAGATTTTCAAATTCTTTATTAAACAGACAGAATTTAGCATCTCCAACAAGTGAATTTCTGGGTATTACAACCATCTCTGTACTATTATGGTATGGTGGACAAATGGTCCTGGTTGAAAAATCTTTAGAACCGAGTCTTTTCCTAATTTATATGGGACTGGCATACCAGATTCTTACACCTGCAAAAGCGATTTCCAAAGCCAGTTATGGTGTAAAAAGGGGTAATGCGGCGGCCGAAAGAGTATTAGAGATTTTAAATACCATTTCCCCGCTACAAGACAAACCCAATGCTCAAGAGAAAAACGATTTTAATAAAAGTATCACTTTAGAAAACATATCTTTCAAATATGAAGACGATTATATACTCAAAGATTTCTCTTTAAACGTTCCAAAAGGCAGTGCTATTGCTCTAGTAGGGCAATCTGGTAGTGGAAAATCAACTATTGCCAATTTGGTAACCCGATTTTATGATGTAAACAAGGGTAGTATAAAAATTGATAATACAGATATAAAAGATCTCAAAAAAGAATCTTTACGAGGACTAATGGGATTGGTAACGCAAGACTCTATCCTTTTTAATGACACCATAAAAAATAACTTACTAATTGGTAACGAAAAAGCTACCGAACAAGATATTATAGATGCTTTAAAAGTGGCCAATGCATGGGAATTTGTTAAAGATTTGCCCAAAGGAATAGAAACAAACATCGGCGATAGTGGTAATAAACTAAGTGGTGGACAGAAACAACGTCTATCAATAGCAAGGGCGGTTCTTAAAAATCCACCCATTATGATATTAGACGAAGCCACCTCTGCTCTTGATACAGAAAGTGAGCGTCTTGTTCAATCTGCTCTGGAGAACATGATGAAGAATCGAACAAGTATTGTTATAGCGCATAGATTATCTACAATACAAAATTCAGATTTAATCGTTGTAATGCAAAAAGGTAAAATTGTTGAAAAAGGCGGGCACGAAGAATTAATTGCAAAAAATGGAGTGTATCAAAAACTGGTAACTATGCAATCATTTGATTAGTAAACCCTTATTTATCAAATTATTAAAAATAAAAAAGAGTGCTTTACGCACTCTTTTTCTTCACACAAATCATCTTAATTTAGGGGCTTACTCTAAAATTAAAACTCACTCTTATTAAAATCTTTCATCTTGGGGAGAATGAAAGAACTAATTCAAATATTATGATACAAATATAAGGCAAAAAAACAAGTTGTGCAAATAAAAATTGTTTTTTATCCAAAAAAAATACTTTTTATCTAAAAAATATATCAATATGTATAGATATTGTAGTATAAAACTTACAAATATGCAAACAAATTAAACCTGTAATTATTTCAATTTGATAGCGTCCCAAAAATCACAAACAAAAAAAAGAGTGCTTAACGCACTCTTTCTCTTCACACAAATCATCTTAATTTAGGGGCTTACTCTAAAATTAAAACTCACTTTTATTTAAACCTTTCATCTTGGGGAGAATGAAAGTATTCATTCATTATTACAGTGTAAAGATACTACTTTTTTTCATTTTACCAAATAAATATGTATTTAATCTATAAAAAATGCTTTTATAGTCTTAAAATAATATAAAATGTAGTATAAAACTTACAATTAATATTCTTAATACACATACGCTTCAAAAACCATTAACAAAAAAAAGAGTGCTTAACGCACTCTTTCTCTTCACACAAATCATCTTAATTTAGGGGCTTACTCTAAAATTAAAACTCACTTTTATTTAAATCTTTCATCTTGGGGAGAATGAAAGTATTCATTCATTATTACGATGTAAAGATATTACTTTTTTTCAATTTACAAAACAAAAAATGCTTTTTATCTATAAAAAAAGTAAATAATCATATAGTTTAACATTTAATCCTACAAACTTCTTACAAAAATACTTATTTTACAATAATCATTCATGTATTAAACCTTTTTTATGTAAATTAGTCTTATATGCAGGGGCATACATTTTTAACCCCTATCCATAAAACATACCTACGTTTGAATAGCATTAAAGAAGAAGAACGCCTACTCACCTCTCTGCAGTCCGACAAGGATATTAATTCTGCATTTAGTAAGTTGGTAGCATTATATCAGCAACGTTTATATTGGCATATAAGGAATATTGTAAAAAGTCACGACGATACAGATGATGTTTTACAAAATGTATTCATTAAAGTATACAAGAACATAAAAAAATTTAAAGGGGATAGTAAACTGTATTCCTGGTTATACAGAATTGCAACCAACGAATCTATTACCTTTCTTAACCAAAAAGCAAAAAAATATAACATTACTAGTCAGGAACTAAGTTTACAACTTGTAGAGAACCTCGAAGCCGATGTATATTATGAAGGTGATCAGATGCAGTTGAAATTGCAAAGAGCTATTGCATCTTTACCTCAGAAACAACAGCAGGTGTTTAATATGAAATATTTTCAGGAATTAAAATACAGAGAAATGTCAGAGATTTTGGAAACCAGTGAAGGTGCCCTTAAAGCATCCTATCATTTAGCTTCTAAAAAAATAGAAGAATTTTTAAAAAACAATTAAACCTTTTTACCTTTAAAAAGTCATATATCTAGTGAAAAGAAACAATTTACATAAAAATAATGGTGGTTTTAAGGTCCCTCAAGGTTATTTTGAAAGTTTTAAAAACGAACTATCAGAAAGAATAGCTTTTGATGACAAAGAAGACACATTGTTAGATTCAAAAACAGATTCTGGTTTCAAAGTCCCCGAAAGATACTTTGAAGATTTTGAGAACAATGTTTTGAGAAGAGTAGATCAGCAAAAAATAAAAGTTGTATCTCTATTCACCAAAAGAAACCTCTTATATGTGTCTGGTATAGCAGCTATGATCGCTATTATACTATCAATTTCTATCAATAAAAAATCCAATTTAAACTTTGAAGATATTGAAATCGCAGACATTCATGCGTATTTTAACGAAGGTAATATAGATGTAAGCAATGATGAAATAGCCAATCTGCTAGCAAAAGATGTTAGTTATACCGAAGCTTTTGAAAATGAGATATTAGATGACCAAGATCTAATAGATTACATTTCTGATGAAGATCTCGAAGATGAAATTATGTTTGTTGAATAAAATAAAACTGATGAAAAATATACTACTACTTATTTGTATTGTTTTTACTGCTTTTGGCACTTATGCGCAAAATGGGCCAAAAGAAAGAATCAAAGCATTTAAAATCGCATACATAACCGAAAAACTAGACCTTACCAGTAAAGAAGCTCAACAATTCTGGCCGATCTATAATGCGCATGAAAAAACAGTTGAAAGCCTCAAAAAACAGGGGCGTAGCATTGTAAAGAGCCTAAAAAATGCAAATAATGGTCCTGATGGCTTAAGTGATGCCCAAGCAGGTGATTTTTTGAATCAATATCTGGACATTGAAGATCAAAAATCAAAAGCCCGGAAAAAACTAATTATCGACCTCAAAAAAACAATGTCTAATAAAAAGGTATTGAGACTCATAAAAGCTGAATCCGATTTTAACAAAAGGTTGTTAGAACGAGTTAAGCAATGGCGCAACAAGAGAGGAAATAACTGATCCTATTTTATACAATAGATGGTCTAAAAAGTATTGAATTTATGATGCCGTCATATCGAGCCCTTTGACTGGGTTCACGGCAGGTATTGAAAATCAACAGTCATTATTTCTCAACTCCGCTCACAAATGACAGATAAGAGAGTTTTTAGGAAGCCTCTTTTTTTATTTAAAAGACAATCTTGCAATTCTTTCTTTACCCGCAGCTATTGCTGTGCTATCATTCAAGAATCTTAAGGTATAAAACCCTTCTTTACTAATCTCTTTCCAAGAGCCACCAGAATCAGTTGAAATAGAAATCCCGGTAAAACCAACGGCAACTATTCCTTTACCTTTACTATTAGGAATAAAACGAACACAACTTTTATAACCTGGACCAAGATCATTGGAAATTAATTGCCAGGTTTTACCTCCATTGGTAGTTACAGCTTTATTAGCTGTATTATCTTCTGGTTTTGTATAATCGCCCCCATAAATAATACCGTGATCTTTATCATAAAAGTGAATCGAATACCCCCCGGATGTTGCTGTTCCTTGAACGATCGGAGTGTCAAAAACCTGCCAGGTTCTTCCTTTATCGGGAGAATAAAACACTCTGGATTGTATTCCGCCAGAAATAATCCAGGTACGATCTCCTATTACTGCTATATTCCCATTACTTGCCGCAAAAGCTGCCTCTCCATCAATTGTTTTAGGAACAAGATCGCAGGAAACTTTTTCCCAGGTTTCTCCGCCATCCCTGGTAATAATAATAGATAAACAATCATCTGTTGGATCACCCATAGCAATTCCTTCAGTATCATTCCAAAAAATCATGGCATCATAAAATGCTTTTTCATGATCTTCGGTATACATAATTTTTTCTTCTTTATTCTGCAAATTAACCCTCCGTAATCTAGCGGGAGAACCAATACCTAAAGTAAAAAAGGAGTTATTCGCAAAACTCACAGCTCGTTGCTCTGCGATCCAATTTTTCTTTTTTTCAAGACTATCCTTTATTTCAAAAGTGCTGATGAATCTTTCTTTGGTTTTAAGATTAATGAAACCATATCCTTTATGATATCCAAACCCAAGTAAGGTGTCGTTATATATTTCTATGGCGCGTATGGTCATAGAGTCTTTCCAGACTACTTCAATATCAATGCTAGAGAAATTATATAACCTACTCTTTTCTTCCTTTTTGCAAAAGGTTACGGTGATACAAAGCAATAGTATAAGCACAAGTCTCATTATGTAATAATTATCCTCAAATATAACCGTATTTGGTAACAAAGGTCTACCTTTGCAGACCTAAAAAAATAATACAATGCGCTTACACAGAAACCTTGTCTTTGCTGTTATCGATGGATTGCATAAAATATTCAATGAAGGAGACTATGCCGATAAGGTGGTACAAAAATTACTAAAACGTGATAAAAGATGGGGTTCGCGAGATAGAAGTTTTGTCGCGGAGACCGTATATGAAATCGTAAGGTGGAAACGCCTGTACGTCGAAATTGCAGAGGTAAAAGAACCTTATTCTAGAGAAAACCTATGGCGGATCTTTGCTGTTTGGGCTACGTTACGAGGAATTTCGTTACCCGATTGGAAACAAATTGGCCCCACTCCCACCCGACGTATTAAAGGGCGTTTTGACGAGCTAAGCAAAATCAGAAAATTTAAAGAATCTATTCCAGATTGGTTGGATGAGTTAGGTGAAAAAGAATTAGGAAAAAACTGGGATAAGGAAATAAGTGCATTAAATCAACAAGCTCCTGTAATTCTAAGAGCGAATACACTAAAAACATCAAGAGATAAATTAAGAGGAGTGCTCGAAGATGAAAATATTGATACCGAATTTATCAAAGGATATCCTGATGCACTTCAACTTGTAGAGAGAGCTAATGTTTTTAGTACAGAAGCTTTTAAAAAAGGTTTATTTGAAGTTCAAGACGCTTCTTCACAATTAGTGGCCGATTTTCTAGAAGTACAACCAGGTCAACGTGTTGTGGATACTTGCGCCGGTGCCGGTGGCAAAACGCTGCATCTAGCCGCCCTGATGCAAAATAAAGGACAAATCATCGCCATGGATATCTATGGTAACAAGCTCAAAGAATTAAAAAGAAGAGCAAGAAGAGCTGGAGCACATAATATCGAACCCAGAGTGATAGAAAGCACCAAGGATATCAAAAAACTATATGGTAAAGTAGATCGAGTATTAATTGATGCTCCTTGTAGTGGTTTGGGTGTCCTAAGTCGAAATCCGGATGCTAAATGGAAATTACAACCCGAATTTCTGGATACCATAAAACAAACACAATCTGAGATTTTAGAAAGTTATTCCAAAATGGTAAAACCAGGTGGCAAATTAGTATATGCTACCTGTTCGATTTTACCTTCAGAGAATCAAGAGCAAGTAACTAAATTCCTTTCAAACGAAGTTGGGAAAGATTTTACATTACTAAAAGATAAGAAGATATTATCCCATCAATCAGGATTTGACGGTTTTTATATGGCTTTGCTAGAAAAAAAGGCATAAACCGTATTGTTTAAAATGTGGTGAATAACTCTATGATTCAATTTAAATTTTATGCTATTCTTTATATAGAAAATAGTAAATTTGCCACTTATTAAAATCAACACAAACAATCGAAGTATGATTCACTTCTTCGGAAACCAAAACGAGAACGTATTTGCCGTTCAAACCAATCAAGAAATATCTCAGGAAAACATTAAAAAACTCATTTGGTTATTTGGCAACCAACCTCAACTATCTACGGCGTCTATTGACGCTTTTTTTGTTGGTCCGCGTGCCGCGATGATCACTCCCTGGAGTACCAATGCTGTTGAAATCACCCAGAATATGGGAATCGAGGGGATTGTTAGAATTGAAGAGTTCAAATCTGTATCCAAAGACTTTACGGATTTTGACCCTATGCTTTCTCAAAAATATGATAGCCTAAATCAGGATATGTATACCGTAGACATTGAGCCAGAACCCATTCTTGAAATTGACGATATTGCCGCCTATAATGCTAGCGAAGGACTTGCACTAAGCAATGACGAAATAGCATATCTTGAAGGGATAAGCAAAAAAATTGGTAGAAAACTTACTGATTCTGAAGTGTTTGGTTTTTCCCAAGTGAATTCAGAACATTGCCGCCACAAAATATTTAACGGTACTTTTATAATTGATGGAGAAGAAAAACCTACTTCGTTATTCAAATTAATCAAAAAAACTTCGGAAACGAACCCTAACGATATTGTTTCTGCGTATAAAGATAATGTTGCTTTTATAAAAGGACCAAAAGCAACACAATTTGCTCCCAAAACAGCAGATAAGCCTGATTTTTACGAAGAAAAAGAGTTTAACAGTGTAATTTCACTTAAAGCGGAAACGCATAACTTTCCAACAACTGTAGAACCCTTTAACGGGGCTGCAACAGGCTCTGGAGGTGAAATAAGAGATCGTCTTGCCGGCGGAAAAGGTTCTTTGCCACTTGCTGGTACTGCTGTGTATATGACTTCCTATTCGCGTTTAGAAGAAAATCGTCCTTGGGAACAAGCTATGAACGAAAGAGATTGGCTATACCAAACCCCAATGGATATTCTAATTAAGGCATCCAACGGAGCTTCGGATTTCGGCAACAAGTTTGGACAACCCCTTATTACTGGGTCTGTACTTACGTTTGAACATGCAGAATACTTCGACAAGCATAATGGAACTGGGCGTAAATTGGGATTTGACAAAGTAATCATGCAAGCCGGTGGTATAGGCTATGGAAAAGCAGATCAAGCCATAAAAGCAACGCCAGAAAAAGGAGATAAAATAGTTATTCTAGGTGGTGAAAATTATCGTATTGGTATGGGAGGTGCTGCAGTATCCTCTGCCGACACAGGAGAATTTAGTAGTGGTATTGAGTTAAATGCCATACAACGTTCTAACCCAGAAATGCAAAAACGTGCTGCCAATGCCATACGAGGTATGATAGAGAGTGAAGAAAACACCATAGTCTCTATTCATGACCATGGAGCTGGTGGGCACCTTAATTGCCTTTCAGAATTGGTAGAAGAAACCGGTGGAAAAATTGATCTTGACAAATTACCGGTTGGCGACCCTACCCTTTCTGCCAAAGAAATTATTGGTAACGAGTCACAGGAGCGTATGGGATTAGTTATTGGGCAAAAAGATATAGACACCTTAGAGCGTATTGCAGCGCGTGAGCGTTCACCAATGTATCAGGTAGGTGATGTAACAGGGGATCATCGATTTACTTTCGAGTCAAAAACCAAAGGAGACAAACCAATGGATCTTGCCCTAGAAGATATGTTTGGCAGTTCTCCTAAAACCATCATGAAAGATCAAACAATCTCTCGTAATTATGATGATCTTAGTTATTCTGTAAGTGATTTCCAGAAATATCTTGAACAAGTACTACAATTAGAGGCTGTTGCTTGTAAAGACTGGCTTACCAACAAAGTAGATCGTTGCGTAGGTGGTCGTGTTGCCAAACAACAATGTGCAGGGCCTTTACAATTACCCTTAAATAATTGTGGCGTAATGGCGTTGGATTATACGAGTACAGAAGGTATTGCCACCAGTATTGGGCACTCCCCTATTTCTGGATTAATTGATCCAGAGGCGGGAAGTAAAAATTCTATCGCCGAAGCACTAACTAATATTGTCTGGGCACCACTTAAGGATGGATTGAAATCTGTTTCATTATCTGCCAATTGGATGTGGCCTTGTAAAAATGAAGGGGAAGATGCGCGATTGTATAAAGCGGTAAAAGCAATTTCGGATTTTGCGATCGATTTAGGAATCAACGTTCCAACGGGTAAAGACTCTTTATCGATGAAACAAAAATATCCTAATGAAGAAGTTATAGCTCCAGGTACCGTAATTATTTCGGCTGCTGCCAATTGTGATGATATCAATAAGATAGTAGAGCCCGTATTACAAAAAAATGGTGGAGATATCTACTACATTAACCTTTCCAATGACAAACACAAATTAGGAGGTTCTTCATTTGCACAAACAGTAAACAAAATTGGGTCTGAAGCACCAACCATAAATGATGCGAATACTTTTAAAAAGACCTTCAATGTTATTCAAGATCTGATTAGGAAAAATAAGATTGTAGCTGGTCATGATGTTGCATCCGGTGGACTAATCACAACACTTTTAGAATTGTGTTTTGCAGAGGTGAATCTTGGCGCTCAATTGGATCTTACAAACATTAAAGAATCAGATTCTATAAAGTTATTATTTGCAGAAAATTCTGGAATTGTTTTTCAAAGTGCTCTTAATTCAGATATTGAATCTGTTCTAGAAGAAAACGCCATTCAATTTTTCAACATAGGAAAAGCAAAAGAAGGTAATACCCTATCGATTAAAAATGTAGATGATTCTTTCAATTTAAATATTGAAGAATTAAGAAACACCTGGTACAAAACATCATATTTGTTGGATCAAAAACAAACAGCCAATAATTTAGCCAATGACAGGTTTGAAAATTTCGCAAAGCAGCCTTTGCAGTTTGAATTTCCCATCCATTTTATGGGAAGAAAACCTTTGTTCGATGACTCAACACCCAGGCCGAAAGCTGCTATTATTCGTGAAAAAGGAAGCAATTCTGAACGCGAAATGGCCAATGCCATGTATCTGGCAGGTTTTGATGTTAAAGATGTGCACATGACCGATTTGATTTCTGGTAGAGAAACGTTAGAAGATATTCAATTTATTGGTGCAGTTGGTGGTTTTTCTAATAGTGATGTTTTAGGTTCTGCCAAAGGATGGGCCGGAGCTTTTTTGTATAATGAAAAGGCCAATACAGCACTTAAAAACTTCTTCAAACGAGAAGATACCCTTTCTGTTGGGATTTGCAATGGTTGCCAATTGTTTATGGAACTTGAAGTTATTAACCCAGAACACAAAGTACACGGGAAACTTATTCATAACGAGTCTCATAAACACGAAAGCGGATTTACTTCGGTTAAAATACAAGAGAATAACTCGGTAATGTTATCAACGTTGGCAGGAAGTACATTAGGTGTTTGGATTTCTCATGGAGAAGGAAAGTTCAATCTTCCGCTTCCTGAGGACCAGTATAGCATTGTTGCAAAATATGGATATCGGGAGTACCCAGCCAATCCAAATGGATCTGATTATAATACTGCTATGATGAGTGATAAAACGGGACGTCACTTGGTGATGATGCCACATATCGAACGTTCTATTTTTCAATGGAACTGGGCTCACTATCCTAAAGGTAGACGTGATGAAGTATCTCCCTGGATAGAAGCTTTTGTAAACGCCAGAAAGTGGATCGAAAATAAGTAGTTGATTTTCTTTTGTTTATGCAAACATAAATCCATACACTGTTTTCCTGGATAGATGCTAGTGCATAATGTCATAAAATGATCTTTTTAATGTCTGGATCAAAAATATATTAACAAAAACAATAAAATATTAAGGAGTTATCAAATTAGAGCTCCTTTTTTTATATATTAGAGTTGCGTATTATCAGATTTTTTATAATTTGCAAAACTATGCACGCATAGTAGTTTTTTAACGTATCAAAAAACCGCTGAAGAAATTATTTTAAAACAACTTATGACGACAATTACTAGACTATTTGATTTTCCACACTATCAACTAAAAAAATTCAATTTAGACAAGGCTTTAATAACAAAATATGATGGTGAATGGGTTGCCACATCCTCTGTAGAATATGTAGAAAAAGCAAACCAAATTAGTCGTGGTCTGCTAAAATTAGGAGTAAAACCTAATGATAAAGTAGCAATTATATCTTCTAATAATAGAACCGAATGGAATATTACGGATATTGGAGTTCTTCAAATTGGAGCACAAGATGTGCCTATTTATCCAACTATATCACAAGAAGATTATGAATATGTTTTAAATCACTCAGAATCTGTTTACTGTTTTGTTTCAGATGAAGAAGTATATCAAAAAGTTAAAAACATTCAGGATAACGTACCATCTTTAAAAGAAATATATTCTTATAATGATGTAAAAGGATGTAAAAGCTGGAACGAAGTTCTAGAACTTGGTAAGGATGATAGCAACCAGGAAGAAGTAGAAAAAATTATGGCCTCTATAAAGGAAGAGGATCTTGCTACTTTAATCTATACTTCTGGTACTACTGGTCGACCTAAAGGCGTTATGCTTAGCCACAAAAATATTGTAAGCAATGCCATAGCAAGTTCTACAAGATTTCCTCTAGAAAGTGGAAAAAGTAAAGCCTTAAGTTTTTTACCGGTATGTCATATTTATGAAAGGATGACCATGTATTTTTATCAATACTGCGGTGTATCTATTTATTTTGCAGAATCTCTCGAAACGATAAGTGACAACTTAAAAGAAGTGAAGCCAGATGTGATGACGGCCGTACCAAGGTTGCTTGAAAAAGTGTATGATAAAATTATTGCCAAAGGTGCAGATCTTACCGGAATCAAAAAGAAACTTTTCTTTTGGGCCGTAGAGTTAGGGTTGAAATATGAACCTTATGGTGCTAATGGCTGGTTATATGAAAAGAAATTAGGTATCGCCAGAAAACTTATTTTCAGCAAATGGCAAGAGGCACTAGGAAATAATATGAAAGTAATTGCCTCAGGAAGTGCTGCATTGCAACCAAGATTAGCAAGAGTATTTAATGCTGCCGGGCTTCCTGTAATGGAAGGATATGGTCTTACGGAAACTTCTCCGGTTATTTCGGTTAATGATGTAAGAAACAAAGGGTTCAAAATTGGAACCGTTGGAAAAATGTTACCTAACACAGAAGTTAAAATTGCCGAGGACGGTGAAATTTTGATTAAAGGTCCTCAGGTAATGCAAGGATATTATAAAGACGAAGAAAAAACCAAAGAGGCTTTAAAAGATGGATATTTTCATACTGGTGATATCGGAGAAGTGGATAGCGATGGCTTCTTGAGAATTACAGATCGTAAAAAAGAAATGTTCAAAACTTCTGGAGGTAAATATGTAGCACCTCAACTTATAGAAAACGCAATGAAACAATCACGTTTTATTGAACAAATTATGGTGATTGGTGAAGGAGAAAAGATGCCGGCTGCTTTTATACAACCTAATTTCGAATTTTTACAAGATTGGGCACAACGAAAAGGCCTTCAGGTAGGAGATTCGCTGGCAGAAATCGTTTCTAACCAAACCGTAATTGACCGTTACCAAGAAGAGATAGATGAACACAACGAAAAATTTGGTAAATGGGAACGAGTAAAGAAGTTCGAACTTACTTCAGATGAGTGGAGCATCGATGCTGGTCACCTTACTCCTACTATGAAACTAAGAAGGAAAATAATTAAGGAAAAATATAAAGATTTATATTCTAAAATTTATGGCTAATTCAATTCACTGATTACAATAGCATATGCACATAGGCTTAACTATAAATCAGTAAACTCCTCATTTTATGAGGAGTTTTTTTATTAATTCACCAGAAAAATGTAACTTACTTCAAATAATCATAAATTTATACATTATTTATTATGCGTGCATAATAAATTTTTCTTACCTTTACCTTCACAATTATATTTTGAATGAGGGAAAAAACAATTGATTATGCGCTTAGGGCTACCTGGATGGCAGTTGCTAAGATGTATAATGAAGAGGCAAGTAAAAAAGGAAGTACAATGGCAACAGGTTTTGCGTTGCTTAGTATTGATCCAGAAAATGGTACTCCGTCCACTTCATTAGGCCCCAAAATGGGGATGGAAGCCACGAGCTTATCACGCACTTTGAAAACCATGGAAGAAAAAGGGTTGATTTTCAGAAAGAAAAATCCCCATGATGGCCGCGGTGTACTGATCTATTTAACTCCGTTTGGTGTTGAAATGAGAAATTTTTCAAAAGAAGTAGTTTTTACTTTTGATAGTGCCGTAAAAAAACATATTCCGAATGAAAAATTGGAGACCTTCTTAGAGGTATTCCAAATGATTAATGATTTAATTGCTTCTAAAAAAGTTTACACAAAACAAGAATCTATAAAACCTTAACAACTCTAAGTTAAAAAATGAAAAGAACCATTAAAAAAGTTGCAGTCGTCGGGTCGGGAATTATGGGATCCGGTATTGCATGCCACTTCGCTAATATCGGTGTCGAAGTGTTGTTATTAGATATCGTTCCCCGAGAACTAAACGACAAAGAAAAAGCAAAGGGGCTTACCCTTGAAAGCAAAGTAGTACGCAATCGGTTGGTTAACGATTCTCTTACCGCTTCTCTTAAATCCAAACCTTCTCCCATTTACCATCAAAAATTTGCAAATCGCATCACTACAGGTAACCTTGAAGATGATATTGCAAAAGTTGCCGATGTAGATTGGATTATTGAGGTTGTTGTAGAAAGACTAGACATTAAAAAGTTAGTTTTTGAAAACCTTGAAAAACATAGAACTCCTGGTACATTAATCACTTCAAATACTTCAGGAATTCCTATTAAATTCATGAGTGAAGGAAGAAGTGAAGATTTTCAGAAACATTTCTGTGGAACGCACTTCTTTAACCCCGCTCGTTACCTAAAATTATTTGAAATCATTCCTGGACCTCAAACTTCTCAGGAAGTATTGGATTTCTTGAATAGTTATGGTGAACAATATTTAGGAAAAACATCAGTAATAGCTAAAGACACACCTGCCTTTATTGGGAACAGAATTGGTATCTTCAGCATTATGAGTTTATTCCATATGGTAAAAGATATGGGACTTACTATTGAAGAAGTTGATAAACTAACAGGTCCTGTTATTGGACGCCCTAAATCAGCTACTTTCCGTACGGTAGATGTAGTAGGATTAGACACCTTGGTTCATGTTGCCAATGGTATTGCCGAGAACTGTCCAGATGACGAACGTCATGAATTGTTTAAACTCCCTGATTTCATCAATACGATGATGGAAAACAAATGGTTAGGAAGTAAAACAAGACAAGGGTTTTATAAAAAGAATGTATCTGCCGAAGGCAAAAAAGAAATCCTTTCTTTAGATCTGGATACATTAGAATATAGAGGTAGTAAAAGAGCCTCCTTCCCTACGCTGGAAATGACTAAAACCATTGATAAGGTTGTAGATCGTTTTAAAGTATTGGTTTCTGGAAAAGACAAAGCGGGAGAATTTTATCGTAAAAACCTTTCGGCTCTTTTCGCTTACGTTTCAAATCGTATTCCTGAAATCACAGACGATCTATATAAGATCGATGATGCCATGAAAGCAGGATTTGGTTGGGAACACGGGCCATTCCAGATTTGGGATGCCGTAGGAGTTGAAAAAGGTATCGAAATGATGAAAGCTGAAGGTTATGAACCTGCAGCTTGGGTAAATGATATGATAACATCAGGAAGTACTTCTTTCTATGCTGTAAAAGAAGGAGCAACCTTTTATTATGATATCCCTAAAAAAGAACAAGTAAAAGTACCCGGACAAGATGCGTTTATTATCCTTGATAATATCCGTGAATCTTCTCAGGTATTCAAAAATAGTGGTGTTGTTGTAGAAGATCTTGGTGACGGAATCCTTAATGTAGAATTCCAAAGCAAGATGAACACCATTGGTGGAGATGTATTAGCCGGACTTAATAAAGCTATCGACATTGCCGAGAAAGATTTTCAAGGATTGGTTGTTGGTAATCAAGCAGCAAATTTCTCTGTAGGTGCCAATATCGGAATGATCTTTATGATGGCCGTAGAACAGGAATATGATGAGCTTAATATGGCTATCAAATATTTCCAGGACTCTATGATGCGTATGCGCTATTCTTCTATCCCAACAGTAGTCGCTCCACACGGAATGGCACTAGGAGGTGGATGTGAAATCTCACTTCATGCTGATAAAGTAGTTGCGGCGGCAGAAACATATATGGGACTTGTTGAATTTGGTGTAGGTGTGATCCCCGGTGGTGGTGGATCTAAAGAAATGGCATTAAGAGCTTCAGATCTATTCAAGAAAGGTGATGTAGAGCTTAACGTTCTTCAGGAACACTTCTTAACAATTGGTATGGCCAAAGTATCAACTTCAGCTTATGAAGCTTTTGATACAAACCTACTTCAAAAAGGAAAAGATATTGTTGTTGTGAATAAAGATCGCCAGATTGCTACTGCCAAGGCCTATGCAAAATTAATGGCCGAACAAGGATATACACAACCAGTACGCCGCAAAGATATCAAGGTACTTGGTAAACAAGCGCTTGGTATGTTCTTAGTAGGTACAGATGCTATGGAGGCTAGTCGATATATTTCTGAGCACGATCATAAAATTGCCAATAAACTTGGATATGTAATGGCTGGTGGAGATTTATCAGAGCCAACACTAGTGACAGAACAATACTTATTAGATCTAGAAAGAGAAGCTTTCTTATCTCTTTGCACAGAACGTAAAACATTGGAGCGTATCGAGCATATGTTGAAAAGAGGGAAACCATTACGTAATTAGAATTGAGATTTTAGTATTGAGTAATTAGATAATTCAGGAACAATGCACAAAGTAAAAGAATTAAAAATATGGAAAAAGTCAATTTCATTGGCAAAATCTATATATCTGCTTACTGAAGAGCTCCCATCTGATGAAAAATATGGATTAGTTTCTCAAATAAAACGTAGTGCAATTTCAATTTCTTCTAACATCGCTGAAGGTGCTGGAAGAAATTCTAACAAAGAATTTAAACATTTTTTGAGTATTGCAAATGGCTCTGCTTATGAACTTCAGACACAATTGATATTAATCATGGAACTCGATCTTTTATCCAAAGAAAAAGTTCAACCAACTATTGATTTATTAACTGAAATTCAGAAAATGAATTATTCATTACAAAAAAGCATAGAAAGCAAATTCTCAGTACTCAATACTAATATCTAAAATCTATATAATAATAAAAATGAAAACAGCATATATAGTAAAAGCATATAGAACAGCCGTGGGTAAAGCGCCTCGTGGAGTGTTCAGATTTAAAAGAACCGATGAGTTGGCCGCTGAAACTATTCAGCACATGATGAAAGAGTTACCTCAATTAGAGAAAGACCGTATTGACGATGTTATCGTTGGTAACGCAATGCCCGAGGGGTCTCAGGGATTAAATATGGCGCGTCTTATCTCACTAATGGGACTTAATTCTATTGATGTTCCTGGTGTAACCGTAAATAGATTCTGTTCTTCCGGAATAGAGACTATCGGGATCGCTACAGCAAAAATCCAGGCTGGTATGGCCGATTGTATAATTGCAGGTGGTGCAGAAAGTATGAGCGCAGTTCCTATGACGGGTTACAAAACCGAACTTAACTACGATTTGGCCAAAGAAGGACATGAAGATTATTACTGGGGAATGGGTAATACCGCAGAAGCGGTAGCGAATCAGTTTAAGGTTTCTCGTGACGATCAGGATGAATTTGCCTACAATTCGCATATGAAAGCTTTAAAAGCTCAGGCAGAAAATCGTTTTCAGGATCAAATTGTTCCTATTAATGTAGAACAAATCTATATTGATGAAAACGGAAAGAAGGCTTCAAAATCTTATACTGTAACCAAAGATGAAGGACCACGCGCTGGGACTAGTAAAGAAGTGCTAGGGAAACTGCGCCCGGTATTTGCCGCTGGTGGAAGTGTAACGGCGGGTAATTCTTCGCAGATGAGTGATGGTGCTGCTTTTGTAATGGTAATGAGCGAAGATATGGTAAAAGAATTGAATCTTGAACCTATTGCCAGACTGGTAAACTATGCAGCTGCTGGTGTTGAACCAAGAATTATGGGTATTGGCCCTGTAAAAGCAATTCCAAAAGCACTTAAACAAGCAGGACTTAAACAAGATGATATAGAATTGATTGAATTAAATGAAGCGTTTGCTTCGCAGTCACTTGCCGTAATTAGAGAACTTGGATTAAATCCAGACATTATTAATGTTAATGGTGGTGCAATTGCACTAGGGCATCCACTTGGATGTACAGGAGGCAAACTTTCAGTACAATTGTTTGACGAAATGCGCAAACGTGATATGAAAGGAAAATACGGAATGGTTACCATGTGTGTAGGAACCGGACAAGGAGCCGCTGGTATTTTTGAATTTTTGAATTAAGCGTTAAAGAACATAGATAAGAGAAAAGAGAAATTTCATTGTGAAGAAAAGACACAATTATAAAAACTTAAAGATATGGCAATTAGGATTAGAAATAGCCAATGATGTATCTGATGTTTTAGTCGCCTTTCCCAAACATGAAATATATGATTTAAGTTCACAAATAAGTAGGTGTTCTGTTTCTATGCCTAGCATTATAGCTGAAGGTTTGGGAAGAACAAACAAATCATTCAATAGTTTTATTAATTATTCTCTGAGCTCTTCCTTTGAATTAAGAACGCAACTTTTAAATGCAAATCACAGGAAATATATCAATAATAAAACTTTAAAAAACGAGAAGATAAAATTGAAGAATGGCAAAGAATAACTATGGGTATCCAAAATAGATTGGGCTCATAAAATCTTTTCTCTTTATTCTATTTTCTTTTCTCAACTAAAATAAATAATACTAAAATAAGATGAGTACAGAAACCGTAAACAAAGATATTCTTAGAGGAGGACAATTCCTTGTTAAAGAAACTAAGTGTGAAGATGTGTTTACTCCTGAAGATTTTTCTGAGGAGCAGAGAATGATGCGCGATAGCGCAAGAGAATTTGTGGATCGTGAATTATGGGCACATTGGGAACGATTTGAGAACAAAGATTATGCCTATACCGAGCAATGCATGAAAAAAGCCGGTGAGCTTGGTCTTTTAGGAGTAGCTGTTCCCGAAGATTATGATGGTCTAGGAATGGGATTTGTATCTACTATGTTGGTGTGTGATTATATCTCTGGTGCTACAGGATCTTTCAGTACTGCTTTTGGTGCACATACAGGTATTGGTACCATGCCTATTACACTGTATGGTAATGAAGAGCAAAAGAAAAAATATGTTCCTAAACTTGCTACGGGTGAATGGATGGGAGCATACTGTTTGACCGAGCCAGGAGCTGGATCAGATGCAAATTCTGGAAAAACCAAGGCTGTACTTTCTGACGACAGAAAACATTACCTGATTTCCGGTCAAAAAATGTGGATCTCGAATGCAGGTTTCTGTAACCTAATGATTGTATTTGCACGTATCGAAGATGATAAAAATATTACAGGTTTTATAGTTGAAAATGATCCATCTAATGGAATCACTATGGCCGACGAAGAGAAAAAGTTAGGAATTCATTCCTCTTCTACCCGTCAGGTATTCTTTAGCAATACCAAAGTGCCAGTAGAAAATATGTTGTCTGAAAGAGGAAATGGGTTCAAAATTGCAATGAATGCCCTTAACGTTGGTCGTATTAAGCTAGCCGCAGCTTGTTTGGATGCACAACGTCGTGTAATTGGAGAAGCAACCAAATATGCAAACGAGCGTATTCAGTTTAAAACTCCAATCATGAACTTTGGAGCAATTAAATCTAAAATTGCAGAAATGGCTACCAATACGTATGCCGATGAGTCTGCAAGTTATAGAGCTGCAAAAAATATCGAAGATAGAATTGCTATTCGTCAAGCGGAAGGGAATACACACCAGGAAGCAGAACTTAAAGGTGTTGAAGAATATGCTATTGAGTGTTCTATCCTGAAAGTAGCCGTTTCTGAAGATGTTCAAAATACTACCGATGAAGGTGTACAAATATTTGGAGGTATGGGATTCTCTGCTGATACTCCTATGGAATCTGCCTGGAGAGATGCACGTATTTCTCGTATCTATGAAGGTACGAACGAGATCAACCGTATGCTTGCAGTTGGTATGTTGGTTAAAAAAGCAATGAAAGGTCATGTCGATTTATTAGGCCCGGCAACCAAAGTTGCAGACGAACTAACAGGTATTCCATCTTTTGACACTCCGGATTATTCTGAATTATTTGCTGAAGAAAAAGGAATTATAGCAAATCTTAAGAAAGTATTCTTAATGGTTGCTGGATCTGCAGTTCAAAAATTTGGACCTCAATTAGAAGATCACCAACAATTGTTAATCGCTGCATCTGATATCTTAATTGAGATCTACATGGCTGAATCTGCCATTTTACGTACAGAGAAAAATGCAAAACGTTTTGGTGAAGCTGCACAAGAAACGCAAATAGCAATGTCTCAATTGTACTTATACAATGCTGTAGATATTGCCATCAAAAAAGGAAAAGAGGCAATCGTTTCTTTTGCAGAAGGTGATGAGCAAAGAATGATGCTTATGGGACTTAAACGTTTCACAAAGTATGCTAATCAGCCAAATGTAGTAGCATTAAGAACTAAAATTGCAGATAAAATAGCCGAAGAAAACGGATATTTTATCGGATAAGACCATATGCCCTCCCGAAGGCATTAAACTAGGGAGTTGTTTAATTTTGATTTAAAAAACCGCTTTTCAATTGGGTAAAAGCGGTTTTTTTATTTCTTTTCACTTCTATTAAACTCCGCATAAACCATATCTACAATATTTTAGCTATGACACCATACGATTTTAAGAAGAAAATTATAAATTTATCAACACGAAAACGTTATAGTAACAAGACCTTCCTTATATATTGATTATTTCATAATAACTTAGTAAAAATTTAACACAAGAAACACTTTTACAAACTAAAAATTACTAATTATGAAATCTATTTACTTTTCTACGAAAATCAAAAATTTGTTTGAGCTACTTCAATTATAAATAAAACACATATCTATTTTTAATTAGATAATCTTAGCAAACTCAAATTTTGAAAATCTATCCTATCTTCAGGAAGTTTTGTGTCTGTCTACGTTGTAATTAGTATCCCAACAAGCCAATATGTAATTTTCAACAATTACAAACTCAATCAACAGAGCGTTAAAAATCAGATATTTACACTCATTACAATAAGTAAATTTTGATTAAAATATAGACCATAACAACAGCCACTCCTTAAGATTTGATCAAATCATTTATCTATAATCGCCAATTACAGATACACACAAAACAAACATGCATTTCTAATGCTTATGCTTTAACTAAACTTAAAAAATACAAAATGAAACGAAATCCTTTTATTTCAATTTTAGTAACACTTCTTACACTGCTTCCTGTTATAGAAATTCAAGCACAAGATGAAGATGTTCTGTTTCAAGCTTTTGATTGGAACGTTCAAAATCAACCTGCAGGTCAAACCTGGTATGATGTCGTATCTCAAAACAGAAATGCGATAAAGGATGCAGGTATAGATATGATTTGGATGCCACCTCCAAGTAATTCTGCTGCTCCACAAGGGTATTTACCCAGAGAGTTATATGATTTTAACAGTGCTTATGGTACTGAAACACAGCTTAGAAACTTGATCAATCAATACCATGCTCTGGATATTAAAGTCTTAAGTGACATTGTAATTAATCACCGTGTGGGTACTAATGATGCAGTTACATTCACCAATCCAGCTTGGCCCACGTTCTTTATCACAGCAGATGATGAAGGAAGAAATTTTGTAAATTTTCCTGTAGAATTTAGTATCAATGGGGATTACGTTCCGGGAACAGCCTTGAAATCTGATGGCTCTAATGGGACCTTTGCCGCAGCAAGAGATATAGATCATAGAAATCCAGCGGTAAGAGCAGAAATTATTACTTGGATGAATTTCTTAAAAAATGACATTGGTTTCGACGGATGGAGATACGATTTTGTTCATGGTTATGACCCAATCTATAATAAAGAATATAATGACGCCACCAATCCATATTTTGCAGTTGGAGAGTTATTAGAAAGTAGTAGAGTTCAAACCAATAACTTTGTTAATTTTGCTCAGCAATCCTCTTCTGCATTTGATTTTAATACCAAAGTAAGCTTACAAAATGCCTTGCGTGATAACAACTTATCATATCTTAGAGATTTTGCTGGAAACCCATCGGGAATGATCGGTATCAACCCAACAAAATCTGTTACGTTCTTAGATAATCATGACACTGGTGAGGCCCAGCAATGCTGTGGATCGGGCTACGTTTTCCCAGGAGGAGAAACCAACCTTAGAAAAGGATATGCATATATACTAACTCACCCAGGAAATCCTGCAGTTTTTTGGACACACTTTTTTGATGGTGGATCTGGAGTTCGCAACGCGATCAAAGATCTTATTGCTATAAGAAAAAGTGTTAGAGTATTTTCTGGATCTACGATCAATATTGTAGAAGCAAGAAATAACCTTTACGCAGCGTATATTGATGGTAGATCCGGAACAATCGCTATGAAATTAGGTAGCGGTGATTGGTCGCCTAATGGAAATGGATGGGTATTACAAACCTCGGGTAATGATTATGCCGTTTGGACTCAAGGAGGTAGTAATACCGGAGGAGAAGAAACTGTAGCTGCTTTTACTGTTAACTTTAAAAAACCAAATGGGTGGGGTAATAACATAAATGCTTATCTCTTTGACGCCTCTGCCAATAGTACACTTCCCGGAACTTCGGGATGGCCAGGACAACAAATGAGTAACAATGCTGGAACGCCTTGGTATTCTTACACAGTGACTCCACAATCCGGTGTTTCTGCTGCCAACATAAGAGTGATATTTAATGATGGTAGTAATCAAACAGGTAATTTATCCCGAAGTACAAACGGGTGGTACGACAATGGTAGTTGGACTGATACTTGCCCATCCAACTGTAGCGGATCTTCAACTTCGAATCAGGTTACCCTTAATTTCCAAAAACCAGGTAGTGGTTGGGGAAATAACACCAATATCTATCTATATAATAAAGCCACAAATCAAACCCTTTCTGGGACTGCTGGATGGCCTGGACAGTCTATGACCAATGTTAGTCAAACTTCTTGGTGCAGAAGTACATTTACCCTCCCTAATGGAGTATCTGCAAACAATGTTGGTGTAGTATTTAACAACGGTGGTGGAACCCAACAAACTGTAGATTTAACCAGAGGTGCAGATGGATGGTTTAGGATAACCGGAAGTAGTAGTGGTAAAAGAACAGGTAACTGGTCGAATAATTGTCCTATAGAATGTCCTTCTAGAAGCGCTTTAGAAAATATCGACAACTCAGGCAAAGTGGCTTTAAGTAAAAGTGAAGCTGTGATTTATCCTAACCCTGTTTCTAATCAAAGTAAACTATATGTTTCTACAAAAGAAAAAGGAGTATTACAAGTAACAGTATCTAATATTCTTGGACAAACCAAAACAATTTATAATAAAAGTGTTCAATCAGGAAATCAGACCATCGACATTGTAAATAATAGTTTCAGGCAGACAGGAATGTATTTTTATACAATTAGCCTTAATGGAAATACAATTAATCAACTAAAGGTGATCAAAGAATAATTTTTTACCCTCTTATTTTTTACTTTCAGTAATTGCACTGTTAGAATTAAAAGCGATTGTTACTTAATTATGAGTAGCAATCGCTTTTTAAATTTTGTTTATTACCTTTATTGTAAATTGTATATGATTTCCTACTTATGAATATTATTTTCCTCGTTTCAGTAATTTTACTATTCCTGTTACCTCTAAATTTTAAGGTTACTTCAGACCCAACAACCTCTCAAAAAAACAATAAAACAGATCATCAGATCAGAGAAGTACAAAAAGCAGTTATTGTTCCAAGGTTAGACGGTAATATGGATGACCCCGCCTGGAAAGAAGTCATGTGGTATGGTCTTGATCAAAGATGGATAGGAGAACCCTATACGTTTGATGATTTTTTTGGGCGTTATAAAGTAGTTTGGACCCCTGAAGCATTATATCTTTTGGTCGAAATCAAAGACAACCAATTATTTGACCAAAATAAGAATCCCTTAAAATTATGGTGGGATGATGATTGTGTAGAAATTTTTATTGATGCTGATAACTCTGGCGGTGAACACCAATACTCAAATAATGCTTTTGCCTATCATATTGCTCTAGATGGTAATGTTGTCGATCTGGATGCTGATAAAAACCCAATACTCTACAATAATCATGTCACCACCAAAAGAGTTACCAATGGGGATGTTTCAGTTTGGGAGTTTGAGATCATTGTTTATGATGATACTTATGAAGAAGGAAAAGTTAATGACCCAATGATACTAAGTAAAGATCAAAAGCTTGGTTTTGCTTTAGCCTATAACGACAACGATGGCAGTAAAGAGCGAGAAAACTTTATTGGTTCGGTTTTCATCCCTGGTGAAGAAAAAAACCTGGGATGGATCAATGCCGATGTTTTTGGCACTATTATCCTTACCGAATAAATTCAAAACTGTAAACAAAACTAATGAATCGTTTCCATTAGTTTTTCTTCTTTTGTTACGCCTCCACAAAAATTAACCGCAGTTTCTATCAATGCCAAATGCGAATATGCTTGAGGAAAGTTACCAAGCAACCTCTTGGTTTTAAAATCGATATCTTCGCTAAAAAGCCCTAAATGATTGCTATAGGATAATAGTTGATCGAATAATTTTTTGGCCTTCTCCTGCTCCCCTATTTTATATAAGCTATTGATAAACCAAAAACTACAGATTGTAAATGACGATGAAGGCAACCCAAAATCATCTTTATTTTTATAGCGATACATCAGCCCATCATTACAAAGCTCTTTTTCTGTGGCTTTTACTGTACTTACAAAACGAGGGTCTGTGGCTTTAATAAACCCATAGGGTTCCATTAACAATGTAGAAGCATCCAGATCACTTGAACCATATGATTGAGTATATGCCTGTTTTTCTTCATTCCAGGCACTTTTATAAATATCATTATGTATACGATCTCTTAACTGTATCCACCTTTCATTTTTATTGGTCTTATTAATAAGCTCACCAATTTTGATAGCTCTATCTACTGCCACCCAACATAATAATTTGGAGAATGTAAAATGTCTTTCTTCTGTCCTGAATTCCCAAATACCTTTATCAGGTTTTTCCCAATTCACATTTACAATATGCACAATACTTTTACAAATTGTCCATAACCCTTCACTATTATCCAAATCACAATCAAACTTCATAAATTGCTGATAAATAACATCCATCAAAATTCCATAGATATCATTTTGTTTCTGGTGATATGCGGCATTACCAATTCTAACTGGGCTTGATTTTTTATATCCTTCCAGGTGATCTAGTGTTTTTTCGCTTAATTTTTTTTCGCCATTAATCCCATACATAATTTGGATCTTTTCATCTTTATCAGGGATGATATCAATAATAAACTGAAGAAAACGTTGTGCCAATCTTTTGTGTCCTAGATTGGAAATTACTTTAATCACCATAGATGCATCGCGTATCCAGCAAAAGCGATAATCCCAATTACGTACCTCTCCTATAGTTTCGGGTAATGACGTGGTCGCTGCAGCCAAAACAGCGCCAGATTTCTCATAACTCAATAATTTTAGCACCAATGCGCTTCTTAATATCTGATCATTATATACTTTGTAAGAAGTAGTATTCTCACTCCAATTCAACCAATATACGCGAGTGCGCTGAAGTTTCAGATAACACCTTTCTAATGATTGCATAAGAATTTTTTCATGATAACTGATTAAAAAATAGGCATGATTTTTTAATTGTATTTCATTAGAATTCAGAATATCATCAAAATCCAAATCAGAATACAAATACAAGGTGTCGTATTTATCTTCGTTGGTTACACTCTTGATGTAATCGGATCCTATTTTATGTTTTGTTTCTCCTATTGCATATTCTAACTTGGGATCATAGTTCACCTTAAAAGTCGGAGTCCCTGAGATGAGTTTTACATACCTTACAATATCGGATGGTGAATAATAAGAGCCATCGTCATTTCTATACCTTGGCATAAAATCTATACATTCAAAAACATCTTTCCCATTATTAAACTCGGTAACCAGAATATTAGTTTTATGAATATATTTCTGAGAAATAACATAGTCATCACTTACTTCTATTTCAAAACTACCTCCTTTATTTTCGTCTAATATCTTTGCAAAAACCGAGTACGAATCAAAATTTGGCAAACAGCACCAATCCAGAGAACCATATTTAGAAATAAGTGCAGCACTTTGACAGTTCCCAATAATACCATAGTCAAGATTATTCATAAATTTCCTTTAAATAGCCGTTTTTTTAATCTTCTTTTCCCGAAATTTAACAAAATTCAAAAAAAGTTAACCAACTTTAACCCAATTTATGAGTAAAACTATCATAATCTCAAATAGACTGCCCTTACAATTGCAAATCCATGATAATACTATCGAAACAACACCAAGTGTTGGAGGATTAGCAACAGGGATGAAATCTGTACATACCGATAGTGAAAGTATCTGGATTGGTTGGAGCGGACTTACAGAGGAAGAATTTAACCTGGAACTAAAAAATCAGGTCACCACAGCTTTACAAAAACATCAATGTATTGGGGTTCCTCTTACCGAAAATGATGTAGAGGGATTTTACTACGGTTTTAGTAATAATACCCTTTGGCCACTATTCCATTATTTTATGGAATATACCGAATTTGAAAAAAGCACTTGGGAAACCTATAAATCTGTTAACCAGAAATTTGCCGATGTAGTACTACAAAATATAGAGGATGGTGATACTGTTTGGATTCATGATTATCAATTACTATTGCTTCCTGATCTGATCCGAAAGAAGAGACCAGAGGTATCAATAGGTTTCTTTTTACACATACCTTTTCCATCATACGAGGTTTTTAGAACGATCCCTTGCCGAGAAGCGTTGTTAAAGGGGATGCTGGGGGCAGATTTACTTGGGTTTCACACGTACGATTATGAAAGACATTTTTTAAGTTCGGTACAAAGAATCCTGGGTCATGAAATTACTTTTAATAATATCAACCTTGATAATCGTATCGTTAAGGTTGACTCTTTTCCTATGGGTATTGATTATGATAAATTTCATAATGCGGCAAAAATACATGATCAAAAGTCTAAAAAAGAACAAACCGAAATACAACAAGAAATCAATAAACACCTTGAAGAAGGAAATCATCAAGCCAAACTAATTTTATCCATCGATCGCCTTGATTATACCAAAGGGATTGCGAATCGACTACGTGCTTTTGAGTACTTTTTGGAGAAATATCCACAATTTAAAGGAAAAGCAAGACTTGTAATGCTCGCGGTTCCTTCTAGAGCAAATGTACCACAATATCAATTATTAAAAAATGAAATAGATCAATTGGTAGGACGTATTAATGGTAAATTTGCCGAAGTAAGCTGGACGCCTATCTGGTATTTTTATCGTTCAATGCCTTTTGAAAATCTAATTGATTTATATACTTCTAGCGAGGTTGCTCTTCTTACTCCAATTCGGGACGGAATGAATTTGGTCGCCAAAGAATACATAGCCGCCAGAGTTGATAAAAAAGGTGTCTTGATACTTAGCGAGATGACCGGAGCATCCAATGAAATGAGTGAGGCCCTGATCATTAATCCAAATAACTTTGAAGAAATAGCAGACACACTTAAGTTTGCCCTAGAAATGCCTGAAGAAGAACAGATTAAACGTAACAGCGCACTCCAAAAACGTCTAAAAAGATACAATGTTGAAAAATGGGCCAATGATTTTATTGAAGCCCTGGAAGCAACAAAGAATGACACAAAAAAATATACTCTGAAGAAAATAAACGTCTCTATAAGAACCGAAATTGCCAGTAAATATAAAAATGCGGCAAATAAAGTATTATTTCTTGATTATGATGGTACCATGGTACCGTTTGAAAAGTTACCCGAAAATGCAAAACCAAGCCAAAGAGTATTTGATACGTTGGATGCATTGCATAAGCAACCTAACACAAAAGTGATCATTATCACAGGAAGAGATCGAGACACCATACAAAAATGGTTTGGCCATAAAGATTATACCTTGATAACAGAGCATGGAGCATGGCTAAAAGAAAGTAATAAAGACTGGGAACTTATGGAACGGGTAGACAACAAATGGTTTGAGTCCATAAGCCCAATACTGGAGTCATTTACAGATAGAACCCCAGGATCTTTTATTGAGGAAAAAAGATATTCGCTCGCCTGGCATTTTAGAAATGTAGACCCTGATTTAGGCAAAAAAAGAGCCAACTCATTAAAAACTACAATTCAACAACTCATCGCCAACCATAATCTAGAAATCTTAGAAGGAGATAAAGTACTGGAAATCAAGACTAGTGGCGTAAGCAAAGGTAAATCTGCTACAAAAATGTTATTAGATACCAAATATGACTTTATCTTTGCGATTGGAGATGACTGGACCGATGAACATATGTTTAAAGAATTGCCTAATGACGCCCATACTGTAAAAGTAGGTATCAAAAAAACTGTAGCTCAATATTATGTAGAAGATATCGATCAGGTTTACGAACTTTTAACATCTTTCAAATAATTATAAAACAATTACAAATCCCAGAAACGTCTGAAACCAAAATTTTACATACTTCCAGCGATTATTATTTCTCAATTTTTTTGCACTTCATTATGGTTTGCAGGTAATGCAGTAATTAACGATTTGGCGGTACAGTTTAATGTAGAATTCAATATTCTGGGGTATCTTTTATCTTTCGTTCAATTTGGTTTTATTGTAGGTACACTCACTTTTGCTCTATTAACCCTGGCAGATCGTTTTTCGCCTTCTCGTATATTTATGATCTGTGCCCTTTTGGGTAGCATTTGCAATCTAATGTTACTTATTCCAAATATTACCGTGTTTAATCTATTAACCGCTCGTTTTGGCACTGGCTTCTTTCTTGCTGGGATTTATCCTATTGGAATGAAAATAGCATCCGATTATTATAAAGGTGGATTAGGAAGGGCTCTCGGATATCTCGTTGGGGCACTGGTACTGGGAACATCTTTCCCCCATTTTATCAATGAATTTTCCTGGAGTCATGATTACAAAGCAGTAATTGTAAGTACTTCTATATTGGCTCTTATTGGTGGAGTTTGCATGCGATTATTTGTTCCCGATGGCCCATATCGAAGACCGGTATCCAAATTACAACTTGGTATAGTTACCCAGCTTTTTAGCATTACTAACTTTAGAAAAGCTGCTTTTGGATATTTTGGACACATGTGGGAACTATATGCTTTTTGGGGATTCGTTCCTGTAATTCTTAAAACATACGCAGATCTTCAAAGGATTGAACTACAGATTTCATTCTGGTCATTCATAGTAATAGGAATAGGAGCCATATCCTGTATACTAGGTGGTTTAATTTCTTTAAAGACAGGAAGTAGAAAAGTGGCTTATAATTCACTATTCTTTTCAGGGATATTTTGTTTCACTTCTCCCCTGCTCTTTTTATTACCGCCACAATGGTTCATCGTGGTATTATGCATCTGGGGAATGGTTGTGATATCAGACTCTCCTCAGTTCTCAACTATGGTAGCCGCAACATCGCCCCCAGAATTGAGAGGAACTGCACTTACTATAACCAACAGCATTGGTTTTGCAATAACAATTGTAAGCATACAACTACTATCGTTTTTGTTAGATAAGATTGATCCTACCCTTATATATGTATTCCTTGGAATCGGGCCAATTTGGGGGATATATTCGCTTCGGAAATAACCTATAGTATAGTCTTAACATATTCTTAAGAAGAAAAAGGTAGCATTCCATGTATTTTAGAAAACAAAAACAATGAGAAACATAATTCTCCTTATTTCATTCATCACTTTTTCCTCTTTTGCGCAAACCAATACCGAAGTTTATTTGTTTGATTTGAAGACTAAAGATGATAAAATAAGGCTTGAAAACAAAAGAAACATTTCTAATAATGAGGGGTATGATAATCAGCCTTCATTTCTTAATGATACGGCATTACTTTTCTCTTCTATAAGAAAAAACCAAACCGATATTGCTATCTTTGATACTACCCGTTCAGAACGGCATTGGTTCAATAAAACCAAAGGAAGTGAATACTCCCCTACCAAGGTGCCAGAAGATATGGCTGTATCGGCTATCCGCTTAGATATAGACGGTAAACAACGTTTATACAAATACAATCTCAAAAGTGGATTATCAAAAATATTACTGGATAGTCTAAAAGTAGGATACCACACCTGGTTTAATGAATATATAATTGTATCCTCGGTACTCGAAGATGAATACATGTCTCTCGTGGTTTCGAATATAAAAGATAGTACGAATTATACATTCCAGAAAAAAGTAGGTCGATCATTACATAAGATTCCCAATTCCAAATTGATTAGTTATATAAGTAAAGAAAATGATATTTGGGAAATAAAGTCATTGGATCCGATCTCTGGAACCACCAAAAAAATTATCAATACTATTACAGGAGCTGAAGATATGTGTTGGCTTATCAATGGTACTATCCTTATGGGAAAAGGAAATCAAATTTTCAAATTCAACCCTAAAACAGATACCAACTGGAGTATTTTTCACTCTTTTGAAGATACAGAACTAGGTGATATCACTAGAATGTCTGTAAATGCCGCTGGAAGTTTGTTAGCAATTGTTTCTGAAGTCTCTCCCAAGCATACTGTAAAAAAATTACTATCTGCATACAACAAAAGAGATATAGATGCCTTTCTTGATCATTGCACCAAAGATGTAACTCTTTATAACTATCCAAATTATAAAACTTCTAATGATCTTTCTTCGTTTAAAAAATTTCATCAAGATCAATTTGATAAAGTAAAAGATCTGAACGCTAAGGTTAGTACTCAAATTATACATAAAAACTATGTCATCAATCTTGAAGAAATAACATTTGCAAATCAGAAGTATCAGGATGTAAAAATCTACAAAATAGTTTCAGGAAAAGTGGCAAGAATCATATACTTTGATAAATTCAAAAAAGCGGATACAAATCCCGTAGAAATTGTTCAAAAACAACTAGACGCATATAACTCCAGAAATATAGATGCTTTTGTAGCAACATATTCAGATGATATCAAAATATACAATTTCCCTGATCAATTTCAATATGAAGGCACTGAAAGATTAAAAAAAGGCTATTCACTTTTCTTCGAAAGAACTCCTGATCTGAAATGCGAAATCAAAAATCGTATTGTAATTGGTAATAAAGTAATCGATGAAGAATCCTTAACTATCAATAGCAAAAATTATAAAGCATTAGCTGTTTATGAGGTAGAAAATGGAAAAATTGCTAAAGTCACTTTCATTCAATAAACAAAATAATCATACAAACCAATAATGAAAAAATTAATCCCATTTTTAATTCTTTGTACCCTCAACATTTCGATACTTAGATCTCAGTCCATCCTGATAGAAAATATTAATCTTATTGATGTTGAAACAGGAAAAATTAAGGCGAATCAGAATATACTAATTAAAGGTGAAAAAATTATCTCAATCTCTTCCAGAAAAACGCACTCAAAAGAAGGCGTAACGATTATCAATGGAATTGGGAAGTACATTATGCCGGGAATGATTGATACACATATTCACTTTTTCCAAACGGGTGGTTTGTATACCAGACCAGATGCTCTAGATATGCAGAATGTAGTTCCTTATGAAAAGGAAATTCAATTTGCCAAAGATATTATCCCAGATAGTTTTAAACGGTATCTTAGGCTTGGAATTACATCGGTTATGGACGTTGGAGGCCCGTTCTATAACTTTGCCATAAGAGATAATGTTGCTAAAAATAACCTATCACCTAATGTTTACTTAACAGGACCGTTATTCTCTCCATATCAACCCGAAGCTTTCTCAAAACTTGAAGACATGCCCATAGAAAAAATTACTTCTATTGAAGAAGCTACTGTTCTGTTCAATAAAATGTTACCCTATAAACCCGATTTTATCAAAATATGGTATATCGTTAATAAAGAGAATCCTGCTGATAAAAATTTCCCGATTGTTAAACACATTGCAGAGTTATCTCATAAGAACAATTTAAAGCTAGCCGTACATGCAACACAACAAAAGACCGCAGAATTAGCAATAAAAGCAGGTGCAGATATTCTTGTTCACAGTATCAGAGACCATATAATAGATGACAAGTTTATTGACCTATTAAAGAAGAAAAATATAACATACATCCCAACTTTAATCGTTTCCAAAAACTACTTAAAAGCCTTCCTTGCCAGACCCGAAAATCATTTACAGGATTTATATTTTGCCAATCCCAAAGTATATGGATCGATGACAGATCTCAAAAAATATGCTGATAACGAAGTTCCCAGAAGAATTAAGGAAGTACGAGCAGATGAGGAAAAATTTTGGCTTCGTTATCGTAAAAATGACAGTATAAGCTTCGCTAACCTCAAACGATTAACAGAAAAAGGGGTAAACATTGCAACAGGTACCGATGCTGGAAATATTGGTACGATGCATGCCTCTTCTTACATTCAGGAAATTGAAACAATGCAGAAATCAGGAATGAATGCTATAGATATTATTAAGGCTTCTACTATAAATGCTGCAAAAGGTTTTGGTTTGGATGCGAGTATTGGATCAATTGCAGAAGGGAAAATTGCAGACCTGATTATACTAGATAAAAACCCGCTGGAAAATATTCAAAACCTAAATACAATTCATAAAGTCTTAAAAAGTGGTAACGTATTAGGAATTTCTGAATTGATTATAGAAACTCCTGAGCAAATTGTACAACGTCAGGTTAATGCGTATAATGCGAGAAATATTGATGCTTTTATGGATACCTATGCCGATGACATCAAAATTTATAGTTTCCCAGAAAAGCTTTCGATGGATGGGAAGGAACAAATGAGAGCACGCTATAAAAGTAAGTTTGAGCAAACACCAAATCTATATTGTGAAATAAAAAATAGAATTGTGCTAGGAAACAAAGTTGTAGATCGTGAATATGTTAGACAAGGAGAAAAATACTCAAATGTTATTGCTATTTACGAAGTAAAAGAAGGTAAAATATCTAAAGTAACCTTTTTGAGATAGTACCAGTCATCCTATAAATTTGTTAACACATCTCTTATCTTTACTACTTTTAGTTAAATTAGGCGATCAAAATTCACACAAATGAAAACACTTGTTACTGCAGCATTATTTTTTTTAACTTCGTTTTTAATAGCACAAACCGATCAAAAAATATACGACATCATAGATGCTGTCTCTGCCGACAGCATCGAAAAAGATATTAAAACCCTTGCTGGTTTTGGCACACGCCATACACTAAGTGATACGGTTTCGGCCACAAGAGGAATCGGAGCCGCTAGAAGATGGATCAAATCACAGTTTGATAAAACTTCTAAAGATTGTAATAACTGCCTAGAAGTTTTTTATCAAAAAGACTTCGTAAAAAAAGGAACCAATCAACGTATTGTAAAAGACGTTTGGGTCGTAAATGTGGTCGCTATACAACGCGGAACCAAATATCCGAATCGTTTTATCATAATGAGTGGTGATATTGATTCGCGTATCTCGGATCCCACAGATTACACCAATGATTCGCCTGGAGCAAATGATAATGCCAGTGGTATGGCTGGTGCTATTGAAGCAGCAAGAGTACTGTCAAAGTACAAATTTGAGAACAGTATCATTTATGTAGGTTTGTCTGGCGAAGAGCAGGGGCTTTTTGGAGGACAAGGACTGGCAAAATACGCCAAAGATAAAGGTTGGGAAATTATCGGGATCATGAATAACGATATGATCGGAAATATAAAAGGGGTAGACGGAATAATCGACAACAGAACCTTCAGAATCTTTTCGGAACCGGTTCCTCCTACAGAAACTGAACGCCAACGTAAAGACAGAAGGCGTTTTGGTGGCGAAGTAGATGGAATTTCTCGTCAGTTAGCGCGTTACGTTCATAAAACTGTAAAAACCTATATGCCAGAAATGAATCCAATGTTAGTCTATAGACTGGATCGTTTTGGTCGTGGCGGGCATCATAGACCCTTTAATGATGCTGGTTTTGCAGGAATAAGAATCATGGAGGCACATGAAAACTACACGCAACAACACCAAGATATAAGAGAAGAAAATGATATTAAATATGGGGATGTAGTAGAGCATGTTAATTTTGATTATGCAGCAAAACTCACAGCCGTTAATGCCATCAATTTGGCGAGCATTGCCTCTGCTCCTCCAGCAGTTAGCGAATTAGAGATTGGGGGGATTGTAGAACCTTCAGCAAAATTCAGATGGAAAAAAATAAGTGACCCAAATATCAAAGGATATAAAATATATTGGCGAGACACTACTTCGCCTACCTGGGATCATAGCCGTTTTGTTGGAGATGTAGATACTTTTGTATTAAGCGGAATTGTAATAGATAATTATCTATTCGGTATTGCCACTGTTGGAAAAAATGGATTCGAAAGCCCTGTAGTTTTTCCTTCAAAAATTTTCAGAAAATAACTACCTCTTTTATTAAACGAATTAAAAACATACTATGAATTTCTCAAAAACAGTTTTACTAATAAGTATAATAATAACCGTATCATGTAAACAAATTTTGAAACCTGACGAGATTGCTGCTAAAGAAAATGTAGAAAAAAACATCTTAAAAGACAGTAAAGTAATCCTACATGAAGACTTTGCATCAAATTATGTAGACGCCCGTAATGTAGAAGTGTTTTTACCGGCAGGATATGATGAAACCTCAATACAAAAATACAAAGTTCTCTACATGCATGACGGTCAAAATGTGTTTAACCCTAAAACATCAAATACAGGTATCGACTGGGGAGTCGATGAGGCTGTGGATAGTTTGATAAGAATAGATAAAATTAAAAACACGATCGTAGTAGCTGCCTGGAGTAATGGCCAAAAACGTTTTTCTGAATATATGCCCAAAGCTCCTGCTGCAATTTCTGAAACGCCGGAAGCCAAAGCTGGATTAAAACAAAATACGGGATTTGATGCGTTATACTCTGATGCTTATCTTCAATTTTTGGTAGAAGAATTAAAACCATTTATAGAAAAAACCTACAACGTTTCAAACAAAACTGAGGACACCTCAATCATGGGATCTTCTATGGGCGGATTAATATCCTTATATGCCATTTGTAAATACCCGAAAATCTTTGGAGCTGCAGGATGTGTATCCACCCATTGGCCCATACCTATTTTAGGCAATGCTTATATGAATACGTTACCTGCTACACTGCCCGATCCAGCCACGCATAAAATCTATTTTGACTTTGGCACCGAGACTTTAGATGCTCAATACGAACCGTATCAAATCAAAGTGGACCAAATGATGATTAATAAAGGATATGAACAAGGAAAGAACTGGATCACCAAAAAATTTGCGGGCGCCGAACATAATGAAAAAAGCTGGAATTCACGAATTCACACCCCATTGGAATTTTTATTGAAGTAAAAAAAATCTACACAGATTGCCATATAATATTTACTACAAAACAAAAAAATACAAATAATTTCAAATAGAGGAAATGATAAGTAGGGCTGGTATTAATGCAAACTTACTGCTCTTGAAATTACCCATTTTTCTCTTTCGTTTTTCCATATAAAGATAAATCTGCCAGGTTTTGATTTGGCATTGGGTTCCTGATTGTTATAAAATTTATGGTATCCCATTTCTATTGCCCCAAAATTAGGAATTGGATATACCTCTATGCTTCCCTCGACCAGCGTTCTGGTCACTTTCCCACAAATGTTATTTTTAAGAGACTCTAATAGTTTTGGTTTAGAGGTTGACAGGCCTCCTCCGTCATGAAAGAATTCCAAATCTTCTGCATATAACGAAGCCTGTGTATCCATATCACATTCATTATAAGCATCAAAATATTTTTTGTCCAGGGCTACTATTGTCTCATATAGTGTTTGGTCTACAGGCGTATACTTCGTATTAAGAATATCTTGATATTCATTTTGAGTGTATCCAGAAAAACATCCTATGGATACCATTATTACTGCCAAGATTCTTGCCTTTTTGTTCTTCATATGTAGTCATACTATCTAATTATTATTATCTGTAATGATTCATAAACTAAACTACCATCGGTTTGAGGCCGATAGATTTGTATTCGATTTAAGTCGACCAAAGTTCAGTGCTAAACATTACTTTGTAACTCTAAAATAATAAAAACACTAAAATCTTCGCTTAAATACGAAACTTTTCGATTAAGCATAAACCACCTGTATGAACTATAATACAGATGGTTTACAAACGTATTTATTAATATATGAATTCAAGTACAATTATTTTTCTATTCAGTTTATCCCTCAAATCAATATCATAATTCAGCATAACTCTTGCTATTGATTCAGGGTATAAAAATCCACGGCTTTTCTTTGTTTCGAAAAATTCTCTATGAAAATCACTTTTGTTTTTTATTAATTCTAATGCTTGAAAATATTTACCAATGAAATTGATTCTGGGGATTTCCAATTCTCGTTTTATAATAGAGTCAAAATTCGAATCATGCATAATGTTTCCATAACTTCTCCCAAATCTATATTTTGTTATTCCTTCCGGATTTGTAGATTTAAATCTTGATTTCACATAAGGTCCAGAAGTTTCTAAAAAGGCTAAAGAATCAGATTCAATTTTGTCAAAAGTACTATTTTTTAAAACCCAAACGGAATCCGGAAATTTGTACATTTCAAGGCGTAAATCACTAGATTTAAACTTTTTTATTGCTTTTTGAGAAATTTTCATCCAATTATCAGTTTTTTTATCCCTCAATTCAGTCAAGAACTGTCGACATGCGTTTTCTGTATTCAGATTTGGATATTGTCTTGCCAGAAAGTCTTTCTCAAAATTGGAAACAAGAAAATTCAAAGTCACAACATTGTCGTTGCCTAAAATTTTTTCAAATTCTGATACTTGGTTTTCAGTTTTTTTGTCCGAGCAACTTAGTATTAAAGCAAGGAATATGAATGATTTAATAATTTTCATTTGCTAGTTATGTTTGCTAACATCGAATATATAAATCCGGGCAAGATAAACACCCCAGAACCAATCGATTTATACATGCCTGCCCGATGAATAGCAGGTAGGGGTGCATTTTTAGTTCTTTTAAACTTATAAGTTTGTGCCATAGTAAATATACAAGAACTTTTGCAAAATCACTTAGCTGCTATAGTATAATACACTGTATTACCAAATGTTATCTTAATTATCAAATTTATCATCATTTTTTGACGGAGGTAATGGAATTGGAATTTGTCGAAAATAATTAAAGAAAATTCTCATTTCGATAGTGTCGTTGATCTCGCTTTTAATTTCGTCAAATGAACGTGTCAATTTTGTCAAAATTTCTTTAAGCTCTTTTCCTGTCTTACTAGTATCAATAATCACTTCAATAATTGCCCTTTGTGGTGAGTCAGAATAATATGGAATTTTTCCTTTATTCAGGTAGTGCCGTTTTAAAATTCGTTTTAGTTCATCAATCGCATAACCATTATCAATAAGAATTGAGTCTGATCTAATTTGGAGGACATTTTTATATTTTATTAATCCACCATCATAGCTATATGGTGCAATCCTTTTTTTAATTTGTCCGTCATCAAATTCTACTAACAATTTTTTAGAATTCCTTTTATAAGCAACAATTTTGTTAGTTATCTGTCTAAAATTTAGCTTAGTAGTATCAAGTCCTATTATCTCTGATTGTTCACTTAAAAACTGATTGTTCGTTGGGTAATATCGAATTTTTGATGTTTTATTTTTACAACAAAATGTCAGAAGCACTATCAATATGAAGGTAATTTTTCTCATCTATTTGGAAAGGTAAATATAGGTATCATAAACAGAGTAAAATACCACTAAGCTATCAACAGATCTGCGCTGATTTTACATCTTTCTCATCATAATATCTATGCGCTGCAGCAAAATACAAGAACCCTTGGGTTATCGCTTAACCATTATGATCACATCCTTGGTGTTATGTGCTTTGTTTTATTCATGCAAACCTATCTTTTCTTATTTTCTTCTTTCATTTCTACATTCATTGACTTCGTTATCGAATGCTCTTTTCATTTCTTTGTAATCTTTAAATTCAAAACTTTTCATTTCAGACAAATAATTGAAAACCGTATTGTTGTATTCTTCCAATTGCTCGTAATATTTATCAATGGGCATACATTTGGTAATGTAGTAATTTTCAAAACCAAACTTTTCGAATTTATTTTTCCAACAATCATCTTTTTCATAATCTGTTCCAGAAAAATTAATTTTATTTTCAGGTTTAAAAAGAATGTAAAATTTTCCTTCTTCAATGTGTCTTCTTGCCGTTTCTTTATTCACGGTCATCCCTTCAATGGTAAGTTTGCCGATTATATCTTTTTCGTTATGACATTTGATTGAAAAAAATCCAGTTCTAATCGATGTTTTACTATCTCCAAAACTGTGGTGACCGAGATTATTTTCAAATTTGAATCTTATGCTATCGCTGTTTAGATTCACAACTGTATATTGTATCGAAGAATGACGGTCAGGTGTTCCATAAAAGCTATCATTTAATTTGATTTCTTTTTCTAATTCTCCGAAGAATTTGCTGCATCCGGCCAAAAAATATTTTCCCTCTTTTTTGTATCCTTTATAAACCAAGTTAAAAAAGGTTTCTTTTACATCATTTGAATCTTGATGATCTATCCTTTCAATTATTTTTGAGTGTGTTTTTTCTTTATTATCCTGATTGCAACTGATAAAAATGATTAGTGGTAGCATTGATTTTAGAAACTTCATTTTTTTTGTATCGAACGTTTAATTATGCATCGTGCTAGTAAAGAACCTAGGGGGAAGCCCACAAGACATTTGTAAAAAACTGATTTTTGATTTCGAGGCAGGCCCCGGAGCATTTAAATCTCGATTATCGAGTAAAAAAAAACAGGTTTTCAATCAAGCACTTAGCCAAAGTCTATGTTTTATGTATTTCCCTTTTATAAAATACTAAATTTATATTTTAATGAGAAACCAATATCTCACATTAGTTTTGGCTGTAAATCGTTTTAATCTTTATCTTCTCCAGCTATTTTTTTACCTTTTTGCTCATTATCTACTTGATTTTTGATGATATGGGTTAACTATAGGTCAATTTAACTTAGTATAATTACGGGTTTAATATCCAAATTATATCAAGTATAATAGCAATACTTATTGATGCAAGCATGATAAAAAAACGTGTTTTTGTAAAGGAAAATAAGATTTGTTCTTTTCTTTTTTTAGCTATCTTATAATTTACTGCAAAAAATAAAATTATTGCAATTAGTGTAGCATAAAACCCTACCAAAATAATATATATCGCATACATATAATGATATCCTACAAACAACTCAATACATAAATACCTCCCTAGCACATTGATAATAAAGATTATAACCATCCAAAAAATAACTTGTACAACTTTTCTTATCATATTGTATTTATCTTGGCTAAGGCCAAATTTAGTTATTGAAGTGATCTTGACTTTTTCAACCCACCACGGTTAGCACTTGTTTATTTTCTTCTAAGATTAAAAACATTACTCACATCTACCCAATACACTTCTCCATTAGTCGCTCCCTTCCATCCACTTTCAGGTGGATTGCTATATCTTTTTGAAAAGAAAAAATATTTACCATCTGGAGACATATAAGGACAGAAGTATATCCAGTCTTTGATTAGCGGTTCTCCAAGATCAAAATAAGTGGGAGTTTCCCATTTGTTATTTTCTTTAAAAGATATAGCAAACCCCTTTTGGTCTGTATAAGTGTTTGCAGTAATTAAATAACTTTCATCTGGTGCCACATAAGTACTACGTTCATTTTTTTCTGTATTTACTTCTGAACCAATATTTACAGGTGTATCAAATTTTCCATCTCCCAAATATTGAGCTCGATAAATATCTCGTTTACCAAAACTCCCTGGACGGTCAGATGTAAAATAAATACTTCCGTCTGCAAGCACTACGGGATAGGATTCAGCATACTTTTCTGTGGATATTGGGTACTCTACCTTTGAGGCAAGTTGCCATTTACCCTCTGTCTTTTGACTTCTATAAATATCTGGTTTAGAACTATTAGCGCGATCTTCGGGGTTAATTCCGAGAAAATACATGGTATTGCCATCTTGAGTTATTGATGGATCAATAGCTACAGACTCTCGATTTTGATCGGCATACATTTGAATTGGTTGTGGTGCAGTCCAATTTCCATCCATGAATTCAGAATGATGTATGACAAAGCTTCCATCAATAATTCTGGTAAAAAACAATTCAGTAAAAGTAGAGTTAAACACCGAATTAATCTCTATAGCATCTGTGTTAACTATGGATGGGGCAAATAATTGAGGTGTACCACCCGGTGGTTTTTGATGTAAATAAGAAGTATTTGAATTAATAGGTTTGCAGCTTTGTATAACCAAAGCTAGTCCAATTATTGACAAGAAATAACACCTTTTATTCATATTATTCGATTTAACTAATTGCTAATTGCCTTGTATATAAAATGTAATGATTTTTGGTTACGTTTTTATCGGTTTTGACTAAAGGTAATGAAATTTTGGATTGAATTAGAAAAGTCAAGATGAGTTCATTTTATTCAATTGGAATGTACAAATCCACAATGAATTTATTTTCTGGATGCTCCCTAAAATCATTATGGTAAATTTCAAATGGATTTTCTACGCTTTTTTTGTATCCGTTTTCATTCATCCAAATAAAAAGACCTGTCCAAGATTTTTCAAAATCGTTTGGTGTGATTTCAAAGCGACCAACGATACATTTTCCTTTGTTGATAGTCTCCTTATTAATTTCGCCTTCTGCTTCAAAAGATTCATTAGTTATCAAAAATATACACATACGCACTTTGTCGGGTTCTGTAACTTTGAAACTATTGTAGAAAACCCTACCCATTTTTGCTTCTGGATCTTTCAAAAAGTCTTTTGAGTTTGCCCATTTTACAAGTTTTCCGAAAGCATTTTCAACACCATTTATTCCGATATCCATTATTCCTGCAAGATTCAACTCTGGCGTTTTTTTAATTTCAATTTTAGCATTCATCGCTATCCATTTTTTAAGATTATTAAGGATACAAATGTATTTTTCATAATCAGGATACTCTTGACCATTCTTGCTTTCTAATTGACGAATCTTGCTAAATTTATTTGGGTTTTGTTTTTTGAATTCTGTAGGACTTACTTTATAATATTTTTTAAAAGCCCTTGTGAAAGAAGAATTATCGTTAAATCCATATTTGGTTGATACTTCTGTTATTCTAATATCTTGGTGTATCAATTCTAAAGCAGATTTTTCTATTCTCTGTCTTGTTACATATTCATTCAAGGTTTCTTTAGTAACGAATTTAAATATTCGATGAAAGTGGTACGGTGAGAAAAAGGCAATGTTTGATATTGCCGTTAAAGAAAGGTCAGCATCCAAATTTTTATCAATATATTTGAAAACTCGGTTAATTCTATTTTTGTAAACTGTTTGTATTTCTTTATCCAAAGCTCTCATTTGTAGTCAAACGTTGCCCAACTGGTTGATATAAAATGTATTTTAATGTATCTTTAGGACATCGTATTGTGATTAATTTTTATATCCTGTTGTAAATAAATTTCGTGCTCCTCTTATTCCGCATTTTTGATATTTATTGTATGCTTGAGCAGCTCTTTCATCTATTTGTTTTCCATTTTCATTATTGATCCATCCATCAATTGCTGCTTTTAGTGTATATGCTTCGGGGGCCATTAAATGTGTTGTCCATAAGATAGGATTTGCATGTGCCTTTCTTATTTCTGGGGTGAAATAATCCCTGCTAAAACATGCCAAAACAATAATATCTCTTTTCTTTTTATTAATCTCTTTATACGTAATATTTACATCAAAATCCATTAATCCATCGTGCCCCACATAAGCCATTAAGTCAGCATCTCCTCCAAAATTAAGTTCTAAATTGTTTGCTGTTATTTTAAATCCATTTTGCGTATTTGAAGCTTTTAAGAAATCTTCTACACAGGTTTTTATTTTCTCTCCATCATACGCATCTGCCAATAAATAAACATCTTTTGTTGCATGTTTAAAAAGTAGTCTATCTAAGATTATGGGATTTGTAGACGCTAACTGTTTTACTAATCTCCACTCTTTTGTCTTTAATTTAAAAAATGATTTAACCCCATATCCGGCTCCCCAATATAAATTTAACTTTGGATCTTTTCCATTGCCAATTTTTTCCGGTACTGGCACAATACCTTGAAACTCATTGTCACATAATGCTACAAAAACATGAATTGTTCTAGTTTCAGCATAACTTTTAGTAAAAAAAACAAGGGCAAGTATTATTAATAGATTTCTTATCATATCCATTCTTCTTAATGTTTGTATTGGTTCGTATAAGAGCAGTAGCCATTAAAACATATTGTATACTATTCTGCAATTTACTAAAATAAAAAAAATCCTGACCCCTACTATCCTCGGTAGAGCCATAGCCGTGTTCTGCCAGTTTTATTTTGGCCTTACAGGACCAAAAAACGAAATTCTGTATTTTACCTCACCCAGAACTATCAAAAATGGTAGTTCTGACCTCTCCAAAGGAGAGGTAAATCTAAAGGAGGCAGAGCCATCCTTTAGATTTAAAACAATAGCACTTTGAGTTAATAACCGAAACCACTATTGCCTTTAACATTGTTATCCATTTTTATTTTTCCTTTTTGTAGACTTGATATTGCTGTAATTACACCCTTTGTTTTCTACATATTTAATTTTATGTTCGGATAAAAGCTGAGCAATTATCTCCCTTGTCTCATTTTCGTCAAGTCGTAGTTTTTCTCCAAGGTCTATCTCATTTAGTAGTCCTTTATTTCTAACTAAAGCTCTAAAGTATCTGTTTTTATTTTCCATAAGCCCTTGTTTTTTTTACCGCTATCATCATATGCGGGCTAAAAGGTAAAAGATAACTATCGTTTTCTGTGATTTTTATCAGTTCTATTAATGTGTTTTTCTTTTTCTTATTTAACATATTAGCAAAATAGTCTTTATCTAGCCATGCCATTCCCTCAACCGCATAAGTGTTTAGATAGTCTAGCCCTTGATTTAAAAATTCTTCTTTCAATTGTTTAGGTTTATGAAAATACCCTTCGGCTAGAAGCCAAGGAAAATCATCTGGGGGATTGTGTATTCCTGTTGTTAATTCGTTAGTACACATTTCAAAAAATGTTTTTTTGTGAATCAAACCATGCAACAAACCAACTAAAGTTGATGCTGTATAATTAATGGCAAATCCCAAAATAATGCCATTATCTTTTAAAACTCGTTTCGCTTCACGAATGGTTAAATCTCTATCTTCTTTTTTTTGAAGATGATAAAGAGGCCCGTGTAAAATTATGAGGTCTGCAAAATTATTTGGAAATTCTAACTTCCGAGATTCACCTAACTGAACAGAAAACTTATTCTTTAATTTATTTGCTCTCTTTTGAGCTATTTTTATATGTTTTAAAACTGGTTCTATTAAATGAACTTGATGTTCTTTTTTAGCAAGCCATTCTGAATACTTTCCTGTGCCACCACCAACATCAATTATTTTTGAAGCTGATGTGGGTATGTATTTTTCTATGAGTGATTTGATTCTTTCAAATTCAAATACACCCATACCTTTGTCAAGTCGAGTTTCTTCGGATGCTTTATTATAAAATAATTCTATATTTCTGTTAATTAGATGTTTATCATTCATACTAGTTATTGTATTATCACCACACTTTAAAATATTGGATACATTGTAAAGTGATAAACAATCGATTTTTCATCAATTGTCTTTTGTTTAAGATTTGATTAAATGAAGTGGTTTAAACTTTCTTGATTCTAGCAAGGCCGACCTTATGAAAGGAGCCAATTGATGCGCTGGCAAATCGTTTTTGATCAATTGAAGTGTTTTTTTCATTTCATAGCACCGCCACGAAGTAAGAAAAAGACGAAAATTGAGTGAAAAAAGACATTTTTATAGCGAATTGGAAAAAATTTAGACCACTGCAATAAATGAATAAGGTTATCTTGGCATAAAAACATCAGAAGATTCTTATGCGTTCATTACTCATTTATTGAGATTGTCTTTTTTAGTAAAGACTCAGATAATATGTTGGACTAGTATAACAGGCTATAAAGATAGAAAATCTTAATTAATTATTTACATACTTAAGGCAGTACTTAGATCGTTGTTTTTTTAATCAATCTTGTCTTTTTCATAGCCATATTTAACGGTTACTGGTGCTAGCGATAAGTTTTTCATCCTCTTTCAGCTAACCAGTAAGACATTCCTTTAAGAAAACTATTAGGCCTATCGTACGGTAAATCATTGTCTTGAAATTTTCATAAAAACCTCCTGTTTCACATGTAAACAAATTGTTTTGGGTATTTTTACTTGTTTACAATATCCCAAATACCTCTGAAAAGATTTAAAGGATACTCTGCCCAACGATTACATAAATAAAGATACCATTCTTTACCATAAACAACATAAATTCGGCAATTATACCCCTTATCTTTAATATCTTCTAATGGTTCATTTCTTATCCCTAATAGTCGTTCAAGTACATATTCGGTTGGTTTGTAACTGTTTATCAATTTAATTGTTTCTTGATGAATTTTTTCGTGATGAGATGCGATTGAACATTTATGATTTTTTGCCAGTAATTGTTCTACATACTCAAGGTAGACTTCATCCAATTTTTCTCCTCTTTCAATTGACAACCCTTTTGGGGTTTCAAATGCACCTTTTACTATTCTAATACTGCCTGATAATTGTGATACTTCTTGAAAGTCCTCTTTGGTTCTTTTTAAATACGCCTGAATTGTAATTCCAATATTATTATGATTTTTTGAGGTTTCTTTATAAAGATCCAAGATTAAATCTGTTCTATCGGTTCCTTCCATACTAATAATCACTTCTTGATTACTTTTTTTTGCCACTTCACAAATAGCATTTAAATTCTCGGCGGCTAATTCTTTTGAAACTAGAAGACCAATATGAGATAGATCTAAGGATATTGAAGAATTGACACCACTCGCTTTAATGGATTTTCCGAGGTTTAAAAATTCTTTTGTAGCATCATTAGCATCTTTTTCATTTCTTATGCTTTCACCCATAAAGTCAGTGGTAACTGTAAACCCTTTTTTATTCAATTCTCTGATTGATATAATTGTTTCATTTATAGTCTCCCCTCCTATATATCTATTAGCAGCCTTTTTTAAAGTTTTAAAAAGTATTTCATTTTGAAGCACAAAATTTTTAGCTTCTTCATTTAAAGCGGCCCTTTTTAATGCCATTGCTCCTATTTCTAATAATTCTTGTTCCATATCTTTTGATTTTATGATAATTAAAATTAAATCTTACCAAAACACTAATACCTTCTATTTAAAGGAATCTTATTACTTTTACCTTCGATTAATACTTTTTTAAAACAATGGACAGCCTAAACAAAAGAATAATTGAAGTTTTAAGAGGCAATGCCAGGAGCTCGTATGCCGAAATTGGACGGATAGTTGGGTTATCTGCGCCTTCGGTTGCTGAACGTATGCAGAAAATGGAAGAATTAGGTTTAATCACTGGATATGTAACTCAATTAAACCTAACCAAATTTGACTATCATATCCAGGCAAACATTGCGCTAAAAATAGACTCGCATGGGTTTAAAGTTTTTGTAACAAAACTTGACGAGTTTCCAGAAATTTTCGATTGCATTAAGGTTACAGGTGAATATTGTGTAATCTTAAAAGCTGCAGTTAAAAACAATACTCAATTAGAAGATTTGATTGACAGGCTAACTGTATACGGACATCCAAATACGTCAATAATACTGTCTGATTACACCGATAGAACTTTTTTCAAGCCTTAACTTAGTATCCTATACCTGTCTGTTACGGGTTTTTAAGTTACTAATTTTCGGTTAAGCAAGATTTTCGAAATTCTGAGTGGATTCGAAAGTAGTCGAATACATGGTAATTAAAGATACAGCAAGAGACATTTAATAGATTATATATTTGCGCATTTTTTTTTGAAAATATTTATGTTTTGTCTTTTATAGCCATTGTTTCAAACACCATTTTCAGGTTATTTTTTTAGTTGTACAACAGCCAAGACAGTATTATTAGGCATAGTCTCTAATTATCAAGCCAACTGTAATATTTTATGTTATTCCAACTATAAATTGCAATACTGACGCCAGCGTTTTCTTCAATATTTTCTGAAGCATAGTCATTGAGTATATTAGCTAAGTTGCTGAATTCTTCGAAATCCGAATATATAAAGAATTTAGAAGGATGGTTAACCCAATTTCCATCAGAACTTTCGGGGTATGGTATTCTACCCTCTCCTTCAAATTCAAATTCCTCAAAATCAGTATTTTGCTCTAATACTGCTAAAAAATCATCATAAATATTTGTATTATTTGTGTTTGTTCCGCAAACAAAAGCAAATGAGTTTTCTGGAATTCTAAATGTTTTATTGTATAAAGAGCTTGTAAAGTTGTTTTCAATACGTGTTATAGCAACCTTTTCTTGATCAATTTCTATCGAATATTTATCAATAATATTACCATTTATAAAAGTAATTGTATTAGTATTTTTGGGTAAATCAATATAAGAAATTGCAGGACCAATTGCAGTATAACACAATGTTGGCTCTATTATTTTATCAAATCTTATAATTAGTTCATTGCCATTTTTAAATTCTGTTGTGGACAAGCCGTAGTTAATGCAAGGAAAATTTTCAGAGGTAATTAACTTTAGTTGTAATAATGGTTCTTGTGATTCGCCTGTTTTGTAGGTCTCTTCTGGCATAAAATTTATGTCAGTATCAATTAAGTTTCCTGTAATAAATTCAGAGTATTCCGTGTTGTTGGTTATTTGATCATCGGTATTACAGCCAAATGTAATTGTTGCTATGATTAATACTATTATTTTTTTCATTTGCCTCTTTTTGAAGTAGATGAAAAGTTCTCAAATTGGTTGCTTCAAAAAATATAGCGTTGTGGTGTTTTGGTACCCGAAAAACAAGTTATGCAGGGATTGGTATTAGTCTTCATAATAGAATTCAGCAATTTCATCAATCATTTCGAAGGTATATAATCCTGATAAATTTGTAAATAAAATAATGGCTAAATCATCATCTGGATAAATTGTAAAAGAAGCTCGTCCACCTCCGAATGGCGATACGCCTGGATGATTTTCTCTTTTTATTACAGGCCATCCCAAAGCGTAGGCGTTTAAAATCCCTTCGAGATCTCCATATTTTCCATTATTTAACTTTACAGGATTCCACATTTTTTTTATACTCTCTTTATTTATCAATTTTCCAGTTTGAAGCGCAATAATCCACTTTGCCATTTCATTGGCAGTTGTAAAAACTCCTGCGTCGGCTCTTAAGCTTGTCGGGAATGCTTCATTAGTCTCTATCAAATTGGTTCCTTTAACGTACTCTCCTGTAGCTGCATCCAGGTAGTAATAGATATATGTAGGGGATTTGTTTTCTTTTACATCAAAAGAATTTCCATAGGATACTTGCTTCATACCGGCGACATCAAATTGATTCATTTTGATAGATTCTTCAAAAGGAACTTTGTTATATTTCTCTATAATTTTTTGGATTAATAAATAATTAGTGGCATTGTAGTTAAAACGTTCTCCTGCTTCAAATTGTAATGGCATTTTTTGGATAGTTACCCAAGCAGAATCCTGCCCGCCACCACCGACTAATTTATCCTCCTTTGGGTCTTCAATGTCTGGTAATCCAGATGTATGGCTGAGCAACTGTTTTATAGTAATTGAATTCCATTCCTTTGGTAAACTAGGAATGTGCTTAGATATTGAATCTGATAAAGAGAGCTTATTTTTTTCTTCTAATTGTAAAATTGCTGTAGAAGCAAAAACTTTGGCTATTGAGTTAATTGAGAAAATAGTATTCTCTTTAACATCAACAAAAAAAGGGACATTTGCCAGTCCTAAATTTTCGGATAAAATAATTTCATTATTCTTAATTACAACAACTTGTAATCCAGGAATCCCCTCTTCTTCCATTTTATTTTCAAGGAAATTTAAAGTCTTGATTTTTTCTTCAGTGACAGAGTCACCAGGTTTTTCATTACAACTAAAAAAGACAATTGCAGTTAAGAGTATTAAATAATTCTTCATTGATTAATTTTATTGAAAAGCAAATCCGAAACAAAATTGGAAATAGGTTCAATTATCTCAAAGTTTGCCAATTTATTCTTTACACAGCTACTAAAAACAGGAGCATCCATTCGAATATTAATAGCTGCCATTAGGTTTTCTTTCATTCCTTTTTCTGAAATTTTAAATGCTTCTGTCAGATTGTGTTTTTGAAAATATTTCACTAAGCGCATTAAAGATTTGAAATTCTAAAATAAAAGGGTTTGTTCTATTGGAATTTTTGTCCCACTTACTCCAATTATCAATTACTGGCAATTGAGAATGTTTTTTATTCGTCAAGATACGAAGTCAAAGGCCTTAGATATTTAGTAAATCCAATTCCTTTTATGTACTCGTAAATTTCTTTCCGTGTTTTTTTGCTAAACCCTTTCGCAGGATAATGGTCATCAGAAATCTTAATCATTTTTAATTCTGTTGCAGGGATCTTTTCGGATGATTTGAGATAATTACATTCTAAACATACTTTTATTGACGCGACAATCTTTTCTTGCTGATAATAAAAAACCGCAAAATGCGGATTAAAACAAGACATAATATCGTTTCCGTAACTGTCCTTAGAGGTTAAAATGGTTTCCAGTGTATCTATCTGTTTTTCAGTGAGCGTAACTTTTTTATTGATGTTCATTTTAAAATCAAAATCGTCACCTATTTCTTGCTCATATTCATAAGCAATCACCTTATCAAACTTCAAGGTATCAAAAGGGTTTGATTGGCTATACGTTAAAAATGATACTAGAAATAGGTTTATGAATAGTATTTTTTTCATTTTGTATGCTTGTTTACAACTTATCTGCGATGGTTAGTTGCGTTTTTAAGCAACTAATTTAGCAAACATTCACGAACCAAAGGAATTAATTATACACGTTATGGTTGTCGCGCAAGTTAAGCTTCTTGTTGTCCACTTACACAATTCGGTATTTTCGTAACTAATTCAGTTAGTTTGCTTTGATCAGAAACTTCTTCGCACGAAGCATCGTCAATATACATTTCATTGTATTTTTTTAGAAGCGCTTTCGTCTGCAACACACCAAGGGCAAATAAATTCAACTTTTTACACAGCGTAAATTCCTCTAGAGCACGCATATTCTCTATTTTTTTCACAAACAGGAAAATCAATATTTTTCTTTTCAACTATACCTAATTTGAGTGCGTTGGGTTGGTATTTGAAATTTGGTAATTCACCATATTTTTTGAATTCTGAGTATTATTATTTTTATTGAATATCCGTAATATGTAATAATGTAATTCTTTAGCGTCATTCCGAACCTGCCTGCATTACCGTAGGTAGGCAGGTTTATTTCGGAATCTCATTTCGCTCACAAACAATCAGTTATAATGAGAACCTGAAACGAGTTCAGGTTGATGATTATCGTATATGATATATTACCGATATTCAATTATTTTTAGATCCAGAAACAATTCCGATTACTAATATTAATGCTATGACGAATGTTTGTTTCATAGGGTGTAGAACGGTAAGTATAACAATCATGTTACCGTACGTTTTTTTGATCAGACTAGTAGATGTGACTTTTCAAGATGACGAATAGAAATGTCAATATATCTATCATTAGAAAAAAGAGTTTTCTTTCTATCATTCCAGCTATTCAGTTTACTCTTGATAAATTCTTTATTAGAGTTTTTATTTGAATCAGCTATAAAGTCTACAGTAGATAATAACTCCAGTCCAAATGAAGAGTAAAAGCCATTCAAGAATTCGCTGGTATCTGAGACTATCCTTTTTAGTTCAGAGTCATTTTCTATATAATCAATAACTTGAGATTTGGATTCTATCAATAAACTAAGTTCTTCAAATGGTTTTTTATCTTTGCCTCCGTACCCCATTATATAGCTACCATTCAAATAATTCAAAACGTGCTTTACTTTGCCAGAATATGGTCCGTAGAAATTAGGAAAATATTTTAGATTGAAATGTTTTTCACCTCCAAAACGTTGAAGGAAATAACAAAGTTTTTCGCTAGCAAACTCAGATACAAACTCGCCATTTTTGACTAGTTCAAATAACATATAAAGTAACATTCCTCTTGCGGGTGTTAATTTTACTCGTTCTTTATTCAATATTTCTTTAACACTAGAGTTTGGTTCATAAACATATATCTCACACTCTTCAAGGTCTTCTAGTTTATTCTCAATAATATTTTTGACTTTGAACCATTGAAGTCCACCATTTCCACTTCCTAATGGAGGAATAGCGATAGATTGAATTTTCCGTTCTTTAATTACTTTAATAAGTTCATTTAGACCTAATTCGATATATTCATATTCAGATGGGGACTTCCAATGTTTTTTGGTTGGAAAATTAACTATTGTTTTTTTACCAGTAATAGTATTTTGATCTTCTGAAACAATTAGTTGTCCAATATCAAATTCCTTTTTATCGCAAAGTTCCTTATAAACTTTAAAGTTATTTGGATATAACTTCTTAAACTGTAGAGCTATTCCCTTACCCATTACTCCAACAGTATTAACTGTATTGACAAGAGTTTCTGCTTTACTTTCAAATAAGTTTCCAACTATGTAATTAATCATAATTAAAAGTAATAATTAGGTTTAATGACTATTTTTTTGTCCTCAACACCAAATTCTGAAATGTTAGATTTAGAGTTTTCATTGTAAGTAATAAAACCTAGTAACAATTCGAATGGAATATCTTCTTCAACTAACAATTCAGCTTCTTTTCTTCTTTTAAAATCTAAATCATCATCTTTTATCCAATACTTGGCATTTGTTGCACTGAAATCAATCTGATTTTCAATACCCAACAAATCCTGAGATGTATAGAACTTGGTAAAACCATCTGTAGCGTGTCCGTCAGTGTATATGAAATGTAAATCCGAATCGGATATTTTTCTTAAGCTTGTAACACAATATACAATTTTTTCAGGAGACAAAATATTGACACCATTAAAGCCATTTTGAACAACGTAAAGCATTGGTGTTCTCATTCCAAAATAAAATGGAATATAGTCACCAAGTCTTTTGCCGTTTGGAATTTCAAGAACATCTCGAGTACCTATTAGACTATTATCTCCGATGGCTTTATAGTTAAGGTTTGCGTTTAGAGAATTTTTGTGAGTAATACCGTTTTGAATGATATGAGGGATATTCTCAATATGAGTCATCCTATAAACATATACTTTATTCAAATCCATTTTTAACCCTATCCTTTAGGTCGGTAAGATACACATTTCATTTTTTAATTATAATTTGTTCAAACATCAATTTTGAAATGTACGGTACAACGTACATATACAGTCACCAAAATAACTATATCTCGTAACTATTGAAAGTAAAGTGATCACCGATTACTCGGGTTCGTGATCTGGGTGGACATAATGCTAGTAATTTGCCAGGATTTTAAATCTAAACTATCTTTGACGTCACCCGTCACAGACTAATGCTAGGGGTATTACTTTCATGTATTTTATCATTGAAATCCTTTCTAAGGCATCAAATAAGCCGTTTAGATCATAGTTACATGCCTAAGATACAATATATTATTGCTCACAAAAAGTAGGGCTTAGATCATTATTTTCTAATTAATATTATTCTTTTTAGAGGCTTGTGCATCGGTTACTCGTGTTGCAACCAGTTTTAATTTTCTTTTGTGTATTCATAATTCTCCCCGTCACAAGCTCCACTTAAAGTATTCTGTAGTTTATTATCTGATGTAAGAATTAATATTTGTTTTTGTTCATCAAATCCACAGTTACTGAAGTTTACGTCAGGGGATGAATATGATAATTCTAAAAACTTTTCAATCGTATTGTCTTCATTTCCATAAAGAGGGCTTTCATTAGTAACAGTATAAGTTCCTTCAAGTTCATAAGAGATCTCATTCTCTATAGATACTCTTTTAAATGTCCCCCCTTGATTTATTTGATAAAAATGAATTTTATTTTCATTGGGATACATAGAACCACCTGCAGAAGTATTTGTTATTTTGGTTAAATTCCATTTACCAATTACTGAAGAATCATTAATTTGCTCAACCTGTCCATCATCATTTTTATTACAACTAAATAATATTACTACTGATAGAATCCCAATAAACAACTTTTTCATTTTTTTGAATTTTATTAATATCTTATTTTTATAAATATTCTGTCCTAAACATAGAGGGAATTATTATTAAAGAACAAATTTCTAATATTCATTTAATTTCACCTAATTATTTAATATTGTACAACGAGTTCGTGAATGGTTATTTGGGTTGCCGAGAACTAAGTTAATAAAAGAAAACTAACCGTTAGGAAAATCTGATAGGACTTTCCTAGTACACACAGACTAAGCAATTGATTATACACGTCTTTGTTGTAGCTCGTTTTTTTAATTATCCGCATAGCCTTGATCCCAAGTTTTTTTTGGGTCATGATTTCTCAAATCACATTGGAAATCAGCAATTGCTTTTAGGTTCATCAGTACCGAAATCCATCCTGCGTTTATTTCGGAAAAGTCACTTTCAGATACATTTTCATTAATTAACGTAAGATCAGTTCCACCATTTTCTGAAGGAATTAAGATAAACTTCACCAAACTATTGAAATAGTCCAGATGAAATTCTTTATTAGGAATAGTCTCTATTATCTGACTATCGTATGTTTGACCATTTGGAAATAAAAAGTGAATTAGATTACCTTTTTTAGCTGTATTTTCACACCAGAATTTACTTCTTCCATTAGAAGTGGTCAGTAATTTAAAAACTAAATTAGGATCAGATTTTAGATTTAATTTCCAAGTAATTGTCTTCATGCGAAATTATGATTTCTAAATGTTGTATAACGCTAAATGTAAAATGCGTTTTAATGGATTTTTACATAGTGTTAGTAGCTTTTTTATATCGTAATAAATACTTCAATGTTTTCTATTTAGTACTAATGTTGGCTTCTACCCACTCAAGTTCCTTTGGAGTTAATTTATCAAGTTTTTTAGACGCAATCCAAGAAAAGAGTTTTTTTATATCAGCTGAACTTTCATATTTCTTTAGGAATTGAAGTAAATCAATTAATTCAAACCAGTGGTCATCCATAAAATAGCCATCAATTTCACGTTTTTTATTTATTAGTTTTTTTACTTTATCTATAATTGCTGGGATTGATTTTTCACTGCCAAATTTTGTAAGTTGATAAGCAATAATGGATTTTACCCAAGAATTACGTTGTACCGCTAATTGTTCAATAAGATATTCTTCCTCTTTACTCTTTCCGATTTTTCCAATGGTTCCAGCAGCTACACTAATCCATTGCTTTCCCCTATAGCGTTCCATTGTAAATTTTAGTACAGGAAGAGATTTTCCGCTTCCTATTTTAGCAATTACATCCAGTATCTCTCCTGCTTCAAGAAATTTATTTTCGTCATACGTTTCGTCATCATAATTTTCAAGTGCTTCAAGTGCTCTTTCCTCAACTTTTTCCTTTAAAACTGAGACAAATCCTAAAGCTCTCCATGCACGATCCCGTTCCCATGAATTTTCAACACGAGAATATTCTAACATCTTAAATACAGCTTTTTTGTCCTCAACAAGCCAATCTCTATATTTTGGAGTTATATTTATATTGGATACCTGAAGTAATATTCCTTGTACTATCTTTTTGTTGGGATTATCGGGTAAAGTATCAAAAATTGTCTTCCAACCAAGATTAAGGTTATAACAATTAAAAATAAAGGCATGATACAAAGCTTTTAACTTTTTAATATCAAGTGTATTATCTTCTATAAGACTTATCAAAATAGGGTTTAATGTTACATCACATATTTTCTCTGCTTCTCTATATGCCTTCCATGAATCTTTATCAGTATTAGATTCTCCAACCGCAATAGGTTCCTTTGTTACCATTCTACAGATAAGGTTTAGTATATCCTGTTTATTCATGAGTACAAAGTTTGTTTCTATAATTTTGCTGGAAGTCATTGCTACTAACGCATATATACAGTCACCAAGATAACCATATCTCATAACTATTAAAAATATAATGATCTCTGATCACTCAGGTTCGCGATCTGGGTAGACATCATGCTAGTAATTTACCAGGATTTTAAATCCAAACTATCTTTGACGGCACCCGTCACAGACGAGCGCTAGCGGGGGAGCACTAGGGGGAGAAGAATTAAATAATATAAAAAAAACGTAAAATATGGTACAAAAATTAGAAAACATGCTCCAATTAAATAAATATCATCAGTCAAATTTTCTCCAACTATTACCATTATTAATATACATATACCAATGGCGAAAATCCCACTAATAATAAAGAGTCCTATTTTTTTTAATTTTTCTTTGATGTCCTTGTAATGTTTTATAACTTACATATATAGTCGCCAAGATAACCATATCTCATAACTATTAAAAATATAGTAATCGCTGATCACTCAGGTTCGCAATCTGGGTAAACATCATGCTAGTAATTTGTCAGGATTTTAAATCCAAACTATCTTTGACGGCACTCGTCACAGACGAGGGCTAGCGGGGTTTGATGCTCTCTCCTGCAAGACAACACCGGTGGGTCGGTTCCACCATCTTATAAATAGTTAACAATGAAATTTGTCAGCCGTTCATTGCATTCTCGGCACACATATGAAAAGTAGCGCTATAAATAAGCTGTTACTTTTCGGATGAATATAAGCCGAATTTTTAAATTTTACTATTTATCTTTTTTATTGGAAATCGTCAAATTTAAAAATTTGGCGACTTACTAAAAATTCTCAAACCTTAGTGTTAGCAATGACTTGCGCTATTTTTTATATACTATGTTGTGTGCAGGCTTTTTAGTTCCTGTATTTCATTTTTTAGTTCTTTCCTCTCTGTTTTCAATTCTTTCAACTTGCTAGAATCAAAATTGAATTGTTTGTATTTACGCTTTTTTATTTTATTCTTACTATTCTCTAAAAGCTCTAATGGATTTATTGTTTTTTCCTTAATTAACATATAAAATAATGATATTAAAAGTGGAACTGTGAAGCTTAATATCCAAGTCCATTGTTCAGAATTATCCCATCCAAATTTCCAAAGTAAGAAATATGTCAAGAAGAAAGAGATTACTAATATAAAAGCAACTAATATTTTAAAATTAGTTATGCTTTTTTTAATGACTGAATCTATCGGCTTTTTTTGATTTTCAAGAATTTCAATACTTTTTTTCTTTTCAATAAGAAGTGTCTCTTTTGTTGAAATAAGTTCTTGATTAAGATTGTCTTTTACTTGCTCAAATTCTTTTAGTTCAATTTCTTTTATCGATAAGTCCTCTTTTAGTCTTTTGTTTTCAATTGCTTCTTTTTTTGCTTCACTTTTAAAATGTTCTTGCTCTTTAAGAAATGAATCCAGATTATCTTCAGAGATTGAATCCAAAATTGATGTTATATCTTCATCAATTATATCTTCAGGTTTCTTTGTCTGTTTTCGTAGTTCAATTATAGATGCTTTTGCTTGGTCTTGAGTTAATTGTCCATTTTTAAATTTAAGTTGCAAATCGTCATATTTTCTACCAACGGTTTCATTAACTTGATTTGATAAAACTATTTGGGCTTTAGTTACTACATCAAAAGTCGTTGGAAAATTATCTTTACCGAAACCTTTATTTAACTTGAACCAAAATTTATTAGTTAGAAAACTTAATGTTGTAGCCAATGGTACTTGACCATAAACTTTAATATTTTCATTCCAAGCTATTTGTAATGTTTTGGAATTACCTGAAAGTAAAATATATTTAATTTTTTCAAAGTTATTTTCATTAGCTTCCTTTCTTCTGATGCTGACATAATTGAGGAATTTTAAATATTTACTTACATCTTCAATATCCAGTTCTTTAGAAATTTCATCTAGAATATTCTGGTCTACAATATTATATTCGTGATTAGAATCATCGAAATAACCATTAAAGTCATCTTCTTGAATTCCTGACGTTTGTAAGTTTTGAAAAAACTGGGCTTTTTTTGAAACGATATCGGCTTTACTATCACAACCATTAATGATTGTGTTCATCGCCGTTATTTTTGGATTGGGTTTATCCTTTCCTTCAATTATATATTCTGCTTTTTTGAAAAATCTTTCTATTTCACCTTTAACGTCGTTAAAATATCTAAGTCTAATTCTGTTTGGATGTTTTCTATTTATCTCTTTAACATAATCAAAAAAATCATTCCATAAAGCTTGATATAATGTTCCGTTATAACCTGCAAAGTGAAATAATATTTCTGTTTCAATGAAAATCGTCAAGTCATTTTTCCATTGACCTAATTCATTTATGTTATTGTTGAATTTTATTCCCGAGTATAAGACTACTCCTTCTTTTATCGTATTTAATCTATTCTTAAAATCTTCGTCTTCTTGATTTTCAATTATAAACGCACTAATATACTCTGAATAGCTATTTCCGTTTGTGCTGTCAATTAGAAAAGAAATGAAAGAGTGTACAACTTCTTTTTTAGATTCATCACTAAGTGCCTTTTCCTCTTGTTTTTCAATAAATTTAAAAAGGTTTTCAATTATCTTTTCATTACTACTTTGTAGTATACTTTTTTTATCATTAAGCTTTGTTGATTTTATACCAACTAAATTTTCTACGGAATAAACACCTTTGAGCTTGGTTAAAAATGGAAGTCGATTTAGTGACGTTTTTACGACTGCTTCTGGAATTGAAAAGTCATATTCAAGATTAAGTTCAGCGGTTATTTCTGTTAGATTAAAGTTATGTTTAGAATTTGAAACTATTAGTTCAGAAAGAAATTCAGAGATTATGGAATAAATATCCTTTTCACTATTATATAATTCTCTAAAAACTGCTAATGAAGCAAGACACTTACTTTCTTCTAATGTTTTATTCATATTTTATTTTTTTTTCAGCTTGCACACAACAACTAAATATAAGACATATATCCCTATATTTCCATTTATATTTATGTCCGTTTATATTCGTATTTAAATACGTATAAGCTTTTGCAATCGCCTATAATTATACACAATTATAGAGTACATGATCCCAAAGGTGAACAATCTTTCTCAATTATTTTTACGGGTTTCCACAGTTGCCGATATTTTTTGTTTACGGCAACATTTTAGAACATAGACAGATTGTTTCGCTGTGCTCGCAATGACATTTTTAAAAAAATATTTTTCCCAGTTTTAAAAAATGAAACTGACGTGTGCTATCCTTGCCATAAAATTTTATAAATCTTTAAATACTTAAACCATGTCAAAAGAAAATTTTGATCAGAAAGTAGCCGTGCTTAATACCATAGCACCCAACGAAGTAAAAATGCCTAATATGCCCATTGATGCCATGCTACAAGAGGCAGAAAACCTTTTTATTTGGGCTAGCGAGGATAAAATGACACTCACAAACAATTCGGGATTAGACTGGGCTCAATACGGGGTGGATCTACCTATTCGTGCGGGAGCCTTGCGCCATGCACAATCGATCTGGATTAGCGAACGCTACAGCCAGGAAGAAGCAAACAAAACCTGGAAACTAGAATCCCCCAAAGCCTATCAACTGCGTGATGATCTGCTGGATGATTTTAGATATGCGTTTAGAAAACGCCCGGATCTGATAAGTCGCGTACGCCAAATTGCTAACGGGCGCGGTGATGCCAATATGATACAAGACCTAAGTGACCTAAGTATACTGGGCAAAAGCAATCCAGAGGAACTCACGGTTTCAAAATTTAAGATAGAAAAACTGGACCAAGCCGCCAAATACTCTAACGATATGGCCGAACTGCTTGCCAAAGCCAACGGTGCTATCCAAGAGAATTCTGTAGCCAAATTTATACGCGACAAAGCATTTACGCACCTTAAAGAAGCCGTAGACGAGGTACGTGCTGCTGGTAAGTATGTCTTTAAAAACAACCCAGAGCGTTTCAAAGGGTATATTAGTAGATATAACAGAAAATAATACACTCCACCAGTATAAAAATTGCTATTCTAGCATCCACAAACGATATCCCGGGACAAATTTTATAAATCCCGGGATTTTTTTACTCTTTCCCGCCCATATGTTACCTCTCCCACTATCATCATTATGTTTCCTGATAGCTACAAGCTATTTCCCGGCGCTACCACATACTTTCCTGCCGCCCAGGCTAATGCGTATACTCCCCGGGAAACTAATGTATATCGCCGGGAAAGGTCTGTAACCTCCCGGGACGGGTATGTATGTCACCGGGGAACGTGTGTAACCCGCCGGGACAACCCAAACATGCGCCGGGACGTTTATGTATAAAGGATTGGGGATGTGTTGTCTCTTTACGTAGGTATACTAGTTATATTATTTGCTTTTATCCTTCCAATTTGTGATCACATATCCAAAATGATCTGCCTTTTCAGGAAAGATTCTTAGGTTAGACATGGCATCGGTATCTTCTACGATGGCTTCGGTTTCCCAACTTCCTCTGGTGAATTTAAATTGGGCGGGTGAGTGCAGTTTTAAAGTAATTTCCCTTACGGTATCCGCTATTTTTTTCATGGCTACCTGCTTAGGATCCCAATTACCAAGTGGATCTTGATTTCCTGTGATGTAAACGGTATCGTTCTTATCAGGAACAATTACCTTAAAGGTCACTTCATATACCTCTTTAGAATATTTACGTACATAATTTTCTTTTTCTTTTTCGGTCATTTTGGCTACTTCTTGTATATACGTATCCAAAAATCCACTTTCTTTTAAGAATCTATGCTCATCAGTTATCTTTAAAATATCCTTGATGGCCTGTTGTTTATCTTCTTGTTTGTTGAAATAAGCGTTCACAATTTTGTACCCCATCCAATATCCTAAATCATTGGGCCTATCGTCTTTACCACTTGTACTATACAACCAATCCACATTATCTTCTTGATTCATGACCAAAACAAATTCTTTGGCCAGGGTATCGAGGTGATTTTCGCCATACTGAAAAGGGATTGAATTTATCTGCTGCCCAGATATTAGTTCCCCCATAAAATCTGCACTACCCTCTCTTAACGATTGGCTTAACAGAGTATTACTTTCATATTTTTGTTGATAATGTATCAGCTCATGAGCGACCAACCCCGGCAATCCATCAAGATTTTCTTGCATCTCGGTTCCTAAAATAATACCGTCTTCAGAAACTGTGCCTCCCGAATTAAATCTACCCACTACAAAATATATGGGCGGAAAAACGGCGTCGCTATACTTCTCTTTTAATGCTGCATAAATCGTTTTGATTTGTTTTGTTTTAGAATCCAAATCCTTCAAAACATCTTTGGATTTAAGATAGTCTTCTTTTCGTTCTAAAACTTTACGATATAAAGAATCGGCGTTGATAATTCTATATTTGATAAATCCTTTTAATCCTGGTGACCCTTTTTCTATATATTCTTCAAAGGCTTGTACTCCTTTTTTATCCATTTGATCGTAAGCTTCCCAAAATCTATCTACATCTTCGGTCACAAATCTGGCACTCTTAGGGTCTTTAGAATACCTCTCCTGGGCTGAAGCAATATGTATAAACCCCATTACTAATGCGAATGCGAATACTATCTTATTTTTCATTTTTGATTAAAGCGTTATATAGTTTTTATTACTAGACGCAATTTTTGAATTTTAGTTACGTGATTTCAAAACATATAATGCCAAGACTTTTACAGGAGTTTAAAATTAAGCAATACATACATAAAATAGGGGTTCTCATGCTAGTGCCAAGCTGTTTTAGGTTCTGTATACTTATACTTGGATACCACAATACCATCAAAAGACAATGCCGATAGCTGTTTTCCGAAGTATGATCCTTTGGTAAGTATTTTCATCGACTGTAGGGTGTTTTAATTAAAGTTAACACTCTTCAATATGATATGATGGCATAGGAAAGAATTTGTTACACAATACTATAATTTAGTTTCAGAGAAATGAATAGCATACGTATTACTTGCTTTCAATTCATGGTTGAGTCTTGATTCTGGGTTAACGCTTCTATTTTAATCGTTAAATCCTTTTTGATATTCTTATACCATTCATCTTTTAACATACTCAAAAAAATAGCGTCTATTCTATTTCCATAATTATCAAGGCAGTAGTTCCTAAAAACACCCTCTACGGTACAACCAATACTTTTCATTGCATTTATACTCCTTTTGTTGAGATTACTTGCTGCAAATCCAACGCGTTCGACCCCAATACTTTCAAAAGCGAATTCTAATACTAAGTATTTACAGTTTTTATTGGTGCCGTCGCCGTGAGACTGTTTTCCGTACCAGGTATAGCCTAAATCTACGGTATTGTTAAACGGTTTGAAATTATAGAACCTGGTGCTTCCCACATATTTATTTTTCCTTTTATCAAAAACAATAAAAGGGTATTCGTTTTGATCCTCTCTCTGCCGAATAGCGTTCTTGACATACTTTTCCAGGTTTTCGGCACCATTGGCGCCACCCGAATTAAATCTCCAAAGCTCTGGTTCATGTATAGAATACTCTAATAAATGTTCAAAATCAGACACTTTTAAGGGTCTTAATCTCACGAACTCGTTCTCTAATACATATTTTTTGTTGAAGTTAATTTGCATATAATCTGTATGTTGATAGCATTTTAATATAAATTGAACCTAAAAAGATAATTTGACAGCAATATACGCTCTCATTCTGTCAAGAAAATATTCTTTTTGGTTTAAAACAATCCTGTAATTTCTCCTTCGTCATTAACATCTATACCTTCTGATGCAGGATGTGCGGGCAATCCCGGCATTCGCATTATATCGCCTGTTATCGGAATTAAAAATCCTGCTCCTGCCGCTATTTCAATCTCTCTCACTGTAATAATAAAGTCTTTTGGACGCCCTAATAGTTTAGGATTATCGGATAATGATTTTTGCGTCTTTGCAATACATACAGGTAAGTGATCCAAACCTAAATGAGCAATTTTCTTTAAGTGTACTTTTGCCTTTGAGGTGTAATCAACATACTCTGCTCCATAGATTTCTGTAGCAATCGTTTCTATTTTATCGGTAACACTAGATTTCCATTGGTATAAAGGTGTAAAATCTGAAGTATCTGAAGCTATTACATCGATGACACATTGCGCCAATTCGATTGCGCCTTCTCCGCCTTTTTCCCAGACTTCTGCCAGTGCTACTTTCACCCCTTTAGAGGCTGCAAAATCACGAATCATTTTGATTTCGTCATCACTGTCTGACGTAAATTTATTAATTGCTATTACGGGGGCTACCTTAAATTTAGCAATATTTTCGAGGTGTTTTTCTAAATTGGGCAGCCCTTTCTTAAGCACTTCAGTATCAGGAGTAGTTAAAGAATTTAAATCTGCCCCGCCATGATATTTTAAAGCACGTATGGTTGCAGTCAGTACTACGGCTTTTGGTTTTAATCCTGCACTTTGACATTTGATATCAAAGAATTTTTCTGCCCCCAGATCAAATCCAAAACCTGCTTCGGTCACCGTATATTCTGAATACGACATTCCCATGAGTGTAGCAATAACAGTATTGGTTCCCTGGGCAATATTGGCAAAGGGTCCCCCATGAATTATAGCCGGATTACCTTCTATAGTTTGAACCAAATTAGGCTTTATGGCATCTTTGAGTAAAGCCGTCATGGCACCTTCAGCTTTTAGGTCTTTGGCATAAATAGGATTTTTATCATAGGTATATCCGATAAAAATATGACCCAATCTGTTTTTTAAATCGCTTAAGTTCTCTGCCAGGCAAAGAATAGCCATAATTTCTGAAGCTGCAGTAATATCAAAACCAGTTTCTCTGGGCACACCTGATGTAGTTCCGCCCAGACCTACAATAACACGTCGCAATGCACGGTCATTTAGATCTACTACTCGTTTCCAACTAATGGTCCTTGGATCAAGCGATAAAGATGCAGTCTTACTTTGAATATTATTATCAATAATTGCGGCCAGTAAATTATGTGCCTTTTCTATAGCAGCAAAATCACCGGTAAAATGTAGATTAATATCCTCCATAGGTAATACTTGAGCATATCCACCACCAGTAGCACCTCCTTTGATGCCAAAAACAGGCCCCAGAGAAGGTTCTCTTAATACCACTGTTGTCTTTTTATCTAAACGATTTAAACCTTCAGACAAACCAATTGACATCGTAGTTTTTCCCTCGCCAGCAGGTGTTGGAGAAATAGCAGAAACAAGTATCAAATTACTTTTACTTGCATTTTGTTTGTTGATCGCCTGTAAAGGTAATTTGGCTTTATACTTACCGTACATTTCAATCTGATCTGGATCTATCCCAAATTTTTCTGCAATTGTTGCAATAGATTTAAGAGTAACTTTTTTTGCAATTTGTAAATCCGTCATACATATAGATTTAAATCATTGAAATTATAAAACTTAAATGTATTGTTTTTTCAGATTTGGCACAATGTTTTTGAATAAATCCTTTTGGTTATCACTAATCTATAACTAAATCGGTATATAATGTCATCCCAAACTAGATTTGGGATCTCATCTTACAAGGTAATACGTATGCTAATGAGATGCTGAATCAAGTTCAGCATCTCATTATATACTGTTCTCAAGATACCCGTATACATGTCAACGCGTTGGGATACAATTGCAAAAAAGAACTACAAAAAAACCCTGAGTTGCATCATCAACCCAGGGTTTATCTCTATTCAAATACAAATAGATTATGTCAAACCTATAACAGTTCTTTTAATTTATTGGTCTCAGATTTGGGTTCAAAACCCTGCAATTTTATTGTAGCACTTTAGTACTACGAAAAAATCTGTTTTTCAATACTGTTACTAGTTAAAAGTTATAGGTTAAAAGTTGTCTGTCTGTCATTCATCCTTACACCAAATAACTTTTAACACGTAACAAAAAGCAATGTATTGCGTATCAAAAACCCTGCACTTGCAGTGCAGGGTGGTTTAGTTTCTTTTGATATAGATTCCAGCCTGCGCCGGAATGACATCATTACAAAGCTTTAACTGATATAATACCAGTTTGTTCCTCTTAATTCTACACGTCTCCAACGGCTCTGGTTAGTATCATAATACCACCAAACATCGCTCCAACGATATACTCGTACTCCTTCAATAGTATAGTAGTTTCCGTTTTCGTATACTTCACCGCCCCCATTACCTGGATACATTTGATTAATTCCGGTTAGATCGCCAGAAGATAATCCGCTACGTTGTGTACTATAACCACTACCATCTTTTCTGGTGATGGTACGTTGCCCATTGTTAGAAAATGCTTTTGAGCTATACATCATTATCGATCCAAAGTCAAGACTATTGGTATATTCATCCCCATCGCGTCCTCGTTGCACATAGGTCTGGAAATTATGCTCTTTACCAGATTGTATATTTTGCCATTGTATAGTGATCCAATTATCGCGATCGGCACGGCTTTGCTCATGCCATAATCCTACTGCATGACCAATCTCATGAATGGTGCTACCTGTAGAACAACCATCGGCAAGATTAATATTTTGTCTACCACCAATCATACCAACGCTAGATGAACATCCAGATCCTTTTCTAAAACGGATATAGTTCCTTTGATTGGTTCGTCTTACAAAGGTCAAAGAAGTATTGGCTTCCCAATGCGCAATAGCATCGCTCACCCGATATTGTTTTGGCAAACCACTATCGATGGTATAATACACGGTATTATCTGGCCATCTCCCTCCGGTTCGTCCTACACTTTTGTTTACTGCAGCTTCACCTTCTTCAAAAACCAGCTTCTCTGGAGTTTTAGACAACATATCTTTTTCAAAGATGATATCTCCTTCATAAATAAATTGTCCGTTTACTTCTTCGATAGCAAGTTTTTCACCCGCATAATACATTTCTGTTACCTTACCGGTGTCATCAGGATATGCCTTTTCTACAATAGCACTCTCTAAGGTTTGATCTACAGCTGTGGCTGATTCGTCGAATTGCTCTGTACTACATGCGACCAGTAAAAGTCCCATAATTGACCACTGTGTGATTTTCATTTTAGTCATCATAATTTGAATTTGTGTTAAGTTTATTTATTTAGGTTTGTGTATTACTTTTTGATGATCTTTCCTACAAAGGTTTGGTTGTTTATTTTGATTCTATAAAAATATAGCCCTGGCTCTAAATGCTGTAGGTTCAATTTAGTATTCGTAGAGGTATTTTTAGTATCCGTTTTTTCACGATTAAAAACCTGAATCCCGACACTGTTATACATAGAAATTGAATAGGACCTAACGGCTAAACCAAAATCCAACAACAGCTCATTGTTGACCGGATTTGGATACACTTTTAGTACTGTTTTGGTTAATGGCGACTCTATTTTATTGATTATTGAAGCACTTCTGCCTCCTAATCCATCGAGATAGGCCCGTACCGCATTTGAAAATGAAAGGTTTTCAAATTTATCCCAATTAATAGACCAACTCATCACTCCGCGTAAATCAGGATACATTTGTGATAATTGATATTGTCCTCCAAAAGAATTGCCCTTGATCAAATAGTCCAATGCCGTGATTACACCTTGTGAACCCGTATGCCCGTTACCGGCATTTACCGTGGCAGGTACTCCTATTAATATCTGATCAGGACGCAAGGGCGGGAAAAATTTGCTTTGATCTTTGGTGATAGGAAATCCTTGTAATAACATATCGACCAGAGAAACGTAAAAATCTGAATTCCCCATGGTATAGAATTGATTATCCAGTGCTGTAATCGGGCCCGAATTGTAATATTGCACTTGTAAGAAAGTAAGTTTATCCCTAAGCGCATGAATCAGGGGTAAATAGGCTCCCGCTCTTCGATCTGCTCCTTCAGAAATACCACCGTAGAACGAATACCCTAGTTGCACAAAGAATGTTTCGGGTGCCATCGTTAAGATAAAATCATTACCAAAATGATTACAAACACTTCGGACTGCATCAATGGTATTAACAATGACCGGGGTTGTAGGATTACTAAAATCGGTATCGCCAAGATTAAATGATAAGGATTGCCCTTCAAAATCAATATCCATACCATCAAAACCATACGCTTCAATAATTCTAATCATAGAAGACACAAACTTATCTCTGGCTGATGTGGTAGTAAGTCTCACTTGACCTTCGGCCCCACCAATAGAAATGATAATTTTTTTACCTTGGCTTTGCAATACTTGTATATCTGATCGAAATGCTGCCTCTGTATAATTTATGGCATCAAAATCTGAAGATAGTTCAAATGCCATTTCACCATCGGTTGACGAGGTTTTGGGTTCTGCAAACGATATATTAATTACATCCCAGGCTGAAGAAACATCTCTGAGAGGTATTAAACCAGAACCATTTTGAAAATTATGCCAATATCCGTTCATAATTCTTGCTGGCAATCCTGTCGTTGGTGGTGGGTTTGTAGACCCAACAGAAATGTTTACGGTAGTAGACTGCCCGGTTGCGTTTTCATTATCGGTGGCTTTTGCCATTAAGGTATAACTTCCTGAGGAAGCATTATTCCAGGTAAAGCTATATGGGCTTGTTGTATCTTCTCCTATTTTAACTCCATTTCTGAAGAATTCTACTTTTGTAATGTTTCCATCTGTATCTGACGCTGAAGCACTAATCGTAATAGTACTTCCTGCTGTAAATGATTGTCCATTTGCTGGCTGCGTTATCGATACCGTTGGAGGTTGGTTTCCTCCAGGAGGATTTCCACCACTACATTCGCCTATAAGTGTCCAGGCGTCTTCCCAATAGGTTCCTTCCCCTGGAGCATACGCCCAGGCCGCACCATTACACCAACCCGAAAATGGATATGGCTTACACTCGTATTTGTTACCGTTATTTTGTACTATGCTTCCTTCGGTATATCCCGCATTCTCTACATATTGTGGATCACTGCAATTGCCTCCACCTGTATCTGCTTGTACAGAAATATTTATGGTGGTAGCCGTAGCGCTTGCATTATCATTATCAACTGCTCGAGCAGATATGGTATGATTGCCGCTTGTTGATGCCCATGTTGATTGATATGGAAATGAAGTGTCTTCACTTATTTTATTTCCATCTACCAAAAACTCGACCTTACTAATACTACCATCACTATCGGAAGCATTTGCTACTATGGTGACGATCTGTCCTTCGGTATAGGTTGCACCTTGCTGTGGAACGGTAAGAGTTATTGTTGGCGGTTGATTGCCGGGACCCGCATCATCTTTGAATGTCATTCGATTCAAATTCAAATCATCACTATCCATGACTACTCTTAAGATCTGTTCGCCAGCTGTAAGAGAAACGTTGGCAGAAACAGTTTGCCATTGTTGCCAACCATTGGTATTAGGAACCGTTATGGAACCACTTACATTTTGCCCATCGACTTCTAGATGAAACTGTCTACCCGCCGAAATCGCGGCCACTCTGGCTTCTAGAGTATAGTTTTTCGTGGCTTGCACATTTACACTATATTCTAACCACTCCCCTGCTTTTACCCAGCCTATGTTGTATCCGCCTTCAGAACAAGGCTCTATATCTACTTGATCATTGCGATACGAGCCTCCTTCATTGGCGTTGGTAATATCGTTAAAAGCTATGTTTTGACCCCCAAGATCATAATTTTCAGCTTCGATTTTACCAGGAATAGTAGTTGTTATTCCCAAATAAGGTGTTTGTGTGTCTCCTGCATTTCCGCCAGGGAAATCATCTGCCGGAAATTTAATCTTATCACGTATCCAGCTTCCGGCTTCTTTCAATCTATTTGTTGTCCATGGACCACCAGAACAGGTTCCGGTTTGCCATACAGCACCAGATCTAAAATCATCAGAATAGTTCCAACTGGTCCAACTGATTTTCTTTCTTTCCATCAAATCAATAAACTGCTGAGTCATAACAAAGTCATTAGGGCCATCTCCTGTAAACTCCTGACTACCAAATTCTGTAACAAACACGGGTAATTGATCTGATGCTCTGTCTAAGGTATTTAAATAAGACTCCCGATGACTTTTGGCATAAAAATGAAAGGTGTACATCACATTATCAAACTGCAACGGGTTGCTAATCACATCTTGTAAATTACCTTCTCCCGAAACTCCAAAGGTTGCCCACCCTTGGGTGCCAACCAGTACAACAGCATCATTATCAATTCCTCGAATCACTGGTATTATTTGGTCTGCATAGGTTTTGATTCGGTTCCAATTTACGCCAGAACCATTAGGCTCGTTACATATATCATAAATGATATTGTTTTTATCTTTATGTCGATTTGCTATATCTGTAAAGAAACTTTTTGCATTCTCGAGATTCGCATTTGGGTCTCCTGGATTTAATTGATGCCAATCAATAAGGGCGTATATCCCTCTTTCTGTTGCTTCTTCAATTAAACGGCTTACTTGATTGGTAAAGCCTACAGAATCGGTTTCATATCCTCCTTCTTGTACATATAATGAAATTCTAAGAATATCTGCATCCCAGTCATATGCCAAAGCATCTAGCGAAGATTCTGTCAGGCAATTTCCCCAGCCATACCATTGTATGCCATGAGTACTCATTCCTCTAAGTTGTATAGGTTGATTATACTGGTTACAAAGTTGTGTTCCGCAAACTTTAAGTTTTCCGTTTTGCGCCACAGGAGTATTTTGTGACCAAGACATTGAACTTATCAATAAAAAATGCACTAAGAAGATTAAAACAATATTGCCGTGTATCGTATTTTTTAGTATCATAAATAGGTTTTAAGGTGAAATAATAAAGAGGTTTAAAAAATAGAACCATCCGATGATGTGGTTGAAATGATCATCGAATGGTTAAAAAAATAGGGGCTTAACGTTTGATAAGCTTTCCTGTAGTTTTACCTTTTGCTGTAGAAATTGTGTAGAAATATAATCCTTCCTCTAGTTTACTCACATCAAAAGTTCTAAGGTTATTACCTTTTTGAATTTTGGTATTTCTATACTCTAATACCCGAATACCCGTTGCATTAAATATCTGTAGATCGAATGTTGAATTTAAGATATCACTTTCAATACTTAAATTGATCACGTCTCCGCTTACCGGGTTAGGCGATACGGTGGCATCCATAGCATTCTGACCTTGAACAAGTGTAGCTCTACTATCTAAACCATCAAGATATGCTCTATGCGGATTAGAGAATCCAAACCCACTCGCTTTATCCCAATTAATGGACCAGGTCATTAGTCCTCTGAAGTTTTGGTAACCAGAAGGATTTCTAAGTGTATACCTTCCTCCAAAAGACTGGCCTTTGATAATATAATCCAAGGCTTTATGTACTTCTGCTGGAGTAGTGTAACCACTTCCCGCAGCAGATCCTGTGGCGGGTAATCCAATGGCAACCTGATCTGGTCTTAATGCAGGGAACTGTTGACCACCAGCTACAGGAAACCCTTGTAATAGCATATCAGCCATAGCAACATGAAAATCTGCATTTGCTGAGCCATAACATAATCCGTCTAATCCTAACATACAACCTGTGTTGTAATGCTGCACATGAATGTAATCCATTTCATTTCGTAATGCATAAATGACAGGGAGATAAGCTCCTGCAGGGCCGCCATAAGAGCTAAAACCTCCTTGAACGAACAAGGTTTCTGGTGCCATAGAGAGTATAAAATCAGAACCAAATTGAGATAATATTGTTCTAAAAGCACTTATAAGGTTTACGACCTTGGGCGATGTAGGATTTTTGAAATCAGTATCCCCTCCCGCAAGAGAAATCGACTGTCCTTCAAAATCTATATCCATACCATCAAAACCATATTCTCTTATAATATTAATCATTGAAGTACTAAAGGCCTGGGCATCGGCTGATGTATTAACACCTACAACACCTGTCTCTCCTCCCATAGAAATTAACACCTTTTTTCCTCTACTTTGTAAACGAGCTACATCATTTTTAAATTCTTGCACGCTTGAATATATTGCCGGGTCTGGTGTAAAAGTCATCGTTGAACCTACAGGAACAGTTGGCACTGCAAAAGCAATGTTAATTATATCCCACTTATCTGAAACTTCACTTAGTTTCATCGGACCTGCAGGATTAATAAAGTTATGCCAGTATCCTACTAGTAGCCTTTTTGGAAGATCTCCTCCCGGATTTGGTGGGTTGGTTGATCCTACAGAAATATTTACTGTAGCTGACTCTCCGGTAGCATTCTCGTTATCTGTAGCTTTTGCTGTGAGAGTATAATTACCAGATGCAGCATTATTCCATGTAAAACTGTATGGACTAGAGGTATCCTCTCCAATTTTAACTGAGTTTCTAAAAAATTCTACTTTAGAAACATTTCCATCGCTATCTGAAGCAGAAGCATTAATTGTAATCGTACTTCCTGTGGTAAAAGACTGTCCGCTTCCTGGTTGTGTTATTGAAACAGTAGGAGATTGATTTCCTCCTGGAGGGTTTCCGCCGTTACAATCACCCAGCTCTTTCCAGGCATTAGGCCAAGCCCATCCATTTGGATCACCAGGAGCATAAGGGCCGCCTACTGTGCACCAGCCACCTACAATACATTCGTACTCTTTACCAAAGTTTTGTACTTTATCACCGGTATTATACTGTGATCCATCAACATACTGTGGGGCATCGCAACCTCCTCCTCCAGTATCATTCTGTACTGTAATATTGATTACTGCTGAAGTAGTGTTCGCATTATTATCATCGGTCGCGATTGCTGTTAAACTATGATTACCTATTGTTGAAGTCCAATTTGCTGAATACGGAGCAGAAGTGTCTTCACTAATCATGTTTCCGTCTACATAGAATGCGACTTTACTTACGTTTCCATCGGTATCATTTGCATCAGCATTTATCGCAACATTCTGTCCTGTAGTTAATGATGTATCATTAGCAGGGCTAGTTATTGAAACTGTTGGAGGTTGATTAGTTGTATCTCCATTTACTGAAATCGAAACCGCAGATGAATTCGTCACCGCTGCGTCATTATCTGTAGCTCTTGCCGTAATGGTATGATTTCCTGAAGTTGCTGTCCAATTTGCTGAATACGGTGAAGTAGTATCTTCACTAATCATATTTCCATCTACATAGAATGTGACTTTTGTTATAGTACCGTCGCTATCAGAAGCACTTGCATCAATACCAACTACATTTCCGGCTGTAAATGACGCTCCACTTGTAGGCGCCAAAATTGCTACTGTTGGAGCTATATTATTAGGTTCACAAGGATTCCCTGCCACCTGACTAATAGCTGTAAGCAGTGAAGTTGATTGATCGTTGGTGTCATGAGATAATTCCCATATCATGATACCTCCAGCTCTTTGCTGCGCCAATTCAGTTTTTGCTTTTATAGTAGGAATTCCATTATAATTTCTACCTTGAAAAGAGTCACTATTGGGATCAGCACCCATTGCTAATAAGTTTGCATAACTTTCTGGTTGTGGTCTACAATAAAAAGGTACACCAAGTATCACTTTTTCTTTTGGCAAACCTCTTCCTAACCAGTAGTCTAATCCACCAGTAGCTTGCGCCATAGAACCGTGAGTATTACCATCATAAGCCATAATGTTAAGAAAATCTACATCGTCAAAAACACCTCTTAACACTCCATCTGCGTTCCACCCAGAAACTACTACAGCTGCAGTAAGTAATTTACCTCTACTATGCATAGCTTGGCCTAATTCCTCCATTAGTAATTCGAAATGTTGTGGTTCATTTCCTTCTCGAGGATACTCCCAGTCCATATCTACACCGTCAAGATTGTATTGATTTACAAAATTCACTAAATTATTTACAAAAGCTGTTCGGGTAGTAGGGTTTGCTGCTAGTTGTGAGAAACGTCTGTCGACTCCTCCTCCATCTCCAAGTTCCCATCCACCAACAGCAATAAGTATTTTTACACCTTGCTGATGTCCTAAACTTACAATCTGTTGTAATTTACTTGGATTTGCCAATGGTTCTAAACCTCCATCACTTCTAGGAATTGCAAAGGCATAATTGATATGCGTTAACTTATCATATTGTATATTATTTATACTACCCCATGATGGTGTATATCCTACTACTTTGAAACCACTACTGTCACAACCGCCACCATCAGATGTGACATTGATGTTGACACCTGCAGACGTTGTTGATTTATTACTATTGTCAGTCGCTTTTGCAGTAATTGTTTGATTGCCTATAGTTGCAGTCCAGTTTGTTGTATATGGAGCAGAAGTATCTTGTCCAATCATACTACCGTCAACATAAAATTCAACTTTAGAAACAGAACCATCAGTGTCTGAAGCATTAGCATTGATCGTTACCGTATTACCGACTACAAAAGATTGTCCACTACTAGGAGAGGTAATTGAAACCTTTGGAGCACCACCACTTGGAGGATTTCCTCCACCATCGCACGCTCCCAGATCTTCCCACTCAGAACTTCCGACAGGGTTTTGTTGCGTCCACCATTTGGCTTTATATTCTCGACTATCAAGAGATACTACATCACCACCGCTATAAGCCTGTCCTGACACCCAAGCGGGCGCAGTACACGTTCCTGGGTTTCCTCCTCCGTCACATGCTCCAAGATCTTCCCACTCAGAACCTCCTGGAGTTTGTTGTGTCCACCATTTGGCTTTATATTCACGACCTTGATAAGATACGATTTGTCCTCCGGTATATGCCTGGCCCGAAACCCATGCTGGTGCAGTACAAGATCCGCTTCCGCCACCATTAACGGTTATTGAAACCGATGAAGACCCTTCTCCATTTTCATTATCAAAAGCTTTTACGGTAATCGTATAGCTTCCTGCTGATACATTTGTCCAGTTGTAACTATAAGGAGCATTAGCATCTTCACCTAGCAGGTTAGTACCATTGTAGAACGCTACTCTATTTACTGAACCATCACTATCTGATGCATTTGCTGAAATGGCAATATTAGAACCAGCCGTAAATGTTTCACCTTGAGCAGGGCTTGTAATAACTACTGTAGGCAACTCATTGCCACCAACGCCTGTTACAGAGATACTTATTGTTGATGTCGCACTAGCACCTTTATCATCATATGCTTTAGCAATAATTGAATGACTCCCTGCAGCAACATTATTCCAGGAATAGGAATAAGGAGCACTGTTATCTTCTGATAATAGCGTGGTTCCTTTATAAAATTGCACTCTTACAATACTTCCATCGGGATCACTTGCATTGGCTTCAATATTGATAGTATCACCTGCTGTGAAGTTTTCTCCCTCGTTTGGAGATGTTATCGAAACCATTGGTGGTTGGTTGCCTACACCCCCACTAGCAAATACTTCATTAATTGTATTCACTAAAGGAGATTTTACATTAGACCACCTTTTTAGCTTTGTACCAAATGATTGTGCTGAGCCCGAAAACTCAAGATCTCCAAAAACCGTCCAAATTATTGTTCCTGCCAAATTGTTTGCATTAATAAATTTAGCTTTTTCGGTTATTGATTCTTCATCATCATAACTTAAAAAGAAATTTCCTTTTACCATATAAGGTACTTTGGCTTGATCGTCCCATTTTCGAGTCCAACCACTACCTGATCCTGTTTTTTGCTTAATAAAAAAATGATTTGGCGTACCATCATACACTTCTTGCGGCCAATTGGTATAATCGGCTGCTGTTTGTATGGGGCCGTCCGGCTGAATGGTAACTGCTCTTTTCACCGTTGGAGCATTTAAATCTGCTGCTCCATCGGTAACAACACCTCGACCATAAAAAGGAGCTCCAAAATTAATTTTGTAAGTGGGTACTCCCATACCCTTCATTTTATCTAATAATGTCTGCCAGTTAAAATCAGGGGCTTCGGCTCCATCATAAGGGTATACTGGCGCATTATGTCCAGCAATATTTGACCAACCTCCATTAAAATCATACGTCATCATATTAAAATAATCCATTGTATTGGTCAGTTTTGACCAATTGAACCCTTCTAATTTTTTATAATCTGCAGCCATTGCAGCTGTAATCAACTTATCTGGTCCTATGGCATCTCTAATTTCTTGTACTAAATTTTCAAAATTAGCATAGTCTGCATTGGTTCCGGTAAAATTCATTCCTGGAAAAGGCCCCGGATATTCCCAATCCAAGTCAATCCCATCAAAGCCCATATTAATAAGCTTTTTACAGTCTTCTATAAAACGAGCCCTTTTAACAGGATCTGCCGCCATTTCTGGAAAATGCTTACACATACTCCACCCCCCAATAGATGCCATTACTTTAACACCTTGTTGCTGCGCTAATTCTAATAAACCTTTGGCACCGCTACCTTCTTTTGGAAGTGGTAATGGCAAAACACCACTGAGCCCCCATTCTGGATGCGTCCATGTTGTTCCGCCAACCGTTACCTGGAAACCTAGAGCTTCTGCTCTTTGTTTTACAGATTCATTGATCCATTGAATAGGCTCAATTTCTCCAAAAAGTATATGAAAATCCCAACTACTGTAGACATCACCGTATAATAAATCGGCTGGTTGTTGTACTGCTCCGGGTTGATAAATATTCTTATTTCTTAAATCTCCGCTATGCAAGGATCCATCAACAGCAACTCCGAAAAAGGAATAATTTAAAATAGTATATTTCGAATAATCAATGTTTAATTGTGTTAATGCTCCTGCCGAAGGAACTCCAGCGCTGGCTGCTTTCCAGGCATCCCAATTGGTAATGTAACCAATAATCTGTTTGTTATGGTTCGAAGTGGTTGCACTGCCACCAGTATTAACTTGTGCATAAGTAGTACTTGTACTACATACAAGAATTAAAAAGAGAAGTGACATCGGAAACGATTTCCAACTGCACCACCACTCTTTGAGTGTAAATTTTGGGTCTTTCATAATCGATTTGTGTTAAGTTTTAAAAGAATTTATTTTGTATTCAACAGAAAAGACTTTCTGGGATCTTTTCTTTCGATATGAAAATTATAAAGAAGTGTTAATTTCTAAAAACTAATTAGCTGAATGACTTAAAAGTGTAGCTGTTTAGAACTAAAAGATAGTATAAAGGGGTTAAAAAAATAATTATGTGATTAATCCCAAAAAGCTTGTTGTTTATCTAAAAAAACAGCATGGTTTAACAAAAAATAGGTATTTTCAGTTTGTAATTAACACCCTAAACCTTTCATCAAAATCAAAATCAATAAAGAAATAGCACATCACAGTTTGTTCTGGCTCATATATTTTACGCTAAACACGTTGCGTTGGGGTAGTTACTTTGATGATTATTTGTACTCATTTCAATCCAACCTTGTCGAGTTTACTGTACACATTATTTTGGTATATTTTAATCTCTATTTCTTACTCCCAAGGTTAATACCGAATAAGTATTTAGCATATATTTTTATACTGCTAACTTCGATTCTTACCATGACATTGGTACGAATTATTTTTACCTATGAGTTTGTTACTACCGATGTTTTTCCTGAGTCTGAAAGATCTGAAGATTCTATTTTTGATTTGAATTATATAGCTGCGGCATTTATAGGAGAAATTTATGTAATTGGTTTTACCACGGCTATAAAAATAACCATTGATTATGTAAAAAACCTGCGTAAAACTGAAGAATTAGAGAAACAGGGGCTTAAAAATGAACTTTCTTTGCTCAAATCACAACTGCAACCCCATTTTTTCTTTAATACCCTTAATAATTTATATGCTCTAACTCTAGAGAAATCTGATGAGGCACCAGAAACAGTTGTCAAACTTTCTGAGTTTATGAGTTATGTTATTTATCAGGGAAATAAGAAAAGAGTTTCATTAATGGATGAGATAAAATATATTCAAAATTATATTGATCTGGAACGTTTACGATTTGGAGATCGTGTTCAGGTTGAATTTTCTATAACAGGTAACATAGAAGGTCAAAGTATCCCACCTTTACTTCTTTTGCAATTTGTTGAAAATTCTTTTAAGCATGGTACCGATCATGAATTGGGAAAGGTAACATTATCATTTAATCTTGAAGTTAAGCAGTATTGGTTAATTTTCAAGACCGAAAATAAAAAACATAGGGGTATAACCGAACCTAAAACACAAGGTATAGGTTTAAAAAATACTATACGAAGATTGAAATTATTATATGAATCTAATTATGAGTTCATCATTAATGAAAATGAAACTTATTATGCAATCACCTTAAAAATTCCACTTGAAGAAAATGATAAAGAATAAATTTTGAACGTTTACATAACTATTCTTAATCATTTTCCTATAAATACTATCGTATACAATGACCAAATTTAAAACGTATATAGTTACCTTACTACTAATTACATTTCAATCTATATGGGCTCAAAAAGAGCATACTAACCATGTGATCACTCATTTTGGAAGTAGACAGGGATTATCTCATGGTCATGTGAATTCTATTGTAAGTGATCAACAAAATATTAAATGGATTGGTACAGAAAACGGTATTACAAAATATAATGGTTCTGAATTTGACTACATACGACTCAATAAAAAATATGCCGAATTAAAAAATGAAAATATAGGGGTATTATTTACAGATAGTAAAAACAACCTGTGGATAGGAACAAAAGGCGGTGGCTTCTCTATGTTGAACATTGAAAAAAATACAATCAAAAATTATAACTACCTTATAGATCCTCATAATAAAAGTGACCAGCGTATTTTAAGCATAGCTCAAGATGCACAAGGAAACATTTGGATCGGCACCTGGGGTAATGGAATCTTTGTTATTGATCCCGAAAATGAAACGCTCTTAAACCATTTCAATACAACCTGTCTTGTTTATACAATATTAAAAGATATTTACGGAAATATGTGGTGGGGCAATTATAATGTACTAACTAGGTATAATCCTGTATTAAAAGAATTAAAAGAATTTCCTCTCGACACAGAAATAACTGATTTAATTAATGATCCCTTTCGAAACAAAATTTGGATAGGAACGGCGCTCAATCCCAGTACCAATATTTACAATTTTGATCATACCACCCAAAAAATAAATCCTTTGAAAACCGGCGTGCAAACTAGTTTTGCCCGATATCTAGCAATGGATCAAGAAAATAAATTATGGATTGGAACCTGGAGTAACGGTTTATATGTAAGCGATGCCGATTTAAAAACCTTTACAGAAGTTAATATTCAAAAAACAAATACTCGAAAAGACAACATTAATTTTGAAACTGTTTTAGACATACACATCGATAAGAATAATATTATATGGTTATCAATGGCATACGGCGGCGGAGTTATTCAAATAATCCCTAATAAAAAATTCACGAATGCTTATCATCAAATAGAGAACGGTATGCTTCAAAGAGATTTTAATGTTCAATCTATATATAAAGGAGCTAATAAACTTTGGGTGGGAACTTTCGAAAATGGTCTTTTCATGGGTGATAATTTTTCTTCTTTGAAAAACGTAGAATTACAACATCATAAAAGTGCTTCGTATACATATAAAAATAAACTGTTTGTAGGTTTTCTAGAAGGATTTAGAATATACAATATTGAAAATCAGGAAGAAATCTTTAGGTATCCAACCATTGAGAGAGTCAATTCATTTTTGATAGATCAAAAAGAACGTTTATGGATAGGTACAGAGCATGATGGTATCGCTATGGTACCTCTAAAGGATATTTCTGAATCAAAAAAATACAGGTATTTTCATGACGGTGGTTCTGGAAATTTCAGGCTTAATAATACGGATAGAATCACAGATATAAAATTAGATAAGCAAGGTAATGTTTGGGTTGGAACCCATAATGGTTTCCATATATTTGATGAAAATTCACAATCCTTTATACATAACACCTTATTGATGGATGAGGATTTACCCAGCACAATAGTAAACAATATTCATTTTACAGATACTATCGCCTGGGTTGGAACAGCTAATGGTTTATTAAAGTTGATATTTGCAAATAACGCATTGATTCTCAAAAAAAAGTATACTACTGCAGACGGGCTTAACAATGATTTTATTTCTTCCATTACCAGTGATAATGATAATAATTTGTGGTTAAGCACAACAACTGAAATTGTGAAATTTGATGTAAAGAAAAACATGTTCATCAATTACGGAGAAGTCGACGGTATCGAGACCTCTTCGTTCAATCAAAAATCAGTATTCAATGATGGTGATTACATATATTTTGGCGGTATAGATAATGTTACTTATTTCGATCCAGAAAATATTACAAACATTTCAATAAAACCTGAAGTAGTCATCTCTAAAACGGTCATAGACAATCAACATATAACTCCCGGACAACTCGTAAACGGTAGGGTTGTATTGGATAAAAATATCAATTCAACTTATGAAATTGTTTTGACACATAGGGAAAAAGCAATTTTAATAAACTTTGGTTTAAATGATTATTTAGGAGAGCTAAATGCTAAATATAAATATAAACTTGAAGGATTTCAGGATACATGGATCGACCTTAAAAACAGAAACCAAATTAGTTTTACAGGCCTACCCAGCGGAACATATAATCTACACATCATTGGTTCTAGAGATAATCAGGAATGGAGCGAGCCAAAGACAATTAGCTTAGTGATAAAACCTTCTCCTTTTTTAAGTATTTGGGCGTATGTTTTTTATGTCATACTTTGTTTTGGCTTTTTATGGTTACTATACTTTATTAAAACCAGACAGGATAAACTAAAAACCACCCTGGAGATTGCACGAATAGATAAAGAAAAAGAAACAGAACTCACTGAAGCAAAACTTAAATTTTTTACCAATATTTCGCACGAATTTAGAACACCGCTCACACTAATTGTTAGCCCCCTTGCAGAAATATTGGAAAACAAGAACTTACCGCCTTCTGTTATAGAAAAGCTTATCATTGTTCAGCGAAATTCAAATCGATTATTAAACCTTGTAAGCCAGTTATTAGATTTTAGAAAAGCCGATCACAATCTTTTAACACTTGATGTAGATACAGATAATTTTGTGAGTTTTGCCCACGAAGTTTTTTTATACTTCAACGAACTTGCAACATCCAGAAATATACAATATACCTTTCAATCCACCACCGATGATATTACATTTCCTTTTGACAGGAATAATATGGAGATCGTATTATGTAATCTTCTATTTAATGCCTTTAAAAACACAAGCAGCAAAGATGAGATCTCTCTTACCATAACAAAGGATGAAGATCATTGTATTATTACCATTAAAGATTCGGGAAAGGGAATTGAAGAAAAAGATTTAGAAAGGATTTTTGACAGGTTTTACCAAATTAAAGCTAGTGAATCTGCAAAGATTATTGGTAGTGGTATTGGGTTAGCTTTTTCCAAAAAAATTATAGAACTACATCAAGGTACTATATCTGTAAACAGTATTCCCAACATAGGCTCAGAGTTTATGATTATCTTAAGTCTATCTGCATTATCTGCAACATCAAAACCGAACATCAATACTATACAAATTACATCACAACAATCCATAGAACTTAATGATGCAAATGGTTATGAAACCATAGCACCAAAAGAATACGTTACCAAGAATACCATTCTGGTTATCGATGATAATAGTGATATCCGAAAATATCTACGAAGCTTATTGATAGAAAAATATAATGTTGATGAAGCAAAAAATGGAGGTATCGGATTTAAAAAAGCCGTTGAAACACATCCGGATTTGATTATTTGTGATATAATGATGCCCGTAAAAGATGGTTTATCAGTATGCAATGATCTCAAAAAGCAGATTGCCACTTCTCATATTCCAATTGTTTTATTGACCGCCCGTAGCTCTGTATTTTTTGAGCTTGAAGGATTAGAAACCGGAGCCGATGACTATATAACCAAGCCATTTAATCCAGCCATTGTTAAAGCCAAAATAGCATCTATATTATCCAATAGAGAAAAGTTAAGAGCATATCTGCAAAACAAAGTTAGGTTTGCACCAAAAGATGAAAAGAAACTACAATACAGTGAGGAAGAAAAGTTTATTCAAGTAGCAGTCAAACTTGTAGAAACCAATTTGCAAAACAATGAATTTGGTATAGAGGTTTTAGTTGACAAGTTACATATGAGCCAATCTTCATTATACCGAAAAATAAAATCATTAACCGGACTATCGCTTACAGCTTTTATTCGTTCTGTAAGGTTAAAAGCCGCAGGAGAAATGATCTTGAACACCGATGCAAAACTTAGTTACGTAGCTTACGAGGTAGGCTTCAATGATTACAATTATTTCAAAAAATCGTTTAAACAACATTTTAATTGCCTTCCTTCAGAGTACAAAAATCAAAAAAAGAAAGAACCGCATTCAAAAAAAATATCAAAAAACTAAACCATTATGTACTACGGGTGCATTGGGGTTATGTGGTAATGACACACAAATACGATGTGCGAAGTTATGACATAAGGATATGAGTTATTTGTAATACGCTTTGAACTATTTGACATAGCATCCTTCTGTGTTATAACATAATTTAGTTTCAATTTTTTCAGCATAACACCACACAAACTCACAATCCCCCATAACATGAAAATAAAATGCTTAATAATTGATGACGAACCACTAGCAATTAAGATTATCAAAAAACATCTGGAAAGTTTTGAAGATTTTGAAGTCACCCATACATTCAACAATCCTATTGAAGCCTTCAACATACTGGCTCAAGAACCTATAGACCTGGTTTTTTTAGACATAAACATGCCAAGGTTAAACGGTATCGAGTTTATTCGAAACCTTACTACTTCACCATATATCATTATTACTACTGCATATCGAGAATATGCAGTAGAAAGTTTTGAACTTGATGTTCTAGATTATTTGGTGAAACCAATATCCTTGAAAAGGTTAATGAAAGCATTAAACAAAGTTTCACATCAAATAAATCTTAAAACCGATTTTAAAAATGAAGGTTACAAAGGCATAGCCAGGCACAAGAAAAATAACCATTTCTTTGTAAAAGTCAACAAAAAAATGGTTAAAATTCATTTTAATGATATTCTTTATATCGAAAGTTTAAAAGATTATGTTTCCATTAAAACCATAAATAAGGATTATATCACTCATTACAATCTGTCTGCAATCACAAAGTTAGTACCCAAATTTGACTTCATGAGAATTCACCGATCTTTTACTATTGCTTTAAATAAAGTCAACGCTATTGAAGGTAATTGTGTTCATATCCATAATAAAATGATCCCAATTGGTCGAAATTATGTCAAAGAAGTCAAAGGAAAAATTTTAAGCGGTTTTGTAATGTAAATACCTCTAAAATTTTTGTGCTCATCACTTATTGATGACCCTTTTCTTAGTTTTAAGATGCTCTATAACCTTCTCAAAAGAATCAATGACCACTAATTCGACATCCACGATGGGGATTTTTGATTTTTCTAAATACGTATTGAGTATTTCTTCTTGTGAAGGGCTGATTTTATTATTCTTAACATAATGACTAAGAATACCTGCAATCTTCGATAAGTTATTTGCTATAGGCTTAATTTCATTAATTATTGGATTATCAAAATCATCTAAGTTTCCTGATAGTAAACTCCATTTTTGTAAATATTGATTTAGTTTACTTTTTACCTTCTTATTATTGGGTTGATTAATAAAGGTTGAAACCAGTTTGCTAAATTCTTTTGCATCTTCTGCATCACTTGTACAAGCATCTGCAAACAAAGTAAACGGAGAATATGTCTGATATTCTGTTCCTCCTTTATTCCTTGTATACTTTTTTAGCGGTTCGCATACTTTAGAAAGCTCCAAAAGGGCTACAATGTCATTGGTTTTAGTAATGTTACGCAGAATCATGTCTCTATTTCGTATATGAGTGATTCCTAATTTTTCTAATTGTAAGCTTACATTTTTTAGCCTACGCCGCATACTTCCGGTATCAACTACCTCCTTTTGAGACCAAAATCTCTCTGCTATTGCCGCTGTTCTTGGCCAAATACGAGAATCTATAGTCAAGGGGGTTACCAATTCACTCCACATCGTTACTTCTCCTCCCAGAATCATTTTTTTCTGTTCTTGGGTTAACTTAGAATTACCGGGAATAGGATCCACCAAATAATGGGCTTCTACTGGGTGCATCCGGTCAATATAATATCCATTTGATAAGAGGGTATGATAACCCAGTTGAACCGCATTAATTAAAGACTGGCCATCAGGCAATCCTTCATTTTCTCCTCTCCATGAATGCAAAATTGCTGTTTTTTCTATTTCTGGGCTCATGATCTCTTCCCAGCCTATCATCTTTTTGTCAAGCTTATTAAGAATTTTCTGCAATCTTATATTAAAAAGTGTTTGCAACTCATGATTTGATTTGATGTCATTCTTTTTCTTAAAGTTTCTAATTTTTACATTTTCGTCCCAATGTTTTCCTTCATTTTCATCCCCTCCTATATGAAAGTATTCATCCGGAAAGAGACCCACCATCTCTTCAAAAACCGAGGATAACATGGCATACGTTTTTTCATTTGTGGGATCCAATGTAGGGTCAAAAATACCAGCATTTCGTTCAATTTGATACGTAGTATCTTTACTTCCTATTTCTGGATACGCAGTTAATATCGCTGTAGCGTGACCCGGGACATCAAATTCTGGTAAAACCCGTATTCCTCTATCTGAAGCATATTGAACGACCTCTTTAATTTGTTCATGCGTATAATACAATCCATCAGATCCCAATTCATGAAGTTTGGGATAGGTTTTAGACGCTACTCTAAATCCCTGATCATCGGTTAAATGCCAGTGAAAAACATTTAATTTAACAGCTGCCATTGCATCCAAATTTCGTTTTAAAACATCTAATGGTTGAAAATGCCTGGCCACATCGATCATTAACCCTCTCCATGGGAACCTTGGGGAATCAGTAATTGTAACTGTCGGAATATAAAAGGTCTCTGAACTATAATTTACCAATTGAAGAAGTGTTTCTAACCCTCGTAATATACCAATGTCTGTGACCGCACTAAGTTCAATTTTCTTATTGTTAACCTTCAAAGTATAGGATTCATCCTCGTTCAATTTAAGTTCACCTTCTCTATCATAAATAATACTTAAAGAAGGGTTCGCACTTGATGTTTTGATAGGAAAGCCGGCTTCAAAAAATACACCGGTCTCTTCACTCAAGCGTTGTATAAATCTCGTAGTAGCTTTATAAATTCGTTTATTAGAATCATTTTCCACCGAAACTTCAAAGCTTTTCTGTATTAGAAACTTGCTGTTGCCCATAGTTATGGCTTTGGGCCAAGGCATAAGATTGCTTAAGTTTTCTTCTTTTTCATATTGCCCAAAACTTAGCTGAATTACAAATACACTAAGTAATGGAATAAATAAATTTTTTCTCATCCAACATTTTTAAAAATGATATCGTTTAAATGCTTCTATGGCAGCATAATCTGCCAATCCTAATTGGTGGTATTTTTTTGCGGTTTGTTGATTGCGCTCCTCTGCCCTAACCCAAAATTCTCTCGAATCATCTCCCTGAAACATTACTCCGTCTTTTTGAGATTGGTGAAAGAAGATTGCCTTTCTTTTTTTCAAAACTTCATCGGGACTTAACGGAACTGCCATTTCGATATCATGAATATCCCATTCTTGCCATGCACCGCGATACAACCACACCCAACAGTCTTTCATAAAATCTTCCTCTTTTAGCACCTCTAAGGATTTAAAAAGAATATCCAAACAAACTTTATGGGTGCCATGAGGATCCGCTAAATCTCCCGCAGCGAAAATCTGATGCGGTTTTATTTCCTTAATTAGCTTTGTTGTAATGGCTACATCTTTTTTTGAAAAAGGTTTCTTTTTTACTGTACCCGTTTCGTAAAATGGTAAATCCAAGAAGTGTACATAAGCATCCGGCAATCCAAAAAAACGTGTTGCTCCCAAGGATTCTCCTTTGCGTATTGATCCTTTAAGGTTTCTAACTTCGGGAGCATCAATACTGTCCTTTTGTTTGGTTTTTAAATCTTTTAAGATTGCACTTATCTTCTCATCATTTTCAGCTTCAGATTGTATATCTTTTATTACTTCTGCATACTTTATCGCTTCTTCATCAGACACTGCAATATTACCAGACGTTTGATAAGCTATGTGAACCGAATGTTGTTGTTCTACTAAACGTAGAAACGTCCCTCCCATCGAGATTACATCATCATCTGGATGTGGACTTAAGATTAGTACTCTTTTTTTGTGCGGTACATTTCTTTCAGGTCGCTTTGTATCATCAGCATTGGGTTTCCCTCCGGGCCATCCCGTGATGGTATGCTGTAAGTTGTTGAACATTTTGATGTTAAGGTCGTAAGATGACCCTTCTTCTGCCAAAAGGCTAGACATACCATGATCATTATAATCCTTTTCGGCTAGTTTTAAGACCGGTTTTTGAACTTGATGACTTAACCAAATAATTGCCTTACTTTTAAGTTTTTCATTCCATCGGCATGGTCCTACTAACCAAGGTGTTTTGATACGAGTTAACTCCTCTGAGGCTTCCTGATCCATAACAAAAGTAGTATTGTTATGATGTTGAAGATACGTAGCTGGTATATTTGCCGAAACCTCTCCTTCGATGGTTTGTTTTACAACTTCGGCTTTCTTGTGTCCCCATGCCATAATAATGATTCGGGTTGCTTTTTTTATGGTCCCAATCCCCATAGTAATGGCTCTTTTGGGAACATTATCGATCCCAAAAAATGCGGGCGCTGCATCCGAACGTGTTAAATGATCCAAAGTGATACTTCTTGTTACCGAATTATAATGAGAACCCGGTTCATTGAAACCGATATGCCCTGTTCTTCCTATCCCCAATAGCTGAAAGTCCAATCCACCAAATGAGTTAATTTTTAGTTCGTAATCAATACAATATTGATGAAGATCTTCCTGTGAGACAGCCCCATTAGGTATATGAATATTTTCTGGTAGAATATCTATATGATCAAATAGATGTTGATGCATAAAATAATGATAGCTCTGAACATTATTTTTATCCATTGGATAGTATTCATCTAAGTTGAAAGTAATCACATTAGCAAAACTTAGGTTTTCTTCCTTATGCATTCGCACCAATTCCTCATATACCTTGATCGGAGAAGAACCAGTAGCCAGACCTAAAACACAAAACTCTTGCTCTTCTTGCTTTTTTTTGATCAAATTTGCTATTTCCTGAGCAATTATAACCGAAGCAAAGTCAGAGCTTTTGAAAATTACATTATGTATTTTTTCGAATCGGGTTTCTTCAAATTTACCTGCTTCACGATAGGTAATATCTTTGTAATATGGCACAGAATTGTTTTGGTTCAACACATGATCATATTGGGTCTCTGAATTCATTTTTTAACTTAAATTAGTTGTTCAACAGCTTTATAGAAATTGAAACTATCATCTATATCATTTTTATGAAAAGTTTTTCGACAGATGACATAAAAGGAATTATAAATGACCTAAAAAAACAATTGTATGGTTTGATATAAAATGATTTTGTTTTCGACTACCAAAAATTGAAGACAATTATTATTAGCTCATGCCTAAAAAAACAAAGTAGCTAGTCTTCGTCAAAATCAAGTTGTTTGTCGATAAAAGAATGTTGTTGAGAGGATAAATTGAAGATGAAAAAAATGTTTTTTTATCTTAAAATATTGACTGGATATGTCTGATATTCAATTTGCATATAGTTATCAAAAACTCACATAAAAAACAATGCTCAACAAAATATACGCACTTGCATTATTTGCCCTTGTTGGTTGTGCCAAGGAGCAAAAAGAAAGCCAGGATTTAGCAGCCGATAATCGAGATTTTCTGTTTGAAAAACTCCCTGAATCATATACAAAGGTTAATTTCAAGAACACCGTTACAGAAACACTTTATTTTAATTTCCTGAACTACGCATATATTTATAACGGAGGAGGAATCTCTGTGGGTGACATAAATAATGATGGGCTTGAGGATCTTTACTTCGGTTCAAACCAAAACAGCAACAAGTTATACCTTAACAAGGGTAATTTTGTTTTTGAAGATATTACAGAAAAAGCAGGCGTTGCAGATAATGACGGATGGACCACAGGGATTTCTATGATTGATATTAATGCAGATGGTTGGTTGGATATTTATGTTTGTAAATCAGGTTCTTTACAAAATAAACAAGCCAGAAAAAATAAGCTCTACATCAATCAAAGAAATGGTACGTTTCTAGAAAAAGCCAAGAACTACGGCTTGGATTCTGAAGCCTACGCTACACAAGCCTACTATTTTGATTTTGACAAAGATGGGGATCTGGATATGTATCTTGTAAATCATCGCCCTGATTTCAATAATAATGTGACTGTAGATCCTAAAATTCAATCCAATATTCATCAAGAAAGCACAGATCAATTATTCGAAAATGTTGGAGGAACATTTAGAGATATCACAGCAAAATCCGGGATTCTTAATAAAGCATGGGGATTAAGTGCTTCTATAGGTGATTTTAACGATGATAATTGGCCCGATGTGTACGTTGCAAACGATTTTTTAGAACCAGACTTTCTTTATATTAATAACCAGGATGGGACTTTTACCAATAAAATCTTAGAGGTTTTTGACCATATCGCAGCCAATAGTATGGGATCAGATTATGCCGATATCAATAACGATCTAAAACCCGACCTTATCGTCCTGGATATGCTCGCCGATGACCATAAAAGAAGTAAAGAAAATATGGCAACCATGAGCATAGAAAATTTTAATTATCTGGTTTCAATTGGATATCACCATCAGTATATGGCCAATATGTTGCAGCTCAATCTGGGTAATGGGGTTTACAGCGAAATTGGACAAATGGCAGGCATTGCAAAAACAGATTGGAGTTGGGCACCTCTTATGGCGGATTTTGATAATGATGGTTTTAATGATCTGTTTGTTACCAACGGAATCGAACATGATTTATCCAACCAGGATTTTAGAAATCAAATGAAGAATACTATTCGTAACCGAAAAAAAGTAACCCTTGAAGAAGCCATTACTATGATGCCCTCTGCAAAATTAAAAAATAGGATGTTCGTTAACAAAGGTAATTTTACCTTCTCTTCAACAGAGGAACAATGGGGATTAGATCAAAAAATAAATTCTAATGGGGTTGCTTATGCTGATCTTGATAATGATGGAGATTTGGATTTGATCCTTAATAATCAATCTGAAGTTGCAAGTATCTATAAAAACAACCAAACCAATAATTTTATCTCACTTTCCCTAGCCGGAAGTGATTATAACCCCAATGGAATTGGGACAAGTGTAACTGTTTATACCAAAGATCAAAAGCAACTAAAAGAATTATATACGAGCAGAGGATTTCAATCATCGGTTACCAATAAATTGCATTTTGGGGTAGAAAAAACGAATACTATAGATAGTATAATCATACAATGGCCACAAGGAACCGTAAGTAGACTCTTTGATATATCTAGCAACCAAAACCTAATCATAGACCATCGTGATAAAAGTCAAATAAACAATGTGGTCATTGAAAAGAAAGCTCAACCTTTAAGTATTTTGGATGCCAAGAAATTCGGAATAACTTATAAAAACAAAGAACGACCTTTTGATGATTATAGTTTACAATTGCTTCTACCGCAAAAACAAAGTGAAAAAGGTGGTGCATTGGCGGTAGCAGATGTAAATAATGATGGGAAAGACGATTTTTTTGTAGGTAATGCCAAGGGTGCTTCTGCCCAACTTTATATTCAGAACAAAGATGGTTCTTTTAGGCAATCAAGTGTAAAAACATTCGGAAACGATATCAATTATGAAGATAATAAGGCGCTTTTTTTTGATATGAATAATGATGGAGATCAGGACCTTTATGTTGCCTCTGGAAGTTACGAAGATAAACCTCAAAGTTCTTTGCTTCAAGATAGGGTGTATGAAAATGATGGAAAAGGTAATTTCAGCAGAAAAGAGGTTCTACCCAAAATACTTTCAACTTCAGCTACTGTAGCAATTACTGATTTTGATGCAGATGGTTACCTTGATCTTTTTATTGGTGGAGGAGTGATTCCTGGAAAATATCCTTTATCCCATCCCTCCTATTTGCTAAAAAATGAAAATGGAAAATTCATCGATGTTACTTCCAAAATATCAGAAGGGCTTAACGAACTGAGAATCGTAACCGATGCCATCTTTTCTGATTATGATCAGGATGGTGATGAAGATCTCCTGGTAGTTGGTGAATGGATGCCAATTCAAATTTTTGATAATATTGACGGAAATTTTATCAAATCAAAAAATCAAGATCTAAATAATCATTTGGGATGGTATTTTAAAATTCTACCCACAGATCTTGATCAAGATGGGGATATGGATTATCTGGTTGGAAACTTAGGTCAAAATAATAAATTTAAGCCTGATCAAAACAAACCGCTGCATATTTATGCCAAAGATTTTGATGACAATGGTAGTTTTGACATCATCCTAAGTGCAACCTCTAAAGAAGGTGTTTTAGTACCTGTAAGAGGTAAAGAATGCTCTTCTGAGCAAATCCCTGGTCTCACTCAAAAATTTAAGACTTATAAGGAGTTTTCTTCTGCCTCTTTGGTAGAAATTTATGGTAATCAGAATCTTGAAGAAGCTACACACTATATGGCAAATAACTTTAGTAGTCTGGTACTAATGAATAAAGGGAATGGTTCTTTTGACATTCAGGAACTACCAAAAGCTGCACAATTTGGTCCTACTACCGATTTTTTGGTTTCGGATTTTGATTTTGATGGAAATAAAGATGTTTTTGGTATCGGTTCTTTATATGAAGCCGAAGTAGAAACCATTCGATATGATGCTTCTAAAGGGTATTTTTTATTAGGTAATGGTAAAAAAGACGATTTTGGGGTATCATCTCTGCTTCCAAATACGCTTCAAAGCCTTCAAACTAAAGGAATCAAGTTTATAACCATCAAAAATGAGCCCTATATCATTCTTATGAGTAAAAATGAGGAGTTAAAACTTATTAAATGGGATTTTAAACTAGGAAAACCCCAACAATAGCAGCCACATTGCTATTACCAGGGTTTTCGACAATTAAAAACTAACTTGTGTGAAAACTTCTTAATTACAGCTTCCTATGGTTTTCCACCAGTGTTCTCCGCTTCCGGGAGTTACCCAAATAGGTCCTGTTTGTGCTTCATATAGGGTCCCTTGATATACGGCACGATCTCCTTGATTGTATACCTTAGGATATGCTTCCCAGGATGCTACTCCGGCACAATTACCTCCACCACCTGAGGATTGAACCGTTATGGTTACCGACGAGGATGTTGTACTGGCTCCAGAATTATCTGTAGCTATGGCGTTAATACTATAATTACCAGAAGATATATTTGACCAACTATACGCATAAGGACTTGAAGTATCTTCTCCCAGTTTTACGTTTCCTGCAAAGAATTCTACTTTGGTTACATTTCCATCACTATCAGAAGCATTTGCTGATATTGTAATAGTTTGGCCTACAGTTATCGTAGCATTGTTCGATGGAGCTGTTATGGTTACCGAAGGAGCTTGATTACTAGTTCCCCCACCTCCATCGCAATTTCTTACAAATTCCCAAGGATTAGGATCTGTATTAGCTGACGGAATATCTCCTCTGGTCCACCATTTTGCCTTATACAATTTACTTTGATACAAAGCTTCCTGACCAGCGGTATAGGTATTGGTAGCAGCCCATGATGCAGAATCACAGCCGGTACCATTACCGCCACCACCTCCACCATTTCCGCCTCCGGAATATGGTGATTCTGGGTAATTCTCAGCATTTGCAATAGCTTGAGATTGAGAAACTCCACCAAGTACCTGGCTAGCAACATGAAGATACCCGTATGCCGAAGATGTACCGTCTCCTAACAATAATTGCCAGATCATAATACCGTCATTACTTGAATTATTAGCCGAAATATGTCCAGAAAGATCTGCTACAGTTTGGTACGTATAGGTATAATAAGGCCCCCATGGTTCATTGGGATAATGTGTTCCCGCTGCTAGAGAAAATCCATATTGATTTGCATAGTGTCTATAGGCATCATACATAATTTTCCTATTGCTTGCGGCACCTGTATTATATCCTTGATACGCTATTAAATCAATTTTGTCTCCAACAGCCTCCATAACTGGTATCATATGCCCAGTAGTGGCAAATCCATATAAACTAATAGCCTGATTGGGTGAAGTAGCATTATACAAGTTAGCATCAGATTCTCCTGTAACTGCATTTCTTTTACTGTAGGCATACGGAGATGCAGGATCATCATTATTTAAACCTCCAAGTGCTCCTACACCAGCTGGAGCACAAGCAAGCAAATATTGCCCCTTTGGCATAATAGCTCTTGAATTATTAAAGAAATCAATAAATCGCTGCACATTAATCGGTTCTCCGATGGTTGCAAAACTTCCGTTGGGTTCAAAATCCCAGTCAATCCCCTCAAATCCCATATCATCAACCAGGTCCTTTATTTGTTGATAATTGATATCATAGGCAGCATTTGATCCCCAGTAGGTTTCGCCTCCCACAGATAAAATTACTTTAATGCCCTTAGATTTTAAAGCAGCGACAGATTCTTTTAAAGTTGCTCCTCCATAAGGTGTCTGAATCCCTGTATTTACAATATCCAATGAGCCTTTTTGATATCGTAAATTGGGTTTGGCAAATGCTAAAAATACATGTGTAACATGTTCTGGAATATCTCTTAGCTTTGACCCCTGACCTGTTGTAGTCCAGCTTTCTGACCATGACGGAAAATATCCCAAAACAATAGGTTCGGTAAGGGATGATTTATTTAAACCTGAAGATTCTACGGTGTTTCCTGTTTCTAAGGTATTGTCTAAAAAGCTTTCATTGGTACAGGAGAATATGAATGCTTGCAATACAATGACGACTGTAATTTTTTTAAGTAGTTCCATGATTTAAGTTATGTTTGTGTTAGGTAATCTTTTTATATATCTGAGGGGTTAATTGGTTAAAGAGAGAAATATAAGTTTTCACTTCTATTTCCCTCTTTAAGGATTTATAGCAATTCAAATCAAATCAAAAGTTTCCTCCTGGTACATCCCACCAAAGTCTTGTACCCGCAGTATCCGGTCCTCCTAGTTTGGTTACAGCATCTGCCACTCCGCCAGGATTGGTTTGCAATTCACTATCCACAAAAGGAATTCTACGAATCTGAAGATCGGTATCAACAATCCCACCGCTCTGATTACTTTGTACTGGGAATATTTTTGGATATCCAGTACGTCTGTATTCGCTCCAGGCTTCTTGTCCCTCAGGAAACATAGCGATCCATTTTTGGGTAATGATGCGTTCTAACTTTTCTTCATTAGAAGCTGCCTCGTCCCATGCAATAGTAATATCACTCAATGCAGCAATATTATTTGCAGGGTTTACAGGATCCACATAATCCTTAGGTGTTAAGACTGTATTGGTTATATAATTGGTAGATCCTCCTGCGCTATATTGTTGAAAAGAGGTTGTGATTCCTTGCTCATAATTTGCTTGTGCAGTCCCTGCTCCCGACCATCCTCGTAAAGCAGCTTCTGCTTTTAAGAAATATACCTCTGCTGCAGTCATAAGTTGTACTCGAGGAGTTAAAACCTCATCGGCTAGCAGTGAAAAAGTTATGTAATCAGCTTTTTGTGCAAGTTCGTCACTATAACCGGGTAATAGAGGTAATCCATTTCTTATTCCTTTAAACTCATCTGCACTAACTTCTGAAGGTTCGAAGTAACTATCAATTCTAGGGTCTTCATATCCCACAAGAATTGATTCCATAGAAGCATTCATACGTATATCTCCCCAAGAATTATTTATTGTTTTTACAGGATGATCCAGGGTTCCGTTAACAAAAAAGCTATCGGCATTGGCTTCTATAACACCGTTGGGATGGTTCAAAGATTTCTCACCTTCCATTTTGGCTGTAGTAGGATCTACTTTAGAAATACGAATTGCTAAGCGCAAACGAAGGGAATTAGCATATTTTATCCAATTTTCATAATTACCACCATATGACAAATCAAATGCTGTAAACCTTGGGCTATCAATATTATCAGATAATATCTGAATTGCTTCTTCGAGATCACTGAAAAATGCATTATAAGCCTCTTGTTGGGAATCATACTCACTTGTAGTAGCCGATTCTCCAAATTTGGTATATACTATGGGACCAAAAACATCAGAGACTCTATGCATTGCAGTAACCTTTAGTATTTGCGATACTGCAAAAAGCTCTGGAAACTCGTCTTTTGTTTCATTTTCTATTGTTCGTGCATTATTCATCACATTAGAATAAGGAACGCTCCAAATAAAATTGTTCCAACCGCTTACCAAATTATAAGTAGTATTGTTGGCTCCTGCCACAAAAGGTCTGGGGTTTGTCATATATCCCGAGAACACATCTGCATTCAAATTTTGCTGTAGTTGAAACGACCATGGCGGTGTATATTGATAAATATTTTCAAACATGGGCTTATATAAAGACCCTACATTTTGAAAATCAACTTCTAATTGCTCTTGAGTTATATTTCTTGGATTTCCATCGATGTCATCCAATCCTTCAGAACAGGATGAGATCAATAGTGAAAAGACAACTATTCCCGTTAATAATATATTGTTAGTGTTTTTCATTCTATTTTTTTTAAAAACTTAAATTAACATTCAATCCCCAGCTTCTGGTAGATGGAAGACCTAATATATCGACTCCTTGCAAAGCATTACCTGTACTCAATGCTATATTAGGGTCATGCGGCGCATCTTTGTAAAAAAAGAATAAATTATTACCTATTAAAGAGGCTTTAATATTCTGGAAAAAAGAGCTTTCAGCTAGTTTAAAGTTATAGCCAACTGCAAATTCTGCCAAACGAACATTGGTTGCGCTATATACATACTCTCCTGTAAACCCGTTTCTCCCTCCTGCAAGTCCATAATATTCTTGTGCCGTAAGGGTAGAAACGTCACCCGCCAGATTTACCACTTCGATAGCGGCATTGTTGGTTTCTCTTTGTGTATTATTACTTAACCCTTCAACAATTGCCTCGGTCATACTGATGGTTTCTCCGCCAAATTTTCCGTCGATTAAGAAATCAATACTTATATTTTTATAGGTAATAGAATTGTTCCACCCTAATGTAAAATCAGGATTTGCATTCCCTATTTTCTCAAGTCCTGCAATGGTATTATCTGGATTTTCATCATTAATAACAATAGCTCCTCCTTCAACAACAGGTCGACCACTGGCATCTCGCTTTACAACTTGCGCATAGATATCACCATAAGAGCCACCTTCTACCAAATACGATGCAAACGTATTTACTCCCGGAGGTGAAATCACCTGGTTATCAATTTGCACATCGTCTGAAGGGTTACTAATTTCTTTAACCTCATTATCATTGGTCGCAAAATTTATATTTGCAGTCCATTTCAGGTTTTTTGTTTCTACAGGTACAATAAATACTGACGCTTCAAAACCTTGGTTAATTATATCACCAGAATTAACTCCTACCGTTACTGATCCTGTACCTGTAGATACAGGAACTTGAAAGTATTGATCTACTGTACTTGTATTATAATATCCCAGGTCAAATCCAAAACGATCATTAAAAAGTCGCCACTCTGTTCCTACTTCATATGATCTCTGCTGTTCAGGACGAACTTCTCCTAGGGGTCTAACCGGATCCAAAGGGTTCAAACCTCCTCCAAATAAAATTTGTCGTTCGGGGAATACCGTATTAGCCGGTACATCATTACCAACTTCGGCATAAGAACCTCTTATTTTCCCGAATACTGTATCACCCATATCAAAAATTTCACTTAGGATACCTGTAATACCAACAGATGGGTAAAAGTAAGAGTTGTTATTCGAGGGTAATGAGGATGACCAATCATTACGGGCAGTAAGGTCTATAAATAATTTCTCATTAAAACCAACCGTAGTACTTGCGAATATTGAATTCACTCTTTTTTCTAATGAAGATTGTGAAAAAATCACACCCGGATTAGCATTAAAATTCTGAATAGAAAATACATTCGCAAATTGTAATCCTCCATTTGTACCAGAATCTGCATTCAAAATTTCTACAGTGTTTCTTGTGGTACTGGCACCAAGATTGGCAGATACAGTAATACCATTGAATTCTTTATTAATTGTAGCAATTACATCACCGTAAATTTGTCGTATATCCTGTTCGTTAAAAATATACCTCCCATTTTCGGGTGCCAAAGTAGCTTCAGTAGTAGCATGAATCTCTTTATTGTATCCTAAAAATGTTTGATCATAGGTCCCACGAGTTTGTAAAGAGATCCAATCGTTGATTCTAAATTTCAAATTCATAGAAGCCAATAATTTTCTGTTTGTGTCTTCATTGGCATTTCTATTTAATATCCAATACGGATTTTGCTCGATGTCTGAAGTAGCTCTAAACCAACGTTGGCTTTGAATATTTCTATCTGGATCTAGCTGTTCAAAATTTTTATAATCTGAAAGCTGTTCTCCGGGAGCATCAAAATTATAGGCTCCTACCAGTGGATTAAAATATAGTCCCGAAACCGGACGATTGTCAATTGTCTGAGTTGTAGCAAAAACACTTGCATTTGCAGTGAGTACCCCATCAAAAAACTTAGCAGTCTCCCGAATATTAATAGTATGTTGTTTTAGATCATTGGTTGGTAATACTCCTGATGCAAACGTATTAGAATACGAAAAATACGTTTGCGCATTCTCTGTACCTCCCGAAGCAGAGACAGAAGTTATAGAAGTAACTCCGGTATTAAAAAAGTCTTCCATATTATTTTCGGCATTATCATTTAGCTCAATATAATATGCAGCATTATCAACCAGCACGTTCGAAGAAAAATCTACTTTAAAACTTCCTGCTCGTCCCTTCTTGGTAGTAATCAATATCACCCCATTTAGACCTGCACTACCATATAATGCCGATGCAGATGCCCCTTTTAAAACGGTTAACGATTCGATATCATCAGGATTAATAAGTGCTAAGACATCTCCCCCATCTTTGTTACCTCCATTAAGATCTCCAAAAGTATCAATAGGTTGCCCACCGGTTGGATTAGATAAAGGTACCCCGTCTACTACATATAAAGGTTGATTATTTCCCAACGAAGAGTTACCACGTAAAGTTACTTTTACAGAGCCTCCAACCCCTGAAGAGCTCCGGTTTATAACCACTCCTGAAACCTTACCAGATAAACTGTTAACAGGATTGGTTTGTTTTACTCTACTTAGCTCATCGGCATTGATATCCTGTGCAGCGTAGGTAAGCGATTTCCTGCTTTTCTGTATTCCCAAAGCAGTAACCACTACATCATCAAGCTGTTCCAAACTCTCCTCCATTGAAACATCTATTACATTTGATGCTCCAATAGTTACAGAAATCGATGTAAGACCCACATAACTAAACTCTAAAACATCTCCCAAAGATGCTGCTATTGTGTAATTACCATCAAAATCTGTTTGCACTCCCGTTGTCGTTCCTTTTACAATTACATTAACTCCTGGAAGTGGTACTGCATTTGCACCCTTAGAAGTTACTGTTCCCGAAATTGTTTTTTCTTGCGCTTGTACTTGCTGAATAATCAACAAGGATAAAAAAGCAGAAAAAATCAAAATAGTTTTTTTCATGAAATTTAAGATTGAATTTGTTCGTTTATTCTTTCTAAAGGTATATCTGAATAAATTTAAAAAGGAAATTAAATATCCAAACAGCACAAAAAAAACAATAAACAGCACTTTTTTGGACACCAGTGTTTCTAAGATTTATTCATTTTAAAATAATCCTTCAACTATTTTGTTTTTAAGCAAAAAAACACATAATTTTTTCACGTTTTTTAACAGTTTTTCATAAAATAACTAAAAAAACCAAATGCTTAGTTCGATCTCTAAAACGTATAACAATCAAATCGCTTTGAAATATCATTTCCTATTCTGGTTGTTTTATTTCAACATAAACTTTATACGCTGGGGAAGCTATTTTGGGGATTATACGTATTCATTGAAATCAAATTTGGTAGAATTTCCAATCCATATTATACTTACCTATTTTAATATTTTTTATTTAATTCCAAAATTTGTACTTAAAAGAAGGTTTTTACTTTATTTTATTTATCTAATCCTGGCTTTAGCTACTGTTTATATAGTAAGAACCGGGCTTAATTACTATTTAGTCACCGAAAATATATGGCCAGAGGCTATCAATAGTCAAAAAGCCTTTAGTTTTAATCATATATTGGCAGTAACAATAGGTGAGCTTTATGTGGTAGCTTTGGTAACTGCAATAAAACTTACCGCAGACTGGATTACAGAACGTAGAAAAAATGAATCCTTGAGAGAGCTTCAGTTACAAACAGAATTGAAATATCTAAAATCTCAAATTCAGCCGCATTTCTTTTTTAATACCTTAAACAATCTATATGCTTTAATCATCGAAAAATCTGAAAAAGCTTCTGATGTGGTTCTAAAACTATCAGAAATTATGCAATACGTACTTTATGATGTTCAAGAACCTAAAATAGGATTACTCAATGAGATTAACTATATCCACAGTTATCTTGAATTGGAAGAACTACGTCATGGAAACAAAATCACTTCAAAAATTGAAATTAAAGGAGATATTGATGAAATAACTATCCCTCCTTTATTGCTTTTGCCTTTTATAGAAAATTGCTTTAAACATGGTTTCAAAAACAATGATGATATTACTTTGAACATATCTTTTGAAAATTCAAAGGATGAACAACTTATCTTTAAAGCAAAAAACAATTTTAATCTTCATAATAAGATCATAAAAAAACAAGGCATCGGAATCGAAAATATCAGGCGTAGGCTAGAACTATTATATAAGAGTAAGTATTCACTAGAAACCAAAATCATAGATGATACCTATAGTGTATTGTTAAAAATCCCTATTTTATGACCATCAGATGTATAATCATAGACGATGAGCCTCTAGCTATAAAGGTTATAGAGTCGCACTTGGCAGAGTTCAAGAATATAGAACTGGTCAATTCTTTTGATAACCCCCTGGATGCTATTCAAATTTTAGAAAGTGGTACTATTGATGTTGTTTTTTTGGACATTAACATGCCAGGAATGAGCGGGCTGGACTTTATTAAAAACAGCAGGCATGATTATCAAATTATTATTACAACCGCCTATAGAGAATATGCTGTTGAAAGTTTTGAATTGGATGTACTTGATTATTTGGTGAAACCAATACCTTTTAATCGCTTCTTAAAAACCATTAACAAACTGAATCAGACATTAAATCAAATCCAATCTAAAAATCTTGATTATTTAGGAAATAAAGACCCTTTTATCTTCTTAAAAGTGGATAAAAAATTAGTAAAAATCCTTTTGAAGGATATTTTGTTTATAGAAAGCCTCAAAGATTACATCAAAGTTATTACATCACAAGGTAATTATCTTGTTCATAAATCTCTAACAGGCATTACGGAAGAGTTACCAAAATCCAATTTTATTCGTGTTCATAGATCTTATACTATCGCTATAGATAAAATAAAGTCTGTAGAAGGAAACCTGATAGAGATAGGAACAAAAAAAATACCCATCGGGCGCAACTATGTAAAACACGTAAAAGAAACCATTTTTAATACTAACAATAAAGATATACACATCTAAAAAAATCATTTACATGATCACACTATCCACTTTAGATCTTATTCTAATATTTTCTTTTTTTACCCTTACCCTAATCATCGGAATTGTAGTTTCTAAAAAATCTGGAAAAAACACCAGTGAGTTCTTTCTTTCAGGACGTAATATGCCCTGGTGGCTCTTGGGATTATCTATGGTTGCGACTACTTTCTCTACCGATACTCCTAATCTGGTGACAGATATTGTAAGAAAAGGCGGTGTATCTGGTAACTGGGCATGGTGGGCATTTTTGATTACAGGACTTTTAACCGTATTTGTATACGCTAAACTATGGAGAAAATCCAACGTTAATACTGACATAGAATTTTATGATCTTAGATATGGCGGAAGGCCCGCGCACTTTCTAAGAGGTTTTCGAGCCTTATATCTAGGTGTTATTTTTAATGTACTGGCAATGTCCGGAGTTACTCTTGCCGCTATAAAAATAAGCCAGGTAATGCTTGGTCTTGATCCTTTATATACCGTAGGAATTGCCGCACTAATAACAGTTACTTTTAGTGCTATTGGTGGTTTTAGAGGTGTTGTTTACACAGACTTTGTATTATTCTTTACGGCTCTGGTTGGAGCCATAGGAGCAGCATATTACTGCATTAACCTTCCCGAAGTAAATGGTATTACCAATTTAATTGCTCACCCACAAGTAATTGATAAGATATCGCTCTTACCTGATTTCGATAATACCGAGTTGTTAATTACATTATTGATTATTCCCCTTGCTGTACAATGGTGGAGTTCCTGGTATCCTGGTGGAGAACCTGGTGGTGGTGGATACATTGCACAACGAATGCTTGCTGCAAAAGATGAGAATCATGCTATCGGAGCCACTTTTTTCTTCAATATTATGCATTATGCCATACGTCCCTGGCCCTGGATCTTGGTTGCTTTGGCTTCTTTGGTTCTGTATCCTAAAGATGACAGTAACACTATGGAAGCGGCAAAACACAATTATATCGAGATGCAAAAACTGGAAGAAACCAGAGCTCTTACTAATGAAGAAAAAGAGCGAATGGATACCTATTATTTTGCTTCAGAAGGATTAACTGCTATACGAGAAGCTTTTCCTGAAGATAAAGTACAAAAAGATAAAATAGGTCATGATCTCGCTTACTCGGCTATGCTTACCAGATTGCCATCGGGTTTATTGGGATTGGTATTGGCTTCGTTAATCGCTGCATTTATGTCTACTATCTCTACACACCTTAACTGGGGATCTTCTTATATCGTTAATGATTTTTATACGCAGCAGGTCAATAAAAATGCTTCAGAAAAAGAATTAGTGATGGTGGGAAGAGTCTCTACTGCCGCTTTAATGATTATAAGTACAATTTTAGCTCTTAAGCTAACCAATGCCAAACAAATTTTTGACTATATCATTATGTTTGGTGCCGGTACAGGATTAATATTTATTCTGCGATGGTTTTGGTGGCGTATCAATGCCTGGAGTGAAATCTCTGGAATGTTTGCATCTGGTATTGTTTCGGTTATTTTTAGTCTAGAATCGGTTAATCTCGCCTTGTTTGAAGAGGGCATACTACCGGGATGGTCCAAATATCTTCTTGTAGTAGGTATCACAACAATTATCTGGCTGGCAGTTACTTTTTTAACTAAACCAGAGGATACTAAAGTATTATTCAATTTTTATAAAAAAACACAACCTGGCGGACCCGGTTGGAAAACAACTATAAAAACAGCTGAAGAGAAAGGAATAAACATAGTAACTGATTTCAGTACATGGAGCGTCCCCTCAGGTATTCTGGCAATGTTGGTGGGTTGTGTACTGATCTATGGGGTGCTTTTTGCAACAGGGTATTGGATTTATGGCAGATATACTCTTGCAATTATTTTAACAATAGTTGTCATTGCAGCCGCCTATATTTTAAGTAAGTTGTGGAAGAAAATTAAAACCACTATTTTGTAGATTTTAAGCTTACAATTAATGAATAAATCACTTCTCTTTTCACTATTCATATTCCAAACATTATTCTTGTCTGCTCAGGAACAAACATTTACACGACAAGATACGCTACGAGGATCAATTACCGCAGAACGTGAATGGTGGGATTTAACTTTTTATCATCTTGATATTAAAGTAGATCCGGATACTGAATCGATTAGTGGAAAGAATACTATTCATTATACGGTAGTAAAAGAACATGATGTGCTTCAGGTTGATCTGCAACCACCATTAAAAATTGAAAAAGTACTTCAGGATGGTAAAGAATTAAAAATAAAATCAGACGGCAATGCGCATTTTATAACACTTGCCAAAGCACAAACAAAAGGAAATCAAAATGCTATTGAGGTCTATTATGCCGGAAAACCAAGAGAAGCCGTCCGTGCACCCTGGGATGGCGGTATTTCCTGGAAAAAAGATGAAAACGGAAATAATTTTGTAGCTTCTTCCTGTCAGGGATTAGGTGCTAGTGTATGGTGGCCCAACAAAGATCATATGTACGATGAAGTTGATAGTATGCTTGTAAGCGTAAATGTGCCAAAAAATTTGATTAATGTATCTAACGGAAGACTGCGCAACGTTGAAGAACATGATAATGACACCAAAACATTTCATTGGTTTGTAAGTAATCCTATCAATAATTACGGAGTAAACATTAATATTGGAGATTATGTACATTTTGGTGAAAAATATGAAGGTGAAAAGGGTACTTTAGATATGGATTATTATGTATTGAGGGATAATCTTGAAAAAGCCAAAAAGCAATTCAAAGATGCTCCAAAAATGATGAAAGCCTTTGAGCACTGGTTTGGTCCCTACCCTTTTTATGAAGACAGTTTTAAATTGGTTGAAGTCCCTTATTTAGGTATGGAACATCAAAGTTCTGTTACCTACGGAAACAAATATGTGAATGGATACTTAGGAAACGATTTATCCGATTCTGGATGGGGTTTAAAATTCGATTTTATTATTATCCATGAGGCAGGACACGAATGGTTTGCAAATAATATCACGTACAAAGATGCAGCAGACATGTGGATACATGAAGGATTTACCGCATATTCTGAAAATTTGTTTCTAGATTATTATTACGGAAAAAAGGCTTCTGCCGAATATGTTATAGGAACCAGAAGACATATTCAAAACGATAAACCGGTAATTGGGTCGTATAACGTAAATAATGAAGGGTCTAGTGATATGTATTACAAAGGGGCCAATATGCTGCATACCCTGAGACAATTAATTGAGGATGATGAAAAATGGCGATCAATTTTAAGAGGGCTCAACAAAACATTTTATCATCAGACCGTAACTACAAAACAAATTGAGGACTATATCAGTACAGCAAGCAAAATTGATCTCACCGAATTTTTTGAGCAATATCTTAGAACCACCCAAATCCCAACCTTAGAATATACTTTTGAAAAAGGAAAATTAAAGTATCGATATACAAACATTATAGAAAAATTTGACATGCCAGTACGTATTTTTGTGGATGACAAAGCTGATTGGATACAACCAAATAGCAAATGGCAAACTAAGGAATTAAAGGGCAACAATATAAGTATTGATTCAAATTTTTATGTAAATACAAAGCCGCTCTAATGCATGTTAAAAAGGTTACTTTTCCAGAAAAATCAATATTATCCAATATCAATTACGATTATGCAGACAGTTATTCTGGAAATCTGGACAGGAAAAACAGCATAACTACATCTACAGATGTTGGTAATGCATTTTTTACATCTTTTCCAAAATGGGTAGGTATTCTAATGCTCTTAAGGAATAGAATGGTTTCAGTATTTGGATTAAAAACCGGTGAAACACTTAATGAAACGGATTTAGTAGCTGACAAAATAAACTTTGGTAAAGGAGACCAGATAGGCATATTCAAAGTATATGACAAAAATAATAGCGAACTAATTCTAGGTGAAGATGATAAACATCTTAATTTTAGAATCTCTCTTTTTCTTGAACCTAATTCTGAGCATAAAGAAAAGTTAATCATTTCTACTATTGTAATATTTAACAATTGGTTTGGTAAATTGTATTTTTTGCCTGTAAAAGTATTTCACAAGTTAATTGTTAAGAGCATGCTCAAAAAAACAATAGAGTCTCTTTAACCTAATATCATGAGTCTATGAAGGTTTATTTTCCGCAATGGCAAGGCTCTGGAACTGGAACTACTATAGAATCTGGTGCAAAAACGATATTAAACTACCTAAACGATTCAGAATTTGAACATATTCCCCTTTCCGATATTCAAGCAGGAAAAAATGGTGTACAAAAAAATCATATCAATAACTACGATGCCATTACCGAACAATTAGCTCGTTTCAAAAAAGAAATAAATAATAATCAGCCAACTTCAATCCAAACTATTGGTGGTGATTGTGGATTAGAAATTGTACCCGTATCGTATCTTAACCAAAAATATCCCAATTTGGGTATCATTTGGTTTGATGCTCATGCCGATATCAACAGACCATGTGACTCCCCTAGCTGTAATTTTCATGGTATGCCCTTACGTACCTTATTAGGCGAAGGAGAAGAACAAATGAATCATCTTTTGTTTTCGACAATCAATGCTTCACAGATTCATTATATTGGGTTACGAGATATTGATAAAGCCGAAAAGGAAAGGATTGATCTTGATGATATTTATAGCCCAATGAAATTGAATATCCCAGAACTAATAGATACTTTAAAATCAAAAAATGTCTTCCACCTCTATCTTCATTTTGATTTTGACTGTCTGGATCCTAATGATTATGACAAAACATACTATCGCGTCTCCAACGGTTTAAAGATTCAAGAATCAAACGCTTGCATTACAGCTTTAAAAGATAATTTTGTTATTGTAGGTAGCAGTGTACTCGAATCGATAACTCCCCTACTTTCAGAATTAAAACCTATAGCACATATTATTGATCTTTTAATGAAAGAAGAATAATCTGATTTAAGAAAATTATATGAAAATTATAGAAAACGTTTTCTATATTTCCGTGTAGTTTCAATTTAAAATGTAATGAGACATTACTTTGTAATTTTTATTTTAGGATTTACTTTTACTGCTTGTCAATCCCAATCTGACTCTAATAAAGACAACAAATTAGTTGGTGGTCCTTGTGAAGGTTGTGAAGCAATATTCGAATACGGAAACAAAACCCTTACTCCTATAGATACATTACCCGGTTTCAAAGAAAACGAACCAAAATTAAGAATTACAGGAACCATATTCGAAAAAGATGGAAAAACACCTGCCAAAGATGTAATTATATATATCTACCATACCAACAAAAAAGGAATCTATGAGACCAAAGGCAATGAAAAAAACTGGGCAAAAAGGCATGGTTTTATAAGAGGTTGGATTAAGACCAATAATGAGGGAAAGTATACCTTTTATACGTTTAGACCTGCTTCCTATCCCAATACCAAGATACAGCAACATATTCATATCACAGTAAAAGAACCCACTCGGAATGAATATTACATAGACAATTATGAATTTGAAGACGATCCTTTTTTGACTGAGGCGGAAAGGAATAAAAAAGGAAAAAGAGGGGGGTCTGGAATAGTTTTACCCAAATTAAATGGCGATATCTATCATATTGAAAGAGATATTATACTTGGATTGAATATCCCCGGCTATCACTAGTAAAGAACCTCGAGGTAACCCCATGCAGCATATGTAAGAAACTGGTTTTTGATTTCGAGGCAAACTTCGGAGCATTTAAATCTCGATTATCGAGTAAAAAAACAAGACATGTGCAGTAACAGACTGGAGATATTGCTTCTGGTAATCCTGCTATCGATTTATCAGGTGTCTTGGTATTATTTTCTGATCCCAACGCAAAAAAATATAGTAACATAAATGATACAGCCAAAGAAGTATTATACGAACTCATCTTGACTTTTTCTATTTCCTAAAAAATGACTAAAAGTCAAGATGAGTTCTACAATTTGAATGAATACTTTATAAAACCTAAACAAAGACTAACATGAAAAAAAGAATCTTAATAGTTGTAACGAATAGAGATCATTACTTAACCGAAGATAAAAAAACAGGACTTTGGCTAAGCGAGTTAACTCATTTCTATGATATTTTCGAAAAAGAGGGATACCAACAAGATATTGTAAGTCCGTTAGGGGGAGAAGTACCTTTGGATCCCCGCAGTTTATCTTCTGCTGGGTTAGACAAATCAACCAAAAGAAGATTCGAAGATCCAGAGTTTATGCAGTTATTACAGAATACCAGAGCTACCAAAGATGTGAATTGGGAAGATTATGACGCTGTTTATTACGCAGGAGGGCACGGTGTAATGTGGGATTTTCCTGAAGATAAACACATTGCAGAAATCAATAAAAACATGTATGAAAAGGGTAAAGTTATAGCTGCGGTATGTCATGGATATTGTGGATTACTAGAAACCAAATTAAGTGATGGCGAGTATCTGGTAAATGGTAAAAGGTTAACCGGATTCTCATGGAATGAAGAAGTTCTTGCCATGGTAAGCAAACAAATGCCTTATAATGTAGAAAAAGAAATGAAAAAACGCGGAGCAAAATACCAAAAGCATATTTTTCCTTTTGTGCCCAAAGTAGTAGCCGATGGCAATCTCATTACTGGACAAAACCCTAATTCTGCTAAGAAAACCGCTCTGGCAGTTCTTAAGTATCTAAAACTATCTAGTTAATGTATCAAAAAACCAGTATTTTTCGCTAGAATCAAAAAAGTTTAAACCACTTCATAGAAAAAAGAATACTTATAGAAAGTACAATAACCAAAGGAATAAATGAATATTATATGGCTGTAGTTTAAACTAGAGCCTATTATATTAGCTATCACTAAAAACCGTGATTTATTATCAATTGCTTAATCAAAAAAATAATGAAAAAATATCTCCTTATAAAACCGATTATGGTTGTTACTGTAGTATGTATATCTCAATTTATCAACTCTCAAGAGCTGTCACAAGATTTACAACAAGCTGTGAATGAATTTAATAATGCTTTTAAAGAAGGAAATGTAAATAAGCTATCATCTATGATAACCCAAAATTATTTACACACTAATGCTACGTCTAAACCCATTGATAAAGAAACTTGGATAAGTTACTTAAATAAAAGGAGAACAGAAATAGAAACCAAAAAACTGATCGTACACACCTATGAAATGACAGAGGTAGCAGTACGCCAATATGATGATATAGCTATTATAAGTGCCAAAATTGTTACATCTAGCTCAAAAGACGGTAAAGTGAATGACAATGAATACAGAGTCACTAATATTTGGGTAAAGCAAGATGGTTTATGGAAAAGAGCAGGTTTTCATGATGGAAAAATAAAATAATGTTAAATTTCTACGTACTGTTTGTCACTGCGAAATGACAATTCGGTAAGCAATTATTTGGGTATCACAATAAAAACTTGATCTTTGAAACCATACAATAAAACTAATCAATGGAACAAACGATCGAAATTTTTATCTATATCCATGCCTTTTTTGGAGGCATTGGATTGATTACAGGACTAATCAGCATCATTGTCAAAAAAGGGAGTTCGCTACATAAAAAATCAGGAAAATTATTCTCTTTCGGTATGATAACAAGTTCGCTAATATCATTACCGATTTCATGGATGCCTAATCATGAAAATTTGTTTCTTTTCTTAATAGGCTTGTTCACTATTTATTTGGTGCTGGCAGGAAATAGATCCCTTTCTTTTAAATCTAAACATAAAACTTGTGCAAACTTAACAGATAAAATCATTTCAGCAAGTATGTTATTCTTTTCCGCTATTATGGTTATACTAGGCATATACGGAGTTCTATCTGTAGTTACAAATAGTATCTTATTCTTATTCTTTGGAATTTTTGGAGTATTTATGGCTGTAAAGGATTTTAGATTTTTCAAAACGTTTACCCAAGTAAAAAATGCGTGGCTTAGAAGCCATATTGGGAAAATGGTAGGTGCTCTTATTGCATCTATCACGGCCTTTATTGTTGCCGGTATCGGAATTGGAAATCTAATTGCATGGATCACTCCAACCATTTTGGGTACTTTATATATCATATATTGGATAAAAAAGGTAAAATCAAAAGCCGTTGTAAGTAAAATTTAGAATAAAGAATCATCCCACATATCTGTCTAACAAATATTTGAATAAAGGTGCTATCTTTATTCAAATATTTAGAAGTGGTCTAAACTTTTTTGCTGCTAGCAGAACCGACCATAAGAAAGTAGTCGGATGGTGTGATGAAAAGTGTTTTTTGTGATCACTTAAAATTGTTTTTTGTACTTCATAGTGCCTTACGAAGTAAGAAAAGGCTAAAATTGAGTAAAAAAGAACATTTTATAGCGAATAGAAAATAGTTTAAACCACTTCTCATTAAATAAAACCGCGAACACAGCCTATGCAACTTATTTCTGAACTCAAGATATCAGATAAAAAATCCCTTCAATTATTTAAAGGAGATTTAACCGATATTCCTGTAGATCATAAAGTCGATTTTCTTATACTCTCTGCATTTCCTGATAATTATTTACCCATCACTACATCATTAATTGGCGCTTTATATCGCAAGGGGTTATCTGTTGATAAATTAGCCCAAGAAAAAGAACTTGATTTAAGGGCATATTCGCACTGTTGGGTTTCAAAAGAGATTGACTATCCTAACATACAAAGAATTCTATGTTTTGAACCCGAACCGGATCCGGCAGCCAATCCATACTCACAAATTGCAGAAATATTTCAGAGCCTTACCTTGTTATCTAAAAGCCATTCAATCAAAACTATAGGATTGCCTTTGTTAATGACCGGAGAACAAAACTATTCAGTAGATAAGGTGATTGAAGAATTAATAAACACAAGTTTATTATGGTTAGAAAAAGAATCTTTCGAAACTATTAAGATCGTAGAAATAAGTGATGAAAAAGTGGCATTATTAAAAACTAATATAGAAAAAAAAGCACATCGCTTTAATCAACGTGATACTGAAGATGATTATGATTTTTTTGTAAGTTACAGCAGAAAGAATGAAAAAGAAATAAATATTATCAAAAGGGAATTAGGGCAAAAATTTAAACTATTTATAGATACTCAAGAAATAGGTGTAGGTACTAATTGGTTGGATAAAATAAACAAAGCAATGGCAGGCTCTACGCGATTTATTGTTTGTCTGTCGGACACCTATATTGAATCCAAAGTATGCAAATATGAGTATTCGTTCTGCAATCTGAAATATATTCAGGAAGGCAGTGACTCTGTGCTCCCTTTGTACCTTTATTCTACTAATCTACCTTTTGAGATGAGTATTCTTAATTTTTATAATGCCAGAGAAGGTGATACACAAAAAATTAATGAATTTTGTGAGATGCTCCTTCAAAAATACTCATAGCACTATCATTTTTATTTCCAGACCTCTTAGATCATTAAAATCTGGTTTTTAACAAAACTCATGGTATTCTGTAAGGAATATTTAAGAAAATATAGTAGTTTAGTATTCAAAATACATAAAAAAAACCTACCTCCCCACTCTTTTTATGTACGTTTAAATAACTAGTAACTAATTAAATACTATTTCTATGAATTTATTGTTTCAATCCAAAACTAACCTAACCGAGCAAGATACGGTTATTGTTATTATGTTGATTGTGGGTGTGGCCGTATATTTTATTCCATCGATTATTGCTCTTCTACGTATGAAGAAAAATCTATTTGCAATTATCGCTTTAAACTTTTTTTTGGGATGGAGTCTTATTGGCTGGGTAGTTTCTTTGGTATGGAGTCTTTCCAGCGATAGTAAGCCTCAAAAGATTATTGTAAACCAACAAACTCCCAAAAATAAAGAAGATGGTATTGATAAATTAACGAAGCTAAAAAAGCTTTTGGACGAAGAAGTAATCACTAAAGAGGAGTTTGAACAACAAAAGACCAATATTTTAAGGAATAGCTAGTTGCATTACTAATTTATTGCCACCAAATAGTATCACTACTTGTCTAAGTAAAGGTACACGATAAGGTTCTAAAGCAGCTATTACGATTACTATAACTACATCATTTATAGACAATTTTGCAAACAAAATTTAGAACTATCAGATAGATTCTATGAGCAGTTAATTATATTTTCTTAAAGAACTCATTTAGACTTTTTGGCTGAAGGCGAAAATATAGGCTTTTGTTTCCTAATGAAGACTTTTTTGAGTAGCATAGCAGCGCTACGATAAGAAAAAAAGTCAAAATTAGAGGGACAAAATGATGTATTTGCAGTCCAGAACAAAAAGTCTAACTAAGTCCATAGTAGTTTATTTACAATAACTATTATTTACACATCCTCTTAACCAAAATCACTATAATCTTTGCATTGGACTCGAAAATTTAAGAAAGTAAGATAAAATAACTCAACAAGTCCACAAATTATTTACACTTTTACCGTAACATTTAAGAAAAATTTCAAACTTAATTGGCAGATATACTATATTTTAGAAGACCGAATAGCTAGAAAATAGTTTTATTTCTTGGCACTAACCAATAAACCAAATCCATGAAATACCTAAGTATCCTTATTTTTGCTACCATTACCTTAGGTTGTACAGCTCAGAAATCCAAACTTCTGATCGAACAAACATTGATCTCTGATTTGTCTAAAGAACCTTTTTACTCAAAACTTGTAAAAGAAGGAACATCTACCTGGAAAAAAAAATACCAATACCTTGATAGTATTCAAATGTATGACATCACCTACCAAAGTAATGGGCTGAAAATAAAGGGATACATTGTAAAACCTAAATTTCCTGGAAATTATCCATGTATTATCTATAACCGTGGAGGAAGCAGGGATTTTGGTAAATTAAATATAGCCAGAGTAGCTACTCTTTTGGGTAAAATTGCAAAAGAAGGGTATGTAGTTATAGCAAGTCAATATCGTGGTAATGGGGGTAGCGAAGGTAAAGAAGAATTTGGTGGGGCAGATATCAATGATGTTATTGTGCTTACCAATGTATTACAAGAAGTATCCAATACCGACACTGGCAAAATAGGTATGTATGGTTGGAGCCGTGGGGGTATGATGACATACATTGCACTCACCAAAACCAATAAGATTAAAGCTGCAGTTGTAGGGGGCGCTCCTTCTGATAGCTTTGAAATGATAAAAGATCGCCCGGAAATGGGAACCAAAGTACTTGCCGAATTAATTCCAAACTATGAAACAGAAAAAGAACAAGAATTAATAAAAAGATCTGCAATACGCTGGGTGGATAAGTTCCCGAAAGATGTACCAATTTTGATACTTCACGGTAATGCTGACTGGAGAGTGAAACCCCAACAAAGCCTTAACATGGCTTTGGCCTTCGAAGAGCAAAGAATTCCATATCGATTAATAATTTACGAAGGGGGTGACCATGGGATAAGTGAACATAGAAACGAAGTAAACGCGCAAATTATATCGTGGTTTGATAAATATTTAAAAAAGAATATTCCAATTCCTAATATGGAATATCACGGAAGATAAAGTAAAGAACCTCGGGGCAAGCCCACGAGGCATTTGTAAGAAACTGATTTTTGATTTCGAGGCGAGCCTCGGAGCATTTAAATCTCGATTATCGAGTAAAAAAATCTACATATGTATAACATCGTCAAATTGTTTTTAGCTCTGCTATTATTATTTAGTACAACATGGCAGACTAGTGCTCAAGAGATCAAAACTATGCATAGAGATTCTCTGGCAATTTAATGATGCATCAAAACATTAAACCAACCCATTCTTAAGAAATCATGCTACCCAAAAACACACTATCGTCAATTATCTTATCGCTCGCTATCATACCGTGCTTACTTGCACAAACTTCTGGAGCAAAAGATGTAAATGTAAAGATCAAATCAATGCCTCTGGCATTTATACAACAACACACAATTGCTTCCAAATTCCTGGAACAAGAGGTTGTTGTTGATGTTTTTTTACCACAAACTTATAATAAAGACTGTGCACTGCACACATATCCAATTATTGTTTTGCTTGAAAATGAATTCTTTTATCAAATAACCGGAGTAGTTAAGCATCTTAGTTCAGTAAGCAGTATGCCCGAATCTATTATCATTAGTTTCCCTGACGGTTTTGAAAAGTTTTATGCGCCAAAAATTTATACAAATGAAAGTGATTTTTGGCCAAAAAGTTGGAAACAAATGCCGTTTGATGGTGCTCCTGATCTATTTGTTAATTTTTTTAAAGAAGAACTGTTTACATATCTTGCGGCGCACTACCGTACCGCAGATTACAGGATGATAATTGGCACTTCACCAACCTCAGCATTTCCTTTACATGCCTTTTGTAAAGCTCCCAATTTATTTCAGGCTCACATTGCAATTGCAGCAGGAGATATATTAGGCATGGGATATAATCCAGAAGAAACATTTGTAGATGCTATTGTAGAGAGTATAAATAACAATCCAGGTTATAAAGCACATCTTTATGTAACCTCTGCAGATGATGATACTGATTATGATAGTCATATAGGAAAAAATCTGCAGGATTTAGAGCGGCAAATGTCGGCCTTTACGTCAGAAAATCTAAAATTGAAAGCAGAAGTTTTTCCAAATGAAAGTCATTATGGTGTGGTTATCCCGGCTTTTATCTCTGCTATGGAGACATTTTTTCCAAAAAACAAATGGAATCCCGATTTTAGAGATTTTGAAAAACAAGAAAACACCATGAATACTATAGACAACTACTTTCTGGAGCTATCAACAGACTATGGATACAAGGTGCTACCAAAAGCCGAACGCTGGAATAGTGGTAACAGCTTGCAAGCATGCGCCAATAGGTTGCTTCGCCAAAAACGTTTTAAGGAATCTATTGAAGTTTACAAACGTCTGGTCGAATATCGCCCAAAATCGGCACAAGCTCTAAACAAGCTGGCTTCTGCTCTTCAGTCTAACAATAACTTAGAAGAAGCTTTAACTACGCAGAAAAAGGCTTTAGAATTAGCAAAAAAATACGACAAAGAGCATTTGAAATATTATACAGAACATATGGAGGAAATTGCCTCTAAAATTGTTGAATTAAAAGAATAAAATTTGTAAAAAGATGGATAAGGTATTCTTTTGCATAATGCTTATTATTCTTAGTATTTCTTGTAATAAAACAAAGCAAGAGGATTCTAATTGGTTGTTAGTTTACAAAAATGACAAGAAGGGAAATACTGTATCTGGAAATAAGCAGAATCTCATCAATGCAATTCGAAAAGGGGCTTCTATACGTATTGGCTGGGGTGCCAAAGGTAAAAATCATACTATAGAACACCTTAGCGACCCTATTTGGATAGCAGTCCTTGATGAAAAAGAGGTGATTGCTCATCTGGATCCTCAGGTTTTGTCGGATATCGATTGGAAAAGTCTTACACCAAATTATGCCGACTCTACCCTCATAAAAAAAGAATGGAGAGTCGTTTTGGACACCAAAGGAAACTTTGATGCTATTTGGTACGATCCGATTGGTCGAAAAATTACCGGACATAGACCACAAAACCATACTATAACCTGGTTTATTAGAAATGTCGACATGCAAACCGTTGTAAAACCATTATTCGAGGAATAATTGCTTCACCTCTTTTCTTCTTGTTTTTCAGCGTTTTATAAACTTATGATATTATTTTTTGATTTTTTTCATCCTCACCTTGTAACAATTCTGATACTTATGCATCAAAGGGAAAAATCAAAACATAAAAATCATAACATAAGATCATGAAAACATTAAAAATCACTCTTGTATTATTAGCAATCGTAAGTTTAGGATTTGGTCAAACACCTGCTATCCAATCAGAAGTTATTGGAAAAGGAACTCCTATACTGTTCTTACCTGGTTTTACCACCCCCGGATCTATATTTAAGGAAACCTTTGATAATTTAATTATCAAAAACGAAGCTCATTTAATTTCATATGCCGGTTTTAATGGAAACGAGCCTATCCCAATGCCTTGGTATGAAACTATAAAGAAAGAATTGATCGTTTACATTAAAGAGAAAAATCTTACCAATATTGTTATTATTGGTCATAGCATGGGAGGAAATCTGGCAACAGATCTTGCAGCCGAATTACCTGAAACTATAACTAAAATTGTACTAATAGATGCCATTCCGTGTATGAGAGAATTAATGATGCCGGGGGTTCCTGCAAGTAATTTACAGTATGATAGTCATTATAATAAACAGATGCTGGCGATGGAACAGACTCAGTTTAAGCAAACTGCTACTATGATGTCTCAAAACATGACGAATAGCAAAGAAAAAGTAGAAACGTTAATTAATTGGATTATGCAAGCCGATCGTGAAACCTACGTATACGGATATACAGATCTGTTAAAATTAGATTTAAGAACTGTTTTGGATAAAATTACAGCTAAGACTTTAATTTTAGGAGCATCATTTCCTTCGGAAGAAATGGCAAAATCAAATTATGAAAAACAATATACTAACTTAGCAAATAAGACTATAAAAATGGCTTCAAATAGTAGACACTTTATCATGTTTGATCAACCAGAATGGTATTATACACAAGTAAACGCTTTCCTTGCAAATGAGTAAACAAGACCAGCAACTTTTTGAAGACATTTATCAAAAGTGTTTTCCAATGGTACTACAAATGTGTCTGGGTTTTATGAAAGGAGATAAAGATTTGGCAAACGACCTGTCGCAAGAAGTATTTATCAATATCTGGAATGCCGTATACAGCTTCAAAGGACAATCAACCTATAAAACATGGGTATATAGAATTACGGTAAACACCTGTCTCCAATATATCCGAAAAGAAAAGAAAAAGAACAAACTATCCTTAGATAAGATAGAACAAACATTTGTAGACGAATCTCAAGAACCCAATACCGACCAAAACCAAGGCTTATATCGGGCTATAGGTAAACTGGAAGAACTTGATCGATTAATAATCATGATGGTATTAGAAGGACAGGATTATGACAATATCTCTAATGTACTAGGTATTAAACCTGGTAATGTAAGAGTTAAAATTCACAGAATAAAAAAACGACTTAAAAAAATAGTAGAACATGAGTAATTTTGAAGATTTGCAACGCAAATGGCTACAGGGTAAAGAAGATATAGGCAATACTCCAAAAGTAATAAACGAAGTACTTTCTTTGGTAAAAGCAAAGAAAAAATCGACTGTAAGATTTCAATACGGGAACATCATGGTTTTGTTAATCACCCTTTTGGGAATCTCTGCTTTTTTCTACTATACAGCTCCGGTAAAAGAGGTTCTAAGTAGGATTGGTGTAGGATTAATGATTGGAGGATTATTGCTAAGAATCGCTATTGAATTGATGAGTATTGTTAAATCAAAAAAGATGGTTGTTATAGAAAGTGTTCTGAAAGCTACAGAAAGAGCTATTACATATTACAATTTCAGAAAAAGAATTCATGGACCGATTACAATAACCATTATCACTTTGTACACTATTGGTTTCTTTATGATCACTCCCGAGTTTAGTTTGTATTTTACTACTTGGCAGATGGTTCTAATTGATGCTTCATATATCGTAGCGGCCGCTATTTTTATTCCGATAATTCATAGAAGTATTAAACAAGAAGTACATACACTTTTGGAGATTATTGAACTCAGAAAAAAAATCGTTCATGAGAGTTTTTGATTAATCCCTTTCTTATAGCAAAGACTTGTGACTTTATAAAGAGATTTATTACTGATAAAAATCATAGATCACCTGTATAGCATTACTTATGTTTACATTGATAGTAAATTATAGATACAAGATGAGACCATCAATGCTTTTATTAATACCGCTTACCATAGTATATAGTTGCAAACAACAACCAAAAAGATTAGAATCAGATATCAACAAATCTGATACTATAAAATCAATTGAAAAAATTGAAAACAACGATCAACAATCACATTTAATTAAAGAACTGTCTTCATTTGCAGAAACAGAAATTGAGGAAAACAGTCAATATCAAAAGTTATTTTTGGTGAAAACTATAGATACAGAAGAAAATATAGCAACTATAAGCCTACAACAAGGGTTAAAACTATATAAAGAAATTACCACATCCAAAACCCCAAAAAGTATGCCTCTATTTGAAATTTCAGGAACTAATAATGTAATTCTTCTTGTGATGTCAAAAGGTTATACAGATGTTATCTGGGCAAAAATTCTGATAGATAAGACTACTCTGGAAATCAAAAAGATCGAATTTGACCATAAAGCAGAATCTGAAGGTTACGGAGCAGAATTTACACTAGACAACTTTGAGAATAGATTTAGCAATACTAAGATATCGTTAACATCCAATACCTTTGGTTTAAGGCAAAACAACAAATTACTTATAAAAGGAAATCAAAAGATTGATGGTATATCTGGTGCCACAGTTACCAGCCAATCCGCTGTAGCAATGATCAATACAGGTTTACAACGTTATCAAAAGTATTTTTTGAATTAGTAAAAATTTCTTAAAACCGACTCTCCTCGGAGGCAAAGTCATAGCCGTATTCTGCCAGTTTCATTTTGACCTTACAGGACCAAAAATCGGAATTTTGTATTTTACCTCACCCAGAACTACCGAAAATGGCAGTTCTGACCTCTCCAAAGCAGAGGTAAATCGCAAACCCCAAGGCAGAGCCCGAGAATTATTAAGAGTAAATAATAGTTTAAGTTACTACATAAAGATTCATTGTTGTCCGATTAAAATAGTCAAAAAACCTTGAAGCTTTCTAAAATATAAAGATCTCAAGGTTTTAATCAATTGAAGGGCTTACTTTTTCACATTTTTAAAAAACATCCTATTTTTCAACATGATTTAACGTTGCATTGAAGTTATTGAAAACGCTTATAGGGCTTTTAATCATCTCATTTCTGAATCAAGTTCAGGAATGGGATGATCATACAGGAAATCAACGCTATTTAAAACAAGAGCCATTACTGCATACTAATAAAAAAAAATATTACATTGACATGAAAATCATGTATTAAGTTTACTTTTATGTCCGACAAACCTGAACTTTATTTCAAAAACGATAAAGAATGGCGCACTTGGTTGCACGATAACCATTCCAATTCGTCGGGTATCTATTTAATCTTTTATAAAGTAGAAAGTAAAAAGCCAAGTATGCGATGGGAAGAGGCGGTAAAAGTAGCCCTTTGCTATGGATGGATTGATTCTACGGTTAAAAGATTGGACAACGAACGTCGTCGACAGTATTTTTGTCCTCGTAAACCAAAAAGCGTTTGGAGCAAAGTCAACAAAAATTATATTATTGATCTTATCGAAAATGAACTAATGCATGAAAGTGGTTTGGCTAGCATTAAGATTGCAAAAGAAAATGGCTCATGGATCATTTTGGACAATGTAGAAAACGGGGTTATTCCTGATGATCTAAAAAAGGCTTTTGATCGTAATTCAAAAGCTTTTGAAAACTATCAAAATTTTGCTCAAGGATATCGAAAAAGTTACCTGTATTGGTTAAACCAAGCCAAACGCCAGGAAACTCGTGATAAAAGAATAACAGAAATCATCAAACTTTGTAAGGCAAATCAAAAAACCAGAGGAAATTGGGGTTGATATAGCGGTAACTTATTTTTAATTTTTGGATCGAGATAGTTTCATGTAACTTCTTCTCTTATTGATTAACACCACTTTAAGATGTTTTTCAGAGTAAATCATTATTTTCGGTTGTATATAACACATCGCTCGAAAATACATCATTACTTGAATATCTTATGAGAAATTTTGTATCCCTTACACTTATAACAATAATATGGTTTTGTAGTTGTGCCGATTTTAAAGCATACAAAATCGCTTCTAATCAAGTTAAATGATGTTACGTTTTTTAAAAGTCAACATAGTATTATTTTGTATTGGTTTTTATGGGATAACTATAAATGCCCAAACCAAATTTGAAAGAGAGTATCGAATAAAACCTCATGAAATACCTAAACCTGCGGGTAAATTTATAAACCAGGTTTTTGAAGGTCAAAAAATAAAATGGTATGCAGAAGAAAGTCAGGACGGAAAGACTTTTGAAGCTAAAACAACATACAAAAAAAACAAGTACAGTATCGAATTTGATACGCATGGTAATGTGATAGATGTAGAACAAAAAGTATCATTTCAATCTCTTGAAGATGGTTTAAAATCCAAAATAAGACTAACATTTAATACACTTTTTACAAAACATATCATTTTAAAAACTCAAATTCAATGGAAGGGAGATGCAAACACCCTTTTTCAGTTACTAAAAAACCAAAACGCCGTTGGATACACTCAATTATACGAAATCATTGTGAAAGCAAAGAAAGAGGATACTTATAAAATGTATGAAGTGCTTGTTGATTCTGATGGAAAAGCTATTAAGGTACTCGAAATAGTTCAACGCACTTCAGATAATTTAGAGTTTTAGATCATGAAAAAACTTTTTTTTCTTTCTTTGATCGTTTTTATTGGACCAATGCTTTATGCCCAATCTTCATTTTCTTCAGGAATACTTCCTCGAATACGAGTATCTACCAAAATAACAGATCAAATAAAATGGATCAATGGTATAGAATCAAGACAACTACTTATAAACGATAGCAAAGATGATTCTTTCGGTTACGACTATATCCTTACAGATATTTCATCATTATTATCTTTTAAGGTTGGTGCCCATGGGGTACTCAACGGTGGGTATTTATTACGAATAGAAAATGATGAAATTATTCATAGAGCTATTCAACAATATAACCTTGTACATAATTACAATGTCCTTAGAATAGGCCATCGTTTTGCAACCGATCAAACATATGGCAATAGTGCATCTCCAGAGTTTAGAGCTCGATATCGAATAACGATAGAAAAGGCATTAGCTGGAAACAATATAGATCCAGGAGAATTTTATGTCAAGTTAAGTAATGAATATATTTTTTCTTACCAAAACGAAAAATCAGATCTCGAGATGAGGATACTACCGTTTTTAGGTTACGAACTCAACCCAAAAAACAAGATCGAAATTGGGTTGGATTATCGTCAAGATAGACTTTTAAAATCTGGAGCAGAAAATGATCTATGGTTAAGCATCAACTGGTTTTATACCATCGATAAGAAAAAGCGTTAAATACAAACCTTATAGCATAATGATTAACCTTTTTTTTAATGAACTCATTTAGGCTTTTTGTCTGAAGGTGAAAAGTCTAAATGAGTTCAATAACTTTTATTGGAAAAAAATGATAATTTAGTCTTATAAACCTATACTAATGCCAGCAATTATTAAAATAAAACCTTTAGGGTTTCCTTGGGAAACAAGTGATCCTTTTTTGTTTTGCGCTTATCATGAAGATCATTACCCAAAAGGAAATGATGAATTGGGACCTGATGTTTCTTTAGAAGGAAGAAATCTTGGTCAGGATTTCATTATAAAAGATGGGTGGCGTATGTATCATGGTACCAGAATACCAGGATTTCCGGCCCATCCACATCGAGGTTTTGAAACAGTAACCATTGTACAAAAAGGATTAGTAGATCATTCAGACTCGCTGGGCGCTGCCGGGCGTTTTGGAAATGGTGATGTGCAATGGATGACTGCTGGTAAAGGCGTGCAGCATTCAGAAATGTTTCCATTATTGAATACCGAAAAAGAAAATCCTTTTTTACTATTTCAAATCTGGCTTAATCTGCCAAAAGATAAAAAAATGGTAGCCCCTCATTTTAAAATGCTTTGGAATGAAGAAATCCCAAAGTTTTTTTTAAAAGATGAAAATGGAAATGAAATTGAAATCATCTTAATTGCAGGAAAACTAAATGGAAAAATGGCTCCAGATCCAGCCCCGGATTCTTGGGCTTCGAATCCAGATAACAACATCAATATTTGGACTATAAAAATGGCTCCAAACGCAGCTTATACAATTCCAAAAACTTCAGAAGGAATCAATAGATCTTTATATTTTTTTAAAGGAGATGAAATTACTTCAGAAGGATATACAATACCTGTAAATCATGAAATTATCCTGAATGCAAACCAGAAGTTCGAAATCATAAATGGTGGTACTGAAGCGCATATATTAATGCTGCAAGGCAAACCGATTAATGAGTCAGTAGTTAAACATGGTCCTTTTGTAATGAATAACCAAATTGAAATCAGAGAAGCTATTCATGAATATCAACAAACTGAATTTGGCGGTTGGCCATGGCCAAGCCTTGATCATGTGCACCATAAATCCAAAGGAAGATTTGCCATGTATCCTAACGGAAAAGAGATCAATAGATAGCTTACTTTTGGAACTAAAAAGATGTGTAATTATTACTACCTTTATACTATGATATCGAAGTAGTTTTTATTTCCTTAAAAAATAAGAAGATTCCACGTAAATGCATCCTAGAAAAATACCCCTTTTACTTTTATCACTGTTACTGTATTTAATCTTATTTTCTTCTTGTTCGAAAGAAAAAATATTAACAGATCAAGAGACCAAATGGTTACAACAAAATGATACCATAACCATTGCACTATTTCCATACTACCCTCCTTATCAGTTTATTAATGACGAAAGTGATATTGTTGGAATATTTATAGAGTATGTTGGGCTGATTGAAAAAAAAATAGCCTATAAATTTAAAAGACAGTATTATCTAGAATGGCCCCAGTTAATGAACGATGTAAGAAGTGGAAAAATTGACATCATAATGCAAATACAAGCCACTCCAGACAGAGCGTCTTATCTTCAATTCTATGCCGAATTATTCGAATCCCAGCACGTAATCACCACTAGGAAAAACACCCAAAATGACAAAAAGATTAATAGCTTTATAAATAAAACAATTACAGTTCCTAAAGACTATGCAATATTCGAAAATCTAAAACGCAAATATCCAGCACTTACCTTTGTCGAAGACAAAGATGATCTAACTTGTCTTCAAAAACTCAATGCAGGGCATTACGATGCTTATATAGGTCCAAAAGCGGTAGTTAATTATTTAATTAAAAGTAAAAACCTGGATAGTTTAAAAATTATTGCAGATACCGAATTCACATATAAACCTGGAATTGCTGTAGTTAAAAAAAACGAAATACTTAACAGTATTATCCAAAAAGGAATCGCAGGAATTACTACTTCCGAAAGTCAAAACATTACTGAGAATTGGTTATATAAAGAAACGTTACCTTTTTACAGAAAAGCTAATTTTTGGATTTTCTTTGCTGTTTTTATTATATCCCTTTTGTTTATTATTCTTGGCATCAATTTATATTTAGGCCATCTCGTAAACAAAAAGACAAAAGAGCTAAGAGTTGCTAAAACAATTGCAGAAAAAGACAATCAATTAAAATCAGCGTTCATACACAATGTATCTCATGAAATTCGAACTCCTATGAACGGTATCATTGGATTTTCTACACTTCTTGATGATCCCGAACTTACAAATCAAGAGAAAAAGAAGTATACAAAAGTGATCATCAATAGTAGTAAACAACTAATTGATAGTGTAGATAATATACTTGAAGTTTCAAAACTTCAGACCCAACAAGTTATCCTCAATCCCGAAGAAACAGATCTAAATAATGTACTTGAAACTATATTTTCGGTATTTGAAATTAAGGCAAAGCAGAAAGGAATTTCTCTAATACTTAACAATAACCTTTCTCATGATCAGTCTTTTATCAAAATTGATAACTCCAGACTTATTAAAATCATAAACAGTTTGCTAGAAAACTCGATTAAGTTCACAGAAAAAGGAGCAGTACTTGTATCATGCATGATACAAAACTCATCTTTAATTATTTCTGTAAGGGACTCAGGAATTGGCCTCAATGTAAAAGATAAAGAGGCGGTCTTTAAATCTTTTTCTCAATCTGAAAATAAAATATCAAAAAAATATGGGGGATTGAGTTTAGAATTAACAATTGCAAAAGAAAACACGATCTTAATGGGGGGAAAACTATCTTTTTCTTCCATCCCTAATAAAGGATCCACTTTCAGGTTAGAATTACCTTATACATCTATTATCAGCAATAAAAATGTAATACGTAACGCTCTCAATACAGAGACCGACTCTGCTCCTAATGAATATAAGGTTCTCATTGCCGAAGATGGAAATGTCAACTTCATATTTTTAAAAACAATACTTCTCAAGATCAAAGGTTACCATTTTAATATACATCGTGCCGAAAATGGTAAAGAAGCTGTTGATTTTTGCCGAAAAAACACAATTGATATGGTGTTTATGGATATAAAAATGCCAAAAATGAATGGTTATGAAGCGACTCGGGTTATCAAAAAAATGAATCCAGACCTTCTCATTATTGCTCAAACAGCATATTCTACCAAAGAAGATATTCAAAATGCTTTTGCCGCAGGATGCGACGATTTTATTTCAAAACCTTTAGATCCAAAGGTTTTAGAAAACAAATTGTTGAAACATTTTCCTGTATCCTATTCTCAAAAAAAAAACGAGATCTAGAATAGTTACAAGGCTCAAAATACCTTGATTTTAATCAATTATTATGTTTTTATAAATTAAATACTATCTTTTTTGAAAGTGTTACTATTAAGTAGTATCTTTATTAATAAGAAGTAAGAAAAGTAAGGGACATTTAGTTTTAAGGCTATGTCAAAAAAGTTGCTATATATGTCCCTATCAATAGTAGTATTGATAGGCTGTTTTTCTTGTTCTAAAACCCAAATTATTTCTACTACAGAAAAAGAGTGGTTAAAAGATAATGATAATATTACCGTTGCTCTTTTTCCGTATTACGCTCCTTATCAATTCATTAATGAAAATGAAAACATAGACGGTATTTTAATTGATTATCTTAATCTTATAGAAAATAAGATTGGGTACAAACTTCAGCGAAAACTTTACACAAACTGGGAACAACTTTTGAATGATGCAAAAAATCAAAGAATTGATATCATTCTAGAAATACAAAAAACTTCTGAAAGAGATTCTTATCTCAACTTTTATTCTCAAATTTTCGAATCTAATCATGTAATTGTAACTCGCAAAGACACTTTTTATGGTTCAAAAATGAAAGATTATTATGATAAAACTGTTACGGTACCAAAAGGTTATGCGATTCACGAAATACTAAAGGAAAAAGAAAAAAGACTCAACATTGTTACAGAAGTCGATGATTTGACCTGTTTAAAACAAGTGAGCAATGGTAAATATCAGGCATTTATAGGCCCCAAAGCAGTAGCAAATTATCTAATAAAAACAGAAAAATTTGATAACCTCACTATTGTTTCAGAAATTGAATATAGATACGCACCTAGCATAGCAGTTCAGAAAAACAATCCAGTGCTTAATCAAATCATAGCAAAAACTACGCGTAGCATAGGTGACACCGAAAAGAATATCATTTTCGAAAACTGGTTGTATCATGAAATTATGCCATTTTATAAAAAAGTAAGTTTTTGGATAAGTTTTACGGTAGTAATTTTATTATTAATGGTAATTATTCTTTTACTTAATAGATACCTTAAATATCTAATAAAGCAAAAAACAAAAGAATTGATCATTGCCAAAGAAAGAGCAGAGGAAAGCAATAAACTAAAAACAGCATTTATACATAACATATCTCATGAGGTAAGAACTCCCATGAATGGAATTATTGGGTTTTCTGAGTTATTGAACGATCCTTCTATCACTCGGGATAAACAAAAGGAATATTCTAAAATCATTATAGAGAGTAGCAATCAACTAATCAATATTATAGATGATATCATCGAAATATCCAGGCTTCAAACCAATCAGATAGAATTGCGTCTTGAAGAAGTGAATTTTAATGAATTACTAGCGCTACTATTTCAAGAATTTCAGAGTAAAGCAATAAACAAAAACATCGCAATACACCTTACAAACAAACTTACAGACGACCAAGCGACTATATTAATGGATCGGTCTAAAATCAATAAGATTTTACATAATTTGATAGACAATGCCATCAAATTTACAAGCGAAGGCCTGGTGGATATTTTATCAGAAATAAGAAAAGATGCTCTTGTAATTATTATAAAAGATACAGGTATAGGTATCAAACCAGAAGATCAGGAGTTAATATTCAAGAACTTTTCTCAATCAGAAAATGAAGTAACCAAAAGCTATGATGGGCTCGGCTTAGGGTTATCGATTGCAAAAAAAAATACCGAATTAATACAAGGAAATATTTCTTTTAGCTCTATACCAAATCGAGGTTCAACTTTTACCCTATCTGTGCCTTATCATCCGGTTATTGATCCGCAAAAATATAGAGGAAATGAAAATCCTGAAATGGCCTCAGACTCTCCAATAAAACAGGTAATCCTAATTGCAGAAGATGGCAATACTAATTTTCTGTTTCTAAAAACCGTATTGTTAAAAATGCAAGGGTATAAATTTGTGATTTTTCGTGCCGAAAACGGTAAAGAAGCTGTAGATATTTGTGAAAACAACAATAATATCGATCTGGTCCTTATGGATATCAGAATGCCTATAATGGACGGGTATACAGCTACCAAAAAAATAAAAAAAATGAGACCGGGTTTGCCTGTCGTTGCACAAACTGCATATTCTACAGAAGAAGATATACAAAAGGCTCTGGATGCCGGTTGTGATGATTTTGTTTCTAAACCGGTGGATCGAAAACTTCTTAAGCCTATAATTGGAAAGTATTTCTCTGGCTTTTCAAAATCAAAGCTTACTTAAATGTCAATCAAAGATCAATATTTAGGTTTTTTACGCAGTAAACCTCTGCTACAAATCGAGTCTCTTTTAGAAATACCACAATTTAATTTTGAAGAGTTATCCAAACCTCCTTTTGAAATTAATACTACTAAAATTAATATTCGAGATAAGGAGGTATTAGGTAAACGTATTGAACATTTCTTTGAGCATTCCATTATAAATTCTAAGCAATATGATCTTGTTTGCAAGAATATTCAGGTTTTTAAGAATAAAATCACTATCGGTGAGCTCGATTTTATTGTAAAAGATAGGATTCAAGAAAAAATTATTCACATAGAGTTGATATACAAGTTTTATATCTATGATCCCGAAATAAGTATGGAGCTAGATCGATGGATTGGTCCTAACCGGAAGGATTCTTTACTTCGTAAAATCGAAAAGCTTAAGAACAACCAATTTCCTTTACTTCATAAAGAAGAAACCTTGCCATTATTAAAAAAATTAAAACTAAAACCACAAGAGATAGAACAAGAAGTCTGTTATTTGGGGAATCTTTTTGTTCCTATCTCACAAGGTATGGATAAATCACTATACCTCGATAATGATTGTGTGGTTGGCTATTGGCTAAAACAAAATGAATTTACCTCTAAAGAATACGGCACCTATACGTTCTATATCCCCATGAAGAAAAATTGGGTTGTTCATCCCGAATCCAACAAAATTTGGTTTTCTTATGAGGATATTAAGAAGCCTTTACAAGAACATCTATTGCAAAAAAAATCTCCACTAGTTTGGGTGAAAAAAAGTGAAGATTTGTATGAGCGTTTTTTTGTAGTATGGTGGTGATTTAAGTTTCAGATATACAAAACTTGAAAACCTTACAATCCACTAATATAGCTACCATATAGGTCTTTAAAATGAAACCCTTCAGACAACCTATGTTTGCTAAGTTTCTTATATTCTACCAATCCCCATAATAAGAATTCTTTTATAAAATAACTATCCTCTTTAGGAAGATCCGGCAGGTACTCTTTAACCAGGTTGTTAAGAGGAGCTACTGCATCAAGTTTTGATTTATATTCCTTTTCTGATATATCATCAAGCAATTCGAATCCGCTTTCTTCAAAAAACCAATTTATTAATTCTTGATAAGGACTTTCATGATCTTCTTTCTCTAACTTTTCTATGGCGGGGAAGAAATCGGGAAACAACGTTTTAATAGCTTCGGCAAGTAACGATTGAGCAACAGAAGATGCTCCTTCTTGCTCTCCCTCATAAACCAACTCTACCTTACCTGTTATCGCAGGGATCACCCCAATAAAATCACTTAATCGCAACAAAGTTATATCGTCTCCTGATCGCAATGCTCGATGCTCTGCTGTACTTAACAGGTTTTCATAGGCCGTAATACTCATCCTGGCACTTATGCCGCTCTTATGGTCAATAAATTCACTCTGTCGGGCCTGAAAACTAATTTGCTCTAATAGATTTTTTGCAATTTCCGGAACATACACCAAATCACTTTGCCGGGTATCTAATTTTGCCTCTTGCTGTGTTATAGTTTTTGCTATTTCTATAGTTTCGGGGTAATGCGTCAAAATTTGAGAGCCTATTCTGTCTTTTAACGGAGTCACAATACTTCCTCGATTTGTATAATCCTCGGGATTAGCAGTAAAAACAAATTGAATATCTAATGGCAACCGCAACTTAAAACCTCGAATTTGGATATCTCCTTCTTGTAAAATATTAAATAACGCTACTTGGATACGGGCCTGCAAATCAGGCAATTCGTTAATCACGAAAATGCTACGATTTGCTCTTGGGATCATCCCAAAATGAATGACACGATCATCGGCATAACTTAATTTTAAGTTCGCAGCTTTAATAGGATCAACATCCCCAATAATATCAGCTACCGTCACATCTGGTGTTGCTAGTTTTTCGGCAAACCGTTCTGATCTATGAATCCAACTAATGGGAGTTTCGTCACCTTTTTCGGCTAATATGGTAGTCGCATATCTAGAAATTGGATTAAAAGGATCATCATTAATTTCTGACCCCTCTACGATAGGTATCCACTCATCAAGTAAATTCACCATCTGTCTTGCCAAACGTGTTTTGGCCTGGCCTCTTAGTCCTAATAAATTAATATTGTGTCTTGACAGAATAGCTCTTTCTAACTCGGGAATCACCGTGTTTTCGTATCCATGAATCCCTGTAAAAGTGTCTTCTTTATTACTGATACGGTTTCTTAAATTATCTCTTAGTTCATCTTTTATAGCTTTACTTTGATATCCATTCTTTTTTAACTCTCCAAAGGTCTTTATAGTTGAAATTTTCATATTTTTCTTTTTCTCAAAAACAATTAATTTTTAATCAGGTTATCCTCTAATTCTTTTTCTTCTGTTGGTTTCATAATCCTCAAAAATCATTTCTCCTAATCCTTTTAGGCCGGTATAAAATGCTTTTCCCTGGTTGGCATGGGTAAACTCACGTACAAATTGCATCAAATAAGGATCCTGTGCAATCATAAATGTAGTTATAGGAATATGCAATTTTCTGGCTTGTTGTGCCATCATATAACATTTATTTACAATATGCCTGTCAAGACCATTACTATTCTTATAATACTGACCATCTGGCATCCTGATACAACTTGGTTTACCATCGGTAATCATAAAAATTTGCTTGTTGGTATTACGTTTTCTGCGCAGCATATCCATTCCTAGTTGTAACCCAGCTACTGTATTGGTATGATATGGCCCCACCTGCAAATACGGTAAATCTTTTATTGCGATCGGCCATGCATCATTTCCAAAAACCAGAATATCCAACGTATCTTTTGGATATCGGGTAGTAATAAGCTCTGCGAGGGCCATTGCCACTTTTTTGGCTGGGGTGATACGATCTTCGCCATATAAAATCATACTATGGCTAATATCAATCATCAAAACCGTACTCATTTGAGCTTTGTATTGGGTTTCTTCTACGATCAAATCATCTTCTGTAAGGTGTAAATCACCAATACCATGATTGATTTGCGCATTTTTTAGGCTTTCTGTAATAGAAATACGCTCTAAAGAATCTCCGTATTGATAATTTCTAAACTCTCCCGCATGTTCATCTCCTCTACCTGTATAGTTTGTTCTGTGATTTCCTGTACCGCTACGCTTTAGTTTTCCGAAAATCTGATCCAATGCTCTTTTTCTGATTGCCTGTTCGGTTTTTGCAGTAATAGACATCCCCCCTTTTCCATTGGGTTTGATCTCTTCGCGTATATACCCTTTCTTTTTAAGATCTTCAACAAAATCATCCAGCGTATACTCCTCATCTGTTAGTTGATATTCTTTATCCAGTTCTCTCATCCAATCAAGGGCTTCGTCCAAATCACCAGAAGTATGAGTGATAATTTCCTGAAAAATATCAAAAAGTTTTTCGAAAGGAGATTGTTCCTTTGCTTCATAAAGCTTAAAAGCAAAGCCTTTTTTGAATAGTTTTCTTTTCTTCTTCATTAGATAAAGTTACCATATTTTATAAAAGATAAGAACCTAAACAGAAGTTAAGAAATAATAATTAACATTTGTTTGACAGAATTGTATATTTAAAAAACCGGTATCCTAATTATAAACATATTATTATCTACAATTATTATCTTTGAGAACAAAGTAGATTTTTACGGCGTTTTCTTATTATCTTGAAAACCGATCACACATCAAATCTTAATTTCATCCTTATTATGAAAAAATTATTTTTACTCTCATTACTTTTCATTTTTACCACGGTTATCTATTCTCAAAGTGATGTTGAAAAAGTAAAATCAACAGTTTCCAAAAATAAAATAGAAGGGCATATATATTTCTTAGCTTCAGACGAGTTAAAAGGTAGACAAACAGGAACTTCAGAAAACAAAATTGCAGCACAGTATCTTGCCAATATGCTAAGAAGTTATGGTGTAAAACCGATTCCCGAAACGAATAGCTATTTACAAACCGTAGCATTAAAGAAAACATCAAGCGCTACAAAAACTATTTTCAAGTTAGGCGCCATACAACTCGAACACATTTTTACTATTAACAGTATCAATACTAATTATAAAGGGCCGGCCGTATTTTTAAACTATGGATTGAAGGAAGATTATAAGAATATTGACGTCAAAGGCAAATACGTTGTATGTATTGTTGGATCTGCGGACAATAAAGACTTAAGAGCAGCTTTTTCAAAAACAAGAGAAAAAAGAGAGTTAGCCAAGAAAAATGGAGCTTTGGGAGTCATTGAAGTTTGTAATCTTGATCATGAAACTGCCAGTCGGGTAGCACATTATTTTAATGGTTCAAAAATGGAGGTATCAATGCAACAAGAAAATACAGATGAATTTTCTTACCTGTGGGTTAATGATACCGCCGAAAGCATTAGTACATCGTTTGCGAAAAATAAAGAAGCAGAAATAGAATTAAAGGTAGAAGGTATTGAAAACAGTATGGTATATTCTCAAAATATAGTTGGAATTGTTGAGGGTACTGACCCAAAACTAAAAAATGAATACATCATTTATTCTGCTCATTATGACCACGTAGGTATTGGCAAACCTGTAGAAAACGATTCTATTTATAATGGCGCCAGAGACAATGCCGTTGGAACAGTAACAGTCCTTTCTGCTGCCGAAAATATAGCGCAATACCCTACCAAGAGATCTGCGCTTTTTATCCTTTTTACCGGCGAAGAGAAAGGTCTTCTGGGGAGCAAATGGTATGTTGATCATCCTGTAATTCCTCTAAAACAAATGGTGTATTGCTTCAATAGTGACAATGGAGGGTATAATGACACTTCAAAAGCGACTATAATTGGTTTAGGAAGAACGACTGCAAAAGATGATATTATCAATGCTGCTGAACAGTTTGGACTAGAAGCAATTGATGATCCTGCACCAGAACAGGGATTATTTGATAGATCAGATAATGTGAATTTTGCTGCAAAAGGAATCCCTGCACCCACTTTTAGTATGGGTTTTACAGCTTTTGATGAGGAAATAACAAAATACTACCATCAGGTTACAGACAATCCAGACTCTATGGATTATGGCTATTTGCATAAGTTTTTTCAATCGTATGTTCTTGCCTGTAGAAATATAGCAAATAATTCTAAAACACATTTTTGGATTGAAGGTGATAAATATTATGAAGCCGGAAAAGAGTTATATAAAAAATAAGTATATGCGTATAAAAACTCTCTTCATAGCACTCATTATTATGATTTCTACCTCTTGTTCAAAAAAAAATCCCTTAGAAATTGCGCTTGATTCTGAATCTGATCTTATAAAAAAGGTAATGCAAAATTATCAAAACTATGAGGTACAAATTATGTATTCTCAAATTGACCGAAACAAGAGTGGTAAGGTAAGTTTTACAGATTTCGAATTTAATGTAGATGATAGCACCTACTTTTATCCCGCGAGTTCGGTAAAATTTCCGGTAGCCCTGATTGCCTTAGAAAAGTTAAAAGAGCTACAAGAAAAAGGAACCAACATTGACCGAAAGACAAGTTTTACAATAAAAAATGACACCTTATATACTACTATCCAGGAGGCGATTACTCAAATTTTTGCTGTAAGTGATAATCAGGCTTATAATCGCCTTTTTGAGTTTCTGGGACAAGACTATATCAATAAAAGTTTGCAGTCCAAAAATCTAAATGGAAGAATTTCTCATCGACTATCTACTTCCCATTCTAAAAATTTAAAAACTCAACCTGTATTTTTTAAAGAAAACATACAAGATAGTATACCTCTATATCAACAGCCAAGCATTGAAAATTCGAACCTGCCCAAATTAGCATTAAAAAAAACGCAAAAGGGTAAAGGTTACATTTATAATGACACCTTAATTATGCGTCCCAAGGATTTTTCTGAAAACAATTATATTCCCCTAAGATCCTTTCATGAAATAATGAAACGCATACAGTTCCCTCAAATATATCCCGAGTCTTTGCGCTTCAATATCAACCCAAACGATTATGATTTTGTCTTAAATACGATGAGTATACTACCGCATCAAGCCGGGTATACTAACAAAAAATATTACGACGGTTATGTAAAGTTTTTTATTTATGGTGATACAAAAGATAAAATTGCCGAAAACATTAAAATCTATAACAAAGTTGGTTATGCCTATGGTTACCTTACCGATTGCGCCTATGTAAAGGACTCCAAAAATAATATAGAGTTTCTACTTTCTGCGACAATTCATGTAAACGAAAATGGTATCTATAACGATAATAATTATGAGTACGACAAAATTGGCATTCCTTTCCTGGCAGAGTTAGGCAGAAAAATTTATGACTTAGAAAAAAAACGCAAGCAATAGACGCGTCAGATTAGTTACTTTTTTTGGTTATCCGTTTTCAATAACAACCTAAGTTCGGGGTAACACGTATTGTTATGATATAGCTGATATTCAATTATTTTATAATAATTAGACTGTTTTTTTGACTTAAAAATCCATTTTTTAAGAAAACCTGTGTCTTTTTTAACAAAACAATATCATAAAAAGGCTCTTTTAAGTGTTAAATTTACTGTACCCCCTATATTTTTGATTTTTTAAGCAATAGTACAAATACAATATGATTACAAACAAAAACCAAAAGTAATTGCATAGTATGTAGATACCGTAGTATGTAATTCTAAAACCCCAAGGTTATGAAAAATTACATACTACTCCTATTCATATTTTCTTCCTTTTTGTTATACCCAAATTTGAGTTTAGAAAATCCATCTTTAAAAATAATAGACCAAAATCAAATCGATCGTAAACTTTCTCCTGAAGAAGTTAAACAAAGAGGTATTGACCTTTTGGTAAACCAAATTGTTGAGCAAATCGATGAGATTGATCTAAGGAAAATGGCTAGATCTGCTATTTTTGAAACCTCTTATGGTTTCAGATGGAAAATGGTTAATCTGCATACTAGTAAAAAAATTATTATCCGGGTAGACAAAGACTTCAAACTTATCTCTGCCAGAACCGGCAATAATACTAAAATTATGATCCCTTAAAATGTTGATGTAATACTACGTAAACGAGACAAAGCTTTTGAAAGATGTATTTCTACAGTTTTTATTGAAATTCCCATTACCTCGGCAATTTCCTGATATTTTAGGTTTTCAAACTTGCTTAACTTAAAAGCCTGTTTACATTTGGGAGGTAGCATTTCTATTGCTCGAGATAATCGCTCTATTCTTTCACTATTCAAATCTTCTTCTTCTTCTCTATGTAGTTCATAAAGTGTTTCTAATCTAATGTCATCAAGACTAGTTCTATTGATGTTCCTCTTATTTTTTCTTAAATATTCTAAGAAACGGTTATGACATGATCTAAAAAGATAGCTTTTTAAAGAATGAATAGTAAGCTGTGTTCTTTTGTTCCAGATATCAATAAAAACTTCTTGTACGATATCCTCGGTTAGATCATAATCTCCTGATAATTTAAAAATATAATCACAAAGCCATTGATAATGTTTATCAAATATGGCCTTAAATTCAGAAGAACTCAATTTTTCCCCGGTACTTTGCAAGTTTTTTTGATTTTATTAATAAAAAAATAACATAATTTTCACCTACTAATATATAAAAAAATAAAAATAATAGGGGTTTTTTATTAAAAGTGCATCTTATTGGTAAAAAAAGTGTCCTTTTTATAGAATGTTAACATTAATTCAGAAATATATAGATGGTGTAGCTTCTTCAACCGAGATTGAAGAACTTGAAAAATGGGTACATGCAGATACGCAAAATCTACAAACTTTTAAAGAACAAATCAAACTTCATAATTATACCAAAAAGAATGTTCCTGTGGGCTTTAACAAAGAAATTGCTTTTCAAAAAGTCATGCAATCTGTGCACAAAAAAAGAAAAGGAAAGGGTTCCCAAAAATGGCACAAACATGCTGCTATTTTGATAGTGATTATTACTTCTTCTGTACTCGGGAAATTACTATTGTTTAATGAAAAGGATTACAAACCGGAGGATTTAATCACTGAAAACAGCACAAACACTGAAGAGATTTTGCTTACTTTACCCGATGGGACCGTAAAGGTTTTAAGTCATCAAAATTTATCTTCAAAAAAGAAAAACACATATCATGAGCATGGTGAACTATCCTATCAACCAACAGAATTAAAAAATAATCACAAGATAGAATATCATACCATTTCTATTCCAAAAGGGAAAAAGTTTAAATTAACGTTATCAGATAATACTATAGTATGGCTTAATGCGCATAGTAAATTAAAGTTTCCAAAAGTATTTTATAAAAACGAGGTAACTCGTACTGTTTTTTTGGAAGGAGAAGCTTTTTTTGAAGTTACGACTGATGCCTCGCAACCATTTATCGTAAAAACCAGTGGTATCGATGTCAAAGTTTTGGGGACAAAATTTAATGTTTCTTCTTATTCCCCTGATGCTATGGTTAAAACCACTCTTGTAGAGGGTTCTGTGCAAATAAGTGAAATAAAAAAAAACGAAAACAATATAAAACTGTTTCCTGGACATCAAGCATCATTTCATAAGGAAAATAAAAACTTGGATACTAAAAAGGTAGATGTAAATCAATATATATCCTGGCTTGATAATAAATTAATCTTCTTTAATGAAAAATTTGAAAACATACTCAAACGAATTGAGCGCACTTATGATGTTTCTGTCCTGAACGAGTATCCTGAAATAAATACCCAAAAATATACTGGAGAGTTTGATATAGAGAGTATTGATGAGATTTTTAAAATACTAGCAACTAGTACTCCCTTTGAATACAATATAAACCAAAACAAGATTACTATACGAAAGAAAAATTAAAGTAAAAGGGAAGTGTTGGTACCACTTCCCTTTATAGAAATGACTGTCAATCAGTGATAATTAACAAATCAAAAATCATTCAAAATTATGAAAAAAAATCTTCCTATTGAAGAAAAGGAAAGGTACAATCCTTCCTTTTTTAAGAATTTAAAGATGAAAATTACTGGGCTTATTCTAATTGTATGCGCTTTTCAGGTCACTGCAAAGGTTTCTTATTCGCAAGAAAAAATTGATTTGGACTTTGATCAAGTTCCACTAAATGAAGTATTTTCAGAAATCAAAAAACAAACATCATACAAATTTTTTTATAATACTTCTGAAATCGATGATAAAAGAATTATTTCTATCAAAGTAAAGAAAGAAACCTTAAATACGGTATTATCCAAGTTGTTTACAGGACACTATATAACGTATAAAGTAATCAATGAGCAAATTGTATTAAAAAAGGAAATTCTAAAAAGTACACAAAAGACATTCGAGTTAACCGAGAATTTAAAAACGATAACTGGTAATATTACAGAAGAAGGCTCTGGGACTCCTCTACCAGGGGCCTCTGTAATCATTGAAGGTACAGAAAAAGGAACTGTTACAGATTTTGATGGTAACTTCAGCATTGATGCCAACTCTGGGGATGTTCTTATCATCTCTTTTCTTGGTTTTGAAACCGTTAAAATTCCTGTAACCGATAAAGATGTATACAATATACAACTAAGACCAGCTGCAAGTCAACTAGAAGATATTGTATTGATAGGTTCTAGGGCAAGGGCAAGGACCGACGTAGAAAGAGCAGTTCCTGTAGATGTCATAAACTCAAAAGATCTGGTTAGTACCGGTCAAACAGATTTAGGACAGCAAATACAATTTACTTCTCCGTCTTTTAATTCGGCAAAATATGGAGTTAATGGAACTACAAACTATGCTGAACCAGCTACTTTAAGAGGGTTGGCTCCGGATCAATCTTTGGCTCTGGTAAATGGTAAGAGAAGGCATCAATTTTCGGCCCTTCAGCTCAATGTAGCTCCGGGTTTAGGAACTATCGTTACGGATTTAAATTCTATTCCGACAGGAGCTGTTAAAAGATTAGAAGTATTGCGTGATGGTGCAGCAGCACAGTATGGTTCTGATGCTATTGCTGGAATCATAAACATTTCGTTAAACGATCAAAACGATGGCGGAAGCTTAGCTTCTACAGCCGGGATTTACAATGAAGGAGATGGTTTCACTTTCAAAAACAGTTTTAACTATGGGTTTAGTTTAGGTAAAGAAAAAAGTTATTTCAATTTTACTTTAGAATTTTTTAGGTTCGACGGAACAAATAGATCTGATCCTTATACCGGAAATGTATATTCGAACGACGATGTTGAAGAAGCTGCCATACGCGCAGAACGAGGAGTATATCCCGAAGAACCTTTTATTGTAGGTAACTACGGTGCGAATCAAAATGAAACCTACCAAGGATTTGTTAATATAGGGTATCCAATTAGCGAAAATTGGAAATTATATGGTTTTGGTGGTGTTTCAAGAAAAGATATTTTGGCTTTTGGTTTTTTTAGAAATCCGGCAAGAGCTTCCAGGGCGGTACCAGAAATTTTTCCTGATGGATATGTTCCTGAACTTCCAGGAACCTCGTTTGATTTTTCTACGGCGATAGGTATCGAAAGAACCCTTAAAGATGGGTGGAATTATGATTTTAGTTACAATGCAGGTAGAAATTACCTAGATCTTTATGCCAACAATACCACAAATCCATCTTTGGGGGTTGCCAGTCCAACAGAATTTGAAGTTGGTCGGTATGATTTTAGGCAACAAATAGTCGAGGCCAATATCACTAAATCTCTGCAAATTGGTAACCTTGAATCTTTTGACTTGGCTATTGGAGCCGCTTTTCGTAATGATAGGTTTCTTTTGGTAAAAGGATCACCCGAGTCTTTTGCTGTTGGACCACTTGCAGCAACCGACGGAAAAGATATTGGATCCAGTGCTCGCCCTGGAATAGCTGATACTGATGAAAATGACTTATCCCGAGATAATTTCGGATTTTATGTAGATATAGAATCCGATATAACTCAAAAATGGTTATTGGGAGCCGCTTTACGATTTGAAAACTATAGTGACTTTGGTAGCAATTTATCAGGTAAATTTGCAGCTAGATATAAAATTACTGATAATTTTTCTATAAGAGGATCGTATAATCGAGGGTTTAGAGCCCCATCCCTAGGGCAAATCGGAAACCGAGTAAATACCTCATCGGCACAAAATGGCGAAATTATCATTACCAGACAAATCTCTAGTGATAACCCTGCTCTGGCGCAATTGGGAGTTCAAGATCCTGAAGCCGAAATATCAAACAACTTCAATTTAGGATTAACTGCCAAATTATTTGACGGTAACTTATTGCTTACTGTTGATGCTTTTCAAATTCTGATCGATGATAGAATTGCTATCACAGACAGGCTTAGTGCTGATGATTTTCCAATCATAAATACCTTATTTGAAAACACCAGAGAAATTAGATTCTTTACCAATCAGATTGATACCCAAACTTTAGGTTTGGATATTGTTGCGACCTATAAAAACCGTTTTTCAGAAAAAAGTAACCTTACTACTACCCTAGCATTTACTTTTAATGAAACTACTATTGAAGATCAAAGGCCCATACCACAAGGATTGTTAGAAGGAGCCGATCCATCTGAAGCAGATAAATTATTGGTAGGAGAAGTTGCACAGCAATTAATTGAAGTTGCACAACCAAGGACAAAATTATTGTTCTCTCTTAATTATAAATATTCAAAGTTAGCCTTCACCTCAAGAGTATCTCACTTTGGGTCCGTAATTGCAAAAGATAGAACGATCGGTGATCAAAAGTTTACTGCAAAAACACTTACTGATTTAGCCTTGTCTTATGATTTCTCAGACAAATTCACATTTACTTTGGGAAGCAATAATGTATTTGATGTTTTTCCAGACAAATGGAGAAACTTTCAGGACGGGGATAGTGAACAAGCAGCCTCGTATGCCAATGGTCAAATTCCGTATACACGAAATGCAAATCAATTTGGATTTAATGGTGCATACTATTACCTAAGCACCAATATTACCTTTTAAAAAGTTCATATTTAGTAATTTGTTTAAAGTTTGAACGCACCGGATGATGATCGAAATAGTATTATTATCCGGTTATTCAAACGAATGAAACCATCCTATGAATGTTATAATACCTAAAAAGTACACATGATAAAATTATTAACAATACTAGGTTGTATAGGATTGGGTATGGTACTAAAAAAAGTAAAGCAGCTTCCAAAAGATTTGTATCTAAAACTTAACCGGGTATTGATCCGTTTTTTTATTCCGATTTTGATATTGTTACACATTCCCGAAACTGTTTTTACGAAAGCTTATATTTGGCCCGTATTATCTGCTTGGTTAGTATTTTTTGGAAGCGTACTATTCTTTTTCATCATAGGAAAATGGAAGGCTATAGATCGAAGTTCTTTAGGAGGACTTACAGTTACTGCCGGCATAGGAAGTATTTCTTTTGTAGGCTTTCCTATTTTTGAAATGTTATTTGGCAGTGAAGGCCTAAAAATAGGAATCATAATGAGTACGCTAGGCACTTTTGTGATATGTATTACTGCAGGTATTTTAGTCAGTTCATGGTTCGCAGCTAAACAACCAAATCTAAAGTCCATTCTAATACCAATGCTAAAATTTCCACCATTCGTTGCTTTTGCAATAGCATTAGTTTTACATCTTAGTTCATATGAACATCCTGAGTGGCTTAGATATGTTTTGGTCACAGTCAATTCAATTTTTCCATTTTTAGCACTGATTACTATAGGGTTAGCAATTAATTTTTCATTCAAAGAACTTAGAGATCAAAATCTTTTATTAGGGCTTTCCTACAAGTTACTTGTTGCTCCAATATTGATTTTTATATTTTTTTATGTGCTAATCGGAAAAATGGATCTGACCAGTAAAATATGTATTATGGCGGCAGGAATAGGATCTATGAATACAATTGCTATTATTGCGATGGAATTAGATCTCAACCCCACTCTTTGTTCAAAAATGGTTGGGATCGGTATTCCAATATCAATACCTTTATTATTTGTAATTAACTTTTTACTAAGTATTTAAATGAGATACACTTCCAAAATGAATTCTAAAACTTTAGGTAAGGTAGGTGGTCCGCTGGCCTTTCTGATAATAACACTATTTTTTCATCCAGAAGGATTGTCAAAAGAAGCAAATGCAATCTTGGCAAGTACGTTATGGATTGCCATATGGTGGATTACCGAAGCAATTCCCATCGCTGTAACCTCGTTACTACCCATTATATTGTTTCCAATGTCTGGGGGTTTGGATATTAAAACAACTACAGCGGCTTTTGGAAATCACAATATTTTCCTATATCTGGGAGGATTTATTCTTGCCATTGGTATTGAAAAATGGAACTTACATAAACGTATTGCATTAAGTATCATTACCATTATTGGCACCAGTGTTAAAACAATGATCCTAGGTTTTATGATTGCTACTGCCTTTTTATCAATGTGGATTTCTAATACGGCCACATCGGTAATGATGTTACCGATCGGAATTGCAATTATATCTCAACTTTCAGACAATCCGAATACTATCGCAGATGAAAACAAGATCTTCGGAAAAGCCTTAATGCTAAGTATTGCGTATAGTGCATCCATAGGAGGTATTGCTTCTTTAATTGGTACGCCTACCAACCTCATTTTGGCAGGGATTGTTAAAGAAATCTATGGCTATGAAATTACATTTACCAACTGGATCATGATTGGATTACCGATATCCTTATTGATGCTTTTTTTAAGCTGGCGATATCTGGTTCAAGTAGCCTTTACTTTTAAACAAAAAGAGTTTCCAGGAGGGAAAAATGAAGTAAAAAGACAATTAAAAGAGCTTGGTAAAATTTCTTTTGAAGAAAAATGGGTACTGGCAGTATTCATATTTACAGCATGCGCATGGATTAGTAGATCCTTTTTGCTACAACCTATATTTCCTGCAATTGATGACACAATAATAGCGATCCTTGCTGCTGTATTGCTTTTTATTTTACCAAGCAAACAAAAAGGAAAATCTTTGATGAATTGGAAATCTGCAGCCAAATTACCATGGGGAGTCTTATTGTTATTTGGTGGTGGATTAGCTTTGGCCTCGGGTTTTAAAGAATCTGGACTGGCACTATGGATCGGTACTCAAATGACATTGCTTGATGGTGTTCATTTAATTATATTATTGGCTTTTATTGTTACCGCTGTAAATTTCTTAACCGAAATCACTTCTAATGTAGCAACAACATCCATGCTTTTACCTGTATTGGCTTCTATGGCGCTCTCTTTAGATGTGCATCCATTTATATTGATGGTAGGAGCTACTATAGCAGCATCTTGTGCATTTATGCTGCCTGTAGCCACTCCTCCAAACGCAGTAGTCTTTGGATCTGGATATTTAACAATCCCAGATATGATGAGAAAAGGGTTTTGGTTAAATGTAATTTCTATTATCATTATCATTGGATTTACCTATTACGCACTTCCGTATCTATGGGATTTTGTACCCGATTTTTTTCCAACAGAATTAAAAACAAAATAAATCATGTTCGAAAATTTCAAAAAAGATAAAATAAAACTAGGGGATATAGTAATAAACTATGTCATCGATGGTAATGGTCCTCCTCTGCTATTATTACATGGTTATCCGCAAACACACGCTATATGGCATAAAATTGTTCCTGGATTAATAGAAAAATTTACAGTAGTCGCAAGTGATTTAAGAGGCTATGGTGATAGTAGTAAACCCAAAACTACAGAGGATCATAAACCTTACTCAAAAAGAGAAATGGCAAAAGATCAAGTGCTTTTAATGAAGGCTTTAGGATTTAATACGTTCTACGTAGCAGGTCATGACCGAGGAGGCAGAGTTGCACATCGTATGGCTCTGGATCATCCTAATATTATAAAAAAAATGGCCGTTTTAGACATTGCTCCTACCTATACCATGTACAAAACTGCAGATATGGACTTTGCAAAAGCATATTATCACTGGTTTTTTCTTATTCAGCCTTATGATATCCCTGAACGCATGATCGGAGCAGATCCTTTATTCTATCTGAATAAAAAATTTGGTCAGTGGGGACGAGATACCGAAGCTTTCACGAAAGAGGCTTTTGACGAATATGTGCGCTGCCTCACACCAGATACTATCCATGCCAGTTGTGAAGATTATCGAGCTTCAGCCTCTATTGATATAAAACATGATCAACAAGATATTGACAATAAAAACAAAATAAAATGTCCAATCTTATGCATTTGGGGCCAAAAAGGGTATGTGGGAAGGAAATATGACGTTGTTTCCGAATGGAAAAAATGGGGAGATCATGTTGAAGGTTATGGGTTACCGGGTGGGCATTATTTACCAGAAGAGGCTCCTAAAGAAACATTACAAGCGCTTTTAAATTTCTTATATTTTAATTAAAAAAACAATTATGAATACGTATAAAATAGCAACGGTTCCCGGAGACGGAATCGGAAACGAAGTAATACCCGAATCAACTCAACTATTAGATATCGTAGCCGCAAAATGCGGTTTCAAATTAACCTACCAAAACTATGACTACTCCTGCAAGCGATACAAAGAAACCGGAAAAATGATGCCCGATGATGGATTAGATCATCTTCGTGATAGTGATAGTATTTTCCTTGGAGCTGTAGGTTATCCAGGAGTACCGGACCATATATCACTATGGGGGTTGCTTGTTCCAATTCGCAGATCGTTTCAACAATACATCAATTTAAGACCCGTGAGATTACTAAAAGGTATAGAATCTCCTTTACGAAATCCAGGAGACATAGATTTTTACATTGTAAGAGAAAATAATGAAGGGGAGTATTCTTCTATCGGAGGAAAATTGAATGAAGGTACCGAGTATGAACTCGTGGTACAGGAAAGTATTTTTACCAAACGAGGAGTCGATAGAGTAATGAGATTTGCGTATGATCTTGCGCAAAAAAGAAATAAAAAATTAGCCAGTGCAACCAAATCCAATGGTATTATCCATACAATGCCCTATTGGGATGAGCGATTTAAAGCTATTGGAAAGGAGTATCAAGATGTTGAACAATCACAGTTTCATATCGATATCTTAACGGCACATTTTGTGCAACATCCAGATTGGTTCGATGTTGTTGTGGCCAGCAATCTTTTTGGTGACATTTTATCAGACCTTGGCCCCGCAGTAGTTGGCGGAATGGGGATTGCTCCTGGAGCAAATATCAATCCTGAAAAAGAATTCCCTAGTATGTTTGAACCGGTACACGGTAGCGCACCCGATATTGCTGGAAAAAACATAGCTAACCCAATAGCTTGTTTTTGGACCGGTGCTATGATGTTGGATCACTTGGGAGAAACCGATGGTGCTTCTTTAATAGTAAAAAGTATCGAAAAACTAACTTCAGAAGGAAAAGTGCTTACTCGTGATCTTGGCGGCACATCTTCAACCCAAGATGTTACCAAAGAAATTATCAAAATAGTTAAAGACAGTTAGTTCGAAGAAGATAAAAATTTCTTGAAACCAACTATCCTCGCAGAGCCATCATAAAATTATTTAGATTAAAAGGTCTCAAAAGATGTCATTTTGAGACCTTTTTTAGTTTACATCGAAAGTATCCTTTTAACCTGATCATAATCCTCTTCGTATTCCCAATAAATAATTCTGTTATATGCATAACTAATTAGGATATAATTATTGCTTATCGATAGGATTCGATCTAAAGCAACTATTTTCTTAGAAGCATTTTCAACCTCTACTTCTTCAGTTATTTCCTGATTATTAGCATCAAAACCATGAACGATACTATGGTTTTTCAGGGTTAGTTCAATAAATTTTGTCATGATCTATGGTTTTCATTCAAAAGTTCCCTATTTTACCTTAACATGCCTTTAAGACTTTGGCACTTTCATTTTATTTACTTTAGACACCACATAGTCAATCAATCAAAAAGTGCCAAAACTATTCTTTCTATTAATTGCTTCTGTTCTTAGTTTTTTTTGCTGGACTCAAGAAAATATTTCAATTACTTATATTGGTAATATGGGGGTGTATATTTCTGGAAATGAGTTTTCGGTTCTTATAGATGGTTTACATACCGAATATGGAGATGATTATTTATTCCCAACAGAAGAATTGGTAAGCAATATTACCACTCAACTGAAACCAGATGCTATTTTGTTTACCCATCATCATGGAGATCACTTTAGTGCGCCATTATCTGATGCCTTCCTTAAATCAAATGAAAAATCGGTGATCTTTGGCCCAAATCAAGTTACCAAAAAAATTAATGCATCAGGAAATAGAATTCATACGATCACCACAAAAGACTATATAAAACAAAAAATCACCTTCAAAAATGCTGAAGTTACAGGCCTTAAAATAAACCATGCAGGAAAAAGACATATTGCTATAGAAAATGTTGGATATCTGGTGACCATTGATAACACCAAAATCCTACATGTGGGAGACACCAATTGGTTAGAAGAAATTAAACTGTTTGACCAATTAAAATTGTCAGAAGAGTCTATAGATATAGTAATTTTACCTTATTGGATGCTTTTGCAAGAAGATGCAGCAGAATTAATCCAAAGGTATATTGATCCAAAACATGTAATTGCGACGCATATTTCTCCAAGAATTAAAAAGCAAGACCTTTTGGAGTTAAAGAATAGATATCCCCAAACACACTTTCTAACAAAACTCGAACAACAAATACAACTATAATTAACTCACATCCAAAAAATGAAAAAAGTAATATCACTACTTATTATACTGCTAGTTACAACTACGTTGCTGAGCCAGGAATTCTCTATGGATCTTATCAAGGACCTTACCCCTCGTAATATTGGTCCAGGAGGAATGAGTGGTCGTGTAACCGCTATTGATGTAGTTACTTCAGATCCTAATATTATCTATGCTGGAACCGCATCGGGTGGATTATGGAAATCTATCTCGGGAGGCATAAAATGGGAACCCATTTTTGACAAAGAAGTAACTGCTTCTATAGGTGCCGTTGCCATACAACAATCCAATCCTTCTGTAATCTGGGTAGGAACCGGCGAAGGGAACCCAAGAAATAGTCTTAATGGTGGTTATGGAATTTATAAATCTCTGAACGGTGGAAAAACCTGGAAAAGCATGGGACTCGAAAAAACTCGACATATTCATAGAGTTATAGTAGACCCAACCGATCCTAATACAGTTTATGTTGCAGCTATTGGTTCACCATGGGGAGAGCATCCCGAAAGAGGAGTGTTTAAAACTACCGATGGAGGTAACACATGGAATAAAATTTTATTCGCCAATAATAAAACAGGAGCCGCAGATCTTATTATGGATCCTACAAATCCAAATAAATTGATTGCAGCGCTGTGGGAACATAAGCGTGATCCATGGTTTTTTAAATCTGGTGGTGAAGGTTCTGCTATACATATTACCCATGATGGAGGAAAAACCTGGGAAAAACGTACCGATACTGATGGTTTACCAAAAGGTAATCTAGGCCGTATTGGTTTGGCAATCGCTGCTAATAAGCCAAATATTATTTATGCATTAATCGAAGCCAAAAAAAATGCACTTTATAAATCAACTGATGGAGGTTTCAAATGGAAAAAGGTAAATGATAAAAATGATATTGGAAATCGCCCATTCTATTATTCAGATATATTTGTGGATCCTCAAAATGAAAATAGAGTGTATTCGGTATTCACTTATGTAAATGTTTCTGAAGATGGAGGTAAAAATTTTTCACAATTAATGCCCGCGTATGCTGTTGATAATGGTGTGCACCCTGATCATCATGCATGGTGGATCCATCCCAACGATGGAAATTATATGATCGATGGTAACGATGGTGGTTTAAATATAACCCGTGACGGAGGAAAAACCTGGCGTTTTATCGGTAACCTTCCTGTGGCTCAATTCTATCATATAAATGTAGACAACGAGTTTCCTTACAATGTCTATGGAGGAATGCAAGATAATGGGAGCTGGCGAGGTCCGGCTTATGTCTGGAAAGCACAAGGAATACGAAACTCGTACTGGCAGGAGATCTCCTTTGGAGATGGTTTTGATGTGGTTCCTGATAAAGATGATTCTCGCTACGGCTGGTCGATGAGTCAACAGGGATTTGTTTTAAGGTATGACTGGATGACTGGCAATAATTATATCGTTAAACCAATTCATCCTGATCCAAAAGTTAAACTTCGTTTTAATTGGAATGCTGCTATTAACATTGATCCTTTTGATAATGGTACGCTTTATTTCGGAAGCCAATTTGTACACAAGAGTACCGATAAAGGACTCACTTGGGAAGTTATCTCTCCTGATTTGACAACTAATGATCCTAATAAGCAAAAACAATCAGAAAGCGGTGGATTGACTATGGACGCTACTGGAGCAGAAAATCATTGTACAGTTTTAGTAGTAGAACCATCTACTCTAGAGGAAAACATGCTTTGGGCGGGCACCGACGATGGACGAGTACATATTACCAGAAACGGAGGTGCCAATTGGACCGATGTTTCTAAAAATATCAAAGGACTGCCGCAAGGAAGCTGGATCGCACAAATAAAAGCGTCAAACAAGAAGAAAGGCGAAGCAATGCTCGTAGCAAATGATTATAGACGATTTAATTATACTCCTTATGTTTTTAGAACCGTCGACTATGGCAAAACCTGGAAACGAATCGTAGATCAAAATGATGTGAAAAGTTATGCGTTAAGTATCGTTGAAGATCCGATTGAAAAGAATCTTTTGTTTCTAGGTACGGATGATGGATTATACATTTCTCTTAATGCTGGAAACAGTTGGACAAAATGGACCAAAGGATTCCCTACCGTTCCTGTAAAAGATTTGGTTATACAAACCAGAGAGCATGATTTGGTAATAGGTACATTTGGTAGAGCTGCCTGGGTGTTGGATGATATAAGACCTTTAAGAGCTTTGGCAAAAAATAGTGCCATTTTGAATCAGAAATTACAGCTTTTCTCTCCCCCAACCGCATATCAATCGGCATATCAACAACCTACAGGAAGCCGTTTTGGTGGAGATGCGCTATACAATGGTGAGAATCGTGATAATGGCGCTATTATTTCGTATTACATAAAAGCCGAAGAAAAGAAAAAAGAGGATACCACCAAAGATGAGGAAAAGGAGGATAATGAAGAAACAGAAGAAGATGAAGCAAAAGTAAAATGGGATTCTATCTCGCTTAAAGTATACAATGGGGGTCGCTTAATCAGAACTCTAAAACAAAAAACACCCGATTCTACTGGATTTCATAAAACAAGATGGCTTATGGATGAAAAAGGAGTAGATCGTCCTTCTAGAAAAATTCAAAAACAGAAGAAAGAACCCGGTGGTGTAGACGTAAAACCTGGTAAATATAAACTCATTATGGAGTATGGTGATCAAACTTCTGAGGCAATGGTCGAGGTAAAATCCGATCCAAGATTAAAAGTGTCTCAGAAAAATATAGATGAAGTGTATTCTACTTCAAAAAATCTGGAAAAGATGAGACAAACTGCCGCAGATGCAGTAAAACAACTTGTAGAGAGTAAAGAAGTGGCTTCAAAATATCAAAAAGAACTTAAAAAATTGGATAAAAAGAAATTCAAGGAGCAGCTAAAGTTATCCAAAGATATTTCTAAAAAGATCGATAGTGTCATTGCTCTTTATATCGGCAAAGAAGATAAACGTCAGGGAATCACTCGTAATCCTGAGATGACTGTAATGCAACGTCTGGGTACAGCAAGTTGGTATGTAGGTAGTCGCCAAAATGGAGTAACAGCTACCGAAAACACATTGATCATGCAGGCAAAAGATGCATTACAAGATGCTCTGAAGCAAACCAACGAGTTTTTTAAAAATGAATGGAAACCCTATCAAGAAGAAATTGAAAAACTAGAAGTATCACCGTTTAAGAAAACGAAAAGTTTTAGTTTAGAATAATTAACACACAAATACTTATGAAAAAACTAGCCTTATTTAGTTTAAGCCTACTCCTTATGTACTCTTGTAAACAAGAAAAAGAAGCAGTAGCCCAAGTTATTAAGATAGAAAAGTATGCTATCGAGCAATTTATGGATAACGAAAATGCACGATCCAATGGCTTTTCTCCCGACAAATCTACTGTTTTAATGACAAGCAATAGATCGGGCATTTATAATATGTACACCATCCCAGCAAGTGGTGGAGAGTTTACCCCAATAACCGCATCAGATAGTTCTTCTGTATTTGGAATATCATATTTCCCAGAAGATGATCGAATCCTTTTTAGAATGGACGGTAACGGAGACGAGATATACAAAATCTTTGTAAAAGATAGTTCGGGTATCAAACGTCTTACCCCAGAAAAAAATGTAAGAGCATTATTTAGAGGATGGGCAAAGGATGGTAAAAGTTTCTTCTACGGAAGTAATGAAAGAGATTCAAAATTTATGGATCACTATGAAATGAATATCGCAGACTTTAGCTCAAAAGTAATCTATGAGAATAAAGACGGATTGGATTTTGCAGGCATGTCTGATGACAGAAAGTACATTGCACTTTTAAAACCTATAAATACCAACGATGTTGATCTATATATATTGAATACAGCAACTAAAGAAAAAACGAAGATCAATGATAATCTAAGCAGCAACTCGCCAGAAGATTTTTCACCCGATGGTAAATCCTTCTATTACACCACCGATGATAATGCAGAATTTAGTTATTTAATGAAGTATAACTTAGAAGACGGTACAAAAGAAAAAGTTATTGAAAAAGATTGGGATATTACAAGCTATTACTTTACTAGAAATGGAAAATACCAGGTGATGTTTACCAATGAAGATGCTAAGACTGTAATGGTTGTTAAAGAAACTGCGACCGGAAACAAGGTTGAATTCCCTGCTATCAATAATCAACAAATACTAAGTGCTAGTTTCTCTAGAGATGAATCTATGGCATTATTAAGAGTAGGAGGATCAAATACCCCTACCAATTCTTACACATATGATCTTGAAACCAAAGAACACAAAAAATTAACAAATGTTTTAAATAAAGAGATAAATCCCGATCACCTCGTAACTTCAGAGGTAGTTAGATTTAAGTCTTTTGATGGTTTAGAAATTCCTGCAATTTATTATAAACCAAAACAAGCATCTGCAGCTAATAAAGTACCTGCCTTAGTATGGGTACATGGTGGCCCTGGTGGGCAGTCAAGACAAGGTTTTAGCTCAATAATTCAATATCTAGTGAATCATGGATATGCAATTCTTGCGGTTAATAATAGGGGAAGCAGTGGGTATGGAAAAACATTTTATAAAATGGATGACCAAAATCATGGAGATAAAGACCTTAAGGACTGTGTAGCAGGCAAAGATTGGTTGGCTACACAAGAAATTATTGATGCAGATAAAATAGGGATTATAGGAGGTTCTTATGGAGGATACATGACCATGGCCGCCCTTACGTATACACCTGAAGAGTTTAAAGTAGGTGTAAATATTTTTGGAGTAACGAATTGGTTAAGAACATTAAAAAGTATTCCACCATGGTGGGAATCTTTTAAAGAAGCATTATATACAGAAATGGGTGACCCTAACACTGCTGATTCTGTTCGATTAAGAAAAATATCACCGCTTTTCCATACAGAAAAGGTTACTAAACCACTGATAGTGTTACAAGGAGCTAAAGATCCGCGAGTTCTAAAAGTAGAATCCGATGAAATCGTTGAAGGGGTCAAAAAAAATGGAGTTCCAGTAGAGTATGTTTTATTCGAGGATGAAGGTCATGGTTTTGTAAAAAAAGAAAATCAAATTGAAGCATATGGTAGAGTTTTGAAGTTTTTGGATAAACATCTTAAAGGGAAAGGTGATGAAGTTATCAACGATAGTAAGACAGAATCTACCAAGATAGACAAAGAATCATAAAAGAATATCAAGTAAAAGATAGATGAAATATTTCCTCTTTCTACTTATATCCTTATTACTGTTAAATACAAATACCAACGCTCAAAATACCGGAGAAGACCAATTGGGCGCTTGGTATATGTATTTTGGGACCAATCAGATAAGTGATAAATTGAGTATTCACTCAGAAGCGCAATTCCGTTTCTATGAAGTTGCTTCTACTTTTAATCAGTTGTTACTACGTACAGGGCTGAATTATCATATTAACCGTAACGCTATCGTTACCGGAGGATATGCCTACATCAATACCGATGGAACGTTTGAGGATATTCCTACCGAAGAAAACTTCAACGAGCATAGGGTTTTTCAACAATTCATTTTGAAAAATATAGTAGGCAAATTTAAATTTGAACATCGATACCGCCTTGAGCAGCGCTTTATTAGTACACAAGTAGATAATTTTACAGCACATAGAGCTCGCTATAGGTTACAACTCACCTACCCGATTAACGAAAAATGGTTTTTGAATGCTTATGACGAGGTTTTCATCAACTTACAAGAACCTATATTCGGTCAAAATCGCTTATATGGTGCTGTTGGATACAACGTAAAGAACAATTTCAGTATACAACTAGGATATCTTAAAAATCACTTTACCGGAATTAATTTTGATAGATTTCAGTTAGGTGTAATCTACAACACCGACTTAAGAAAAAGTAAAAAAGGATCATGACAACTTTTAGAGAAAACAATCCTGCCTTTTATTCTAAATACCCCACCCATGTTCAACCCGGTTTATGTACAGGAATCGTAAGTTTTAACTACAGATACTCTTATTTAACAACTTAGCTTTGTAAATGTATGCTTGATATGAAGAGAATAACAAAATTCAAAAAAGCTGAATACAGAAACAAATTCTGTAGTTAAATTCAAACTTAAATCAAAACCAGAATTTGTTTCTATAATCATTCAATACTTTAGAGAAGCACTAAAAAAGTGAGGGTCTAATAATAATACAATGCTGTATTGCTTATCAAGCACATAATCCAGAATCTCCCCATCTATAATCACAATATGTATTGCCAGGGCAGGGAATATCAATAGCACATGCAAGTCCTCCTTTTAAAACCTTTAATTGTTTACTAGATAATTTACTAACTCCGTTTAGATTAAGAATTTCTTTTAACATAATATATCGCTTTGGTTAAGTATTGAAGCTAGCCAAATAAAGCCAAACTTCACAAACATTAACATGTTTTTGGAATTCCTGGTTTATATATTCATCATCTTTAATAAAAGTAGCAGTCAAAGTGATACTTTTTATTTTTACAGATTAACATCAGAAATGGTATAAAACGATTGTATTAGGAAATAGTTAGCATACAAATAAAAAAACTTTGAATATAAAAATTTATCTTTAAAGCAAGTATTACTTATGAAAACCGACTCTTAAAAATAAATGATTCTACAATGAGTTTATCCAAAGTTACTTTTACCAATACCGAAGGTCAAACGCTTTCTGGACGCCTTGAGCTTCCTGCCGATCAACATCCACATAATTTTGTACTATTTGCACACTGCTTTACCTGTAACAAAAATCTGGGAGCAGTAAGAAACATAAGCAGAGGCCTTACCTCACAAGGCTTTGCTGTTTTACGTTTTGATTTTACTGGACTAGGAGAAAGTGAAGGCGATTTTGCAGATACCAACTTCTCAGGTAATGTCGGGGATCTTGTAGCGGCAGCCGATTTTCTGAAAAGAGAATATTTGGCTCCCACCCTGCTTATTGGGCATTCGCTTGGCGGCGCAGCAGCTATATTTGCCGCTGCAGAAATCGATTCAATAAAAGCAGTAGCTACAATAGGAGCTCCTTCTAACCCAAAACATGTAAAACATCTGCTAAAAAGTAGTCTAGAGGATATTAAAGCCAACGGAAAAGCAGTAGTGAACTTAAGCGGTAGAGATTTTACTATTAAAAAGCAATTTTTAGACGATTTAGATACCAAATCCCTGCCAGAAGTTGCCAAAAACCTGAACAAGGCGCTCTTGGTAATGCACTCTCCTCAAGATACTACGGTAGGCATCAAAAATGCAGAAGAGATTTATATCGCAGCCAAGCATCCCAAAAGTTTTGTGACCCTAGATGGTGCCGATCATCTGTTAATGCAAAAAGGAGACTCTGTCTATACCGGTAAAGTCGTTGCCGGTTGGTCATCTAGATATGTGGATATCCCTGAAGAACCTAAAATAAACAGCAAACATAATGTAGTTGCAAGTCTTCATGGTGGTGAGGGCTATACCACACAGATGAAAGTTGGAAATCACTATATGGTTGCCGACGAACCTGAAAGTGTAGGCGGACACGATTTTGGCCCTTCACCATATGAACTTTTGTCAGCAGGGTTATCTGCTTGTACTGCAATGACGATAAAAATGTACGTTGCCAGAAAGGGTTGGGATCTGGAGCATGTAGAAGTACATACTAGTTATGGTAAAAACCATGCCGAAGATTGTGAGAATTGTGAGGATCCCACAGCCAAAATAGATACGTTTGAACGAGAAATTGGCATAAAAGGCAATCTGGATGAAAAACAAATTAAACGAATTCTTGAAATAGCAGATAAATGCCCTGTACATAAAACACTGCATAGCGAGACACAAATAATCACCTCTTTGGTCAATTGATTTATGCATGGCATATTTTTTGATTATCTAACTGAAAACACCTAAAAAGAGAAATCAAAAAGTAATTGATTTTTTAATAATAAATATCGAAACAATACATTGTACTTATTTTCAATCAACATTAATAACATAATTTTCTAAATAAAATATTTATGATTTCACTATTAAGTCGCACAGAATCGAGACCTAGTTAATTAAAAAATAACAGGTTGGGCTCTGTCATACTTGATATTTTAACGGTGAGATGGTTTAATAATAACATTAATTAGTAACTTTTAAAATAAATAAATTATGAAAAAAATGTTACCATTACTTATTATAACAATTGTATTCCTGTCCTGCGATAAAAATGATGATGATATAGTTATTGGAAATAATTCACTTGCTGATGATCTAAAACAGGTAATTCAAGAAGAAGGTGTTCAAGCACTTCAGACATGCTGTATTGGTTGTAGTTGCGCACAGACGATCGGATGGGGTAAAGACTTTTCTTTTCCTGGTGATAATTTTGTAAGAATTAGAGATACTAATTATAACTTAAATGAATTAAAGCAATTTAAAATTGAAACAGTTAGTGAAACTAATGAAACCGAGGTTCGAATGGTTTTGTTTTTTCCTAGAAGAGTGCCTATAAACATAAACTGAATATGTAACACATTACAATTCTTTTGTAATAGATAACAAATCATTAACTCTCCCCGGAAGGCAGTAATAAGGATTATTTACTCTGAATAAAAAATAATGAAAAACACACTTATCAATTACGTAGAGTTTAAAGCTCATGATCTAGCCTCTATAAAGACATTTTATTATCAAACATTTGGTTGGATTTTTACCGATTACGGATCTACTTATGTGGCCTTTTCAGAAAGTGGGCTTGAAGGTGGTTTTGAAAAAACAGAAGATCCAATAATTAATGGTGCTTTGGTCGTTTTATATCATGAAAATCTCGAAGATATCCAAAATCAGGTCATCGAAGCTGGAGGAAAAATTTCAAAAGATATTTTTTCATTTCCTGGTGGACGTAGGTTTCATTTTTTGGACCCTGCCGGAAATGAGCTTGCCATTTGGTCTGATAAATAGTACTAAATATATTAATAAGAATCTAGTTCCTAGACTATTTCTTCCATGCCTAAAAATCGTTAAGAAAAAAGAGACTGTCTTAAAAGATTTAGGCAGTCTTTTTTATTTAAGGATTATTATATGATTTAGACTTTCAATTTTTACTAAAAATCTCCGAGGCAAGCCTTGAGATATAAAGTCCACCTAGAATAAAATAGTTATATCGCAATTATGAAAATATTATTTACCAATAGTGATATTCCTAAAAAGAAAGAACCACTGATTTTATGAAAAAATCAATGGTTCTTATTATAAATTAATTGGTTAATAAATAAGGTCTCTTATTTCTTAACTAATCTTTGTGTTTCCAGAATGTTATTATTCGCATCTCTAATAGACAACAAATATATTCCTGATCTAAAAACTTTGGGCTCTATCGTTTGCGATCTGGAAGAAATGACTTCTTCATATACTACTTCTCCTGCGAGATTATAAATTGTCGCCTTCAGCACTTGATTATTTTTCGTTAATACTGTAGAGGAAATAGTGATCTCGTTGGTAAACGGATTTGGATAAATAATATGATAGTTTTTTTCTAAGGACTGCGCTTCTGTTCTTACTACACCAGTAGAATACGTAGTATAAATAGAGTATCTGTAATTACTTTGGGCACCCCCGCCATGAGTTGATGGCATATTGCCTGAGATTGACCAGGCAGATCCATCAGCCTGATATCGTCCTGGAGTTCCTGATACATAAGCTATACCTGGATTACTAGAAAATATCCATGATAGCCAAATAGTTTCTCCATTATTTACAGCTACCGGGCTTTCTAGAGAAATTTTTTGCCATCCTCTTGTAGATTGAACAGGAGTTATGGCAGTTTGCGCTAATCGATTTCCTGGTACTCCACTATTATCTGCATAAACACCTAACTGCACTTCACCAGTACCACCTGCAACACGAAAGGTAATACTTTCCAACGTTCCGCTTTCTGTCATCGTAAATGGCATTGATCGCTGTGTACTGTGGGTAGAATCACGATCACCTACTGTTGTAACTCCAACAGTTCCTGTGGTACCGCCACCAGTTGTTTCTGTGAACGTAGCGGTAATAGATTTATTCGAATCCATTACTATAGACTCGGGATTGGTAGTTCCAGAAAGTGCTCCACTCCAACTATCAAACTCCCATCCTGCAGCAGGTGTTGCAGTTACCGTAACAGAACTTCCTTCGATATAGGTTCCTGTACCATTTAGACTACCTTGGCCTACTGTATTAGTAGTTAATGTATAGGTGACTGTAGATGTATCTCTTAAATAGTTTGCATAAATTGAATACAAGTAATCGCTTTGTGCACCACTACCGTAACTTGACGGAATGTTGCCTCCGCTAGCAGACCAACTTGATCCGGTTGCTTCGTACCGCCCAGGGGTTCCTGTTGCATAAGCAATTCCCGGATTATTTGAGAAGATCCAGGCCAACCACAAGGTATCTCCATTGAGGGCAGTTACCGTATTCTCTAAACCAACCGTCTGCCATCCACGAGTTGCTCTTACCGGAGTTATAGCTGTGCTGCTTAGTCTGTCACCAGGAACACCGTTATTATCTGCATACACTCCTAACTGTACATCTCCTGTGCCACCAGCAATATGGAAAGTGATGCTTTGTAAGATTCCATTTTCTGTCATCGTATATGGCATAGCCCTACGAGTAGTGTGTGTAGCATCTCTATCACCTACTGTGGTTACCCCAAGCGTATATAAAACGGTAGAATTATCTAAGGTAGTAACATTTTCTGTATTACTGAATCCAGAAATATTTCCTGCATTGTCTTTTGCCTGTACCTTAAATGAATAGGCCGTGTTTTCTGCCAATCCACTTATGTCATAACCTGTGGCACCTGTGGTTCCGATTAGCGTGTTGTTTTGGTATACATCGTATCCGGAAACAGCTACATTATCGGTTGATGCATTCCATGTTAAAGAAACAGTACTCGCAGTAACATTAAATGCACTAAGATTAGCTGGTGTAGAAGGAGCCTCCTCATCAGGAACATTAGTATTATTAATAGTAACTACACTTCCGTTTGAAGGATTCCAGATATCAAGATTGGCAGGTATGGTAAATGGGTTGTCATTTGATACAGAACCCACTAGAGACGCATTATCTACCTTTATGGTGCGTGCCTCGATTTTGTTTTCGTCTACGAAAATCCACTTAAACTGGTTAAATCTTGCCGAATTACGCGTCCAACTTTTACTATCATTATTAGATCGTAATGGAGCACCCCAGCATCCCTCGCCGGCATATACGGTTCCATTTTGATCATCTCTCACAAAACCTTCGTCGCTTCCTGTTCCAGTTGATGGGCGAAGAGGCCAAGTAGTTTTAACGGTATGCGCATCACATTCTATAACCAGTTTGACTCCTTTGTCATAAAAAAGTTGTGCCCAGTTATTATATTGATTAGTACCTTCAGACTTTGAAGACACATGAGGACGCATAGGTTTGTGGTACTGTGCCATTTTCCAAATTGTATTGGGGTTGGCATTCAGGTCATCACGCAACCAGGTGGTTTGATTTCCCGAGATAGAAATCTCAGTATTCAAGGTATAGGTTCGTACCAAATTATTTCCAAAAGTAAGTGCGTAATAAACACTTGATGAAGGTACATCAAAAAGATGGTAGATACTATTATTACTATCTTCATGATTACCACGAGTAGCAACAATAGGAAACATTCTATTGTCACTTGCAATAGTTAATTGCCAGTCATTAAACCAATCGATCCATTCACCATTACTATCGCCGTTAGTCATATCTCCACCAAATAAAACAGCGTGAGGCTTTAACTTGGCTACAAGACGATTGGCATTTTGTCGGGGTGTACGGTTGTTTCGGGAATCTCCTCCTGCAACAAAGGATAATCTACTATTATCTGCAGGAGCTGTTTTAAACCAAAAACGTTCGCTAGTCCCTTCACTATCATTTATTACAAAATAATAAGCGGTGTTTGGGGTCAACCCTGTAATACGGGCAAAATTGTTGTTCATTCCTTTGTAGGAAACAGTTCTGTCTGGAGCTTTTGAATTAGGGTAGCTGGTGTAGTTTGTACCAAAATCGGTAGTTCCATAATAAACAACAGGGGCACTTCCTGAAGTTTGATCCCAACCAATTACGATTGAGGTGGCGGGGTTGTCTCGCAAAGTCAAACGGTATTTACCATTTGATGAATACGAATTAATTGCTAATAATGAAATTAACAATACAAAAATTCTTTTCATTTTGTGTGAATTAAGGGTTAATGTTTATATTAAGTAATCTACTTTAAAGCTTATTTGATCTTAATATTCTTCACGCCGAATTTTCTATTAAAACTAAAAATGTTTATACTACTATAAAATTAATTCACTGACTATAAAAAAAATTTTCTGACTGCAAGTTTTAACCAAAACTTAAATTGAGTAACTTAAATTTATTCAAAACTTAATCTTACTTATAACTCAAATTTTGATAATTTATTTCATTATATAAAGACGTGTATTTTATGATTTACCCCTAGACATTTTAATTTTTAATCAAAACCAAAAAATTATAAATTTGAAAATCAAGGCATATAAACATCGACAGTTTCAAATAATTTTAATCAGATTACGTTTTATTTTGTATCATGAAAAACTCTAAAGCCTCAATTATTTTACACATCTCTGTGTTCTTAATTTTTTTCGGAAGAGCCTGGCAACATCTATTTTGGGATGCGCCTTATCGATCTTTTTTTTGGGACGAAGCTTTACTACAACCTGTAGTAGAGGGGATTTTCAATATTTCCTGGAAAGATTATGTTACTAGTAGTACAACAGACGATGCTATTCAAACCATTATCAGAGCAAATGGAATTTTATATTTAATTGCTGCGATATGTGCTTTATATATAAAGAAACTGAACACAAAATGGATTCGTCTTCCATTATGGTTAGGAGGTATTTCATTAGTAATTTTAACCATTCTTTTAACAAAAGAGAAGTTCTACCATGGAGCTCAATTTTTTGAGCATAGCATTCAATTTGGCTTGCCCTTTGTTTTATTGTACAGTTTCAAAAATAATAGCGAAGAAAAAATTATTCTTGTGTTGAAAATTTTAATTGCAGTTACATTTTTCTCCCATGGATTATATGCCTTTGGATTCTATCCCGTTCCCGGAAAATTCGTAGATATGGTCATTCATATCTTTGGTTTCACTGAATCGACTGCAATTATCTTTTTGTACATCGCTGGTATTCTTGATTTTATTTTGGCTGTTTTAATTTTTGTTCCAAGGATAACTGTATATGCACTTTGGTATGCCGTAATCTGGGGGTTACTTACAGCACTTGCAAGAATCTTTGCTAATTTTTATGTGGACTTTCCGTTAGATTCTATTCATCAAAATCTTCATGAAACAGTATACAGGATTCCTCATGGTTTAACTCCTTTAATTGTATTAATAGTAATAAATAAACATAGGATTAAACTCCTTCAACCCGCTTTTGATCAAATTCAAAGTGTTTTTCGTTCTTAAACCCTTTAAAATCACAAGAAAAAAAGGCCGTTTTAAAACGGCCTTTTACATCTAGAAATTCTCAACAAATCAATTATATTACAAATCAAACGGTTTATATTCTTGTCTGATTGCTCTAGATTCTTTGTGTATATTTCTATATACACTACTCACAATAATCTATTGTATTATCAACTTTTGAGTCACAGATTCTTCTCCCTCTATTTCAACCTTAACCAGATAAATACCAGATTGTAAGGATAAACTTTTGGCCGATATCGTATTGGTTCCCGAGTGTAATCGAATTGTAGACTTTTCACTTCCTAACAAGGTATAGATCGTTGCGGTTGCGTTTTTAGTAGTTGTTCTTCCAATGCTAAGTACAAAACTGTCTTTTGCAGGATTTGGCCACATACTAATAGATGATAAGGCTCCTTCGTCATCAGTTCCCATAATTGCAGTTGTTCCAGTAAAATCTGCAACCCTGACTACCGATCCTCCACAAGATCCTTCATAGATCTTTACATTCGAGAATGTAGAATTGTTACCAGATCCAGCATCATTGTCATTGATGAATACCAATCGATCCATAGCTCCTGTATAGAAACCACCAACGGGTATCACGTATGTAGTTGTACCACTGGTGTAATTATCATAATTAGTCACTCCGTAGTTTTGGGTACCATGAACCTTGAAATATCTCGTTGGTGTTAAGGTATTATCATCTTCAAATCCAACCCCATGTATCTCTCCCTGACCTGTACTACTGAAATCAAACTCGATAACCGTATTTGCAGTCACATTATAGTTAAGTGCAATATATTTCCAGGTATTATTGGTTAATGATAAGGCTTCTCCTCCACTTCCTATAGAGAAGTTTCCTGCAGCATCCTGATTAGAGAATGAAGTGATCGTAAAATCATTAAAATTGATGGTGTCACAAGTAGGCGGTGGTGGCGGAGTAACAGAGCCATTTTGGATACTTACATCATCGATTGCAATATCACTTTGCCAGCCGCTTCCACCAGAACCGGTAACTACATTAAATCGTAACTGCACACTAGCTTCTCCTGCATAAGCTGCAAGATCTATATCTGCTGCATTCCAGTTTGAGCCTTGCGCACCATTTCTACTAAATACACTAGTCCAGTTTCCTTCATTATTGGTTCTTGCCTCTAAATTTAGGCTATTAATAGCGCTACCCAACATATGGTATTGGAAGGTTAAATTTGGCTCAGTCAAACTGCCAAAATTTAAACAAGGTGAATTTAGAATAGCTCTTTTATTCGGGAATCCTGTTCCGTTTCCAGAAGCTTCCACATAAATATAGGTACTTCCATCTGCAGCACTATTTGGCCCTGTACTATTAGAAGGTGTTCCGCCTGAGTTTCTAGTCCAATCTAGATCATCACCAGAAGTAGCCTGAGACCATTCACCAAGATTTGTTTCAAAACTTTCGTTGAATGGAAATGAAGCCACATCACCAGTGCATTCTCCAGTTCCAGGTCCTGGTCCAGGCCCTCCATCACATGGATTCGTAAAGGAAACTGTTTGGTCTGTTTGACCATTAGAACCACCATTATTGTTTTCATTAGCATCTTGCCCAACTCCTCTCTCTGCAAATGCCTTCCAGATCAAACAGTTATACTGTCCGCCATATAGATCTTGATCCGCCTGTAGAATCCCATCTCGACCAGAAACAAATCCTGGGTTATTTGCTGTGTTTTTAAGTCCTTCAATAACCAAAGCCATAGCAATATTGTTACCGCCAGTACCATTATAGAAATCAGGATCAAAACCTTCCTGATCTATTAATAACCAGGTCATATCCCATAGTATTGTTGCAAATGCATACCCAACACCATGAGGCCTAGCCAATCCACCGATATCGGCATATTCGGTATCATTGATAGATCTGTTTGTAGAATAACGCGTTGGTCTAATTCCTGCACCGTTTGTTCCTTCTCCAAGAACATAGGTCCCTACACCTCTTCCATCGGTACCAGAATCTCCGGCTTTCATAGTAAGCATTAAACCAAACCAATCAGACCATCCTTCGCCCATTTGTTCTGACCCACCAAGGGCATTAGAAGAAGGACCACCAACTAACCTAGTAGAAATACCGTGGCCATACTCATGAGCAATAATTACGTTGTCCAAGGACCCATCCCTACCAGGATTCGTACGGTTCCATAAGAACATTTGCATTCTAGGATTGCTTCCATCACCGGGAGTAGAGAAATTTGCATTGTTGGTTCCACTTCCATCTTGTGCATCTGCATTTACAGAATCACTTCCTGATCCACCTTTTCCATAATTGTTTTCCTGAAAATTTCCACTAGCTTCATTAAAACCATATTGATACCAGACATCATGCATAATATTATTCCAGTAAAACAAATTGGCGATAGATGCATCTCTATAATTGCTAGGTGATTGACTTAAGTTAATTGGAAAATCAAAATCCAGGCTTGATCCTCCATCTGGAGAAAAGCCAGTACCATTGTTTCCATTACTATCATCTTGAGCCCAAACGTTATTGCCACGAGTGATTGTGTACTCTGCTCCTGCATTTCCATTGGTATCATGCCATCCAAAAGGCGAAGCCGTTGCATTTGCCGGATCGGTAACTATCGAACGATTTCCTTCATCAGGACTTCCTACAGGCATAGCATACACAGTATAAGAATCTGGAGCAAGTGCAGCTGCTTCAGCCTTAGTCATAGCTCCCACTCTGTTGCGATCAAAAAGTACAGCTTTGTGATTATGAGATTTATGTCCCTCTTCCGCATCAAAATTACAGGTAATTACCCAGTTATGTTCACGCAAAATTTTGTTGCTGGCAGCATCTACATAACTGTTCCACCAGTTCTGGGCTCCTTTTTCATACAAACTTATGTTCCAGGTTAAACGCAGCTCTTTATTATGCAAAACGTACACTTTTCTTGCTTTAATAGGTTCGTCTGCCGTTATTCCAGAGTTTTTATATTCAAAAACTTCACTTCCACTAGATTTATTCACCGTGCGTGAAAGACTTTTTGCCTGAGGCAAATTATGAGCACTTATTACTGCTCTAATTGCACTTTCTGGCGTTGTAGAAGCTTTGGTTAATGTTGTTTTTACCTTAACTTCTTCTATAAACTGATTGATCTCATAAGTAACTTTGTTATTCTGCACAGTTAACTTATACGTTCCATCTTCTATCGGAATTCCTTTAAGATATTGCTTGATATAAACGTGCATTATTCCGTCTTTTAGTGAAGGAACTTCGTCGGTTATTTTCCAATCTGAATAATCATTAATGGTTGCAGCCGATTTTGAAGAAGTTGTTAGCGCGTCGTTGAAATGATTCTGGACAATAGTTTTCATGTCCTGAGCTAAAATTGTTTGCCCAATCAGAAATAACAGAAAGGCAAACGAGTAGACTTTTTTCATAAAAAATAAGTTTTGAGTTTGTGTTCTGCAAAATTAACAAAAATTAAACTATTTATAATAATTTATGATAATAATGTATTTAATTACCATAAATTAACAATAATGCTATAGTTTTTTCAACATATCAATCAAAAGTTGTTTGAGATCAATCAATCTTCATCCAACTATTATAAACACTATAGATACCAAAAAATCATTACTAAAAAGCTACTAAACTGAATGTCAAAAAAGAACATTAATCCCTTTTTCTCATTACGGTAAAAGTGTCAAAATTTACTAAATCAATTTTGTCCTAAGTAATATCCATTACTACCTGTAGAATATCGATTTGATTAACAAATATTTGTAAAACCTAAACAAGATATTCGTAAATTGCTATTGAAAAACCAACCTCTCTTTATAAAAATTATTAAACTAATGAACAGTACTGTTTTTGAAACCCCACTGCACTCAAATCATAGTGTTATAGTGCCGGATACTATTGTTAAAGTATTTCTTGATAAAGGCCGCAAGAGAGTCATTACAAAAATTACTTTTAAAGGTAATTCGGTTACTTTTCATGCTGCATTACAGAAATACCAGGGTAACCATCATATTACCTTTAACAAAGTAAATCAAAAGAAACTCGGTGTTTTTTCAACTGATTATTTTACAGTAGAATTATTTGAAGATGACTCAAAATACGGTGTAGAAATGCCCAAAGAGTTTGAAGCTGTATTGCAGAGCGACCCAGAAGTATCTGATATTTTTGAATCACTAACCAGTGGAAAAAAACGTAGCCTTATTTATTATATTTTGAAGATAAAAAACTCTCAAAATAGAATTGACAAAGCACTCATAATTACAGAAAATCTGAAACGAGGAATTAGAGATAATAGCCAATTAATCAAAAAAATGTAAATCATAAACCAGAACCATTCTTTTATATAGCATTGTACTAAATAAGATATTCTAATCTTTGACGTTTTCGATATTATATGTACTTTTAAATATCACTAAATCTCTTAAAATATGGACAAACGAAAATTTTTAAAAACAACAGTAATCGCTTCTACTGGAATGGCTGCAGTACCATCGATACTTTTATCTTCTTGCAACTCCTCTACCAAGGACAAGGACAAGGACAAGGATAATAATGCTAGTACTGCCAAAACCACGATTCCGACATTTGTTTTGCCAAAATTGGATTATAGCTATGATGCTTTTACTGATACTATTGATGCCATGACCATGGAAATTCATCATTCTAAACATCATCAAGGGTATGTAAACAAATTAAATGCAGCGCTTCAAGAAAACCCTGTATCTGCTCAAAGCATAGAAGATATCTTAAAAAATCATGATTTACCCACGGGAATTAGAAATAATGGAGGAGGTCATTATAACCATTCTCTATATTGGGATATTTTAACTCCGGGTGGCACTATGTCTGATAACTTTAAAAGTCTACTTGATCAAAATTTTGGTTCTATTGAATCGTTTAAAAATGAGCTCGCAGATGCCGGAAAGAAAAGATTTGGATCAGGTTGGGCCTGGCTTTGCCAAGACACCGATAAAAAACTGTTTATCACCTCAACACCTAATCAAGATAATCCATTAATGAAAGTTGCAGATAAACAGGGGCATCCTATTCTTGGTATAGACGTATGGGAGCATGCATACTACTTGAAATATCAAAATAAAAGAGGAGATTACCTTACTAAAATAATCAATATAATCAACTGGCAAAAAGTCGAAGCTAGAATTATATGATCCTAAAATTAAAAGGCTCCCCTTTATACTAACTAGTTGTATTACTTTCTATACAAGCAAGTTAAGATTAAATTAAGTACATTGCATATAAAAAGTAATACACACAAGTAATTGGAATTATGAAAATTATATATTTAATAGGATTAACTTTAGTCATTATTGGCTCTGGTTGTAAAGGAGAAAAAAAAGAAGATACCGACATTAAAAAAACTACCTCGGTAGATAAGAGTAGTGTTAAAAAGTTAGAAATTAGCTTAGCATCAAAAAGTGAAAGTAATGCCGCTGGTAACATCATTTTTATTGAAGAAGAAGGATTAGTAAGTATGGAGGCATCTTTGACAGGGCTTTCTGAAGGAGAGCATGCCATCCATATCCATGAAAAAGCAGATTGCTCTTCTATAGATGGAAAATCTACAGGCGGACATTGGAACCCAACCATGAAACCTCACGGAAAATGGGGCGCCAAAGAAGGATACCATAAGGGAGATATTGGAAATTTTAAAGTAAATGAAGCGGGTAATGGCAATTTGACTTTTGCTACTAACGAGTGGTGTATAGGCTGCGATGATAAAAAAAAGAATATCATCGGTAAAGCTATAATTGTACATCAGGGTGTTGATGACTTTACAACTCAACCAACAGGTGCTGCTGGTGGTAGAGTGAGTTGTGGTGCAATTATACAGTAACCAAATAATAACACTATAAACAAAAGAGGTTGTTAAAAACAGCCTCTTTTTATTTGTTAAAGCTTTATGGTATACCCTTCTTCATTATTCTTAATTAGATAACAAGGGATTAATATTTTTGAAAAAAATAAGACTAACTTTGTAACAAACCTTAATCAATGAATCCTTCAACTTCTGGTTGGATAGAAAAGTTTTTAAACGACCCGGATAATGACCAACAAATTTCAGACTGGTCCATTGACCAATTATATTCTGATTTGAGACGGGCTGGATTCATTTATGGAACATCTATCGATACAATTATTTCTAACAAGTCGGATATTGTATATTCTGAAGAAGAAAAAACAAAAATCAACTTGTTTACGGCATTAGTGGTCACCTATCATGATACGATTGAAAATGCGAACAAGGAAGATTGCATAGAAGCCCTTGTTCAATTTTACAACTTTCTTGATACCAAAAAATCTTTTTTTTCCTTTACCAATGTACTTCCTGCTAACAAGAGTGAAAAATTAGAAAAGATTATTCATGCCCGCATACAGACCAATGAGTCTATTTTTAAAAAGAATTTTAGTCACTTGTTAACAAATGCTTTACTTTTTATAGATGTATTGGCTTTTGATTACTACCTGATCCATGATAAAAATCCATTTGAGTATGCAGCAAAAATGGAAGAAACCCTTACAAATACAGTCTTTTTGGCTCTTAATTCTAAAGAAAAACAAGATGAATACGATCAATTATTGGTTAAACTATTTGCTTCATCGGTTAGATACACAGATATTTCTACAGAAGAAGAAGCTAGTTTTGACTATATAGAATTAGATCCCTATACCGATGAGATTGAAAAAAAATATATCTTGGATCTCACCAGCATGGCCGTGTGGAATGATAAAAAATTAGATAAAGGAGAACAAACTTTTATGTCTACTCTTGGAGCTGAATTAGAAATCCCCGAAGATATAGTGAATGAATCTGTTAATTTGGTGCAAGTATTTATAAGTGATCATAAGGATCAAATCTCTTACTTCAACTACTCTCACCCTGCTTTACATTTTTATCAACAAACATCCAAAACAGTAAGCGTATTAATTTTAAGAAACAAAAAGAGATTGATCAAAGAAATTTCTGAGAGCAAGGATCTAATGATATTATTAGGACAATCAACTGTAAGGGATTTATCAAAGGAAGAGAAAAAACAAGTAAAACAACAATTATTAGACATTTGTAAAACGATTCCTTCTCTTGCCATTTTTATTCTCCCGGGAGGAAGTTTGTTATTACCTCTTCTGGTAAAATTTATCCCTCAGTTATTACCTTCTGCTTTTAACGAGAATAAATAAAATGATTATCCGTAATATGTAATAATGTAATTCTTTAGCGTCATGCCAAACCTGCCAGCATTACCGCAGGTAGGTAGGTTTATTTCGGAATCTCATTTTCGTTCATAGACAATCAGTTATAATGAGAACCTGAAACGAGTTTAGGTTGACGATTGTGGCATATGATACATTACGGATATTCAATTAAATAAATTATATCTCAAGTTTTTCTAGTTCTTCGTAATTATGTTTCAATTTTCTAGTCAAAATCCCATAAACGATTCTATAAAATAAAGCTATTATTCCCATAAATATAGCCAAAACTATAATCGTTATCATAATAATTATATAGACAGGCACCTGTTCTTGTGATCCATCCACTTTATATTTGTCTGTAAAAATTGCAATGTAACTTACTAGTATTACTGCGGTAAGTGACAAAAAACTAATGATCGTCCAGACGTAGTATTTTACCGTTTTTCTGGTATTTAGGATATTTTGCATTAATACTTTTGCAGAGTCTGTGGTCTGAATTCTTTTATAATTTAAGTAAAACCTAATAATAAAATATCCAAGTATAACATAAGACAATACGGTAGAAAAAGTAGAAAATCCTTTTAATTCGTAAACCTCAAAATTTTCATAATTCCCGCTTACTCGCACTAGTATATCTATAGAAGCCCAAAGAACAAACTCTAAGATACTTATAATAAAAATCCATTTAACACTCGAAGAAGATTTCTTCAGTATCATCTGATAGATCTCTTTATAGGACAATTTGGGCAGTACTTCTTCCTGCCTCTTCCAATCTTGTTTTAATAATTCTAATTCGTCCATATGGGGTTAGGGATTTAATATTTTTTTCAATTTTGTCTTAACTCGGTTCATCTTTACCCTGGCATTTACTTCACTAATACCCATTGTTTCGGCTATTTCTTTGTATGATTTATCTTCAAGATATAAAAAAACCAAAGCCTTTTCAATATCGTTTAGCTGTTTTACAGCCGAATACATAAGCTTTAGTTGTTGTTCTACTTCATCATCATATTCTTCAGCCTTTATTTTAAAGTTTATCGATTCTATATCGGTAGTACTTAAACTCCTTTTAGATTTACGATATAAAGTAATCGCTGTATTTAACGCCACTCTATACATCCAGGTACTAAATTTTGCATCACCTCTAAATTTTGGATACGCCTTCCAGAGTTGAATTGTAATCTCCTGAAACAAATCATTATGCGAGTCAGGATCATTTGTATAAATTCTACAAACCTTGTGCACAATATTCTGATTTTGCTCAAGGTTGGTTACAAAACTATGTTCTAATTCTTTGTTCACTGTTGACTGTTACATCTTATATGTAGTAAAAAAAAGATTTCCGTTACAAATAAATAGTAAGGTTTATCAAATTCGATTTCCTACGCTTCTTAAAATTAAGCTTTTGCAAATCCAAAATAACAACAAAATATCCTTTATATTTGAGTATAATTTTATTTACCCCTCATTATCTAAGCGATATGATAAAATTTGTAATATATACAAGTAAGACTTCTACATCCTTATCCAAAATAGCACTTAATGCCCTAATTGTCAAATCGAGGCATAATAATAAAGAAAATCTAATCACTGGTATCTTATTGCATATAAATGGGGTTTTTCTTCAATATATTGAAGGTCCTGAAGATAAGATTGACCAATTATACCAAAAGATAAAAGAAGATGATAGACATAAGGATTTGAAGATATTAGAATCTGGTTTAAGAGAAACCAGAAAATATAATGAATGGCAAATGCTCTTTAAAAAAATCACTTTAGCAGAGCTATACCAACTTATTGGAAACAAAAAAGACGATTTAAAAAATATCAACATGCCTCTGATAGACCATGATATGGCAAAACAGATCTTTGAGCAATTCCAGATTTAATTTTTTTTGATTGATCTATGGCGTTATTAGTTACATAACCATATTTTGTACACCTATTAAATTATTATAAATCCATTCGTGTACTTGTTTCTTTTTTTTTTCATACATTTAAAATTAAGATGGACTAAAAAATTGCTATTGATTCTTTTTACCCCTAATCTTTGTGGATTTGTACAAAAATGTTATTCTCGATAGTGTATCCACTTTTTTTTGATCCTAATATCCAAAACACATTGTTATAGCAACTTCCTATATCGGGAAGTAAATATTTTTTAAAATTATTAAACCTAGCAAAAATGAAATGTTTTCTGATAGGGGGCTATAGCGATTCACAACAAAATATTGAAGCCTATATACAGGCCAATTTCTTTTATATACAGATTTATGGAAGGATTTATTCGTATTCAGAAGCCGAAAAAAGTATTCATAAAATACAGCCAGAGCTTCTTATTTTGGATGTAGATGAGCATGCAGAAAATAATGCCCTTGATCTATTAAAAAAAACACGCAAGTATAACATAGATGTATTAGTAATTCTTGAAGAAGGTCTCAAAATCACAACATATCTTACCAAAAACAATATCTCATTTATTAATAAACCCTTAGATCCTAATGAATTAAGATATCATCTAAGTGGAATATATGTAAATAGAACCAAAGAAAAAGAATTGTATCAAATCCTAGATAGAATTCGTAATACAGCTCCAAAAAAAAGAATCGCTATCCCGCAGGAAAAACAAATACAAATGATTCCTATAAGTGATATTATGTATATCGAAGCCGACATCAACTATTGCCAGGTTTATATTCAAGATGAAAAGTCAATCCTAGTATCCAAAACATTAAAAAGTTTTGAGCAACAACTCTTTAACAATAGTGAATTTTATAGAATACATCAATCTTACTTAATCAACTTAAACTATATAAGTAAAATTATTAAGACTAAATTACCACAGGTAATAATGACAAATGGAGATATTCTAACAGTTTCAAGATCAAAAAAGACAGACTTTTTAAACCACCTGTTAAAGTAAAGAACCTCGGGGCAAACCCACGAGGCATTTGTAGGCAACTGATTTTTGATTTCGAGGCACGCCTCGGAACATTTAAATCTCGATTATCGAGTAAATTATCTTCTTCTAAACGATTTCAAATAAAAAAATACATAAAAAGAAAAACTACCATCGTAAAAGATGATAGTTTATCTACCTAACCTACCTTAAATCCAGAATATAAGGTGTTCCAATTGTTTTCTAAATAAACTTCTACATAAAACCAGAAAACAATTAAAACACCCAGGCTCTTACATAGTCACAAAGCACACTGTAAACAATGATATTGCAACAAGAAACATCATATAGACATCTATCTTTTTCATAACTGTTTTTAGTATATCAATTATAACTAAGCCAAGTAGCATAGTAATGCAGCTTTTATGACTTATCTATAATTATTAAAACTATTTCTGGATTATAGAGAAGAATCGGATAATTGTTGCTGGCTATTATCGCCAGTGTACCCCGTATCAACAATTTTAATTTCTTCTTGATTTTGAACTTTTTTCAAAACATGATTGACGGCAAGTGCCGAAGCAATAATAACTACTAAAAATAAAACGTAACTTTTTTTCATAACAAGTATATTTAAGGTTAAACATTTACACATTAATAAATTTGGGTAAAAATATTGTGCAATTATACGACGTGAATGAATCATTAAGATTCTCTAGGGGTAATGAATTGAAGTTTACGTTAAAAACTCTGAATGCTAAGTTGGTGATTTACAACTGTTTGTCAAAAATTCAATTATTATTATGTGCTTACTTTTTATTATTTTGATCAATCTAATTATTATTTGGTTCATTTCAAGACTGTTTCGACACCCTAAAAATCTAATAAACAACAAGTTAAACGTATTAAAGTTATGGTAAAACCATAATATTTATTACGGTAAAATTAATCCTTGCAACATTTTTACAGTATTTTAGGTAAAAAACCAATCAAAAAACCGTACTAAAACGATACGTATACAGGAAAATTTATTAGGATAATTCTTACACTCACAAAACCTGCATTCCAATAGCATATTCGATCTTAAGAAATTATCTTTGTAAAACAATTGTAAATGGATTATGAATATACCTTTCACTAATTTGCCAAGATTGGTAATTATTGGCGGTGGTTTTGCTGGAGTTGCTTTAGCCAGAAAAATGATAAAAGAAGATGTGCAACTGGTATTATTAGATAGGCATAACTATCATACTTTCCAGCCACTGCTTTATCAAGTATCTACTTCATCTTTAGAACCTGATTCGATAGCATACCCACTAAGAAAAATAGTAAAAAGTGGTCAGAACACCTACTTCAGAATGGCAGAAGTAGAAGCTATTGATCCTAATAATAAAAAAATACAAACAAATATTGGAGCTGTTTCTTACGACTATTTGGTAATTGCAACAGGGGCAAAAACCAATTTTTTTGGCAATGCAACCATCCAAAATAATGCAATGCGCATGAAAAATCTTCCGCAAGCATTAAATCTGCGTAGTTTGATGCTGGAAAATCTGGAACAAGCTGTAATTACAACAGACCCAGAAAAGAGGAAAGAGTTATTAAGTTTTGTACTTGCTGGAGCTGGACCTACAGGAGTTGAATTAGCAGGAGGTATAGCCGAACTAAAGCTTAATGTTTTGCCCAAAGATTATCCGGATATGGATTTTAGCGAAATGGAAATTCATTTGATCGAAGGAGCACCGCGTATTTTGCCACCTATGAGTGAAAACGCTTCTAAAAAGGCTACCAAATTCCTGGAAAAACTTGGCGTCCATATTCATTTAAATACACAGGTAACCAATTATCAGGATAACCTGGTAAATACCAACACAGATCTGTCACTAAAAACAGCCACATTTATATGGTCTGCCGGTGTGACGGGCGCACCGGTTGCAGGAATAAAAGCAGACTCTCTAATGCCGAGAGCAAACCGATATAAAGTGAATCAGTTTAATCAAATTGATGGTTACAAAAATATTTTTGCCATTGGTGATATCTCTGTAATGGCGACCAAAACTTATCCCAAAGGCCACCCTATGGTAGCGCAACCAGCAATACAACAAGGAAATCATCTGGCAAAAAATTTTAAGAGACACCTTAAAGGAAAAGATATGATTCCTTTTAAATATTTCGACAAAGGATCAATGGCCACAATCGGCCGTAACAAAGCCGTTGTTGATTTAGGTAAATTTAGATTTGGAGGTTTTTTTGCATGGTTTATCTGGATGTTTATTCATCTTTGGTTCCTGGTAGGTTTCAGAAATCGATTTATTACCTTTTTTAACTGGGTATATAATTATATCAACTATGACAAGGCAGCTAGATTAATTATAAGACCTTTCAAGAATGATAATGGTTCTGTAGAAAGAGTCTAGGATTTTTTAATTTGAAGTCATTAAAACTTTTAATTGTCTTCATAAAACAATTTTGAAGGTAAGTCTAAGAATTTTTCTCTGGAAATTTGAGTTCCTTCTGTTGGAGGTTTTATAGATATAGTATCTGAAAAGAATGAAATTTTATCAAATCTAAGTAGTTTTTTTCCCTCCTTTAATTCTACTATTAAACCAGGAAGCCCCCAATATCCTCTTGGACCATGCTTAATTGGGATTTCAGTAGTATACCATGCTTCTACAGGAATATCCGAATTTCTTAAAATAGCTTTGTGACAGACATAACGATCAATTTTCTTATGCTCATTGGTGATCTCCCAGTCCTGCTGTTTCATATTTTCATCGATCAAAAATGATCGCATTCGATAATCAAAAATATAAACCCTTAACGAACTGATCTTTTTCATTAACTCGAGATCTATATAAACAATTTCTGAGTCATAATAATTGATTAATCCCTTACTTATTACATGCCCGCTCTTTGTAGTAACCTGCTTCATAACCGTATCATTATTTACCTTTTCTTGAGGGTAATATAAAGACCGTCTTCCGTCAATCTTTAAAACCGTGGTATATTCATACTCAGGAATGTTTTCTAAGTCAAAATCATATTTTTCACTTTCGACAATTATCTTTTTTAAAGAATCTACTCTTCTTCTAACGTCTACATAAAGTGAATCCGGATCATTTTCGGGCAAAGCTGATTCACTTAAAGATACAGATGTAATAAACCCTGATTGTTTTTTCTTTGATTTTGCTGCGGTTCTTTTGTCTTTATAAAATACTGTGAACTGCTGCGCATTTGAGCACAAGGTACTCATCGCTATTACTAGATATACTATTTCTCTCATTTTCGATTGATGAATTAAACACTAAACCACCTTACACTTGCGGTGCAGGGGTTTTGATACACAATACATTGCTTTTTGTCACTTGTTAAAAGTTATTTGGTATAGGAATAGACAACAGACAACTTTTAACACATAACTTTTAACTAGCAACAGTATTGAAAAACAGATTCTCTCAAATTAATAAAGCGATGCAATAAAATTGCAGGGCTTTAACCCACATCTGAGACCAGTAAAAGTAGTTAATATTCTTTTAACTAAAAAATTAGTTGAAATAAATACAATTGATCCTCCCTTTTTAACAATTCGGTCATTTTGAATTTCAATTCTTCAGCCCATCCTTCATTTTTGAACCATCAATCAAAGAAATACTAAGCATGAAACCAGCATTTACCCTTTTTTTTATTTTGTTTTTATCATCAATGATCGCACAAACAACGATCACGGGAACCGTAACCGATAACAAGGAAATTCCGATCACAGGAGCCAATATATATCTTGATGGAACGTATGATGGTAGTTCGTCTGATGAAAACGGTACATTTTCATTTACTTCTTCAGAAACCGGACAGCAAACCTTAATTGTTTCATTCTTATCCTTTGAAACATACTATTTACTTAAGGAAATTACCGATATGAAAGATTTAGACATCAAGTTAAAGGAAGACGTAAATTCTCTTGGTAGTGTAGTTCTTAATGCAGGATCCTTCTCTGCCGGTGACAATAGTAAAACTTCTGTATTGACTCCTTTAGATATTGTAACTACTGCCGGATCAGCAGGAGATTATATTGCTGCATTACAAACGCTGCCGGGTACCTCTAACGTATCTGAAGATGGAAGACTTTTTGTGCGAGGAGGAGATGCCAATGAAACTAATATCTACATTGATGGTTTACGGGTTTTCCAGCCTTTTTTGGCGACCACCAACAACATCCCAACTCGAGGTAGATTTTCTTCCTTTCTATTTAAAGGAACTAATTTCTCAACCGGGGGATATTCTGCAGAATTTGGAGATGCCTTATCCAGTGTACTACTTCTAAACACAATTGACGAACCCGACCAGGAAAAAACAGAGCTCCAATTTATCAATGTAGGTCTTGGTGGAGGAAACACCCAAAAATGGAAAAACAGTTCTTTAAGTGTGAATGCTTTTTATATCAACCTAAAACCCTACCAAGATATTATTGAACAACGTGTGGAATGGATAAAACCCTATGAATCTTTATCTGGAGAAGCCGTATATCGCCATAAATTTGATAATGGACTATTAAAAATATACGGAGGACTAAATTATGCCGACTTCGAACTTATACAGGAAGATATCAATGTACCTGAAGGAGCTAATTTCGGGCTTAAAAATCGAAACTTGTACCTAAATGCCTCGTATAATGGTAGCCTAGGAAATGATTGGGATATAACAACAGGTGCTAGTTTTGCCAACGATTATAATGATGTGAAAGTTGTAGATACCGATATAGATGATGATGAAAATAGTTTTCACTTAAAATTGAAATTAAGAAAGCGTTTCAGTAATCGATTTAAACTGAATCTAGGGGCAGAACAATTTTTAAACACTTTTTCTGAAACAGCCGATTCTCCAGATTTCGATACCTTCAAAACCAGGTATAGTAATAATAGTACAGCTATTTTTACAGAAGCCAATGTCTTCTTTAGTAAAAAGCTAGCCATGCAAATTGGTGCAAGAGGCGTTCATAACGAGTTACTTGATTACACAAAGATTTCACCCAGAGCATCTTTGGCCTACAAAACCTCATCAAAATCTCAAATATCGCTTGCCTACGGCGACTTTTATCAAGCGGCAAAAAACGATGTATTAAAATACACCACTACATTAGAGCCAGAAAAGTCCTCTCATTATATTCTAAACTATCTATATCAAAATAATGGTAGAACCTTTAGGGCTGAAGGCTACTACAAAACATATGATAATCTAATAAAATTCGATACCGAGTTTGCAGAATTTGACAGTAATTTCAATAATACAGGAGATGGATATGCTACTGGAGTAGATATTTTCTGGAGAGATAACAAATCCATCAAAAATCTTGAGTATTGGGCAAGCTATTCTTACCTGGACACCGAGAGGAACTATAAAAATTACCCAAATAAGGCAACTCCAAATTTTGCAGCAACTCACAACTTGTCCTTAGTCACAAAATATTGGATCAGTGATTGGAAATCTCTACTCAGTACTACTTATAACTTTGCTTCAGGAAGACCCTATAATGATCCAAATACAGGAGTTTTTCAGAATCAGAAAACCAAAACATTTAACTCCTTAAACTTTAGTTGGGCCTATTTGATTAGTCAGCAAAAGATTCTGTATTTCTCTGTTTCAAATGTACTGGATTTTGATAATGTATTCAATTATCAATATTCAAATACCCCCAATGCAAATGGAGACTTTGCCAGACGCGCCATAAAACCAAATGCTGATCAATTCTTTATTTTAGGTTTCTTCTGGACCATCAGCACCGATAAAAAAGACAATCAATTGGATAATCTTTAAAATAAAATTATTATGAAAACTACATTTCTCGCATTAATTATCGCACTACTTACTTTGGCAACATCAAGCTTTGCTCAAACCAGTAACCAGTCTATTGAGGTTATCATTGATAATATAAAATCAAACGATGGAACTTTAAAAATTGGTTTGTACAAAACCAAAGAAAACTTCCTAAAAAAACCATACAAATCGATAAGCGTAAAAGCCAAAAAAGCAAGTGTAAAAGTGACCTTTGAAGGTGTTGAAGCAGGAGAATACGCAATTTCATTGTATCACGACAAGGATGATAATCAAATAATGAATACATTTTTTAAAATCCCTACAGAACCTTATGGAGTAAGTAATAATGCCAAAGGACAATTTGGCCCTCCAAAATGGGAAAATGCCAAGTTCATTGTTTCGACCAAAATAACAGTACAGAACATTAGTCTTTAAACGAGTAAAGCACTTCATCCCAAAAAAACAACAACTCGGTAACAAATACTATAAAAACAGCATTCTCATATAGATCTTTATACTATCAAATAAAAAAAACAATTATGAAAACTATTTTAATAACACTAACCTTTTTTACTGCAATTACTCTGAATGCTCAGGCAGGTTACGAAAAAGGGATGACCAAAGCTTTCGATTTATGGGAACAAAACAAAACAGATGAAGCGATCAATCTTTTTGAACGCATTGCCAGAGCAGAAAAAGAAAATTGGTTGCCATTTTATTATGCAGCACAAGTACACGTGTTTACTACATTTGAAATAAAAGATGCCAAAGAAATTGAATCAAGACTAAAAAAAGCACAAGATTTTCTTAACGAGGCTAAAACATTTTCTAAAGACAATGCCGAAATTCTGATTGTTGAAGCCATGCTTAATACAGCTTATGTTGTTTACAATCCTTCGGTTTATGGCATGACGCATTCTGCAAAAGTTGAAGAGCTTTATCAAAAAGCAAAAGCCTTAGAACCAGAAAACCCAAGAGCAATGCTTTATCATACCGAATGGAAAATGGGTGGTGCAAAATTCTGGGGTAAAGATCCAAAGGCCTTTTGTCCTGAAATAGAAAAAGCTATCTTGTACTTTGAAAAAGAAGCTAACCATGATGAACCATTTTATCCAAATTGGGGAATGAATCAGGTAGAGCGAGTTCAACAGAATTGCAAATAGAAGACCATATTTAAAATGAGTAGCCAAAAATTCATGGGAGGCAGTATCCTAAAAATAGCAAGAATTAGTTTCATCATTGCTTTGCTTATTGAGTTATCCTTTCTACTATTCAAAATAGGAAGACCAATCGTATGGCAAAACGAATTTGAAAACCTATTGATACATTTTATGTTTGCTTTTCCGTTAACCGTGGTAAACGGATACTTCTTTGATTTTTTGGAAAAATGGTATACTTGGGAAAAGCAACCACAAAAACGATTGTGGTTTGGTGCTATGGGCTCTATTATTTTGACCATGATAACCCTGGTTATAATAAGGATAATATTAGTGGTAGGAATTTATGGGAAATCTTTCAATAAATTTCTACAAGATGAGAGGTTAAGTTTCTATATCACTGGGTTTATTATCACAATGATAGCCTCCCTTTTTTTTCATGCATTTTATTTTTACAAAGAGTTACAAAAACAAAAAATAACAGAACAGAAAATTATTGCAGGAACTGCTTCGGCAAAGTTTGCAGCGCTAAAAAATCAGCTGGATCCTCATTTTCTGTTCAATAGTCTCAATGTATTGACTTCTTTGATAGAAGAAAACCCCAAAATGGCTCAAAAGTTTACTACTTCACTATCCAAAGTATATCGATATGTTTTAGAACAAAAAGACAAAGAACTAGTAACGGTAGATGAAGAGTTAAAATTTGCAAGAACCTACATGACATTGATACAGCTACGATTTGAAGATAGTATTGTATTTGATATTCCGGATCAAGCTTCTAATCCCGATGCAAAAGTAGTACCGCTGTCATTACAAATATTACTAGAAAATACCGTAAAGCATAATGTAGTAATGCCCGAAAAACCATTACACATCAAAATTTACGAAAAAGATGGATTTTTAATCGTAGAAAATAATCTTCAACCCAAAGAGGTTGTAAAACAAAGTAGCGGTGTTGGTCTGGGGAATGTACAACAGCGATATGCATTGCTTACCAAAAGAAAATTTTCGGTTTACAAAACAGAAAGTGCCTTTATAGCCGAACTCCCTATTTTAACTAAAAAAATAAAATTTATAGATATGGAAATGTCACAAAACATAGTAACCGTAGAAATGGCAAAAAGCCTAAAATACGAACGTGCCAAAGAACAAGTTAAAAGAATTAAGGAATTTTATGGAAACCTCGTAGCCTATTGTATCGTTATTCCTTGTCTGGCAGTCCTCAATTATAAGACTACTGGGTTCAGTTTGCCTTGGATCATATTTCCAATTGTGGGATGGGGAATAGGACTTATCTTTCATTATATGGAAGCCTTTGACCATCACCTTCTTTTTGGAAAGGATTGGGAAAAAAAGAAAATCAAAAAGTATGTAGAAGAATCTAAAAAGAGATATCATGAATGATCATAAAAATAAAGCAGCTTACCAAAAAGCTAAAAAAAGAGTCGAAGATGAAAAGGGATTCTATTCTCACCTTACTGCTTATATCATAATCAATATTTCATTGCTATTTATCAACGCAGATTTAGGGGAAGCAGATTTTAATAATTGGTTTCGCTGGAACCAATTACTAACCCCAATCCTATGGGGAATTGGTCTAGCAATTCATGGAATACGTGTTTTCGGTAAAACTCCTTCTTTTGGCAAAGACTGGGAAGAAAGAAAAATTAAAGAACTAATGGATAAAGACGATTTCTGAAATTGAACTCATGAAAGATCTTGAAGAACAAAATAAAGCCTATGAAGAAGCTAAAAAAAGGGTCGAGAACGAAAAAGGGTTTTATATACACCTCATTGCATATATGCTATTAAATATTGCGATACTGTTCTTTAAATACAAAATTTTACTCTTCATTAATGCCGACATAAAAGATGAAGGTTTTATAGGCTGGTGGAGATTGGGAAACATTTTAACTCCAGTAATATGGGGGATTGGGCTACTCTTTCATTGGCTTTGGGCATTTAAGAAGACGTTCCTATTTAATGATAAATGGGAAAAGAAAAAGATTAAAAAAATAATAGAAGAAGACGATTTATAAAATACATCTATAATGAAAAATTTTGAAGAACAAAAAAGGTATGAGCGCGCCAGAGAACGTGTAACAGAATTAAAAAAGTTTTACAATAACTTAATATCCTATGTGTTGGTAATTGGATTTTTGGCAGGAATAAATTATTATCAAAATGAATGGCGTTATCCTTGGTTTTTATGGGCCGCTTTTGGCTGGGGAATTGGTTTGGCTTTTCATGCCGTAAAAGCATATAGAATAAATCCTATGTTCAATAAAGATTGGGAAGAACGTAAGATAAGAAAGTATATGGACGAAGAGCAGGATAAAGACAAACAACTTTGGGAGTAAACTTATTAATGAATAAATGATTCAATGGGAGAATTAATAAATGAATCAAGAAATTATCCCAACATAATTCCAAATTGCAAAATATATGGAAAAAAGTGAATTTGTAGAAAAGTTAAAAAAAAGAACAAAAAGGTTATCGTTAGATATTATTTTGCTAATCGACACCCTTAAAAAAACCGAGGCTACAAAAGTAATCAGTTATCAAATAATTAAGAGTGCTACTTCAACAGCCGCAAATTACAGAGCTGCTTGCATAGCAAGGCCAAAAAAAGAATTCTATTCAAAAATATCTATAACTACAGAGGAAGCAGATGAAACTGTTTTCTGGTTAGAATTATTACAAGAGTCTGGTCTTGCATCGAATCATAATACCATTCCTCTGTTAGAAGAAGCGAATGAAATTTTAAAAGTTTTGTCCAAAGCAAGAAAAAATACTTCGTTTTAAGTGGTTTTCAAAAAATTAAAATATTATTAACTACATAGTAAAGTTTTACTGAATCATTAAGTCATTCTTTCATTAAATCATTAACCCATGAACGTAATAATCATAGAAGACGAAAAACCATCAGCCAGACGTCTTAACAGGATGCTTGGTGATCTAAATATAAATGTACATACCATGCTACATTCTGTACAAGAATCCATAGAATGGTTTAGTAATAATGAACATCCAGACCTGATTTTTTTGGATATTCAGTTAAGTGATGGCTTGTCATTTGAAATTTTTGATACGCTCACTATAAAAAGCTCGATCATATTTACAACCGCCTATGATGAGTATGCACTTAAGGCATTTAAATTAAATAGTATCGATTACCTATTAAAACCAATAGATGACGACGAACTAGAAACTGCTGTTAATAAATACAACGAACAATTGCCTCAAAAGCAACAACTGCAGATGGATTTTGAAGACATCAAAAAACTACTCATTAACCCTATGGATCGTGTTTACAAAAAACGATTTACAACAAAGGTAGGGCAGCATCTTAAAATATTTTCTGTTGAAGATATTGAGTGTTTTTATTCTGAAAATAAAGGAACATATCTGCACACTATAGATAATAGAAATTACCTGATTGACACAACTTTAGAGTCACTTGAAGAGGAACTGAACCCTCAACAATTCTTCAGGGTAAGCCGAAAGTTCTATATAAACATCAATGCGATAAAAGATATCATTTCATATACCAACTCAAGACTACAGATAAAGCTGAATCATTTTAATGACCAAGAAATCATTGTGGCTCGTGAACGAGTTAAGGATTTTAAACTTTGGCTGGAATAAATCAATACTCCCAGCGACGCTTTTTATTCAACTCTTCTGCGGCTTCTAATTCTTCTTGAGGAATTACCTTAAGAAAAGATTGATGTTGCTCAATAGCATATTCCAGTTTTTCTACAATATCATCAATAGAATCATTTTCATAGTCAATTTCTAGAGGTTCTTTTATAACCATGGATTGTAAAATCCCTTTCTTCTTGATCACCACTCCCTTTTTATCAAAAGATCTTCTAAATCCATCTATTACAATTGGTATTACCAGAGGTTTATATTGTCTTATGATATGAGCTGTACCTTTACGAATTGGTTTAAAAGGTTTTGTGGTTCCCTGCGGAAACGTAATTACCCAACCATCTTCCAGAGCTCTCCTGATATTAGTAATATCGCTCATTTTTACTTGTCGATTGATATCCTGCCCTTTTTCTCTCCAGGTACGTTCTACAGTAATTGCTCCTGCATATGCCAGTATCCTGGCCAACAAACCAGCGCTCATAGTTTCTTTGGCCGCCACATAATACAAATTAAGCTTTGGTTTCCAGAGGTAACCAATATTTTTAATTGAATCTGTACGTCCACTCAAACTTGCATTGAACACATGAAACATTGCGACTACGTCAGCAAAATATGTTTGATGATTCGACACAAATAGTACGTTGTTATCAGGAAGGTCTTTAAAAATTTCACTTCCTTCTATTTGCAGTTCATTAAAACCACGATAGCGTCTATGTGTCATAGCTCCCATGATACGGATAAGCCAAGTTTTTAAAAACAATATATGTCCAAATGGATTTCTTTTAAACAATCTCATAGATTTTTATTTATCAAATACGTATTGATGAGAGAAGTTTATAAAGACTAAAACAAAGTCTGTATTAAAACTAATCAAAATTCATCAAATAATTAGATCATTTTTGGCTTAATCCTAAGAAAAAGCGGTGCCAAATATACAAAATCAATATACCATACTTGATTTTATAAACATTTTAAGCTCACTCAACATCATTGCTGTTGCCCCCCAAACGACGTAACCTTTTAATTCAAAGGAAGGTACTTCTATATTTTTGGCATACGACGTAGATAATTTTTGTGAAGTAACATTAAAGTCATCAAGTAATTCGGTTAACGGAACCTCTATTACTTTGGCTACTTCTTCTTTTTGAAGTACAAAATCAGGCCTTTTTTCGGTAAAGCCCAAAAAAGGATGCACCCAGAAATTTGATGGCGGTATATATACCTTTGTCAATGATTTCAAAACATTAACAGTTTGTATCCCTACCCCAACCTCTTCTTGGGTTTCTCGAAGAGCAGTTTCGGTGTAACTATGATCAAAGGGTTCAACTTTTCCTCCTGGCAATGCTATCTGGCCAGAGTGTACTCCCTCGTATTCTGGTCGTAAAATTAAAGCAATATGAGTTAGTGTTCTTTTAGGATAAAAAAGCATCATTACGGCAGCATTTCTAGGATTTCTTTCTTCAATCTTAAGTCTATTCAGCTCCTTCATTCTAATTTCAGGGGCCATAATAAAATGTGAAGATTCTCCTGGTACTGACAATTTCTGTATTTTTGGAATTAAATTTTTAAATGTTTCAAATGTCATTTACTCGATCTATTTTTTTCTTTTTCATGTGTATTATGGTATTCTCTAATTGTGAAGATACACATTCCAAAAAAAATAAGCAGAATACCGAAAAAAATGCCAATTCTGTTTCTGTGAGTGGTAAAAAAAATAAACAAAAACTAGAGAAAAAACAAAAAACCGAAGTACAAGACACAAAACCGGAAGAGGAACCTTTTAAACTTACCAACGAAAACTTAAGGGAATTTATGGCGCAATACGGAAAGGAAAATCCCGAAACTCTGGTTAGAGTAACCACAAAGTTTGGTGATATCGATATTCAATTATATAAACAAACACCTATCCATCGTGCAAATTTTATTTACCTGGTTAAACAAAAGTACTTTGATGAAACTTTCTTTTATCGTGTAGCCAAAGGATTTGTAATCCAAGGCGGTAGCAGTGATCGGCAGCAAATGGCCAAAAGACGTTTTGAAATTGGTGACTATACAATCCCACAAGAACCCATAAAAGGCTTAAAACATGTCCGTGGTGCAGTTGCTTTATCAAAACAATGGGTAGACAACCCGTCTAATCGTTCTACACCCTATGAGTTTTTTATTGTAATTGCCAAAAAAGGTGCTGGTCATCTAGACGGTGAACATACTATCTTTGGAAAAGTAGTACGTGGAATGAGTGTAGCTGACAAAATCTCTAATGTCCCGGTTGATGGGAGTGAATGGCCAAAAGAAAACATCTTTATAAAAGCCAAGGTAATTAGATAGGTAACATGTATGAGGTGTATTGTTTGCAATCTATGTATTTACCCTCTGTCAAAAAAAACAAAAAAGCGGACCTAGATCCGCTTATAAAAATTAACATGGTGAAGCAATAGTTTCGCACTGACATGTATTATTTGTTCCCACATACCATTTTACACGTTCTTTATACGCTCCCATGGGGTGTGCCAACCCTCCTTGTAACTTTGCTACAGCCTCTTTACTTAATTGTAAATTTTTGAAGTTCTTTTTTTTCATTGTATAAAAATTTATGATTTATACCATCATATCAACAATAAAAAAAATTGTTACCCTACAAGTGAAGTTTTGTTCATCTTTTAATCAAATTAAAAGTTTTTACTAGAATAACTATCAACCATCAACTAGATTACAGTTGCTGTGTATAGTAATTATAATCTGCGATCACTCGATCTACAAAATGTAATGGTTTTTCTTGAGGCGTCACATCCATTATCGAGCTTACTTTTTTTGAAAGTTGTAAAATTACATTATGATCGGTATCTCGCTTTGCCTCGACGTACAATGTCTTTATCTTCCGCATTTCGGCATCACTAAAAACAGTTACCTGTGGATATATGGGAGTGTAATCATCAGGAATATCAACCAATATAGTTTGATTAAATTGCACTCGCTGTCGTTCACTAATTACAGTAGTTCCTGCTGCCATGTCGCCAAGACGCTGTCCTCGCCCACCAAGTAAAATCGCAACTACAGCCACTCCGCCCGAAGCCAATGAAATATCAAGTAACCTAAGCAACCAACGTATCAAATAATTTGAAAATGCGGGTCTGGAACCATCTAACCGGACCACTTTTATTTTCATAGCGGCTTTCCCAGGGGTTTTTCCGTCCCAAAAGGTTTCCCATAACAAAAAATATAAAAAAGGGGGTAGCCCTAAAATTAGCCAAATTGCCCATTGGTCACCCATATCAATATCCAAAGCACCAATAATTAAAAATACAGCGATAAAATATGCCATGAAGATCAACAAATCAATAAGATATGCCAATATACGCTCTCCGATTCCTGCAGCATTTTGCTGTATACTAACATTTTGAGCAGTTTCTATTTGAAAATTATCCATTAATTATGTTTCTTTGAGCCTCTTAATTTTATGATACATGCGTGAGGCTGCTTTTGTGAGGCAAAATAAAGATAAATGGTTAAAATTTGAAAGTGTTCTGGTTAATAATGCTATAATCGCACCAGATGAGCTATCGGATTTGTATATAGAAATCACAGATCATCTTAGTTATGCTCAGACCTTCTACCCTAATAGTCAAACACTTAATTACCTTAACGGACTAGCCTCTAGTGCACATCAAAAGATCTACAAAACTAAAAAAGAGAAAAAAAATCGATTTTATTCGTTTTGGGTAAAAGAGTTTCCTCTTGAGTTTTATCAATATCAAAAGCAATTGTTGATTACCTTTTTGATTGCGGCTCTTTTTACGGCAATTGGGGTATACTCATCGGCTACCGATGGGGCTTTTGTGAGATCAATTCTTGGAGATCAGTATGTTAACATGACTCTTGAAAATATCGCCAATGATGATCCTATGGCAGTTTATAAAAAAATGGGAGAAACCAATATGTTTCTGGGCATCACTATTAATAATATTCGAGTTGCTTTAAACTGCTTTATCCTAGGCGTGATGTTTGGCATAGGAACTATTTATATGCTTATGCAAAACTTTATCATGCTGGGTTCTTTTCAATATTTTTTCTACGACAAAGGACTATTATGGGAGAGCGTACGAACGATCTGGATTCATGGTACCATAGAAATTTCAGTAATTATTATTGCGGGTTGTGCAGGTTTGGTTGTTGGCAATTCAATTTTATTTCCTAAAACCTATACCAGGCTTACTTCGTTTGTAAGAGGAATCAAAGCAGGATTAAAAATTGTAATAAGTACCGTTCCATTCTTTATTGTTGCAGGATTTTTAGAAGGTTTTGTAACCAGACATACAGAAATGCCGGATTGGCTGGCTATTTTTATTATACTGGGGTCTTTGGCCCTGATCTTATTTTATTACGTAATTTACCCCAAACAACTATATAATAAATCAAAAAAATGAATAACAAGTATATAGAATTTAAGAAAAAGAGAGAATTAGGCGATATTCTAAGTGATACTTTTGCTTTTTTAAGACAGGAAGGTAAATCTTTGTTTTCTGTTTTGATAAAAACTTGCGGGATCCCTTTTGTGCTTCTTTTATTGGCATCTGCCTATTACACCTATGCATCCTCTAATCTTTTTGATACAGTAAGTATTGGCAACGGGCAACTGTTTAACTCTGGAGCCATGATAATTTCATTGTTATTGATGCTAGCTGCACTGCTCGCTTTTTATGGTCTTCTTTTTGGAAGTGTTTTGCACTATCTTAAAGCCTATATCGACAACAAAGGCACTGTAGATTACAGTAATGTGGTACAAGGAGTAAAAAAGGATTTCGGAAGCATTCTTGGACTAGGAGCTCTTTCGGGAATAATCATCTTTTTTGGATTTATGCTTTGTATACTACCCGGAATTTATCTTTATGTACCAATGAGCTTGGTGTTTTCGATTTTGGTATTTCGCAATGTAAGTGTTTCAGACGCTATTAGTGAGAGTTTTCAGCTTGTAAAAAACGAATGGTGGATCACTTTTGCTACACTTTTTGTTCTGGGAGTAATTATATGGGTGATAAGCATGGTATTTTCTATTCCTGCTCTTGTGTATACTTTTTCAAAAACATTTACTGCCGCCTCAGAAGGCACATATGCCGATCCATCTGCTATGATTGATTGGGTTTTTATAGCTTTAAATACTATTTCATCGGCGGCTCAATATGTCTTGTATGTGATTACAGCAATAGCAACCGCTTTTATATATTTCAATCTTAATGAGCGAAAATATGCTACCGGAGCATTAGAACAAATTGATTCTTTAGGAAATGAGTCATAATCACTTAGGGTGATAACCACAGAAATTAGTATTGACGAATTCCATCTAATCAATAAAAAAATAGTAAAATAAACAGATGAAATACAGAGTAAATTGAGAATTCTTTATTACTTATTATTCTTTGTCATTTTTTCCATATCCATGGAGGCACAAGATAGTATTCCGATTTCAGAAAATAGAGAAGTTGTATATGATCTTGATTCTCAAAAAGAAGTACAACAATTTGATCAAGATAAAATACAAGAATATCGCAGTCAAGATGCTTTCAATTATACAGAATATCAAGAAGTTGATAACTGGTGGACACGATTTAAGAAATGGGTAGGTCAGCTTCTTCAACGATTCTTCAGGTGGTTATCCGGAGGAGAAATTACTGGTTTCTGGGCTGGGGTTCTTCAAATATTACCGTATGTGGTGGTCATTGGCGTACTATTTCTATTAGGATGGCTGTTCTTAAAAGTAAATCCTAAAGATATGCTGTTTGAAAAACAAGAACCTCCACAGATCGAGCTTACCGAAGATGAGGATATCATTCAGAATCAAGACATTCAACAACTTATAAACCAGGCATTACAAAGTAACAATTACAGACTGGCTATTCGATACTATTACTTATTTGTTCTTAAGAAATTATCGGATCTGGAATTAATCAACTGGGAATCCCAAAAAACTAATACCGATTATATTAAAGAATTGGGTGATGCCAAGCTAAAAGATCAGTTTAGAATAATTACCAGGCTATACGATTATATCTGGTACGGTAGCTTTGAGGTAAATGAAAAATCATATCAACAGGCAGAGAAAGAATTTCTATCTATAAGTAACCGTATTCAACGTTAGTATAATGAGCAAAAACGCCAAAATATTAATCATACTCATTATTGTAACCATAGGTTTGCTTACATTTCTTGAAGCTAGCGAACCCGAACCCGTTAATTGGTTTCCTAGCTATGCCAAAGCAGATAAAATACCGTTAGGTACTTTTGTGTCTCATGAGGTTATAAAAGAAACCTTTAAAGTAGATAACTTTAAAGATATTAATCAGCCCCCCTATGAGTTTCTTACAGATAATGATACCATTACGGGAACCTATTTTTTTGTAAATGGCTATATAAATTTTGGAGAAGATGAATTAAATAAAATATTAAGTTGGGTTGAAAAAGGCAATACGTTGTTCATATCCGCAAAATCTATCGAAAGTAACCTTTTAGACACCCTGAAATTAGAAAGTGACAACCTTTTATCTTTAAATGACATTTCTACAAAACCTATTGTAGAATTAACAAATACCAATCTAAAAGAATCCTCTCCCTTTTTATATGACCGAGATATTGATAATCCCTATTTTAGTTCTATAGATACCACAAACACGACAGCACTTGGAGTGATGCAGTTGTATAATGATACCCTAAAGGTAAAAGAACCCCAAATAAATTATATCAAACAGGCGTTTGGCGACGGAGAAGTTTTATTGCATACATTTCCAGAAGCGTTTGGAAATTACTTTATGCTAAAAGATGAAAATTACAAATACACTCAAAACCTTTTAAGTTATATAAACCCAAGGCAACAACTTCTTTGGGATAATTATTATAAATCCGGTAAAACATTTTATACCTCTCCCCTTTTCCTATTGTTGAATAACAGGTATCTCAAATGGGCCTACTATTTTGTAATTATTGGAATCCTATTATTTGTATTTTTTGAAGGAAAACGTAAACAGAGAAGCATCCCAATACTAACACCGTTAAAAAATCAAACACTAGCTTTTACAAGAACCATTAGCGGCATGTATTTTGAAAAAGAAAAACACAAAGAAATTGCTACCAAGCAAAACCTTTTGTTTTTGGATTATGTTCGCAATACTTTAAGAGTGCCAACCGATCATCTGGACGAGAAAACCTTAATCGATATTTCTGCCAGAAGCAATAATGATCTGGAAACCACAAAAAAACTATTCAGATATTTTGATGAACTACACAAAAAACAAAAAATAGAAAAAGAAGAACTAAGCAGACTTTACGAATTGATAACCGATTTCAAAAGTAGCGTGTAATACAATATTTTTTTAAAGAACTATAGCATGGAAAACGAAGAAACAACTAATAACATAAACCCAGAGCAAACGCCGCAGACAGAATCGGCAGATCAAAACTTAAGTTTTCAAAACAGAATTGATCTTAGTGAATTGCAAGAAGCTACTGAAAAACTGAAAGCGCAATTAGCAAAAGTAATTGTGGGGCAACATGATTTTATAGAGTTATTGATTGTATCACTCTTATCTAATGGCCATGTTTTGATCGAAGGTGTGCCGGGAATTGCAAAAACAATCACGGCCAAGTTGTTTGCAAAAACATTGGATACTGGGTTTAATCGAATTCAGTTTACTCCCGATCTTATGCCAAGTGATGTACTGGGGACTTCGGTACTAAATATGAAAACTAGTGACTTTGAGTTTAAAAAAGGTCCGATTTTTTCGAATATGGTGCTTATCGATGAAATTAACCGCGCCCCAGCCAAAACACAAGCAGCTTTATTTGAGGTAATGGAGGAAAGACAAGTAACTATCGATGGTATTCGATATCCTATGGAGCCTCCTTTTATGGTATTGGCTACACAAAACCCAATAGAACAAGAAGGAACTTATGCCCTACCTGAAGCACAATTGGATAGATTTTTATTCAAAATAAAGGTAGATTATCCAGGTCTTGAAGACGAAGTAAATATCCTAAAAACTCATCATGAAAGAAAATCTCAAAAACCTCTTGAGATGGTTCAAGCCGTGTTAACCCCTGCAAAATTGCAAGAGTTTAAAGCTAAAACCCAAGAGGTTATCGTTGAAGAAAAGATATTGAGTTATATCGCAGAGATCGTTACCAAAACTAGGACACATCCTCATCTTTATTTGGGTGGTTCGCCTCGTGCTTCTATAGCAGTAATGAATGCTTCAAAAGCATTTGCAGCTATAAACGGAAGGGATTTTGTAACCCCCGAAGACATCAAAAAATCATTGTTCCCAGTCTTAAGACATCGTATCATTTTGTCTCCAGAACGTGAGATGGAAGGAATGTCTACCGAAAATGTAATTGAGATGATCCTTCAATCTGTAGAAATACCAAGATAGTTTTGATCAAATTTTTAAAATCACTATATCTAAACGCCAAAGTATTTTATATACTTGCCGCAATATCGACATTATTTTTGTTGTCGTATTGGTTCACGGTGCTATATCCAATAGCTTGGTTATTGGTTTGGGGAGTAGGGATTACATTTTTATTTGATATTGTTATTCTCTACAACACAAAAAATGGTATCGATGCCAGTAGAATTTTACCTGATAAATTCTCTAATAGTGACTTCAATGCTGTACCTATAAGGATAAAGAATAACTATAGCTTCGCCTCTAGTGTAGAAATCATTGATGAAATTCCGGTGCAATTTCAAAAACGCGACTTTCTTAAAACAGGTACCATTCCTACCAAATCAGTGCTAGATTTTGAATATTCGCTGCGTCCTGTAAAACGAGGAGAATATGTTTTCGGGAATCTGCATATATATGCTATGACTCGTCTTGGCCTTGCAAAACGGCGCTATAGTTTTGATAAGTCTGCTATGGTAAAAGTGTATCCTTCGTTTATACAGATGAAGAAATATGATTTTCTGGCCATTGATAATAAGCTCACCCAAATCGGCCTCAAAAAAATACGCCGTATCGGTCATACCATGGAGTTTGAGCAAATCAAAGAATATGTTTTGGGCGATGATGTGCGTACCATTAACTGGAAAGCTACTGCCAAACATGGTAATTTGATGATCAATCAATTTCAGGATGAAAAATCACAACCTATTTATTCTTTAATTGATGCCAGCCGTGTGATGAAAATGCCATTTAATGAGTTAAGTTTATTGGATTATGCTGTGAATAGCACCTTGGCTTTTTCTAATATTGCTTTAAAGAAGCATGACAAGGTTGGGATGCTTAGCTTTTCGAATACCGTAAATGACTTTTTACCGGATAGCGGAAAGAAAACATACATCAATAACATTTCTGAAACCCTGTATAATGTAAAAACACAGTTTTTGGATTCTGATTTCGGCTTACTGTATGCCCATGTCAAACGACAAATTACCCATCGTAGTTTATTACTTCTATACACTAATTTTGAGCATATCTCATCGCTTAAACGACAACTACCCTATTTACAGGCACTGGCAAAAAAGCACTTGTTGGTAGTGATATTTTTTGAAAACACAGAGTTAGATAATTTAATAACCAAAAAAGCAAAAGATCTTCAAACCATCTACGACCAAACTATTGCACAACAGTTTGCTTATGACAAAAAGGTGATGGTAAAAGAATTGCAAAAACATGGTATTCAAACAGTTCTAACTACTCCAGAGGATCTTACGGTAAATACGATCAACAAATACCTTGAGATTAAAGCACGAGGGCTTTTATAGCTTACTATTATTGTAATTTTGATTAAAGATGTATTGGTTTTTGAAATATCGAGATATGTTTTTAAGTACTTTTATGTAGAAAATATAGTTACTTTTTGTAACTATACATATAGATTGTATGCAATTCCAGTAAAGAACCTCGGTGCAAGCCCACGGGGCATTTGTAAGAAACTGATTTTTGATTTCGAGGCAAGCCTCCTTTAGCATTTAAATCTCGATTATCGAGTAAAAAAATGAAAATAGAAATAAGACCAATAGAAGAAAAAGATTTTGAGCAAATAATTGTTCTTTTTAAGGAATTTGCTTTATTCGAAAAGTTACCTGAAAAAATGACAAATTCTGTTGAACAAATAAAACAAGAAAGAGATCTTTTTAACTGTTTTGTAGCTGTAGTTGATAAAAAAATAGTCGGGTATGCTACCTACTTTTTAGCTTACTATTCTTGGATTGGTAAATCTCTATATTTAGACGATCTATATGTAAGTGCAAAATATAGAAAAAAAGGAATTGGGAAAAAATTACTTGACACTGTTATCGATTTAGCGAAAAACAAAGAATGTAAAAAAATACGTTGGCAAGTTTCAAATTGGAATAAAAATGCTCAAAAATTTTATGAATATATTGGTGCTGAGATAGATGATGTGGAATTGAACTGTGACTTAAAACTGACATAAAAAGCCAGCATACAATACTCTATAAAATCAGAAAATAACCTAGTGTCGGATCGAAAGGTCATTCCCTTTTTGCCGTGGTTTGGATACCCAGTCAAGCTGAACACAAGCTTTTGCAAATTAAACCTGCCTGCCTGGCGGATGCTACGGTGTACCCACATCTTTAGCCAATTCCATTCCCTCGATGATATAGCCTAATCGTTCCATTCCCCTTACCAAGGTTATTACTCCTGGTGGTCCTTGTGAGTCATATCCTTTCCATCCACCTAGCCTTCCTACGATCCAAGCCGCCCATTTGGTCCTTCTAGGGTCATTGTGGTTTTGGAGTTTCTTGGTCTTGCCCTGTAGTTTGGTGTTCATTAATTCAAGGGCTTTTACTTGGTCAGGATCAAACACTTCTTCAATAGGTTGCCCTTCATCAGTAGCGTAGGCAATATTCATTTGAAGGATTTTTAGTACGGCAACCATTTGTAGGATAACCAATTTACGGATGGCCCAACCACTTTCCAATTCTGTGGACTCAATACCGAAGCCTTGTTTTTTCAATATCCTGAAGAGTTGTTCGATATACCACCTGGCGCTATAGTAATCAACTATTTGCAGGGCTTCTTCAAAGCTTTCTACTTGATGGGTGGTCAACAATTTCCAGTGGATAGGGTTTTTGGTCTCCCCAATTTCTTTGACACTGACACAAGACAGCTCAAAGGTTTCTGCATAGCCTTGTTTGTTCAGGTTTGCAGGGCGTTGTATCTGGCACTTGCATAGCCGTAGTTCAATGGTGGCCTCACGTTTGTACTGGTCTTTACGGCTATCGGTGGGGAGCTCAACAGTATAGATGCCCAGTACTGGCCTTTCCTCGACTTCCTTGTAGAGATCTTTGCCGCCTGCTATCTTA
>CANMLL010000003.1 GCA_947498775.1 uncultured Aquimarina sp.
TCCACCGGAGTTGTATCGGTACATGTCGCAGCAGTACCATCTCCTCGATCATCCTGATCCTGGTAATTTGGTACTCCATCTCCATCGTTATCTGCACTTGGGTCTACTCCTAAGCTATTTTCTGCAGTATCTGGGATACCGTCATTGTCATCGTCTAAATCAATCGTATCGGCAATACCATCATTGTCACTATCTAAGATACTTCTAAAATCAACCTCGGTAAGATCTGCATCATCAACATTATCTGTACCAATAGCTCCTGTATCTAAATTATCATTCACATCAGGTGTAGTACCGGTTGTATCATTATCATCATACAGGTCTAATAATCCATCGCCATCGATATCGTCTGTAGCGCCTGCACCGTTGTTCAGGTTCTGACCCGATTCTAATACATCATCTATACCATCATTATCACTATCCAAATCCTGGTAATCTGGCGTATCTGTGCCATCTGTGTTAGCAATACTAATTCCTGTTCCTGAAGTAAAAGTAGCTGCTGTACATTCATCTGAATTATCTCCTGAAGCATTCAGATCTAATAGGCTACACGTTGGATCATATATATCATCCAAACCATCACCATCATTATCGATACCACTTGGTGCAATATAACCTGCTGTACTCTGCCCCTCAACATTGTCAGGAATACCGTCATCATCGGCATCGATATCTATATAATCTGCACCCCCTGTACTATCAGTAGCTATTGGAGCTGTAGTAGTAGCTGTAGAAGTATCATCAGATTCTACCGTATTCGCCAAACCATTTGCCCCAAAACTGGCTGGGGTACCATCGATAACCCCATCATTATTAGCATCTATTGCTCCATTATTTAATTGACCTGATTCAGCTAAATCTGTTAATCCATCATTATCACTATCTAAATCAAATAAATTAGGGATTCCATCTCCGTCTGAATCACAAGCCGGAGTTGTAAACCACCCAAAGGCTTGGCGCTGTGCACCTCCACTAGTAGCAAAAAATTGTACAGTGATTGTTGATGCATTATTATTAATTAATAATGGTGAGGTGCGTTGCCCTGCTGGACCTCCTGAATACGCTGTATCTGTATACGAAAGGCTTGAAGTACCAATTGCACCTGCTGTAATCTGGTAATCAGCTCCTCCTAAGTTCTCTAAAAGACCGAGCACTCCACTTCCTGCAGTAACGGTAACTATTTCCACATTTGCTCCACCAAATAAAGGTCCTCCAGCAGATTCTGCTTCGGCTATTACAATATTGGCTGGGATAGTACTTCCTCCACTATCTACTGCACTAAAACTTAAGATATAACTAGATGTAGCACCTCCTCCATTTTGCATTAAAATTGTAGATGCTGTAGTTCCGTTAATCCCTATATCATAGCCATTGTTAAAGAGGCTTCCTCCATTGTTTGCAATATTGTACTCTAAAGACGTACTTGGGTTTACTGCATCTACAGTAATTGTAAGTACATCTCCATAAATATTTGTAAGTGTTGTAGTTTGTCCTACACTAAGGCCTGTACCAGCTCCTAATGCATCAAACGTAACCCAATTAATAAAACTATCCAAGTTATCGTTATTAGTCACATTATCACCAGTAGCTACACTATTATATGTATCTGTACATTCTACAGTATCTAATATCCCATCATTATCATCATCGAGATCTACAACATCTCCAACACCATCACCATCAACATCATTAAATATCAAATCACAAGCATCAGGGATACCATCTCCATCTGCATCGGGACCGCCGATTTGTTGGTAATCAGCAGTTAAATCAGTATCTAAATCTTCGGGATCTGAATAGGCTGCTGCAGTAACGACTCCTGTTACCGGGTCTACGGTTGCTGGATCCGTACCATATACGCCTGTATCCCCTCCATCGGCATTAGGATCGTTATAAGCTTCATTGGCATCACTACACCCATCGCCATCACTATCTAAGATTATATAATCTAGACTACCATCACTTCCTGTATCTGTTGGATTGGTACCCGTGCCTGCCGAGGTAGGTATCCCCGGACCACCGGCACTACCTGTATTATCCACATTATCATCATCATCATCTGCTCGACCTTCTTGTCCGGTTGCAGTACTTGGTGTTCCTCCTGATTCTACTACATCGTAAATACCGTCGTTGTCTGAATCAAGGTCGAAACAGTTAAAAACCCCATCACCATCTGCGTCTCTATTATATGTAAATGACAAACTAGTTAGGTTAAATCCAAAACCTATACCTCCAACAACATTATAGTCAAATGTTAATGTACTTGTTCCCCCTACAACACTTGTTTGATTCCAAATAACATTACCATCACCATTTGCAGAACCCGTTCCAATTCCTTCAACATTCGTTCCTCCGTTAGTCAATTGGACATTACCTGTGACAGATACTGGATTGATATTAAAATTTTCTAATAACTCCACATCTGGTGCAAAATCTCTATCTTCTAATCCTTCAATCCCAAGATTTACATCTGAAACAAATTCGCTAAAAGTAATAGTTACCGGAATAGCACTATTCGAATTTATAAAAAGTAAATTATTTCCAGATTGACTGAAACTATTCGTTCCAACTATAGCTGACACTTCTACTGTAACTCCATTTATTACCGCAGAAAAACTATTGGTTCCGCTTGATGAAAAACCACTAAAATCAGCTAAATTTTCAGTTACCTGACAGCCTTCATCTGTATCCAAAACCCCATCATTATCATCGTCAAGGTCCACCAAATCACCAACCCCATCACCGTCATTATCATTAAATACCGGGTCGCAAGCATTGGCTATTCCATCGCTATCACCATCAGGACCGGTTTGCTGATAATCGGCTGTTGTATCTGCTGGTCCATCTGTATTGGCAGGAGTAAGATAAGAAGCTGAAATCACTCTACCATTTGGATCGATTATGGTAGTAGGATCCACAGGGTCTGTACCATATACCCCTGTGTCTCCTCCATCAGCATTAGGGTCGTTGTATGCTTCATTGGCATCACTACAGCCATCACCATCACTGTCTAAGGTTAGGTAATCTAAAGAACCATCGGTAAATGTATCATTTGGAGGTGTGGTAGTAGCTGTTTGTGTATCGTCAGATTCTACAGAATTAGCAAGGCCATTAGCCCCAAAATCTGCTGGTACTCCATCAATAATACCATTGTTATTAGCATCGGAAACTCCATTATTTAATTGGCCACTTTCAACCAAATCATAAATACCGTCATTATCACTATCCAAGTCAAGCCTATCGGTCAGGCCATCATTATCGGTATCTTTAAAACAAGTACCAAAAAAGATATCACCTCCTTGCGAATTAGGATTTGTAAATCCCAGGTTGGCAAGTACCATCATTTTAATTTCTAACCGATCTGAACCTTCTGGTGCTCTGAGGCGCAAGTTATTGGCGGTATCATTGGTAGTATTTCCTCCTTGAAATGCAGTAAATATATTTCCTATCCTTTGTATATTCGCACCTTGTTCTTCTACATAATAATCTACTATATCCGGACCACTATAAAATATGATTTCATAAGACTCTGAATATCTGGAAGGGGTTTCACCACTTTGATCAAAATCTGTAAAGAGTATAAAAAAATCTTGAGTCGAAGGTGAAATGGCCACAGAAATCAAATTCGATTCCGAAACATCAGTATAATTATTAGAAAAATTAATAGAATTATAATCAGTTACCCGTTGTCTTACAAGAGTACCAGGAAAATTCTCGGTAAATGTTGGGGTAATATCTATCCCACTATTGGATGGAAATGTAATTCCACTTGCCGGTTCTACATTGGCTGTAAGATCGAAGTCGAGAAAGGAACAATCATCCTCTTCTGTATCTAAAATCCCATCATTATCATCATCGAGGTCGTTAAGATCATTCACTCCATCAAGATCCGTATCTATATCAAATATAGAGGGTCCGGATGGGTCAGTAATTTCTCCGTCTACTCCTGTATCATCTCCTGTCACACCGTCTGTTAAGGTATATGTAGTGGTTGGCACCATAGATACACCTACCATTGCGGATCCTTCGGTAATAGTAAAATCCTGGTACACATCAGTAGTTCCCCCAGAAGTTAAGGGTCCGAATTTTCTGTAAAATTCTATATCTATAAGTCCATACCAATATAAGGTTACTGTGGCTGATTCTCCCGGATTGCCACATCGTAATGTATAATCTACAAGTCCAACAGGGTATTCAAAATCATCGTCGAGTGATGCAAGATCAGTTTCCAGAAGAGCTTGCATATTAACAACCTGATTACAATCACCGGTAACTTCTATGGTAACATAAGAACCTCCTGAAGCATCTAATATAGAAGTAACATTAGGCTGAAACGAATCCCTGATCCCGTCGCCATTACCATCACCTCCGTTGGGAGCAGCATCTTCTATAGCAACCGGGATGCCATCCCCATCATCTATAAGTGTTGCCAGAGCAAACTCTGCTCCTGTAGTAAAATCTATAGGAGTATTTGTTTCCCAAAGACTGCCTGAATTATTGGTTAATACTATTGGTGTTTCATCACTTAGATCATTATCATCATTGCTATCATATACCAGGTAATAATTTGTTCCTAAAATCAGTGCCGGTATATCAAATTCTGAATCATCTACATCAAATTGCAAGGCTATATCACCTACGGTTCCTGTTTCTTGCAATTGCCATATTTTGGATGATATTTGATAATTGGCAGGTGCACCTGTGGCTGTCCATGTAGCTACACCTCCATTATTTCCTGCAATCAGAAAGGATCCATCTGCAGCAAAAGCTACAGGTGTAGTAATATCATTATTCGCAATCGTTAAAATCCCATTGTCATTAACCGATTTAGACTTTTGTTGATCCAATGCCTGGCAGTCATCACGAGCGATCCCAGTGATGTCATTGTCAAAACCACCGCCCAAGGTATAAATAGGTGTTGCATCACCAGCCAAATAGGTGTTTGAAAGGGTAATCCCATATTTTATCGCTAGATAAGATTCTATTTTTTCTCTTTCGTTGTTTGTATTGTTTCCAGAATTATATACAATAACTTCTGCTATTTCACCTCCCCAGTTTCTAGATGGATCAACAACAAGGAAATTACCTATTCTACCTAGATTTCCATTAATAAGGTTCAAATTGTAATCATCTCCATTGATGACAATACTTGTCCCATTGGTATATAATGCGTCATTTCCACCAATGTAAGATCGACCTAATAGCGCAATCTCATCGACAGCCCAAGAAGTATCATTAGATTCTATTTCTATAGTAGATGCAGACGTAAACGGAGAACCTGGGAAAGCATCCCAGTGCCCAAATGATTCACCACCACCTCCGACAGTGTTTCCTATGGTGAGCATATATTCTGCCCCATCATCTGCATTTCTTTTAGCTACTACATAATAACTTTTATCTCCTGTACCGTTTTCAAAAGCCGCATTCGTCAAATTATAATAATCTGTAGCACCATCAAATGAAATCGCATCGTTAAAATTCATAGCAGCTGCAGACACTGTTGGGGTTCCTACGGCAGTTGCTATAGTTCCATTACCAGATTGATCTGTCCAGGCTGCCCCACCTGCATCAGCTTTGAGCCAAAGGGCTAAGTTGGTACCTACGTTCCCTGGTGCACTACCTGCAGAAGCCAGCGTAAAGAAATCTCCATCGGTAAAGTTTACTGCGTTAAAAGTAACTACTCCACCCACAAAAGTATTGGCTGTAATCTCTGTAGCTCCTGTGGTAAAATTTGTATCTGTATTTTTTATTAATAAGGTATAGTCTGAAGCCTGAGTACCAGGAAGACTTGTATTCGTAAGATCGAATTGTATTTCGACATTTCCTACATCACCCCCAACTCCTTTTTCTTGTGCTTGCCATACTCTTGTAATCGCCTGGCAACTTCCTGAAGGTAAATTAATAGTTGTAGGATCAAGCGTTGCCGCATCATTACCCCAAACCAAAAATTGTCTATCTGCAGCAAAAGCACCACCACGATTCATTGTCACCACACTTCCTGTATTTACAGAACGTGATTGTTGTTGATCTAATTCCTGGCAGTCATCACGAGCGATACCAGCTATATCATTATTGTACGTCGTAATAGTCGTAGCATCCCAAACAATATTGCCTTGACCATCCAGATAATTGGTAGCTATAGTTTGATCTAGTGTGATCCCGTATTTGACGGCTAAGTAAGATTCTACCTTTTGTAAATCAGTACCAGTATTAGGGACTGCGTAGTAAATGATTTCTGCAATATCCGCGTCTAATTGTCCTAATGTTCCTATAGATATATTACCATTTCCTTCAAAAGCACTACCATTATACAATCCTGTAGTAGTTCCTGCCAATCCATCGACTCTACCTGAGGTGATCCCCAAGGGAACGGCTGCAGTTCCCGTAGCAACTCCAATATGCCATTGTCCTCTAAGAGCGGGCACATTCGCTCCACCAGCCGCAAATACATCATTAAAGGCCTCTAAACGTTCATTAGCATTAGTACCATCCCAATCCCATAGATCTGGAAAATTAGCTACACCATTGGTAACCTCTTGGTTGTACACAAAAAATACTTGATACTGTGTGGTACTTACATTTGTCAACCCATAGTTGGCTCCATTAAGTCTATCATTAGAGACGTCATTAAAATCAAGATATGGATTAAAGTTTGCGTCAGTTTCTGAGCTTTCATAATCGGGTGCTTGTCCTACTGTAGGAGGCGTCATTGTACCCCCATTGGCAGTTTGATCTGTCCAGGAAGTCACTGCGTCACCATCTGCATAACTTTCTGCATCTGCTTTGACCCAAAGATTTAGATTACCCGGCACACAACCAGGAGATGGTCCTTCTCGATAATCTACCTCTACAGTACCCGGATTAAATAAATTTGGTAATCCTATGGCTCCAAATGTTTGATCATCTTGTACCACCATACCCGGTATGTCATCATAATCGTCGAGGATCCCATCCCCATCGGTATCATTTGTGCTAACAGCGGGAGTAAAACCGGCTTCAATTGTATCATTATCGGTTAAATTATCAGAATTTAGATCTAAGTAATCTGGTGTACCATCATTATCGGTATCTTCTCCTGTTCCTAAATCGCTTCCGCCTTGAGCGGTTTCATAATTGTCATCTACTCCATTAGTATTACCATCTGTAATTCCTGCACCTAGACCACTAGGTTGGATATAGCCCACAGTTGGTTGTGCTTCTACATTATCTGGTATACCGTCGTTATCTGAGTCTAGATCTACATGGTCATCGAATCCATCAAGATCTGAGTCTGTAGCAATACAAATACGGTCATATCTATATATAACACCTGCATTGTTTGAAGTTCTTGTATTAATAAAGGACAATTGCGTTATGCCCGGTAAATTGTCCCATATAACTGTTCCTGTTGCTGTACCGCCATCTGAAACCGTAGTACCATCATATGATAATCCACCAGTTACACTATCAGGTGCTATACTAAAAGTAGTTAAGTTTTCATTTGGGCCTAAGCTATTTATAAAAAGTTCTAACCTATAAATGGGTTCATTAAAAGTTTGCGTAAATGTTACTGCCAGAGAACCTCCGTTAGCACATCCTGCACCACCAACTTGCGTCTGGAAAGCCGTTCCTCCTCCATTTTCATGAAGAAAACCTCCAGAAGTTGTTATATCTACAGTTACCGTACCATTGGTAACTGTAGCAAATGTAGCATCTGCACAGGCTGCCGGTACTGTGGTGTAATCTGTTATTGGCGTACAATCTGTAGACTCTAAACTATCTAAAATCCCATCATTGTCATCATCAAAATCACAAATATCAGACAACCCATCTGCATCACTATCTGTATTACCAGATGCTACTGGATCGCAAGGATCAGGTGCAACTCGCAATAATAAATCATCAACAAAATTCCAAGTATCTACACAGCCTCCACCGGCTTCGAATTCTAATAGAAATGTTCCTGTAGCGGCAGCAGTAAAGGTTAGGGTCTCTCTTGCCCAAACATTCTCTACCGCAGGTTGCGCAAAAATTTGTATTACTGTACCATCCAAAGCTACCTGTAACTGAGTACCACAAGGGGTTCCTCCTGGCGCAGTTTCAATTAAATAATCAAACGAAAACTCGTACTCTACTCCTGCCGTAACCGTTACCAGTTGATTAATCCCTTCAAAAGTAGTGGGGCCTAAAGATCGAAACCCATAGTAGCAACTACCACTGGGAGATGATGCTCTTGCTACATTTTGGGTATTAAAAGCTCTGGTGGTTTCTGTTGATCTATCTGGTGTAGAGCTTTGTCCCCAACCATCTGGAGCAACGTTTGCTGCCGGAAAATTTCCTGTGCAATCTACCCCTGCTGTATCTAATGAAGGATTCGTTAATAAATTTTGTGAAAAACCATTCCATGAAAAAAGCATCATTACCAAAAACAACCCCATCATCAATATGGAATTACTTTTAAATGAGTTTCTATTTCTGAAGCTAAATTTTGTAAAAACTTTCATAAGCTATTTATGATAAAATTGTTTTGTAATTCATTTTGAGGTGATTCGAAGGAATCATGGTATGTGGTATCAAAAAAGTAACCTGAATTCGATTCATCCAAACTGCACTAGTCTGATGATGTATAGGTACTTGGGAGTGCACCCAAAATACATCTTGCCTGTGTTCGGGCATAAGATTTGGACTTAAAAGGCTATTCTCGAAATACCACACTTGTATGATGGTACTCGAATTATCGTCTTTTCCATAGTCAATTGAATTCAGGTTACGAATATGTTTTGAAGAGAAAAATTTAAAAATTTCACCATTCGTATCTTTGGCAATATTACTGATACTAGTATCGTTATGGTATTGATTAACGAGGTCTGAAGAAGTGTATAAAAACATAGACACTACTAGGAAATAAACCCCCAGTAAAAAAAGGGTAATTCCCCCTAATGCAAGTAGTTCATTATACTTAAATTTGCCTCGAGTTTGTTTTGGAATACAAGTTATGCCAACATAATTGTCGACACTCTCTTTAGAAGAGTATTTTGGTACATCTTTTGAGGTAAAAGAATATAACTTCATAATGGTTGATTTTGTATTAAATTGATCGTTATTCAGACCCTCGCTTTTGCTGGCTCGCCAAAGTTTTGCAATTGCGGGGTTGTTATTTTTTCACACTTAGTTTTGTGAGGATAACCTTTAAATATGTTATCAAATACACCAAAAGTTTATATTTTTTAAGTCATTTGTTTATTATTTTTGATCCAATATTATTCCTTTACATTATTACTATAAATACTTTGGATCAAGACTCACTAGAATAAAATGCGTCTTTGAACCAAGTTCAATATCATTATCACTATTAGGTTTGCTAAGAGTATTTATATAATTTGACCTTAAGAAAGATAAAAAGATAGCGTCATTCATAGGCTTGATTTTTTAAGTTCAATTCAATAATCACAATACCATATAGGGGCTATACGTATTATGAAGAGCATCCTGACGAAAGATAATGGTCAAAAAAGTCGAAGAAAAAATACCTTTGTATAAACAAATAGGGGTGAGAAAATAAAAGGTTTGGTGTAATTTTTTCTTATAAGCAATACTTTTTAACCGTTTTTTGTTTTTTTTAACACTATAAATTTATGTATAATACTTCAATTTTAACCGTGTTAAAACATCAAAATAATTATGGTTTTAACATAACTATAACCGTAATCGCTTAAAAACCAAAGCTATAACTTCAAAAATAATATGAAATTCACAAGTAATAATTGATAAATTTTACCTTTTATACGGAAAAACCACAATATCAAAAAAAGATGTTTTCAATATTTTTTTGATCTATCGATGTATTTTTGGTGCTTCAGAGCAGTGCTACAACATAATAATCTTATAGGTACTATTAGTTTTATCTCTTCATCAAAAAAATAGATGTTATTAGACATGGCTGTTTCTAAAAATTAATAATTTATGTACCTTTAGATTCCCCTAAAAGAATACTTCGTCAATGCATACGGTTATTTCAACTTATATAAGTTAAATTCTTGAAGTTGCATGAAAAACATACTCAATCTACTTTTACTTTTTTATGGTTGCACGGCCTTATCTCAAATAGATGCCAATTCGTTATTAGGTCTCCCTGCTGAAACTACCTCCAATATTAACAGCATTCCTGCTGCTACAATACAAGAAGGCGCTTTGGTTTTTGATAGTGATCTTAAAAAAGTATATCAATTTAATGGCACAGAATGGAAAGAGCTTTTACAATCTCCTTCGGTTTTTAATAAAACAGGCAATTATACACTAGTTGCTAGTGACAATCTAAACATCCTCACTTTTAATAGTGCCACCGATGTAACTTTAACGATTCCTACCGGTCTTGTTATTGGCTTTAATGTGAGTATATATCAAATTGGTAACGGAAAAGTAACTATTACTGGAGCTGGTGGTGTAACGGTAAAAAACAGATTATCTCGCTTTAAAACTGCTGGACTGGATGCTGGTGTAGGCATTGTATGTACTGCTACTAATGTGTTTCATGTTACCGGAGATCTTAAAAGAGATTAGACTCATGCAAAAAACGCTCCTATATATACACATATTTTTTTCCTGTTATGGTTTCGGACAAATAGCATCATATAATCAATTTCCGACCATGCGTCCCAACCATATTTTGGATGAGAAATTAAACAATATTAGTTTTGCATTTTCTATGCGAGTATTAGAATCTGATTACAATGGTCCTTTGATACGTTTGCGCAGGGACAGCGATAATGCAGAGCTCGATTTTGGATGGGCCGATAATGACGTTGTTGATGTAGCTGCAATCAATACCTGGCGTGCCGGAGCCAATGTATTTTTGGTTACCTGGTATGATCAAAGTGGTTTGGGTCGAGATGCTGTGCAAAATACGGCTGCTTTTCAACCCCAGTTTATTACTGATCCTACTCGACCCTATTTTGTAGGGGATGGCGCCAATGATCGCCTTGATGTTAATACCAGTATACAAACGCTTACTAATGCCGGGGTTGATGGCTCTGTTTTTACAGTAGTTTTTACGACTTCTAATCAAAATTTTTCTTTTGGCACCCGACAACCAGGAGTAAATGCAAATCGTTGGTCTACACATATTAATTGGACCGATAATACTATTTATTTTGACTCTGGGATTTGTTGTGATGGGGTGCGCTCTACCGCAAATATTAATAACCAATGGCAACAATTATCTTTTATTCGAGGTCCTATAGTGCAAACCATTAGACGTGGTGGCACAATTCTAAGAACTGGTAATTATACAAATGGTCGCTGTACAGCTACCAATAATTTTGGAATTTTATATTCTAATGGTAACGCTTCTCAATTTGCTACTAATCGCTATACAGAATTTATCATGTATAGTATGGATATTGGTACCACTACTATTACAGAAATCGAAGTAGACCAAATTGATTATTGGGGATTATAAGTTAGAATGGAAAAGTTAATATGGTAAAATAAAAAAATTGAAACCAACTATCCTCGAGGGAGAGCCATAGCCGTATTACACCAGTTTCGTTTTGGTCTTACAGGACCAAAAATGAATTTTGTATTTTACCTCACCCAGAACTGCCTAAAATGGCAGTTATAACCTCTCCAAAGGAGAGGTAAATCGGAAACAGAGCCATCCGAAGAATTATTTAGATTAAAAAACACAAGTTTTTAAAAAAAATATTACAATTAAATTCGTGGTAAATCACCTTCACCTTTTAAAGGAAGGTTAGAGCTTCCCATCAAATACGTATCTACATGATGTGCTGCCTGTCGACCTTCGGCAATAGCCCAAACGATCAAAGATTGCCCTCTACGGGTATCTCCTGCAGCAAAAACACCTTTTACATTGGTGGTATAATTATCTTCGTTAGCTTTTATATTGGTTCTGGCATCCATATCAATTCCTAGTTGCTCTGCGATGGTAGGTTCTGACCCTGTAAACCCTAAAGCCAATAATGCTAGTTCACATTTCCATTCTTTTTCTGTACCAGAAATTTCCTTTAATGTAAAACGACCATTTTCTTTTACCCATTCTACTTCAGAAGTTATCAAGCCTTTTAAATTTCCATTTTTATCTCCTAAAAACTCTTTAGTAGAGATGCTCCAGTTACGTTCTACTCCTTCTTGATGAGAAGAACTTGTGCGCAGACGCATTGGCCAGAAAGGCCACGGTTGATTTGCAGGACGCTCGATGGTACCTTTGCCCATAATCTCAAAATTAGTCACAGAAGTTGCTCCATGACGTACCGAGGTACCAATACAGTCTGATCCCGTATCTCCTCCTCCTATAACAATCACATCTTTTCCTGTTGCCAGGATCTGTTCTCCTAAATCTTTGATCCCATCTACTCTCCTATTGTTTTGGGGAAGAAAATCCATTGCTTGTACTACACCTTTCAGATCGGCTCCTTTTACCGGCAAATTACGGCGCACTGTAGCTCCTGTACATAATACCACCGCATCAAAATCTCTTTTGATTTGATCAGCTTTGATATCTTTTCCAATATTTATATTGGTTTTAAAAACAATTCCTTCTTCTTCCAAAACTGCAACTCTACGGTCAATCACATGTTTTTCCATTTTAAAATCTGGAATACCGTATCGTAACAGCCCTCCAACTTTCTCATCTCTTTCAAAAACGGTTACCAAATGCCCGGCTCGGTTTAATTGTTGTGCCGTTGCCAATCCAGCAGGACCTGATCCAATTACTGCAACTGTTTGTCCTGTTCTTTCTTTAGGTGGATTTGCTTTGACCCAGCCATTTTCAAAAGCCTTTTCAACTATATTTTTTTCGATATTTTCAATCGTAACAGGGTCTTCATTAATCCCAAGAACACAAGCTTCTTCGCAAGGTGCAGGACACAATCTGCCCGTAAACTCTGGGAAGTTATTTGTAGCATGTAAAATACTTGCTGCCTTCTCCCATTTACCACGATAAACAGCATCGTTGAAATCAGGAATCAGGTTACCAAGTGGACATCCACTATGACAAAATGGAATCCCGCAATTCATACATCGCGCTCCTTGATCTTTGAGTTTCTTCTCGGGCATTACCACGGTAAACTCTTTATAATCTTTAATACGATCTTTGACAGGTTGGTACTGTTCTATTTCTCTTTCAAATTCTAAAAATCCAGTTATCTTTCCCATGTTTTTCTTAAGTTTCCAAGTCTCTAAGCGACAAAGAATCTAAGTTTCAGATTTTCACTGAAATTAGTTCTTCATTTTAAAAACTTGTTTTTACTTTTCATTGTATTATACTTAGAGTTTTAAGCTTTATCCTATCTAAGGTTCAAAAAACAAATGATCCACCTCTACCCAATACACTCAACTCTTTTTTTTCTAACCTTTGACCTCTAACTTCTCTTCTTCTAATCGTTTTAAGGCCTGCTTGTATTCCTCCGGGAATATTTTAATGAATTTAGGAAGTTCTTTCTCCCAATTTTCAAGGATTCTTTGGGCCAGTGGACTTAAAGTCGCATTGTAATGACTTTCAATTAATCCTTTCAACTCATCAACATCCTTCTTTTCCTCCACAGGATCAAGATTTAATGCCTCTTTGTTACAATGTGCTTCAAAAGTTTTCTTGTCATCGTAGATATAGGCGATACCGCCAGACATTCCTGCACCAAAGTTTCTTCCGACCTCTCCAAGTATCACCGCTACTCCTCCAGTCATATATTCACAACCGTGATCCCCAATTCCTTCAACAACAGCTTTGGCTCCCGAGTTACGCACACAGAAACGTTCACCAGCTTTACCATTGATATATACTTCTCCGGCCGTTGCTCCATATAAAGTAACATTACCAGTTATGATATTTTCTTCAGGAACAATAGTGGCTTCGTCTGGCACTTTGATGATCAATTTTGCTCCTGAAAGTCCTTTTCCTAAATAATCATTTGTATTACCATTTACTATCATCGTAAGTCCTTTGGTAGCAAATGCACCAAAACTTTGTCCTGCCGCCCCGGTAAAGTTCAATTTCAACGTATTGTCTGGCAATCCTTGTGCTCCGTATATTTTGGAGATCTCATTACTTAAAATCGCACCTACGGCTCTATCTGTATTGGTAATATCAAAATCCAAGGTTGTTTTCTCTTTACGGAACAATGCAGGGTGTGCTTGCTCTATAATATCAAAGTCTATCGATTTACCAAGACCATGATCTTGTATTTCGGTATTATAAATATCAACTCCTTCAGGCACATCTACTTGATGAAGAATAGGTGTAAGATCAACTCCTGCAGCTTTGTAATGATCGATTGCTTTTTTATGATCTAGTTTATTTACTTGCCCTACCATTTCATCAATGGTACGGAAACCGAGTTTTGCCATAATTTCTCGCAGTTCTTGGGCCACGAAATACATGTAATTTACAACATGCTCTGGTTTTCCTTTGAATTTTTTACGTAATTCTGGGTTTTGCGTTGCGATTCCTACCGGGCATGTATTTAAATGACATACTCGCATCATGATACATCCAGAGGCTACCAACGGGGCTGTTGCAAATCCAAACTCTTCGGCTCCCAAAAGGCATGCAACAGCAACATCACGACCTGTCTTTAATTGTCCGTCACACTCAACTACCACACGGCTTCGTAAATTATTTCCAACCAATGTTTGCTGAGCCTCGGCAATACCGAGTTCCCATGGTAATCCTGCATGCTTTAACGAAGTTAAAGGTGATGCTCCCGTTCCGCCATCAAATCCTGAAATAAGAATAACATCTGCCTTAGCCTTAGCAACACCAGCGGCTACTGTACCTACGCCAACTTCAGAAACCAGTTTTACATTAATTCTGGCATTCCTATTGGCAGATTTAAGGTCATAAATTAACTGCGATAAGTCTTCAATTGAATATATATCATGATGTGGTGGTGGAGAAATTAATCCTACGTAGGGTGTTGAATTACGTGTTTTGGCAATCTCAGGATTTACTTTTGGCCCTGGTAATTGTCCTCCTTCTCCTGGTTTTGCTCCCTGAGCCATTTTTATCTGAATCTCAGCAGCACTAGTTAAATAATTTGATGACACTCCAAATCTACCCGAAGCGACTTGTTTTATGGCACTATTCTTCCAATCGCCGTTTACATCTTTGTAAAATCGCAGTGGGTTCTCCCCTCCTTCTCCTGAATTACTTTTCCCTCCGATACGGTTCATAGCTACGGCAAGATTCTCATGAGCTTCTTTACTAATAGAACCGTAGGACATTGCTCCCGTTTTGAAACGCTTTACAATCTCGGTCCAGGGCTCTACTTCATCGATCGGAATTGGGTCATAGTTCGAAAATTCCAACAATCCACGAATGGTCATCAATGCTTTGGATTGTTCATTAATTAATTCGGCATATTCCTTATAGGTGTTTGGATCATTATCCCGAACAGATTTCTGTAATTTGGCTACAGACAGTGGGTTAAACTGATGTTTTTCTCCGTTACGCCTCCAACGATATTGACCTCCTATTTCGAGATCTAAGTTAGCATCTACTTCTCTTTCTACATAGGCTCTTTTGTGTCGTTTCGCTATCTCTTTTTCAATTTCATATAATCCAATCCCTTCAATTCGGGTTGCTGTATTTGGAAAATATTGATCAACGACCTTGGTATTAATACCAATACATTCGAATAATTGTGAGCTTCTATACGAGTTTAAAGTAGAGATACCAATCTTATTCATTACTTTAAGTACCCCTTTGCCTACAGCCTTATTATAGTTATAGATGGCATCTTCAAAAGTAAGATCCGTAATATTATTTTCTTTAATTTGTTGGCCAATAATCTCATTTACCATATATGGATTAATAGCACTTGCTCCGTATCCGAATAACAATGCAAAATGATGAACCTCTCTTGGCTCTGCAGACTCTACAATAATACTTACTTTAGAGCGAATACCTAATTTTTGTAATCCACTATTCACATATGAACATGCCAATAATGCAGGGATCGGAGCTCTATGTTTACTAACATTTCTATCTGAAAGAATGATAATATTGGTTCCATTATCTATTGCTTCTGAAGCATCTTTTAACACTTTCGCTAAAGCATCTTCAAGTCCGTTGAGTCCTCTGTTTATATTGTATAACACGGAAACCGAAGTCGACTTGAACCCTTTATCAGCATAGGTCTTGATCTTATCCAGATCTTCCTTAGAAATTACAGGATTCTGAATCTTTAATTTGTTGCAATGGTTCTCATTAATATCAAAAATATTATGATCTGCCCCCAACGTTAAACTTATATCGCAGATCAACTCCTCTCGAATACCATCCAAAGGTGGGTTGGTAACCTGTGCAAATAATTGCTTGAAGTAATTGTAAATTAGTTGTGGCCGTTCAGAAAGAACTGCTATTGGTGTATCTGACCCCATAGAACCAATAGGTTCTTTACCAAGCTGCCCCATGGGTGCAATAATGGTATCTATATCCTCTTGGGTATATCCGAATACTTCCATACGTTTGGCAATTGTTTCTTCTCCCAAAAACAAAGGACAATCATTATAAGGTATCTCCTTAAGATGCACTAGATTTTTATTTAACCATTTCTTATAAGGGTGTTTTGAGGCGATATCTTCTTTTATTTCTTCATCATTTACGATTCTTCCTTCATTCATATTTACAAGGAACATTTTACCAGGTTCTAGTCGACCATGTAACTTAATATTACCAGGTTCGATATCAACCACTCCAGTTTCTGAGGACATGATCACATACCCATCTTTGGTTACCGTATATCTTGAAGGACGAAGTCCATTTCTATCTAATACTGCACCAATATAATTACCATCAGTAAACGGAATCGAAGCAGGGCCATCCCAAGGCTCCATTGCACATGAATTGTATTCGTAAAAAGCTTTTTTGGCTTCAGACATTTCCGGATTTTTCTCCCAAGCTTCTGGCACCATCATCATCATTACCTCGGGTAAAGATCTACCGGTCATTAATAATAACTCTACTACCATATCCATAGAAGCAGAATCTGATTTCCCTTTTAATATAACCGGAAGTATTTTTTTGATATCGTCTCCAAACCAATTACTTTCAAGTAATTCTTCTCTAGAACGCATTCTGGTTACATTACCTCTTAAAGTATTTATTTCTCCATTATGACACATATATCGGAAAGGTTGTGCCAAATCCCATGTTGGGAATGTATTCGTCGAGAATCGTTGATGTACCAATGCCAATCTGGTGACTACCTTTGGATCCAACAAATCTTTATAATATAACTTAATATCTTCGGGCATTAAAAGCCCTTTAAAGATTAAGGTTTTAGTTGATAAACTGGGTAAGTAGAAGAACTTACTCTCAGAAAGCTTAGAACCATATATGGTATGTTCTGTTACTTTTCTAGCTGTGAATAACTTCAGATTAAAATCAAAATAGCTTTGGTCTTTATCCCCTTTACCTATAAATATTTGTTTAATGAAAGGCTCTGTATTGGCTGCTATTTCTCCAAGGTGTATATGATCAACAGGAACATCTCTCCATCCTAGTAATACCAATCCATAATCTTCAACATTCTTTTCAAAGGTATCGATACAGAACTTTCTTTGATTATCTTTCTTTGGTAAGAAAACATTACTTACCGCATACTCACCAAATTCAGGAAGATCAAAATCACAGTGCTCTACAAAAAAATCATGAGGAATATCGATCAATATTCCTGCTCCATCCCCTGTTTTGCCATCTGCACTTACAGCCCCTCTATGTTCTAACTTCTCAAGGATTTCAAGTGCTTTGTGAATAATATCATTTGACTTTTTTCCTTCTAAGCTACATATAAATCCAGCACCACATGCGTCGTGTTCGAATTCTGGTAGATACATTCCTTGTTTCTTCATAATATTTTCCGATCTAAAAAGTATTTCAAGCTCATGAAATTAACAAATTGTTAAGGAATAGGAAAGAAAAAGGAATCATTCAACTTCACTTTTCTGAGCTCCATAAAAAAAGTGCAAAATGGATAAAATAATCACAAAATAAGGACATCAAATTACGAATTTGATAATGCATTTTTCCCCATATAACTAGCATTTCTTAACAAATCTAGCCTATTGGTTATCAATAAATTTCAAAGAAAACGTTTTCGTAAAAATTATTGATTTGAGAAGTGTGAAATTATCAATTTTTTACAAAAAAAATATATACCCCTAATTTTTTAGGGGGTAAATATCTTAAAATGATAAAAATTACGCGATTACCCTACAAAATTTGGATGTAAAATATAAATTCACATATTTTTGACTTGAATTTAACATTAATTTTAACTTTTATTCTTTATGAAGAAAATAGAAGCAATTATTAGAAGATCAAAATACCGTGCTGTAAAGGAAGCTTTACATGACAAGGGAGTTATGTTTTTTTCTTATTGGGATGTAACCGGTGTTGGGCACGAAAAAAAGGGAAGTGTATATAGAGGTATTTCTTATAGTACTACAGATATCCAAAGACGTTATTTATCTATCGTTGTAAATGACGAATTTGTAGAAGTCGCTATAGCTACAATATTAGAATCTGCAAAAACAGGAGAAGTAGGTGACGGAAAAATATTTGTTTCTGATATTGAAGAAGCCTATAGAATTCGAACGTCTGAAAAAGGTGGAGAGACTTTAAACTAATGCCTTATCAATAGCATAACAATTACCAACTGAAAACAAAAAATAATTTTTAATAGTCATTAAACAATGGAACTTTTAACTACGAACAATGTATGGATGATGGTGTGTACGGCACTTGTCTTTTTCATGCACTTAGGGTTTTCTTTTTTAGAAATTGGATTAACTCGACAAAAAAACACAATCAATATATTATTTAAAAACGTATTTATTATCTGCGCAGGTCTTTTGATATACTACATTGGCGGATTTAATCTGATGTATCCGGGATTTGAAGATGGGGATTTTGGATTCTTTAAATTTGCAGGTTTTGGTATCGCTGCACCTGAAAATGGTATGACACCAGAATATGCTGATGGAGGGTACACCTGGTGGACGGACTTTTTATTCCAGGGAATGTTTGCTGCTACTGCGGCAACAATTGTATCTGGTGCCGTTGCAGAACGCATCAAACTTGGTGCCTTTATGATCTTTACTGTAATCTATGTGGGTCTTGTATATCCAATAGTAGGTTCTTGGCAATGGGGAAGCGGTTTCTTATCTTCTCTATCAATAGGAGAGGCTGAAGGTTTCTATGACTTTGCAGGTTCTACCCTTGTTCACTCTGTAGGAGGCTGGGCAGCTTTGGTTGCTGTTGCGTTATTGGGGTCCAGAATCGGGAAATTCAGTTCTGAAGGTAAGCCACAAGCGATACCAGGACATAATATACCTATCGCCACTGCAGGAGTATTAATCCTTTGGTTAGGATGGTTTGGATTTAATGGTGGATCTGTACTTTCTGCAGACCCTGCCAATACTTCACTTGTGTTAGTAACAACATGTCTTGCAGCAGCAGCAGGAGGTATTGGAGCTTTTGTCCTTTCGACAATTCTTTATAAAAACTACGATCTTACCATGTTCTTAAACGGAATCCTTGGTGGATTGGTAGGGATAACTGCAGGTGCAGACTTAATGTCTCCAAACGAAGCTGTAATTATTGGTCTTCTTGCCGGTATTATCATCGTTCTTGCAGTTGCATTAATCGATAAACTAAAACTAGACGACCCTGTAGGTGCCATTGCAGTGCACTTGATCTGTGGTATCTGGGGAACGCTAGCTGTAGGTATCTTTGGATCTAAAGCAGGAATTGATCAATTCCTGGTTCAGGGAATTAGTGTAATAATCGTTGGTGGATTCTGTCTGCTAAGCGCTTTTATCATCATCTTTACTCTTAAAAAAACTATCGGAATAAGAGTTTCTGAAAAAGAAGAAATTGATGGATTAGATGGGCATGAGCACGGAATGGATGCGTATCCTGATTTCAGACTTAACCAACACTAGAACTTAAATAGTGTTTACCAATAAAAGCGGGAGGTTTAATTAAACCTCCCGCTTTTTTATTACTTAATTATGTTTAATGATAATGGATATGAAGGTGCTTCTCCATTACTTGCTTTAATTGCGTTAAGAATAGGAAATATAAAACACAATAGAGCAATGCCTATTAATCCTAAAGCACCTAATCCAAATAACAAGGTTAATGGAATACAGATAATAGCATATATAAACATACTTATCTGAAAATTCATTATAGACTTTCCGTGTTCATCCATTGCCAGTACTCTTTCTCGTTGGGTTAACCATAGAATTAAGGGGACTATAAACCCTCCGAAACCGGTTATAAGATCCAATAATTGTGATAAATGTGTAATGACCAATACTGATTTGTCTTCTCTCATGATTTGTTTTTTTGATTGATGAATTTGCTAATACTATTAGCAATTAGTACTTATATGACGAAGAAAATTGCATTTTGTTACAGTCAGCACCGAAGTTTTAAGCAAAAAACATCCCGAAAAAATCGGGATGCTTTGTTTTAAATTTAATGTCATCTATACTATTATTTTAATTTATAATTAGTTTCTGAGTACTTAGAACATTTCCTTCATCTTCTATCTTCACAAGATAAATTCCTGTTCCGAGACCAAAACTGCGAGTCGATATCCTATTATTACCGGAAGAAAGCTTGATTTTTGCTTTTCTTTTTCCTAAAATAGTATAAACAAACGCATTCACTTCTCCTTTAGTAATATTATTAATAGAAATAGAGAACGTATCTCTGGCAGGGTTAGGAAATATATTTGAAGAAAACATACCATACTCTTTATCTGTACCTAATACAGGAGTTATAGGTTCACGTTCAACAATACTTTCGGCAACAGCAGACTGCCCTCCACAAGATCCTTCATAGATCTTCACATTCGAGAATGTAGAATTGTTACCAGATCCAGCATCATTGTCATTAATGAATACCAATCGATCCATAGCTCCTGTATAGAAACCACCAACGGGTATCACATACGTAGTTGTACCACTTGTGTAATTATCATAATTAGTCACTCCGTAGTTTTGGGTACCATGAACCTTGAAATATCTCGTTGGTGTTAAGGTATCATCATCTTCAAATCCAACCCCATGTATCTCTCCCTGACCTGTACTACTGAAATCAAACTCGATAACCGTATTTGCAGTCACATTATAGTTAAGTGCAATATATTTCCAGGTATTATTGGTTAATGATAAGGCTTCTCCTCCACTTCCTATAGAGAAATTACCTGCAGCATCCTGATTAGAGAATGAAGTGATCGTAAAATCATTAAAATTGATGGTGTCGCAAGTAGGTGGTGATGGCGGAGTACCAGAACCATTTTGAATACTTACATCATCGATTGCAATATCACTTTGCCAGCCGCTGCCACCAGAACCAGTAACTACATTAAATCGTAACTGTACACTAGCTTCTCCTGCATAGGCAGCAAGATCAATATTGGCAGCATTCCAATTACTTCCTTGCTCTCCCGTTCTACTGAAGACACTAGTCCAACTACCATTATTATTTGTTCTGGCTTCAACATCAAGGCTATTGATAGCACTTCCTAACATATGATATTGAAAGGTTAGGCTTGGCCTTGTCAAACCGCTGAAGTTTAAACAAGGAGAGTTTAAGATCGCTCTTTTGTTAGGATATCCTGTTCCATCACCAGAAGCTTCCACATAAATATATGTATTTCCATCTGGCGCACTGCTAGGTCCGGTTCCGTTTGATGGAGTCCCTCCAGAATTTCTAGTCCAATTAAGATCATCTCCCGACGAAGCCTGAGCCCATTGCCCGAAACTTGATTCGAAACTCTCACTAAATGGAAAAGAAGACACATCGCCTGCGCAATCTTCACTTGGTGGTGGCGGTGGTGGCGTACCTAGGCCCATCGCATCCCAAAAGGCAGGTATAGTCGCTCGCTCTCCCGAATTTGAACCACCCGATCCAGAACATCCTCCGTACGCATGCACTCCTACAGCGTTTCCTGTAGCAGCATCAATAATTGGGCTTCCAGAGTTACCTCCGGTAGTATCTGTTCTATATCTTACAAAAGTGTTATTTGCAGAAGATAATGGTCCTGTATGAATTTGTTGGGTTTGGTTATCGATACCCGTATCCGTACCAAATCCGGTTATAGTTATAGTGCTACCTGGATCACTTTGTACCACATTGAATGATTTGCCTTGTGCCTGGATTGGTGTAAGACCCGTTTGAGAATTTGCACTTGCGGTAAAAACTCCCCAATCATTTGCCTGACTAGGGCTACCAGGATATGGAGAAACAAAATTACCAATTGGGTATTGATCCTCTGGTCCTGGGTGCACAATGCTTCTGTCTGGGTTTGACTTTGGAACATTGAATTCTATAACCTGAGCACTGCTACCCACACAATGCCCCGCAGTTACCAGTTTACCATTGGTTATGATCCACCCTGTACACCCGATAGGGACCATTCTTCCGATAGCAGCATCATTCGAATCTACTCTATCATCTACAGATCCACATTGAGATTTTACTGTGGGGTCTAGTTCCCCAACGCTTAGTTCTCGAATATCAAGTCGAATAGCACTTTCACCTGGAGCAATTGTCAATTTGAGAGTAACTTTATCCCCATTAAAATATGCACTAGAATTGCTCCATTTCTTGATCTCCTCTGAAGTTAAGGTCTGAGTAGCGCCATCTAGATCAGAAGTAATAGTTAAGGTACTATGATTACCGAGGTTAACATTTTCAAAAAATAACCGTAGCCAAGTAGCTCCCATTTCAGAAACCGTTTCGGTAATAACTTGCTGATTACTTTTTGCCTGATTACCTGGAGCCTTTATGCTCTTGGAGTATTTGGTGGAATGACGAAGTAATTCTTTTGTCTGTGCCTGATTTATTGCTGGACATAACAAAAACGCTGTACAAATGAGTACAGATAATCTCTGTATCATACATTTCCCCATAAAATTAGTTGAGTTTGTGTTTTTTAAATTCATAAGAGTAAAAATTAATTAGTATTGGTTAGACATTAAATTTAGTATACATAAAAATTTGCTGTCGCTATAAGCACAACAAAACAGTCTTCCAATATTTCCGTGATTAAGTAGTTTACTTAACTCGGAATCCAATTTTTATCCTAATTCTTTTTTTCCACGAGGAAAAGAGGTAGATACTACAGAAGTATTTTAACTTCTTCCATGCACAAGATAAAAAAAAGAAAAACAACTCCTCAAAAAAAAGTTTAACAATGCGTATTTAAAGTGAGTATATTAATCTCTATTTTTGCCACTCAGTAAGAAAGATTATGATTCCACAAGATACTATAGTAGCCTTAGCCACCCCATCAGGAGCAGGCGCCATCGCAGTGATTCGTGTGTCGGGAAAGGATGCAATTGCAATATGCTCTCCCTTATTTAGATCGGTAAGTGGAAAGGAGCTTGACAAACAAAAAAGTCATACCATACATCTTGGGCACATTGTAGATGAAGAACGAGTATTGGATGAAGTGCTAATATCTATTTTTAAAGGAACCAATTCATATACCGGAGAACCAACTATAGAGATTTCTTGCCATGGTTCTATCTATATTCAACAAGAAATTATTCAACTTTTACTTCGTAAAGGATGTCGCATGGCCGATGCCGGTGAGTTTACATTACGTGCTTTTCTAAATGGGAAATTGGACCTTTCGCAAGCAGAAGCCGTGGCAGATTTGATTGCATCAGATTCTGAAGCTTCTCATCAAATTGCCATCCAGCAAATGCGTGGTGGGTTTTCTAATGAAATCAAAAAGTTAAGAGACGAGCTGCTTAATTTTGCTTCTCTTATAGAATTAGAACTTGATTTTGCTGAAGAAGATGTCGAGTTTGCAGATCGGACACAATTCAAAGATCTAGTTTCAAGAATCACCAAAGTATTAAAACGCCTTATTGATTCTTTTGCTGTTGGAAATGTGATCAAAAATGGAATCCCCGTAGCGATTGTTGGCGAACCCAATGTTGGAAAATCAACATTGCTCAACGCACTGCTTAACGAAGAAAGAGCTATAGTTTCTGAGATAGCCGGAACTACTCGTGATACGATTGAAGATGAAATTAACATCGGCGGAATCGGTTTCCGGTTTATAGATACCGCAGGAATACGAGACACAAAAGATGTTGTTGAAAGCATTGGTATACAAAAAACTTTTGAAAAAATTGAACAAGCACAAGTTGTTATCTATTTGGTTGATAGTTCACTGTTGACCGTTGATGGTATCTCAGATCTAAAAACTGAAGTTGGAAAAATCAAAAACAAATATCCTCAAAAACCATTGATCATTGTTGCCAATAAAGTAGATATGTTACAAAAAGATAAAGCCGAAAATCTGACTTCAGAAATCGACAACATTCATTTACTTTCTGCAAAAACCGGTTTGGGTGTTGAAGCGTTACAAAACAAACTTCTGGAATTTGTAAATACCGGTGCATTGCGCAATAATGAAACGATTGTTACTAATACACGTCACTATGATGCGTTATTAAAGGCTCTGAAAGAAATTCAAAAAGTACAATACGGGCTAGACACAGGTCTTTCAGGAGATCTAATGGCTATTGATATCCGCCAGGCGTTGTATCACTTTGGTGAGATTACAGGAGAAATTTCTAGTGATGATTTGCTTGGTAATATCTTTGCTAATTTTTGTATTGGGAAATAGCTTTTCTTTCCTTTAGTATACTTTTAGTTTCCTTTGTTAGACGTTGTGCTAAAAACTAGAGTTGTTTTTCATTTGTAGTTGCTTATAGTCCGTCTTTTCTTTCTTTTAATTGACCTCACAATACCGTTAAATTTTATAGTAATTTGTATTTTTATTGCACAATTACTTTCAGAAGAAAATGGATATCAGTCTAACTACCAAAGAACAAATTAATTTGTTTCGGTCTATATTTAAAGGGCGCGAAGATATTTTTGCAAAAAGATGGGAAAAAGGAAGTAAAAACGGTTATATGCCTGCCTATTTCTATGATCCTTATCGATATAAGGCTCATCAAAGGTATTTTTCTATATAATCTAGGCCTAAAAACCTGGTTTTACTAACTTTAAATTATTAAGTAAAAAACCCTAAAAAACAATCTAGTGCCATACGTTTCATCAATTAGTATTAATACTGAAAGAAGCCATCCATATCCTTTCGATATTCATGCGATAAAGCATGCAAAGGATATCGATTTATCCAATCCTATTACATTTATAATCGGTGAAAACGGAACCGGAAAATCAACTTTACTAGAAAGTATTGCATATAGATTACAATTACCACACATAGACGGCCATACCTATGAGAAAAAATGCTTTGATGCTGCAAGAAGATTAACACCTTTTCTAGAAATGAATTGGGCTATACAACGAGCTAATGGTTTTTTCTTTAGAGCGGAAGATTTTGGAGATTACCTTAATAGTGTTCATAGGCAGGATGTTAATTTGCACAATCAGATGTTAGAGTTACAAGATGAAATTCCTCAAAACATTATTCAAGAAATGAAAGATAATGCCAATTATCAGTTACGTCGAGTGCGAAAGGATTATGGACAAGAACTAGATGCTTTTTCGCATGGCGAAGCGTACATGCATATTATGCAAGAAATGGTAACTAGTCCAGGGATTTATTTGCTTGATGAGCCAGAAGCATCCTTATCTCCAGCAAAACAATTAACCTTTATTTATTTTTCACAAAGTCATTTAGAGCAATACATGTCACAATTTATAATAGCAACGCATTCTCCAATGCTAATGGCTTATCCAAATGCATGTATTTATGAAATTACAGAGACAGAAATGAAGAAAACAGCTGTAGAAGACACAGATCATTACTCCATTACAAAAACTTTCTTAAACAACCCAAAAGCGTTTTTGAGGCATTTTTAATTTTTAAGTTGAATTTATTATGATTTGGCTTAATAATTGCTATAGTCAAATAAAAAATATTAAGTATCTTTGTATTAGCAATGAAACGAGTAGCAAAGAACATATCAAGTAAAAAGAGGTTAGGTAGCAAAAGTCTATCCCAACTATTCCCTGCTGTTATGTTTTGGGATGTTAATATGGATATGCTTTCTCTAAATTATAGATAAAGACTTTATTATCCCTCGTGTTTTAGGTAGATTTATGGATAATAACGAATACCTAGATAATCTTGAAGCTATCTATTCTATTGACGAAATAAAAAGCTTTGCTATTAATAGTAATGAAATATTCGGAAACGAAATTATAGAACACTTAGCAAAACGATACCACTTTAGCCCTTTTGACTTCAAAAAATATATAGACTTCTCTCAATATGCTTAAAGAAGGGGTAAGTGCCATAATTTTGGTGTTAAGATTATTAGTTTATTGAATAATATTCCTTTTCCCTTTCGAGTTACAAAGCTAATATTCTTTTATAAGAATATCTGCAGGGATATGTAAAGCTCGATTAATAGCTCTAATGTGGTTTAAGGCCAATTTTCGTTTGCCTCTAAATATTTCTGATACCCTAGAACGACTTTTTATAATTTTTCCTAAATCATCATCGGTTAAATTATTCTGTTCCATCATAAATTTAATAGCATCAATTGGGTGTGATTCTGGAATAGGAAATTGTTCTTCCTCGTATTTTTCTAATACTAAAGCCAGTAAGTCCAGTTCTTCAAATTCCTTTGTACCTTCTTTAGCATCCAGTATCTTACGCATTCTTTTCAAATACTTATTATATTGTTCTTCTGTTTTAATTATACCAATTTTCATTTTACAATTTTTTAAATTTCACACAATAGTTTTATAAGCTATAAGTCGCTAATATCTAATTTATCATATTCTTTATGTGTTCCGATAAAAAGGATAAAAGCTATATGTTTATCATATCTAAACTGTACAATTAGTCTATAATCGTTTCTGCAGATATTAAAAACAATCTTTCCATCTCCAATCGTATCTGCAGTATTAAAAACATCTATGATTTCATTTGAATTAGCGAATTCATTTTTATCTATTATATCATACCAAACTCTTAATTGCTTTTCAGATTTTGGGTATTTCTTCCAAAATGATACTAATGTTCCTCTAGAAAATATTCTCATTATTTATTGCTTTCTTTTTCAAAGATAGTATATTTTCCCAAAACGGGAAAATAATAAATGTTAAATTCCCCAAAAAGAGAAATACTCTTACCTTTATACCATAGATTAATTCATGATTAGCTTATTATGGTAAACAAAACCCTACCAAAAGAAAACAAAAGCTCCCACCGCGAGTACACCTCCTACCCTTCTATCCCTTTATTTACAATGGTTTGATACATATTGTATTGGGAAATAGATTTTCTTTCCTTTAGTATGCCTTTAGTTTCCTTTGTTAAAAAAGGTTGCCTCAGTGGTTATATTAAGATTTTTTTGAAACTGATTTTTAGGTAAATTTAGCATCATTTTTTTGGCAGCTTTCAACCTAGGAAAATAAAAAAAATCAGTAAATTTAAAATATTTTAAATTTACTGATTTTAAACAACTACATCTATTCTGTTTTACTTTTGATCTGAAGCGTCTTCTTTAGCTTTCTCTTTATCTTCTTTCATCATTTTTTGATCTTCTTCAGTAATACCTTTATGCTCAGATGAAATTTGTTGATGTTCTTTTTCCATATTTTCATGTTCAGCTTTCATAGCTTCGTGTTCTGAAGTCATTTGTTCTAGGGTAATCTCTCCCGAAGCATGTTTTGTTTCTAATTCAGCATGTTTTTCTATTAATGTTTTGTGGGCCGAGATAAGTTCACCGTGTTTGGCTAATAAAGCTGTATGATTCTTTTCGGTCACCACATGAATAGAATCATTTTCAATGGATTTATGAGCATCTACCATTTGTTGATGATCATCTTTCATGGTATTGTGTTCTGCTTCCATTGCATTATGAGATGATTCCATTTGGGAATGTTCTGCTACCATAGCCTTGTGTTCTGGTGTTTCAGCTGGATTCTGTTTACAAGAAACAAAGAAAAAAGCCACAGCAATTACGGTCAATTTACAAAGTGTTTTCATGATTTATGGTTAATGAGTTTATAATTCAAGTTTATATACAACTAATTTTTTTATAAATTATTTTCTAAGTTGTTTTGAAAATTATAACAAAAAACAAACGATTCCTAATTATATAGTAGAAGTACATCATATACATAATCAAAAATGAGGTATTAAATTATAAACCGTGTTAATTTATGTAAAAAGTATGCTTATGGTAAAAAATCATTAATTTCGATAACCTTAAAAAGTTTGAATACTTAGATCATGGAAATTAAAAAAAGTAGGAATACCGAAAAGCAAAATCTTGTCAAGGAAATTCTATCTAAAAGTGAGCATACCATGTCTGCTGAAGACATTATGGCTGCCATGCCCATAAAAGTAAACAAAACTACCATTTACAGGATATTGGATCGCTTTGCAGAAAAAGGGGATGTACATTTTGTTACTGGCAAAAATGGGAAAGCTTACTATGCGCTTTGTAATAACTGCGGGGTATCACATAAAATTCATAATCATATTCATTTTGAGTGCCAAGTATGCAAAGAAGTTACTTGTCAACCAAACACCTTGCACATCCCAAATTTAGAAGGTTTTACCATACAAGAAACTCAATTTTTAGTTATAGGTATTTGTAATAAGTGCAAAAAATAAGAGAAACCACCTGTTCTCCAACAAGTGGTTTCATAACTACACGCTCCCAACGTAAGTAAAATGATATCTCTTTTATCTTACAGCTATGGGATAATTTTCTCCTCTGTTGCTTACAGAACCCGAAGTTCTTGGACCTGATCCTCTTGCATGCATAATACCAGCTACGTGTGGAGAGGCCATAGAAGTACCACTTAATGTCGCATATCCTCCATTTAAATATGTACTTGTTACACTGCTACCGGTAGCAATAACGTCAATCGGGTTCATATTAAAATTAGAGAAGGATGAAAACCCTTGGTCGCAAGTCATGGATGCTACCGTATATATATCGGTTCCATTCACGCAAGCGGGTTGGTAATTTGAAGCATTGGCACCATCATTCCCGGCAGCAATGGCAATACGAGTTCCTGTGCTGGCTAAGTTCAACAAAGCACTACGGTAGGAAGAATTACTAGAACAATTAGTACCAAAGAAACCTCCTAAACTTAGATTAGCCACATCACCAGCTATAGCATTAGCCGCTACATGGTTGATACCATTAATTATCGTAGAAGTAGAACTGCTCCCGCTACATCCAAAAACTCTTACTGATACTACACTTGCTCCTGCAGAAACTCCAATAACACCAACACTATTATTGATAGCCGCTGCCGTACCTGCCACATGAGTTCCATGTCCATTACAGTCGTTAGGAGATCCTCCAACAAAAGTTCTTGAATATCTTGAATCTGTGACTACATCTAAATCTGGGTGATCTAAATCGATACCGCTATCGATTACCCAAATCCATTGATCTCTTCCCGCACCATTTACTGCTCCTCCAGCTCTGGTGATTCCACAAGGCGTTTGTTGTGACATTTTTGAAGAAGCGTCTGCTTGGAATACTTCTTCTACCTGAAACTTTGGTAATTTCACCTCTCTATTGTATTCAATAGAAGCCACGTTAGGGTCTTTTGATAATTTTTGAAGTTCGTCATCACCTAACTTTAGAGCCATGCCAGAAATAGCTGTAGTGTAATAGCTCAAAACTTTATATTGATCTACATCAGAATCGAATAAAATTTTATTCATCTTTTGAATAGAAACTTCAGAAATTTCTCTAACCGATTTTGCTTTTGCATCTCTACTGGTAAATGAAGATTTAGAAAGAACTTTTGAAGTTGGTTGTATCTTTGAATCTTTAAACACTACAATGTACTCTCCAGGAATGATATTCCCTTCAGTACTTGTTGGCTCTACTACCGATTCTACGACTCCTTCAGAAACAGTTTCATTCTGACAGGAAGTGATTACTAATGCTGAGAATAAAATTCCCGAAGCAAGTTTACTAAAATTTTTCATTTGAGTTATAATTTGTGTTAGAGTCCAAATGTATAAATTCAAAGAAAGAATGCATTATGGTAAAACCACACCCTAAATTACTGATCAACAGAAATTAACAGGATTATTCCTCATTAAAAAATAAATAATTGCAACAATGTTGCTTTAGTAAAAACAGTACATGGAAAAGTATTTAACAAGAAAAATCCGATAGATTGATTTGTACGAAAACAGTAATCATTTGGTTATTGAAAATTAACACACTTTAACGTTAATTAACTTAGATTTAACCAAAAACTTCGCAACCCTATTTAATTGCTGTTTAATGATACATAAATCAAGCTTAAACAAATAAATGATTCTTATATATTTTTTTACAAAAAAGGAACTCTTATAAATATCTTAAGATTTAAGAATCTGATTAACGTGAATTTGGTATAAGAATTTAGTTCTTAAAAGTCGTCAAACTGATTTTTTATAGTAAAACAAAGAAAAATTGTATCGACCTTTCGACAAGCTCAAGATGACGAGGCTTTTGATTGAAAATTTACTTGCCTGCCTGCCATACGTCAGGTAGACAGGTCTTCGATAGCTCTGCTGAGCCTGCCGAAGCACTATTTTCTATCGAAAACCACTCCTAACTGACGTAAATTTTCTTTTGTCGAAACTTGCGTTATTTAAAATAGTCTAAGAATTTCTGAATATCCGTAATTGGTAATAATTCTATTTCACCGTCATGCTGAACTCGTTTCAGCATCTCATAAAGATATGGTTTTTAGTGTTTTGTAAATTGAGCCCCTGAAACAAGTTCAGGGTGACGTATGGATTATGAGTCTTAACGGACATTCAAAAAGAATTTTAAACAATAATAGTGTGACCACTTGAAGTTTTATTTTTTTGACTATCAAAATAAAAATCTATTCTTCCTAAATACAGACCATAGCATCCAACCTGGTTCACAAGTACATTTTTGTCTTTCCTATTCTTTACAATAGTTGGTTTTTTAAGAAAAGTGTGGGTATGTCCGCCAATGATAAGGTCGATGTCTTCTGTAGCTTTAGCAAGACTAAGATCACCAACTTGATTAGGCTCGTTTTTGTAATCATATCCCAAATGTGACAAACATATAACCAGATCGCACTTTTCTTCTTTCTTTAATATTCTGCTCATATCTTGAGCAACCTCTATAGGATTTAGGTATTTGGTTTCTTTATATAGTTCTTTTAGCACGAGTCCTTCCAATTGTATTCCTAAACCAAATATTCCGATTTTAATACCGTCCTTGATTAATATTTCGTAAGGTTTTAAAAAGGTGTCCATAACTGTCTTAGTGAAATCATAATTGGCAGAAACAAATTTAAATTTGGCATGCGGGAGTTGCGCCAATAACCCTTCAATACCATTATCAAAATCATGATTTCCAATAGTCGCTACATCATACTTAAGCATACTCATCAACTTGAATTCTAGTTCCCCTCCATAAAAATTAAAATAAGGAGTCCCCTGAAAAATATCTCCGGCATCAAGCAGTAATGTATTAGAATTCTCTTGTCTTATCTTTTCAATAACTGCAGCTCTTCTTGCAACACCACCCTTGTTTGCATTTCTACCCTCTTCTGGGCCAAAGGGGTCTATATGACTATGCACATCGTTGGTATGCAAAATTGTTATTTTTTTTGTTTTCCCGGAAAAGGATGATAAACCTAGCCCTCCTAAACTAACTAATGCCGTTGATGCTGCGGTTTGTTTTACAAATTCTCTTCGTTTCATTTCGATATTTAGTTAGTTTATTTGTGTAAATCGATCGTCTACTATTGGGGCAATGGTATCGACCTTTTTAAAATAATCAATCATGGCATTTCGGATCTTGTAGTTTAATGTATATGATTTCCCTCCTTGTTTAAAAAAATACATCTCGCTACCACCGTCATATAAATAATCGTTTGTTGCCACAAAATATGTCTCTTCATCTTTAATTTCTTTATTATTGATTAAGGCTTTGGCTATATCAAAATTGGCATCAACAGTTAGTTTTAATCCCGAAATAGGATGCGCTTGTTGGGATTTTTGCAAATATTCAATTAGTTTCTTGATATGATTACCTTTCATTTCGACCACTACAATACTGTTTTCAAAAGGCATAATCTGATAAGCGGTGCGTGCAGTAACATTTCCTTTTGGAATGGATGCTCGAATTCCTCCATAGTTAAGCAGCACCATATTGATCGTATTTTCAGTTCTAGATCTAAAAATTGGATTGGCTTGTTCTAAAACAATGTCAGCCATTAAATTCCCAATAGCAGTATTTAATTTTCCATCTCTTTTCGAATATGTTTCGGGTGCATAAGCCAAAACACTGTCTAAATTTTTTCTTACATTTTCTCTATATGGCTTAATAAAACTCTCAATATCAGAATTACCAGAGATACTTTCGTTTATTTCAATTCTTGTACCTTCAATCTTTACAAGATGCTTCTCTTTCTTGCAAGATGAAAGAAGCATTAGAAATATGAATAAAGAGAAAAGTATATCAATTCTTTTTTTCATTATTAATATGATTTGTTAGACAATATCTTCGGCATTAAAATGTATTGCAAAAGTTACTCAAATACTATTATACTTTACTGTACCAATCTACCTGTAGCCTCTTTTAATATATAATTACAGTGATCTACATCATCTATGTTAAGCTCCAAAACACCAGTAATCTCTACAATTTGATCCATTTTAAACTTTGGCCTTTGTTTAAAAACAACTTCAACAACACTTTCTGGACCCGCTCCTCCACAAAAAAAGCAGGAAGATCTAGGGTTTTGAGAAATCAAATAAAATTCGTCTTCTTCAATCGAAAAATCTAAAAAGTAACCTTTAATACGAATCCGAGCACCTTGGTATGATTGTATAATTGGCCCAAATTTAGGCTTTAAAAAGATGTCATCATACTTTGCACTATATACATTATAAAATTTTACATCGGCTAAATCATTCCATGTCAATTTTTCTTGAGAAAACAGACCTGATGAGTTCAATATAAAAAACAGGACTAAGAAAACTATTTTATGCATCAGCTATTGTTTTAGAAACGTTTAACTTATATAAAGACAATGAGGCCAAAACTGCTGCCATTAATGTTGTTAAAATCACTAATACCAATATGATTAACTCCTTAGTAGTAGGAAGGCTAAATACAAAATGATAACTGTATACATCTTCAATAAAAATTGAAAAGAACCATATACTTATTCTTCCTAGAAACCACCCCACGGTAGCTCCTAATAAGGATAAGAAAAGTGCCTCCAGAAAAACCAATTTTATCAACTGAAAGGTATTGGCACCATAGGTGCGTAACAGGGCCAGCTCTTGTTTTCTTTCTCTTACATTTTTTATTAAGTTTATAAATATACTTAGCCCCGCTACCAGTAATATTGCAATGGCAATACCATTTATTGTTTGAAATCCTATTCCTAAAAACCCCATTAACCGTTCGATTTCAAATTTTGGGAGTGCTGCTTGCATAGTAGTTTCGTCATTAATAAATCTTGACATTTGCAAAGCTCCTAAGGGGTTTCTAAATTTTACTAACAAAGAGGTTATTTCGCGTTCTTCTCCAGATTCAACTGCATGATTACTATGCTCATCAACATGTTCTCCTTTATGCACTTCTTCATGGTGGTGTGACTCATCATTATGTTCGTGTACTTCCCAAATACTTTCAAGATTCGTAATAATAAGGTGATCAATAATTGTACTTGTTGGTTTTAAAATTCCGGTAATGATAAAAGGTTTTTCATTATGGGTTTCTAATCCGTTTTCGGCTAAGCCGTGGGAGCTTACAAAGGTATCTCCTACTTGTAGATTATCTTTTTTTGATACACCACTTCCAATAACTACTTCGAATGGTTTTTCATATAACCTTCCTTCTTGTAAACTTGCTTTGTATTTAGTCAAATACTCATGGGTTGTACCCAAAATCCGAATTCCTTTATAATTATCTCCATAAGAAACAGGTATCATTTCTTTAACCAAAGGATTTTTGGCAATACGCATAGCTTTTTCTAATGATATATTACCCGTAGGGTTATCAATATGCAAAACCGAAGATAATACAAGTTGCAAAGGGCTTCCTTTTGCACCAATAACCATATCAAATGGCTTAATATTACTTTCTAAATGATGGTTAAGCTGATTTCTTACTTGCAAGACAAAAGTCGCCAACGAAATACTAAGCATCAACAACAAAATGCTCAGCAAAGTATTCAAAGGTTTAGAAATCAAATTCTTGTATGCCAGGTATAACAATTTCTATAAAATTATGTGATTATTAAAATGTGATTTAACTCTTTGATCATGAGTTATGATCACCAAATTACTTTTGCAGATCTGAGCCTCTTTTTTCAATAGAGAAATTACCTTTATACAATTACCATCATCTAAGTTTGATGTAGGTTCATCTGCTAATATAACTTTAGGTTTATGTATAACGCCTAAGGCGATAGAAAGTCGCTGTTGTTGTCCCTCGCTTAGCTGATACACCTTTTTGTTTTGAAGATCTGAGAGTCCAAGATGCATGATTAATTCTTCTTTGTGATAACGATCAATTTTCTTTTTGGAAAATCGCTCGCGTAGGGTTAAATTCTCGAGCAAGGTTAAAGATTTAATGAAATAAGTTTTTTGAAAAATTAACCCTATGTGCTGCCCTCTAAAATAATCAAGTTGTCTTCTTGTAAGTCTGTTCAAGCAATTATTTGCAATAAAAATGTCTCCTGCTTTAGATGGTAAAAGCCCAGCCAAAAGATGTAATAGTGTGGTTTTGCCCACACCCGAAGGCCCCAAAATTAGTATATCTTTTTTCGGAGGTAAATCAATATCAGGAAAACAAAAGATATGATTATTTGTATTCTGATATGTAAACCGTAGCGATGTCGTTCGGATCATAAAATCATTTTGTCAAAAGTAAATAAATATTATTAACGCAACAAAGTTGCATTTATAAAATAATACTATCTTTGCAGACTTAAACAAATACATTTTCTTGTGAACATATCTCACATACGCAATAACTCGGATACTTTAGGAATTGTAGCAAGCGGCTTATGTTTAGCACATTGCCTGGTCACTCCTTTTCTTTTTATGGCTCATACTGGAACAGTAATCCTTCAGGATGAACATCCTTCGTGGTGGAAATCTTTAGATATCATTTTTTTAGGGCTTTCTTTTATGGCAATTCGAAGATCTATTAAAACCACCTCAAAACCAAAAATGAAATATGCTTTTTGGATAAGCTGGTTGCTATTATTCGTTATTGTGATTAATGAAAAACTATCCGTGTTTCCTTTAGCTGAAGAAACAATATATATAGCATCTTTATTATTGGTGGTTTTACATGTCTACAATCTAAAATATTGCCAATGCGAACAAAAATGTTGTAAAAACTAAATGGGATTATGAAAATAACCAAAGAGGAAATAGAATCAATAGGGGACGCACATATTTCTAATAGTATAGAAACTCCTTTACGAAGTGATGCTTTCGAAAAATCGGATAACGATAAAATCGAAAGTATTAAATATCATTTTTCGGAGATCATGAAAGAACTGGGACTTGACTTGACAGATGATAGCCTTTCGGGAACGCCCTATAGAGTTGCCAAAATGTATGTGAAAGAGCTCTTTTATGGTTTAAACCCTAAAAATCACCCTAAAATTTCAACTTTTGAAAATAAATATGGGTATCAAAAAATGTTGGTAGAACAGAATATTACTATTGATTCTGCCTGCGAGCATCATTTTTTACCTATAGTTGGTACTGCCCATGTGGGGTATATTCCAAAAGACAAAGTAATAGGGTTGTCAAAAATTAATAGATTAGTAGATTATTATGCACATCGCCCGCAGGTGCAGGAAAGACTTTGTTTGCAAATATTAAAAGACTTACAACAAACCTTAGGAACGGAAGATGTCATTATAGCAATACAGGCTAAACATCTTTGTGTTTCCTCAAGGGGAATTAAAGATAAAAGCAGTCTTACTACTACAATCGAATACGGAGGAAAGTTTGTTGAATCTGATATTAGAAAAGAATTTTTTGAGGTTGTAAATAAACCTTTTGATATAGCTTAAGTGTGTAAATCTTTAAGTAAAATCTTATAATGAGATATAAACTAATAATACTTCTGCTTTTTACTTTTTTTCAGTGTTTTCTTTCTCATTCTCAGAATGGGAAGATTATAGAAAAAGAAAAGTTAATTTTAAGCGATTCTATAATTGCCAAAATTCATAGGGCTGACTCAACTATGGTTAAGGCACTTAAAAATATCGAGTTTTTTCGAATCACCTATCTATCAGACTCTCTTAAGGTAAAAGGTTTTATCGCCAAGCCAGTTCAGGAAGGTAATTTCCCTTGTATTATTTCAAATCGCGGAGGAACTGGTGAATTTGGAAAATGGAATGAGACCGGCGTAGGTTTCTTTTTGGGGAAACTCGCTAGCTGGGGATATGTCGTAGTGGCAAGTCAATATCGTGGAAATGATGGTGGCGAAGGACAAGAGGAAAGAGGTGGCAACGATGTAAATGATGTATTAAGCCTAGTTAATACTTTAAAAGAAATTGATAATGCCGATACATCAAGAATAGGTATAGAAGGAGCAAGTAGAGGAGGTATGATGACCTATCTTGCACTCAAAGAGACATGTCAATTCAAAGCTGCAGTTGTGCTTGCCGGAGCTGCAAACGCTTTTGAGCATCTTGTACATAGACCTGATTTTGAAGAGAATGTATACGCCAAAGTCATTCCGAATTATTATAAAAATAAAAAAAAAGAACTCAAAGCACGGTCTGCAGTATTTTGGGCAGATAAAATGTGTAAGACAACTCCCATGTTAATAATGCAAGGTAGTTCTGATTGGCGTGTTCCTGCTTCAGAATCACTAGAGCTAGTGAACAAATTATATGAATATAAACATCCAATACGCTATATTTTATTTGAAGGCGCCGATCACCGAATATCGGAGTTCCGGAAAGAGTTTTTTACCCAAACCAAAAGCTTTTTTGATTTTTACGTAAAAGACCTTAATGATTTGCCAAATATGGAGTTACACGGAAGATAACCGATTTATATCTAAGAAAAATAGATGGAGGCTATACTAACTATTGTCGGTTTTTTAGGGGCTGAAAAGGCATATTCAGGAGTAAGGCACTTTTGAGAGCTATTGCTTCAAAACACGTTTAGAGATTTCTAATTTCTGAACCTGTTTTTTATTTGTTTTCTTATTTGGGGATTTATTTTCTTGGTTTCAGGATTTTTTGTTGATTTTTGGGCATACCTATCCCTTGAATTTTAGAGGTTTTCTTTTTTTGTTTTTATCCTGTTTTCTCAAGCTGTCTTGCTTGTATCCTTCTCCCTATTTCTAATACATTTGCTGTATGTATTCCAAAGAAAATCCAGAGCGTTTCGGTGGCTTTAGTTCTGGCTTTGATTTTTTTAAGGTGATAATGTTCTTTTTCTTTTCCAAAGCTTCCTTCCAGTCTACTAGCCCTTTTTTTTGTAATCATCTTGGAGATGATTTTTCTTTGTTTCTCATGTTTTGATGCACGCCCTTTTCTTTTGAAGTCATTTCGGATATTGTTTCTAGTAGCAAATTTACGATTGATATTAGTGGCATAAATGCCATCAGCTCGGGCTACTTTGGTTTTTGTTTTTGTAAGTCCTTGGGCTGTAAATATGGTTTCTTTAAAACGGTTTCCTTCATGAAAGGCATCAAAACTCAAGTGTTCTATAAAACTGATCCCATCAACTTGGAACTTATTAACCTTAGCACCGAACTCTACAGGTTTTACTTCTTTTCCTCTAACGATGGGGCGAAGATACTCTTTATCAACACTTATGATTCTCCCTATTGGTTTTTCTGCGGTATGGAAAATACGATGTTGCTGTCTATATACTTTTTTGATCGTTGCCCTACCCTTGTAATAGGATTTGGTCAGTACCATATTATCTTGCTGTTCTAGTAAATCAAGCTCACCATTGATCTTATTCAATAATAGTAATAAACTTCGGGTAAGCCCTTTACGTTTCTTGAGTGTTTTTCTACGCATTTTGCTATAATCCAGATAACGACGACTCCATTTACGGTACTTGGTTCTGAGTAGTCTTACTTTTAAAACCTTGCAAAGCGCTTTTAACTGACGGTAACTCCAAAATATACATTCCCATAAAAGCTTTTGATCCGTTGGGTAACGTACTGAACTCTCATAACAAGTCGCATCCATAGTGATACTATGTCGGTCTTCTATATAGGCTCTCCAATGGGAAAACAGATCATGCTGGACTTTATTTAATTCCAATTTTTTAGATAATTCACATCGAATCTCACTAACGATCTTAAAGTTAGTCAAGCGATCAACACCTAAATGCAAGTCACAAAAAAACTGATAATCCAAATTACCATTGAGTTGTTCAATAAGACGGCGATCTGAACAACATCCATAATGCTTCAAAAACATCAGTGCTAGTTTGCCTTTGGGACTAAAAATAGTACAAGGACCTTTACTAGCTTCTTGCAAACCAAAAGTAGTAACCAAACTATCCCAAGGAATAGCCTGGTAGATTTTACCTAAATCACTCGATAAAAATCGATCATAGTAAAGTGAAAAATCTTCCGCTTGAGTTGAAAACGAAAAAGCGTGCTGGAACTGCGAAATTCTTCGTATTTTAGACATATCAGAAAATGAAAAACCCCGTTTTTTGAGTGTACAGCTCGTTTTCGGGGTTTTGTTTTATCTAAAATACAACTTAATATGCTGAAAAACAATAGTATTTAGTTCTACTGAATGTGCCTATATTAAACAACATCCCAACAAAAGCAACTAAAAGTTCTTGTTATTAGCGCACCCGGCCACTATCCTTTACTTATAAGGCATTGATAGATTATAAAAGAATGTAGTAAAACGGATTTCAAATCAATTCTAACTTGCTGCTATTTTATTATCGTTTATTCTTTTGAAGTTCTGCGTATATATTAATTGGTAAAAAATTGTGACGTTGTTCATTGTCTTCACCATTAGAAGCAGCATATAGTTCCCTAAAAAAATTCACTGCTCCAACAGAGTAGTTTATTTTTTCAATCCATTGATAAAAGTAGGCTTCTTTTTTCTCTGTAGTAGCATATTCAAATACTGTAGCTTTTAGCTTCTCTAAACCATCATCTGTAAAGACAGGTCGTGATGGGAGTTTTTTAAATTCACCTTCTTTAACATCAAGTAAGGATTCTATCCACTGCAGATCTGATTGATATTGTTTGATAAGCTTATTCTCTAAAGAGTGGTAAATTTCGTCCTCAAATACAATCCTAAGTGTACTTCTTGTATCAATCATATCGGCAATTTTAAAAGTAAGACTACCGCTACTTCCTAAATGATATTGCCCATCATTATTACTCTCTTCCAAAACTATAGTGTAAGGAATTCCGTTAGCAGTACTAACCCTAAATTCTTGTTCTCCAACAGGTTCTATAGAAACCTGATCATTTTGCGCCTGCACATTTATGAAATAGCATGAAATTGCTAGTACAAACACTAACTTATTTGTGCACCATTTATTTTTTCTGTTCATAGTAGTAGGTTATTCTTTATTACAAAGTTATAATTTCATGATGTGTTTTCAAAGCGCTATCGGCTACAATTCTTTTTTATTGTCTTAAAAATTGATCATATTGTATCTTTCTTTGCAAAATATTCTTACCACAACCGACCCGAATTTTTGTGAATTTATGTTTTGAGACCTATTATCAATTGATATGAGGGTAAAATACATTATTATTTTATATCTATTTGATTTTTAACCTCTCTGTATACGAACAAGACATTTCTGGTACCTTAACAACAGCATACAAGGAGTATTACAAACTTTCCAGGGAAAGTGTTTTTTTACATCTTAACAAGAACATTTTTTTAAAAGGCAAAAACATTTGGTTTTCGGGATATGTCTACCACAGAAAAACAGGGCTTCCTTTTTTAGAAACTGCAAATCTATATTGCGCAATTTATGATGCCTCAGAAAAACGATAAAACTAACAGAAGCAATATATGTTGCGGTATCGCTATGCATCTATTATGTGGTAAACTACTTCATTTTTTATTTCAGCTCAAAACCGGATTCTATTGTACTATCCGAACTGCCACCCACAAAAACTTTAAATGCTCCAGGCTCTACTACCCATTCGCCCTTATTCGTATAGAAACCCAGGGTTTTAGCATCTAACTCAAAATGCACCGTTTTGGTTTCTCCCGGTTGAAGAGCAATCAATTCAAAGCCTTTTAATTCTTTTACCGGCCTGGTAACACTGGCATACAGGTCTCTGATATATAATTGCACTACTTCTTTACCTTCTACAGTTCCCGAATTGGTGACATCAACAGATACTTTTACCTCGGCATTGTTTACGGTAGCATCAACGATGTCAATATCTAGATTCTTATACTCATAAGTTGTATAACTCAATCCATGTCCAAAGGCATAGAGCGGTGTATTTTCCTGATCTGCATAATGGGACCAAAATACGATACCCGGAGCAGGTTCAACGGGCCTCCCTGTGTTTTTATAATTATAGTATATCGGAACTTGCCCTACGTTTCTGGGAAATGACATTGGTAACTTTCCACTAGGGTTATAATCTCCATATAATACCTGAGCAATCGCATGTCCGCTTTGTGTTCCTAACTGCCATGCTTCTACAATGGCAGGAATATGCTCTGCCGCCCAAGGAATTGCAAGAGGACGGCCATTAGTAAGAACCAATACTATTTTTTTATTTACTGTATAAACTTCTTCTAAAAGTTGTTGCTGTACTCCGGGTAGGTCAATCTCTGTTCTACTTCGGGCTTCTCCACTCTGGAAACCTATTTCGCCCAAAACCATAACCACTACATCAGCATTTTTGGCTGCTTTCACGGCTTCTCCAAATTCACTGATATCTGTAGTATTTATTTTTGTTTCATTGACAAAAGTGGTCTTACCAACAGTTACCTCAGCCCCTTTGGCATATACCAATTCATTCTCTTTATACTGTTGCATTCCCTCCAATACAGAAATCGCTGTATGATCTTCGGCTGCAATTCTCCAACTTCCCAAAGGGCTATTCTTATCATTAGCCAAAGTACCAATTAAAGCAATCTTTTGCCCTTCTTTCTTAAGAGGAAGTAAATTCTTTTTATTTTTCAACAACACAATCGATTTCTTAGCCATATCCAAAACTGCTTCCTCATTGACAGTACTACCGATGATCTCCCTCTCCCTATCTTCATTACAATACCTGTAAGGATCATCAAATAATCCTAATTCATATTTCACTCTTAATATTCTTCTTGCCGAATCTTCAATCAACTGTTGATCTACCTTACCTTCTTTTACTAATGCTGACAAGTGTTCTACATAAAGATAAGATTCCATATCCATGTCTGATCCTGCGTTGGCTGCCATTTCTGCTGCACGCTCACCATCCTGAGCATATCCATGAGCGATCATCTCGGCAATAGAACCCCAATCTGAGACTACGAACCCGTTAAATTTCCAATCCTTCTTTAGCACATCACGCTGTAACATTTTATTGCCGGTAGCCGGAACTCCATTCAGTTCATTAAAAGAATTCATAAAGGTTCTTACCCCTGCATCTGTTGCCGCTTTAAACGGAGGAAAAACAATGTTATGTAAGGTAGAGGTACCAATATCCACGGTGTTATAATCCCTACCGGCTTCGGCAAATCCGTAGCCAGCAAAATGTTTGGCACAAGCTGCAATAGTGTTATTTGCAGAAAGGTCTTTTCCTTGAAATCCCTTTACTCTGGCAACAGCAATTTTAGATCCCAGAAACGGATCTTCTCCCGCCCCTTCCATTACTCTGCCCCATCGGGCATCCCTGGAAATATCTACCATAGGTGCAAACGTCCAATTAATACCTGCAGCCGAGGCTTCTGCAGCTGCCACTTCGGCAGATTTTTGAATCGCTTCCAAATCCCAGCTTGCAGATTCTGCTAAGGGAATCGGACTCATTGTTTTATACCCATGAATGACATCAAAACCTATGATCAAAGGAATTCCTAATCGGGACTCCTCTACCGCAATTTTTTGTACGGCTTTTACATTCTTTACCCCTCTTACGTTAAGCATAGAGCCTACCCATCCTTTTTTAAGATGTTCATATTTTTTGGCTGCTGCCCCTTCTTCCGGCTCAGGCCCAGTGAGATCCCAAAAACCATTGTATTGATTCATCTGTCCAATTTTTTCCTCTAATGTCATTAGGGAGAGAAGGGAGTCTATTTTTTTTTCAATAATATCGTCTAATCCTGTGTAGTTATCTCTATGGGCCATTACTGAAGTTTTTTCTGACTTTGTACAGCCATTTAAAGATACGGCTATAACAAGTACAAGAAGGTTGATCGTATGCTTTTTCATCTATTCTTTTTTATTGTTTTTTAATTGTTAGATGGAATTCTCCAATGAACATTTAGACTGGTAATAACTTTATTATTAGACTCATTATATAAGTGATTTTAAAAAGAAAAGAGAGTTATTTGGTTTATATACCCTCTTTTCTTAAAACAAAATAAATACTAAAATAATTCCCAGCCGTCCAGTACTTACTGGTATACCCGTACATAATCTATTTCCATGGTTGATTCTGTAAATCCTGAATCAATTGCCCCACCCAGATTACCACCCATGGCTACATTAAGGATCAGGAAAAAGTCTTTATCATAAAAAGGTGAATTATTCGTGAAAGAATACGTGTGATATGCTACATTATCAATGGAAAAAACAATCTGATTCGACGACCATTCCACCGAATACACATGAAAATCCGTCGATGCTCCTGGTACATTAGTAGCTTTAAAAATAGCGTTTCCACCAGAGTTTCCAGGAAAATGCAGTGCACTGGACACCACATCCTGATTATTACCTACGTGTTCCATAACATCTATTTCTCCGCAATCCGGCCAGCCTACATCCGGAATGTTTGCTCCCAGGATCCATATGGCCGGCCAGGTGCCTCCGCCGATAGGTAATTTGGCCCGGACTTCGACCCTCCCATAAGTGAATTCAAATAAATCCTGAGTTTTTATTCTTGCCGAGGTGTACCCATTATTTTCGGCTTTAGCTGTTATTTTAAGTACATCACCTTCAACAACTACATTACTTGAGTCATTGGTATAGGATTGAGCTTCATTATTACCCCATCCATTGGTTCCGGTTCCTAGGTCATAGGTCCAATTTGAAGGGTTTGGAGCTCCGTCGACATCAAATTCGTCTGACCAGATCAGGTTATTAAAAGGGGGCTGCACCTCGTTACCAGTATCGGGTGCTTCAGTAGTAATGATGAACCACCAATCAAATTCATTATTTCCATCGGTAGTTCTTACTATTAATTCGTTTGGCGGTTGTTCTGCATATTTGTATAGTTCATATCTATGATTTCCACCTGTGTAATAACCAATAAAACCTATACCGGTTATATTGAGTATTTCTATACCTCCGGGAGCACTCACTGACCATCCTTCAGTATAATCACTAAATGGGTAATTTAGTACATCAGCACCATCAACAGTACCCGAACCGGTTCCGCCTAATTCATCAACCAAATTAATCCTTCCGAAAACGGTTCCGGATGCATCTTCAATCGGATCATCATTCTCACTATTAGTAATATGAGTAAATGTTCCGTCTGCACCAAAAATATAACGATCGTCATACATGCCTGCATCTGCCTTATCAAAAGGAGGAGCAGAGAAAAACTCAACGGGATCCCCACCGACAGGTCCTAAACCAAAATGCCCGGAAGCTTCGCTTTTAATTCTCCAAGGTCCTGATGTAAGTAGGGTTATCAATTCTATAGGTGGTTCATACAATACTAATACTTCTACTTCGACAGAACGACTTGATGACACACCTCCTGTACCAATGGCTATAACAGTTATTGTATAGGTACTTACCCCGGTATTTGAAAAATCATAGGTTTTGTTTCCTGATTGTGAAACTTCTTCATTTCCGTTAAAAACGAATGTATAGGTGATAGCATTGTCGGCAGTAGCCGAAAAGTTTACAGTACCGCTTCCGTCCCCATTTGGATTATTAGTATCCGCTCCTACAATATCCACCGTTACCTGAATATTCGATGGGGCAATAAGTTCTCCTACAGTCGCGTCATCTTCCTGACAACTACCTAAGAAGAGGGTGAAGACTAAGAAGATTCCTACATTATTTTTTAATTTTTTCATGTACTTATGTTTATATTTTTTGTTGATCGTATATGTTGTTTTAAAAATCAAACAAATACCGTTAATATGGCTGCTATTCTTTTCTATTTACCTAATAAGTTTATATGTCCAGAATACTCCTGAGCCAGCTTCAATTCTTACTTCCATTTCGTTGTTATTATTGGTGAGGATAACATCATAGGTAATAGATGCTGGTATGGAGACATCAGGTAATTCGCCTTCGTTATTTACTTTAGGCAATACTAAATAAGCCCCAGCGCCATTAAGAGTCACGGTACCTGCACCTTCATCATATAGGTACGTAGCCGTAGTGGTTCCATCATGAGGGGAAACTGGTGTTCCACACTGATCTGATGCAACTCCTTGCCAGGATTCTAGCCAAGTTTCTGATCCTAAAACATTGCTGAAACTTCCATCTGATGAAAAAACATATACATCATCAAAAAAACAAGCTCTATCTATAACGGTTTGCGCATCACTTGTAAACCAATCACCACTGCCGGAGTTTGGGCCTACTTTAAAAGCACCCGCTTCTGGAGCGAGCCTCCAGGTTCCTTCTAATCCAGAGGCTGGTTCTGGATCTTTATAAAAATAAACGTTATCTATAAAAACTGTGGTTACTCCCGAAGGCACCCCTACATAAATTAATTGTGCAATATGAGCTCTTGTAGTCAACCCGGTAAAATCAGATAACGGAATATCCAAACTAACCCACTCATCATTAGTCGGATTAGAGATTGTAATTTCATGTTCCACATCATCCCCTCCACCAAAGGCTCCATCAGCTCCAAAATCAACTAACTTTACTTTAAATTCGGTTACATTTGGTGACCATATATCCGTATGAAAATAGGTCATTGTTGTCGCATCTATGGTAGTAGTCGTTGCTTCTATTCCGACAAAATTAAGCGCACTGTATTTTTTGGTAGGATTTCCTTCTATATCAATATCCTCTAAGTTAGCATCAGACCAAGAGGTTCGCCAAGTGTCTACAAAGACATCTGTATAAGCATCACTAAACATAGAAATAACATCTTGTGCCGACCTTGCCGGCGGGGTCGGAGCAGATACAATAGGTTGTAGAATGGCAGTGACTACAAAGTCTTCGGTATATTCTGTTGTAGCAATAGCTCCTCCTTTGGCAACTACTCTTATCGTATATGTTCCCGATTCCTGATACACATACGATGCTGTTTCACCAATATTAGCTGTTACAGGAACATTGTTTCCAGGTTCGCCAAAATACACGTCAAAGGACATAGCAAAATCTGCATTTGCAGTCACAAGTACTTGCTTAGATACCGTTGCATCATTTTCTATGGTAACCAATAAATTCTCTGGTGGATTAAAGGACACTACTATTTCTTGTGACGCTTCCGTTTTTAAGCCTGTAATTCCGTTACCAACCAATTCTAGAGTATACGTACCTTCAGCATACATGTGTGTTATGCTTTCTCCTAGCTTTATATTCATGGTTTCTGTGGTGGTATCCCCAAAAGAAATGTCAAAAGACACCGCTCCTTCTCCATTGGGAGTAATGGTAACTAATCCAGAATTATCTCGAACAACTTGTATAAGCGCCGATATATTGGTTGGGGCATCAATGTTATTTAAATACTCTAAATTTTCATCATCAGCACAGCTCAAAAAGAACAATATTGATAGATATAAACTGAATGCACATTTTAAAATTTTCATGTTTATCATTTTATTTTTTTAGTACCCAAGGTTTTGTTGCCATCTGTTTCCGGCCAATTGAATTTCTATTAATGGTATAGGAAATACTTCATGTTTACCAGTTGTAAAACCTTCTATCTCCTGAGCAGCTCTTCCGGTTCTAACCAAATCAAAGAAACGATGTCCCTCTCCTATCAATTCAACTCTTCGTTCCTGTAAAATTGCATCTGTAAGTACTGTACCAGTAGCTGTAACATCTGGCAATTCTGCCCTTGTTCTTACTCTATTTAGGTATACTTGTGCTTGAGTGTCATCACTTGGGGATTTTCTGTTATGGGCTTCTGCAGCCATTAATAGCACATCCGCAAAACGTATGGCTCTATAGTTGTTAGGATTAGTAAGATTGGCATCTCCTGTATTTAAATCCCCCTGACGTGCTATATATTTTCTATTATAATAGCCAGTATGTTCAAAACCTGTAGAAAAAGTAGCGCCTTGAGCGGCAGCCCAGGCATCAATATCTAAAATGGCTACATCCCTTCGAATATCTCCTGCTTCAAATGCATCAAAAGCTTCCTGAGTAGGCACATTAAAACTAAAACCAGAATCAAACAATGGCCCTGAGTAGTTTCTTATTCCGTTGAAACCAACTGCTACATTACCTTCACTACATTGTAAACAAACAAATCCCGCTCCTTCTTCGTCTGAATATTGTACTTCGAAAACGGATTCAATATTGTTTTCTCCTTCTTGTTCGAAAATTGATTCGTAATCGGTCACTAAATCATAAGGGCCGGCGATCACGAGATCTAAAACATTGGCAGCTTCTGCAAACTTGTCTTGATATAGATATACTTTTCCAAGTAAAGCTTGAGCAGCACCTTGAGTTACTCTACCAGTTTGTGCTTGTGTAGTTGGCAAATTATCTGCTGCGAACGAGAGATCTTCTTCTATCAAAGCGTATATATCTTCTTTGGGAGCTCTGTCGATACTGGTTTCTTCTCCAAACAATATTCTTTTATCAATAGCCAAAGGAACATCTCCAAAGAATTTAACGAGCTCAAAATAATAATAAGCTCTCAAAAAACGTGTTTGCCCTATGACTTCTTCTTTTCCAGGAAAATCAATTTTATCCTGAAACTCCATAATATAGTTTGCTCTGTTCACTCCGGCAAACATCCAGGACCATAAATCTCGTAACTGTTGGTTAACAGGTGTATGGGTCATATCATCTATCTCCTGGAAACCTGGAACGTCTGTTGCGCTTTCTCCCCCTGCCAGCGTATTGTCTGAAGCAATTTCTCCCAACATTACATTGATATAAGTGGATTGTAGGAGATCGTAGGCTCCAATTAACGCATCCTGATACTCTGCTTCGGTATTAAAAAAATCCTCAGAGTTCTCATCTTCTGAATCCACATCCACAAAATCATCACTACACGATGTTATCCATAGGAATGTGAAGAATATAAAAAAGATTGCTGATTGACTATTGTTTTTTACCTTTTTCATTTTTTTAAAATTTAAGGTTTACTCCTAATAAATATGTTCGTGGTACGGGATAAAATCCTTGATCTATACCTGCACCAATAGGGCTTGCCGTATTAGGATCAGGATTTGATTGATACGCAGAGGGATCATAACCGCTGTATTCTGTAAACGTGAATACATTGTTTAGAGCTACATAAATTCTGAATTTACGTATGCCTATAGGTTCCATATATTTATCTGAAAATGTGTACCCAACTTGTACATTTTGAATCCTAAGATAGGAACCATCCTCTACATAAAAATCTGAAAACAATGTGTTAGAATTGGCTCCTGTAGTTACTCTTGGAAACGAATTAGTGGTTCCCGGACCTGTCCATCGATTTAAAAAACCATTTCGCTTGTTCACCAAGGGTTGATTTCGTTCATAATTACGGACAATATCATTTCCAACTGAAGCAAAGGCATATGAAGAGAAATCAAAATTCTTGTAACTAAAACCAATATTCAATCCCATGGTAGCATCCGGAATGGGATTCCCGATATCAGTTCTGTCATTTGCATCAATTTCTCCATCATCATTACTATCTACAAATCTCAGATCTCCCGGTGCGGCATTGACCTGTGTTGCATGAGCATCGACCTCTGCCTGGTTTTGAAATATACCGTCGGTTCTTAGTCCGTAAAAATATCCAATTGGTTTGCCTGCTTCCATTCTCGAAGGAGGATCTTGTCCCACACCAAATGATCCGCCTGCTATAAAACTATTTTCGCTATTAACGGAAATCACTTCGTTATCCAAAATAGTTATGTTATAACTGATATTAAATTTGAAATTATCTGAAAACTGATCGTTATAGGCTATTCTGAACTCGAATCCTTTGTTTTCAACAATTCCTGCATTAATAACAGGTGGTTCTGAACCGGGAGCCCCAACACCCAAAATTCCTGACACTGGAGCAATAACCAAAAGATCTTCCGTTCTTCGATTGAAATAATCAAAAGTAAGATCCAGTTTATTATTGATTGCTCTTGCATCAAAACCAAGGTTTAGGGTTTTTTGCTTTTCCCACTTGATTTCTGGATTAGAAAGCGCCCCAATAGCGGTTCCAAAAACTATTTCATTGTCAATCACATAGGTACCCTCTCCATTAAGAAGGGAAACAAATCTGAAATCCGGAATCCTATCATTTCCTATAACTCCATAGCTCGCTCTAATTTTCAGGAAATCAAGCCCGTTTATTTTTTGCATAAAACTTTCCTCAGAAACTATCCAACCCAGCGAACCTGAAGGAAAGTAACCAAATTTGTTTTTAGGGCCAAATCGTGTTGAACCATCTCTTCTGACCACTCCAGACAATAAGTATTTTCCTTTATAATTATACTGTATACGAGAAAAGTATGATAGTAATCGTGCATCAAACGTATTGCCCCCATTCTGAAAGTTATCTACGATATCAGATGCCTGATCCAAATTGGCATTAGCATAAGAATTACCAGGAATATCAAACCCTGTAAGACTTGAAAAGGATCCTGTGGTTTTAAATACAGACGTTCCCAAAAGAACTTTGAGATCATGATCTTCTGCAAAGACTTTTTCATATTTCAAGAAATTATCAAAGGTAAAATCACGAAAAAAATCTTTGGTTTCTGTAACACTGTTTCTTTCTACATTAAAAACTTTACCCGAGCCATAGAAAACTTCTGGCGCAAAAGTTTTTCCTTCTACTTCAGCATAATTAAATTGAAACCTGGATTCTGCACTGAAACCATTAAGGAATTTATAATTAAGGCCAATAGTCCCTGCTATTTTGTTAACCTGGTTATCATTAAATGTATTTTCGATTTGGGCGATTGGGTTAATTACTTCATTGCCTAATCCCTCTGCTAATGTAAAATCACCATTTTGATCCCTTATAGATAAAGTGGGAGCCATATTTAATGCATTAAACAGCACAGATCCCAGTGTATTTTCAAGTAAGGTCTTTCTGTTGGTGCGTGTGTAAATCGCAGAAGTGGTTAATTTGAAATTCTTGAGAAAATCTAGCCCGTAGTTAAATCTTCCGGTAAATCGATCAAAATTAGCTGCACTGCCTCCAACGATCCCATCTTGTGACAGATAGGAAACCCCAGCCGAATAAACGGATTGTTCTGTACCTCCGGAAGCACTAAAATTAATATTAGAAATCGCAGCGGTTTGAAAAATCTCATCTTGCCAATCGGTTCCCTCTCCTAACGAAGTAAGATTTGGAAATGGTGGTGTGCTTCCTCCTGCGGCAAAAGCTTCATTGATGATTATTCCATACTCTGTGGCGTTCAGCACCGGTATTTTTCTTGTGGTTTCCTGAAAACCGGTATAAGTATCTAATTCAAATTTTAACTCCTGGTTTTTTCTACCTGTTTTTGTAGTGATCAGGATTACTCCGTTCGCTGCTCTTACCCCATAAATACCGGCCGTTGCATCTTTCAATACATTAATACTTTCTATATCATTAGGATTAATAACGCTAAGGTCTTCGATAACATTACCGTCTACCAAAATTAATGGCCTGCTATCACCGTTGGTCGAGACACCTCGAATAGAAATGGTTGAGGCACTACCCGGAGACCCTGATTGTGATGTGACATTTACACCAGCGACTTGCCCTTGCAACGCTTGTTCTATCCTTACCGGATTTAATTCTTCAATTGTCTCTGCACCTACAACCGATACGGCTCCTGTAGTTTCCTTTTTAGTTTGGGTACCATAACCTATCAAGATTACCTGCTCTAAAGACTCTGTATCCTCCTGAAGAGTGATGTTGATCATCGGATTTTGACCTACTTTAATTTCACGAGTGATAAATCCTATATAAGAAAAGACAATACTACTCCCTGGAGCAACATTGTTAAGCACATAATCTCCATTAAAATCTGTAACAGTCCCATTAGATGCGTTTTTTACAATTACATTGACCCCCGGTAACTCTAATCCCATTGGATCTTTTACTTTACCCTTAATCTGAATATCCTGTGCATGAACAATCGTTGTCAAGAACAAGATCATTAAGAAATGTGCGATTTTCATAAACTTTTTCTGTTTGATTTACACAAATTTAACTACATCCTTAACAAATATTTAATAAACAACCACAACAAAAAATATACACCAATGAATAAAATACAAGGAATTAGCTTTTTTTTTGCATAAAATCCCAGCAAAAACTGGATTTAATACAGATTTGTTAATCTCTATAAAAGGTGAAGAAAATGATATTTTAGCTCAGCTACAAGGTTAAAGTATAGGTAATGTTGTGGTATTCTTACTATATGTTGTGGTATTAAATTTCCAAGATGTAGTTTACCAAACTCTCAGAATGGTCCAGATGGAGTTTTTTGCGTAACCTATACCGCTTAATTTCAACACTTCTTACCGAAATATTTAATAGTGGCGCAATTTCTTTAGAAGATAAGTTTAGTCTTAAATAGGTACAAAATCTTAAATCATGCGGTGTTAGGTCGCTATGCTTCGATTTTAATTTCTTTAAAAAGTCTTTATCTGCATTATTAAAAGCTTCTTCAAAATGTTTCCAGTCATCTTTATTGTTTAAATTTCGGTCTATGATTCGCTCTACATTACTTAAACCGGTTCCTTCCATTCCAGATTTTTTAAGTTCTTTTTTTATAGTACTCAAAATTTCATTTTTCTTAATAATATTGATAGTTGAAGAAGCTAACTCCCGATTCTTGCTTTCTATATCCTGAGTCAACTTTTCATTATTCAACTTCATAATTTCCCTCTCGCTCTCCAGTTCTTTAAGCTCTAATCGTTTTTGGTTTTCTTCTACCAATTTTCGTTTTTGTTTGGTATAATATCTTTTATAAGTCCTATGCATTAAAAGTAAGAGTATCAAAAAGGAAAATGAATATACTACTATCGCTGTTACAGATACATACCATGGTCTGTCTATAATAAAGGTAAATGTTATTGTATTTTTGCTGAGTTTATTGCCAATCTTTGCACGCAAAACAAAAGTATATTCTCCAAAAGGTAAATTTTCAAATGTAACATCAGGCTTTGTACTCCAACTGCTCCAATCTTCATAAAACCCTTCCAATTTATACTGAAATTTAGAGATTACATACTTGTCATACTCAGGAATTGTATAAGCAAATGAAACTGTATTATTGCCGGACTTAAAAACGGGGCGTTCTTTAAAAAGGGGTACTTTCTTAAATTCGGTATACTTATCTTTTACCAATACCTGATCCAATAAAACAACATACTCTTCAGAATTAATCCTTGACAAATCAAAAATCTTATATCCATTAGCCGTACCTAGTAAATATTCGTCATCTTGAACATGTAGGATATTTTCATAACCGATTTTCTCTTTTCTCATGGAACGGGGTACGGGTATTTTAATAGCTTTTAGATCATCTGAGAATTGACTTTGTGAAATATATGCTAAATCGTCTTCAGAAAAACTCCATAAACCTCCGGTGTTGTCTGTAATAATTTTTCCTTTATCATATTCTCCCTGAGTAATAGTTTTACTCATAATATCTTCCTCTCCAAAAGTATTCGTGGTTTTATCAAATGAAAAAGCACCTCCTTGATGGGTATACAAAAGACTACCTTCATAGATTAATAAACCCGAACTCTTTCCTTTGGTCATTACTGTGTCCTTTTTAACACTAATTACTTTAGAAAGTTGTTCATCCAGTTTAACTTTAAAAACACCCTTGTATTCATGATTGATCCATATTTGATCATTATATATTTCCAAAAACCTAGCAGAATAATCAAACCCCTCTATTTCACGTTTGAAATTCCAATTACCATTATTCTTTTCAAGCAAGCTAAGCCCTATATAGGTCCCTTGCAGCAACAAATCAGGGTGATTCGGGATGGTTTTAAAAGTCCAGGTGCCTCCATTGGTAGAAACTAATCTTGCTTTGTTATTTTGTATCAAAAAAGTTCCTGAATCATGTCCGCAAAAAAGTGAGTTATCGTATGTAAAAAGACTCCAGGCCTGACCTTTGGTTCCTTCAATAAAACTAAATTGATCACCTATGTTGAGTTTTCTATAAAACACTCCTTGATTAGTTCCCAGATAAAGAAAACCATTATAAATTATAGAAGTATATGTTGTTCCTATCGTACCTTTTTCATCATTAAAAATTTTTATAGGAGACCTGATGTTGATGCAATTAATTCCATCATCCAACCCTAACCACACATTTCCATCAACATCTTCTAATAGCGATAAAATTGTGTTATTGGTTAATCCTTTACTTTTATTGATTTCATATACTACATCACCTTTTGGCGAAAGGTAAATAAGGCCATTGGATATCGTTCCTAAAACAAAACTCTTATCCTCAAGCTGGAGCGCACTATACACACTAATAGTGTCTAAGATTTTATTTGCTGCGATATCCCATTTACGAATACGATTGTTTATTAACTCAAAAAAACCATTTTTGCTTGTTATTATTAAAATCCCGTCTTCGGTTTTAGTAATATTAACTATTTTATCATAAGCAGCCACCGAAAAATCTGTTACAAGCACAGGTTTTCCTTTTTCTACTTTATAAATACCACGACCTACCTCTTGATAAAAGATAACACCATTAACATTGAACATGTTTAACATGGCAATTTCAGATGTTATCCTGGTAATTTCTTCATTTATGGTATTATAGACATAAATTCTGCTTAGTGATTGAAATAACACCCAATTGTTGTGATTTTCAATATACCAATACTGTTCGTCTTCTATAAGTTGGTCTTTTATAGCATCACTCAATGAAGTATATACCAGTTTACCTAAATCATTCTTTTTCCAATATCCAAAATTCATATAGAAACCTGTATAAATACGATCATCGACCACCTTAACAGATCTCATTACCGTTCCATTAGGGGTTGGGTATAGTGACCAGTTTGCTCCGTTGAACTCGAGTAAACCTTCATTATTAGCTACATAGATATACTTATTAGCCGCTTGAGAGATTGACCAATTTTGTGTTTCTCCTTTGTAATCCTCAGGTAAATACACATTAACAGGAGGTAGTTCCTGAGCGGCAACTATTCCATAAAGCCATAAAAAAAAGATCAATAATATTTCTTGTATGTGATTCACAGGCCTGTTGTCAAGTTAAATGTCTAGTCTAAACCAAAAGCTATTAAACAATTTTATATCAAAATATTAATGAGTAAACTATTGTTCCAAAATATGACAAATTAACGTGTTCTTCTGCATAAACATACCGATTATCAGCATAAAGCTGTGCTTTTTTATGAAAACAATTAAATAACTTTGCCTTATCAAGTCTCTCATTTCAAAAAACAAGGTATAATACAATATTTTTTTAAGTGTAGCGTCGCAAAAATAGTATTGTATAGTTTTTGTATAGTTATTTATTGAGCAATTCAAGTACAATCCTCAGGTATTTACCTTGGACTGTATACTGCTTTTGTACAAGTGCTTTATATAAACCCATTTATACCCAGTATCTTTTAAAAGATATGTATCTAGTAAAGATCCAAAATCACATTCTTTAATTTTGGAAAAACACATAGTCAAAATAATGTATTTGCAGCCCAGAAAAAAAGCATAAACAGGTTCAATATGTAAAATTCTACATGAGGGCTGAAAAGCAACTTTCTCTGTCATTTCGAGGAGTCGAGAACCAATAACCTTTGGTTTTCAATACATTTCGACTCCACAAGGTGACAAGACCCTAAATAATATACTTTTCAGATAACCTCATTAGCATCATATAATACGTTTTGTATAATAGCTGCAAAATTTAATGTTTTCTGTTTTTAAAAAACAAATCATGAACATCCTTATGACACAACATCACCTATACAATAATTCAATATACTTCTCCCAACCAATGTGCATATTGATGTATTCTGAAATTAAAATCAACATCAAAACCCCCAATGAACAAGGGCATCAATAAGCTTTCAAATAGTTTTTATTTATCTCGTTAACAGCGATGTATATTTTTTGTAGTGGTACATAATAATATAGTTACTTCTGTTTTAGACTACTTTTGAAATGCTAAAAATTTAACTTTATTTTTAAGAAGTATTTTAATAAACCAAATCAAACTCAATGAATTCTAAAAAATTATATCAGCTATTCCTTTACTTTTTTATTACTTCTCTTCTTTTTACATATGGGATTCACGGCCAATCAACAGTCAAACAACATGGACGCCTACAAGTATCTGGCAATCACGTTGTAGATAAAAACAACGAAATCATAAGCCTCGCAGGAAACAGTTTGTTTTGGAGCAATTGGGAACCAGGCGCTAAATTCTATACTGCTAATACAGTAAGCCATTTGGCAAAAGAATGGAAAAGTGATATCGTAAGAGCCGCAATGGGTGTAGAAAAAGATGGTGGTTACCTTGCAAACAAAGAAAGAGAAAAAAACAAAGTAAAAACTATTGTAGAAGCTGCTATTGCAGAAGATATATATGTAATTATTGATTGGCATACCCATGAAGCCGAAAAGTACCAACAGGAGGCTATCGACTTCTTCAAAGAAATGGCACAATTATACGGTACTAATGATCATGTTATTTATGAAATCTACAACGAACCCATTAACCAATCTTGGGGTACTGTAAAATCGTATGCCAATGCGGTTGTAAACGCAATTAGAGCTATCGACCCAGATAACCTGATTGTTGTGGGCACACCACAATGGTCACAAAACGTGGTTGACGCATCAAATAGCCCTTTGACCCAAAACAATATAGCCTATACCCTACACTTTTATGCCGGAACTCATAAACAGTATTTAAGAGACCAGGCAACAAAGGCTATGAATAATGGTATTGCCTTGTTTGTTACCGAATGGGGAGCAGTTAATGCCGATGGTAACGGAATTGCAAATAAACCCGAAACCGAGAAATGGATGCAATTTTTAAAGGAAAACGGTATAAGCCATGCAAACTGGTCAGTAAGTGATAAGGCCGAAGGTGCTTCGGTAATTGCACCTAATAAAGGTGTTACTGGTCTTCTTGCCAATAAGTTAACCAAAACCGGTCTTTATCTGCGAGATATTATCGAGAATTGGAATGATGAAGGCTCAAATAATGATCATTGTGCTTTTAAAGATATTTTGGTTTCCGAACGTATTCAAGCAGAAGATTTTTGCAAGCAATCCGGGATAAAGTTCGAAAATACTAGCGATACTGGTGGGGGGAAAAATGCGGGATATATCGACTCAGGTGATTATCTTGAATATCATGTGAAAATTCCTGAAACAGGACAGTATACATTACATTTTAGAGTGGCCTCATTTGCAGAAAATATCAAGTTTGATATACTGAATAAAAATACTGTTTTGGCCACGGTAAATACTGCTTCCACAAGAGGTTGGCAAAATTGGAAAACCGTTAGCAAAACAGTTAACCTTCCTCAAGGTGATCAAACCATACGAATAAGTGCCACTGGTAGTTTTTGGAATATCAATTGGTTCGATATTATTAAAGATGTGATTTCACCAGGACCCTGTTCTGGCAAAGGGAAATCCATTACAAACCTTATCCAGGCAGAAGATTTTTGTTCTGAATCTGGTGTGAAATTGGAATCAACCACGGACGATGGCAGTGGCCAAAATGTAGGATATATAGCATCTGGAGATTATATAGCATATCGTTTAAATATTCCTGCAACTGGGCAGTATGACATCAATTTTAGGGTGGCTGCATTGTCAAACAATATCAAGTTTAATGTACTAAACGGAACTACCGTAGTAACTACTGTTGATAGTGAACCAACCGGATCGTGGCAAAACTGGAAAACCATTACCAAAACCATTAATCTAAATGCAGGGAGCCAAACTTTGCGCATAGTCGCTACAGGTGATTATTGGAATATCAATTGGTTTCAATTAGTTTCTAACGATAATCTTTCTCAAAGTAAAGATATAACAGTGAAAATGTACCCCAACCCAGTTCAAAACACATTACTTATAGATGGAATTAACAAAAAATCTTCAATCACCATTACAGATTTTATGGGAAGAACCTTTCATAAATCCCAAATAAATATTGATCAGAAAACAGTAGATGTGTCAAGTTTAAAAAGCGGCAACTATATCATTACTATCAACCAAGGCCCTCAAAAAACATCCTTCCAACTAATAAAAAAATAGTGCCTATTTACTGTTTTTTTTAACATTTTAACGTAAACCAACAAACTGATGAAAAAGAGTACAATTATTACCTTCCTGTGTTTTCTTGTTCTACAAATACAGAACACCAAGGCTCAATGCACCGATTTGATATTTAATGACGAGTTTTCGGGCTCTTCTGTAGACCTAAGTAAGTGGAGTTTTGATATCGGAGATGGATGCCCTGGTCTTTGTGGATGGGGAAATGCCGAGGAGCAATATTATCGTTCAGAAAACACCAGTGTAAATAATGGTAAGTTAATCATTACCACAAAAAATGAAAGCTTTGGAGGCAAGCAATACACCTCATCCAAACTTATAACCTCTCAGAAATTTAGTTCAAGATACGGTAGATATGAAGCCAGTATCAAATTACCATCCGCAGGCGGAATATGGCCCGCATTTTGGATGTTACCAGAAAATGGAAGTTGGCCCTTCACCGGTGAAATTGACATCATGGAAGCTCAACATAAAAATCCTCAAAAAATTGGAGGTACCGTTCATTATTCTAATGGAGGTTGGACGTTTAACGGTAGAGAATACCATGCAGGATTAGATCTTTCTGCAGGGTTTCATGAATACGCGGTTGAATGGGAACCTAATGAAATACGCTGGTATGTTGACAACCAATTGTACCACACAGTTACTCCAGCCACCACGGTGGATCCCTGGCCTTTTTCTGAAGGTAATTGGTATATTATTCTAAATGTTGCGGTTGGTGGACCTGGAACACCCTATACTGGTAGAGTTGCTCCTACTCCACAGGACTATCCCACCCAAATGGAGGTTGACTATGTTAGGGTCTATAACGGTACTCTAAATCAAGAATTGATAGGAGACAACAAGGTACAAGAAGGAGAATCTGGTAAAAGATATAGTGTTGAAAATAGTGATGGAACTTCCTTTACATGGACTGTACCCAATACTGCGGTAATTGCAACTGGTCAAGGAACTAATTCAATTACTGTGGACTGGGGTGCCACAGGTGGAGATGTAACTGTACAGATTAGCAAACCAGGATGTGAAAACAATACGCTTAAAATGCCTGTTGAAGTAATTCAACCAAGAACCGTTGAATTTATTTATGAAGATTTTGAAGCCAACAGAAATATATCCTATACTTCGGTAACCGATGGCACCCTTGAACAATCTGTTAACAACCCAAACGCAAGTACTATAAATAATTCCCAACTCGTAGGAAAATACCAGAGATCTTCTGGTGCTTTGTATGACGGATTGTATATTTCTTCTTCAGATATTGGAAATGCTTTAGATATAGTTTCCGGTAAAAAGGAAATCTGGGTAGATGTGTATAGTGATGCTCCTATCGGAACGGAGTTCATTTTACAGATCGAAAAAGGTGCTGCTGCTGTAAATACGTATCCCGCAGGAAGACATAATAGGTATACTGCAAAAACTACAACTCAAAATCAATGGGAAACATTAGAATTTGAATTGTTGGATAGACCCGATACAAGTATTAGTGGAACAGACACCGATCAATTTGTAGTATTGATCGATCCCGAGAGTAATACCAATCATAAGGTGTACTTTGATAATTTCAGAAAAATGAAAGTACCCAAAGCTGTTTTGTTAGAAGAAGAAATTATTGCAAACTATGAAGATATTGATCTATTAAACGTATTTTTTGAAAATGGAGAATACACTGCCAAAATACCTAATCCAAATCCAAATGAGGTCAACACAAGTAATAATGTAGCGAGCTATACCAGAAATGCTTCAGAAGTATATGATGTTGTTAGCTTCTCTACCAATGTTATTCAAAACAGTGCATCTTTTGTAGATGGAGATCATATTTTTTACATGGATCTATATACTTCTGCTCCGGTTGGGACAGAAATAACATTAAGTCTGGAAAATCAGGTAATCTCTGAAAACGACTTCCCCGCAGGGAGAAACAGTCAATATATCGGTGTTGTTGGTGTTCAAAATGGTTGGCATACTATAGAATTTGCTTATGCGTCTTCTCCAGACAATGCCACATCGGGTGTAGCTGTTAATGAAATTTCACTGCTTTTTAATCCTAACTCGAATACCTCTGAAACATACTATTTTGACAATTTCAGAATTGGTAAAACTAAATTGCCGGTAAATTATAGTTTTCTGGAAATAATACAGGATTTTGAAAACATCAATAATTTAACTTACAATACTACTACAACAGGCAATTATACTTTTGGAATTGATAATCCAGCCAATAACGATATCAACGCTTCTGCAAAAACCGGCGCATATATTAGAAATAACACCGAATTGTATGATGTCCTGTTTTTTGACACCAATTTTATCAATGACGCCAGTGCATATGTGACCGAAGATAAAAGGTTTGCCATGGATGTATACACATCTGCTCCTATTGGCACCTTGATAAGTTGGCAATTAGAATCTGGAGCGCTTTCTAATAGCGAAAATTATCCAACCGGAAGACATAGTATTTATCAGGCAAAAACAAAGGAAACAAATACCTGGCATACTATTGAATTTGTACTAACTAGCACTCCTGATTTGGTAGTAACCGACAGCCAGGTAAACAGAGTAGTAGTACTTTTTAATCCTGGTGTTGCCTCTGGTGAAACCTTCTATATTGATAATTTTCGAGTTCTTGAAAAAGAAGATACTGTGGTTACTAATCCTGTATTGTCAAGTATTGTTATTAGTCCTTCTAATAGTGAAATTACTCTGGGAGCTTCGCAACAATTTTCAGCTCAGGGATATGATCAAAATGGAAATACAATATCGGCATCATATAGCTGGACAGCCAACGAGGGATCAATAGATTCTAATGGCTTGTATACAGGTTCATTAGCCGGAGAATATACCGTTACGGCAACAAGTGAAACGGTTTCAGGATCAACTACAATAAAAGTTATAAACAATGCACCAATTACTTATGCTTCAATCCCTGGCGTTCTGGAAGGGGAAAATTACAAACCAGGAGGCCAGGGAATTGGTTTTAATGACACCACTCCTGGAAACACGGGTGGTGCTTACAAAGAAGATGATGTTGATATAGAAAATACCGGTGACTCTTCTGGAGTATACAATGTGGGATGGATCGATGCTAACGAATGGTTGGCTTATGATATCGATGCTACAGCAACATCAAATACCTACGATATAGACTTCAGAGTAGCTTCTCCCAATGGTGAGGGTAAATTTCACTTAGAAATAAATGGCGTAGCTATTACTGACGTAATTTCGGTACCCAATACAGGAAACTGGCAAGACTATCAAACAGTGACTGTTACCAATATTAGTATAGCTGCCGGTCAACAAGAACTGAGAGTTGTTTTTGACAACAGTGGTTTAAATCTGAATTTTATCGAATTCAGAGCTTCTTCTGGTACTCCCAACCAGGAAGTTTGTACGGGAATTGCTGACAATCAACAGTATCGCTATGAGGTTTCATCAGATTCTGCCTACCCCACTATTACATTCATCCCAGAAGTTACTGGAACTGGCGATACTGTTTGTATTTTATATTATGGTACTTCGTCTACCGGTACCTATGCCGGCTATACGGTTAGTCCCAACGAGCCATATCAAATCAACGCTCAAGAAGGAGAACAAATCTATTTTTACTACACCTATAACTTGCCTGCTGGTGGTGAGAATAATACCGCAGATCAACGACACAATTTTATTGTTGGAGAATGTAATGCTACACAAGGGTTAAAATCCAATAAAAATATTGATTCAAAGGTATTGGTATATCCTAATCCTGTATCGAATAAATTGCACATGCAATTATCGGCAACAGACAGCTTTAAGGGATTCGAAATTATTGATTTACTGGGAAAAACAATCGTTAAACAACCCATTAATACTAAAACCAAACATATCAACATAGACATGAGCCAATACGAAAAAGGTCTTTACTTTTTAAACCTACATAGCATTACTGGAAATCAAACCATTAAGCTTTTGAAAAAATAACTTTGGCCTCTATTTTATGAGAGAATGGCTCTAAAATATGGAGCTGTTCTCTCTTAAATATCCTTTAGAATAATCACACTCACTCTTATATTAAAAACATGAAAATTACATTTATACTTCAGGTATTACTATTGGTAATGCTACATAATCTTGGTATTGCACAAAATAAAATCCCTTTACAAATTGAAAATAAAACGACATATACTGATGATGAAATTTATATAGCTATTGTTGGAAAAAGTCAGGAAATCCGAGGGCAATTTATCTATCTTGATATAGAAACGGGTATACAAAAACCAATGGATCGATCTTTAAATACCTTACCCGGTCCTGTAGGCGATGATTATAGCCAAGGACCCGATGGCAAAAATCGCTATGCTGATATTTTTGTGAAACTCAGCGAAATATCAAATAAAACTATATCCATTGAAGCCATTGAAAGCTCCAGAATATTTTTGTCTTTCAACAATCCTTTATTTCTATTCTTTCACTGCCCTGGTCCAGGAAACTGTATTGATGAAAACGGAAATACGGTAGGTCCGGGGTATACTTCTCCAGATCCAAATAACCCGTTTGATCCTAATCGCGATTTCCTCTATGAAATCGTTGAGTTAAATTTAGAACAAAACAATACCGATTTGGTATTTCATGGCAATACCAGCCGAGTAGATTCTTTTCAATATCCCATAGGGTTAGAAATTACAGGTTCTAGAGGGACTCAAACGGTAGGAGAAATTTCTGAGAAAAATAATATCGTTACCGCTTTTACATCAGGCGCCCCAATTGAATTCAAAAAATGTGTAGATGAAAAAACTGGTGTCATTACTGCTCCATCAAAAACGCCCGAATTTAAAGAAGGCCAAGGGATCTATGCTAACTATTTTCAACCTTATATTGACCGCGTTTGGGAAAAATACAAAAACTCTCCGTTAGCCTTTAGAGATGGTGATGGTGTTCTTTGGGAAGGTGGCGTTGAAGGCGAAAGGTTAATAGTTACCGGTAATGCTCCGGGCTCTGCATTTGATGGACAACAAGCCATCATCGAAAAAAGACCCAATACCCAAGAGGTTCTGGAGGGAAAAGGAGTTTTTAATAGCGGAAACGCCTTTGACAAAAGAATCCAAGCACAGTTTTGCGCGGCGTTTAACCGTCATGTAATTAATGATCAAGCCGGAGGTGATCCTGGTATTCAAGATTGGGGCAATCCATCTACATTTTATCAAACGTCTCCTTATAATTACTATGCAAGCTTTTGGCATAATGAGGAATATGTCTTAAATGGAAAGGGATATGGATTTGCATATGATGACGTTTTTGATCAAGCATCATTACTTTATGAACCCAAAACAGAAGCTATAAAGATTGTCTTAGGATCTATTCAGAATAACACTTCGCCTCCTCCTTCATACACATCAATCCCAGGAGTTCTAGAAGCAGAAAATTACAAACCTGGAGGTAGCGGAATTGGATATCAAGATTTTACCTCGGGTAATACTGGTGGAGCCTACAAACAAGATGATGTAGATATTGAAAATACTGGTGATACAAAAGGAGAGTTCAATGTGGGGTGGATTGATACTGGGGAGTGGTTAGCCTACGATATCAATGCTACCTCAACATTGAACACCTATGATATAGATTTTAGAGTAGCCTCACCCAATGGTCAAGGAAAGTTTCATCTAGAAATCGGAGGAGTTACAATTACAGATGTAATTTCGGTACCCAATACAGGAAATTGGCAAAAATATGAGACCGTAACGGTTACCGACATAAATATCCCTGCCGGACAACATGAGCTACGTGTAGTTTTTGACAATAGTGGTTTAAATTTGAATTATATAGCCTTTAAAGTTTCCCCTATTGCCACTGAAAGCTGTTCAGGAACTTCAGAGAATCAACAGTATCGCTATGAGGTTTCTTCAGATTTGGTTAATCCCTATATTATATTCATACCAAAAAATGAAGGAATTGGTGATACTGTTTGTATTCTTTATTATGGCACCTCACCTACAGGGCCCTATCCAGGTTATTCTGTGAAACCCAATGAGCCATATCAAATTAATGCATCTGAAGGAGAACAAATCTACTTCTACTATACCTATAGTTTACCAACAGGAGGAGAAAATAATACAGCAAATCAAAAGCATGATCTTATCGTTGGGACTTGTAGTCCAAAATCAGGGGTAGGTTTTAATTCTGAGGCTATAGTATTTCCTAACCCAATCATCAATAAGGTGCAAATACAGTTATCACCCAAACACAGTTTTAATAGATTAGAAGTTGTAGATATACTGGGAAAAGTAATCCACAAACAAGATATTAACTCCAAAATCATAGATATTAATTTTGATATGAGTCAAGAAGAAGACGGGCTTTATCTTTTAAATCTTTATGGAAAATCAGGAATTAAAAACTACAAATTGCTAAAGAAATAGCTATAGCCCTGTTTTTGAGAGGATGACTCTTTTTATAAGAGTTGTTCTCTCTTAAACACAAGGGAAAAGTATTTTATCAGGAAACTCCCTGCATTGTAAGTAGTGTAGTTGACCAAACAATCACAGATGATAAGAAGATTCCAACGGTATTAGCTACAAAAGCTTTTCTTTTTTTGATCTTAAACAAGTACGTAGCAATACTTCCAGCGTATACTCCAGTCCCGGGCAGTGGAATCATTACAAAAAGTAAAAGTCCCCAAAACCCATATTTTTTAATTTTATCACCAGAACCTGTTTTTGCTCTTCTGGCAACAAAAATCGCAGATTTTTTATACCAATTCCATCTCAATAAATAACTGTTGATTTTTTCTAAAAAGAAGATCATCATAGGAAACACCAATAAATTGGCTAAAAAGCACACCACGAATACCAAATAGATATTTACTCCATTAAACAAACCGTAAGGTATTCCGACTTTAGCTTCACCAAACGGAGAAACACTCCATAAAATGGCTATAACAATTTCCTTAATCACAAACTTACTTTTTTTTGAACTGCAAATATAATGTTCTGAGCGATTTACGCGATATTATTTATCATAAAAAATGATTAAACCTGCTTTATGCATTAAAAAATCTATTACTGATAAAAATTATTCCTTATTGATTTTGGGTTCTAGCCAAAGAAAACCTATACATAATAGAAATATGAAAAAGAACCATAAAGGATTTATAGGCTTCAATAGTTTTGCATCTTCTTCCAGACTAGAAAATTGATCGAAGTATCGCCGGTTCTTTTGTATCTTATCGTAATCTTTTTGAGATCTCCAATGTAGTGTATCAGCAACAAAATAATTGAACATCATTGTAGAGTCCTGTTGTACAGATAACTTTTCCCATCCCAATGTGTTTGGATGCATAGTACCATGCCATAAATTTTCAATACTAAGACCTCTACGCAAAGGAATCGTATATCTTCCCATTGTTTGCACAGTTGGTTTTTCTATGGATGTCCTTAAACTAAATTCGAATGGTTGATCTTTAAAGCCCATCGTAATATCAGATTGCCATTGGGAAGATATAAGATTCTTATTACTTAATGCTCCTATGATGGCCGACCAAATTTGTTTATAAACATTCGAGTTTCCTCGCAGTAGAAGTTCATAAGTATTCTCCAAAGTGGTAGTCCCTACTCTGCCATTGCCAATACGCTTATAGGCAGATATGGTTTTATCTTTTGTATCCTGGTGAATTGGCAGAATACCGAATTCATTTTTAAACGAGAATACACTTTTAGGTATCTTATTTTTTGGAAAATCCTTTAACGAAATATCCTCTCTTTTATCCGAAACAAAATCAAATGATCCTATATTTTTTGAAGTTTTGAAAAAATTATTGTTTGGTTGAATAAAAACTCCTAGTCCATTTTTTCTAATTGAATTTTCTAATGCTGTACGAGATTTTCTCCCTAAGTTTCTTAAAGAAGTAGCGTCAATGATTACCAGGTCAAACGTCTCTAGATTCTTTTTAGAAAGTACTCCTATTCGCTTCTTTTCAGTATTGAAATACTCAAATTTATGCCTTCCTTTAGTAATTTTACTTTTAACGATCATCTCATGTCCCAAGGATGCCAAATAATTTTTTAAATATTTGGTTTCGAAAGTCGGGAAGTTATTTAATACCAATATTTTTAAAGAAGTAGCTTCCTGTACAACCACAGGAACAGGGTCTTTCGATAAAAGGTTCCCCAAAGAATCTTTTTCGGTAATCGAAAATAGGTAGTTGCCTTTTATATTAAGGTTCGCTGCTAATTGAAATTTCTGATGCCGCCCTGATTTCAAAATCACAGAATCCACAATTGTTCCACCGGGCTCCTCGAGTAGCAATTTATTTCCTTTTTCCGGATTGTTGTAAAGGCCGGTAAAAAATATTCTTTCGCCTACATTATTTCTTTGATCGTATTTATATCTCACAATCCCTGAAGGCTCGCTTCCTGGCATATATTGAACCCAACGATTGTTTAATTGCCAAAAATCAAAAGATTCCAAACCATAACCCAGTAGAAAAACCGAATCTGAAACGGTTTCATTATCGAAAATAGGATAGTTCACCTTATATGGTAACACCTCTATTTTTTTATGAACTCTTTTCAAACTATCCAGCTGCTCTTTGTTGTAGCCTTTGGTAAGCAAAACCGTTTTTGAAGTTTTTGGAGAAGTAGATGCCACTGGTTGTAAGGCTATAGCCATTAACGAAATAATAGCGAGAAAAGACACGAATATCTTAACCCAAAATTTGTTAGTACCAAATTGCGAAAATTCTTTCCAAATAAAGATCATCCAAAGCAGCAATCCTGCAGCACCAATCTGCCATATCAGATGGCTATTCAAAAAAGTAACAGTATCAATCATTAATTTCTAGCTCCTTTAATAACAATTGGTTAATATCACTATTCACTTTTTCTTTTTTTATGGGATTAGGATTTGCTTCCGGAATTGCCAAAAACAACCCTCTTTGCACTTCTGGTAAAACAGATGTTGATATTCCTTTAATTTCGGCAATCTGTTTTAACTGTTGTAATGTTTTTAAATATTTTCCCGGGTTTTCAATTGCTATTGTGGCTAATTCATTTCCAGCTTTTTCAAAAAGTTTTCTATCGTTATCAGATACTGCTTCTTTATTCTGAATTAAGTGTTCAAGTTTAAAAATGGCTTTACGAATAAAGGGATATACTACAGGTTGTGATAATTCTTCACTTTTTTGAAATCCAGATACTTCTTTAATTTTACCCGTAAGTCTTTTATCTTCTTTGATTGGTGCAGGGTCAAATCCGATACGATGTACATAGATACGAGCACTATTCTTAATTTCCTGAATAAGTTTGAGTGCTCTATATTGATATGGTAACGATTTTTTGGGTTGATATAATCGTAAATATAATTCTGCATCCCACATTTCATTTAATGCTTGCCGTAATTTACTTTTTAAAGATTGTGTAAAAAGAGTTGATTCCTCGGGATCTTCATGATTATGTAGATATTCTTCCAAAGGATCTTCCTCCTTAGCACCTTCTTCGGCCACCAGATTATGTTCATTTTCTGTATCATGCTTATGCGTATATGCGGCCAGGGGATCTTCATCATCATGTTCTTCTTCACCTTCATGCGTTTCAACACTCTCTGGTGTAGCAGAGGCAAATTCGGATTCATCTCCCATAAATTCTGCATATTTAAGACGCAATACTTTTTGGTCAAACCCCAGCTCGTTGCTCTTAAATTTAAATTGCTGTGTTATGAGTTTAGCTTTATCCTTAAGTAACTTTTCGGTATCAATAATTAACTGGCGCTGACTTCTGAAATAATCCGGCATTAAGTCAACACCCATCGTACCCTCTACCGCAAACTGATCGGTAATCGTGTCTTTTATCACTGCAAAAAAGGTTTCACTTCTTGATATATTGGGTTTGGGTTGTTTCTGATCCAACGCTTCTATATAAAAATAAAGCTCGTCACCCGGTTCCATCTTCATTAGATCCAGATTTATATTTTTTGAAAGATTCTGTCTCCTTCCTCCAACAACTACTCCGGTATCAAAATTCAACTTTTCCTCTCTGAATTTTACCGACTCTCCCGAGCCTTTACTGACAGTAGCAACAATATAGGCATTTGTAACTCCGAAATCATCGGTGATTAGTGTATTAAACGCCAGGTTCTTATTCTGATCAAAAGAAAACGAAGTAAACTGTTTTATGTTTTTAATTTCTAAAACTGGTTTTTGATCTTTTTGGACCTCTATTGAATATAATTCTGAGACATATGAAGCTCCTTGCTTATCTATAAACTTAAAACTATAAAAACCAGAAGAGCTTGCTGTCGAGGTTCTTTTATACTTTCCTTCAGAAAAGTTCATTGGATAACTACTCCCGATACTTTCCATAGTTACACTTGCTACATCGGTATCAAATTTCATCTCCCAGGATAGCTTCGAACCTTCTATCACTTTTACATCCATTTCTGAAGTTTGAAAAGATTTTAAGCCAGTATAACCAGGGTATTTAATCTTTAAAAGCAAACTTTCTAATATAGGAGCAGGTGTTTTTACAGAAGTCGAATCGGTTGGTGTAAAAACAATTTGCTCTGATGGTGCTTCTGGTTGATTAGATTCACTTAAAATATTCATCAGATCAAATTGATGCACCAAAAACCCAATGAGCACCAATAGTACTAATACAATTGCACCTCTAATCAAACGATCGGGAGGTTTTATACGTAAGTTTTCGTTGAGTTCTTTTATAATTTTATATTGTTGCAACTTTGCTACACCCGATAAATGCTCTTGAGGTAATAACAAAAGACTGGTACTATATTCTGCTGAGCTTAAATGTTGATCTATGTATTTACTTACCTCTTGTAAATCAATTTTTTGGGGGTTGATAAAAACAAACACTACTATACCAACAACGATAAAGGCCGTAGCGCAAAAAATAATGTTATGAAACATGAAATAAATAAGAATAGCCGATCCAATGGCGTAGAAAAAAATTTCTAACCATAGCTTTAATCGCCAATGGTTCTTAAACTTAAGTAATATTTTGTTTCCTGATGCTGTCATTGTTTTCTCAATTTTGCCAGAATACGTTCTGTAATTGCCAGTAAGGCAAAGAATATCCACAACCAGCCAGAAATATCAAAAAAAGCAGAAGTTTTGGTTTTAATCTCCTCAATTCCATTTACAGGAAGTAACTCTTCTAGAGCCGCAGTTCTTTTGTCGTATTTTTCAATTTCTTTTTCTAACCCCTTATAAAAGTCAAATATTTCTAGAAGTTGCTCAGAAAAATGCTCTTCTATGATATTTTCTGAAGTTAATAATCTTGTATGATAAAAAAGGCTTCTTTTAGGTCCTGGTTTTATAATATCATGCGCTAAACTATCAGGTTTAAAAACTAATAATTTTGTTGAAGTATCTGGAATCGAATCCGTTCGCAACCATATCACCAAACCGAAATGATCCAAATTCAATGTATCAATACTTTGTGCTTTATTTATTTCAATAGATCTGTTGGTATATTTTGAAATTGCCTTTAAAGACGCCTCAATATATTTTGCCTGACCCGATAAGCTATCTTCATAGTTTAAAAGTACTTCTATAGAACTTTCAATACTTAGTGGTAACTCTTCTTCTTTTCCATTCAATGAAAAGAACACGCTATCGTTTGCTTTATTAAATTTGAAAAGTTTACTATCTGAAGCTAACAATTCTTTCTCAAAAGATGTATGCTGATTGCTACTTGATACCGAAAATAATGCTATTTCATTTTCTTTCTTAGTGGCTTGAAGTACTTTTTTAGTTACTACTTCAGCATCAATAATAACCCAAGAAATCTTTTTGTTTATTTTGGGTCTCGCACCTTTAATTCCTGATACAAAAGCATTTGCAAAAACGACAATACTATCTGTTTGCAGAGTTTCCATTTCTTTTGCTAATTGCCAGTACCTTGGTACTTCGATATTGTTACCTTCAAACTCATCCACCCGATATTCGGGGAAACTCGTTTGCAAGAGTCTTACTGATGGTCCAGTTTCCAAAGTATCAATTATAGCCTGTATTCTAGTATCTTGCAGTAAACTTGGTTCAATGATATAGGTGATCGGTATTCTATCCTCCTTCTTTTTTACACTTGGTCCCGCAATGATAATAACAAGTAAACCAATCAACAATAGTCTTAAAAACAGTAAAACCCATTCGTTAAGCTTAATGCTACTGGATTTCTTAGAATCTGTTTCGCTAAAAAGTTTGGTACTTCCTACTTTGATCGTCTTTCCTTCTTTCTTACTCCATAGGTGTATTGCTATGGGAACTAGTAAGCCCAATAAAGCCCATAGATATGTTGGATTAAGAAAAAACATATTACATAAGTTTGTTTCGCTTTTTTAGAAAGAACTGGATTGCTTCACCTATATGTTCATCTAACTTAAATAAGTGATAACCAATATCATTAGCCAATAAGGAATCTTTAACCTTTTTCATCATTTCTTCAAGTGCCAAAAAGTATTCTTTCTTTGCAGCTTTGGCATCTACCTGAAGTCTGGCTCCGGTTTCCAAATCTTCAAAGGTTACCGTGCCTTTATAACCAAACTCTAATTCTTTCTTCCCCATAACATGAAGTACAACAACTTCATTCTTGGGGGTTTTCAATCTTTTTACAAAGGAGGTTATTTCTTCTTCCCGTTCATAAAAATCTGTGATCAAAAAAATCAATTCTTTATGACTTCGATCATGTAGTTGTTTTGTAGCATCAAGATTGTCGGGCCATTTTCCTTTATTTTCAATATCTATTAACCCTTGCAGCAAACGATTAAAATACTGTTTCTGCACTTTGGGATACATACTAAATAATTGTTGATCGTTAAGCGCAAAAAGCCCCACAGCATCTCCTTGATTTTTGGATAAATAACCTAATGATGCTATTAAAACCTTTGCAAAATCCATTTTTGATAATCCATCTTCTTGATGTAGCATCGATTTACTTGAGTCCAAAATGAATTTTACCGCAATATTGGTTTCTATCTCAGATTGTTTGACATAATACCTGCCAGATCTGGCTAACATTTTCCAATCCAGCAACCTAAGGTCATCACCAGGTTCGTAGGTGCGATATTGGTTAAATTCCATTCCAGACCCCACACTATTACTATGCTGAAGTCCCGATAAATATCCATCAACAATTACACGAGCGATTAGTGACAATCCTGATACTGTCTTAATAAGTTCGGGTTTTATTAATTGGTGATATTCTTCTCGTTTCACTTGTTTCTTCTGAAATCTAACTAAAGTATTGTCTTCATGAGCTGACGAGTAACATCATCAGCGGTAATACCTTCGGATTCTGCCCTAAAGTTTACAATTACCCGATGTCGCAATACTGGTAAAGCAACATGTCTAATATCATCAGGTGTAACCGATAAACGCCCACTTATCAATGCTCTAGCCTTGGCAGTCAAAATCATGGCTTGTCCAGCTCTTGGGCCAGCTCCCCAGTTTACCCATTCTTTCACATAAGAATCCGTACTAGTTTCGGGTCTTGTATCTCTAATCAACCTACTTACCAATGCAATAAGATCATCGCTAATAGGTACCTCTCTTACCAATCCCTGTAAACGCAAGATATCTTGTCCAGAAATTACTTTATTTAGTATGGCTTTTTTCGTTCCTGTTGTACTTTTTAAAACAGCCTTCTCTTCAGCCTCACTTGGGTATCCTATTTTTATATATAAAAGAAAACGATCTTGCTGTGCCTCAGGTAAAATAAAGGTACCAGACTGTTCTATTGGGTTTTGAGTAGCCAAAATAAAAAACGGCCTGTCTAATTCATATGTCTTTCCAGAATACGTAACTTCAAACTCTTGCATTGCTTCCAGTAGTGCTGCTTGAGTCTTGGGTGGCGTACGGTTAATCTCGTCGGCCAAAACGATGTTTGCAAAAATTGGTCCTTTATTAAATTTAAAAAACTTCTTGCCGGTACTATGATCTTCTTCCAATATTTCAGTACCAATAATATCTGAAGGCATCAGATCTGGAGTAAATTGTATTCTCTTAAACTTCAAATCAATAGCCTCTGCCAATGTTCTAATCATCAACGTCTTGGCTAATCCGGGAACTCCTTCTAATAATGCATGTCCCCCTGCAAGAAACGTAATCAACAACTGTTCAATCGTTTCTTCTTGCCCTATAATTATCTTACCTATTTCCTTCTTTAAATTTGTAATTTTTTCGGTAAGTATACGTACCTCTTGTTCGATACCTGCTATATCTCTATTCATAGTCATCCTTTTATGATGTCAATGCATACATCACTATATTTACTCCAAAACGAGTATTATCAATTTTATACCAGCGCTTGTTTCTAAAATCATAGTCCCACTCGCACCCATAATCTTTATTACTAAACAGCACCCCAATTCTACCATTTATTTCGATTGCTTTTAGATAATCATGTACAATATCATCTCCCCATCCATTGAGTTCTTGTGAAGTTGTTGGGGGGCCATCTTCAAATTCAAAAAAAACTTTATAGATCTCGTGATTGTTTGGTATTTTTTTAAGTTCACCAGTACCAAAAATATCTTCCATTTGACGTTCGAACGATTTTGAAAACAAACCATCGATATCATGATTACAGTCATCGGCAAAGACAAAGCCTCCGTTTTTGATATATTTTTCGAAGTTTTCCCTTTCTTTCCTGGTAAATTGGACCAATTTGTGACCAGAAATATAACAAAAAGGGCTTTTAAAAATCTCATCACTACTCAAAGGAATAATTCTCTCTTGAGTATCTACTTGCAACGTAGTGTATTCTACCAAAGAGTTTAGAAGGTTGGATGGCATTCTTTGATCTACATCCCAATCACCCGACTCATATTGTAACCTAGTAAAGAAAAACTTGTTAGCCAATGCACTTTAATATTTTATCCCTCAACAATTAGATCCTTTTTTAATACAATAACTAAAATCACGAATAGTATATAAAGAAAAACTGGTTATGATGACTATCCAAAATAACCAGTATTCTCTTTAATACTTCATGATTATACTGCATCTGACAAACTGGTAAAAGTAAAGTCTCTCACTTTCATGTAAGGCACCAAATTACCATTAATTCGTACTTGTTTACCAAGTGTTTCCAAATTATTAAGCATAATAATCGGACTCTCGTTAAACCTAAAATTCTTTACAGGATGTTTTATTTTTCCATTTTCTATGTAGAAAGTTCCATCTCGGGTAAGACCCGTATAGAGCAAGGTTTGTGGATCTACCGTTCTGATATACCATAATCTGGTTACCAAAATCCCTTTTTTGGTATCCTTGATTAGATCTTCTAAAGAAGCGTCACCTCCTTGCATTATAAATCCGTTAGGAAAAGGTACAGGATCCTTTCCTTTTTGTTCTGCCCAATAACGACTATAGGCAAGGTTCTTTACCACTCCATTTTCTATCCAGGTAGTTTTTTTCATGGGCTGTCCCTGACCATTCCAGGTACTAGCCGGGGCTTCAGGATGTAAAGGATCTGACCATATATTTATTCGTTCATCTACAATCTTTTCTCCCATTTTTGTTCCGCCACCTTCTTTAGACATAAAACTTCGTCCTTCGTCTGCGGTACGCGCATTAAATGCACGAGCCATATTACCTAATAATCCAACAGAAGCAGCAGGTTCCAGAATAACGGTATACTTACCAGGCTCAATTGCCTTGGCTTCTTTAGATAGTATTGCCTTATCTATTGCTACTTTTGAAGCTTCGGCTGCATCAAATTTACTGATATCGTTAAAGTCTCTTGAAACCCAACCAGAACCAGTTCCATCGTTACTTCTCATAGTAACCGTAAAATTGACATCTGTAGATTTATTATAGGCAAAAAGCCCGTTAGAATTTAGCATAGCACTGAAACCGGAAGAATCGTCAAAAAAACCTGCTGCAGTGATATCTTTTGCCGCAGCCGGCTCTATACTACTCCCTGCAACATTTGCTCGATACTCTGGAGTAATTGCCGCTGTTGCTTTATTAAAAGTAATCGATTCATCATATTTTTGAGGACCTAAAGGTGCCATGAACTCTGGATTTTCAGGAGAAAGTTTTGCCAACTCTTCAGCTCTTTTTACCACTTTCTTTAAAGATTCATCATCAAATTCATCAATGGTAGCGGTACCTGATTTTTTACCAAAATTTGATTGTACCACCAAAGTCTGATTAGATCTGTGTCCGGCAGTAGACACTGTATTTCTTGCATAGCGGATATTACCGCTTTCGCTTCCACTCAAATTAATTTCGCAAGCATCAGCAGTCGAAAAGCTAAGAGCTTTTTCCATGATTTGCTTTGCTTCTTCTTTTGAATATATTGCCATGATATTTTTTATATTTTCTTGTGAAACAGTATTTTAAATCGTTCTACCCGTATTAATAACATTTACGCCATTAAATCTAGTCGTAGAACTTCCGTGAGATACAGCACTTATTTGTGAAGGCTGTCCTTTTCCGTCAAAGAATGATCCGAACATTCGATAATCACTTTCATCACATATCTTTGTACACGAATTCCAAAATTCTTGAGTGTTAGATTGATAAGCAACATCATCGAGCATTCCCACAATCTTACCATTCTTTATCTCATAAAATACGGTTCCTCCAAATTGGAAGTTGTATCGTTGTTGATCTATAGAATAAGAGCCTCTACCGGCTATGTAAATTCCTTTCTCAACATCTTTAATCATATCATCGATAGCATACTTTTCTTTACCTGGTTCTAGAGAAACATTAGGCATACGCTGAAACTGAACATCATTCCAGCTTTGAGAATAACAACATCCATGAGATTCGTTTTGATCGATCATATGTACCTGATCACGAATTGCTTGATAATTAGTTAAAATTCCATTACGTACCAGATCCCATTTTTTAGTTTTCACTCCTTCATCATCAAATCCTACGGCTCCTAGAGACCCCACCTGGGTTTTATCGGCTACAAGATTTACAATATTACTTCCATACTTGAAATTTTTGGTTTTCCACTTGTCTAAGGTCGCAAAACTGGTCCCCGCATAATTAGCTTCATAACCAAGTACTCTATCCAATTCTAATGGATGCCCAACAGACTCATGTATTGTTAATCCCAAATGATTAGGTTCTAGCACGAGATCATATTTGCCAGCCTCTACCGATTTGGCAGTAAGTCGCTCTTTGGCTTGTTTTGCTGCCATAGCAGCATCCTCTACCATATCGTAACTTTTTCTATAAAGTTTTATTCCTTCTGGTCCCTGTAATTTCTCTGAGGCCAAACCATCCATATATTCATATCCCATTCCCATAGGAGCGCTCATTGCCTGACGAGATTTGAATTTATTCGAAGCTCGATCAATTGCGGTGACATTAAATGTTGGCCAAATACGATGTACATCCTGGTCGATATAAGACCCTTCGGTAGATGCAAAGTACTTTTGCTCATTTACCATAAACAAGGCCGAATTCACAAAATTTGCTCCGTTTTTTAGCGCGGCTGCATTCGCCGAAAGCAATAGATCAACCTTTTCTGAAACTGGAACTTCTTTAAAATCCTTTGTTATAGGAGTTTTCCAGGTAACCTCACCATGTGATTTTACTGGAGCCAATTTTACCGGTACTTTTTGAATTTTTGAATTAGCTTTGGCTATGGCTACTGCTTGATCTGTTGCTTTTTTGATACCTTTCTCGGTAACATCATTGGTTGAAGCAAATCCCCATGTACCATTAGCTACTACTCGTATTCCGATACCAAAAGATTCGGTATTTACTACATTTTGCACTTTATCTTCTCTGGTAAATACATATTGATTAAGGTATCTACCAATTCTTGCATCTGCATAAGATGCACCTAAAGATTTTGCGGTATTAAGTGCTATATCCGCTAATTTCTTTTTAATTGCTACGTCCATTCCTGGAGTAAGCAAAGCTTCAGCAGAAATGTCATGTCCCATTAATAGGGAGGGCATCATTAATGCACCTGATCCTAATCCTGCATATTTAACAAAATCTCTTCGTTTCATATAAGCCTCCTTTTTGATTGAATGAATATTAATTTGTTTGTTCCTAATAGTTTATGCACCCATACAACTGATAAGTTTGTATATACAGTATCTGGTCATACAGTCGACTAGCTCTAAAAGTAGAAAATTTATGCCAAACAACAATAAAGACATAATTGGGTTAAATAGAGAAAAAACATTCCCTAAACCAGAAAGCCAAGGAGTTTATAAAAAATATAAAGAATTAAATATCAGATGTTTAAATTAAAATAAATTGATTTTTAAGCTAATTAATTGCCATTCGTTTCGGCTATTAATCGAACAGAGCATTGAATTGAGTATATATCTAAAGTTTTGTTAAATTTTTTGATTAGGCTTCTGTAATTCAAAAAATATTGATCGAATTCTTTGTAAAACTATTTAATAAACATCTCGTGAAAGTTCTATTGCATTAAGAATGCAACTGTCTTATTCACAATCAATTTCTGACACTTTTCTTAATACTCCATAAAAACTGATTACCAATGATTTATGAAGTACCTGAGATTTAAATTTTAATAATCATAAAATATTTTTATGTATAACATAATTCATATAAATAAAAATAAATTAAAAAGTCTTCTCACTTTTGTACCTGAATCAAAACATCAATACATTATTAATGCTGTTAAAAAAACAAAACATGCTAACAACAAAGACTATTGTACTTGGTATCTCTTGGATAGCTCTTATTACAACTTTTTTGATCCTATCTGTTACTAATAATAATTTGTTTCTAGATAAAATTTTAATATCTACGTTCATTTTTACATTCATATTCGTCTTAAAAATTTTGAATAAACCACAATTTTATAAATAACAAAATGGAAACTACTACAAAAACGAAGCAATCGGTTAAACTTATTGAAGGAACATTTAATCCATCTGAGGCGGCCGACATTCTGATTTCAATGATTAGTAAAAAAATTAATTTTCATAAGCTGCAGCGACTAAGTGCACTAGAACAATATTGTGATGACAGTACCGTATATCTAGACGACAGAATTGAACAACTCAAGAAAGCCGAAGAGAACACAAAAGCTTTAATCATTAATGCCAGAAATCAAGGATATCAATTCAAAATTAATGGAACCATAGAAATAGAATTAATTAAAGATAATTAAATTAAGAAATACTTCTATCACTCTATATGGATTTACATTTATTGATTGATAATCTTACTAATCCTGCCCTTCTTTTTTTCTTTCTCGGAATTATTTCGGTTAAGTTGAAAAGTGATTTAGAAATACCCCCTAACTCCTCTAAGTTCATTTCGCTTTATCTGCTATTATCTATAGGTTTTAAGGGAGGGCAGGAACTAGCTCACAGTAATTTAGATTTTGAAATTATATGGTCTCTTTTATTCGGAATTATACTCGCACTAGTTGTACCAATATACTCTTACTTTATTCTAAGAAGAAAATTTAGTGTGCACAATGCAGGAGCAATTGCAGCTGCTTATGGATCAGTAAGTGCTGTTACTTTTGTTACTGCTATTTCTTTTCTTGAATTAGAACAAATACCATTTGGAGGACACATGGTCGCTGTAATGGCGTTAATGGAAGCCCCTTCGATTATGATAGGAGTACTTCTAATGTCTTTGTATAGTAAGAATAAAAAAGATGAAATACCTATAAATAAAGTTATAAAACATTCTCTAACCAACGGAAGTGTACTTCTAATTTTGGGTAGTTTATTAGTAGGTTTTATGGCTAGTGAAGCACAAGCCGAAGGTATAAAACCTTTTACCACAGATATCTTTAAAGGGTTTCTGGCTGTTTTTCTTTTAGACATGGGCATCACAAGTGGAAAAAAACTATCTGCTTTTCTTAAAAAAGGATGGTTTGCCGTTATGTTTGCCATACTAATGCCATTGGTAAACGGATCTTTGGTAGCAATTATTAGTTCAACATTCACAAATAGCGAAGGAAATAGGTTCTTGTTTTCAATTTTGGCAGCAAGCGCATCGTATATAGCTGTCCCTGCTGCTATGAGAATGGCTGTTCCAAAAGCCAATCCAGGATTATATATTCCAATGGCGTTAGCAATAACTTTTCCTTTTAACATAACACTGGGTATGCCTATTTATCTTTATATTATCAGGTTTTTTTAAAAAATCATGACCAAGCAAGACAAGGATTTTAATCTAATCTAGATGAGTACAATGTACTCATCTAGACTTTTTGTGTTTAACCGAAAATGAGCCAAAATTTAACCAAATAAGGCACTTTTTGAAAGTCATAGCAGCGCTACGGGTAAGAAAAGTAACGAAATATGGGTGAATTTTAGTCATTTTTTAGGAAATAGAAAAAGTCAAGATGAGTTCATTATATATATGGACAGTATTCATTCATTTTATGTTAACTTTAATAATCAAGGGACTAGTTAGGAATAAAATTTGATAAAAGTACTTAAGCATGTTTTGATGAAAAATCATGTATTACCTACTCAAATCTTAACTAGAAATGTATTTTTTTAAAACAAGTCCCTCTAACCTCTTAGTAAAAATTGATTATTTATACAAAAATGTTATCTCAAACCTCCCCATATCAAATCGCGTTAGTTATTGCGAATCATTAATTTATAGAACAAACAAAGATTTATCTCATACCAAGTGTCCTATAAAAAAAAGAAGATTAAAAAGATTGTTGAAAGCAGCCGAAACAGAAATAAAAAAACTTAGATAAGAGCTGTACTAGAGAATTATTCTGTTTCATCGGCATTAAATCTTTCAAAATTAGTTTTGATAATCGTATCTTTTTCAACTTTAACATACTCCAAAAATGCTTCGGCTACAAGGGAAAACTTCTTGTTTTTTAACCAAATTAGATGCCAATTTGATTTGATAGGAAAACCCTTTACGGGAATAATTTGTAATCGACCAGCAATCAACTCATTTCGTATACCAATTAGCGGCATTATAGAATAGCCTAGTCCTGCCAAAACTGCTTGTTTTACTGCCTCATTTGAGGTAAGTTCCATTTTCTTTCTTACAGGCAGACTATTTTTTTCTATAAACTTTTCCATAGTGTGTCTGGTACCCGACCCAGGTTCTCTATAAATCAATGGAAGTTTTGTAAATATAGATTTATTGTATATTTTTTTTGTAAACTCTTCCTTTGTATTTCCAACAAGGTATAGCTGATTTTCCATTAATTCAGTTTTTTCAATTTGCAAATTTGTTGGCAACACCGATACCAGAGAAAAATCTACTTTATTTTGTTCAAGACTTTCTACAACTTTAGCCTTATTGGTTACATCAAGTACTAAATCGATCCCCTCATGCTTTTTTATAAAATCTGACAAAAAATACGGCATAACATATTTCCCCGTAGAAACCACAGAAATCTTAAGTACTCCAGACAATTGCCCCTGGTAGGCCATAGTCTTATAATTGATCGCTTTTACCTCTTCCAAAATTCTTTCCGCCGCAACTGCAATTTCCTGACCAAAATCTGTGATATATAACTTTCTGCCTATTACTTCTGTAAGGGGAATTGGAAATTGGTCTTGAAAGTTTCTCAATTGTATTGACACTGCCGGTTGTGTAAGGTGGAGCTCTTCAGAAGCCTTGGTAATGCTTTGTTTCTCTGCTATTTTCAAGAAGATCTGTAATTGATGTAATGTGTAATGCATGATTTTTATTTATGTAAATCATAATAAATATAAATAAAAATATATGAATATTGTTTAATAACTTTATAAAACTAAAATACAACATACAATGTTTTTTGATAACTCTTAAAGAGTAAAACGATGAAAAATAAATTAATTGCTTTAATAGTTTGTGTATTCGCATGGATACCCTCACAAAGTTATTCTCTTGAAAAATCTAACTATTCAGAGGAATTATCAGGCATGTTATGTGTTGATAATCAATTTGAATGTTTAAGCTTTCTGGAATCTCTTGATATCAAAGACATTTATTTTTCTACTATTCATGAAAATGATTTTCAAAAAAACTTTAATGATTTTTATGTTCATAATAGAGCCCTCAAACTCTATTACATAAAGATTATCCCTACATCAGATGACGCTTCAACATCAAAGAACAATAATGATGTCGAAAACCTAAACTATTTCTTTAATCAACTCAAAATTATGACTGATACTACTGATCATCTTAGGGCAGTATTTCTAGAAAAACCCAGATATGAATCGAGTTCGTTCATAGAGTCATTTAACGATCAGCTCATCCCCGTTAATCTAAATAAAAATTATTTCCCTTTGAATGTGAATGATGTTTTAGGGTTCGGAATTAGGCTGAGACTATAAAAAAATTTGTTTAATCAAAAATCACACATAAATGAAAACAAAAGTTTTTTTGCTAATTGGAACATTCATATTATTTGTCAATTGCGCGGTTATTAGACCAGGAGAAGCAGGTGTGAAACAAACCTTAGGAAAATTCTCTGATAAAGTTTCTACACAAGGTACTATTATGTACAATCCGCTGGTAAGCAAGATTATAAAAGAATCTACGCAAACGAATAATATAAAGCTCATCCTTAGCCTTCCAAGTAAAGAAGGGCTAAGTGTTAACTCCGAAATTTCGATTTTGTATCGTCTGGAACAAAACAAAATCCCTTCAGTTTTAGAAAACCTAGGACAGAACTATGAGTCCATCATTACTAGTGTTTTCAGATCGGCTTCTTCAGATGTATGTGCTCAGTTTTTTGCTAAGGATATGCACTCGGGAATGCGGGCAAAAATTGAAGAAGAAATAAAAATAAAAATGAAAGAAAATCTGCAGAAACAAGGTGATGGTATCGAACTTATCGCTGTTTTAATGAAAAGCATTCAACTGCCTCGTGGATTAGCAAACTCTATTGAGCGAAAATTGCAAGCCGAACAAGATGCCATGCGTATGGAGTTTGTGATACAACAAGCCAAACTTGAAGCAGATAGAAAAATAATTGATGCTGAAGGAGAGCGAGATGCACAAAAAATATTATCCGAAGGACTTACTCAGGAAATCATTAAAATAAGAAGTATAGAAGCCTTCAACGAATTATCCAAATCCCAAAATAGCAAAATCATTATCACAAATGGAAAAACTCCATTTCTAATAGACACCGATGAGTAATATTTTATCAATCTTAAATTTTAAATTATGGAATTATTAATAGAACAAGCATTAGAATTCGAAAGAAAAAAAATAACACGTATGACTACCAGCGACAGAGTTTCGGCATCTAGAGAAGCTAAAAATCTGGTTTTAAAAATCAATGAAATCTATAAAAAAAATAAGGATCCAAAACTTATGGAAACAATGAAGACCATAACCTTAAAAAAACGTAAGATAGAAAAACGATTAAAAGGAATGATTAGTACCTTATGACATCCTCTTATACGTTATCTAATCCAGAGAACATATCAAGTAAAGATGCAATTTGAGCTGATTATTTATTATTTAGATACTACAGTCCAAATTGCATCTTATTAAATAAATCCTTCACATAAAACAAAATTATGAAATTGAATTCTTTTGCAACATTAGTTTTCTTTACGATTATAGTATGTACATCATGTAAAGAACCTAATAAAAAACAAGAAGTTACAGAATCTAAAGACGCACAAACCTCTCAAGATATAGTAAAAAGTGTTCTTACTTTGGAAGAACAAAATGCTATGACTGCAGAACAGATTTTGGACAAGCTGAAAGAAGGTAATGAAAATTTTGTAAACAATACATTAACTCAAAGGGACCATTCTGAACAGAGACGCAAGGCAGTTATTGGTCAATATCCTAAGGCCATTGTTTTATCTTGTGTAGACAGCCGAGTACCCGTTGAAGATATATTTGACCTTGGTATTGGAGATATATTTGTTGCAAGAGTCGCCGGTAATATCGAAAATTCGGACATCATCGGATCTATGGAATTTGCAACGGCCGTTGCAGGATCCAAAGTCATTATAATTATGGGGCATACGGCATGTGGTGCGGTAAAACATGCAATTGACAACACAGATGCCAAGTCTATGGGAATGACTTCTTTACAAAACTTGTTAAACGAAATAAAGCCTGCTGTACATGCAAAAAAAGGAGAAGAAATTAGTTCAAAAAACAAAACACTCACCAATAGAATCATTACTAACAATGTAAGAAAAACGGTAGGAGATATATTGGCAAAATCTCCAGAAATAGCTAAGTTAGAGAAAAAGAATACTTTAAAAATAGTAGGTGCCGTATATAACATGGAAACAGGAATAGTAAAGTTTCTGGAGTAAACAATTTTAATTTCTTCAAAATTAGTAGTAAAAAAACAACCCTTAAAAAAAACAGACTTATGAAAACCATTTTTGAATACACCAATGTAAGCGCAAATAGCAAAATTGAATCATTTACGGTCAAAAAACTGAAGAAAGTTTTTGATCAATATCCATTTGTAATACGCGGGGATATTTTTTTTAAAAAAGAAAACAAAAATCATCAAAAAGGTCATATCTGCGGAATACAATTAAGTGCACCCGGACCTAGATTATATGCATCATCCAATGAAAAAAACTTTGAAAATGCCATTAGTAATACCATTGATGACCTAAAGGATCAATTACAAAAAAGAAAAATGAAACTGTATCGATAATTTCTTTCAAATCCCAACTACGTCATAAGAAGTTATTTGGGCTTTTAATTATACATAAAGGAAAAGCTCAATATGATATGAAAATATCATGTTGAGCATTCCATCCAACTATTGCAAAAATCAATTCGTCTTTGAAATAGAGACTTGTATATGATTTATCTTGTATAATCTCATAAACGTCCTGTACACTTGTTCCGTATGTGTTATAGACACAGTTAAACATTATAAGGCATGCAGATTTTCATAAGAAACTTCAGAAAACTGTTTTAGTGCCCTAAACAGTTTCAACCATCTTCAACAAAATGAAACCTTTCAAATCAAAAACATTTTATTTAAGGAATAGTTAATTGTTTTGTTAAAACATAAATAAACTTCTTATATTTAACTGCAATTATTCAAAAACTAACATTTCACATTAATTCAGCCATTGTTGAAAGGCTTTTGGCTCAACTTAAAAGCCAAAGAGTACCCAAAATGATTCATAACGCCACACTATGATGATTTTTAAATGATTATTAGTACTGTAAAATGTTAAAAACAAATCATTTTAGATGAAAACGATTTCTATTGCGATAGGTGTTATTTGCCTTTTTTTGTACACCAGCTGTGCAGATCAAAAAAAGGCAAACAAAGAATCCATAACAATTGGTACAAAAAAGGAAAAAACAATACAAACCAAAAAGGATTCTTCGGTTCCTGTGATGTTAGACAATAAAGGAATAGGGCCTATTACATCTATTACTTTCGAAAACGAAATTGATCAAAATCTTGCCAACAAAGGCGCACAACTATTCAAATCAAAATGTGTTGCTTGTCATAAAGCCAAAAAGAAGTTTATAGGCCCCCCAATGGTAGGTATATATAAAACCCGAAGCCCAGAATGGGTTATGAATATGATTATGAATCCTACAGAAATGATAGAAAAAGATCCAGTAGCTAACGCTTTGTTGAAAGAATATAATAATACGATAATGATCAATCAAAACATACCTGAAACTGAAGCCAGAGCTATGGTAGAATGGTTTAGAACCCTAGAATAAATAGAAATCACTCAAAAATTCGTTAAAAATACATGAAAAAAGAACCGCAATACGATGCTATTGTCGTAGGGACAGGAATAAGTGGTGGCTGGGCCGCCAAAGAACTTTGTGAAAAAGGGCTTAAAACATTGGTGTTAGAACGCGGTCGTATGGTGCGTCATATCGAGGACTATACCACAATGAATACTGACCCCTGGGATTCTAAGTTCAAAGGGAAGCCCACAAGGGAAGAAATAACAGAACAAGAAAAACAAAATCGAACGGGGTATGTAACCGGAACGGCACATCGTCACTTTTTTGTAAACGATCTTAAACACCCTTATAATGAAACAAAACGTTTTGATTGGATTCGGGGATATCATGTGGGCGGCAGATCACTCATGTGGGGACGCCAAAGTTATCGGTTAAGTGATATCGATTTTGAAGCCAACAAAAAAGAAGGCATTGCCGTAGATTGGCCAGTACGCTACAAAGATATTGCTCCCTGGTATGATAAGGTTGAAGAGTTTATTGGCGTAAGTGGTGAGAAACTAGAGCTAGAGCAATTGCCAGACGGAAAATTTTTACCCCCAATGGAACTGAATTGTGTTGAGAACCATTTAAAATCTAATATTTCACAAAATTATAAAGATCGCGTATTAACCATCGGAAGGACTGCTCATATTACCGGAACAAAAACTTTTGAAGGTCGCATGAATTGCCAATACCGTAATCGTTGTATGCGTGGTTGCCCATTTGGAGCCTATTTTAGTAGTAACTCCTCTACCCTGCCTGCAGCAGAACGAACAGGTAATATGACCTTACGTCCAAATTCTATTGTTCATCAGGTAATTTATGATGACAAAACAGGTAAGGCTACTGGTGTTAAAGTAATTGATGCAGAAACCAAAGAAACGTTTGAGTTTACAGCTAAGGTTATTTTTCTGTGTGCCTCGGCAATCGCTTCGGCAAGTATCTTAATGCAATCAAAATCTGAACGTTTTCCAAACGGTATGGGAAATGATTCGGGAGAACTAGGGCACAATATCATGGACCATCATTTTAAGGCAGGCGCCCATGCCAATTTTGATGGTTTTGAAGATAAATACTATAAAGGACGAAGACCAAATGGTTTATACATCCCAAGGTTTAGGAATATTGGTGGAGAAACCGATCAGAAAAGTTTTAAACGCGGATACGGATATCAAGGAGGTGCATCGCGAAGTGATTGGAGAGAAACTGTTGCAGAATTGGGGTATGGAGCCGAGCTCAAAGAGCGTATCCTAAAACCTGGGAAATGGAGAATTGGATTGATGGGCTTTGGAGAGTGCTTGCCATATCATGAGAATAAAATGACCCTGGATTATGAGAAATTAGATGAATGGGGACTGCCTACTATAACTTTTGATGCAGAGTTTAAAGAAAATGAGTTAGAAATGCGAAAAGATATGGTCGCCCAAGCTATGGAAATGCTTAAAAAAGCAGGATTCAGAAAAATAAAACCATGGGACAATATTGGTGCTCCGGGACTTGGGATTCATGAAATGGGAACCGCCAGAATGGGTAAAAACCCTAAAACCTCGGTTCTTAATGAATATAATCAAATTCATGCAGTACCCAATGTCTATGTTACCGACGGTTCTTTTATGACTTCTGCAAGTTGCGTAAACCCATCGCTTACCTATATGGCATTTACAGCAAGAGCTGCAGAACACGCTGCAAAACAAATTCAAAAAAACGCTTAATGCTATACTTATGATGAACAGAAGACAAGCCTTAAAAAATATTGGATTATCAGCTGGGTACATTGCTGCTACTCCAACCATTCTAAGTATATTACAAAGTTGTACCGCCGAGATCAAATTGAATTGGATTCCGGAACTCCTTTCAGAAGATGAAGCAAAAGTACTGGATCAATTGGTTGACTTAATCATCCCAGAAACCGATATCCCGGGTGCCAAATCTCTTAATTTAACTATGTTTGTTGAAAAATACATGAATGAGGTGGCTAAAGAAGAGGAAGCGCAAATGTTCAAAAAAACAGCTGGTATCGTACTCTCTGAAATGGACGTTAGCGAAGAAAAACCAGTAAAAAAGATCAAGGTCGAAGAATACGATGCATTACTGGCCAAATATCTCAAATCTTCAAAAGAACAACAAGAAGCATACGAGGAAGAAATGAAGCAAATGCAAAGCCCAGAAGATTTTGAAAACATCTCCAAAGATGCTAAAATCTTTTTGTACCTGACTGCCGTAAGAGATCTTTCTATATGGGGGTTTAAAACCAGTGAAGAAATCGGGGAAAATGTATTAGCATATTTACCAGTTCCTGGTGAACAAATAGGGTGCGATTCTCTAGAAAAATTAACTGGCGGAAAAGCCTGGTCATTATAATTTCATATCCTAAATCATGCAAAAAACTATCATCACAGGGCTTATCATGATTCTTTTTTTAAGTTCCTGTAAAAAGAATACTTCTCAAAATTCTGAAACCCAAAAAGAAGAATCCACCGTGGAAACACCGCAAAAAGAAGCCACCCCTTTTTTTAAACTCTCCTTGGCCCAATGGTCACTTCACAGAATGATTAATTCTGGCGAAATAAATCCTATGGATTTTGCACAAAAAGCCAAAGAACTGGGTTTTGAAGGTGTAGAATATGTAAATCAACTCTATAAAAAAGAATTAGAAAAAGATCCGGATCCAAAAAAAGCTATGAAAATGCTTTTAGAATCCCTAAAAGCTAAAAGTGAAAAGCATAATATTCAAAATCTGATCATTATGGTTGATGGCGAAGGTGATCTTGCCGTTACCGATGAAAAAGAACGAAATGAAGCAGTAGAGAAACACACAAAGTGGGTAGATGCCGCTCAGTTTTTAGGCTGTCATTCGATTCGTGTAAATCTATTTGGGACCAATGACCCTAAACAATGGGTTGAAGCCTCTGCAGATGGTCTTAGTAAATTAGCTGAGTACGGAGCTTCTAAAAACGTAAATATTATTGTCGAAAATCACGGATATCTTTCTTCAAATGCTTCACTATTAATCGAAGTGATGCAAAAAGTAAACAAACCAAATTGTGGAACATTACCTGATTTTGGTAATTTCTGTTTAAAACGCGAAGGCGGTGCACGCTGGCAAGCAAAGTGTATCAAAGAATACCCAAAATATCAGGGAGTCGAAGAAATGATGCCCTACGCCAAAGCGGTAAGTGCCAAGTCGTATGATTTTGACACACAAGGAAATGAAACCACTATTGATTACAAAAAAATGCTAGAAATTGTAAAAAAATCAGGATACACCGGTTTTATTGGTGTAGAATATGAAGGAGAACGTCTTAATGAAATAGAAGGTATTGTTGCAACTCGGGATTTGCTAATCAATGCTATAAAATAACACAACTAAATAACTTTGTATGAAAACTACAACTCAGATCCAACTTTCCCTGATGATGTTTTTAGAGTTTTTTATTTGGGGAGGCTGGTTTGTGACTATGGGCATATACCTTCCTAATACCTTAAAAACCAGTGGTGGCGAAATTGCCATGGCTTACTCTACCCAATCCTGGGGTGCTATTATTGCACCTTTTATTATTGGGTTGATTGCCGATCGTTTTTTTAATGCTGAAAGGATATTAGGGATTTTACACCTAATAGGTGCCTTTTTAATGTATCAAATGGCCAATGCCACCGATTTTGGAATGTTTTATCCATACGTTTTAGGCTATATGATTGCTTATATGCCAACATTAGCACTAGTAAACTCAGTATCATTTAATCAAATGAACGACCCTGCAAAACAGTTTTCGTATGTTCGTGTATTTGGTACCATTGGCTGGATCGTAGCCGGGTTAGTGATTAGTTATGCTTTTCATTGGGACTCTGAAGAAGGTGTAGCAAGTGGTATGCTAAAAAACACGTTTCTAATGACTGCTGTTGCTTCTGCAATTCTGGGAGTTTTTAGTTTTATGCTTCCCAAAACACCTCCAAAAGTAAGTAAAGATCAAAAAATAAGTATCTCAGATATCTTAGGATTAGATGCGCTAAAACTCTTAAAGGATAGAAACTTCTTATTCTTTTTTCTGGCTTCAATATTAATCTGTATTCCATTGGCGTTTTATTATCAACATGCGGGTCAGTTTTTGGGTGAAATTGGAGTTTCAAATCCAGCAGCAAAAATGACCATTGGCCAAGCTTCCGAAGTAATTTTTATGCTGTTACTCCCCTTTTTCTTTAAAAAGTTTGGTTTCAAAAAAACCCTCCTGGTCGGCATGCTTGCCTGGACATTGCGGTATTTGCTCTTTGCTTATGGAAATTCGGGAGAATTCGCTTTTATGCTAATTGTTGGGATTGCATTGCATGGGATTTGTTATGACTTCTTCTTTGTATCTGGCCAAATCTATACTGATAGTAAAGCGGGAGAAAAATTTAAAAGTGCTGCACAAGGATTGATCACACTTGCGACTTATGGACTGGGCATGTTGATAGGCTTTTATGTAGCAGGAAAAATTACCGACGCTAATCTGGTTTCTGAAGGACAACACGATTGGAATAGTATCTGGATTTTTCCAGCCATATTTGCAGCGGTAGTGCTGCTACTTTTTGCTGTATTCTTCAAAAATGAAAAAATAGAATATAAAGAGTAAAGTTTTTAAGTATTCAGTTCGCAGTAAGCAGTAATTATAATACATAATATAATACTGCAAACTACCAACTGCCTACAAAAATCAAAAAATTATATTCAATTATAAGTTTAAATACTAAGCATTAGTTTTAATTAAAATAAAATTCAAGAAAAATGACCCGACTTAAAATGGGAATGATAGGTGGAGGAATAGGTTCTTTCATCGGTGATGTGCATAGAAAAGCTGCCAGTATTGACGGAATGATTGATTTGGTATGTGGTGCCTTTTCGAGCAGTGAAGAAAAAAGTATTGCTTCCGCGGAAGCGCTAGGTATCCCAAAACAAAGAGCCTACGGTAGCTTTGAGCAAATGATAATTGAAGAAGCGAAGCTTACAGAAGGAGAACGTATGGATTTTGTTGCTATTGTAACACCAAATCACATGCATTTTCCTCCGGCAAAAATGGCGCTAGAACATGGTTTTAATGTGATTTGCGATAAACCTATGACCTTAACCCTGGATGAAGCTATCGAACTGGAAAAGATTGTACAGGCCACCGGAAAAGTTTTTGCACTAACTCATAACTATACCGGGTATCCTATGGTAAAGCAGGCAAAAGCAATGATTGCCAAAAGAGATTTGGGAGCGCTGCGCAAGATCAACGTGCAATATCTACAAGGTTGGTTGGCGACTTCGGTAGAAAAAACTGGTCAGAAACAAGCTGTTTGGCGTATGAATCCTAAAAAATCTGGTATTGGTGGTGCATTAGGGGATATTGGAACCCATGCTGAGAATCTGGCCGAGTACATCACAGGGATTCAGATTGAAGAATTGGCTGCAGATGTTACGGCATTTGGAGAAGGAAGAATCCTTGATGATGATGGAAATATTCTACTTCGTTTTGAGAACGGTGCCAAGGGAACCATGACGTTTTCACAAATTGCAACAGGCGAAGAAAATAATCTTGGTATTAAAGTATATGGAACCAAAGGTAGTATAGAATGGTACCAAGAAAACCCAAATGAATTGGTTGTGCGATGGGTCGATAAACCCAAACAAATCTTCACTCCTGGTGGAAATGGAGGTTATCCAGAAGCATCAGAATACGTGCGAATACCTGCTGGGCATCCCGAAGGATATCTTGAAGGTTTTGCAACAATTTATAGGAGCTTTGCAAAAGAATTAAACCAAATAAAAGCTGGAAATACTCCTTCTGTCCTACCCGATTTTCCAACGGTAAAAGATGGTATTAGGGGAATGAAATTTATTTATGCTGCTGTAGAAAGTAGTAAACAAAATGCTAGTTGGATTAAAATATAAAAAGTGACGAGTATACTAGAGATGAGTAATTGAGTGTATATTTATAAGGCTCTAGTTTAAAATTAAGAAGTTACAAAATAAAAAAGGCACCAATACATACCAAACTCCGATACTTAAAAACTCAAAAACTAATTACATGAAAACAATCAAAGGCCCTGCTGTATTTCTTGCCCAGTTTATGGACGATAAAGCTCCATTTAATTCTTTGGATGGATTATGCAAATGGGCATCAGGTTTAGGATATAAAGGCATACAAATCCCTACTTGGGAAACAAGATTAATAGACCTGGATACAGCTGCCGAAAGCCAGACGTATTGTGATGAGTTAAAAGGAAAAATCGCCGATTACGGATTAGAAATAACCGAATTATCAACACATTTGCAAGGGCAATTAGTCGCCGTACATCCCGCCTATGATATCATGTTTGATAATTTTGCACCAGAAGATTGCAAAAACAATCCGAAAAAACGAACAGAATGGGCCATACAACAAGTCACAAATGCAGCTACAGCTAGCCGGAGATTAGGACTAAATGTACATGCGACATTCTCGGGTGCATTACTTTGGCATACCATGCATCCCTGGCCACAAAGACCAGAAGGTTTGGTTGAAATGGGATTTGAAGAACTTGCAAAACGTTGGTTACCTATTCTTAATCATTTTGAAGAAGAAGGAGTTGATGTATGTTATGAAATTCATCCCGGAGAAGATCTGCATGACGGTGTAACTTTTGAACGTTTTCTAAAAGCCACTAATAATCATAAACGAGTAAACATTTTATATGATCCCAGTCACTTTGTATTACAACAATTAGATTATATCGAATATATTGATCATTATCATGAATTTATAAAAGCATTTCATGTAAAAGATTCAGAATTTAATCCTACAGGAAAAAAAGGAGCCTTTGGCGGATACAGTGATTGGATTGACAGAGCAGGAAGATATCGCTCTCCTGGAGACGGCCAAGTGGATTTCAAAACTATCTTTTCAAAACTCACGCAGTATGGCTGCGATGTTTGGGCGGTGATGGAATGGGAATGTTGTATAAAATCCCCAGAGCAAGGTGCTCGAGAAGGTGCTGCGTTTATTCAAAATCATATTATTGAGGCTACACAAAAAGCTTTTGATGATTTTGCAGGAGCGGATATCGATAAAACGCAATTAAAAAATATATTAGGCTTATAACCAACCAAAAACATGCATTAAAATGAAAAAACTAAGCTATTTCTTTATCGTACTTATCATAGCTTTTTCTTGTAAAGAAAAAACAGAAAATATTGAAGTCAAAAAGAAAGAAAAGGAAACTGTATCTGATACCATAATCGAAAAAGAAAAAAAGGCGGCTCAAGAAGGTGAGAAAATGGATCCTAAAGAAACCGAGGTATGGGAACCAGAGCCAAAAGTTGTATCATTCAATGAAAATAATGTACCTTCTGATGCCATAGTGTTGTTCGATGGTTCCAATCTAGATGCATGGGTATCTGCAAAAGATTCTATATCACCTGCCGGTTGGAATGTAAATTCTGATAAAACAATGACTGTAAAACCAGGGACAGGAGATATACAAACCAAGCAAAGTTTTGGGAGTGTACAATTACATATAGAATGGAGTGCTCCTGATATAGTTGAAGGTGAAGGACAGGGTCGTGGTAATAGTGGGGTTTTCTTTTACCGAAATTATGAAGTACAAATTTTGGACAGCTATCAAAACAGAACCTATTCTAATGGTCAGGCAACTTCAATCTACAAACAACATATCCCCCTAGTAAACGCTACCAAAGCACCAGATCAATGGCAAACATATGATATTATTTTTCATGCTCCCGAATTCGACGCCAATGGTGAGAAAACCAAATCCGGCACTTTTACTGTAATTCATAATGGAGTCGTTGTACAAGATCACGTAACATTACTGGGAACTACTCGATATAGGGGTCATCCAAGAAATATACCTCACGGAAAAGGTCCTATTAAACTACAAGATCATAGCAATCCTGTACAGTATAGAAATATTTGGGTGCGGGAACTTTGACCAAAAAAAACAGAAAAGTGTTTGTTATCATTCTGTGGTAACAAACACTTTTCGTACTAATTCTTTTTTGGTTCTATAATCTTATTGTGGGCGTATCCTAACCAATCCCTCCTTAGAGTTATAAATAATACTTCTATCTGGTCCACTTAGAAAACATTAGAAAACGATTAGTTCTAAAATACCATGATACTCCTAGTTTTAACATTAAAGAAACTTCTGATTTATTTGAAGTATCTTTAACCATAAGAAATTCTAATCGATAAATGAATTCTATAAAAGTTTTACTAGTCGCCGATGAATATCTGGCATTACAGTTGTTAGATAACTTTGTAAAAGAAGTTCCAGATCTTGAAATTATTGACAAAGTAAAATCTTTGGAAGGAAACCAATTAGAAATTGATTATCATAAAATTCCTGTTATTAGAGATCGAAAAAATGATATTATGAATCAAATATTTAAGTGATTTTTATCATATTCAAGGAGGTAATCATATTAAAATCCAATACTATATTTTTGATCATATACCTACAAATTATTAGCTCCAATATTGATTTTTTAGTAACGTAATAAAAATAAATGTAACTTTAGATGTAACCAGACGACTTATATTTTACTAAATAACCTGAAAGTGATTGATGCTTGAAAAAATAAAAAATAGGTCTAAGGCCAAATCTTTGCGGTATGATTATTATAATCACGCTGATGATATTCCTATTGATGATTGGAATAAAGTAAAGCGAGATAACACCATTTTCCTTTCGCTCAATTATTTAAAAGCTTTAGAATACACGCTTACCGAAACTATAAAGTTTAAATATATTCTTTTTTATAATCAAGAGATGCCGGTTGCCATCGCCGTTGCTCAACTCATAAAATTTAATCCTACAGAATTAAAAGTTCAGGAGTTTCCTTGTAGAATTAATGATACTATAAAAAACACATTGCTTAAAAATTTGGAAGTAAAAGCATTGGTATGTGGCAATATATTTTCTTGTGGAGAACATGGCTTTGTATATGATACCAATTGCATAGATGCAAAATTCGCCTTTGAAAACCTATCGAATGCCTTGAGGGAAATACGCAAGTCGGAGAATTCTGATAAACCTTCTTTCATCTTGCTTAAAGAATTCTGGCCTTCATCTTTTGAAACTAGTGATTATATTAAAGAGTATGATTTCAAAGAATTTAAAATTGATGTCAATATGGTATTACCAATACACCCTGTTTGGAATACCTTTGAGGATTATCTAGCTAGTATGCGTACAAAATTTAGAACAAGAGCAAAAAAAATCTTTAAAAAATCTGAGAAACTTATTGTTAAAGATTTTGAGGCCCAAGATATAGTAACTTTCAAAGATGATATCAACAAATTATATTTATCGGTAATCGATAAAGCCGATTTTAAAATTGGGAAATTGAATTCTTACACTTTTAAACACCTAAAACAAACCCTGGGTGAGTCCTTTGTGTTTAAGGGGTATTTTCTTGAAGAAAAGTTAGTTGGATTTACAACATCATTTATACTTGCAGATGCTATAGATGCAAATCATATTGGTATTGACTATGCGTATAACAAAGATTATGACATTTACCAGAAAATGTTATATGACTATGTTGATTTGGCTATTACAAAAAGAGTAAAAGAACTTAGATTAGGCAGAACCGCCGAAATCATTAAGAGTTGTGTGGGTGCCAAGCCCGTTGAAATGAAATTATATGTGCGGCATGGAAACTCGATTTCTAATACACTTCTAAAACCATTAGTAGAATTAATTTCTCCCAACGAATATGAAGTTAGAAACCCTTTTAAACTTCAATTAGATTAATTTTTATGGATTCATTAACCCAAATCGTATTAGGAGCGGCAGTAGGAGAAGCCGTTTTAGGAAAAAAAGTGGGCAACAAAGCTATGCTTTGGGGTGCAATTGCAGGAACAATTCCAGACCTGGATGTATTGTCAAAACTTTTTGTCGACAATGTTACAGCCAATGAGTTACACCGAGGTTTCTCACATTCTATCTTGTTTAGCATTTTAGCAGCCCCATTATTGGGTTGGCTCATTGCCAAACTATATAAAAACAAAGAGGCAGATTGGAAAGACTGGAGTAAATTAATGTTTCTAGGACTATTTACACACCCCATTTTGGATGCTTTCACCTCTTGGGGTACTCAGTTGTTCTGGCCATTGGATTATAAAGTAGCAATCAACAATATTTTTGTAGTCGATCCTTTATACACCGTTCCTTTCTTAATTTTTGTAATCATAGCCATGTTCTATAAAAGAACCCATCCTAAAAGAAAAAAATATAACAACCTTGGTTTATATGTGAGTAGTTTTTATTTACTTATCACCCTAGTATTGCAACAAAGTGCCATGGCAAATTTTTCCAATAATTTGGAAAATCAACATATTCAATATAATGAGATTCAAACACGTCCAACACCTTTGAATAGTATTTTATGGACTGCCAATATAGAAACCGATAATTCATTCCTGATTGGATACTACTCATTATTAGATGAGGATGAAATCATTGATTTTTCTGAATTTCCAAAAAATCATCACTTATTAGGTGAAATGAGAAATGATCCTTTGATACCAAGATTAATTAAACTTTCTGAAGGATGGTATACTATTGAGAAAGTTAATGATAGTGTATATTTCAACGATCTAAGGTTTGGAACATTAGGCATAGGAGAAGATGCAAAACGTTTTGTATTCAGCTATGAATTATATTATAACGATAATGGAGAATTGATGGCAAGAGAAAGAGAACGTGATGTGAATGAGGCGTCTCCTCTTCTTAAAAAACTATTCAATAGAGTATTGGGTAATAAATCATAAAAAAGGCTGAAATACTTCAGCCTTTTTCTTTATATCGCTTATCATTACACAAAATGACATAGTACTCCGCCCATAAGTGCTAAACAAACGGTCCAATATCCAACATTTACGGCGATATATTTAAATCCTTTTCTCTCAAATAATGCATTAGTTCCCAGAACTGGCAACACAAAGAATAATCCTACTACTGCCCCATGTAAAGCACCATGTCCGAAACTTCTATGATTTTGTCCATAGATTTCCATGTATTTCTGAGAAAACTGGTATGTTTCTGACCCAGCTTCGTTCCAGGCAGGATCTGCCATAATGCTTGAGAAAAATCCATACTGGTGAATTACCATTCCGGTAAGCATTGCAGCCAAAAAGAAACTGAAAATATAACTCAAGATAAAAATCAAGGCCATATTACCTCCTTTGAGATCTTCTTCGGTGAATCCACAGGCATTCATCCATGCGGTTCCAAAAACCTTGGGGTTATACCAAATAAATCCTAAAATCATTGGGATTAACGCAGCTAGTGCCGTAATCAAAAAATTGAATTCCATATTGATTAGTATTAAAAGTTGTTATACTCAAATATAAGAAAAACCTATTTGACCAATTTTACCAAACGAGATACAACAATCTAATAGATAACAGTATAAGGATCGAGCCAGTTACTTTAAGAAATATGGCAAGTCGCCTTGGAGAGATAATTTTTTTTAGTTTTCTAGACAAAAAGACTTTCAACAAATCGGTGGTAAGAATCCCAAACAATACTGCTACTAAGAACGCCAAAAGCAATCCTTGCTCAGGATATTTTGATTTTCCGTACTGAAAAACACCAATCCATACTGCAAAAACGAAGGGATTAAAAAAATTAACGCTGAAACCTTTTATAAAAAATGTTTGAAGTCCTCTTGTATTTATGGAAATATCAGTCGTTATTTTTGCGTTTTTAATCAGATAATTAATTCCCAAAATCAACAAGATCACGCTGCCGGCAAACCCGATCCAAAATTTATTGCCTTCAACATTCAAAAAAGAAGAAAGTCCGTAATAACAAAGAACTACACAAACAATATCGCTTACAAGTATACCTAAAGCAACTGCGATGCCGGCTTTAGTGCCATATTGAAAACTCCCGTTGAGCAATAAAAAGAATACGGGACCGACGAAAATCACCATCCCCAACCCTATTATAAAACCTTCTAAAAACGACATGAAATATAGACACTAGTATTTTACAAAAGTAAACAACCTTGGGGCAATTCCGTGAGGCATTGTTTAGAAAATGATTTTAAATTTCGAGGCAAGCCTTTAGCATTTAAATCTCGATTATCGAGTAAAAATAGAGTAATTAAGGAAAAAACATGATAAATCTCATACAACAATACTACCTTTTTGAATAAATTCATATCATGAAAAATACCATTGCCGAAAGAATCTTCGATTTTCTGAAAGACTTCCCTCCTTTCCATGTACTTTCAAAAGAGCAGCTCTACGATTTATCAAAAAATGTAAAAGTAGTGTACCTTCAAAAAGATCAATACGCCTTTAAAACCGATGAAAGTATTCATAATCATTTTTATGTGGTAAAAGATGGGGCCGTTGGGATTTTTAGGGAAGAAGATCATGCTTTGGTTGATGAATGTGACGAGGGTGATATTTTTGGCTTACGGGCCCTAATCAGAAAAGGCAACTACATTTTAAGCGCCAAAGCCATAGAAGAAAGTATTTTGTACAGTATTTCTTCAGAACTACTCGAGAAAATTATCAATACCAATGCCCAGGCCAACAAGTATTTATTAGCAAGTTTTGTTACCAATATCCGTAATCCTTATTCTAACGAGAATAAGGATTCTTTATTTGCACAGGTAGAAAGTATTCAAAAAAAAGAATCCGACTTTACCGAAGTACAATCTGCTCAATATTCAAAAAACCCTATCACTTGCTTGCCAAATACCACAATAAAACTAGCGGCAAAAATCATGAGCACAAATCGCGTTGGTTCTATTATTATAACCAAAAAGGAAAAACCCATTGGTATCATTACAGATAAAGACTTACGAACCAAAATCGCAACAGGGCAATTTTCTATTGAGGAAAACGTAAAAAAAATCATGTCTTCACCAGTAATTACATATCCAGAAAATATCACGGTAGCCGAAGCACAAATCGCCATGTTGCAGCATCGCATATCTCATTTATGTATTACCGAAAGCGGAACTTCTGATTCTAAACTTGTAGGTATGCTATCAGAACATGACATTGTAGTAATTCATGGTAACAACCCTTCTGTTCTTATCAAAGAAGTGAAACGTACCAAAACCGCCGATGACCTAAAATATATTCGTACAAAAGCTCAGCAACTATTACACGGGTATATTGAACAAAATATTCCCGTTTTTTTTATTTCCAAGATCATTTCGGCTATCAATAACAGCATTACTCAAAAAGCTATTACTTTATCTATTGAAGAAATGGATACGCCTCCCCCAACATCGTTTGGTTGGTTGGCACTTGGAAGTCAAGGCAGAAAAGAACAACTATTGCTTACCGATCAGGACAACGCATTGGTTTTTGAAAATATATCGAAAGAAAAGTATTCGCAAACCAAAAAATACTTCCTCTCGCTTTCAGACAAGGTAACAGATAAACTTAATACCATAGGTTTTGAGTTTTGTCCTGCCAAGATGATGGCTAGTAATCCCCAATGGTGTTTATCTTTAGAAGAATGGAAAAAACAGTTCAATAATTGGATCACCAAACCAGATGAGGACAAAATCATGCTGTGTACCATCTTTTTTGATTATGATTTAGTCTACGGTAATAAGAATCTGATAGACGAAATGTCTGAAAGTATTTTTGAATCCATTGATAGGTATGAGATTTTTCTCAATTTCTTAGGGTTGAATGCTCTGAAGAATCCACCACCCCTTAGTTTTTTTAGACAGTTCTTGGTAGAACATAGTGGTGAACACAAAGACCAATTTGACATCAAAGCGCGGGCACTCATGCCATTGGTAGATGCCGCACGCTTGCTTGTCCTGTCTAATAATATCAAAGATTATAACAATACTGTTTTACGATTTGAAAAGTTGGCAGATATTGAACCTCAAAATAAAGATCTGTATCTTTCTTGCAGTAATGCTTTTAAAATCCTACTTCGATTCAGAACTCAACAAGGGTTGCAGTACAATAGTTCTGGAAGATTTATTGACTTAAAATCTCTAAATAAAGTAGATCGGTTAAAATTAAAGGGATGTTTTAAACCTATAAAAGATATTCAAGAATTAATACGCATTCGTTTTAAACTCTCCCAAATGTTGTAGTATGTTTGAGTGGCTAAAAAATAAAAACTATCCCAATTTCTGGAATGTATATCAAAATCATTTCAAAAACAAAACGGAGCACGATCTAAATACTGCTCGTTTTGTGATTTTTGATACTGAAACTACAGGTCTAGATACAAAAGAAGATCGAATTTTATCTATTGGAGCTATTTCTGCCACGGCAAATACAATGGATGTAGCTGATAGTCTCGAAGTATATCTAAAACAAGCCACATTTAATTCGCAAACAGTAGAAATACATGGTATTCTAAAAGAGGGAAGTATTATAAAAATTGAAGAAAAAGAAGCGTTAATACAATTTTTGGATTATATAAAAGATGCTATTCTTGTTGCGCATCATGCAGCATTTGATATAATGATGATTAACCAATGCCTGAGAAGACAAAACCTGCCAAAATTAAAAAACAAAGTTTTGGATACTGGTATTTTATTCAAAAAATTAGATCAGTGTGTCTCCAAAAACAAATTATACTCGCTTGATGAATTGTGTTCTGTTTTCAACATTAAAAAACATGATAGACATACAGCTTCTGGTGATGCGTATATAACAGGGATTATCTTTTTAAAGATTATAGGAGAATTATCTCAAGCCAGAAAAACGACCCTACAAAGCCTTTTCTACAACCCAAACCGAAGGGGGTTATTATAAAACTGCCAACGAACTCATAATTAATTTGCATTTACCATAAGAAATTATTCTCTTTAACACATATTTTATCGAAGTGGTTTAAACTTTTTTGATTCTAGCGAAAAATAGTCGTTTTTTGATCAATTGAAGTGTTTTTTGCACTTCATAGCAGCGCTACGAAGTAAGAAAAAGACGAAAATTGAGTGAAAAAAGACATTTTTATAGCGAATTGAAAAAAGTTTAAACCACTTCATTAAGTAAATAAATTGCCACTATGAGCGATAACTATAAAGTTAAGGTAAATAAAACTTTCGTATTTGACCTTACCAACAAAGATGTTTCAAAAATTGATGCATTATCTACTTCAGAAACAGAATATCATGTTATTAATGGTCATACATCCTATCACACAGAGATTTTAGAGTCCGATTTCAACAAAAAGCAATATACCGTAATGGTGAACAATACCAATTACCAGGTTGATATCTCTAATGCATTGGATATGCAAATTGCTGCCATGGGATTCTCACTTGGATCTTCTAAGCAAGTTAATGCTATTAAAGCTCCTATGCCCGGACTGCTTCTAGATATTCATGTTGAATCTGGACAAGAGGTAAAGGAAGACGATCCTCTATTAATTCTAGAAGCGATGAAAATGGAAAATGTGATCCTTTCTCCAAGGGATGGAGTAATCAAAGCCGTTTCGGTAACCAAAGGGAATGCTGTTGATAAAGGTCAATTATTAGTTGAATTCGAATAAGCCCATAATGGGCATTAAATAGGACTATCTGTTCTTTTATAATTTAATATGAAAAAAATATTAGTTGCAAATCGAGGAGAAATTGCCATTAGGGTGATGAAAACCGCCAAGAAAATGGGCATCAAAACGGTAGCGGTATATTCGACTGTAGACCGGGATGCCCCACATGTAAAATTTGCCGATGAAGCTGTTTGCATAGGTGAAGCTCCTTCTAATCAATCGTACTTATTAGGCTCTAAAATCATTGAGGTTGCTATGCAACTTGATGCAGATGCAATACACCCAGGTTATGGATTCTTAAGTGAAAATGCAGATTTTGCCGAAGAAGTTGAAAAGAATAACCTCATCTTTATAGGTCCAAAATCTAAAGCTATACAGATAATGGGAAGTAAACTAGCTGCCAAAGACGCTGTAAAGGCTTACGATATCCCTATGGTACCCGGTATTGATGAAGCTATTACCGATACCGATAAAGCCAAAGCCATTGCAAAAGATATAGGCTTCCCGATTTTGATCAAAGCTTCTGCCGGTGGCGGCGGAAAAGGAATGAGGATTGTTGAAAAAGAAGAAGATCTTGAATCACAAATGCAACGTGCTATCAGTGAAGCTACTTCTGCCTTTGGAGATGGATCCGTATTTATTGAAAAATACGTAGCCTCTCCCCGACATATTGAGATTCAGATAATGGCCGATAGTCATGGCAATGTGATTCACCTTTTTGAGCGCGAGTGCAGTGTACAACGAAGACACCAAAAGGTCGTAGAAGAGGCTCCCTCTTCAGTATTAACCCCAAAATTACGCTCCAAAATGGGAGAAGCAGCCGTAAAAGTGGCAAAAGCTTGTGATTATTTGGGTGCAGGAACCGTAGAATTTCTTTTAGACGAAAATCATAACTTTTATTTTCTGGAAATGAATACCCGATTGCAGGTTGAGCACCCTGTTACCGAATTGATTACAGGTGTTGATTTGGTAGCATTACAAATTAAAGTCGCTCGAGGTGAAAAACTACCAATTGCCCAAGGTGACCTAAAAATCAAAGGACATGCTCTCGAGCTACGAGTCTATGCCGAAGATCCATTAAATGATTTTTTACCAAGCGTTGGTCGTTTGGATGTATATCAAATTCCGGTTGGCGAAGGTATTCGTGTTGATAATGGTTTTGAAGAAGGTATGGATATTCCTATTTATTACGATCCGATGCTTGCCAAACTTATTACCTACGGTAATACACGTGAAGAGGCAATACTGTTAATGATTAAAGCTATTAGCGAATATAAAGTTGAAGGTGTACAAACAACACTTACTTTCGGAAAGTTTGTTTGTGAACACGAAGCCTTTACTTCTGGTCACTTCGACACTCATTTTGTTAAGAAATACTATTCTGCAGAAAAAATTCAAACAAACACAGCACAAGAGGCAAAAATTGCTGCCATTGTAGCTATGAAACACTATTTAAAAGATCAACAAACGTTACGTATACCAACACACTAGATTATGGACGCTAAGATTAAAACATTACAAGAAAAAGTTACCCAGGCCAAATTAGGTGGAGGTGAACAACGTATCGAAAAACAACATGCTAAGAAAAAACTAACGGCTCGTGAACGTGTAGAATATCTGCTTGATGAAGGTTCTTTTGAAGAAATAGGTATCCTCGTTACCCATCGTACTACAGATTTTGGCATGGAAAAAGAGGTCTATTATGGTGACGGAGTGGTAACGGGTTACGGCACCGTAGACGGGCGATTGGTGTATGTTTTTGCACAGGATTTTACCGTTTTTGGGGGTGCTTTGTCCGAGACTCATGCCGAAAAGATCTGCAAAGTAATGGATATGGCCGTAAAAATGGGAGCTCCAATTATTGGTCTAAATGACTCTGGCGGAGCTCGTATACAGGAAGGCGTTAAATCTCTTGGGGGGTATGCGGATATCTTTCATAGAAACGTTCAGGCATCAGGAGTGATACCACAGATTTCGGCCATTATGGGACCTTGTGCCGGTGGAGCCGTATATTCGCCTGCTATGACCGATTTTACATTAATGGTCGAAGATACTAGCTATATGTTTGTAACTGGCCCTAATGTTGTAAAAACGGTGACTAACGAAGAGGTAACTTCTGAAGAATTAGGAGGAGCTAGCACCCACTCTACCAAATCGGGAGTAGCCCATGTAACTTCAGGTAATGATATCGAATGCTTAGAGGATGTAAAGAAACTGCTTAGTTATCTTCCACAAAGTAATAAAGAAACTACACAGAAACTTGCATGTTCATTAGGGGATGAAGTACGTGATATACTCTCTGATATTGTACCCGATAATCCCAACAAACCTTATGATATGCATGAGGTAATTAGCGGAATTATTGATGAGAATTCTTTCTATGAGATTCATAAAGATTATGCCGAAAATATCATTGTTGGTTTTGCCCGTCTGGGCGGAAGAAGCGTTGGGATCGTTGCCAATCAACCTATGTTTTTGGCGGGGGTACTAGATGTAAACAGTTCGAAAAAAGCAGCACGTTTTACCCGTTTTTGCGACTGTTTTAATATTCCACTATTAGTATTGGTAGATGTTCCTGGATTCTTACCTGGTACTGATCAGGAATGGAATGGGATTATTATTCACGGAGCCAAACTTCTATATGCGCTTAGTGAAGCTACCGTTCCTAAAGTAACAGTTATTACCCGTAAAGCGTACGGAGGAGCTTATGATGTAATGAACTCAAAACATATTGGTGCCGATCTTAATTATGCATGGCCCACGGCTGAAATTGCGGTAATGGGTGCCAAAGGAGCTAGTGAGATTATTTTCAGACGTGAAATAAAAGCAGCAGATGATCCTGCAGCCAAACTAGCAGAAAAAGAAGCAGAATATGCCGATAAATTTGCAAATCCATACAGAGCAGCACAACGTGGATTTATAGATGAGGTGATCTTACCAAAAAACACAAGGCGTAAACTTATCAAAGCCTTCAGTATGCTTGAAAACAAAAAAGCAGAACGTCCCGATCGTAAGCATGGGAATATTCCATTATAAATAGATTAAATCCAAAAAGGAGCTTCAAGCGATCACTTCAAGAAACAAGAATTAGGCTAAGGATCAAGACCAGTATCCAGGGGTTCACAACGATAGGTTATTGATTTTTAAGATGATCTGTATAGTCTAGTTCTTTGAAAACAATAATTGCCTGATGCTCGCTAAGTGCGATAACAAAACGATGGGTACAATTATGGTAGGTAACCATACAAATGGGAAATGGGTGACTCCAATATTAGGTTGCTCGAAAGCTATTTTCTGAAAAGGAGTTTGTGCACTTAAAATGGCGATAGTTAGTATGTTTAATAATAAGGCCAGGCACGCAAAGTTCCAGAACAAAAGGAAACGATTACCCAAAATCTTTTTCACAAATACCAAATAATAAATGATCGGGGCAGTGATCCCTGAAATGATATCAAAGTTGTATCCCTCGAAAGTCATATACACAGGGATCAAACCGCTTAAAAAAATCGAGTGCAATACGACTTCTACAGGAAGTCGTACCACATGTAGTAATGTTAACCATTTAATGTCTAATGAATCTATAAATCGTCTGCCTTTTTTGGTTACAAACAATAATAACACAAATAAAATAACTGGACCGAGCAAAAAAACAAACCTTGGCGGCACTTTGCCAACCTCTTTATAGAATCCGGATAATCCTAAAACACCAACTATTATCAACCATACTAAAATTGCCGCTATCACTTTTTTGTTTTCATTGCTAGCGATATAAAACAACCATAGACTTGCTATAGTCGTTAAGATAAACATGATAATAGTAAAGACAGATATGCTTTCCATGGGTACAGGTTCTATAATACAAATGGTCATTTGATCAATATTTTTATTTTGGTGTCATAAAAGTATATTGTATCACCAAGATAGGTATATTCTCCAAATATCAAAAAAATACGTTGTGCCGACTCCCCAGGGCAAAGCAATTAATCACAGGCACTGCTCTTTTTTCATGCCTAGTTCTTTACTAAGTTTTACTCGACGTACTGAAGATTTTTTGGGGTTTGTGCGTAGAAATTTGATAGGGATTGCTGCACCAACAGATAATGCCTGAAAACATATTTTACTTGCTACATGAAAACTATTTTCATACCGCATGCCGTTGTATTCAAAAGAGTAGGTTAATATGTAATGAAACTCTTCTATGTAATCAACACGATTATCTATTGTTTCTTGATACGAATGATCTTCAATTTCTTTATGTATAATATTGGCAAGGGCATAACTGCCATACTTTTTGGTTACTTCTTGTTCGTAGTAGTAGAGAAAACTTGAAGGTATGGTATAGAAAAATGCAAAAAGAGAAAATACCAGTACAAATCCACCAAAACCATATAAAGCAATGGGTTCTTCAATCTTGGTAGCTATGTAAATCAAAAGGATTCCCATGGCTATAAATACTAATAAAATAGCAAGAATTCCTGAATGCTTTTTTATCGCCACCATCGAAAAGTTTATTCTATCTTTTGGTGTTATTTTCATTACATAATTAACTTCATCAACAACTCTAAAGATAGTATGTTTATGTTTTAACGCATTATACATTAGAAAATCTACTACAGCTCCAAACTGCTTCAAAATAGATCACTTTGTTATGTTTCTCAAATTAACCGTAGCGATGCTATGCTGAATTTGATGAAACATTATATTTTATTGCATGTTAGAGCTTCATAACAAAGTTGTAATACATAATTCGGGTTTAATCACTATTCGATATTACTTCTTCTGAAGTTAATCCAAAAATTGGCGGAGTTTTTACATGTAGCATTCCCAGATATAGATACAGTTGGCCCCTATGATGTACTTCGTGCTCTACCATGGCCCGCAGCCATTTCCAGATGGTGATTTCTATTCCTCCGGGTGTTTTACACTTTTTTTGAAGATCTTCAGCCGATAATTGAGCAAATATTTTCATGGATTCTTCATTCATTTGCTCATAGTAGGCCTTCACTTCTTTAGATCCTTTTGCATATTCAACTCCACAACCGTTATATCTACTAGGTTTAAACTGTACAGTCTCGGCATACATATAACGTTCTATATTGGCTAGGTGGCGTATGATATCTCCAATAGTAAATTTTCCTCTCTGGTAGGTCCATTCTATTTTATCATGAGGAATATATTCAAAAAGCCTCTGGGTTCTATTCTTGATTTTAGAATAGTACCCCAGGAAGCTTTCTATATTGTTGATCTGCATGTTATAGTTGATTACAATGCTTCATCCATTATCTTCTGCACTACCTCCGGATTAAGAAGTGTACTGGTATCTCCAAGGTTACTTGTGTCTTTTGAAGCGATTTTGCGTAAGATCCTTCTCATAATCTTCCCGCTTCGGGTTTTTGGTAAACCCGGTACAAATTGGATTTTATCAAGTTTGGCAATCGGACCAATTCTTTCGGTAATTTGTTGATTAACCTCTTTGCTTAGGTTATTTCGATCCCTGTATTCTCCGGTTTCCTTTAAGATAATATAACCATACAATGCGTTTCCTTTGATATCGTGAGGAAATCCAACAATTGCAGATTCTGCCACAGCCGGATGTTCATTGATTGCATCTTCGATTGGTGCAGTACCGAGGTTATGACCAGAAACAATAATCACATCATCCACTCGACCTGTTATTCGGTAATACCCAACCTCATCTCGCAAGGCTCCGTCACCAGTAAAGTATTTATTTTCAAAAGCCGAAAAATAGGTGTCTTTATACCGCTGATGATTCCCCCAGATGGTTCTAGCCATAGATGGCCATGGGAATTTAATACACAAACGTCCATCGACCTGGTTTCCTTTAATCTCCTGGCCATTCTCATCCATTAATGCCGGTTGTATACCAGGCATAGGTAAGGTTGCATAGGTGGGTTTGGTTGGGGTAGAATATGGTATGGGTGAAATCATCACTCCTCCAGTTTCTGTTTGCCACCAGGTATCAACAATAGGTGATTTCTTGTTCCCTACATGATCGTTATACCAATGCCATGCTTCTTCGTTAATGGGCTCTCCTACCGTTCCTAAAACTTTAAGGCTAGAAAGATCACGATTAGTTACATAATCCAGGTTCTCTTTGGCTAATGCTCTAATAGCTGTTGGAGCTGTGTAGAATTGTGTCACTTTATGTTTTTGAACAATATCCCAAAACCTTCCAAAATCAGGATATGATGGTACCCCTTCGAACATCACTGTGGTTGCACCATTTGCCAAAGGACCGTATACGATATAAGAATGTCCTGTAATCCAACCGATATCAGCCGTACACCAATAAATATCATTCTCGCGATACTGAAAAACATTTTTGAATGTGTAAGCCGTATATACCATATATCCTGCAGTAGTATGGAGCATTCCTTTTGGCATTCCTGTAGAACCCGAAGTATACAAAATGAATAATGGGTCCTCGGCATCCATCACTTCAGGTACATAATCCTTGTAGGCTTCATCCAGCAATGGTTGTAACCAATGATCGCGACCTTTTTTCATAGTAATATCAGACCCAATACGCTTTGCTACCAAAACCGATTTTATACCAGGGCAATCTTCCAAGGCTTCATCTACTATACCTTTTAAGTCAATAGTTTTTGTTCCTCGATACGAACCATCAGAGGTGATTACCATTTTTGCATCGCAATCATTTATTCTGGTTGATAGTGCATTAGACGAAAATCCTGCAAAAACTACAGAATGTACTGCTCCAATACGAGCACAAGCTAGTACAGAAATTGCCAGCTCTGGAATCATCGGTAAGTAAATACATACTCTATCTCCTTTTTCGATCCCTTGTTCTTTAAGTACATTCGCAAACTTGCATACTCGCTCATGCAATTGTTTATACGTGATGTGTTGCGCATCTTCTTCCGGATCATTGGGTTCAAAAAGAATAGCTGTTTTATGTCCCCTATTACGTAAATGCCGATCTATACAGTTTTCTGTAATGTTTAATTGGGCACCTTCGAACCATTTGATTTCGGGTTTTGTAAAATCCCAGCTCAATACATTGTCCCATTTCTTTCGCCACATGAAATGTTCCTCGGCTACTTCTGCCCAAAAAGTTTCTGGATCTCGAACTGATTTTCGATATACCTGATAGTATTCTTCAAGATGTTTTATGTGATAATTACTCATTTTTGGTGTATTTAATATATTTTTAATTCTTATGTTTTTTTCCTTTAAAAAGACCAAACCAGTTGGGGTTTAGCACCTTTAATTTAATTAAAACCCAAAGGATCGTTACGAAGCACAGTCCTATGACAACAGAATTCAAAGGACTTATAGGTGTTTGATTTTCCAGGCTAAACCGAAAGTAAAGCGAGATAACTACATAAATACTTATTACAATATCCGAGGCTAAAGGACTTAATCTTAATTTCATGTGTTACTTATTTAATTTAAACAAATGTTGTTTGCGCACAACACAAAAAGTTAATTCAATAATTCATTTATTTCTGTAACCAGTTTCTTAACCGAAAATGGTTTGGTTAAATATTTATCGGCTCCCATTTGTAACCCTTTCTCAATATCGGTAGTTTTATTCTTGGCCGAAAGAAAAACTACTTTGGTATTTTTAAGATCTCGATTACTCTTTATTTGTTTTAGGGTTTCGTAACCATCTATATTAGGCATCATAATATCCAATAATACCACATCGGGTATTTTATCTTTTGCAATTTGCAAGGCTTCCCCTCCATCCCGAGCTATATACACTTCATAATTCTTTTTTTTGAATGTATATTCTAACGACATTACGATATTTGGCTCATCATCTACAATTAATATCTTCTTCATACATTATTTCTTTATTCATTACTATTGAGGCTAATTTATTTAGGTATTGTGAATAGGAAACGTGCTCCTTTTTTATACTTTTTATCGACCCATATTTTACCTTTATGGCTCTCTATAATCTTTTTACTTATTGCCAATCCAAGTCCACTACCAATGGGTTTCTTAATATTTTGATGTTTTGATTGATAAAATTTATCAAAAATATAATTCACATCTTCTTTAGGAATTCCTTTTCCGTTATCCTCTACTATGATCTCTACGGTTTCTTTTTTATGATGGGCAAGCACTGTGATGGTTCCTTTTTCGGGTTCAGAAAATTTAAGCGCATTGGATAACAAATTCGTTAATACTTGAAGCATTCGGTCCTCATCATAACTAGCAAAGATTTCTTTTCCGTTTTGATGAATGACTTCTACCTTCTTATTATTGGCAATTTGCGCAATCCCATTGATTGCCTTATCTATTGTTTTATCTATTTGATTACGTTGAATTTCTAATTCATCTCTTCCGCTAGAGAGTTTTTCTAGATCCAAAATGTTATGAATCAATCTTGCCAAACGATCTGAATCGGTAATAATATTTTCTAAAAATCTACTTCGTAACTCTTTTGGCATATCCGCTCCTTCGGCTAATACTTCTGATGCTGCTTTTATTGAGGTAATAGGTGTTTTTAGTTCGTGTGCTATAGTATCAAGAAACTCATCTTTTATTCGATCTTGCTCTAATAATTCAACATTGGCAGTTTTTAATTGTTCGGTAAGTTGAATAAGTTCTTCAGACTTTTCTTTAAGTGTCTTATTTATTGTAATGGTTTTTTTTGACTCCTCTAATATTTTTAATACTTCAAGAAGACTTACGGGCTCTTCTTTGGCTACACTACCTATCAAAATTCTTGCCGAAGCACTACCAATACTCCCTGTGAGAAGTTTTTCTGAAAAATTGATAAGCCTGGCATCTGCCATTTCCTCTTCTTGAGAAATCCCATACTTTATGTTGAAAAGATTTAATGCTCTTTCTGTTCGTTTTTCACCTAAAAAACGATTTAGCATACTACGTATATCAGAAACATAAGCTTCTCCTTTCCATACAAATGCACCATCTTGCAAATTTGCATAATTACTGCTATTTATAAACATTTCAGCATAATTGCGTTCTCTGTAATTTCCTTTGGAAAGCAATGAAATAGTTAAAAAACTAAACGTATTTAAGAACATACTCCAAAAAAAAGAATGTGCCTCTGGACCAAGAAAATCTATACCCAGTAAAGCATATGGTTTTAGTATTTCGATTCCGAAGAGACCTCGTTCTACAAATAAATTATTTCCGGTAAGTACATTTACGATAAAAGGAAGAATCAACGTATACACTACTGTCAAAACTCCTATAATCATTCCAACTTTTGCAGCTCTAGCCGAACCACGGTTCCAGAAAAGACCAATAAAAAATGAAGGCGCTAATTGCGCAATTATGGCAAAAGAAATTAAACCTATTGAAAATAATGACAATTCATAAGAAAAGTTAATGTAAAAGAAGTAGGCAATAATAATCAATGAGAATATCGAAATTCGTCTGATGTTTTTAATGTAACTAGCATTCTTTTCGGGATTCCCTTGTATAAACTTGTCTAAGAAACCGTACGGAATAATCAAATTGTTACTTACCATTGTTGACAGTGCCAATGTAGAAACCACCACCATCGAAATTACCGCCGAAAAACCACCTAAAAACACCAACATTGCCAATATTACATTATTGTTTTGTAGTGGTAAAAGCAGCGTATAATAGTCGTGATTTACATCACCTGTCAACGTAAGATTTCCTCCCCAGGCAATAAAAATCACAAAAACATTAAACAAAAGCAGGTATAATGGAAACATCCATATCGCCTTTTTTAAATAACGCTCTCTGTCATTTTCTACTACAGCAACGTGAAATTGTCTAGGTAACAAAAAAATTGCAAAAAACGAAAGCATGATCATGAACATCCAGTTAAAACCTGATTCTAAACCATTGAAAGAGGTTATTTCTTTAAAATTATCAAGTTGTGAAGCTTGCTGATAAATATCTGATGTCCCATCGAATAAGAAAAATGTAACATATACTCCAGCTATAAGGAAAAAGGCGAGTTTTAGAATTGACTCTACGGCTACGGCAGTCATTATCCCTTTTCTACGTTGTGAAGCATCGGTTGCTTGAGTACCAAAAAAGGCCACAAAAATTGCAAGCAGTACAGCAATATAAAAGGTAGAGTCATCTAATATTGTAGTTGAAACATAACTAGTCTCATCAGTAATAATTTCAAAAGTTTCTGAAATAGCTTTAAGTTGTAACGAAATATAAGGTACAATGGCAAAAACACAGATAACGGTTACTAATGCTCCTAGAAAACGATTGTTTCCGTATCGTAAGGATATAAAATCTGCTATGCTTGAGATTTTATGTTGTTTTGAAACCTGTATAATCTTGCGCATTACCAATATCCAAAGCGGTAATGAGATTACAGGTCCTAAATAAGTAGTCAAAAAACTGATCCCTGATTGCGAAGCGATACCAACGCTTCCGTAATAGGTCCATGCAGAACAATATACTGCTAGCGATAATACATAGATATACGGGTTATTAACCCATTTGCTTTTTGAGTTTTTTTCGGCCCAAAAGGCAATCAAAAACAAAAAAGCCAAATAGACAATAATGATAGATATCAAAAGATAATTATTCATAGTGTCTATGTAATATGAAGAATGAAATAACGATAGCCAATATCCAAATCAGAAAAATAAAAAAATAGATCATCGGAAACCCAAAAATTTCGCCAGAATGATCAAAAATCAATACCAACGGAACATTCCACAGCAAAAACAACACTAAGGAAAGTACTATGAGTTTTTGTTGATGTCTTTTCTTCATTGTAGCACAATTAACTTTATAAAGTTAGGAAAAAAACGGTGCTATACTATGGTATAACACCGTATTCTTCTAAATTAAAATTAGTGTGAAGATGCTTCTCCCGCTCCACTCGGGATTCGAATATGTTCTACAATATCCTGTACTTCTTCTGGCGGAGCAGCTGTGATACGAGATATCACAACAGAAACAACAACATTGACAATCATTGCTATGGTTCCAAAACCTTCAGGAGATGTCCCGAACCACCATTCACTAGCCGGTCTTGGATCCATTACACCTATTAGCCCTGTCTTATATCTGATCATATAGAATAACATTAATGTAATACCAACGATCATACCAGATACGGCTCCTTGTCTATTCATTCGTTTATCAAAAATACCCAATATTATTGCTGGGAAGAATGAAGCTGCTGCCAATCCAAAGGCCAGTGCAACGACGGCTGCTACAAAACCTGGCGGATAAATACCGAATAATCCTGCAACGATAATCGCAAACAAAATACTGATACGTGCTGCCAAAAGCTCTCCTTTTTCCGAGATATTAGGTTTGATTTGTTTTTTTATTAAATCATGTGAAATCGAAGTAGAAATTACTAATAATAAACCTGCTGCGGTAGATAAAGCCGCTGCTAAACCACCTGCTGCTACCAAGGCAATAACCCAATTTGGTAAATTTGCAATTTCTGGGTTAGCCAATACCATAATGTCTCTGTCTACATACAATTCATTTGCAGAATCATTGGCATTAGAGACCAATCGCTCGCCGTATTGTCCTCTTTGATCTGTGTATACTGGTTTTCCATCGGTTGCACTTCCATTTACGTACTGTATCTTACCATCTTTATTTTTATCTGTCCAGGCAATTAACCCCGTATTTTCCCAGTTTTTAAACCATTCCGGAACTTCTTCATATTGGGTATTACTTACGGTCTCAATAAGATTGGTTCTTGCAAAAACAGCTATTGCAGGGGCAGTGGTATACAAAATTGCAATAAACAATAATGCAAGACCTGCAGATTTACGGGCATCCTTAACTTTAGGCACCGTAAAGAAACGTACAATCACATGTGGTAATCCAGCAGTACCAACCATAAGTGCTAATGTAATAGCAAAAACATCCCAGGTTGATTTTGAACCGTCTGTGTATTCATTGAACCCTAGCTGAGTGTGTAATGCATCTAACTTTTCCAGCAAATAAGTTCCATCTTCAACGGTTCCTCCCATTCCTATTTGGGGAATGATATTTCCTGTCATTTGCATCGAGATAAAAAATGCAGGAACCATAAATGCGAATATCAATACACAATATTGTGCTACCTGCGTATATGTTATTCCTTTCATTCCGCCTAAAAAAGCAAAAACTAGCACCACAGCCATACCAATAATAACCCCGAGGTTAATATCTACCTGCAGGAATTGCGAAAACACGATTCCAACACCTCGCATTTGCCCAGCTACATATGTAAATGAAACAATCAATGCACAAATAACCGCTACTGTTCTTGCGGTATTAGAGTAATATCGATCCCCAATGAAATCTGGAACAGTAAATTTTCCAAATTTCCTGAGATAAGGTGCTAACAGAAGTGCAAGGAGTACATATCCCCCAGTCCAACCCATCAAAAATACAGAACCGTCATATCCCATAAAGGATATCAAGCCTGCCATCGAGATAAATGAAGCAGCACTCATCCAATCTGCTGCAGTAGCCATACCGTTTGCTAATGGAGAAACACCGCCACCAGCTACATAAAATTCTTTTGTAGAACCGGCTCTAGCCCATATGGCTATCCCAAAATAAAGGGTGAAAGTAATCCCTACTAAAATCCATGTCCATACTTGAACGCTCATAATAATATATTTTTTTGGTTAGTATTAAGATTACTCATCGTAACCATATTTTTTGTCCAGTTTATTCATTAATCGTACATATACAAAAATGAGTATCACAAAAACATAAATAGAACCTTGTTGCGCAAACCAGAAACCTAATTTAAAACCCCCTAGTCTTATGTTGTTTAACGCATCTTTGAAAAGTATTCCTGCTCCATAGGAAACTATAAACCAAATTGTTAATAGAATCACTAAGTACCTGAGATTTTCTTTCCAGTACGCGACTGCTTTTTGTTTATCTGTCATAAGTTTAAATTTTATAAGTAAATCATAGCCTGAAGTGTAACAAAGCTTTGCGCATCATTATCTCCGTATTTCGTGTTTAAATATTCTAAGGTGATTTTTGAGTGGTGACCACTAAAATATGCATTCGCTCCTACTCCAAAAGTTGTGGCATTGTCATCTATAGCATCTATCGACCGCGTATTGAAGGATGCATAGGGTTGAAACTTGGTTTTTTTATTATCATTAGGGATCACATACCCAACATGACCATAAATCATATCGCCTGTTTCGTAGGTCTGGCCTAAGGTGAAGTTTTCTCCGTAATCATTATTTTGATAAGTAGCATAGGCAGTAATTGCAGATCCATTTTCACCTAAAGGAGCATCATAAAAGGCATCTACAGCAAAAATGGCTACATCCTCGCCTTCAAGTTCTCCAGTAGAATTGGCAATTACGCTTCCTTTTGGATGAAAAAAGAATCCGGCACCCACATTAAAAACCTTTTTGCCTCCGATATATGATCCTACTTTATATGGTAAGAAATTTGATTCTTGATCAAGAAAGTTATAATCAAAATAACCTGCAAAATTCTTCCCTGCATCTTTAGAACCTAATAGCCTTCTTCCTGCATAAACCGCAGCACCATCTGGAGTGGGGTCTGTGCCTTCCTGAAGATTGTTTGTCCCTGATTCATTGATTGAAACACGATATTGTAATTTACCAAAAGATCCTTTGGCATAAATACCTATATGACGGGCAAATTGGTCGGATAATCCGATAGTAGCCCAGGATTGCCTGTTATTATCCAATGTCATAAGATTAAGAGTACTTTGGTTATTAAGACGGGAGATTCCGTTCCAATAATGAAGACCAGCCCCAATGGCATGATTTGCACCTAAATTATATTGCCCCCAAACATCATGAAAAAATAATTGAGATTCTTCCCCTCTTCCCAAAGGGCTCTGATTGTTAGCATTTAAGCTATTGAGACCAAAATGAGTAAGAATTAAGAAATCTTTATTGATCTGTGTATATGCCAGAATACGAGCTCTTCGGATACTCATACTGGTGTTACTAACATCATCTGGTACTTCATCCTGATATCTGGCCCAGAACTGCACCCACGAAATTACTCTGAAGTATTTGGTTCCCTCTTCGTTGAGTTTCACTTTAAGTCCGCCATCATAATCCGGCGATCCTTGTGAATACGTAAACTGTAAGGCAAAAAAACTTAAGCCTAACAGCACTATTAGTTGTTTTCTCATAGAGTTTTAAAAGATTAAGATTAGTAATAATTTGATTTTGTGCGCACTACTAATCTCCAAAAAAGTATGAGTTCACAAAAAATTAATATACTTATTTGTTAATTTACTATACTTAATCTCGAAAACGTTCCCATTTTATGAGCATAAACTTGTCTCCTAATTCAGTTACCACCGCTCCAGCCCCAGACAAATTAGTAACATCTTGAAAATACATAGATAACTCTGATGCATTGAGTATTTTATAGGTTGGATGGTACTCAGAATTATAAGGTCTTTTAATATTGTATTTCTTTACCCAGTTCATTATGCTGACATGAGAAATTCCGAGGATTCGTTCAATTTCTCTATACGTTAATCCTTCTAAATACAATTGTAGCGCTTTGTTCACATAGTAATCATCAATTTTTTTTCCAATTTTGTTTACAGAAAAAAAGTAACCACACGCTTTACATTTAAATCGCTGTCTGTTATTTACAATTCCACTCTTTATATACTCGTCTGAACCGCAGTTTGGGCATGTATTAATCTTCATATATACTTATTTAGCATAAATATATCAATTTAGCGTTAAATTTGTTAAACAAACATTATTTTTCATTAATAAAAAGCAAAAAAAATCTTAAAATATTAATGAATTTACTACTATTAGTGTATAATAAAACAAAAGTTAAAAACGTTTTGTTTCCATAAAATTTTGATTTAATCCAATAGTTTTATTAGCTTTTCAACCTTAAAAAAATAGTAAATCGGCCTCATGAATAATAAAAAACTAACTCAGTATGCTATTTACGCAGTTGCGGTTCTGTGTGCTGCCTTAATTAATGAGCATATCATTAAATATGTAAAAACCCATATTGAACAAGATGGATATCTTTTGGTGATTATAGATATGGCTATTGTGGTATTAATTTTTGCTCCTGCATTTGGGTTGGTCACCAAATACACTAAAAAACTATCTCAGGCCTACCTGAAGACTTCAAAAAAATTCTCTAGCACCAATAAAAATGGGACTCTTTTTGGTTTTACAATTGCAATTTTTATTTTATTTATTCTATATGCAAGTTTGCGGCATAATATTAATGTAATCGACGATTTGAAAAGATTAGTTCCTTAGAAGCTAAACATCGCAAATTGTAATCCCTTCTTTTAAAGCTTTCAACGTATCATCATATGTAGGGATAAACTCTTGCGCTACATATCCTTTAAAGCCAGTTTTTACTATAGCTTTCATAATCGCTGGATAATTAAGCTCCTGGTTATCATTAATTTCGTTTCTTCCAGGAACCCCTCCGGTATGGTAATGATTAATGTAATTATGATACTTCCTAATGGTGGCAATAATATCACCTTCCATAATCTGCATATGGTAAATATCATACAATAGTTTAAAATTTGAAGAGCCTATTTTATCTACCAAAGCCACTCCCCATGGAGTGTGATCACATTGGTAGTCCTTATGATCTACTTTACTATTAAGCAACTCCATTATTAAAGTTACATTATTCTTTTCGGCATGTTTTACCAGCGGATTTAATCCAATAGCGCACTGCTCCCATCCTTCTTCATCAGAAATACCATTTCGATTTCCAGAAAAAACAATGACCTGTTTTATCCCAGCATGTGAAGCTTTAGAAATAAGTTCTACATACTCTTTCTGTAATTTCTGATGATTTTTGGGATCATTAAACCCGCTTGTAATACTAGCAAAAGTGTCTGTAGCCAGGGAGCACTTTAACCCGGCATCCCTAACAATTTTCCATTCATCTGGTTTTAACAAGTCGATTGCTTTTAAACCTATATCCCTTCCTTTTTGAGCCAATTCTTGTAAAGGAATTTTTCGATAACACCACCTGCATACTGAATGATTTATATTCCCTTTTAAAGACACAGGAAGACTATTAATGTTATTGTCTACGGCGTCTTTTGTTTGGCCTGCTATCATTGTACCACCAAGGCTTATAACTCCAACACCTAGTGATATGTTTTTAACTGCTTGTCTTCGGTTTATCTTTTTCTGAGCCATGGTCAAAATGATTAAATGTGTCTTTTAAAGATACTACTTTGTCAGCATATCATTCTTTATTAGCTTTTACTTTCTATAAAATCCTGTATTTGTTTTTTTGTAAATACAGGATTGGCACCTTTACTACCTGCAACCATAGCACCAACGGCACAAGCAAAATCAATAGACTTTTGTGGATCATTTTCATGAAGTAATTCTGAAATCAAAGTAGCCAAAAATGAATCTCCGGCTCCAACAGTATCTACTACTTTTATAGTATATCCCGAATTATTATAGAAGGCATTGTTATAGAATAATATAGCTCCTTTTCCTCCCATGGTAATGCATATTTGATTTGTATTGGTATATGTTGCGATTGCCTTTACTTGGTCCTCAAGGGTATTTTTGTGTATTTTGAAATGCCTACAAATTTCTTCTAATTCTTCGTCATTTAGTTTTATAAAATCCGCTTTCTTCATTAATTCTGAAAGTAAGATAGCATCGTAATGAGGTGGTCTTAGGTTTACATCTAAGACCTTAAACCTTGCAGCATCCAACAATTGAAGCAATGTATTTCTGGAAACATAATTCCTACTAGCTAAACTTCCAAATATAACCGCATCAGACCGTTTTACCTCTTCTTTTACGACTTCTGAATATTCTATAAAATCCCATGCCACGGGTTGACTTATTTCATATGTGGCGGTATTTTCATGATCTAATGTTACCAGAACCTCACCTGTTTTATGTTGTTTATCCACCTGAAATGTATTCGTAGGCAATCCTCGTTCATCTACATACTTCATTATATCTTTTCCCAAATCATCATTGCCGATTTTAGTAATGATGGAAGAATCTATCCCCATACTTTTAAGTCGTAAAGCCACATTAAGAGGGGCTCCGCCAATTTTTTTATGTTTAGGAAATATATCCCAAAGTACTTCTCCGAAACAGGTAATTTTCATCTATTTAATATTTGATTCTAAGATACTATTTATCGCTGAACAAAAACAACCCCCACAGGTTAACAACTCCTCTGGGGGTCTAGACTGAAGCCAAAAAATTAAACTAACTCAACTTACACTCAATTAAACTTGCTTCAGTTTCTCTTCTATGCTTTTAAGGCACAAATTATTTATACTTCCAATATGTGTGTGTTTTGTATTTTTTTCTGGTTTATAATTTGCATTCTCTATGTCTTTTCCAATTTTTACATAGGCATCTCTAAACGACATTCCGTTCATCACCAAAGTATTCAGAGTATCTACACTAAAGAGATAGTCATACTTGGGATCATCCATAATACTTTTGTTAACTCTGATATTTTTTAGCGCATACATTGCCATTTCTAACGATGCCTTTATGTCTTGGATAGCAGGCACGATTCCTTCTTTAAGCAACTGAAATTCCCTATGATACCCACTTGGTAAATTGTTAGTCAACAGGGTTAGCTCATAAGGCAGCGCTTGAATTTTGTTACATTTCCCTCTGATCAACTCAAATACATCTGGATTTTTCTTGTGAGGCATGATACTGGATCCCGTTGTAAACTCTGAAGGAATACTCATAAAGTCAAAGTTCTGACTCATATACAGACATACATCCATAGCAAGTTTTGAAAGTGTTGCTGCTACACTACTTAACGCAAAAGCAGTAGACTTTTCAGATTTTCCTCTACTCATTTGGGCGGCTACTACATTAAACTTTAAAGTTTCAAAACCTAATTCTTTTGTGGTAAACCCTCTATCTATTGGAAATGAACTACCATAGCCTGCAGCACTCCCTAAGGGATTTTGATCTACTACTTTTAATGCAGCATTAACGAAATGAAGATCATCTACAAAACTTTCAGCATATGCCGAAAACCAAAGCCCAAACGACGAAGGCATTGCAATTTGTAAATGTGTATATCCGGGTAGTAGAACTTCTTTATACTTTTCTGCAGAATCCAATAGATTTTGAGATAGTTCTTTAACCAAAGATTTAATTTGTTGCAACTCATCTTTTAAATACAAATGCATCGCTACCAAAACCTGATCATTTCTTGATCTGGCTGTATGAATTCTCTTTCCGGCATCTCCAATTCTTTTGGTTAATTCGAACTCTATTTTTGAGTGAACATCCTCAAACTGATCTTCAATAATAAAAGTACCGTCTTTAATTTCTTTTTGTAGATTGTTGAGTTCTCTTTCAATATCAGAGATATCTGTATCAGATAACAAATCAATTTTATGCAACATTTTGGCATGCACCAAGGTTGCCTTTACATCATATTTGGCAATTACCAAATCTAACTGTCTATCGTTACCTACGGTAAACATATCTATTTTCTGATCTGTTGGTAATCCTTTATCCCAGAGTTTCATGTTCTACTATTTTAATCTCTATGCGTACTATTATAGATTCCAGCCTACGCTGGAATGACAACTTAATGTTGATCAAACAATTCCTTCTAATATTTTTATATACAATGCTACTCCTTCTTTGATTTCATCTACATAGATAAATTCGTCTGCAGAATGAGATCGTGTTGAATCTCCTGGTCCAAGTTTTAATGAAGGACAACTTAACACCGATTGGTCCGATAATGTTGGCGACCCATACGTAGTTCTTCCTAAAGTGATACCCGATTTTACAATAGGGTGATCTATTGGAATTGAAGAAGATCCCAGGTGCAATGACCTTGGTTTCACCTCAACATTTTTGGGCATTGCTTCCTTTACAATTTCCAGAACCTCTTCGTTTTTGTATTTATCATTTACCCTTACATCTACCACCAGATCGCAATGAGAAGGAACTACATTATGTTGTTTTCCCGCATTTACCTGTGTTACTGTCATTTTTACCTTGCCAAGGGTTTCAGACTCTTTTCCAAATTCATATTCTTTGAACCATCGAATTACTTCCAGGGCGTTATAAATAGAATTATCGTTATTGGGATGTGCCGCATGGCTTGCCATTCCGTTAACAGAAACATCTAACACCAAAAGTCCTTTTTCGGCCACTGCCAATTGCATTAATGTGGGCTCTCCAACAATACCAAACTCAACATTTTTTAAGTATTTTAATACGCTTTTTAATCCAAGTGGACCGCTACTTTCCTCTTCGGCCGAAGCTACCATCACAAAATTGTAGTTTACATCTTTTCTATCATAGAAATATGTGAATGTCGCCAATAGAGAAACCAAACACCCTCCGGCATCATTACTACCTAATCCATAAAGTCTTCCATCTTCAACAAAAGCTTTGAATGGATCATTAGTATAATTACCATTAGGTTTTACAGTATCATGATGAGAGTTTAGTAAAATTGTAGGCTTAGCTTCATCAAAATACTTGTTGTATGCCCAGATATTGTTATTTTCTCTTTCGAAAGAAATATCGTGTTGTTTGAACCAATCTTCAATAAGCAAAGCGGTTTTATCTTCTTCTGAAGAAAAAGATGGAGTTTCTATCAACCGATGTAATAGTTTAATGGCGTTATTTGTTAGTTGTTCTATCATAATTAGTCTTTGAGTTTTTGGGTATGTGAGTATTTCGAGTTCCTTTTTAATTTTACTTTGAGCTAACTCATCTCTAACTTACTCACCACTGCACACCTCACAAACTCAATGTGGTATGTCTTGTTTGGTTATCTTTTATAAATTCTGCGTTAGCAATATGCACTTTACTTACATTTTTCTGTAATGCATCAAAACAATTTTGCAGTTTTGGTAACATTCCATCAGCAATCACTTTAGCATCTATTAATTGGGTATACTTTTCTAAATCTATATGCTCTATCACAGAATCCTTGTCATTAATATTTTCGAGAACCCCTTTCAGTTCAAAACAATAGAATAAAGACACTTCATATTCTTTACCCATAGCCGAAGCAATTTCCGAAGCAATCGTATCTGCATTGGTATTAAACAATTGTCCGTTTGCATCATGCGTAACCGCACAAAAGACAGGGGTAATTCCAAGCTCCAAGATTCCCTTAATCGTTTTTGTATTTACTTTGGTTACATCCCCCACATATCCATAGTCAACAAATTGTACTGGTCTTTTTTCTGCCAAAATCACATTGGCATCTGCTCCTGTAAATCCCAAGGCATTACAACCGTATTTCTGCAGACCAGAAACGATTGTTTTATTCAATAATCCTGCATACGTCATTACCACTATATCCAAATTCTCAGCAGAAGTTATTCTTCGCCCATCAATCATTTCTGTCTTAACCCCAAGTTTAGAAGCTAACTGAGTAGCAGATTTCCCTCCTCCATGTACTAGGATTTTTGGTTCTTTTATTTTGGCGAAATCCTCTAGAAAAGAAGCTAAGGCTTTTTCATCTTCGATGATGTTCCCTCCTATTTTAGCGACTAATAATTGTTGTTTTTTCATTTCTTAATAGATTACTCCCTAACCCTCTCTCCCCAAGGAGAGGGAACTTGTATGTATTAAACTACTTATTTAGTTTCCAATATTTTCTTCAACACCAATTGAGCGGCATACGTTCTATTGTTAGCTTGTTCTATCACTATTGAATTTTCACTGTCGATTACGGCATCTTCAACTACTACGTTTCTTCTTACGGGTAAACAATGCATAAATTTTGCATTATTTGTAAGATTCATTTTCTCCTGGGTAATCTTCCAACTTTTATCCTCTCCTATTTTTCCATAATCATTATATGAGCTCCAATTTTTGACATAGATAAAGTCTGCATCTTTAAATGCACTTTCCTGGTTGTAATCAATGGGCACCTCTTTAGTAATTTCACTGGCTAACTCAAATCCCACTGGGTGGGTAATTACAAAATGAGTATCCATGTGTTGCATCATCTCTACAAAAGAATTGGCAACAGCCTGTGGTAGGGCTTTTGGATGCGGTGCCCATGATAGTACAACCTTTGGTTTATCTGTTTTTTTATGTTCGGTAATTGTTATGGCATCTGTTAAAGCTTGTAAAGGATGACCCGTAGCACTTTCCATATTAATAACAGGAATAGCAGCATACTTAATAAAGCTTTTTAATACCTTCTCACTATAATCATCTTTTCTATCCTCTAACTTAGCAAAAGCACGAATTGCTAATACATCACAATATTGTGAAACCACTTGTGCGGCTTCTTTTACATGTTCAGAATTTCCTTGATCCATTACAGTTCCGTCTCCGTATTCCAGGGACCATCCTTCTCCTGTAAAATTCATTACGATTACATTCATACCCAAATTCATGGCCGCTTTTTGAGTACTTAAACGGGTACGTAGGCTCGGATTAAAAAACAACAGTCCAATAGTTTTGTCTTTTCCCAATTGATTATGGGATAATGGTGTTTTCTTTAACTCAATCGCTTCTTGTACCCAAGTATTAAGGGAATCAATATCTTTTATGGAAAAGTAGTTTTTCATTTTTATCTTTTAAGAGAAAAGAAGAAGGAAAATAGAGAAAAGACTTTTTAGAGTTTGTTTTGAAAACTCATTGTCATTCTTTGAAATTCTTCTAATCTATTTTCTAAATTTTTTAAATTTTGCTCATTGATGTATTTTCTATGTTTTGCAATCAATAATTGAGTTGCAAGTTCAAAGGATGAGCCTAAAGAAATATTAATAAAATGAATAAATGATTTATCACTCCTTGCCGAACCCTCTGCTATATTACTTGGTATTGATACGGAACATCTGCTCATTTGTGAACTCAGATCATACGTTTCATGTTTTGGAAACTCCAATAAAACATCAGAGATATTATTAGCGATCTCTAATCCTAACTGCCAAATTTTTAAATTTTTGTAATTATGCCGCTTACCTTTCATTTGCTAATATTGTTTCTATGTAACTTCTATTATATTGTCTTTTTTCTCTTCTCTATTTTCTTTATTAATTCTTGTAAATGGAACTTTATCATTAATGGCATCTATCATGAAATTATCCTTCAATCCATTCACTATCCAAGTTTCAATATTTGAATTTTGCGCTATTTTAGCTGCTTCGATCTTAGATTTCATTCCTCCCGTTCCATGAGAAGAAATGGAAGACACTACTTCGTTTTCTAACACCTCAATATTATGTACTTCTTTTATGGTTTGATAAGTACTGTTCTCAACAGATGCTCTAGTACATATTCCATCTGTATTGGTCGCAATCACTAACAAATCTGCATCTAGTAATGCAGCAGTAAGACCTGCTAGTTTATCATTATCTCCAAACTGGATTTCATCGGTGGCTACCGTATCATTTTCATTAATAATGGGTATATAATTATTTGCAACCAGTACATTAATTGTGTTAACAATATTCTTTTTTGATTGCTTTCTTTCAAAATCAGAATATGATAGTAAGCATTGCGAGGTTAACAGACCCAGATCCCTAAAGCTTTCTTGAAAAATTCGCATTAGATGTGGTTGCCCGATAGATGCCAGGGCTTGTTTTACATTGATTTCTTTTCCATTACTTTCTAAATTCACAAATTGTTTTGCAACAGCAATAGCTCCTGAGCTTACAATCACAAATTCGTATTCGTCTTGTAAAGCCACTATCTGCCTACCAATATCCTCTATTTTGCCTCTGGAGATTTGATCGGTCTCTTTGGTAAGGGTATTGGATCCTATTTTTAATACAATCCTCTTTTTATCTAATTTGCCCATCGCCATGTATATACCATTTATTTGTTACCAAATGTTGTAATCCAATCGGACCTCTTTGGTGTAATTTATCTGTACTTATTGCCAATTCGCCTCCCAAACCTAGCTGAAAACCATCGGTAAATCGTGTCGATGCATTGTGGTATACAGCTGCACAATCTACGGATGACATAAAGGTTTCGGCCTCCTTTTTATTTCTAGTAATAATTGCAGCAGAATGCCCTCCACTGTATTCATTTATTGTTGAAATTGCATCTCTTGCATTTTCAGTCTCGCCGATAACAATTTTATAATCCAAAAACTCTTCATGCCATATTGTTTTGTTTGAAATAGGGGTTACTTCTTCGTATTTTGAAAGCGAAGTATCTCCTAATATTTCAACTTCGTAGTTTTTAAGACTTGTGATCAGGTTCCTTACAAAATCCTCTTTATTCGGAAGGTTTTTGTCAATCAATACCTTATCAACAGCATTACAAGCCGAAATTTTATCCGTTTTTCCGTTGATAATGTTATCTAACGCCAAAGCTCTATCTGCTTCTTTATGCACATACACAAAGTTATTTCCTCTACCGCTTACAATAACAGGACAGGTGGCATGGGTTTTTACAAACTCAATTAGTTTTTCTCCGCCTCGCGGAACAATAAGATCCACATTTTGCGTAGGCTTTTCTAAAAAAGCCTGAGTTTCTATTCTGCTATAATTTAGATATGCTACCCAATCGGTCGTGATATTATTTTCTGAAAGTGCCTGGTGCCAAAGTTTTACAATTTCAAGATTAGAATTGAGTGATTCCTTTCCTCCTTTAAGTAAAATTTTATTACCTGATTTAAAAGCAATTCCTGCAGCCTCGATAGTTACATCGGGCCTTGATTCATAAATAATCAGCAGTGTACCAAAAGAAGCTGTTTTATTGAATATCTGCATTCCATTATCATGGTTAAATCTGAATCGTTCCACTCCAACCGGATCATCTTGTTGTACCAATTGCTGAAGGGAAGAAATCATCCCATTGATCTTTACATTATCTACTTTTAATCGGTCGTACATGGACTTATCATTTCCAGAGTAACTTTTCAAATCCTTTTGATTCACCTGCAGTATAGCTGCTCTGTTTTGATCTACCAAAACAGCCATTTTTTCTAAAACCGAATTTCTTTGCGATATGTTTAATACCAAGCTCATTATTACACTTTTTCTACTATCAATACGTTTTGTAACGCTTTTATGAATTGATCAATTTCTTTCTTGCCAATGTTTAATGGAGGAAGTATTCGTAACAGTTTTTTGTTCATGGCGCCTCCTGTAAAAATATGTTGATCATAAATTAGTTTCTTTCTAAGATCCCCTACTTCAAAATCAAACTCTAATCCCAACATTAATCCCTTTCCTTTTATCGTTTGTACCCCGGGTATCTTATTAGCCAGAGACATAAAATATTCTCCGGTTAATCTTGCGTTATCCATTAGGTTTTCTGCTTCAAGCACTTCTAAAACCGCTAATGCCGCAGTACATGCCAAATGATTCCCTCCAAAGGTAGTTCCTAGCATCCCATGCTTGGGTTTGATATGTGGTGCAATCATAATCCCTCCAACCGGAAAACCATTTCCCATTCCTTTGGCAATCGATATTATATCGGGAGTAATCCCATGATATTGATGTGCAAAAAACTTCCCGGTTCTACCATATCCCGATTGTACTTCGTCTAGAATTAAAACCACGCCAAATTCATGGCATAATGTTTCTAATTGCTGAAAAAATGTAGTTTCCCCCTCATCTAACCCTCCAACTCCTTGGATGGGTTCAATAATTACAGCACATACATCACCTTTTTGTAATTCGTCCTTTACCAGATCAATGTCATTAAGAGGCAAAAAAGTAACTTCTTGCTGTTTATTAATCGGAGCATTGATCTTCGCATTATCGGTAGCAGCAACGGCTGCCGATGTGCGCCCGTGAAATGCATTATTAAAGGCAACTATTCTTGATTTACCGGTATGGAATGAAGCCAATTTCAAAGCATTTTCATTCGCCTCTGCACCCGAATTGCATAAAAACAATTGGTAGTCCTCATATCCTGAAAGCTTTCCTAACTTTTGTGCCAATTGTGATTGCATGCTATTCTGAACGGCATTAGAATAAAACCCAATTTTCTCTATCTGTTCTTTTAATCTTTTTGCATAATGCGGATGCGAATGCCCTATTGAAATCACGGCATGCCCGCCGTATAGATCTAGGTATTCTATTCCGTTTTTATCAACCACAATGCAATCATATGCATTTACAGGTTCTACGTCATACAATGGGTATACATCAAATAGTTTCATTTCTTTAGTTTTTAGTCTTTAGTGGTTAGTTGTTAGTTTATTTTGGTCTTAATTTGCTTTCTCAATTTGATTCTAAAATTTTCCGAATAGTTTTCTGTTTATATGACATTTTCTTAATTCTCCTTAGAATCACCTAATCTATCTACTAACTTCTACCAACTAATTTACTTACTTAATTGTATTTATCTTTTCATAAGAAGCCATCACTCCTTTAATTACCGAGGAACTCAATCCTTGATGTTCCATCTCGTTTAATCCTTCAATGGTACATCCCTGTGGGGTTGTTACTTTATCAATCTCCCGCTCAGGGTGTGTCCCGTTTTTGGCTACCAAAGTTGCAGCTCCTATAGCGGTTTGCACTGCGATAATTTGCGCTTCATGAGGATGAAATCCCATTTGGATACCTCCCTGAATCATTGCCCTAAGAAATCTTAGAAAAAATGCAATACCACTAGCCCCCAGAACCGTTGCCGCTTGCATCAACCGTTCTTCGATAATTAATGTTTGACCAATGGTGTTAAACATTTTTTCTACAAACGCTAGTTCTTCTTTTACATCTTCATTAGCTGCAATACAAGTCATCGACAGTTTTTTTGCAGCACCCGTATTGGGCATTACTCGTATCACTTTATTGTTAGGAATGACTTCGTTAATTTCAGCAATAGAAGTTCCTGTTACGGTAGAGATCAAAATTTGATCAGGTGTCAATATATCTTTAATTTCTTGCAAAACGATATCCAGTTGTCTGGGTTGTACACAAAGAATTATCCTTTTGACATTTTTTATGGATCCAACAATGTCTTGTGAAGTAGAAACATTTAGCTTTTCTTCTACTTCCTTTAGATTGTATTTGGACTTATCAACCGCTGTGATATCCTTTGTATTTAGTAAATCACTACTCGCCAAACCCGACAATATTGATTTTCCTAGATTACCTACTCCTATGATTGTAAGCCCCCCAGCCCCCGAAGGGGGAGTTTGACTCTCTTTATATAAATTATCTTGATTATTCATTTAAATGCTTTCTTTCTAATATTTTATTATATCCCTCTTTATAAAAACTATTTAGTTCCCCCTTTGGGGCTAGAAGGCGCTCGCTTTTAACTTTAATCCTGTCTTTTCTTCAAACCCAAACATAAGATTCATGTTTTGGATTGCCTGTCCCGATGCTCCTTTGATTAAATTATCGATTACCGAAGTAATCAATAACATTCCATTTTTTTTGCTGATATGAAGAATACATTTGTTTGTATTAACCACCTGCTTCAGGCTAATTTCCTGATCCGAAATCGTCGTAAATTCAGCATCCTTATAAAAAGACTTGTACAAATTTTTTGCTTCCTCTTCGCTACCATCGTATTTGGTATATATCGTTGCATAAATTCCTTTACTGAAATTCCCTCGATTAGGAATAAAAAACAGAGGAACTTCAAAATCATTTTGCATTTGTTGTAAACTTTGTACTATCTCTCCCATATGTTGATGGGTAAATACTTTATAACTAGAGAAATTATTATCTCTCCAACTAAAATGTGTTGTATTACCAGGAATTACTCCGGCTCCCGTGCTTCCAGTTGTTGCATTAATATGTACTGCATCCTTAATTTTTCTTTTGGAAACCAATGGCAATAGTGCCAGTTGAATAGCTGTTGCAAAACATCCCGGGTTAGCAATATTCTTTGCCGATTTTATTTTCTCCTTTTGCAATTCTGGTAAACCATAGATAAAATCTCTATTTAAATATTTTTCATCTTTCTTTAACCTAAAATCATTACCCAGATCTATAACTTTTGTGGTTTCTGAAAAGTTATGAGTTTTTAAGAACGCCTGGGATCTTCCATGGCCTAAGCATAAAAACAACACATCAACATTAAGGTTTACTGTATCTGTAAACTCTAGATCGATCTCTCCTATCATATCAGGATGTTGTTCATGAATAGCAACACCTGCATTGGTAGTACTGTACACAAAATCCAGCTCAACTTTAGGATGATGAACGAGCAATCTCAATAACTCCCCAGCTGTGTACCCTGATCCGCCTATGATTCCAACTTTTATCATGATTCGCCTGGATTTATATTGTGATATATCTTATTGGCATTACCATAGATTTTTATAAATCCTTTTGCATCTTCAGACGTCCAGGAATTATTCATCTCTCCATACTGTCCAAAATCAGATTTCATCATATCATAATCAGATTCGATTCCTTCCAACGTAAAATGGTATGGTTTTAATTTCACGGTTACATTTCCGGTTACCGACTTTTGCGAATCTTCTAGAAAAACCTCAATATTTCGCATTACAGGATCCAGGTAATTCCCTTCATGTAGTAACATCCCATACCAATTAGCCAATTGCTCTTTCCAATATTGTTGCCATTTGGTGAGCACATGTTTTTCTAATAAATGATGTGCTTTGATAATCACAATAGGAGCCGCAGCTTCAAAACCTACTCTTCCTTTGATTCCGATAATGGTGTCGCCCACATGGATATCTCTTCCGATAGCAAAAGCGCTTGCTAACTCTTCTAATTTTTGAATATTTTTCACTGGGGTATCTTTAACACCATCTAATCCAACCAATTCTCCATTTTCAAAATTAAGTATGATGGTTTCTTCTTTTTCTTTTTGAAGTTGACTTGGGTATGCCTCTTCTGGCAGTGCATTATGAGAAGTCAAGGTTTCTTTTCCACCAACACTGGTTCCCCAAATACCTTTATTAATAGAATATTGCGCTTTTTCCCAGCTGTAGTTTACTCCATATTTCTCTAGATAGGCTACCTCCTCTTGTCTGGAAAGTTTTAAGTCTCTAATGGGTGTAATAATCTCTATTTCTGGTGCCAATGTTTGAAAAATTACATCAAATCGAATTTGGTCATTCCCGGCACCGGTACTACCATGAGCAATGTATTTTGCTCCGATTTTCTTGGCATAATTGATTACTTCAATAGCCTGAAAAATTCGTTCTGCACTTACCGAAAGTGGATACGTATTATTTTTAAGAACATTACCAAAAATTAGATACTTGATTGCCTTTTGGTAAAATTCATTTACTATCGTTTTATTCACATGATCAGAACTTCCTAATTCGTAGGCTCTCTTCTCTGTTTCTTCTAATTCTTTTTCTGAAAAACCTCCTGTATTTACCAAAATGGTATGTACCGCCAAGTTTCTCTCATGCATAAGGTATTTTACGCAATACGAGGTATCCAGACCACCGCTATATGCCAATATTACTTTTTCCATAATAACAATTGTTTATTGCTTGTAAGCATGGTTTGCTTAATATGTTTTAATCTTTTCAATACTTTCTTATTAAACCATTTTTCTTTTTTCTTTACCTTTTTTGATGGGTCATATAACATTCCTGTACACAAGCACATTTTATGCTCTTTGGATGTCAGAATATCAAAATTTGCACATGTTTTACAGCCTGACCAAAATTTAGGGTCATCGGTAAGCTCTGAAAAAGTAACTGGTCGATATCCTAGGTCTGAATTAATTTTCATTACCGCCAATCCAGTAGTAATCCCAAATACTTTGGAGGCTGGATACTTTTTTAAAGAATAATTAAATGTGAACTCTTTAATTTTTTTTGCCAGACCCTGATTTCTATAATCCGGATGCACAATTAAACCAGAATGTGCCACATACTTCTTATCGCCCCAAACCTCGATATAACAGAACCCCGCAAATTGATTGCCAGACAATGCAATGATTGCATTTCTGTTCTCCATTTTGGTTTGTATATAGTCGGGAGTGCGCTTAGCAATACCGGTGCCTCGAACTTTTGCAGAGTCGGATATAACATCACAGATTTCCTGTGAATACTTAAAGTGACTTTCGTCTGCAATTATGATATTTACCTGTTCCATAAACGTAATTCCGTTTATCAAATAGTTTCGTTATTAAAAATTTAGGATAGGATTCCGAAAAAGTATCGATTAGCATAAGTGAATTAAAAATACTGGAATAGTACCCCTTAATACATTTTATACATCGAAAATGGAATATGTCTCTCGGGGAAGCAGGACGCACCTACTTCAAAAGAAAATTAGACCCACAAGGGGCGGCGAAAACGGCGTGCAGGTATTGTAGTATTACCAAATTTGCTCAAAGATTGGACATTAACTTCTGAATAAATAAAATTTCCCGTTTTCATAATAGTAACTCTAAATCGTCGGCCTTAGCCCCTTTCGTTAACTAGATGGTACAATATTACATAAAAAATAATAAGCATTACCTTTAAACAATAAAAACTAATCAATTTTTAAGGTTTTTTCAAAATTACAAAGCTTTCATCACTAATTTGATATTTTATTACCCTAAAAACAAAAAAAAGACTGCCTATTCAGACAGTCTCTTATAAATTTATAGTAGGTATTTATTATTTTCCTCCGAAAGTGAATAATAATCCAAGGTTAACTGTAATATCACTTACTGAATTATCACCAACTTTACCGGCACTTAAATAGGCTATATTCATGTTAAGAACTCCATATTTAAAACCTAGAGCTGGGCGGAAAGAGAAATTAGATTCACTCCCATCAGCTTCTAAAGTCTGTCCGTTTCCTTCTATTTCTACTGCTCCTACACTAGTGATACCTAAGCCAAGACTACCATAAGGTCTAAATCCTTCTTTCGTAAAATAGTATCGCCCATTAAGCATATAACTTCCTAATGCTATTGCTCCGTAAGATATTGTTTGTCCTGCTATATCCGCATCACCACCAACTAAGAAGTCTCCGTGATACAAAATCGAAACATCAATATCCTCAGTAACACCATATCCTAGTTCAAAATGCGCAGAAAGACCACCGTCTGTAATATCAGCAATATCACCAGAGGGTATTGCATAACCCACACCAAGACCAAGTTTTACTTGAGCGTTTGTAGCAGTTAGTCCTAATAAAGCAACTGCAGTAAAAAGTAATAATTTTTTCATAATAGATTTAGGTTTTATCGTTTAAATGTGTTAATATATCGATAAAAAGTTTAAATTAACATTTTTTTAGTAAAAAAATTCACACAGTAAATCTAAACACCTGATAATGTACGTTTTAAAAAAACACTAAATACTAGTAAAGAACCTCGGGGGAAGCCCACGAGGCATTTGTAAGAAACTGATTTTTGATTTTGAGGCAAGCCTCCTTTAGCATTTAAATATCGATTATCGAGTAAAATGAGCTAAATATCAAGAATCTTTAGTAGCACTTAGAAACTAATACGAACATTTACAATAATCATCAAACCAAAAATTGAAACAGATCTGGTTTGTCATTCAAATAATCTCCAAAGAAACTAAGCTCTTTCATACGAGAGATCAAAGGTTCAAGATCCTTTTTATCCTTCAATTCTATTCCTACTACCGCGGGTCCATTTTCTCTGCTGGATTTCTTAGAGTATTCAAAATGGGTAATATCATCATTGGGCCCAAGTACTTCGCCCACAAATTGTTTTAATGCACCTGCTCTTTGCGGAAAACGAACTATGAAATAATGTTTCAAATCTGCATACAGCAAGGCTCTCTCTTTGATTTCTGCTGTACGAGTAATGTCATTATTGCTCCCGCTTACTATACAAACTACATTCTTCCCTTTAATTTTGTCTTTATAAAACTCTAAAGCTGCCAGCGTTAAAGCTCCTGCAGGTTCGACAACGATAGCATCTCTATTGTACAGATCAAGAATGGTTTGGCATACCAATCCTTCTGGAACGGTATACATATCGGACAGATGTTCTTTACAGATCTCAAAATTGAGGTCCCCAACTTTTTGAACAGCGGCCCCATCGATAAACTTATCGATATCCAAAACCTCGGTATTCTTATTATTTTTAATTGATGTAAGCATAGAGGGTGCTCCATCGGGTTCTATACCTATGATTTTGGTTTTAGGAGATAAGGCTTTTAAAGCACCACATAATCCAGAGGCCAATCCGCCACCGCCAATCGCTACAAAAACATAATCGATTGGTACATCTGCCTGTTCAAATATTTCAAGACCGATAGTGCCCTGTCCTTCAATGGTTTTTGGATCTTCAAAGGGGTGAACAAATGTTTTTCCTTCGGTTTCGCAAATCTTCATTGCGGCTTTTGAGGAGTCATCAAAGGTATCTCCTTCTAATACAATCTTTACATGATCACCACCAAACATTTGTGTTTGTGCTATCTTTTGTTTTGGTGTCACCGAAGGCATATAAATTGTCCCTTCAATGCCCAAATGATTACATGCAAACGCAACTCCCTGAGCGTGATTTCCAGCACTGGCACACACTACTCCCTTTTCTAATTGTTCTTTGCTTAAAGAACTAATCTTATTGTATGCCCCCCTGATCTTATAGGATCGCACACGCTGTAGATCCTCTCTTTTGAGTAGAATATTTGCGTCATACCTTCTTGAGTACCGAATACTATTCATCAAAGGAGTTACCATTGCAACTTCTTTAATGGTAGAAGCTGCCTTTTGGATATCCTCTAAAGCCGGAAAATATGTGGTGGTGGCAGTTCTCATAATTCTTAGTTCTTTACTTTTGTAAGCCAGGATCCATCAAAGGTCACACAATACACATCTCAAAACCTTAACAGATCCGGCTATACAAAAAATGGTTGGTTACATCATTTTTATTGATTAAAACCGTATTATATTACTCTTTTCATTGCTGTCATAGAAGCTCTTAATCTTGCTCCTACTTTCTCGATCGGATGATTTCTAAGTACTGCGTTTACTTCTATTAATTTTGCATTGTCCACTCCATCGTTTTTTCCATTATCAAATGCCTTTCCGATCACATCTGTATCGATTTTTTTCATAAAATCAGCCAATAATGGTTTACAGGCATGATCAAACAGGTAGCAGCCATATTCTGCCGTATCAGAAATTACTCGATTCATTTCAAATAATTTTTTACGGGCAATCGTATTGGCGATAAGTGGCGTCTCATGTAATGATTCGTAGTATGCAGACTCTTCAATAATTCCAGATTCTGTCATCGCTTCAAAAGCTAATTCTACACCAGCTCTTACCAAAGCAACCATAAGCACCCCATTATCATAGAATTCTTGCTCCGTAATTTCTACATCTGCAGCTGGAGTTTTTTCAAAAGCAGTTTCTCCTGTAGCCGCTCTCCATGCCAATAAGTTTTTATCGTCATTTGCCCAATCTTCCATCATGGTTTTTGAAAAATGACCAGTCATGATATCATCCATGTGTTTTTGAAACAGCGGACGCATACTATCTTTTAATTCTTCGGATAATTCAAAAGCCTTTATTTTGGAAAGGTTAGACAATCGATCCATCATATTAGTGATCCCACCATATTTCATACCTTCGGTAATAGTCTCCCAACCGTATTGAATCAATTTTGAAGCATATCCAGGGTCGATTCCCTTCTCTATCATTTTATCAAAACATAAAATAGATCCTGTTTGCAACAAACCACAAAGTATGGTTTGCTCACCCATAAGATCAGATTTCACCTCGGCTACAAATGAAGATTCTAAAACACCTGCTCTATTACCACCTGTAGCTACCGCATAGGCTTTTGCCTGATCCAGGCCATGCCCTTGCGGATCATTCTCTGGATGCACTGCAATCAAGGTAGGTACTCCAAATCCTCTTTTATATTCTTCTCTTACCTCAGAACCGGGGCATTTGGGCGCTACCATAATTACGGTAAGATCCTCGCGAACCTGCATCCCTTCTTCTACAATATTAAAACCGTGTGAATATGATAATGTTGCTCCTTTTTTCATTAATGGCATCACGGTATTTACTACTTGCGTATGCTGTTTATCCGGGGTTAAATTAATGACCACATCGGCATTCGGAATCAAATCCTCATAGGTTCCCACATTAAAACCGTTATCGGTTGCATTCTTATAAGATTGCCTTTTTTCATTAATTGCAGCTGCACGAAGAGCATAAGAAATATCCAAACCAGAATCTCTCATATTCAATCCCTGATTAAGACCTTGTGCACCGCACCCAACAATAACAATTTTTTTCCCTTTTAAGGCATCAACACCAGCCGAAAACTCATCGGCATCCATAAATCTACATTTTCCTAATTGTGTTAGTTGATCTCTTAATGATAGCGTATTAAAATAATTTGCCATTTCTTTTTTTAATTTGTTGTTATTTCCACTACGGAAATTTGATTTAATTTTGATTTTAGTTGTTTCTTTTTTTGGGTGTATCCCCAGATAAATCAGGGGTCGGGCTATTCGCTATATCTTTTATCTTTGAGCCCTTCGAGAGCCTCTGGGATCAAAGATAAAAGGATGCCGCTGCTATCCCTTACACAGTTTCTATTGCAAATTTTTCCAGAATTGTTGAAATATGCATCTTTTCTTTGGTCACTGCAATCCGGCCAGATCTGGTAAACTGCATTAATCCATACGGTTCTAGTTTATGATACAAAGCATCCACTTCTCTGCGTCTCCCTGTCTTTTCTAGAACAAAAAACTCTGGGGTTACCGTTACGATATTCGAATTACTATTTTTTATAACATTCTGGATCTGGCGTTCTTCAAACAGCAATTTTGATTCAATTTTAAACAGCGCCGTTTCCTGATAGATAATATCTTCTTCCTTATGATAAAATGCTTTGATTACTTCGATTTGCTTTTCTATTTGACCAACAATCTTCTTTACCTGTTCCTCGGTTATTTTTACTGCAATAGTAAACCGGAACACATCTTTGATCTCGGATTGCGAAGCGGTCATACTATCCAAATTAATATGACGCTTTAAAAAGATAGCCGAAATTCTATTGAGCAATCCTATATTGTTTTCGGTGTATACCGATATTGTAAAATTTTCTTTGTCCATGATTTATTTTTTAATAAAACCTTCAACCCAACTCTCTTCTTCAATCTTCAATATAGAAGATACTATTGCCGCACACATATTCTGAATTCTGAATTCATCATTCTTTATTATTTATTATTCAAGTCTTATATCAGAAACCGATGCTCCCGTTGGGATCATTGGAAATACATTGTTTTCTTTTTCAACACAAACCTCCAAGAAGTAGGGTTCCTTTGAAGCGATCATTTCTTTAATAGCTCCTTGCAGATCTTCTCGTTTGGTTACTCTTTTAGCATCGATATGATATCCTTCTGCAATTTTCACAAAATCAGGGTTCACCATTTCGGTAGAGGCATATCGTTTATCAAAAAACAATTGTTGCCATTGCCGCACCATCCCAAGGAAATCATTATTCAACACCACAATCTTTACCGGTACCCTTGTCTGAAAAATTGTACCCAACTCTTGTATTGTCATTTGATACCCTCCATCTCCAATAATAGCAACCACTTCTCGATCCGGAGCACCCATTTTTGCACCAATAGCGGCAGGCAGAGCAAATCCCATGGTACCCAAACCGCCAGAGGTTACATTACTTTTGGACTTTGTAAACTCGGCATATCGGCAGGCAATCATTTGATGCTGCCCCACATCAGAAACAAGTATTGCATCCCCTTTGGTTTCTTCATTAATTCCTCTAAGGACTTCGCCCATAGAAAGACCATCTTTTTTGGGGTATAATTCTTCTTTGATCACTTTATCAAATTCAATTTTATCATAATCCTTGAACTCTTTTAACCAAGATTCATAAGATTTTGGTGTGACCAGTGGAAGTATTTGTGCCAACGTATCTTTTACATTACCCATTACAGCTACATCGGCTTTTACATTTTTATTTACTTCGGCAGGATCAATTTCAAAATGAATTACCTTAGCCTGCTTTGCATAGGTCTGTAAATTTCCGGTTACGCGGTCATCAAAACGCATTCCTATAGCCAATAACAAATCACACTCGTTTGTTAACTTATTGGGTCCGTAATTACCATGCATACCCACCATTCCTACATTCAAAGGATGAGCGGTTGGCAAGGCCGATAGACCTAGAATAGTCCATGCGGCAGGAATTCCTGATTTTCCTATAAACTTTTTCAGCTCTTCTTCGGCTTCTCCTAAGATCACTCCCTGACCAAAAACGATCATGGGTTTTTTGGCATCATTAATTAATTTGGCTGCCTCTTTTATACTTTTTGGATCTGTTTCCGGAACCGGTTTATAGCTTCTTATTCCTTTACATGCTGAATAAACAAAGTCTAATTCTCCAAATTGAGCATCCTTGGTAATATCGATTAATACGGGTCCAGGGCGACCAGAACGAGCAATATAAAATGCTTTAGCTAATACAGTTGGTATATCTTCTGCTTTGGTAACCTGATGATTCCATTTAGTAATAGGTGTAGAGATCCCTATAATATCTGTTTCCTGAAATGCATCAGAACCTAACAAGTGAGAACCTACCTGACCGGTTATACATACCATTGGTGTAGAATCGATCTGAGCATCTGCTATTCCGGTTACAAAATTGGTAGCTCCAGGTCCTGAAGTTGCAACAGCAACACCTACTTTACCACTAGCTCGGGCATATCCTTGCGCCGCATGGGTTGCTCCTTGTTCATGTCGTGTTAACACATGCTGTAACTGATCCTGATATTTATACAACTCATCATATACGGGCATGATCGCTCCACCCGGGTAGCCATATATCAAATCAACACCCTCTGCCAAAAGACAGCGAATTACTGCTTCTGCTCCGGTCATTTTTTCGGTTACCACTTTTGTATTCTTTTTTATCGTTTGCGTTTGTGTTTCCATACGCTTTATTTATTTGGAGTCCGGATTATTTACATCAAGACTTTGATCTTTTATTTAGATTCCGGTTTTTACCAGAATGACAATTATTGAAATCAATGCTAAGCATTGAAATTTTGTTAGATTCCTGCCTACGCAGGAATGACAAATTATTGACATCAACACTGCAACGTATTGTTGTTTTTATTAAAACTCATCGGTTACGCACCCTTCTGATGCCGACGATACAGTTTTTGCATATTTATATAATACACCTTTACTGAATTTTAGTTCTGGCTGTACCCAAGAAGCTTTTCTTTTCTTAATTTCAGCTTCATTAATAGCCACTGCAATTGAATTGGTTTCTGCATCGATAGTAATCATATCACCATCTTTTACCAGTCCAATCAAACCACCTTCCTGAGCTTCTGGAGTAATATGGCCGACGACAAAACCGTGGGTTCCACCAGAGAATCTACCATCGGTGATCAATGCTACATCTTTACCCAAACCTGCTCCCATAATGGCCGCTGTAGGCTTCAGCATTTCTGGCATTCCCGGACCACCTTTTGGCCCTTCGTATCTAATGACGACTACATCACCTTTTTCTACTTTACCATCTCTAATTCCGTCATTTGCGGCATATTCTCCATCGAATACTTTTGCTTTTCCTTGAAAGCGAAGCCCTTCTTTACCTGTTATTTTTGCTACACATCCATCTTCAGCGAGATTCCCGAACATAATTCTAAGGTGTCCCGTTTGTTTTATTGGATTCTCAAGTGGTTTTATTACATCCTGACCTTTGGTAAGATCTGCAACATCCAAAAGGTTCTCGGCTAATGTTTTTCCGGTAACGGTAAGACAATCTCCATGAAGCAAGCCTTTCTTCAATAGATATTTTAATACGGCAGGGATTCCTCCAACTTCATGTACATCCTCCATTAAATATTTACCACTAGGTTTTAGATCTGCAAGAAATGGAGTTTCATCACTTATTCTTTGAAAATCTGCTAGCGTAAACTCTACATCTGCCGCTCTGGCAATTGCCAGGAAGTGTAACACTGCATTGGTAGATCCACCAAGAACGGTAACCAATCGTATTGCATTTTCGAGAGATTTTTTGGTAACAATATCTTTTGGTTTGATATCTTTTTCTAATATCAATCGCATAGCGCGACCTGCGGCAACACTCTCTTCTTCTTTATTTTTGCTAATAGCAGGGTTCGATGAATTATAGGGTAAAGACATTCCCAGAGCCTCAATAGCAGAAGCCATTGTATTTGCGGTATACATTCCGCCACAGGCTCCCGCACCAGGACAGGCTTTTTCTATAACATTTTTGTATTCTTTTTGAGTAATGGTCCCTGCAACTTTTTCTCCCCAAGCTTCAAAAGCAGAAACAACATCCAATTTTTTACCATCGTGACATCCAGATGCAATAGTACCACCATATACCAAAATAGCGGGACGATTCAATCTAAGCATTGCCATCAACGCCCCAGGCATATTTTTATCACACCCAACTACGGTAACCATACCATCATAAGACATAGCCTGTACTACGGTTTCCATAGAATCTGCAATGACATCTCGAGAAGGAAGTGAAAAACGCATCCCCGGTGTACCCATAGAAATCCCATCGCTTACCCCTATCGTATTAAATATCAATCCAACGACATCTTCTTCTAATGTTCCTTTCTTTACCAATTTGGCCAAATCGTTAAGATGCATATTACAAGGGTTTCCTTCATATCCCGTACTAGCAATACCTACCAAAGGTTTGCTAAAATCTTCATCTTTCAGACCAATCGCGTGCAGCATTGCCTGAGCCGCTGGTTGTGTATGGTCCTGAGTAACTTGTTTACTATATTTATTAATGCTCATTCGTTCTGAATGTATATTTTTTATTAATTACTTAAAATTTTAACTTTCTTATTAACATATTCTCATACATATAAATAATCTACAGTATAAAATTATTTTGTTGCGCTTAAACCATTACGTATTATTTAACATCCTTACAATATCCAATACCATCTTTAGTTCTTTTAATTATTGATTTACAGGCAATTAGATTCATTCTATTTACAATCACTATTTGTTACTTTTTATTAAACATTCATTTCTGATATAAAAAAATCCCTTCACATATTTGAAGGGATTCGGTTATATTAAACTATATCAACACCCTTCGTTATGGTGAACAAATCACAACAATACTAATGACCTCGATAATTATATTTTTAGACGTACGCATTATAGCTTTAGCTTAACAAAAAAATCCCTTTGCAGATACAAAGGGATTTTTTCTATATTTTTAGTATCACAACACCCCTTTTTCAATGTGAAATAATCACCTGAATATTGACAGTGTTGCTATTTACGTTTATTTTTTTCATTTCTGATTCAAATATAGAAAAATATTTCGTTCAATATATTTATTGTAAAAAACTTTTTGGTCATCCGTTAAAAATCTTAATGTGTACGTCACCCTGAACTTGTTTCAGGGTCTCATTCTATGACACATCGAATACCATTATCATGAGATACTGAAACAAGTTCAGCATGACGATATGATAGAATTACCGTGAATATGAATATTCAAAAAAAATGAAACAATAGTAGATCCTGCACTACGGCAGGATGAGTTCGACTAACTATTTTGAATGCGTTATTTTAGATTTTTAAAGTGGGGTTTCAATCGATTTTAATAAGTTTATTTTTCATACAATAAATAACCAATCCAACTCTCGTTTTTACTTCTAATTTCTTAAAAACTGATTCCCGATAATTTTCAATCGTTTTTGGGCTTAGTCCCATCTCACCGGCAATATCTTTGTAAGTAAGCTCTGAGCATGCATGCTTCAAAAACCCTCTCTCTTTCACTGTAAGCCTTTCATGAAAATCTCTGCTTTGATCCATATCCTCAGAGTTTCGTAGCGCACTTTCAATTTTACCAGAATAATAAAAACCTTGTTCGATAACCATTTTCATGGCGAATTCAAAATTTTCGGGATGAATATCTTTTAGTAAATATCCTTTTGCCCCCGCTCTAAGCATTTTGATGATCGTATCTTCATCATCCTCCATGGTTAGCGCTAATACTTTTTGTTCTGGTTTATTTGCTTTAAGCCATTGCATTGTTTGGATCCCATCCATAACCGGCATTTTCACATCCAGAAGAATCAAGTCTGGCACTTTACGTTTATGCATATAATATTGCGTAAGCTCTTTCCCATTTTTCAAAATTGCCAACACCTCATACGCTTCAAGTTTTGTAATTAAACTTTCCAGAGATTGTGCAAATAATAGGTGGTCATCAACAATAACGATGGTCTTCTTTTTCATTTAATTCGGTTTTAAAATCAAACTTTATCTTTTATCGGATAGGATAGCGCAATTGAAACTCCTTTTCCTGGTGCCGATTTATAGTTGAATTTTGCCTTAACCAAAGCGGCACGGCTTTTCATATTTAGTAATCCAGAATTTGCCTGTACCGCTTTCATATCAAATCCAACTCCGTCATCCTGTACCTTTATATTTAGCTTATCCGGGTCATATTCTAAGGCCACATGCAGATTAGATGCCTCTGCGTGTTTTATAGTGTTTGAGAAAAACTCCTGAATAACGCGATATAAAATAATCTCGTCTTTTGGATTGATGTCAAATTCGTCACCTGTAATTGTAAGTTTTGTCTTAAGGAAACGTAACTTTTCGAATCGATCTAGTTCTACTCGTATTGATTTTTCTAATCCAATATTATGAATCACTTCATTATTTAGCGTTTTGGATAAATTACGAATTTCCTGAAGACTATCCCCTACCAATTTACGAACATCTTGTAATGATTCTGACGTAGCCTCGTCTATGGTTGTCCCCATAATATTGATTTGCATTACTGCAGTAGACAATAATTGCCCGATATTATCATGCAACTCCCAACTTACATTTTTTAGTGCTTGTTCCTGGATCTCGATACGGGATTTAAAAATCTCGTCTTCGAATCGTTGTTCGGCTTTTAGTTTTTCGAGAAGTAGTTTGTTTTTTCGACGTTGGAAGGCAATAAAGAATATTATACCAAAAATTATAAAAAACAAGATTATAATGGTAAAATATATTATTAATAAGATTTGTTCTTTCTCGAGCATACAACAAAACCAATAGTGTAACAAGTATACATAAAAATGTTGGCTACTGTAAGAATTATTCTATAAATATTAATAAACTCAGGAGCTCTAGTAGCACTATAATAATAACCATAAATAAATATTGGTGTTACAACTAAGTGAAAAATTAAAGTCCCAACGGCTATGTACGATACTATTGATTTATGAAAATTTAAGATTTCATCATCTTTAAATATCTCAAAAAAGTAAAGCATTACACTAAAAAATATTAAAATCGAACCTACAATGTAAGTAAAAGAAGACATACGTAAAAAAAATGCATCCGTTAAAAACAAGCTAACAATACTACAAATAGAATATAGAATTATTGACACATCTAAAGTTGTTCTTGATTTTCTATGTTTTAAATGGTTACGGAAATAAAAAGTATAAAAAGCAAAGCTTATAATGTAGTAAACATTATAAATTGGATAGTTATTTTGAGCAAGAAAAGTGTCATCAAAAAGTATAAAACTATCAAAATTATGAATACAAACCGTAAGCCATCCAAATATTACCTCTATAAAAAATGTAACCCAAAGGAAATAAACAAAATATCGGGTCATCTTATCAACCCGATACTTTTTGAAATAATTAGATCCAGAAATGGCGGCCACTAATTCAACCGCATTTATGATTGCTAAAAAAAACATTTTTAATAGTTCATTGGTGGATTTCCTGCTCCTCCTCCATTATAAGCCCTTATACCATAATTATTAGGTGCATCATCTAGCCCTTTGCCCTGGCTTCCCGCCGGTGCTCCTGTAGGTGCTAAAAACACCGTTGAATACCCTTTTCCCATTTTACATTTTTCTTTGGGATATGCTCCAAAATAAATTCGTATCCCCGGGTTATCAATCCCTTGCTTTCTAGATTTCTTTTTTACGTATTTAAGATATTCCTGCAATTCTTCAACACTCCACCAAAATTCTCTGGTATCTTCAAATCCGATACATTTATCAATTTCTGGAGTCCTGGTACAACACCAGGTATCCTGAAGCTCTTTAGCTTCTTCTACGCTAATACATTTTTCAGGTCGTTTTTTTCCCATAACATTTTACTTTTTTAGGTTAACTGTGGCTAATATATCCAAAAAACAACCTTTTTCACAAATACTACTACCCTTTTTAAAAAGAGAGTTATGGTAAAACCATAGAAAAAGCCAATGTCATTCAAGTTTTCATAGTTATTACAGAAATTTAAAAAAAATAGCAACAGGGGATTTTCCCCCTGTTGTGGTTAGGGGGTTTTTCCCCTATCTTTTATTTTAGTATAACAGTATAGATAAACTAATACTGTTTAAGAATCCTAAAAATCTGTATGTAAAAAATTGAATTGCTCCCCTACTCGTTTTTGAGCAATACCACTAATAGCATCTTCACTTAATTGTAAAATCCTAGGGTATCCGCCCGTGGTTTGACAATCACGCATAAGTACAATTAGTCTGCCAGAAGGAGTTAACTGAACCGTCCCTGGTAATACAGGAGAAGTAAGCATAGAAGGAAGATCATTGGGCAACAGTTCTTCTAACAGAATTGCCATTCGATTTGCCATACCCGATACAGTAAAGACTGAATGCTTTAACTCATTTATCTGGTTAGTGTTTAACTGATCAAACTCTGGACCTTTATATACCAATAACCGACTTGTGCCGCTACAAAGTGAAACTGGAGCGATCTTAGAAAATTGCCTCGTAAACCCTTTGTCCTTTTTGTAACGAATTTTATCATCTACGTGCAGCACAGAGTTTGGAGTAACCGGCTTAAAAAAAGATCGGCTGTCTAGCTTAACTTTAGATAAAAATCCGCCTTTTATTCCTACATAGCCATATTTACTATTCTTACAAAAATTTGCATGAAAAACATCATTCTTTTTCACATAAATCTGGCGATTCATTTCTATTTGTATTCCGTTCAAAAAACAAGTTGTAAATGCACCCGTTATACTAATGGTAGTAGGCTCAGAAAATCGCATTGTTGGAGGTTGAAAAACCCATTCTATACACGCATCATTTTCATCGTTATTTAAAATTATATTGGCCAATTTATAAGAAGTTTGATCCATGGCTCCAGAGAAGGGGACTCCATATTTAGCAAAACCAAAACGTCCTTTATCTTGTATCGTAGAAAAGTAGCCTGGCTCAATTATTGTGAACGTACTCATTAAGAAATTGTTGAATTTATCAAATAATTACCAGCTTTAACCTTTGAACTTATATCGTTATATTCATTTTCTTTAATCGATATAAATTGAATGTTATCTCCTGGCAAAACAAAACATGGCACTTCCTGATTTGAATCAAAAAAATTAAGTGGGCACGCACCAATCACATGCCATCCGCCTGGACTATCCATTGGGTAAATTCCTGTTTGATTTCCGCCAACCGCAACAGCTCCTTTTTTTACCTTTGAAGACGGCATGTTCTTTCTAGGCAAACACAATCTATCATCCAAGCCACCTAGGTAGCAAAAACCAGGTAAAAAACCCAAAAAATAAACGTCATATATTGGAGTAGTATGTAAAGATATTACTTCTTCGACAGTACATGATTTTACTTTTGCGAAAGCCTCTAAATCAGGAGCAAGAGCAGGGGAATAACAAACAGGTATTTTCCATAACTTAGTTTCACGCTCCTGTGGCATAAAACTCTTTAAATAAAGTGATTTTAATACAAAAAACTCGTCATAGATGTTTTCTATAGTAAACTTATAAAAAATTAATAACGAGTTATATGTGAAGATTATTTCAATAATTTCTTTAACACTCTCTTTTTTAATAATTTCTTTGTAAATAACCAGATCCTGAAGTGTGTTTTTATCAATTTTTGCAGGCCATTCTATCAAAATTGCATTTTCAGCATATCGTTTATATGTCAATTCATATTTCATAAACCTTATTCAAAAACAAAATTTAAGCTCGAAAATTTGTTACTCATATACTCCAAAATTTCGACCGAATTAGGAGTATCTCCATGCACACAAATCGTATCAAAAAAAACTGGCTTCTTCTCTCCTTTTATTGTTTTTATTTTTCCTTCAGAAATCATTCGTAAAACGTGTTCAAAAACTTCTTCTGCATCCACTATTACGGCATTCTCTTTTGACCGAGAAACCAATGTCAAATCTTCATTATAATTTCTATCTGCAAAAACTTCATATTTAACCTTCAATTTACCCTTACTAAGATACGATAATTTTGAGTTTTCAGCTGTAATTAAGTACAAACTTTTATCGACATTTTTTACAGCCTTCAGGATTGCTGTAGCTACCAACTCATCTTTTACTGCGTCATTATATAGCGCCCCATGTGGTTTTACATGATGTAATTTGGCACCTGCTTTTTCTACATAACGCTTAACCAATCGAATTTGATCCGTTATGGTTTTTACCAAATCGGCATGTGCCATCTTCAGACTTTTTCTTCCAAAATGCGCTCTATCCGGGTACGATGGATGCGCTCCTATTTTAACTTTATTTTTAATTGCCAGATTGATCGTATCCTGTACTACCTGTTCATTTCCAGCATGGCTTCCGCAGGAAATATTACACCAGGAAATATAAGGCATAATTTGAGCATCAAAACCAGCTTCTTCTCCAACATCGGCATTAAGAATAATCCTTTTCAAATTCTTACAAAATATATATAAAATTCTTACATGTTTATTATTACTTTCCAGACGCTTCTTGTTCCAAGAAACACAGTTACTAATACTATCAAAATCCCTATTGAATTTTGTGTTCGGGAATTCGTATATTTTCCTAATAGTTTTTTACTATTCATTACCCATAAAAGGAACCCGGCAATGATAGGTAATAAAAGCCCATTGGCTACTTGTGCAAATTGTATGATCTCTATGGGTTTTATACCTAACGAAGAAAAGATTACTCCAAGTAGCAATATAAACATCCATACGGCTCTAAATTTTTTACTCTTTAACCCTCCTTGCCATCCCATACACCCTTTTACTACATAAGCAGCTGCCAGCGGAGCCGTTATTGCCGAAGTAATGCCTGCCGCAAAAAGCCCTAATGAAAGCACATACTTTGCTGTGGAGCCAAAGATGGGTTCTAAACTTTTTGCCAAGTCTGCAGCACTATTTACCTCTATATCTTGAATAGCTGCACCTGCGATAATAATGGCCATAGACATTAGGCCTCCTACTACAATAGCCACAATTGTATCTTTTTTTGCCAATGGTAATTCATCTGTGGTATGCCATTTTTCTTTTACCAAAGAAGCATGAAGAAAAAGATTATAGGGAACCACGGTAGTTCCTATTAACCCAATTATGGTAAGGAGTTTTTCTGATTCAATCCCTGGAACAAATCCTTTAAGAACTAATGATAAATCAGGTTTTGTTACTATTGCTGTTATTACAAAGGCAATACTCATAAAAAGAACCATAACAATTAAGCTACGCTCCAGTACTTTGTAATTACCCATATACAGAAGTACAAAAGCACAAAACCCAATAACAAGACTTAAATAATTGATTGTTATACTTCCGAAAACAATATTAGGAGCATCGATAATAGTTGACAATCCTAATACTCCACCGCTTATATTACCAGCTTCGTAGGCAGCATTACCGATAAAAATTGCGGCTATAACAATCCCAATAAGGATTGATCTTATTATTTTATTATCAAATTGAGATTTGAGTACCTCGCTCAGTCCCTTTTGAGTTACCACACCCAAACGTGCTGCCATTTCCTGTAGTACGATGCAGGCGATAATAGACAACACCAATGCCCATAATAAGGTATAACCAAACTTAACCCCTGCCAAAGTACACACGGTAACCGTGCCAGGCCCTATAAATGCTGCAGTGACTAGTGTCCCGGGGCCAATATTAGAAAACCACTTTTTCATGAGAATACTTGTGTAGTACTAAAAATATTGATTTCCTAAAGGATAGTCTACGGATTGTTGATAAGAATGGTAAATAGTTTATAAATTATCACCCCAACCACCCATCTCGATCCAGGTTTCTATACTGTATCGCTTCAGATATATGATCATAGTTGACGTTTACAGTAACCTCTTATGACTGACTTTCTCCAAAATTCAGAACTATTCATAATATAAATCAAAAACTTCTTTTGACTTGACCAATTGGATATATGATACTCTAAACCAGATGAATCAGCATTTCTATTAAGATAATTATTGTATTGATCGTTTATGAATAATCGTTTGTATTCCTCAGAATACAAAATATCACTAACAAATTGTACTCTTAAATCCCTGGAATTTAAATAAATATCTCGAATCAAAGATTCATTTATCAATTCATTTTGAAAGGGATTTCTTTTTAAAAGCTTATTGTAAACATGATAGACAAAATTATTTGTTGGATGGCTATTATAATAATTAGCACTTTGTGCCTTATCAAAAAAACTCTCTGATGATGCCATAGATGCAATCAACCATTCTCTTGAAAGTCCATCTTGCAAACGAGATAAATAATATGCTTTTCCAGAAGCATCACTAGACCTATCCAATAGCAATTTATATGTAAGTTCAATAAAATTACCTGAGTCTAAATCCATAACTGCGTTTAGAAAATCCGGAATTGAAAGCCCTTCTATAAGTCTAGAAGACCAATAATCTATCCCGCTATTTCCTACTAAATTTCTACGATCCCCTCTATACAAAGTATAGTAAGAATATACAAAATCATGATATCCATAGTTTAATTCTTCAATAGAGTATCTGTAGGTATTAAAAGCCGGCTTTAACTCATAATCAAGTCTAGGGTTAGTTATTAATCCAAAATTATCTTCATTTGGGTCATGATTATTGCTACCATCTAGTAATTCATAAACGATATAAGCCTTAATATTTGACAGTTGATACATATTTTCCATAGAAGACCTAATATCATTAGCTTGATCTTCAAAATTTCCATTTACCCCACTCCCACGCGTTCTGTTTACTTCAGTTATCCACAAAGGCTTTCCTGAACCTATAATATTGAGTTCCTCATATACATTACTTCCAGTTTCAATTCCATGTATATCATTATTCTGCGAAGTATTTGTTATTTCTCCAAATGAAGAATACCAGTTCCAACCTATAATATCATAATCAACATTCATCAGGTTTAAAAATTTAAAGTACCCAAAATGAGCCCTTGTATCGTTAACTATACATTTAGCATCACTATCAATAAGTTTTATTCCATCTATCATACCTTTTGTAAAAGCCGAACCTGCAACAGTTTTCTTGGCATGTTCTTCTGTTTCAAAAAAATCTGCTATTTTACCTCCACTACCTACTTTATCATAAAAGTATATATCATTCTTTATTCCTTCCGTGTTATTAGGATGTCCTATTCTGCTAATTACTTTAAAAGCATTTTCATTCCCAACATTATAATACTTCAAACTTTCACCTCTTTTAATAGCAAAGTTTTTCCCAGTTTCGAAAGCCCAATTATAATTTTCATTCCAAACCCTAGTTTGTTCGATCATATTTATAACATCCATAGAAGGTAAAACATATATTAAATTCTTAAGGTTTTCATATTGAAAATTATCATCAGTGAAATTTAATAATTGATTATGCTGACTTGTGTAAAGCATAGGAAGCAACTGAATATCATTTGATGCCAATACATTTAATAGCATATCCAAATCTTCATCTTTTTCATTAGAATTCAAATCTCCACTTCTAACTACATGAATATCATTCCTGTATATTTTAGCTCCCAATTTTTTTAGATGCGCTACTGTTTCCTCATAAGAAACATCACCATAATATGGATTATCATAATTTGAACCATCTCTTCTAATTGAATGTCCATTTACTCCCCATATCAAATCTTCTCTTACCTCAACCTTGAATGAAGGTTTATTATAATTATATTTCTCCGTTAACTCATCACATTCATTGATTCCAGAAACCATGGTGTTTTTCAACTTTGGTATGGTTTCTTTATTTATATTCGTGAAATCCTCGTCGTCTTGACATGAGAAAAACAAAAAGATTAATGAAATAGAAATTATGCGAATTGATTTTTTCATAATAAGTTATAAATTTTTAATTGTTTTTTAAATTTTAGTATTATTAACATTTCTTAAGGAAATCTATTGTTAAAAACATTTATTAATGCCTATTTAGATTACAAATATTGTTTCATTAGACTTTAGCTTTATTCATATGAGATTATGGTGTTTAATTTTAACTTAAGATAATCAAATCCTAAAATTTGCTGACCTATCCCAACCACCCATCTCGATCCAGGCTTCTATACTGTATCGCTTCAGATATATGATCTCCTGTGATATTTTCTGAATTTTCAAGATCTGCGATGGTTCTTGATACTTTCAAAATACGATCATAGGCTCTGGCAGAAAGATTAAGCCGCTCCATTGCGGTTTTTAATAATTCTTTTGAGCCTTTGTCCAATTCGCAAAACTCCCGAATTTGCTTTACTCCCATCTGAGCATTGTAGTGTATGTTTAATAGTGATGAGAACCGTTGGGTTTGTATATCTCTTGCAACTATGACACGTTTTCTAATCTCGACACTTGATTCACCTCTTCTTTCTTCGCTTAATTTATCAAAAGGAACCGGAGTGACCTCTACATGAATATCAATTCTATCAAGTAACGGACCCGAAATTTTGCTAAGATAACGTTGCATCTCTGCAGGTGATGAAGTAACCGGAGCTTCCGGGTCATTAAAATATCCTCCGGGGCTAGGATTCATGCTAGCAACCAGCATAAAACTAGATGGATAGGTAACTGTAAACTTTGCTCTCGAAATAGTCACCTCTCTATCCTCTAGCGGTTGGCGCATAACTTCTAAAACTTCGCGTTTAAATTCTGGCAATTCATCAAGAAACAACACTCCATTATGAGACAGGGAAATTTCACCTGGTTGCGGATAACTTCCTCCACCAACTAAAGCTACATTTGATATCGTATGATGAGGACTCCTGAATGGGCGTTGCGCCATAAGCCCGGAATTCTCTTTAACGCGTCCCACAACACTATGGATTTTGGTTGTTTCAAGAGCTTCTTGCAATGACATTGGTGGTAAAATACTAGGTAGCCTTTTACTCAACATTGTTTTTCCGCTACCGGGAGGGCCTACCAAAATTATATTGTGCCCTCCTGCTGCAGCGATCTCCATACACCGTTTTATACTTTCTTGACCTTTGACATCTGCAAAATCAAACTCTGGATTGTCTAATGCAGCATAAAACTCTTCTCTGGTATCTACTACCGTTTTTACTAATTCACCATTCCCATCAAAATAATCTATGACTTCTTTGATGTTATCTACACCATATACTTCAAGATTGTCCACAATGGCTGCCTCTTTTGCATTTTGTTTTGGGAGAATAAAACCTTTATATCCTTCTTCACGGGCTTTGATTGCAATTGGTAATGCCCCTTTTATGGGCTGAAGACTTCCGTCAAGAGATAATTCTCCCATAATAAGATATTCAGAAATATGATCTCCTTTTATTTGTGAACTGGCCGCCAAGATCCCAAGTGCCAGTGTAAGATCATATGCCGAGCCTTCTTTGCGTAAATCGGCAGGGGCCATATTGATCGTAATTTTCTTTCCGGGTAGTTTGTATCCATTATTTTGTAAAGCAGCAGCAATTCGATAGCTGCTCTCTTTGATTGCATTATCCGGCAATCCTACGAGATGATACCCTATCCCCTTTGCTATATTCACTTCTACAATTATAGTGGTTGCTTCAACACCAAAAACCGCACTCCCAAAAACTTTAATTAACATCTTAAAAATTTTATATAAGTGCAAAAATAATGCTCTTGAGTTTCATTTTTTGATACTCAGTTTTTATTTATATATCGTATAAAAATTTGAAGAATATAACTTGTGCTATTCAACTACTATTGTTTCTTTAATGGAAATAGGTTTCCCTTGGTTGGTAAACCCCTCTATTGAAATTTCATAATCTCCTGTATTATCAGAAGTAAAAAAGTCAATAGTACTTACATCATTAGTTAATTTAAAATTAGGTTTCCAGAGTAATTGATGTCTATAATCTGGTATGTGATCTGCTTTATCTTTAGCTATTCTATCGTACCTCTCCTGGTAGTATTTTTTTACGGGTAATGGCTTTGGTAATTGTAACGAATATAGGCCATTGGCTTTTATAGATTCGTGATAATCACCTTCTATAGTTTCTATATCGATTACCCCTTGAAACATTTGCGAATTCAGAAAATATAGATCTCTTATTAACTTTATTCTTTTAATCTTGTTAGCGTTATAATTTATGATACTACTATGATCTTGAATTATCACACCATCAATGATCACTAAAGGAAGAAAAACAAAATCGGCGGTAGTATAATCATACCCTCTTACTTGAAAAACATATTCTTCTTCTCCAATTTTTTTAATCCATGCATTATTCACAATCTCTACCAATGTTTCTCTAATAGTGGGGAACCGGGTATAATCGTCAAGATCATAAACCTGAGCCATATCCCCATAAAACCGCGTTTTTTCCTGAAGAACTTTTAATGTATCTGGTTTTACCGAAAAGTATCCATTTCGTATTTGATTGTATACACTGCGCTCTAGAATTGCTGGTTTCATTTCTGTTGTTAATCGAAACTTATAAAATGAAAGTGTTTTATAATCTGGTGACTTAGCATCTAACAATTCAACCATGTATTTATCCTGATTGCCAAGAACTTGTACTAATACATTTGACTCATTATGTTCTTTATCAACATTAAAATAGAATACTCCTTCTTCATTTGCGGCAGCAATCTGTAGCTCATAATTTTCGCCTGGTATCGAGACAGCTATTTTCTTATTCGCCACTAATACCTTTGGTTCAGTTGATGTTATTTTACCAGAGACAAGCTCTCCCCTAAGTTCTGGTGGTATGACTTCAGAAGCATATTTATCTTTTTTAGAGGTATATAGTGAAGTATATGTTTTGGAGGTATATTTAACAGGAACTCTGAAAGTATCCTTTTTCTTTACAGATACTGAATAGTTACCCTGTCCTGCATTCCCTTTTATGCTCCTTATAGTTAATTGAACCTCTTCTCTTTTAGAAAATACTTTTTTGTTTAAAAGAAGTTGTAAATCTCCTATATTATCTTGACTTGTATATTCACTTTGGTTCTGTGTTTGTTGATCATCCTCTGAAGTAATAAGAATCGATTTTTGATCACCCAGATACGGATTTATAATGCTAATATCTCCTTGGAAAAAATTATTCTCTAGTTTATTATTCATCCATTGCGTATAGCCAATCAGTTTATAATTTCCAGAAGGTACAGCAACAGGAAGAAAAAAATCCCCTTGACCAATCCCTTTATCAAGTTTAATTTTATGTTTAAAAACAGACCTAAGATCTTCACTTATAAGCTCTACATACGCCACTTTACTAAAATCACTTAATCTATCCGTTTTTGAACTTATACAATATACTTTGTAATACAAATATTCTCCTGTATATAATAATGAGGTATTAAAATGAATAAACACTTTCTCTTGCGGTATGTTTTTGTAATCAATAGATAATGGCGTGTCAACAAACGGAGTTTGAGATATGACCAAACTTGGTTGAATTAAAAAAACCACAATGACAATAAGTACTACAAAGGTCTTTCTACACATACTATTATTATTAATTTTCCCAAAAATCAGGAATTTCTGTTTTACCTATTTCAGTGCAATCTCCACAAGCTTTTCTAACCATAAAATATGGACCAACGCTATCATTATTCATTCCTGTTAACCCAGCTAGTACTAACCCATTTTCTACAGCAGAAATTAATGGAAAAGGCAAGGTTCTAATGGTTGGTGTTACCAAAGAACATGTTTCGAAGTACGGTGGCAAATCTTCAACTACGAAATAATCTCTGTAATTGAAAAAAATTCTTTTCGATGATACCGAAGTAACCTGAAAAAAACCTACAACATTCTGATCAGTACTCTCTATCTCCTTAATATTTCCTGCAATAAATCCTGGTTGAATTTGAGAAAATAGTGTTTCTGAATTCGAAAATTCTAATAAAGTTTCGTAAAACTCATGGGCTTCTCTTGATTGTATAAATTGATGCACAAGAATAGTATATCTATCACTAATGATATAATTATCGATACCTACAAACCGAACTAAGAATTTTAAAACTTTATTTTCTTCAAAATCATCTGTTTTAGTGATAATAATTTTCTCAGAAAGATCAGTTTTATAACACACTCTTTTTTCTAATGATCTTTCAACAAAGTCAACTTCTAAAGGGTTTTCTTCAATTATAACTATGTCTCTTGGATACCAAAACGGTGCAAAAAATCTATACGTTTCTTCATACTCATAGCGATAAAATTGGGCATTCCCTGTAGTATCAAAACTATCAACAAAAATTCCAATACCCTCTAAACCATCGTCGTTAGTCATACGCTCTGCATATACATTGTCTATTGTGGCTTTTTGTGGTAGCACCACCGGATCAGAACTATACGATTTACCATCGTCTGTTTTTACACTTAAGGTATATTTTCGATTAGCTAGAGCCTGAAATGGAATCTTTGAAATATATCGCCCTGATTCTGTTTCTTCAAAAAAGTATTCGTTTTGAAAATCGTCAAACACTTTCACCTCAGCATTATTCTCAACAAAACCATTATCTTCTTCGAAACGAAAAGTCCTTGACAAACGAATTTCTTGTTGTTTTAACTCATCAGTAATATTACCCTCTATCACAAGAAGGCTTTCAAAAACCTCTGTTTTTGGCACAAACTCCTCTGTACATCCAAATAGTAATAAAACAAACAAACCTAAATAAACTTTCATATATTATAATGTCTTTATTTAATCTTCCCAAAAAGAGGGAGGCTCACTACTTGCAATCGCCGTGCAATCGCCACACGCTCTTGTGGTTAATAAATATGGGCCCCGATTAAAATTATTTTCCCCAGTCAATCCGGTAAACACATATTGTCCTGAAAATAAAGTTCGTAAAAAAGAATTTGGCCTAGGTTGAATTGGTGGAGCAATATCGAAGCAATCACCAAAATATGGGGGCAAATCTTCTGTCAAAAAAAAATCTCTATAATTAAAAAATATACGTTTTTTTGATACTGAAGTTACTTGAAAAAGTCCTAGAACATTTTCCTCAATATTTTCTGGAGATCTTATATTTCCTCTTATGAAACCGGGCTGTATTTGAGAAAATAAAGTTTCTGAATTCGAAAACCTCAATAAGGTTTCATAAAACGTATTAGCATTTTCAGACTGAACAAATTGTTTAACCAAAATTGAATACCGATCACTAATGATATAGTTATTTACATCAATAAATCGGACTAAAAAATCGGACACACGATTCTGATCAAAGTCTTCAGTTTTTGTTATAAGAACACCCGCAGAGGTATCTGTTTTATAACAAGTTCGTTTGTCAATCGATCTTCTTACAAAATCAACTTCTAGAGGATTTGATGAAATTATTCTTAAATCAAGAAAATTAAATTTTGGAGCATTAAACCGGTACGTCTCATCAAATTCATAGCGATAAAAAGCAGCTTGACCCAAAGGATCAAAACTATTGACAAAAATACCAATACCCATAAGACCATCATCACTTGTAATACGTTCTGCATATAGGTTATCTATTCTTGCTTTTGGAGGTAAAATTACTGGGTCGGATGTATAAGATCTATCATCTGTAGTTGTTATTAACAAAGAATATTCACGTTCTGGTATCGCTTGAAAAGGTTCAACAGAGTGGTATATACCAGGAGTTTCTTCTTCAAATAAATATTCGTTACTTTGATCATCCACAACTTTGACATCAGCATTTCTCTCAGCCAAACTTGAATCCTCTTCAAAACGAAATGTTCTTGTTATAAGTACTTCTTGTCGTTTTAACTCATCTGTGATATTTGCTTCTATGACAAGAAGATTTTCAAAAGCTTCTGTTTTTGGCACAAACTCTTCTGTACAAGCATTCAATAGTATAATTAAAAATAGTGCTTGAATTAACTGGTATTTGTGACTATACTTTTTCATTTACGCATATATTACAACAGTCAAAACTTGAAACTATAGGTTATTGATGGTACAGGTACAGAAAAAATTGAGCTCTGCAGTGCTTTAATTTCTCCTTCTTCGGTTACAAAAAACACGGAAAAAGGATTATTTCTTCCCAATACATTATAGATTGAAATTGTCCAAAAACTATGAGCCAGTTTATTTTTTTTATGGTTTCCTTCAACATTAAAACCAATATCTAATCTATAAAAATCTGGAATTCTAAATTCATTACGATCACTATACACTACAAACTCTGTATTATTAAATATAAAATTTCCGACAGGAAAAGTGACCGGCCGTCCTGTTTGGTATACAAAGTTAGTTGAAAAACTAAATCGTCTGGTAAATTTATAATTGGTCACCAAGCTTATATCATGAGGCCTATCAAAATTTGAAGGAAAAAACTCTCCACCATTTACACGTTCTTCTCTAAAATCGCTATCCAGCTTTATAAATGACCTTGAGTACGTGTACCCTAACCAACCATTAAATTTACCTTTATTTTTTCGTAATAAAAACTCAACACCATAGGATTTACCTTCGCCTTGTAATACATCTGTCTCTACATTTTCATTAAGCAAAGTCTGTGCACCAGTTTTGAAATCTAAAATATTATCCAATCTTTTGTAAAAACCTTCAAGACTTAATTCATAAACGTTCTGATTTATATTTTTATATAAACCTAATGAGTACTGATTTGCTCGCTGTGGTTCAATATTAAGGTCTGAAAGTTTCCAGGTATCTATGGGAGAAGCCGTAGTATTATTAGTTAATCTGTGTATATATTGAATGGTATTATTATAACTTGCTTTAACAGAAAAATCAGGAGCCAAGAGATATCGTACAGAAACTCTAACTTCTGGGCCTCCATAAGTTTCTATAACTTCGTGTTTATCAAACTCTCGTGTTTCTATCAAGGTCGCTTCATTTCTTGGCAGTCCTTCTTGATATATTCTTTGAGAGGACTCCCCCAATGCATTAAATAGTGAAAATCTGATTCCTGTATCCAGAAGTAATTTTTTCGTAAGATCATATTTAGCAGAAAAGAAGGCTGCCGACTCAAGTCCCCTTTCTTCTGGGATTATTACTGGTGTTATAATTGACCCATCACCTTTCGGATTTTTTTGACCTGGTTGAGATGAGTACAATTTACTAGAAATACCATAGTCAAATTTAAGTTTATCACTATGCAGATACTTAAATCTTAATTTAAGTTCAGTCTCTTCGATACTATTTCCCAGTTCAAAATCACCGTTTGAATCACCATCAAACTCAATATCAAATTCATATCTACTATTAGATAGAATTAAATTCCCCCTATTTTTCTCATTAAATTTATGTTCCCAGTTAAGAGATAATGCTCTATTCTTGTAAATATATAATGAATCAGAGGTAATACTAAAATCATCTTTACTTAAATAACCGGTTACACTAACTTTGTTATTATCATTAAACTTATGATTGTATTTGGCAACAACATCATAAAAAGAAGCTTCACTATCTTGTAAATTCTCATCGTCTAAAGATCTTAAGATCCAGTTTGCATATGCTATTCTACCACCAACTAGAAAAGTAGATGCATCTTTAAATACAGGTGTTTCTAAAATAACAGTACCCGTTACAGGCCCTATGGCCGCTTCTCCTTTTAATTTTTTAGCATCACTATCTTTAGTTCTTATATCGAATACAGAAGATAATCGTCCTCCATATTCTGCTGGAATACTTCCTTTATAGATATTAACTTCTCCCAGTGCAAATGGATTTAAAGCCGAAAAAACTCCAAAAAAGTGCTGAGGATTATAAACAACCGCGTCATCAAGTAAAATTAGGTTCTGATCTGATTTACCACCACGAACATTAAACCCTACCGCTCCTTCTCCTGCAGTTGTAACGCCAGGAAGCGTAGTTGCTACTTTTAGCACATCCCTTTCTCCCAAGACTAAAGGTATATTCTTAGACTCTTCTACGTCTACCTTTTCTACGCCTGTGGCTGCACTTTTTACATTCTCATTAATATTAGATTCAATAAACACTTCATCAAGTACCTCTAGGCTTTCGTCTAAATTAAAATTTAATTGCCCGTCATTATAAATAATCACTCTACGTGTCTCACTAGCCATTCCCATAGCACTTGCTTCGATAATATTGAGTCCAGACGATAGTTCTATTTCATAATATCCGTCTTGATTAGTTTCGACTCCGGTATTTTTATTTTTTACTGTTATTGCTAGACTAGGAATCGGAGAACCGGTTCGTTTATTGCTGGCATAACCTTTTAAGGTAAATAAAACCCGATCGCTATCTTTGTTTTCCTTTCCAATGCGGATTGTTGGTACGCTTCTTTTTTGAGAGAATTCTTCCTTTACCTGAAAGATAGGGTTTACTTTTGAAACACCTTGAATGACTTGTTTTTCTTCTTTCCCAAAGAATCCCTTAGGTAACTCATCATAAATGACGCTGTTTTGTGTTACAATCACTGCATTATCCTTTGTTATATAGAAATTAAGAATAGTATCCTTAAAAATATCCTCTAAGACTATATTTAAACTAACCTTTTGATAATTTCCGGATACAGTTTTATCACCTAACCACGAATCAACGTAATAAAAACGATAATCTGTGTTTTCCTCTATTTGGATAAGTACCTGTTTCAAGCTCAAATTATCGAATGATAATGAGACCAATTTGTCTTCTTGTGCTTGAGAAATTGTGAAGTAAAAAAAGAATATACTAAATGTTACTAACCTCATTATTCTACATTGTTATTTTGTTAGCAACTTGCGAATTAATTTTCTTTAGAAGTAATATCCAAAAAGTATCAGAATTTGATTTTCTAATGGCTGCATTAGCATTGTAGAATTTATTGATCTCCTTTTTTAGTTCTGGAAAAATCTTATTTAAATCACCTTTTGAATTGATTGAATGGTAAATATTGTCATGAAAAAGTATATATGATTTCCTGTCTAAAAAATTATAGAGAATTCCATCATCTGTAAGCAATTCTTTTTTTATTTTTCTATGTTTTTTATAAAAACAGAACGAGTCATTTTCTAACAAAATTTCATAAAAACCAGAACTTACCGTCGAAAAGTCATTCAAGTTCAAATTTATAAATGTATGTTTGCCTATATTGAAATTGTCTACATGATCACTGTTAAGCTGTAATGTAGTCCCACCAAACTTATCTGATAATTTGAGAAGAACTTTATCCTCGTATACATTATATTTTATCTTTAAATCAAAATACTTCTCACTATGATAAGTAACATAACCTTTTTGATAATCAGAAGATCCAAAAAATTGATGTTCCTTATAGATTTTGTATTTTTCAATATACTGGAGTCCATTGTACAAACCAGTGTTTTCGATACCAATAAATCTATCAAACCAAATGTAATGATCTCGATCTTCAACTTTAGTAGATTGACCGTAAATCAATTTAAAAAAAAATAGAAAAGAAAAGAAGAGTAATCGTGAAGTCATATAGTTTTGAATGGTTAAACCCAATAAATCCTACTTCCAAAAATTAGTATTGACATTTGTCAAAATAAAAATTGAAGGGCAGGATAAACCTTACAATATTTATGGTAGCACTTACTTTTTTTTGAAATTACGCATTTTAATAAAACCAAAGGACCACGACGTTTGTTAAATAATGTTAATTAACTAAAATCTAGATATAATAACCTTGCAAAAAGAAGGACTTGCGCTTTTAATATTACGTATGAAAGTTATTAAAGCTTGGTCCTTCTTTTCAATACAACGTATGCAAAAAAGAGTTTATACTATTACCTCCTCTTGAACCTGAAACAATTTTTCGTTCAAAAATCTCAAAGTAGGTATCTTATCTTTGGTATCTACCAAAATTGAAATATTGTTATTACTCCCTCCATAAGAAACCATTCTAACAGGGATATAATTTAAGATCTCAAAAAGTCTGTAAGAATTTTTATCATTAATGACAGATTCTCCCACTATACAAATAATACTATGGTCCTGCTCTACTGTTACCTCTGCATATCCCTCTATCTCTTTTACTATTTTATCAAGGTTAACAGTATTATCAATAGTTAATGATATTGCTATTTCAGAAGTGGTTATCATATCTATTGACGTCTGGAAATTATCAAAAACCTCAAAAATTCTTCTCAAATAACCATGAGCCATTAACATTCTGTTAGATTTGATCTTTATAGCAGTAATACCATCTTTTGCAGAAATTGCTTTAAGCCCCTTTTTATGTGTCTTATTAGAAATTAAAGTCCCTAATGCTTTTGGATCAAAAGTATTTTTTAAAAGAACAGGAATATCCTTATCCACAACAGGAGAAATTGTTTGGGGATGAAGAATCTTTGCTCCAAAATAAGCAAGCTCTGCAGCTTCATTATAGGTAAGGTGTGATATAGGTTGTGTTTCATCTACATACCTTGGATCATTATTATGTAACCCATCTATATCTGTCCAAATTTGAATTTCTGAGGCACTTAAAGCCGAACCAATAATAGTGGCAGTGTAATCACTACCTCCTCTTTTTAAATGACTTATTTCGCCTTCAATATCTCTACAAACAAACCCTTGCGTAATATAAATGGGTGATTGAATGTTGTTATCTAAAACCTTTTCTAATTTTTTTTGAACCTTTTTGATATTTGGATTTTCTACAGCGTCAACATACATAAACTCTTTTGCATCCAGCAATACATTAGATATTCCTAATGAATTTAAATACCCCGAAAAAATAGTAGTAAGAAGAGTTTCGCCATAAGTTATAATTTGGGAATTCACAACTTCGGAATACGCCTTACTAGAGACTTCAAACATCTCTGTAATGATTAAAGACAACTTATTTTTAAGAATATTTTTGGTTTCTTGATCTTCTACTAAAGCATCGATAACATCACTGTGTTTATTCTCAAGTCTATGAAGGCTTCTAGTGATAGCATCAGTATCATTAAACCTAATATTCTCTGTCAAGCGAACCAAATGATCCGTTACTCCAGACATTGCAGAACAAACGACAATCTTGTTTTCTTGATCAGAAACAAGGATATCCTTTACTCTGGTAAGGTTTTCTACCGATCCTACAGATGTTCCTCCAAACTTTAAAATTTTCATCAGTTAATTTTTTACATAGTTATTTTAATACTGCATAATTAGTTAATTACTCACAAACTATAAATATTTTAAAAGAAAAAGCATAAATTTGTACAACATGTTAAATATATAACAATGAAGACTATTACAGATTGCGTTCATAATATTTTACGTCATCAACCATTTCTTGAAGATGCATTGTCTAGAAACATTATTAATTTTAGTTCGTTGGCTGTGGATTTAATGCCTCAAGTGGAGGGCATAATGAGGAAGCCTATTAAACCAGGTTCTATTGTTATGGCATTAAGGCGTTATCATCCCAGAAAGATTAAGCATATTGATAATTTAAGAAATCTTGGTGATATTGTTGTGCGATCCGGAATAACAGAATATACTTTTCTAAACTCGAATACTATATTAACCAGTCAATCTAATCTATTAAATAGTGTAAAAAACGAACCAAAGGCTTATTTCACCTATTCAAGTAATTTCCAGGAAAGTAATATTTTGGTGTCATCATCGCTAAAAGAGACTGTAGAAAAACATTTTAAGAATGAAACATGTATTTCTGTAGCCGATAACTTATCTTCTATGTCAATAGCGCTACCAGAAGATAACTCTAAAGTAATTGGTTTGTATTTTTACATTTTCAAATTACTTGCTTATGAAGGTATACCCGTTTTTGAAGTTATTTCAACATCCAATTATTTCACGTTGTTTTTAGAAAGAGAACATGTAAATAAGGCTTTTTTATTAATGAACGAAATCAAAGAAAGTTAAGTTTTACAAACATTGTTATAGTTTGTTTTCAATACTAATCCCATTCCTGAATGAATTTCAGCACAGGCTCTACATCCTTCTCAGAGGAATGGACTTTCGGCTCCCTCTGGGAGAGGATTAAGGTGAGGGCTACTACTATGAAAACCCTCATCCCTACCTACCTTGCGGCGAGCAGGCAGGCTAATCTTTTCCCAGAAGGAGAAGGGACGCATAAATATTATAAGAAACTGATTATCAATATAATTTAAACTCACATTAATTATTACTATTGTAAATCTAGTATTGGCTCCTGTTTCTTAAAGAAATAGCGATCTTGAGTCTTTACCGGACAACTAATATGTACAAACAAAAAAACCTGCATTGCTGCAGGTTTTTTATGAAGTGGTTTAAACTTTTTCGCTAGAATCAAAAAAGTTTAAACCACTTCTATATCTATTACGTGTCAATACTACCAGATTTGAACTCTTTTTTCTGGTTCTGTATACATTTTATCACCTTCTTTAATATCAAACGCATCATAAAATGCTTGAACATTTAATAATGGTTGTATCGCTCTGGTAACTCCTGGAGAGTGCGGATCTGTTTTAATTTGGGTTCTTAATGCATCTTCTCTGATTTTTGTTCTCCATACTGTTGCCCATGACATAAAGAAACGTTGTTCTGCTGTAAATCCATCTATATCTTCAGGTCTTCCATTTTCTGCAAAATGTAACTGTAGTCCGTCATAAGCTCCTAGTACACCACCAAGATCACCAATATTTTCACCTAGTGTAAATTTACCATTGATAAATACACTGTCTAATACTTCTATAGCACTATATTGCTCTGCCAAAGCATTTCCTCTTTCGGTAAATGCCTTGAGATCATCCTCGGACCACCAGTTTTTTAAGTTTCCATTGGCATCAAAACGTGCTCCCGAATCATCAAATGCATGTGATATCTCATGTCCAATTACAGCTCCTATACCTCCATAATTTACAGCTTCATCTGCTGTATAATTGTAAAAAGGAGGTTGTAAAATTGCTGCTGGAAATACAATCTCGTTATTAAGCGGATTAAAATAAGCATTTACTGTTTGTGGAGACATACCCCATTTGGTTTTATCTACCGGCTCACCTATCTCCTCATAGTTCTTATCTTGCGCCCACTTATCTACGGCAGCCATATTCTCAAAATAAGTTTTATCAGAAGATACTTCCATCTTCGAATAATCTTCCCACTTGTCTGGGTAACCAATTTTAACAGTAAACTTATCGAGTTTTTCGATAGCTTTTATTTTGGTCTCCTCTCCCATCCAATCTAATTTCTGAATACGCGCCTTATACGCCTTGATTACATTTGCAATCATTTTTTCAGCTTTTACTTTTGCTTCAGGTGGAAATTTTTCGTCAACATACAACTGTCCTAAAGCTTCACCAACCGTTCTGTTTACAGTAGCAAGTGCCCGCTCATCTGCCGGGCGCTGCTCTTTTTGCCCTCTTAGGTATTTACTATAAAACTCCCAATTAGCCAACTCAACTTCAGTTGTTAATCGCCCTGCAGCATTATTGAAGGTATCCCATCGTATTAGTGTCTTGATGTCCTTAATCGGAGTAGTTTTTAGAAAACCATCCAACGCTTTGGTATACCTAAGTTGAGCCACTATAATTGTATCAAACTCTTTTTTAATTCCTGTATCGCTAATCAATTTCTTAAAATCAATAGAGGAAAGCATCGCATCTGCCTCTGCAATAGTTCTAGGATTATTATAGTTGCGGGCATCCCTTCTTTCTACCTTATTTAATCTTGGCTCTGCAAGTTTAGTTTCTAGTTCAAGAATCTTTTCTGATGCAGCTGTGGCATCAGATTTTGAATCTCCCAACATTTGCAACATTCTAACAATATGTTTCTTGTATTCTTCGCGAATCTCTATAGATTTTTCATCTTGGTCCAAATAATAGTCTCTCTCTGGTAATCCAAGACCATTACCACCAAGGTATACCGCATTCATCGAACTGTTGCTTAAATCTGCCTGTACTCCGATACCTATAAATGGTGTAGAAACCGATGGGTTTTTGGCCACGACTGTTTGTAAATCGGTAAGATTTTTTATCGAAGCTATATCATCAAGAGCGTTTTGCAAAGGTGCAAGACCTGCTTTATTACGGGCAACCGTATCCAGTTTGGTATCAAAAATGGCCAGAGCCTTTGCCTGATCAGTTTCTACGCCATATTTGCCACTTTCTTTAGCATTAGCTAAAATTTCTAACACATCTTTATCTGTAGATTTACGAAGTACTCCAAATCCACCCCAACTCGTACGATCAGCGGGGATTTCTGTGTTTTTCATCCAATTACCATTCACGTAATTATAGAAATCTTCTTTTGGACTAACACCAGTATCCATGTTTTCAAGAACTATTCCTGGGATTTTTTCTACTTTGGCAACAGCTGCACTTTCTTTTGTTTCCTTTTTACAACTGACAAAAGCAATAGCAAAAACTACCAAAAAATGCGCATTCTTCATTTTTATATTCATTATGTTATTAAATTGAGATTAGTTATTAGCAATTTGACGTAATAAATAAGAATTTGTTACGCAAACAAACGCTTAATATATATAAAATGAAAGATGTTTACACGTTGAAAACTTTTTTTTAACGAAAAAATAAGAATACCAAAAATACAAGCGCTTAAAAAAGAACATCTTATACGTATATCTATATTTTATCTAGGCAGACCCGATTGACAGAAAAACAAAACTAAAATTTGTAAAAATGTACTCCTTTTAAACAAGAATCCAAGAAGAGTTTGAAATATTTTGGATCAGAAAAATTACTATAAATGAGAAAACAATATCGTTGTTGAAAAAAAGATACGAATACAAAAGTGCACTAAAATTATTTGTCCCTAAAAATTAACTAAACAGCTAATTTATAATTCAATTTTGTTAAAAAAAATAAAAAAAATAAACTTGTTAAACAACTAGTATTTATGGGGTATACACGATAACCATTCTCTTTTCTTGTAAAAAAAACGATATAAAACGTCAAAAAAATACATTTTTTAGTATAAAATATTGTATATTGTCGTTGATTTTATGTTTTACGACGAATAAAAATCATTTTATGTAAGTAATAACTTACTTTTTAAAAAGGTTTAACCCCTAAACCCAAACTTTATGAAAACATTTTTACCCATTCTAGCCTTGTTCTTAACAAGTATTGCATTTGCAAATACAAAAATCGACATTTCCTACAAACTTATGTATGTTACAGAAAATACTGTAATAAACGGTTTAGATGAAAACACTGAAGAAGGTGTTATTTTTATTACCGAAAGCTTACACCTTGAAGCTGGAGCCAGAATAAAAGTAAGAAACGCTTGTCTAATAATTCTTGGTGACCTTTCGGGCGCTGGTATTATTGATATTGATCAAACAGCAACTGTAACTCTCGAAGGAGAAAAACAGGGAAGAGTTACCTTTATTAATAGGTTTTTGGCAGATGATACATGTCAACAAAGTACGGATCAAAAAACTTTTAAACATATTATAGATGTACCGCAAGGCCTAAAATATAGTCTGTACTCGATGGACGGTAGATTATTGGACAAAGGTCAAATAGATGATTATATCCATTATCTTTCGGATCCTAAGACATATTTGATAAAAATTGAAGGATATAAACTAAAAAAATATGTTTTTAAAGGTTAACGACATTATCATTGAAAGTAAGGTTTAAGATCTACGGCAAAATTTTGCCGTGGATTTTTTTTTTAAACCTATCTAATTAAGTTATGAATTTCGATTTAAGGAAATGAATAAGTTTAGTATCTTAAAAAAACTTATATTTAACCCCCTTTAACAAACCCCGTTTATTAACAATCCCTCTTTTTTTAAAGTAATAATTGATGTAAAAGAACCCTATCAAATGCAAACAACAATGCAATTACAATGGTTCAAATCTGAGGCGACAAAATATACATTCTACGGAGTGATATTTGGATTATTTTTTCCTATTCTGGCTACAAGTATGGATATTGCCAAACTTGGTCTGGAATTCTCATGGGAATCTGTAACATTTGTACAACGTAATTATCCCATTCATTACATTATAGATACCGCTCCTTTATTTCTAGGACTGTTTGCTATGTTTGGGGGGCGAAATCTGGATCAGTTAAAGAAAAAAAATCAACAAATAGTAAGAGCTTCAAAATTCAAGCATGATTTTCTAGCTAATATGAGTCACGAAATAAGAACACCAATGATGGGGGTAGTTGGCATGATTGATTTGCTTTTTAAGAACACCAAATTGGATGAAGTGCAAAAGGAATATGTAAATACTATTCACCGATCTTCACTCAACTTATTAGATATTCTAAATCAAATTTTGGATATCTCAAAAATGGAAGCCGGCAAATTTAAACTCTCTCCTACCACTATTAATTTTAAAGATCTTATACATCAAAATATTGATCTTTTTCTTGCTACGGCCAAAGCCAAAGAAATTAATATGGTTTCTGATTATTCTAACGAATTAGCAGAACATATAATCGCCGATGGTAATCGCCTAGGGCAGATAATATCAAATCTAATAGGGAATGCCATAAAATTTACAGACAAAGGATCAATCAAAATAAACACATCGTTACATTCTAAAAAAAATAATGAACTTACTATTAAAGTAGAAGTAATAGACTCTGGAGTAGGTATTCGTAAAAAAGATCAGGAAGATCTGTTTAACCGGTATAGCCAATTTCATGAGACTTCAATTAATGCGGGAGAAGGAAGTGGATTAGGATTGGCAATTTGTAAAAAACTAGTCCCTCTTATGCAAGGAAAATTAGGTGTAAAAAGTGAATTAGGAAAAGGAAGTAATTTTTGGTTTACATTCAGAGCAAAAACTTCAAATACCACTCCAATAAATATCAATAAAACCACAACCAATTTACAAAACTATAAATTCAACCTACATGTTTTATTAGTTGAGGATTCTGATACAAACATATTGGTATCAAAACAAATTCTAAAATATTTAGGCTGCACTGTAGATATTGCTAAGGATGGAAGAAAAGCTTTAGAACTCTTTAAAGAAGATAAATATGACCTAATACTCATGGATATAAATTTACCTGAACTGAACGGTGTACAGACATGCAAATTAATCCGAAAAAACTTCAATAAAGTTCCCCCTATTATAGCAATCACATCAAATGCTTTGCCTGGTGATGCAGAACGTTTTATTTCCAAAGGGCTAGATGATTATATCACAAAACCATTTACCACAGAAATTTTAAACGTAAAACTAAAAAATTGGTTTGGAGATCATTACGAGTATCACTAATAAATTGATCATCAAAAAACTGATTGTTTTAATGGTATTAACAAAATACTTCTATCAAATTTGTTATCTTGTATGATACCATTACAGGTTTGTAAATAAAATTTTAAATAAAAAGCTCAAGCCATGAACCAAAAAAATATTTTTTCTTATAAAAAAAATCTGATCCCATTATTACTTTTTATATGGGCAATAGGGTATTCAACAAATATCCAAGCAACAACATATTTTCAAGATTTAAGTACACAAGATGATTCTATTAATTATAATGAATACAAAGGAACAGTTCTTGATACTGAAAGCAATAAGCCTTTAATCTCTGCAACCATATCGGTTAACGAAACAAATATTTCTACTGTTACTAATGATGAAGGTAAGTTTTTATTGAAAGTCTCAAAAGATCTTTCCGAAAGTAAAATTACCGTTTCCCACTTAGGATATAGAGACAAGCTTATTAGTCTTTCAGAATTTGGCAACAACCCAATGAAGATAAAACTTGATTTATCAATCACAGAATTATCAGAAGTAAATCTTGATCCAAAAGATCCAGAAGCTTTGATACGAGCAGTCATGGAGAAAAAAGGTACAAACTACTTAAGTGACAATACTATTATGACTGCTTTTTATAGAGAAACCATAAAAAAAAGAAGAAGTTATGTTTCTCTATCTGAAGCTGTTGTAGATGTATATAAAAATCCCTACTTATCTAGTAAGACAGATATTATAAAATTATACAGAGCACGTAAAAGTGCCGATTATAAAAAATTGGATACGCTTACTGTAAAACTTCAAGGAGGACCGACCAGTACATTATATATCGATGTGATGAAAAATCCAGAAATTCTCTTCACAAATAATATCATTAAGACCTATGAGTTTAGCTTTGGTAAATCAACCAAAATAAATAATCGACATATCTACGTGATCAACTTTAAGCAGCGTCCAAATATAGAAGAACCTATGTATTTTGGAACACTTTATATAGATTCTGAGACATTGGCTATGACCAAAGCGGTATTTAGTTTAAATACAGAAGACAGAGAAGAAGTAAGCAAAATGTTTGTTAGAAAAAAGCCAAGAAATGCAAAAGTATATCCTACAGAGGCTACCTACAATATAGATTACCGTGAAAAGAATGGAAAATGGTATTATGGATATGGAAGAATTGATTTAACTATAAAAATAAATTGGAAGAAGAAGCTGTTCAACTCCGTTTATAAACTAAATGTTGAAATGGCAGTTACTGATTGGAAAAAGAATATGGAAAAAGAGACCTTAAAACCTAAAGATCGATTAAAATCTACAGTTGTTATTGCTGATGAAGCTTCTGGATTCTCTGACCCAAAATTCTGGGGTGAGTACAATGTTATTGAACCTGAAAAATCAATAGAATCTGCTATTAAAAAAATTCAAAAACAACTTAGAAAATTAAATTAACAAATGTGAAATCTAAGGTATAAAAAATCGTCATTCCAAGTATAGATAGAGAAAATATCAAATTTGAATTGCTAAAAAACAAATGACTTCAAAAATCAATGACCTCGGAGCAAGTGCACAAGTTATGCTTCTAAAACATTTTTTTGTTATCCGGGCAAGCCATAGGGATTAAACTCGCCATGAGGGAATTAAAATGCCGAACAATTTCGTTTTTTGAATCTTTTCAAGCACTCCCTTTTTTATTAAAAACTTACACCAATACACGGCACTATTTTTGTTAATTTTGTATCAGGAAAGTATTAAGGATTGCAACAGTGTATATCGCTTTAAGTCATTTACACGGAATACATCATACAAAATCATACATTGAAGAAAATAATATTTATTGTACTTTTTTTGATAATTAACGCTGTACTACATGCCCAAAAGCAAATAGATTCTTTGGCTGCATTAAAAGACTTCGAAATTTTTGAAAACATACTAAAAACTGGACACCCGAGCCTTTATGAATATACAGATCAACATTCGTTGGATTATCTTTTTGAAACCATCAAAGAGTCCATAACTCAAAATGTTTCTGATATAGATCTATACAAAAAAATGCTTCAAGTTACCAACAGCGTAAAAGATGGCCATCTTTTACTTTTTGCTCCAAATACTATAAAAACAGAGCAGTATTATTTTCCATTAGTATTAAAAATAATCAATAATCACTTTTATACAGACACTGATGATTTTGGAATTCCCATAGGGTCAAAGATTGGTAAGATCAATGGGAAGGAAGCTTCAAAAATTTTGGAAGATTTAAAAAAATACTCCGCCTCAGATGGTTATAACATTACCAAAAAACACAGAGACATTGAATTAAAATTTGGAGCATTTTATGCTTATGAATATGGTATTACCAAAGAATTTATAGTAGAATATACAGATCCTACCGGCATGGTAAAATCCATTGATCTGAAAGCTGAGTCCTTTGTAACCGTAAAACTTAGAAATACTAAAAGAAATTCATACTTCGCCAAATTTCACAAACAAGAGAACGGTTTTGATTTTTTTAAGAATTATATAAATAATAAAGCCCCATTTGTTTATTACAAAGAAGAATTAAGTACGGCTATTTTGACTATTAATTCGTTTGGAATAGATATTCGGACTTTTAAATCTGATCTTGTAAAGATTTTTAAAGAGGTAAAGAAAAAGAAGATTAAACATTTAATTATTGATGTTCGAAATAATGATGGTGGTTTCAGGCCTAATGCAGTTCACCTTTATTCTTTCATAGCTAAAAAACCATTTAAACAAATAGTAAGTGAACGAGTAATATCCTTAACCATACCGGAAAAAGAACACGCAACAAGAACATTTTTAAATGAGAAAGAATTTCTAACTGATCGATTTAAGTATCATCCGGTTTATGACGGCTGGAAATTAACTTTTGATGATATGGAAGCCCTAATGGTACCAGACCAAAACAGATTTAAAGGAAAATCATATATACTTACTAGTGGAACCACTTTTTCTGCTGCATCTACCTTTTGTATTAATGCAAAAAACGAGAATATTACTCTTATAGGGGAAGAAACAGGAGGCGGCTATTATTCATTTAATGGGCAGTTTCCCGTTTATTATGAATTACCCAACTCTAAAATTGTAATGGTTATGTCTATGGTAAGGGTTCAGAACTTTGTAAAAGACAAAACAATCCCCAAAGGTTCTGGAACTATCCCAGATCAGTATATTGATCTTTCGGTAGAAAACCTGATAGAAGGAAAAGACCCTTTACTCGATTACCTATTCAGATTAATAAAAGGATAAACATAATTTGATTAATACAATTTCCTATTGAATATAAGTATTTACACTTGTTATAAGCCTACAAGAATTGTGTAACATTTGTTTAAACCTTAGCGCCAAGTTCTCATCGTTAAATTTCATAGCTTCAGTAATGCTTTCAGACAAAACAAGCTCACCTATTAGATACTCAACAAAATAATTTTGATCCTCGGTTAAAAGCACGTACTCAATCATATTATCATTTTATATTAAAATTCTAAGCTTACTAAACAACCAGAATTCTTTTTCAAATACTGAGATAAAAATAATTTTTAAATGGACACCTAAAAAAAATGAAACAAATACTTTTGCACAGAAGTATTAACAATTGGGTTTTTATTTAATCAGGTATGATTCTTGATAATACCAATCTCTATCTAAGCTACAACTATGAAAAAAAACATCTTATTAGTATTTACCTTTTTAATTCTTGTTAGTTTTATTTCTTGTTCGGACTCGAGGAAAAATTTATATGTATTACCTAAAAACGCAGTTAAGTTATTAGCCGGAGAAGATGGTAAAGTATGGAAAATCGCATGGCGATATAACGATGGTATACGAATGAACATGGCCGGTTGTTTTCTTACCTATAGAATTACTTATTATCCGGATATGACAATTAAAGATAATGGCGAAGAACATGAAAATTGTGGTTCAACTCTTTTAGGAACGTGGGAAATCGTTACGTACAAAAATGGAAAATCTTATTTAAAGTGGAACAGTGATCAATTACCTGAAATAATGAACACTAAAGATAGCCGTAAATACTTTAAAATTCTACAGCTCGATAGAGATACGCTGAAACTACAGTTTAGACACAAACAGTTCTCGTCTGAAAGTACATTTATAGATACCTTTGTACCAGAACATATAGAAATAAAAGATAGAAATTTTCACCGGTAAACCATTCCTTAACCAAGAATGATAAAGCGATATTAATAGCATTTCTTAATTCTTCTCTTGATGAACCCGCTTTAAGCATTACTTTTAATCCGTTATTGAAGGTGTATAAATTGCCTTTTTGTTGTTTGTCAAAAGTTATTAGGTGAACTCATTTAGACTTTTTGTCTGTAGGCTAAAATATAGGCTTTTGTTTCCTAATAAGCCTTTTTTGAGTAACATAGCAGCGCTACGATAAGAAAAGAAGGCAAAATGATGTATTTGCAGCCCAGAATAAACAGTCTAAATGAGTTCGATTACAAGTATCAGTGACCGACATCCTAATAATTACTAACTTTTAACGAATAACGAAATTGAAAAATAAATGTTTTCGAATTATTAAAAAACTACAATAAAATTGAAGGGTTTTCAACCCAAATCTGAGATCAATAAAATCGCAACACAAGGATTTAACTAATGTTTGTTAGCTATAATTTGTTTCTGCTTTACGCAATAAACCAATTTCCATATATTCTGAAATTTTATCAGATTTTCCTATTCTTTCAGTTTCTATAGGAATCCAACCATCTATTTTTATCATATCATTTGGATTACTACTGAAAAACATTTCATATTCATATTTCATTGAGCCATTTTTAATGACAGCAGTATTTGATTTATTTTTTAGCTTTTCTCCTATCCTTTTTCTAACAATTTCGATCTTTGATGATAAATCTAAGGTTTCTGTATCCCTATGCACTTCAACATCCAGAAACTCTGCGATTGATGCCATAATTACTTCATCTATATTCATAAGCCTTAATTTTGATTACTATTTAATATTTTAAACACTATTTATTTTTAAAAAGCATTTATACCCTATAAAAGAAAGGGTCTACTACTAAAAAACAATATTATATAAACAAATACCCTCTAAAAATATAGGTAAATCTATTGATAAAGTATTAAAAAATAAAAAACACCCTCTTAAAAATTGATTTAAGAAGAAATATTTATACTTTACTAAAAAATTGAATATTGAAATTATTTATTTAATAATTCAAGTACCAAAAAAAAGGGTTTTTTGCAGAAATACTTTTTATCGAAAGTCTTAATATTTCTTAACAAATTACTAATAAAATGTTAGAAAAGTTTTTGATTTTAATACTTTAGACAGGGTATTAAAACCAATCGGAGATACTAGAAACACATCAAATAACTTCGATTTTTATTTCTTCGAAATTACTTTTAGGGCCTTCACATAAAGAACACTGATAACTATCTGGTAATTCATTAAAATCAACTCCTTGCGAGATTTTATTTACAATATCACCAACACTTGGATCATAAATGGTTTGGCAATCTGCACATTGATACACCTCTATCTCCTGATTTTCCTTTTTGATTATTGCCTTCGATTCAAAATCTTCTTGTGCAGATCCCAGGTTTAAAAAATACGACTTGGTTAACTCCAACAATAGTCCGGGTAAATCCATTTGATCAATATCCTGGGCATAAACCATATATTTACGTGTATTAGGGTCAAAATTTTTAGCGTATAATACATTATAAGTGGGCCTTACTACAAAATCTTTAATTGTATCTACAGTTTTGTTTTCTTCTATCACCACAGAAGTAAAATATCTTTTTTGATTTTTACTAGACGTAACTCCAAAGGTTAAACCATAGGTGCTAATATCGTTTTGATCAAAATTCATCACCAAAAACTTCTTAAGTTCTAATGCCTTTTGATTACTTACTGGTAAGTGCCAGTTGAGCTCCAAAGAAGAATGTCGAACATTGATCCCGAATTGCCCCAGTAGCTTTTCTAATGGTAATTTTCCTTCGTTGGGTATTCCTTTAATGATAAAAGATTTCCAGGGGGTTAAGCATATTTTTCCTATTCTATATTCTATACAAAACTCACAGAGAGCCTTTAAAAAAATAAGATCATATCTATTATTTCTCCAATATAAACCCAACCAATACTGATTGACTCCCATTTTGTTCATTCCTTCATAATAAGGAAAAGGCGTAAAATCTACTCTTAGCGGTTTTTCAATACTTCTATTGTTTGTATCCAAATTCTTATTTAAATACTCAAATAACTCTTCAATATCGCTTACTTTAGGATATATATCCTCAATGGCCTTAGTAACTTTTGCAATATCCCAGGTATAAATAAGCGCTGGATAATATATCTCGTCCCAACTAGGAAGTTTTAGAAAGAGATACCAATAATCTTCATGAGAAGATGCTATAAAATTTAAATCACCAGAATACAAAGGAACGATTTGTTGTTTTGGATCAACGATATTGATTTTTAACTGTGGTTTGTATCCAAAATCCTCGAGAATATATAGATATGTGGTTCCTCTTAACCAAACAGTAGCATTAAATATATCAATAGAAACGTAAGAACTACTAATATTTTGTTGCTCTTCTGAAGCAAAAAAAGATGAATCAAAAGATGCATGGTCTTCGATGAAATTTTCTTCTTCATCTTTCAAAGGAAAAATAATATCCTGCCTGGATCCAAAATGAAATGTTTTTAATCCTAGATCTTGAGCATATTCAATGATACGTTGCAATTCTATTGGAGATAAAACTCCGCCTTTAATATCAACTCTATGTAAGGACTGTTCTTTTTTCATACTCAGACTAATTGTAGGACACCATTAAGGACTTCTTTCACTTCGGGTTTGCAGCTACCGCAGCCCAAACCTGCTCCTGTTTTTATACATAACTCTGAAAAATCCTCGCATCCAGATTTTATGGCTTCTTCAAGATTACCTTCTCCAACCTGGCTGCAAGAACAAATTAATTTACCCAAAACAGGTTCACTGGGTTGTGATGTTCTTAGCAGTTCTTCTCTTTTTTCTGAAAGCTCAATTTTCTCTTCAATCAACCTCTTAAAATCTGCAAACTCATTCTTATCACCCATCAAAATTGCTCCTACTAACCTATCATCTTTTACAATACATTTTTTGTAAAAACGCTTTCTAACATCCATGAATATTACTTCCTCGAATGTAGTATCATTAGCCGGTATATCAATATTACCAATACTACATAAATCCAGGTTTTCAAACTTGAGAATATTCATGAAAACAGATCCCTTGTATAGGGCACTAAAATCCCCCAGTAAATACTTGGCAACGATATCTGCTTGTTGTTCTGCGGCGGCAGTGATGCCGTACAAATTTCCTTCAAATTCTGCAATCTCGCCAACCGCAAAAATTGAAGGATCACTTGATTGTAAGTATTGATTTACCAGGATACCTCTTCGACAATCAATGTCATTTCTTTTAGCCAAATCAATGTTGGGGATGGTTCCTATAGAATATACCACCGCATTGCAGGTAAATGATTTACCAGATTTAAGGTTGACTTGTAAATCTCCTAATTCTTTATTGAAAACTGTATCAACTTCATTGTCAAAATGGATTCGGATTCCTTTCTCGATAACATCTTCGGCCAATAAACGACTGGCGATAATATCTAATTGGCGCTCCATTAATCGATTTCCACGTTGTACAATGGTTATTTTTACATTTTTTTTGCGAAGTGCTGCGGCTAGTTCAAGCCCTAATAATCCACCTCCCACTATAGTAACATGTTGTTCATTTTCGGGTAATCCGGTCTGATCAAGATAGGTTTTCAACTTATCAGCATCGCCTCTATCGCGCATCGTAAATCTACCTGGTAAATGTATTGGAACTTCCTTGGGAACAAAAGCGCGGCTTCCAGTTGCCATCAAAATAACATCGTAACTGTGTTTTTGACCTTTACCATCAATAATATAGTTCTCTTCTCTATTAATTTCATTAATAGGGTTGCTAGTAAACAAAGTTACATTAAGAGATTCCATACTACCTTCTCTCATTTTTTGCAATTGTTCCCATTTTAGTTCTTCACTTACATACTCTGGTAGCAATACCCTATTATAAAATGGATATGGTTCTTTAGAAAACACCACAATCTCATCTTCATCATTAAATTGTCGATATGTCTGAATAAAACGATATGCCGCAGTACCTGCTCCGATAATGCAAATCTTTTGTTTTGGTTTTACAAACTTAGTTACCCGAACTGCCGAGAACTTAAAATCTGGTTCTTTCGAAATTGGGTCTATAATACTGGTAGTAAGATTATTGGCTCTTCCGAAATCATTTCTCAGCACTTTTCCCCAATGCATAGGAAGAAACACCACACCTTTGTTTATAGCATCGCTAACCTTGACTTTGACCTGAACTTTACCTCGTTTACTTTCGACTAATGCAATATCACCATCCTTTAATTTGAGTAAATGAGCATCTACCCTATTTATTTCTAAATATGGACTGGGAATATGCGTTAGTAATCGATTTACTTTACCGGTTTTTGTTCTTGTATGCCACTGATCCCTTACCCTACCTGTAGTAAGAATCAAAGGATATTTCTCTGTTATTACTTCAGAGGTGGGCTTGGTGAATTTAGGAACTACAAATTTTGCATTTCCTGTATCTGTATAAAACCTCTTATCTTCAAAAAGTCTGGGTGTTCCTCCGTGACTGTTTTCTGGAACGGGCCATTGAAAACTTCCTTCTAATTTTAATCTATTATAACTTAATCCTGAAACATCAATATTCGTCCCTTTGGTGAGTAGACAATGCTCTTTATACACCTCTTCAACCGAATTATAATCAAATCCGTTGTACCCCATTCTTCTTGCAAAGTTCCATAATATCTCGGAATCTGAAATCGCCTCTCCCGGTGGATCTACAACTTTGTTTAAATACGTAATCCTGCGTTCGCTATTGGTCATTGTTCCTTCTTTTTCTGCCCAACCGGCGGCCGGTAGCAGTAAATCTGCATATTCAATAGTTTCGGATCGATGTGATATATCTTGAACGACTACAAACTTTGCATTCTTAAGTGCTTTTTCGACTTGATTAGCATTAGGAAGACTCACCAGTGGGTTTGTGCATATAATCCAAATTGCTTTCAATTTTCCATTTTCAAGAGCGTCAAACATTTCGGTTGCTGTAAGACCTGGTTTACCTGAAATCTCTTTACCACCCCAAAAATTAGCAACTTCACGTCTATGATCATCATTGCTTAAATCTCTATGGGCGGCCAGGAGATTAGCCATTCCCCCCACTTCTCTTCCTCCCATGGCATTTGGTTGACCGGTAAGTGAAAAAGGACCAGATCCTGGTTTACCAATATGCCCCGTAAGTAGGGACAGATTTAATAGCGCATTATTTTTATTAACCCCTATAGAGCTTTGATTTAACCCCATCGCCCAAAGCGTTAAAAAACCTTTTGCGTCGGCAATGTAGGCAGCTGCCTTTTTTATTTCTGCAATGGTAATTCCGCATGTTTTTGCAGCTTCACTTAAAGAAACCGATTGTACCGACTCCTTAAGCAATTCAAAATCATCTGTATGATTGGTAATAAAACTTTTATCTATCTTTTTTTTATCAATTAGTCGTTTGGCTATTGCATTATATAGAATCACATCGGTTCCCGGAAGAATTTGCAGATGTAAATCAGCTATATCACAAGACTGTGTTTTACGGGGGTCTACGACTATAATTTTGGTATTTGGATTCCTTTCTTTGCGTGCTTCAATTCTTCTGAATAGAATCGGATGACACCATGCCGGATTTGCACCTGCAATCATAAAACAATCTGCAAGCTCGATATCTTCATAAGCAATAGGTACACTATCTTCTCCTAAAGCCTGTTTATAACCAACAACTGCAGAGCTCATACAAAGTCTTGAATTGGTGTCTATATTATTGGTTCCTATAAAACCTTTGGTTATTTTGTTTGCCAAATAATATTCTTCAGTCAGACACTGTCCCGACACATAAAAACCTACGCTATTGGGGCCATATTTTTCGATCATTGTACCAAAAACAGCGGCAGCTCTATCCAATGCCTGATCCCACGAAACACGCTTACGATTATGTCCTTTACTCCATCGCATTTCTGGATAAAGAATCCGATCACTTTTATCCTGAACCACATGATGGAGATTCATTCCTTTTGAACATAGCATTCCTTTATTTACAGGGTGATCTGGATCCCCCTCGACGGTAATTACTCCCTTAGAATCTTTTTTAGCAATAATCCCGCAACCTACACCGCAATAGGAACATGTTGTTTTGTTTGTTTTGAATGCCGACATATTATATCTCTATACCCATATTTGACATTCAAAACTAAGTATTAATACGTATGAATCATAGCTTCATGGTGGTTTTCTATTTTAGAATTCAAAGAATTATCAATTCAACAAAATATCCCCATTTAAAAAACAATATTAAGATTATCAGGAAGTCTATTTTATCATATTTCTTATAAGAAAAACCGGCTACAACAAAGTTGTAACCGGCAACACAAGAAACACTTAAAGCTACTAAGTCTTTAAGGTTTCAACACTAAACCTTTATATTTTTTGTTTTTTAATAATCATACTTAGCATATCAAAAAATTGACATCAATTCTCTCTAACGTTTGGGAAGGTGATTTAGTCTGCAAAAAATATCTTTTTACAAAGAAGGTAAGAAAAAATGCAATTTTTACTTTAACAAATACTAAGCCCCAAATTTGTTTCAACTAAAGATACCAATAATCCTTGAATCAAAAACAAAAATTATTTGTTAAAATCATATCTGAAGCAATAATGATTATATTTAATATTGTTATTAATGTTCTAAAAAGTTGATTAAGTGTTCCCTGTATTTGTAATAATCTGGATGTTCTAAAACATCTTTTCTTAGACGGGGTCTTTCAAAATCTATTTCTAATATATCTCCTACTTTTGCCCTAGGACCGCTTGTCATCATAATCACTCTATCGGCCAAAAAAATCGACTCATCTACGTCATGGGTTATCATAACTGCGGTTATTTTTTCCTGGTTCCATACTTCTATAAGTACATCTTGCAATTCGCCACGGGTCAAGGAATCAAGCATTCCAAAGGGTTCATCAAGCAACAACACCTTAGGTTTAAGAGCAAATGCTCTTGCTATCCCTACACGTTGTTGCATTCCTTGAGATAATTCTTTGGCTTTTTTATGCATCGCATCTTCCAAACCTACTTTAGCCAGATAGTATTTTACAATGTCATCTCTATCCTTTTTCGTGCCATGTGCAAAAACCTGTTTTACGCCTAACATTACATTTTCATATGCAGTCATCCAAGGTAAAAGGCTTGGTGATTGAAAAATAACCCCTCTATCTGGTCCAGGGCCTTTTACCGTTTGATTATTAACAACAATGGTACCCTTTGAAATCTGATTAAGCCCTGCAATCATTGTTAGCAATGTAGATTTCCCACAACCTGAGTGACCAATAATAGAAACAAATTCTTCGTGTTTTATTTTAAGATCGAGGTCATCCAAAACTACATATTCTCCTTTGGGCGTTGGATATATTTTGGTAAGATCAGAAATATCAAGCATATATTTATCCTCAAACAATCCATTTCCTGTTCTGCGTGCTACTATTTTTTCAAGTGTTTCCATATTAACTTTTTTTATCCAAAGTTTAACCTTCCAAAGGGTGTCGGTTTAATTACAGGTTTAATATCTGGTAACGTATAATTATTTTCTTTTTTAGAAGCGCGTTGCTCCCCTATCTGAATCAAATATTCTATGATACTATTTCGTAGCTTTTTATACTCTTCGTTATGATTAAGTGCTGTTTTATCCCTTGGCCGTTCGAGATTAATCTCATACTCTGGTCCCAAAGTAGCTTTAGGTCCAGGTTTTAAAGGAATAATCCTATCAGCCATTAAAATCCCTTCATCTACATCATTGGTAATTAACAAAGCTGTTTTTTTATCCTTGTTCCATATCTTCAGTATTTCTTGCTGTAGGTTACCCCTTGTTAACGCATCCAGTGCGCTAAGAGGTTCATCCATGAGAATTACATCAGGACTCATCGACAAGGCCCGGGTAACAGAAACTCTTTGCCTCATTCCCCCAGAAAGTTCTTTAGGTAATTTGTTTATAGCGGGCAATAGATTCACCATCTCTACATATTCCTCAACTCGCTTATTTCTTTCTTTTCGGATCATTTTTTTGAAAGCTTCTTTTACGGCCATTCCAACATTATTTCTAACATTTAACCAAGGCAATAATGAATAATTCTGAAAAATTACTCCGCGTTCATGACTGGGGCCAGTAACGAGTTCTCCTTTAAACAGAACTTCTCCTTCATCCGGCATCATAAGACCTGAAATAAGATTAATCAAGGTAGTTTTCCCGCTCCCGGTAAATCCAACAATAGCTACAAATTCTCCTTCTTCAATTTCAAGATTAATATTTGACAATACCTGAGTACGATCTTTTCCAACTCCAAAGGATTTAGATACGTTTCTTAATTCTATATATGCCATTTCTATATATTTTTAAGCAGTTTCTTCTGTAAATGTTACAAACTTTTGTATTGTAAGCATGATACGATCCAATAAGAATCCAATGATTCCGATAACAAACATGGCGACTATAATTTTTGAGTTAGAATCATTTGCGCCGTTCTGAAATTCTTCCCATACAAATGAACCAAGGCCTGGGCTCTGGGCTAGTAATTCAATTGCTATTAACACCATCCATGCAACCGACAGCGTAATGCGCAGCCCAGTAAAAATTAATGGAAATGAGGATGGCAAAATAATTTTAAATACTTTTTGCCCTACATTAAGCTGCAATACTTTGGCCACATTTATATAGTCTTTATCTACCGAAGACACTCCCATACTGGTATTTACTAATGTTGCCCACATAGAACATAATCCAACACTTATAAATGAGATAATAAACGAACTGTCGGAATCTGAGTTTTTTGTTAATGTTTTCACTATCATAAACACCAACAATAACCAAACAACTGGAGAAACCGGTTTAAAAATTTGTATCAGCCAATTCACAGATGATCTAAGTGTAGGACTAAGTCCTAGCATAATACCTATCGGAACTGCAATAAAGAATGCCAACAAAAATCCGGCAAAAACAGTTTTTAAACTAGTTAAAATCTGATCTACAAAAGATGGTCGCCCTGTATATTTTATAGCCACAAGACCTTGCGCTTCTCGTTGGGCATTGGTCGCTGCAACTTTTTCTGCAAACGCGGCTTTCTTTTGTGCAATAACTCTATGATCCATCAAGAGTGACTTATAAGCTCCCCAAACTTGAGATGGTGATGGTAAAGTGTTTGGCTGACAACTTATATCCCCAGACTCTACACATGTTTTCATCTCTAAAGCAGCAGCTTCTCCCCTATCATTTAGAGCTTTTTCGATGCGTGCATCTTTTTCTATAGTATATAAATAAGTTGCTCCGGAATGCCATACTATCAAAAATAATCCTACAGAAAGAATCGGTAGCAATACTTTTTTGAATAATACGATCAAGTTTTTCTTTACTTCTTCCCCTGAAGCCAATCTAATTGCTGGTTCAAAAAAACCTAGCCCCACAAAATTCAGGATATGGATTGATCTATCTTTCATTCGCTTAAATTAATTATGTTCTCTTTATTTTAATTCTTTCATAAGCAGTATATCAAGCAGATTTCCCCACTTGACATGCTGCTTTAATTACTATTGAATACTTGAAGCACCTTTTTCAGCTTCTTTATTTCCTATGCTGAAGCTGTTTATATACCCTAATGGATCTTTTGCATCGTATTTCTTACCATCGATAAAATCTGTAGTAACAGGTTTATACCCATCTGTTTCTGGCAATTCTGTAGCTTCAAGATGTCCTTCTTCTACTAATAAATTGGCAGCTTTGGTCCATATATCTGGCCTATAAATTTCTTTGATTTTACTGTCGTACCAATCGGCTGGTTTACTTTCTGATATTTGTCCCCATCTTCTCATTTGGGTTAAAAACCAAACTCCATCAGAGTAAAAAGGATAGGTTGCATGATAACGATAGAATACATTAAAGTCTGGCATTTCTCTCTTATCCCCTTTTTCGAACTCAAAAGTACCCGTCATCGAATTCGCAAGAACCACTTCGTCGGCCCCAACATATTCTGACATTGATAATATTTTAACTGCCTCTTTACGATTTCCTGGGGTATCTAACCACTTACCAGCTCTTATCAAAGCTTTTGTGACCGCAACAGCCGTATTTGGATATTTCTCTACGAATTTTTTAGTCATTACAAACACCTTCTCTGGGTTGTTTTTCCAGATATCATAGTTTGTAGTTACAGGTACCCCAATACCTTTAAAAACCGCTTGTTGATTCCAAGGCTCCCCAACACAGTACCCGTAGATGGTTCCTGCCTCTAGTGTTGCAGGCATTTGAGGTGGTGGTGTTACAGATAATAAAACATCGGCATCGATTTGTCCTTGAATATTATCTTTAGAATACATTCCCGGGTTAATACCTGCAGCCGCCAACCAATATCTTATCTCATAATTGTGTGTTGAGACAGGAAATACCATACCCATTTTAAAGGCTTTTCCATCATTTTTATAGGATTCGATAACAGGTTTAAGTGCTTCTGCAGAAATTGGATGAACTGGTTTCCCATCCTCTCCCTTAGGTACATTTGGTTTCATTTTTGACCAAACATCATTAGAAACTGTGATTCCATTACCATTTAGATCCATTGAGAAAGCAGTAACCAATTCTGCCTGTCTACCAAATCCCGCACCAGCGGCAATAGGCTGGCCTGCAAGCATGTGAGATCCATCTAACTGACCATCGATCACACGGTCTAATACATTTTTCCAGTTCGATTGTGCTTCAACAGAAACAAAAAGCCCTTCTTCTTCAAAAAAGCCTTTTTCTTTGGCAATGGCAAGAGGTGCCATATCCGTAAGTTTGATAAAACCAAAAGTTAACTGAGGTTTTTCTATAAGTAATTTTAATGGCGCATCAGCAGAAGAATCACTGACTGCAACCTCTTGTTTCTTTTTACCGCCACAAGACATCACTGCCATGGCGGTCATAATCATTACAATTTTAACACGTATTGTTTTCATAACTCTGTATTTTGAGAATTTCACTAATAGAATCAGCTCAAAACTAAGTATTATTACTTATTTATGAATTGTTATGATAATAAAAAATACGTATTTATGTAATTATTACGTATAATAAAATATGTCGCTTCGTAAATTATCTATTTAATAATTTACGCCTATCAAAATTAAAAATAACACAACCTCAAAAAAGACAATAATTTTAAAAACCTGAAATATAAGTGCTTACCTTTGCATAGATATGGTTTTTCCGTAGTAAAAAACAAACATTCTATATCTGGTACAAAACATCAAACAACCAAAAAATAAAAATTTTTGATGGTAATTAAAAATTAAGTATTTTTACTTAAAATTTTTTATTCACCCCTAGATATACCTATTCTATGAAGACTAAAATTATCTTTATTCTTTTTGTATTTACGTTGCTATGTACTACCAAGACCTACTCGCAGTCACAAACCTACGGAGCCATAAGTTATAACAAAGCTGTCAATATTTCTGGAAAGCAAAGAATGTTATCTCAAAAAATGGCTAAGGCATACTTATTAATGGCTAAAGGAATAAACAATACTGAAATCAAAAAAGAATTAAATTCCAGTAAATTTATATTTGAAAAGCACTTAGACATACTAACTAAAAACGCTTCTAGTTCTGCTGTTAAATTATCAATAAAGAATGTAAAAAAACTTTGGGATAAATTTAAAGAAATGATTATCTCTAATCCAAGTTTTACCAACTCTATGCGCGTGATGGATTCAAACACTGAATTGCTAAATGCTTGTCATGACCTTGTTTTAAGTATTGAAACCAGTTCGAAGTATAACAATCAGTTTTTTAAAACTGAAAAACAAGACTTGGTAAAAACCATCAACATATCCGGAAAACAACGAATGTTATCTCAAAGACTCTGTCTTTACTATACCGCCTCAATAATGTTTCCTGATAAAAAATCAGTATACAAGAAAACACTGAATGAAACATTTGACGAATTCGATAATGTTATCGGTGAATTACTGATCAACACCTACAATACAACAGAGATTGAGGAAGAACTAGGCACTATCATGTCAATGTGGGAAAAATTCCAAACCAATAAACGAGGATTTAACAATGGCGATTTCGGCCTTGAAGAAGTCTTTTTCACCACTAACGACCTAACCAAAAGTTTCAATAAAATCACAGGAATTTATGAAGTAATTGCAAAAAGCACCTAACTAGCAAACAACCATTTTCAAAATAATAAAGTTAGGGAATCATTTTATATTCCTTAGCTTTATTGCTTAGTTCTAAGACATTTTTTACTCCCATTTTTTTCATCAAATTAAATCGATGAACCTCTGTTGTTCGCCTGCTTATATTAAGCTTTTCAGCTATATCCTTATTAGTTTTCCCCGAAATCGCGAGACGCAGTATTTGATTTTCTCTTTTTGTCAAATCAAAAGGATTTCTTATCCTTTCTGCTACCAAAATATTATCAGATTTTGTATCAAAAGAACTTGCGCTATCACCAGATTTAATTTTTCTTACCAAAATAGAAGAAACATCGCCACTGAAATACTTCTCCCCCTTACTAACTACAGAAAGAGCTTTCATAAATTCTTCCTTACTCGATCCTTTAAGAAGATACCCATCAGCACCTGCATTAATTGATTGTAGAATGTATTCATCAGAATCATGCATGGACAGCATGACATATCTGGTTGGCAAATCCATTTCTAACATTTTCTGAACCATCTCTATACCCGACATTTCAGGCATACGTATATCACATATAGCAATATCCGGTTTGATCGATTGTATTAATTGTATCGCATCTTTTCCGTTTGATGCCTCACCAACAACCTCGTAACCATCCTCTTCTTCCAAAATTGCTCGAATACCATCCCTCACCATAAAGTGATCGTCAACTAATACTATTTTAACCATGCATTTAATCTAATGTTACTCAAAAGCCGTATACAAATCCATACGTACCAAATATATGAATTATTCAAAAGCGGCTACGTAAAATTAAATAAATGCAAACAAAAAATACGTATTTTTGTATAAAAAAAAGTTAAATTATACGTATAATTACTTAATTTTGAAAAAAACTAGAAGCTAATAGAATTATCAAAGAAGATGAATTAAAACTTGTTCTGTACTCTTAACTACAGAACAATAAAAACTATTTAAATGAAAAACAAGTTACATTTTGCCTTACTTATAGTAATAATGGCAGTAAAAGGAAAAGCACAAGAGGTAAGCATAGACGCAGATATACGACCTCGAGTAGAATATTATAATGGTTTTGGTAACCTTATACCTGAAGGTGTAGATGCAGGATTATTTGTTCAGCAACGCTCTCGCTTAAAGTTTGGGTATAAGGAAGAAAAATTCTCTGCCTATTTTAGTGTTCAGGATGTTAGTGTATGGGGTGATACACCTCAAATTGCAGCAGCGGATAATAACAATAGTTTCTCATTGGCACAAGCATGGATCGATTTTAAGTTTGGAAGTGGGTGGTCTACAAAATTAGGTAGGCAAGCACTATCTTATGATGACCAAAGAATATTTGGTGGATTAGATTGGGCAATGCAGGGGCGTTTTCATGATGCAGCTTTGCTGAAGTATAAAAAAGAAACCTTTGCACTAGATATAGGTGTTGCATTTAATCAAAATGGAATACGCACACAAACCACACTATTTGATCCCAATAATGGAGGAAATGCAAGAGCCGTATTCGATTATAAAGGAATGATTTATGCCTGGTTACATAAAGATTGGGAGAAATTTTCGGCAAGTGTACTTGTAGCCAACAATTCCTATCAAAACCTAGACCCTACCGACGGGCAAACTCCTGTCGATGGCTCCGTAAACCGCCAAACCTTTGGGACCCATTTGGTAGCAAAACCATCAAAAGGGCTCTCAATAGCCGCTAATCTTTACGGACAAACAGGTGAATTTACTGAAGATATTGATCTATCTGCCTACAATGCCATGTTGGAAATCAACTATAAACCCGGAAAAACTTTATTCGGTCTTGGTTTTGAAACACTTAGTGGGGATGAAAATGGAGGAAGCGATGGAGAAATCGAGTCGTTCTTTCCAATTTTTGGAACCAACCATAAGTTTAACGGATACATGGATTATTTTTATGTGGGCAATCATGCTAATAATGTTGGACTGAATGACATTTATGCCAAAACGGTTATCAAAACCGGAGAAAAATCGAGCTTACTTATTAAAGCACATTACTTTGCAGGGGCAGAAAGCTTGGGTGACGATGTAGATGATTATTTAGGAACCGAAATAGACATCGTTTTTACTCAAAAATTATTGTCCTTTGCGACCTTAAAATTAGGGTACTCCCATATGTTTGCATCGGATTCGATGGAAATACTAAAAGGAGTTCCAGAACCAGCCGATGCACAATATTGGGGATGGGCCATGCTGGTAGTAAAACCAAACTTCTTAAAATGGAGCCCCAAACCTGCTCCTGCTGAAGGCCAATAAATATTTGAACTCTTAGCTCGTAAAACCCTGCAAAAATGACTTTTGCAGGGTTGCCTGTTTATTATTTAGATATTCTCAATTTCACTAGTTTATAATTACGTATTTCTTATTAAATAATTAAGTATTAATACTTAATTTTGAATCATAAATACGTAGTTTATGAAGCATGTAGTAGTTATAGGTAACGGAATGGTAGGTTACAAGTTTTGCGAAAAGTTTGTAGCCTCAGAAAAATTCAACGAATATAAGCTTACTGTTTTTGGCGAAGAACCCAGGAGAGCGTATGATCGAGTTCACCTGAGTGAATATTATGCCGGAAAAACAACAGAAGATCTAAGCTTATCTACTGCCACCTGGTATCATGAAAATAACATAGATCTTCATACTTCTGAAATGATTACCGAAATCAATAGAGAAGAAAAAACAGTTGCCAATCATCGTGGGGTGAAATACTCGTACGATTATTTGGTACTAGCCACCGGATCTTCAGCCTTTGTTCCTCCAATACCAGGAGTAGAAAAAGAAGGCGTATTTGTGTATAGAACTATTGAAGATCTTGAAGCTATTGAAGCTTATGCAAAAAAGATGAAATCCGAAGGAAAAACTCAAGCAGCTGTCCTTGGTGGAGGATTATTAGGCCTTGAAGCAGCAAATGCAGTAAAAGAACTAGGCTTAGAAGCTCATGTAGTAGAATTTGCCCCAAAATTAATGCCAAGACAGCTTGATCAAGGGGGTAGTGATATGCTTCAGGCGAAGATTGAAGAGTTAGGACTACATGTTCATGTAAGCAAACAAACAGAATTCATTCAAGGAGATAAAACCATTGAAGGGCTACAATATATAGACGGTTCAGCACTAAAAGTTGATATGCTTGTGATCTCTGCCGGAATCCGACCTCGAGACGAGGTTGCCAAAGAGTGTGGTTTAGATACAGGCTTAAGAGGAGGTGTTATCGTAGATAACACTATGAAAACTTCAGACGATACTATCTATGCTATTGGTGAGGTTGCCTTATACAATAATATGATCTATGGTCTCGTTGCACCCGGATATGACATGGCAGATATTGTTGTATCACAAATTACCGGGTATACAGATAAAACTATGGTGGAGCATATCGACATGTCAACACAATTAAAACTTATCGGTACCGAAGTAGCAAGTTTTGGAGATGCATTCTGTGAGGGAGAAGCTATAGATACCATTGTTTATGAAAACAAACGAAAAGGAATTTATAAACGCATCAATGTTTCTGAAGATGGTTCTAAGTTACTGGGAGGAATTCTGGTCGGAGATTCATCAGATTACAATGCTCTTTTTCAAATATACAATACTGCTATGGCACTCCCCGAAGATCCCGAGGACTTGATTCTGGGTAGTCGTGGAAGCGATAATTCTCTTTTAGGAGATGTAATGGATCTACCGGATGATGCCCAGATCTGTTCTTGTGAAAGCGTAAGCAAAGGAACAATCTGTAGCGATATTCAAGACGGAACCTGTAATGACTTAGGGGATGTTATTTCATGTACCAAGGCAGGAACAGGTTGTGGTGGATGTAAACCCATGGTAAAAGATTTGGTTGATGCAACTTTAAAATCTTTGGGAAAGGAAGTAAAAGATACGATCTGCGAGCATTTTGAATATAACCGACAAGAGCTTTTTGATATCATAAAATTAAAAGGTTATAGAAAATTTGATGAGGCACTAGATCATTATGGTAACGGTGATGGATGTGAAGTCTGCAAACCCGTAGTCGCTTCTATCATGGCTAGTATCTATGCTGATACCGCCAACGAAGAAGAGGTGATACAAGATTCTAACGATCGATTTTTGGCCAATATTCAACGCAATGGTACGTATTCTGTAGTGCCTAGAATTCCTGGAGGAGAAATTACTCCTGAAAAATTAATTGCTTTGGGTGAAGTTGGTAAAAAATATGATTTGTATACTAAAATTACGGGGGGGCAACGGGTTGATTTCTTTGGAGCACGTCTTGATCAACTACCAAAAATATGGAAAGACTTAATTGATCATGGTTTTGAAAGCGGTCATGCCTACGGAAAATCATTGCGCACCGTTAAAAGTTGCGTAGGATCTACCTGGTGTCGATATGGCATGGATGAAAGTGTAAGCTTTGCTATAGAATTGGAGGAACGCTACAAAGGGCTGCGATCTCCACACAAAATAAAAGGCGGGGTTTCTGGGTGCATTCGAGAATGTGCGGAAGCTCGATGTAAAGATTTTGGAGTCATTGCTGTAGAAGGCGGCTGGAATCTTTATGTATGTGGAAACGGAGGAGCCAATCCAAAACATGCCGAATTACTAGCCGAACAAATTGATAATGAAACCGTAATCAAATATCTGGACAGATTTCTAATGTTTTATATAAGAACGGCAGCTCCTCTAGAACGAACTGCCAAATGGTTAGACAAACTTGATGGAGGGATAGAATACCTAAAACAAGTTGTAGTTGATGATACTCTTGAATTGGCCGATGAACTCGAAGCAGAAATGACAACATTAGTGTATAATTTTCAATGCGAGTGGACACAAGCCATACAAGATGAAGAAATAATGAAACGTTTCAATCACTTTGTAAATAGTGATCAGCCCGATGACAACCTTGTTTTTGTTCCATTAAGAGATCAAAAGATGCCAAAACTTTGGAAATAAATAACCTTTCTAAAAAATACGTCAGAAATTAAAAACACAGACAAAATGGAAGAAATTTTAGACATTTATAAAACCACTAAAGTAGAAAATGTAAAGGTGTGGTATAAAGCTGCCAAAGTGATTGATTTTCCTAAAAATGGTGGTGCTTGCATCAAGTACCAAGAAAAACAAATAGCCATTTTTAATTTTGAAAGAAAAAACAAATGGTATGCCTGCCAGAATATTTGTCCGCACAAAATGGAAATGGTACTTAGTCGGGGAATGCTAGGTGATCAAAATGGTATTCCAAAAGTAGCTTGCCCCATGCATAAGAAAACCTTTTCCTTAGAAAATGGTGAAAATTTAAATGGTAATCTTGAGCCTATTGCTACCTACCCGGTAAAAATCGAAGAAGGTAATGTTTATATTGGTTTTTCTGAATAAAAGGATTGTTTGATTAGAGGGTCAAAAAGCACTAACTTTGTTGGTATATCACTTATAAACTTTTTATGTCGTCTGAAAAATTATTGCTCGAAGCTTACAGATTATTTGATGAAGTCAATGCCAAAGACCCCAATGCTGAAACCGTCAACAGAGAAATAGTCCCTAAAGAATTAATCTATGGACAACGAATGACACAAACCCTGGAAAGCTTTGAACCAGGAGCCTCAGAAACGTTAAAACTTGCCGCTAGATCCCAACACATCTGTCGTTGGGAAATCCCAAGAGACAGTTACCCAATGGATCGTGTTGGCTACCTGAAATGGAGGGAGGAACTTAAAAAATTTCATGCATCAAAAGCTTCAGAAATTCTACAAAAAGTTGGTTATGATGATGACGTTGTAAGCAGAGTGTCTTTTTTGCTTCAGAAAAAGAAATTAAAAAAAGACGAAGAAACACAAACTTTGGAGGATGTAATTTGTCTGGTTTTTTTAGAATATTACTACGAAGAATTTTCAACAAAACATACTAACCAAAAAGTAATTGATATTTTACAAAAAACCTGGCGAAAAATGTCTGATAGAGGACACAAAGCCGCCTTGGCACTATCATATTCTGAAAAAGCATTAGCTTTGATTCAACAGGCACTAGCATAATTACCTTGAATAAAAGAAAATCTTTAGATCATCAAACTTTTGGGCGCCTAAGCAAAATCTATATCATCGCTTTAGGAGCAATTGCCCTATTTACTATTGGGGCTCAATTTTTTATTCAACAATATCTTAATTCTCAGATTGATGATTCTCGAATTATTAATATTTCGGGTAGACAAAGAATGCTAAGCCAGAAAATATCCAAAGAAACGCTTTTGCTCTCTTATTCAGAAATTCGACAGCCTAAAAGTCAATATATTCAAGAACTTGAAGCCACTATAGCACTATGGAGAGAATCTCATGAAATTTTGATTCTGTATAACGAATCCCTAATAAAAAATCAACAAGACAGCACCGAAATACAAAAAATGTTTACTGTACTCGAACCTTATTTTCAAACCATCTACCGAAACAGCTTGAACATTTTAAATTTAGTAAAAACAGATACCATTAATCAAAAAAGACTTACACCTCATATCGATGCCATAATCTTAAACGAACCATTATTTTTGAGGCAAATGGATGCTATTGTATTTCAGTATGACAAAGAGGCTAAGCAAAAAGTTTCTAGTTTAAAACGAATTGAATATATACTATTTGTACTAATCATTCTTATTTTAATTTTTGAATTCTTATTATTATTCAGACCTGTAGCATTAAGCATCAAAAAGACAATTTCTAATTTGTTAAGTTCTCAACAAAAAGCCGAGGAAATGGCTACCCGTGCGGGTGAGTTAAGAAAAGTACAGGAACAGAATGTTCAAGAATTACTATCACTAACCCGAGCAATAGATCAAACACTACTCTACGCAAGAGTAGATGAGCATGGTATAATTAAGAATTTGGGAGAACGTTTTGCTAATCTTCTACATAAAGAACAGGAACATGAAAGTAGTAATCTTGCAGAGCTTATGAATCTTGGAGAAGTAGAAAAAAACAGATTACTCATGTTGATTGCTCAAAACAAAGGAGGGGTTTTTAATGAGGAATTTAAGTTTGAAACCAAATCCGGAGAACATATCTGGTTAGATATCTCAATACATACCATATATAAAGAGTCTGGCACATCTGAGAGATTGGTACTATGTTCTAATATTTCTAAAAGAAAAGAAGCTCAAAACGAGGTAGAACGACTAAATGTTTCGAGATACAAGGAAAAAGAAGAGCTACAAAAATCAAATGCCAGTCAAATTGTAGAGGCTCAAGAAGAGGAAAGAAAGAGAATTGCCAAAGAGATACATGATAGCATTGGACAAATGTTAACCGCGTTAAAATTTAACATTGAGTCGATTAATTTAAAAAATATTGAAAAGACAGCTCAGAAAATCGAAGGGTTAAAGCAATTATCCAATGATCTTATCCAAGGAACCAGAATGGCAACCTTTAATCTTACGCCACCAGAACTAAAAGATTATGGGATAAGCATTGCACTTCAGAAAATGGTTAAAGAATTATCAAAATTAACAGGAAAAAACATCCTTTTTGAAAACAAATCTGATTTTGATCAAAGATTTGACACTCTTGTAGAAACCAACCTATATCGTGTAACGCAAGAGGCTATAAACAACGCGATTAAATATGCCAAGTCTGATTTTATAATGGTCACAATTAATCATTCTGACTCGCTATTAAGTATCACAATTGATGATAATGGAAAAGGATTTAACATCAAAGATATCCCTTCTAAACCTACCAATAATGCAGAAGGAGGAATGGGATTATTCTTTATGAAAGAGCGTATGAATTATATAAACGGACGGTTGTTTATTACTTCAATTCCTAATGAAGGAACCCGAATAACCTTGAATTATAATCTAAACGAGAATTAAGGTTTATCTACACCTTATTAGGCTTTTTTTTTATCACTTCGTTGCGATAATAATCGATGATCCCATCAATGGGTCTTCTTACAATGTTTCCTACGGTTAGGTGATACGGCCAAACAGCCGCTCTAATAATATCTTCACTAAAATGTGCTATTGATCCAATAAAATGAATCGGTACATTCTGCGCCTCGGGAAAGCACAATACTCTATTCTCAACAAATTCCTGAATACCTTCGGTGACTATTTTGTAGAAATACCCATTACGCTCACTGGTAAAAATAAATTCTGCGAAGGAAGCTAAATATGTATTAGGGTTATCCTTTTTGTAAAGATTTTCTTTGATCGCATCTGAAGAAAGGTCAAAACGTTTCTCAAAGTCTGAAGCAACCTCTGGAGGCATTCTTTTGTAGTAATAGTCTCGTATTAATCTCTTTCCGAAGTGATTCCCACTGGCTTCATCCATAAGAATGTATCCCAAAGAATCTACGGACATATGGATATTATCTCCATCATAATAGCAACTATTAGAACCCGTACCCAAAATACAAACAATACCCGGTTCTGTTGTAGCTGCATAAACAGCAGCTACCATATCCTCTTTAACTATAACTTTTGTTGCATTTATAAAGAAACTTTCTAACACCTTTTTAAGCATAGCCGCAGGTTTTTTAGTACCGCATCCAGCTCCATAAAAATGAACTTCATCAACCTTAGCAAAGTAAGAACTTAGTTCGGGATTCTTTTGAATCCTTTCTTCCAATAGAGATTTTTCAAATACAGCAGGGTTCAAGCCTTCTGTACGAGTTTTAAAAACGATTTCTCCAGAATTATCTAGAAGTATCCAATCGCATTTGGTAGAACCACCGTCGGTTAATAAAATCATTTGAAAATTTGTTTGTTGTTAGCAAAGAGAAAACTAAAACTCCAGTCTGTCTTCTCAAGCGAAGTGGAGAAGTATTATAATTTTACTTGTAATACATTTCGACTCCGCTCAATGTAACAGTATGGGTTCCTACTTAATTATAGATTACCTACATGAGTTGACAAATCAACCAATTTTGTAGAATATCCATATTCATTATCGTACCAAGATACTAATTTGAAGAAATTATCATTAAGTGCAATCCCTGCATTAGCATCAAAAACAGAAGTTTGTGATTCTCCAACAAAATCCTGAGATACTACATCTTCTTCAGTGTATCCTAAAATACCCTTCAGTTCATTTTCAGAAGCCTTTTTTACAACAGCTTTTAGCTCATCATAAGATACAGATTTCTTAGTTTTTACAGTAAGATCTACTACAGAAACATCTGCAGTAGGTACTCTAAATGCCATTCCTGTTAATTTTCCTTTTAAAGCAGGTATTACTTTGGTTACGGCAACTGCAGCACCTGTGGTAGAAGGAATAATGTTATTTAAAGCGCTACGCCCTAATCTATAGTTTTTTCTAGATGGACTATCAACTACTGCTTGAGTAGCAGTACCTGCGTGTACCGTAGTCATTAATCCTTCTTCGATACCAAAGTTATCATCGATTACTTTTGCCAAAGGAGCCAAGCAATTTGTTGTACAAGAAGCATTAGAAACAATAGTATCTGAAGCTTTCACGTCATTATGATTTACTCCCATCACAAACATAGGAGCATCTTTTGAAGGAGCAGAAATCACGACTTTCTTAGCACCTGCCTTAAGGTGGGCATCTGCAGTATCAAGTGTAGTAAATATACCTGTACAATCCATAACAACATCAACGCCAATAGCATCCCATTTAAGATCTTCAGGGTTACGCTCTGCGGTTACACGAATCTCTTTTCCGTTTACAACAAGATTTCCATTTTTAACCTCGATTGTTCCATCAAATCTACCATGCACAGAGTCATATTCTAATAAATAAGCTAAATGTTCTACATCTAATAAATCATTAATTGCTACAATCTCTACATTATCACGTTTAGAAGCAATTCTAAAGGCGATTCTTCCTATTCTTCCGAAACCGTTAATTCCAATTTTTAACGTACTCATATCTAAAATTTTAGTTGTTTAATTTAAAATGTGGTTATATAAGTAAAACTAGACCGAAGTAATATCGGCTACTTTTATTAATCCATCGTGTTTATGCAGTCTTTTATCCAATGCTTTTTTAAGTGGAACAATAGTCACCTTCTTATGAACGATGCCAATCATTACTTCACTTTTACCTTCTAATAAAGCTTCTACAGCCCCTACTCCAAGTTTACTAGCCAGCACTCTATCGTAGCAGCTTGGGCCTCCTCCTCTTTGGATATGCCCTAATACCGATACTCTTACCTCATAGTCATCCAAATGCTCTTCAACATACTCACCAAGTTCAAAAATATTTTTACCCGACTTATCTCCTTCTGCCACTACAATAATGCTTGAGGTTTTACCGGTTTTCTTACTTTTTCTTAAAGATTCAATCAGTCGATCAACACCCATATCCTCTTCTGGAATCAAAATCTCTTCGGCTCCTGCTCCTATACCGGCATTTAACGCGATATCTCCTGCATCACGGCCCATTACCTCAATAAGAAACAAACGATTATGAGAGCTCGCCGTATCACGAATCTTGTCTATCGCTTCTACAACCGTATTAAGTGCCGTATCATAACCTATTGTATAATCAGTACCGTTAATATCATTATCTATGGTACCTGGAATTCCTACCACAGGAAAACTAAACTCTTCAGATAATTTTAATGCACCGGTAAAACTTCCATCTCCACCTATTACTACAAGGGCATCGATTTTATTTTCAATAAGATTTGCATAGGCTTTTTGTCTTCCTTCTACGGTCCTAAATTCTTTTGACCTAGCCGATTTAAGAAATGTCCCTCCTTTATTGATTATGTTTCTAACGGAGCGAGCATTTAATTCTTCCATCTCGTTATTGATCAGACCTTCATACCCTTTATAAATACCAAAACATTTTACATTATAATAGCTACATGATCGCACCACGGCACGGATTGCAGCATTCATTCCAGGAGCATCACCTCCCGAAGTTAAAACAGCTATATTTTCAACTTTCTTTGTCATTGAAGCCAAATCTATTGTTAAAGACCATAATAACCTAATTTGCTAAAAAACTAAAACGTTTTCGGTTGATAAATTCAGTAATTACTGACAAAAAAGCGATTATTTTAACACATTTTCATAGATTACGTTAAGATTAAAGTAATATTTTAAAATTGTAATCTCGTAAGTTTATTACTCCCAAAAATTGTTTAAAAAACAAAAACGACCTGCAAATTCAGGTCGTTTTTCAAATTAACATCCATATTTTTGGTTATTCCTGAATCAGAATTAAATATTGCCAAGCTTCAAGACCAAGAGCTTGATCCGTTTTTAGTTCTACTCCTTCTTGAGAAAGATAATCCTTGAATTTACCTTTATATTCTATATCAAACTTTACGGGTTCTTTTGTCATGTTTGCAATAAACAGCACTTTGTTTCCTTCTTTTTCTCTTTTGAAAGCTAACACCTTGTTGTCTTCTGATGTTTTAATACGTGTATATGAAGCTGCATTTTTACCGCCATGCAATGCTAGGTTATTGTTTTTGAGTTCTCCTAACTTTTCATATAAAGGAAAGAATTTCCCTTTCTTTTTGATAATAGTATCCTTTTCAAAGAATAGTAATCGCTTATCCATATCATATTCCTGACCCGAATATATTAATGGCATCCCTGGGGTTAAGTAAGAGAGCGCTGCAAACATTGCCGCGGCATTTCCCATTCTTTCCTGTACGGTTCCGTTCCATGAATTTTCATCGTGATTAGAGGTAAAGTTCATCAAAATATCATCTTTGGCATACATCGTATCGATCTGGGTCATTCTTTTATCCCATTCTTTTACATTGGCTTTGCCCTGAGCGATATCATTCATTTTGTGATGGGTATCCCATCCATATCCCATATCAAAGGCATTTACCATAAGTTCTGGCTCCCAACCTTCGGCCAGCATAAATACTGGTTTAGTTTTTTTAATCTCTGCCACAGTCTTATCCCAAAAATCTACCGGAACCATTCCAGCTACGTCGCAACGAAACCCATCAACTCCTTCTTCTTTGATCCAATAGATCATATCTTTTCTCATTTGTTCACGCATCTCCTGATTATCGTAGTTAAGATCCGCAACATCAGTCCAATCGGTTCCAACAGTATGTGTAATGTTTCCATCCTTACCTTTTGTATAATATTCGGGGTGCTCTTTTAACCAAACATGATCCCAACCGGTATGATTGGCTACCCAATCCAAAATCACATAAATACCATTATCATGAGCCGTTTTTACTAATTCTCTAAAATCTTCGATAGTACCAAACTCTGGATTTACTTTGGTGTAATCTGAAATAGCATAATAACTTCCTAAAGATCCTTTACTTTTGGTTGTAGATATTGGATAAATGGGCATTGTCCAAAGGATTTTAACTCCTAATTTTTTAAGCTCAGGAATATCCTTTGTAAAAGCATCAAAAGAACCTTCTTCAGAGTATTGACGAATATTAGCTTCATAAATTACCGCATTCTCCATCATCGAATCACTTACTGGAGCAAGAGTTTCTTTTCTCTCTTCTTGAGTAACCTCGGTCGCACTTTCTTCTTTTTTGGTCTTTCCACAGGAAATTAACATTCCGGCAGCAATAAGACTAACTATTATTTTTTTCATTGTATGAAATTTCTATAATTATAAGTTTATTTTAATTCGAGTATCAGTGAAGTCTTTGAGGGTATACTAAAGTCTTCCGTTATATTTATATTAGAATCTGTAATAATATCTGTTCCTGTTTTGAAGTCTTTTATGCCTTCTTTAAAACGTGCAACATTAATTTTTTGATCTTTGGTATTGTTGTTAATGATTACCATTACGCTTTTATATTCATCATATCTGAAATACACATACACATTATCAAAGGGTATGAACTGCAATAACTTCCCGGAATGGATTACCGGCGTATTTTTTCTCCAATTCAATACTTTTTTGGTGAACGAATGAAATGCTTCCTGATCATTAGTTCTGCCTCCTTTTGTTTCTGAAGATAAGAACGCATTTTGGGTATCGCTTTTCCACCCCCCAGGAAAATCTCTTCTGATATCCCCATCTCCTTTTTTATCACGATTGCCAAGCATTCCAATTTCATCTCCGTAATACATCTGAGGAATTCCGCGGGTAGTAAATATTAATGTCAAAGCCATTTGATACTTATTGATATCCCCTTGATATATTTCGTTGATGCGATTGGTATCGTGATTACCGGGAAAGACTAAAATATTATTGATATCCGGATATAGAAAATCGTTAGTAAAATTATCGTATGCTTTGATCATTCCTTTATCCCAGGCTCCTTCATCTTCATTAAAAACAACCATCAAGGCATCATGTAATGTAAAATCCATTACCGCTGGCAAATAAGAATTGTAATTATCGATAGCACCTATCTTACTATCTTTTTGCCAATAGGCCATTTGTGCCTGATCATGCATCCATACTTCACCAACGATATTAAAGTTTGGATATTCATCCATAATTGCTTTGGTCCATTTGGCAATACCTTCTTTATCATTATACGAATAGGTATCTACTCTAAACCCATCTAAATCTGCATATTCGATCCACCAAATTGCATTTTGGGTGATATAATTAAGAAGTAATGGATTACTTTGGTTCATATCTGGCATTGTGGTATCGAACCATCCATCCATGCAACCTTTGGCATCTACTTTTGAGGCATTGATATCAAACTGTGTAGTCATTCGATAATTACTTCTTCTAAACCCTTCTGGCCATTGATGTATCCAATCTTTGGTAGGGAGATCTTTGATCATCCAATGTTTAGAACCCCAATGATTGGTAACATAATCCATGATTAACTTAAGGTCTAGTTTATGCATTTCAGAAGCTAATCGTTTATAGTCTTCATTGGTTCCATATCTAGGGTCGATTTTATAAAAATCACTCTGTGCATAGGTGTGGTATGAATATAGAGGTTCATTATCTTCGAGTAATGGAGTGCTCCATAATGCAGTAGCTCCAAGATCTTTAAGATAATCCAAATGATCTATTACACCTTGGATATCCCCTCCGTGACGACCACCTGGATTTGATCGATCGGCTTTTTCTACAGTATCTGGATGGGAATCATTTTTGGGATCACCATTGGCGAATCGATCCGGCATAATCAAATACATTACATCACTGCTATCGAACCCTTTTCTTTGAGAAGAATTTTCTCTTCTGGCCTTAAATTCATAGGGTTGAGAGAAAATCACCTTCTCTTTTTCGGTAAAATCTATCGAAATGGTTCCTGGTTCTATTTCCTTTGTATCAAGTGTAACAAAAACATAATTTGGGTTTTCAGTTTTTGTAATATCACTGATAGTAACTCCTTCAATTTGAATTTCGTACTTAGAAATTTCTTTCCCGTAGCATAGCAATTGAAGTTGATTATGGTGCATCCCACTCCACCAAAAAGGAGGTTCTATTTTTTCAATTTGGCCATAAGACAGCCCTATGAAAAAGCAAGACAATACTATAATTAGTTTACTTTTCATCTTTATCTATTTTATTTTTGTGTGATATTGTATAGAAACAAACACCCCAAAAACAAGAGCCTTCGGGGTGTTTTAATTATTCATATAATTTGATTAAATAGTGATTAAACTATCCGGCGAGATCTTAAACTCTTTCCCATCCACATAAATCACTAATTCCTGATCTCCTTCAAGGTTAAATGAAGTTCCCTCTTGAGAAACATTAACCTTTAGAATTTGATTTCTAAAATTAACATTGAAGGTATATCCTTTCCATTCTTTTGGAATTTTTGGAGCAAAAGACAATCGGTCATTTTTGATTCTAAGTCCTCCAAACCCTTCAACTATACTCATCCAGGTTCCGGCCATACTTGTAATATGTAATCCTTCTTCTACCTCTTTGTTATAATCATCCAGATCCAACCTCGAAGTTCTTAAGTAGAAAGTATAGGCTTGATCCATTCTATCCAACGCTGCTGCCTGAATACTATGTACGCATGGAGACAGCGAAGACTCATGAACAGTAAAAGGTTCATAAAAATCAAAATGACGAGCTAATTCTTCTTTGGTAAACTGATCTTCAAACATATAGAAACCTTGTAACGTATCTGCCTGCTTGATATATGGTGAACGTAAAATTCGATCCCAACTCCATTTTTGATTAATGGGTCGTTGTGATTGATCTAAATCCGCTACGGTAATTAACTCTTTATCAAGAAAGCCATCTTGCTGCAGATATACCTGATGCTTTTCAGAATAAGGAAAGTACATTTTCTCTGCTACATCGACCATGGCATTGATTTCTTCCTGCCCTAAGTTGGTTTTTTCTATAATTCTTGAATAGTCATTACCATATTCGGCTTTTACCTTATTGATGTTTTCTACACAATATTCTATACACCATTTGGCTAGGTAGTTCGTGTACCAGTTATTATTTATGTTGTTTTCATACTCATTAGGTCCGGTAACGCCCAGGATTACATACTTTTCTTTATCTGTAGAAAATGTAGCTCTTTGATGCCAGAAACGGGCAACCCCAATCATAACCTCAAGTCCTTTTTCTGGGATATAACTATAATCTCCTGTATAACGATGATAATTATAGATTGCAAAGGTCATCGCACCATTGCGGTGTATTTCTTCAAAAGTAATCTCCCATTCGTTATGACATTCTTCTCCGTTCATTGTTACCATTGGATACAATGCAGCACCATTAGTGAAACCTAATTTTTCAGCATTTTCAATGGCTTTTTCGAGATGTTGATAACGATATGTTAAAAGATTACGAGCTACTACCTGATCTTTGGTAGCCATATAGAAAGGTATACAATACGCTTCGGTATCCCAATAGGTACTACCTCCGTATTTTTCGCCAGTAAATCCTTTTGGTCCAATGTTTAGTCTAGGGTCTTTACCAAGATAGGTTTGATTTAATTGAAAAATATTAAAACGAATCCCCTGTTGCGCTTTTACATCACCTTCGATAGCAATATCAGCCATTTCCCATATCTTTGACCACGCTTGTTTTTGTAGATCTAACAATGCATTAAATCCGGATTCTGAAGCTTGTTTAAGTACTGCAGTACTTGCAGTTACCAAATCTTCTTTTTTATGATTTAGGGAAACTGTATATCCTCCAAACTTAACTATTGCAGCAGTCTTTCCTTTTGGAACTTCAACCTCATATGCAAGTTTCGCATAGGTACCATTCGTTTCGACTTTCGGATAAACATCTTTTTTATTTCCATCTACAAAAAGCTGATTTAACATTCCTGTACAGACATGAAACTCGGTTTTCATAGTCTTGGATAAGATATAGGCTGAATTTCCGCTATGCGAAAGATCATATGTATCCCAAAACTTATCATCCCAGTTTGTATCTTCATTGGTTATACCCGAATCAAGATAAGGAGTAAACACAATATCCACATCTTGATTTAGAGGAGTAACTTCATATTTAATTGCTCCCACTTCGTCAAGATCCAAACTAAGAAAGCGAGTTGATGTAACAGAAACTTCGATCCCATTCGTTAAAACAATATTAAAAGAACGTTGATACCAACCCTCTTTCATATTCAGTTCTCTTCTGAAATTAGTTACTGATTTACTTCTGTATAAATCTAGTTTTTCGCCATTAATTTCTACATTAATACCAATCCAATTAGGAGCATTAAGAACTTTGGCAAAATATTCTGGATATCCATTTTTCCACCAGCCTACTCTTGTTTTATCTGGGTAATAGACTCCTGCAATATAGCTCCCTTGAAAAGTTGGACCAGAATACCCTTCTTCAAAATTAGCTCGTTGTCCCATTGCTCCATTACCTATACTAAAAAGGCTCTCTGAGGATTTAACTCGTTCAACATCAAACCCTTCTTCAATAATCGACCAGTTATCTGGTTTTATATAATCCTGATTCATCTTCTTCTAAACTTTTTTGGCCGAAACCAAATTATTCATAAACTCTTCTTCTATTTCTGTAAAATCTTTAAAAACATAATCTGCTTCATGTAGTATTTTGGGGTTTCCTATCCCTATACTTATCATGTTGGCTGCATTTGCCGCTTGAATTCCTGCAACAGCATCTTCAAATACTATACAGTTTTCTGGAGAAACACCTAATTGATGAGCACCTATCAAAAAGACCTCCGGGTCTGGTTTTGCTTTAGAAACATTAGTACCATCTACGATGGTATTAAATTTACTAATAAGTTCTACTTTTTCAAGAATCACTCTTGCATTTTTACTTGCAGAACCAAGTGCTATTGCCTGTTCATTTGAAATTAAATAATCCAATACCCTAGGCACATCTGGCAAAATCTCTGAAGTATCCATTTTTGAAATGTAATTAAGATACTCTTCATTCTTTTCGTGCATTAATCTGGTAAATTCTTCTTCTGAAATGGTTTTATTACCCCATTCCAAAATTTTTTCTAAAGAACGTATTCGGCTAACTCCTTTTAATTGTTCATTTTGTTCTTCAGAAAAAGAAATTTCCAGACTATTAGCTAGATTTTGCCAGGCTAAAAAATGATATTTTGCAGTATCTACAATAACACCATCTAGGTCAAATATAAATCCTTTCTTCATGTATTATCTATTACTCATTTATTTCAATTGTTGCTTCATCACTAACAATTAACGTTAAAAATCCTGAAATCACCATACTAACTCCCCCAATTATTAATGCATAAATGGTTTCATTACCAAAAAATGTGTTTAGTAGAAAACCTAATATAGAGGCTGCAACAATTTGGGGTATAACGATGAAAAAATTAAAAACTCCCATATAATAACCCATTTTTCTTGGTGGTAATGCCCCCGCTAGCATTGCATATGGCATTGATAAAATACTAGCCCAAGCTATTCCCACACCGACCATTGATATGATTAACAATTCTGGGGTCTCAAAAATTGTTATTGATAATAAGCCCAAACCTCCTAATACTAAACTAATTAGATGTGTTATTTTTCGACTTGTTAATCTGGCTAATACCGGAAGTAAAAATGCAACTAAAGCGGCAACACCATTATATACGGCAAAGAGAACGGTCACCCAATCTGCTCCATCATTGTACATCTGAGAGGTCGGATCAGTAGCTCCATAAATATAACTTGTTACTGCTTGTGTTGTATATATCCACATCGAAAACAGCGCAAACCAAGAAAAGAATTGAACTATTGCCAATTGCTTCATTGTTTTTGGCATATATAAAAGGTCTGTCATAATAGTTACGAATCCATTAATCCCTTCTGCCTTTCTAATAAATGCCGCAAGCAAAAATAATATACCAACAAATAGAATACCTCCCGATAAAATATACAGCTCCTTATCTAACATCAAATAAATGAGAAAAGCATTTAGAATAACGCCAAAAATGGTCATTATTGTACCCGATTTCATAAGTTTAGCTATTCTATTTTCATTTTCCTGAGAGGTAACTTCTGCTGTAAATTCGGGTTTATGATCTTCAAAAGTTTCTAATTCTTCGGGAGTATATTCCTTAGAATTAAAAACTGTCCATAATACCGCTAAAAGAAATACAACAGCTCCAATATAAAAGGACCACTTTACAGAATCTGGTATAACACCTTCTTCTGCAGTATTGCTTATCCCCAGCCAATTAGAAAAAATATAAGGCAATGCAGAACCTACAACTGCTCCTAATCCAATAAAAAAGCTTTGCATGGCAAAACCTTTGGTTCTTTGGCTTTCAGGCAGGTTATCTCCCACAAAAGCCCTAAATGGTTCCATAGAAATATTAATCGAAGAATCCATGATCCATAAGGTACCTATGGCTACCCATAAAGTTGGCGAATTAGGCATTATACATAATGCTATAGAAGACAGGATTGCTCCTACCAAAAAATAGGGTCTTCTTCTTCCTAATTTAGAATGCCAGGTTCTATCACTGAAATACCCAATTATAGGTTGTACCAACAAACCCGTGATTGGCGCGGCAAGCCAAAAAACAGCCAGCTCATCAACTTGAGCACCTAAGGTTTCAAAAATTCTCGAAGTATTTGCGTTCTGCAAAGCAAAACCAAATTGAATTCCCAGAAAACCGAAACTCATGTTCCAAATCTCCCAGAAACTTAACTTACGCTTGTTCATTAAGTGAAATTTAATTATTACACTGATAAGCGCGTGACTTATCAAAACTTATTTAAATAATTGTAGAAAGTGAAAATATAAGTTTTGACTAGCGCCAAAGATATTATAATTTTTGAATTAAAAGGGTTACTCTTTTGTTTTTTTTGTGGATTGCCGTTGCACCAAACTTGTATCTATTATTACAGTTCTGTATTCTTCGGTTACCTCATCATCTCCTTCCAACTTATCGATAAGTAATTTTGCTGCTCTTATTCCCATATCCTCTCCGTGTTGGCTGATAGTGGTCAAGCTTGGTATAAAGTGTTTTGAGAGGATCCCGTCTGTAAACCCAATTACTGCAATATCATCTGGTACCTTTTTTCCTTGTTGGTTTAGAACTTTAATTGCGGCAACTGCAAATAATTCATTTACAGCAAAGACTGCATCTATATCTTTGTCTTTAAGAAATTCTGAAATTTCTGTCTCACAATTGTCTATATCTTCTATTTTCAAAATATACTCCTCTCGTTCAGGAATATCATATGCCCTTAACGCCCTTAGATACCCATTAGTTCTAAGTTTTCCAACGCTTATATAATCCACGGTGGTAAGAATAGCTATCTTTTTACAGCCTACTGTAAGTAAATGATTTGTTGCAGTTTGAGCTCCTTTAGCATCATCTATAATGACCTTGTCACAGACAACTTCATCGATTATTCGGTCAAAAAGCACTACCGGCATCCCTTGACTCATTGTTTCTTCTATATGGTGATAATCCTTTTTGAGTTGAGTTTCTTTAGCTACTGATAAAATAAACCCATCGGCACTTCCGCTTGCCAACATTTCCATATTGATCACCTCTTTATCAAAAGAATTATTCGAAGAACATATAATTACATTGTATCCTTTTTCGTTAGCCACCTTCTCTACCCCCCCGATAACTGTGGTAAAAAAATGGTGTACAATTTCAGGAATAATCACCCCTATTGTTTTGGTTTTCCTATTTTTAAGACTTAATGCTATATTATTAGGTTTGTAATTATAAAGTTTGGCAAAAGCCTTTACTTTTTGCCGCGTATCTAAACTTATTTCTACACTGTCCTTCAAAGCTTTTGACACCGTAGAAATAGAAACATCCAGTTCTTTTGCTATTTGCTTTAACGTAACTTTTTGTTTCATCTTCTTTTTAGTTAAAAAATTCTTGAATTTTTAAGAGAATCATGTTTTTGAGACTTAAAAATAGTATAACTCTATGCTACTTGGGCAACAGTCTATTTTGTTAATACTTATTTTTCTTTCATTTTTTTGCTCAAAATCCAAAATTCTTTGCGAAAATATATGATATGACTACAATTTCACTTAAAAATTTAACGAAATTTTAAAAGTTTTCCACACGCAAACGTTTTCGTAAGGTTCTAGCTACATGTACACCAAAATTTAACACAAAATTTACATACTTTGGTTGACGGAAAGTGAAAATATAAGACTTAAAACAATCAAAAACTAATTTAATTTTATGAAAACATTTACTAAAAGCGCATTGTTTTTATTGTGGTTGATACCGATGAGCTTTTTTGCTCAGTCAACTGTAACGGGGACGGTGACTGATGCTGGAACTGGTCAACCAATTCCTGGTGTAAATATCATTGTAAGGGGATCCACAAACGGAACATCTTCCGATTTTGATGGAAATTATTCTTTAAGCAATCTTAACAACGGAGATGTTCTAACGTTCTCTTATGTTGGGTTTATACCCCAGGAAGTTTCTTTTACTGGCCAAGCCTCAGTAAACATCACATTAGAAGAAGATGCAGCAGAATTGGAACAAGTAGTACTTATTGGTTATGGTACTTCTCGTAAGAAAGATTTAACAGGATCTGTAGCACTAGTAACATCAGAGGACTTTAATACGGGAAACAATGTAACTGCTGAAAATTTATTCACAGGACGTATTGCAGGGGTCAATATTAATACAAATGGAGGACCAGCTGGAAACTCTCAAATCAGAATTAGAGGAGGAGCTTCATTGAACGCTTCTAATGATGCACTTATTGTAATAGATGGCCTGCCAATCAATGATCCAGGTGATGAAGATAATGGCTCTAGATCCGTATTATCTGCTATTAACCCAAATGATATAGAATCTTTCTCTATTCTTAAAGATGCATCAGCAGCTGCGATTTATGGTAATCGTGGCGCTAATGGGGTTATTATTATTACTACAAAAAAAGGTAAAAAAAACCTTCGAGTTAGTTTAGACACGCAAACTAGCATTACCACTGCAAATAGAATTGTCGACGTTTTCTCAGCAGATGAGTATAGGGCTTTAATTGCCGAAAAATTCCCAGATAGAGTTGGTGATTTAGGAAATGCCAATACAGACTGGCAAGATGAGATATATCGTGATGCTTTTTCTTCTATTCACAATCTCTCACTTAGTGGTTCATTGTTAGATATTCTTCCAACACGTGTGTCAATTGGACGAGCAGACCAGGAAGGATTAAGAAAAACTTCGAAGTTCGAAAGAACAAATACTTCTCTTTCTTTAAACCCTAGATTGTTTAATAATCATTTAAAGATTGACGTAAATGCTAACTTAAATTTCGAAAAGAACAGATTTGCTGAAGGTGTTGAAGGTGATGCCATTACATTCGACCCCACGCAACCAGTATTTGATTCTTCTTCTCCATATGGAGGATTCTTCGAATATCGAAATACTGATGGTTTTGCTCGCCCAAATATACAGCGAAACCCAGTGGCTAAACTACTACAAACCAGAAATATTGCTAATGTGAGAAGGTATTTCGGAAATGTAAAACTTGATTATCAATTACACTTCTTTCCAGATCTAAGAGCAGTATTGAATCTAGGTATGGATACTAGCGAAACAAAAAGATTTGAAGAACGATCAACAGAAAGTGCCAACACCTTTAGATCTGAATTTGGAGAATTTAATGGATATAAATCGGACACAGATTTTACTTCAGAAAACAAACTGTTAGATGCCTATTTAGTATATAACAAAAAAATTGGTGGTTTAGATATAGAAACTACCGCGGGTTATTCTTATCAAAAATTTGAAATAGAAGAGTTCAAAACTGAAGATCAGCGAGATCCTAATAGACTACCTGAAAGAAATATTGAGCCTGACGTTGTTCTGTTAGCTTATTTTGCTAGAGCAAACTTGAAATTTAATGATAAATACTTTTTAACAGGTTCGATACGTAGAGACGGTACTTCTAGATTTAGCGAAGACAACAGATGGGGCTACTTCCCTTCTGCATCCTTTGGATGGCAAATTAGCGAAGAAAGCTTTCTTCAAAATTCATCAACATTAAGTAATCTAAGATTGCGTTTAGGATATGGTATTACAGGACAACAAGATATCGATCAAGCATACGCTTACATAGAACGATATAGAGGAAGTAATCCTAATACACAATACATATTTAACGGACAAGTAATAAATATTGTTCAAGCTCAGTTTAGAAATGAAAACATAGAGTGGGAAAAAATAACAGAATACAACGTTGGTTTAGATTATGGATTTTGGAATGATCGGATAAGTGGTGCTATTGATGTTTTTAGAAAAGAATCTAACGATCTACTTTCACAAGCCCCGGCTCCAGATGCTGTAAACTTTTCTAACCAGGGATTTCAAAATATTGGTAAGTTCGTTACCGAAGGTATTGAATTTTCAATTAGCACTGATGTAATACAAAACGAAAATGTTAATTGGAATCTAAGTTATAATGTTACCTATATAGACCAAGAAATAGAAGAATTAGCTTTTGGTCAGGATATTATCGTAGGTGGTATCGATGGCGGGACAGGAAATAATATCCAAATCCAGAGACAGGGCGAGGCTCCTTTCTCATTTTTTACTTTTGCTCAAGTTTATGATTCAAATGGAAGACCAATTGAAGGTGCATATGCTGATCTTAATAGGGATGGAGTTGTGGATAACAATGACAGATATGTAGCTGGAAAACCAGCCGCAGATATCACAATGGGGCTTCAATCAAGTCTGAACTTCTATAATTTTGATTTTAACTTTAACCTTAGAGCAAGTATTGGAAACGACATCTATAATAACGTTGCTTCAGGAAATGCTCAAACAGGTAACCTATTTAGAAATGTCTTTAACAATGCCCCTACTTCTTTATTAGAAACTAACTTTTCAAGTACTCCAGATGTTATCCTTTCAGATTATTACGTCGAGGATGCATCATTTGTTAGGATGGACAACATAACATTAGGTTATACGATAAGAGACATTATGAAAGGGGTATCAAGTTTGAGACTATGGACAGGTGTACAAAACGCATTTACGATTACAGATTATTCTGGTCTGGATCCAGAAATTCAGAATGATGGTCGGGATCAATCTATTTTTCCAAGAGGTAGAACATTCTTGTTCGGAATTAATTATAAATACTAAAAAACACTAGAAATGAAAATATATAAATCTTTTTTATACGCATTTCTTTGTATTGGGATTTTAAGCTCATGCGAAGGAGATCTTGATATCGAGCTAGAAGATGATGACGATTTATTGGCTGAAGATGTTTTCAATCAACCAGGAGGATATGACAGAGCAATAGCAGGGGTATATGGAAATTTTTCATTAGTTGGCTTAGACGACCCTGGCACATCTAATCTCGCAGGAATTGATGCCGGTACTGGTAATTACATCAGAGGATTATTTAATCTACAAAGTTTAGCTTCTGATGAAGTCATCTGGAATTTTGAAAATGATCAAGGTATTCGTCAAATCCAAAGAAATAGTTGGGATGCCAATAACGTAATAGTTCTTGGGTTTTGGGCAAGAGCGACCTTCGAAATTTCATTGGCAAACGAGTTTTTAAGACAAACCACCGATGAAAAACTAGATCAGAGAGGTGAAGATGAATCAACAAGGGCCCAGATTAGAACTTATAGAGCAGAAGCAAGAGTATTAAGAGCTCTAGCAAATTATCATTTGCTAGATCTTTTCAGAAGAGCACCTTTTGCTACAGAAAATGATCCTGTTGGGTTTACAAGAGTTCAAGAAATTGCCGGAGCAGATCTATTTAACTATATAGAAACTGAGCTACTTGAAGTAGAAAATGATCTTTTAAATGTTAACCCCGGTAATGCAGAACAATATGGTAGAGCAAATAAAGGAGTAGCCAAAATGATTCTTGCCAAACTATATTTAAATGCAGAGGTATATTTAGGAGAAGGTAATAATCGTTTTGCCGATTGTTTAAGAGTGTGTGAGGAAGTAATTAATAGTGGATACAGCCTCACACCAAATTACTTAAATAATTTCAACGCAGACAATAATACCAATGGGGCACAAAATGAAATTATTTTCCCTGTAATTGCGGATGGAGTCTCGGTGAGAAATTTTGGTGGTGCTTCAATTATTATGCAAGGACAACAAAACCCCAGTGGTGATTTCAGACCTGCTCCTGCTGATTTTGGTGTTATCGGTTTTGAAAACTTATTTAGAGTTAGGCAAGAACTATCTTTTACTTTTGAAGATGCTCTTTTTGATAACGATGAAAGAAATACTTTAGTAAAGTTCGACGTACCTATCGTTCCACCAGCAACTCCAACACCACCAAGAGAAAGAGATATAGCAGTAGGGTCAGATTTATTAGACAGATCTTCAGGCTATTTAATGGGAAAGTATTCTAACCTTACCTCTACAGGAGAACCTGGTCAAGATCAAACTTTTGTAGATACTGATTTTCCATTATTTAGGCTTGCTGATGTATACTTAATGTATGCCGAAGCACACTTAGAAAATGGCGGTGGAGATATTGCGACAGCAACGCGATACATCAATTTATTAAGAGAACGTGCTTTTGGTAATACATCCGGAAATATAACTGAAGGAGAATTAAACCTAGACTTTATTCTAGATGAACGTGCCAGAGAATTGCATTGGGAAGCTCAAAGAAGACAAGATTTGATTCGATTCGAAATCTACACAGGTGGAGCCTATACTTGGTCCTTTAAAGGAGGGCCTCAAAACGGAACAGCGATTGCCGAAAAATTTAAGGTCTTCCCAGTTCCTGCTTCCAGTAGATCAGCAAATCCAAACTTAGGCCAAAATGATGGATTCTAATATTTTAATAAAAAATTTAATTTATACAGTCATGAAAAAGATATCAATATTATTTCTAGCATTCTTTACTATGCTAAGCTTCAATTCTTGTTTAGAAGATGAAGAACCAACATTTATTGTTCAAGAAGACCAAGCAACACCACCTACTATTGTAACCGCAAATTCAACAGTAATTTTGAGTAAAGATGCAGAGGACAATCAGGCTCTTACTGTAGTTTGGAATGATGCAGAATATAATTTCCAAACACCTGTAACATATGATATATTAGTTGCAGTTGCCGGAACCAATTTTGAAAATGCAATAGATGCCGCATCAACAGTAGAACGCTCTTATACATGGACAGTTAAAGACCTAAATAATCTGGCCATTAATTCAGGATTGGTTATAGATAAAGAAGGAGCTTTAGAGATTCGTATAGTTTCTTCTTTGGGAAGTAATGGTGGTGTCTCCATGAATTCAAACATTCTGGCTATAACATTAACACCTTACTCAACTGAAGTACCAAAAATTTGGGTTCCTGGAAGTTATGCTGAAGCCAGTGGATATGGTAGTAATTGGAACCCTAGTGATCCTGAAACTCCGGCACTAGCAGCAGAAAACTTTACTAGTCAAAGTTTTGAAGGTTACATCAACTTTGCCGAAGGTAACTCTAACTTTAAGTTTACACCTACTAATGTTGATTTTTCAGGTGATTATGGTGACACCGGAGACTCTGATGGATCCTATTCTCAAACTATAGAACAAGAAGGAGAAGTAAATTGTGGATTACCAGGGGGAGTACCTGGTTATTATAGAGTAAATGTAGATCTTGAGACTCTTGAATACAAGCTCGAATTAACAGATTGGGCCGTTACTGGTTCTTCTACGCCGTTAGGTTTTGCTCCAGCAGAAGCAGGTCCGGATCAAGATCATGATTTGACGTATAATAAAGATTCTAAGGTATGGTCTATTACTTTAGATCTTACTCCCGGAGAAATAAAGTTCAGAGCCAATGATTCATGGTCATTAAATTTTGGAAATGACGATGACGGAGATGGGTCATTGAATGAAGAGGGTTCCAACATTACTGTAGAAACTGGAGGAACATACATCATTAGCTTAGATCTTAGCAATCCAAGAGCATATACTTACTCTTTAACCCCTGTAACGAATTAAAAAATTAGTATTCAAGAGGCTGTTATAAAACAGCCTCTAAATTTTGATAAATATGAAAGAATTTATAAAACACTTCATTAAAAGTACACTTTTGGTCAGTGCTTGTTCTGCATTGTTCATAAGTTGTTCTGAAGATGATGATTCTTCTAACAACCAAGAAGGAATAGTTCAGGAAGATGCAAAACTAGATCTTACTCAATTCACTCGAAGTGATGCAGGTGTAATGATGCAAGCTTTTTATTGGAATGTAGAACCAAAATTTGCTTGGTATGATGAAGTAAACGATAAGATTGATGACTGGGCAGCATCTGGTGTTAACAGAATTTGGCTTCCTGCCCCAGGTAAAGGTGCTTCGGGAGGTTTTTCTATGGGGTATGATCCATCAGATTACTTTGATGTTGGTGAATTCGATCAACAAGGTACAGTAGAAACTCGTTTTGGTTCGAGAGCAGAATTAGAAAGTTTGATCCAAAAATCCCATGACAATAATATTGAGGTTATTGCCGATATTGTAATGGGCCATAACTCAGGTGGTGGTTTGCAATACAATCCCTTTAGAAATGAGGAGGTATATAGCCTATTTAATGAAGAAAATGGAAATGCTTCTGGTAAATTCAATAGAGATTTTAATCATTTTCACCCTAACGAATTTGCTGAAAGAGATGAAGAAGCGTTGTTTTTTTCCGAAACAGATCTTAGCCACGCAGTACCCTATGTACGAGAATGGTTGTGGGAAAGAGATGATTCGGTAGCAGAATTCTATAAATCGTTAGGTTTTGACGGGTGGCGTTTTGATTACGTAAAAAGTTTTGCCCCTAAATGGGTAAAAGCATGGAATGACAAAGTTGGAGGATTCTCTGTAGGAGAAAACTTTGATGGTAATCAACAAGTTCTTAAGGATTGGGTAGATGCCTCAGAATCCCCAGCCTTTGATTTTGCCTGTTTTTATAGACTTGAAGAGACTTTAGATCGTAATAAAGATCTTACCGCTCTAGGAGAAGCAGAAAACATGCTTTGGAAAATATACCCCGATAAAGCGGTGACCTTTACTGCTAATCATGATACAGAAAATAGAGAAAATAAAGACGAAGAGGACTTTAAAAATAACTCTATCAGTTATGCCAACAAACTAATGGCATATGCATATATGTTGACTCATGATGGATATCCCACGGTGTTCTATCTTGATTATGAGAATGAATCTTTTAAACCGCAAATCAAAAACCTTATTCAGATTCATAATTCTATTGCAACTGGCGCTATTGAGATTATTGAAGCTAGTAAAGATGAATATATAATGAAAAGAGCTGGTAATGGAGATAATCCAGGCCTTATTCTTTATATGAACATTAGCAATAATGCAAAGCAATATGGTGTAACTACTAATTGGTCAAACGCAAAGATTGTTGATTATGCTAATAATTCTAGATACACCCCTACTACTGATGGTAGTGGTAACGTAACTATCTATGCTCCAGGTAATAGTTTCTCTATTTGGTCTATTGCTAAATAAAACCATTCAACTAAATATCTAATTAAAAAAGAGCGCTCTTAAAGGCGCTCTTTTTTAATTAATAATCCAACTTGCCATACCCTAATCAGTCTAGACAGCGTCAATAAGATAAATGTAATAGTATAATCGAAAAGAATTACTTTACTTTGTAAAAGATCTTCTTACTTAAGAGGATTTTATTTTTTACACAAAAAACAATTTAATTTAGAACGCTTAATGCCAAAATTTCCGTTTTACAAACAAGCTGAATCTAAGGATTGTGGGCCAACTTGTATCAAGATCATATCAAAACACTACGGAAGAGTGCTTAACACTCAAAAACTTAGAACGCTGAGTGAAACCACAAGAGAAGGAAGCTCTCTTTTAGGGCTAAGTGATGCTGTAGAAGAATTAGGTTTCAGATCACTTGGGGTGAAACTTTCATTAAAAAAATTAGACGAGGTACCACTACCCTGCATTGTGCATTGGAACAAAGTACACTATGTTGTGGTTTATAAAATCAAAACTACCCGCAAAGGCGATGCAACTGTTTATGTCTCGGATCCCGCCCATGGATTAATTACGTATAACAAAGAAGAATTTATAAAAGCATGGATCGGAAACAATGCCGATGAAGATACAGAAGAAGGAGTTGCCTTACTTCTAGAACCAACACCAAAATTTTATAGTGATAATTTTGAAGAAGAAGAAGAGAAGTTTGGCTTTAAATTTATATCGAAGTATATATTTAAATACAAATCATTTTTATTTCAATTAGCACTTGGCCTGGGAGCAGGAAGCTTACTGCAACTTATTACTCCATTTTTAACGCAAAGTATCGTAGATGTGGGTATCAAAAATCAAGATATCGATTTTATATATCTTGTTTTGATCGCTATGCTTTCTTTATTTATAGGAAGAACACTTATAGACGTTCTTAGAAGCTGGATTCTTCTTCATCTAAGTACTCGCATTAATATCTCATTAATTTCAGATTTCTTTATCAAGTTAATGAACCTACCTATCTCTTATTTTGATGTAAAAATGACCGGGGATTTGTTACAACGAATCAATGATCATAAACGTATAGAACAGATATTGACTATGTCTTCTTTAAATGTTCTCTTTTCTATGGTTAACCTAGTTGTATTTAGTATTGTATTAATTTATTATAGTATAACAATTTTTGGAATCTTTGCTGTTGGAAGTATCATTTATTTTGCCTGGATACTTATTTTCTTCAAAAAACGAAAAAAACTGGATTATAAGCGCTTTTCTCAGATTAGTGAAGAGCAAAGTAAAGTAATCGAGTTGGTAAACGGTATGCAAGAAATTAAGCTCCATAATGCCGAAAAAAGAAAGCGTTGGAACTGGGAGTTTGTGCAGGCAAAACTATTTAAAATATCCATAGAAAACCTAGCTCTGGAGCAATATCAAAGCGTAGGGTCTTCTTTTATCAATGAGCTTAAAAATATCATTATTACTGTCTTTTCTGCAAAATTAGTTATAGAGGGTGACATCACCCTGGGTATGATGTTGGCAATTACAGCAATTGTGGGTCAGCTTAATGCTCCTATTTCACAATTAATTAATTTCCTGAGAGAACTGCAAGATGCACAAATATCTTTAGAGCGTTTAGGAGAAATACATAACAAAGAAGACGAGGAACATGCTGGAGACGAAAAGATCAAAGAAATTCCAGAAAATTCTGGTTTTAATGTGAAAGATTTGGCTTTTAGATATGTCGGCTCTGATAAACCCGTGTTAGAAAATCTTAATTTATCTATTCCGGCTAATAAAATTACTGCTGTAGTTGGGGTAAGTGGAAGTGGAAAAACTACCCTGATGAAACTTTTGCTTAAGTTCTATGAACCAGGCGAAGGTCAAATTTTTATTGGTTCTCATGATTTACAAAATGTCTCGCAACGGGCATGGAGAGATCATTTTGGTGTGGTGATGCAAGAGGGATACGTTTTTAATGATACCATCGCAAATAATATTGCTGTGGGCGAAGATTATGTAGACAAGAAAAAACTTGCACATGCAGTAGATGTAGCTAATATTAAAGAATTTATAGAATCACTTCCCCTATCCTACAATACCAAAATAGGTATGGAAGGTGTAGGGCTTAGTACAGGGCAAAAACAGCGCTTGTTTATTGCTCGGGCTGTTTATAAAAATCCAAGGTTCTTATTCTTTGACGAAGCTACCTCGGCTCTTGATGCAAATAATGAAAAGGTGATTATGGAAAAACTAGATACCTTTTTCAAGAATAAAACTGTAATGGTAATCGCTCATCGATTAAGCACCGTAAAAAATGCCCATCAAATCGTAGTTTTGGATAAAGGTGAGATCATAGAAGTCGGAAACCATAACGAATTAATCAAAAAGAAGGGGAGTTATTATAATCTGGTAAAAAATCAACTGGAACTTGGTAAGTAAAAGTAATGGTTAATTAAAAATTGGGAATTAAGAATTAGGATATAGTAATGGTGAAAGAAAACATTGTTCAAATTAAGAGTTACGAATTTGCATTGTCTTGTGTAAGGTTATTTCAAAAGTTAACTAATGAAAAAAGAGAATATGTTTTATCAAGGCAAATATTAAGAAGTGGTACATCAATTGGCGCCAATATTGAAGAATCAATAGGTGGTCAAAGCACTAAAGATTTTTTATCCAAAATATCCATTGCATATAAAGAAACCAGAGAAACCCATTATTGGTTGAGATTATTAAGGGATGCTGATTACATTACCAAAGAAGACAGTAAAGAGCTAATTGAAAAGTGCGAAGAATTATTAAGAATTATAGGTTCTATTAGAAAAACTACTAAATCTAAAAATTCTTAATTTATAATTCTTAATTTATAATTATTTTTAAACTATGCCAGAAGCTTTAGACGAAATACAATTACGTAGTGAAGAAGTACAGGAAATCCTTACCCGGGTGCCGCATTGGATGATTCGATGGGGGAACCTACTTATTTTGGTTTTGGTTTTGCTACTATTGTTTCTCTCGTGGTTAATAAAATACCCTGATGTTATTCCGGCCGAGGCTATTGTAACCACTCAAATTCCTCCACAAAAAGAGCGAGCAAGAGTTACAGGAAAGATTGAATCCATATTGGTAGAAGATGATCAAATTGTGCCAGAAGGAACCCCTTTGGCTATATTAAGAAATACCGCTAATTATCAGGATGTATTTACACTTAAATCCATTATAGATACCATTTCTTTAAATAGTAAAACTTTTGCCTTTCCGATTGACGATTTACCTGTACTGTTTCTAGGTGATATTGAAACCAGTTTCGCCATCTTTGAAAATAGCTATTCTGAATATTTATTAAACAAAGAGCTTCGTCCTTTTTCAAATGAAGCCCTTGCAAATCAAATATCACTGTCAGAATTATACAGAAGGCAAGAAAGTTTAAAATCTCAAAAAAAGATTTCTAAAACAGAATTAGATTTCAAAAAGAAGGATTTTGAACGACAAAAAGAATTATACGATAAGGGCGTTATTTCAGCTCAAGAATATGAAAGTAAAAGAGTGGAATATTTGCAGTTTGAACGAAACTATGAAAACACAGATGTTCAGCTTTCTCAAAATAAAGAAAGTATTAGTTCTGCTACAAAAGCATCGAGAGGTACAGAGATAAATCAACGAAAAGAAGAGATGAACCTCTATATGAAAGTGCTGCAGTCTTTTAATCAACTTAAAAAAAGTATTAAAGACTGGGAGTTACAGTTTGTATTAAAATCTGATATGGAGGGTCGGGTTTCTTTTCTAAACTACAGGAATGAAAATCAAACCGTGAATGCCGGTGATGTTGTATTTATAATAATACCTATCGAAGAGTCTTCCTATATAGCCAGAATCAAAGCGCCGTCTCAAAACTCAGGAAAAATAAAAGTCGGTCAGACCGCTAATATTAGATTAGAAAATTTTCCCGATAACGAATTTGGAACGCTAAAAGGTAAGGTAAAACATATCTCTCTTTTACCTGATAAAGACGGATTATACTTAATAGATGTCGAACTACCCGAAAAACTAATCACCACTTATAATAAAGAAATCCCGTTCAAACAAGAAATGCGAGGCGTGGTAGAAATTATTACAGAAGACCTTCGTCTTATCGAGCGTTTCTTTTATCAATTTAGAACTATAATGGACGAATAAGTAAAAATCGCGAATCACCATGCATTTTCCGTATAATTATAGGCTCATTTATTAAATAACATATTTTTTTGAAATACCCTTAAAAACAATCAATTAAGCTTCTTTATTAATTGTTCGTCCATTTTTTCTTACAATATATTCGGCAACTAACAGGTTAAATATCCACGGAAACCATGCCGATATTTTGTAGATTAAAAAGAAATCTATATTCGTGAGTAACGGAACTAAAAGTAAAGTCCTTTGAGTAATTGCTGCAAAAGTAAGGGCATAACTTCGATACATCCATTGTTTATGCTTTATCACCAATCCATTTCTTATACTTTTATAACCATTATAAGTACATACAAACCAAACTGTTGCTAAAACTGAAAAACCGATTTCGGTGATGATACCACCCATTGCATATTGCGCTATTATTAGCCCTGATATGCTACTTACAAAAACAGTAAAAACATAGATCTTCCCCAAACCTTTATGGAAACTTATACTTACTTTTCGAATACCATCTATCATTTGTAGTGCTCCAATAAATATAGCCAAAAGACCACCGGTTATATGTACTCTGAGAATAAAAATGTAGATCCCCGAGGAAGCTATTTCTTTATTCTTTAGAATTCCGATATCGGAGGCAAAAAAATACTTCAAAGACATAACTATCATGAAAATGGCTCCTATCAAAAAAAACAATTGTCCTGACATTCTTCTTATCATAACTCAATTTCTATTTGGGTTGAAGAATTATTGTGAACGAAAGACGCTTTGTCAAAACTTGGTGGGCCAAATGTTGTTCTAGGATTTTGTGAAAACCCGTAGGGCTCTTTTGGGATTTTCAAAAAATTAGTATCCAAAATTTTATTCTCATTAATATCATGGTAAATACTCACTACATATGTACCCCAAGAGATATCTTTAAAAGATACTACATACTGGTCTTTATCGAGAACTTTTACATCCTTATAATGCAAGGACTTTTTTAAATAACTTTGGCTATTGGCATACAAACCTATACGCAAATACCCTTGTTGTTTTTCGATTCCACTAATAGTAATCGATATTTCACCCGTATTCAGTTGAAATATCATTAAGAAACAAACTAAAAACATTTTTTACATTTTTGATTATTGTAGTCAAAGATGTAGAAACTCAGATGAATCACAGTGCGGTAAAATCGGCACGGAGTAAAAAACTATAGATTTTTAAATGCATTAGGAGTATATCCCGTTTCTTTTTTAAAAAACTTAAAGAAGGTAGATTTTGATTTAAAACCACATTCAAAAGCAATCCCCTCTATACTTAAAGAGTTATATGATGGATCTTTTAAAATTTCTTTGGCTTTTGATATTCTATAGGAATTGACCAATTCATAAAAAGATTTTTTCATAAATCGATTTAGAGTCTCTGAAACTTTCTGAGTGGATTCTCCTATTAAATCTGCTACATTAGATAGTGTAAGTTCTTCGTCAAGATATAGTTTATCTTCGTGAAGAACTTTTAAAATTTTATCGCTTATATTTTGCATTTCTTCATTAGCAATTGTCGATTTTGAGTATTTCCTTTGTACGAGCTTTTTATGATCTATAGCATATTTATAAAAAACTTCCATTTGTTTTATATATCTAAAACCATAATAAACTATAAATACAGTAAGTGTTATGCTTACATACATAAAAACATTGTCTCTAGGGTAGGCCTTCAGGTTATCCCCTAATAAAATCAAAATAAAAATTACAAGAAATAATAAAATTATAACCCCTACCAAATGCTTTACCCATTTCAGGTCAACTTCACCGGGATTTGAATAGTACTGAAAAATATCTTTCTGATAATTCCTAACCGCTCTTATGCTCAAAACTACATAAAGTATACCCGATAGAGCAATTGGGACACCATTTGCTTTACGTATGATAGTATGCATACTATTCTCAAAGTTTAAGAAACCTCTAGAAACATGAACTACCTGAGACGGATCAAAGAAAATAAACAATAAAAAGCCAATGTAAATTACATATGGAAAAAGGTGAATCAATACCGAAACACCTCGAGGTTTATTGTTGGTTGTTAATTCAATAATATTAAAATAAAAAAATGGTAAATGCACCATCGCAAAAGGAAACCCTATTATTGCCATGATGTTGTCGGGATCAATCCATTGATTAAAAATAAACAGAAAATATAGCTGATGAAGTACTATTGCAACTAACCAAAATTTAATCCACGTACCACGGAATTTATAAGTATGGTTTTTTATGAAATAAAGCAATCCCAATCCAATAATGACTCCTGCAACATTAAATCCATTAAATAAAATATGAATAGAATTGTGCATAATTGCATAAGTTATTTACCACCCTACTTTAATCTATACTAGCCATTTCCTCTAATAAGACTCTCAACATACATTCACTAAGAGCTTATAATCTAAATGATATACTAGTATTTATGACACTATTCAGGTTTTAGCTTATTTTCATCCTTCTTTATTTTTGCTTGCTACCCATTCTTCGACAAGATCTTCTAATACATTTAATGGTACAGCTCCATTTGTTAAAACTACATCATGAAACTCTCTAATATCAAATTGTTTTCCAAGTTTTTTTCGTGCATTTTGGCGTAGCTCAAGGATCTTATTCATCCCAATTTTATAGGCAGTTGCCTGGCTTGGCATAACAATATGTCTTTCTACCATTTTTACGGCATCACTTTCTGCATTTGGAGTATTATCGGTATAATACTTAATTCCCTCTTCGCGCGTCCATTTTTTTGCATGAATTCCCGTATCCACAACTAATCTGCAAGCTCTCCATAGTTCCATTGCTAACCTTCCAAAATCAGAATATGGATCGGTATACAATCCTATTTCTTTAGGTAATAGTTCTGTATACAATCCCCAGCCTTCGGTATAGGCGGTATATCTTCCAAATATTCTGAATTTCGGAATATTTTCCAATTCCAGAGAAATTGATCGTTGCATGTGGTGCCCAGGAATCCCTTCATGATATGCCAAGGCTTCCATTTGGTATATTGGCATGGCTGCCATATCATACAAATTGGCATAGTATCTTCCGGGTCTTGAACCATCTGGTGTACCTTGTTGATAAAAGGCTTTACCAGCGCTTTTCTCTCTGAAAGGTTCTACAGCTTTTACAACAATATCTGCTTTAGGTTTTGTAATAAATAACTCATCTAATCTCGACTTCATAGTGTCGATTAGCCCAACCGCTTGTTTTAGGTAGGCTGCTTTACCTTCTTCATCATTTGTAAAATAAAACTTTTTATCCTCTTTCATATATGTGAAGAAATCTTGCAAGGTACCTTCATAGTTGACTTGCTTCATGATATCACGCATCTCGTTATGAATGCGTTCTACCTCTTTCAAACCAAGTTCATGAATTTGATCGGCAGTCATATCTGTTGTCGTTGTTCTTTTAAGAGCAAGATTATAAAAAGTATTCCCCTTTGGAAACTTCCAACAACCATCTTCTGTAGAAGCTCTGTGCTGTTGTTCTTCAAGAAAAGAAATAAGACTATCATATGCCGGTTTAACACCTTCTGTTAAAGATTTTTCTGCTTTGGAAATAAGCTCATCCCTATCCTGATCCGATAATTCTAACTTCGATATTTTTCCTTTAAAATCGGCCAAGAGGGTACTTTCTTGATTTGATTTATCAAAAGGTTGACCAGTGATGACATTACCGCTATCATCTAAAACTTTGGCAAACACAAACTTTGGCGGAAGGATACCATTCTTTTCTCGAATTTTCATATTATCGATCAACTGTGTAAATAGTTCATCCAAACCGTCTAATCGTGAAATATAAGCCTCTGCATCACTTTTATCGTTAACGCTATGCATATTAATCATAAAGGCAGGGATCTGTGCATGCATGCCACTCATTTGATTTACCGGGTAGTTATAAAAGCGATACTGAAAATCCTGGATCTCATTTTCCAGATCTTGTTTCATCAATTTATAACTTAGTATGGTAGCATCATTCAATTTAGAAACATCTACAGAATCTTTGAGATACGCTAAATGTTGTTTTGCGCGTGCCAAATCTTCTACTTCTTTCTTTGAAGATATATCGTCCCATTTACCATAATCGGCGGTTTTAATCCCCAGATAGGTTTGTGTCATAGGCGACCTGGATACCGCTTCCTGAAATTGTGTTTCGAACCAATTATTTAGATTATTAGAATGCTCTTCTATGACTTCGGGTGTAGCGGCAACCTCCTTTTCAGTTTCACCACTTTGTTTCTTACAACTAAACATTACAAAAAGACAGGAAAAAACTAAGAAGGTTGCTTTCATTTTATTCGACATGATGTATATTTGGATTTAGCTTATTTATTTTAAAATTGAAATTTCAATCGAAGAATCATGATACACTTTGTGTGTTTCCTTTGTGAAATCAGATTCCTTGGCTTTAAAAATATTAGGAACATAGGTCTGTGGATTTAGATCGATCAAAGGGAACCATGTACTCTGTACCTGAATCTGAATCTTATGTCCTTTCTTAAACGTATGATGTATATCCTGCATTTTGATATCGACAGCAGTCTTTTGATTTGCAGAAAAAGGTTTTGGTTCACTAAAACTATCTCTAAATCTTCCTCGCATCACTTCACTTCGTACCATCATATGGTAGTTGGCCATTTTTAAATATTTCTGAGTTTCTTCAGTATCCTCGACATCATTTGGGTATACATCAATCAGTTTTACTACCCAATCTGCATCGGTACCCGTGGTTGCCACTTTTAATTTTGCTAATACCTCTCCCGATAGTGTTATATCTTCAGTAAGAACAGATGTCTCAAAAACTAATACATCCGGACGACGAGCAGCAAATCGCTGATCATCTGTCATGTACTTTCTTGGGGTGAATACCATTTTAATATCTTCGGAATATGGAACCGGTTTCTTCGGGTCACTTATAAATTCTGAAAAACTCTCTCCTGCTTTCTCTGACAAATCATCTGAAGCAGAAAGATAAAATGTTTTTTTCTGTACATTTTTTGGAGGCCAGCTTTCAAAAGAATTCCACTCTTTTTTTCCCGTATCAAAAATTTGAATTTCGGGTAAACCGGTTTTTCCATTTCCTTCACCTTTGAGAAAATGATTAAAAAACTTTGTCTCTACGTTTTTTTGATAATTCAAAGAAAGATCATCTCCAAAATACACATTCCCAATTGCCTGACGTTTTTTAGTCCGCGCCCAATCGCCATGACTCCAAGGGCCAAAAACCATGATATTATAGTTGTTACTTCGTTTTTCTATATTCTCATAGGTTTCAAAAGGACCATATAAATCTTCAGCATCAAACAACCCCCCAACTACCATTACCGCTGGTTTAATATCTTTAAGATGCTGAATAATTCCTCTTTTTTTCCAAAACTCATCATAGTTTGGATGTTCTTTCAGCTGGGTCCAGAACACATTATCTTCTGCATAATATTGATCCAAATTACTTAATGGCCCTGCATCCAAGAAGAACTGGTATTGATCTTCACTTTTTAAATCAGGAAAAGTATACCAACTCTCTGTTGTGGGTTTGGTCTTTTCGTAACCGAATACCGCAGTTGCTCTCCAATAACTCAATAAATAGGCACCGTTATGGTGAAAATCATCAAAGAAAAAATCACCAATACATGCCTGCGGTGATACTGCTTTTAAAGCCGGGTGTGAATCCAACAAGGAATAAGTCGCATAAAATCCAGGGTACGAAATTCCCCAAACACCTACTTTCCCATTAGTATTATCCACGTTTTTGATTAACCAATCTATCGTGTCATACGTATCGCTGGCTTCATCAAATTGTTTTCCTTTTTTATTTGGAATATAGGCTCTCATATTATCATATACTCCCTCACTCATCCAACGACCACGAACATCCTGATATACAATAATATTACCTTCTTTCATCAGAAATTCATTGGGCCCAATTTTGGATCGAAATTGATTCTCACCGTACGGTCTGGAACTGTATGGAGTACGTTGCATTAAGATAGGATACTTTTTTGAAGTGTCTTTTGGAGTGTAAATAGTGGTACGCAACTTGATCCCGTCTCGCATCACGATATCGACCTCATCTTTTGTATAATGTTCTTTTACATCATAAGAATCAGTCTCCTGAGTGAATCCCGAAATAAGATAAAAGAGGAAGAAACCTCTTAAAAAGATAATTTTTATTGATTGCATTGGAGTTAGTTTAGTTTCTCGCTGAAGATAAAAAATTGGAACCTTGGGCCTCATATTTTTAAGGAGATTTTAACAAAGCTAAAACAGTCACAATCAAAAAGTCTCAAAGGAAAAATGTTCCTATGAGGCTGTTCAATCGATCAAATCCTAAAAAAATTAAATTGAATGCTCTTTAAGAATGATAATCTATACGTTGCCCTGAACTCGTTTCAGGGTCTCAACCCACAAGGAATTTAACGCCAATATCCTTATGAGATGCTGAAACAAGTTCAGCATGACGCTGAGATAGAATTATTGATAAATAGAGATGTTTAAAAAATTATTTTGCTTTGTCCTGAATACTCCTGGTCACGGAAGTCACCATTTTTCTAGGCATAAATCGCACTGAGTTTGCCAAGACTGTATTCATGAAACCATGAATTGCAACCGTTTTACCTTTCATCATCGCTTTGTAACCATATTGGGCAACAACCTTTGAAGATGGAAGTTTTTTACCTTTGACCAATTTGCTGTCTTCCATTTCTGCCACTGCCTGAAAACCACTTTCGGTTGCTCCGGGACATAATGCCGTTACGGTAATATTTTTACCTTTTAGCTCATTGGCAATAGCCTCAGTAAAGTGTAAAACGTATGATTTGGTGGCATAATAAATTGCCATTGTGGGACCAGGTTGAAAAGCAGCTGTAGAGGCAACATTCATGATTTTACCACTATTGCGTTTTACCATATCCTTTAGATAAAGTTTAGTAAATTGAGTGAGCGCGGTAATATTAAGTTCGATCATTTTATGTTCCTTCTCCCAATCGGTATCATAAAACATTCCGAAATCTCCAAAACCTGCATTATTTATAAGAAAATCAACCAAAATGTTTTTTTGAGTTGTTTCGTTATAAACCTCTTGAGCAGCATTAGGAGTAGATAAATCTTTTGCTATTACTAATGCTTCAATTTTATATTCTTTTTCTAGTTCGGTTTTAAGCTCTTCCAACTTAGCCTGATTTCTTGCTATCAAAACAAGATTATCCCCTTTTGAAGCATGTACTTTTGCCAGTTCTAGTCCTATCCCTCCAGAAGCACCTGTAATTAAAGCTGTTTTTTTCATATTAAAATTATTTTAGCGAATATTTATTCATTTAAAAGTTAAAAAAAAATTATGTTTTTATACCGTCCCATGCCATATTAAAGCATGTATGCATTCCATCTTCTTCAAGTCGGATATCTCCTCTTACATTCATTTTTACAATTTCATGAACCGATCCATGTAAATGCGCCTTAATGATTTCGACATCCATTTCCTTTATATCACCATTTTTTTGTCCCTGAATCAAAAATTGATCAAGGGGTTCAAAATTTGAATCCGCTTTGGCAATGTTTATTTCAGAAATATAACCACTATAGATAAATTGTTCTACAAAAAGCATTTTTTCAGGATATTGCAAACAATAACCAAAATACCCATACCACATTGCTTTAAACGTTTCGTAAAATGTTTCTTTTAAGTATTCTGGATTTATGATAGCACCTGCAATTTCTTCTTTGGTTACCAAATACACATCATTAATGAGCGCTTCTTTACTTTTATAATATACATACAAAGTACCTGTAGCAACTCCTGACTTTTTAGCAACTTCAGCCATCTTCAATCCAGAGAAACCAGTTTTTGTAACCAATTCTATGGCTGCCCTATGAATAGCATTTACTTTATTTTGATCTTTTAATTTTGGCATGTTTGCTAATTAATCGGCACAAATATAAGTGAATTTTTATTCGCTTAAAATATAAATGAATATTTATTCGTTATAAAGCTATAGTTTATTCCTATAAATAAAAAAAATGCTACTTGCTGAAGTTTTTCAGGCCGGTTTTTAACCATTTAAGATATTCGTTAGTATCTGGAGTATATGCCGTTGTAGTATTTAGTAAATTCATTTCAGCGTCAATTAGTACGTAGTAGGGTTGCGAATTGTTCTCAAAATTCAATGTTTGAAATGTAGCCCACTTATCCCCTATTGTTTTGATATTTTTAACTCTGCCGTCTGATTTCAAAAATTTAAATTGTTCTTCTTTCGGTAATTCCTTACGATCATCGACATATAAGGAGATCAGAACATACTTATTTTTAAGAATATCTATTATTTCAGGATAGCTCCATACTTGTTCTTCCATTTTACGACAATTCACACATGCCCAACCTGTAAAATCAATCATAATAGGTTTATTTTGCAATTTTGCAGCTTGTACACCTTCTTCAAAATCGGTATAGGCATTGAGTCCTAATGGACCATGTGCTTCTTTTTCATAAATACTATAAAACAATGGAGGTGGAAAACCACTTAACAACTTCAAATTAGCATATGCAGTATTGGTAAGTCCCGGAAGTAAATACATTACAAATACTATCGTTATCATACCCAAAGTTTTTCTTCCTGTGCTTAATTTTTGAATCGGACCATCATGCGGAAAACGAATTTTACCAAAAAGATACAATGCCATCGCAATCCCGATAATAATCCAAATACCTATAAATATTTCGCGTTTTAAAATACCCCAATGTTCTACCAGATCTGCATTTGATAAAAATTTAAATGCCAAAGCTAATTCTATGAACCCTAAAACAACTTTCACTGTATTTAGCCAACCTCCACTTTTTGGTAATGAATTTAACCAATTAGGAAACAAGGCAAAAAGTCCAAAAGGTAACGCCAACGCCAATCCAAAACCTCCCATTCCAAAACTTAACTGCATCGCACCACCATCACTACTTAAAGAGCCTCCTAATAAGGATCCCAAAATTGGTCCTGTACATGAAAATGACACCAAAGCAAGCGTAAGCGCCATAAAAAACACACCAACTACTCCTCCTATACTATTTGCTTTACTATCAAGACTATTACTCCAAGATGCTGGCAATGTGATCTCGAAATATCCAAAAAATGAAATAGCAAAAACAATAAAGATTACAAAGAATAGGATATTTAATGTGACGTTGGTAGAGATATTATTAAGAATTTCTGGATCTACAGAATCAAGTAAATGAAATGGCAAGCTTAGCAAAACATATATGGCGAAAATGAAGAAACCATACAATATAGCATTAAATGTTCCTTTTTTTCGATCCTTAGCGCTTTTGGTAAAGAAAGAAACTGTAAGGGGAATCATTGGAAAAACACATGGTGTTAATAACGCTATCAATCCGCCCAAAAATCCCAAAATAAATATGGTTAAATAACTTTTATCTTTTACATCTTCTTTAGGAAAAGTATCCCAACCCTTAACTCCTATATTTAAAGCTTCCGACTTGGTACGATCATCTACGGTAATACTAGCAACATCCCCTTTATTTTCTATAGTTTCTCCGGTTAAACTCAAATCAAATTCTATCACCTCTGGCGCTAGGCATTTCTCATCATCACACACCGAAAAGAAAACCTCTGCTTTTACCGCCTTAAGAGTTTTATCTTTTAATTTAATTTTTTGAAAGAAGGTAACCTCGTCTTCAAAGTACTTCACATCCATTTCGAAGATATTATCGTACTTCTCTATCCCTTTTGGTTCAACTGTTTCTCCTTCTAAAGCATAGGTGTTTTCAGCATTATTAAAAGTAAACTCTGTTGGGGTTGGCGTTATCTCATCAGTATCCGCTTCGTTTTGGGAATACAAATGCCATCCTTTGTCCAAAGTTGCCTTAAAATACAAAGTATACATATCTTCCGATTCTTTTCCAACCTTGGCTTCCCATTTAATGGGATCTAATGTTTGTGAAATAAGTGATGTAGAAAACAGTATAGTGGTAAGTAAAAATAGAAAGTACCTCATTAGGTTATTGTAATTTTAAGTATTTGTTTTGTTTGGGGTGTAATTTTATACCTATTGTCTGCCCTATAGTTTATGATCCAAATGATTTCTTTTTCAGAACACAGAAGCCATACCCTTTCTTTTGCCAACAAAGATAATTTTTCATCTTTAAAAAACTTGCTTAGTTTCTTTTTCCCTTTCATTCCCATGGGATAAAAATAGTCGCCTTCTTTCCATTTTCTTACAGATAGTGGATATTTTAACTTTTCCTTATCTACAAAAATTGTCTTAAAATCTGTTTGATCCATTTCAGAAACCTCTCTAAATTTAAGGGTTCCAGGAGGAATCATGATCATATTTTCTTCTTCAGGGATCTGATAATTACGATCCGAAATCTCTTCGGCAATCGGGCTTAGCAATAAATAATCTCTATCCTTAACTAATCTGTGCGTTTCAGAAAAAACCTGTTTTCCAGATTGAGAAGTAACAATCTGTTCGATATCATCCCATGCTTTAAAACCATAATCTTTTAGTAAAAAGTACAAACAAGTCCTCGGGTTCCCATACTCTCGTAACCTATTGATTGGTATTCTAGTAACATCAATTTCTGAAGACTGAAACAATTCCTTTTTAAGATGAAACAATTGGCTTTTGATAAACTCATTGCTTTGTTTTAAATAATCCAAAGTTGTTTTAAAATTATTCAAAAACTGAGGATTTATTGCCTTCAATTCTGTTATTACATCATGTCTTAGTTTATTTCGTAAGTACTTTGTGCTTTTGTTGCTGCTATCCTCTCTCCATTGTAATTGACGTTCATTGGCAAAATTTAAAATCTCTTCCCTTGAAAAAGGCAAGAGCGGGCGAACAAAAATTTCATTAACTTCTAGTATTCCGGTAAGTCCTTCTAAACCAGTTCCCCGCGAAAGATTAATCAAAAAAGTCTCCAGATTATCATCAGTATGATGTGCCGTAAGAACATAATCATATTGAAACTCTAATGCTAATTCTCTGAACCAGTTATAACGTAATTCTCTGGCCGCCATTTGGATCGACAACTGATGATCCTTGGCATATTTCTCTGTATCAAAACGAGTTTTTAAAAATAATGCTTTTACTCTTTCTGCAAGTGATTTTACAAACTCCTCGTCTTCGTCACTTTCATTTCCGCGTAAACCGAAATTACAGTGTGCAATCCCAAATTCAAATTTATGCAAATGACAAAGTTCTGTAAGAACCACACTGTCTAATCCTCCACTGCATGCAATGAGTACTCTATTCTCGGGCAAAAAAGAAAGATGGTTTGCAATATGATTTTTGAATTCTTGTAACAACAGTTTTTATGTTAGTTTTCGTTATTTCAAATATACAACTTTGAATTGCTATCACAATCTATTCAAAAAACAGATTTAAAGCTTGATTTTCAAGTTTTTAACATCATTTTTAGTTTGTTTTCGTTATTTTTAGGAATCAACTCTAAACTCCTCACCAATGAATAGGACACAAGAACTGCAGAAATTTTATGGGGCTGATGATCAGAGAGAATTCAGTAAGAAGTTATTATCAATTGTTCCACACTTACATCCTTATGTAAAACACCGCTTATATATTGCCGAAAGCGTTGGTATTTTACCACAGAACATGTATTGTTCTAACGGTATCATCGATGACGCTATACTAAAATTATACTATGATGATCTTGATATAGAAATCGACACTTTAACACTAGAGCTTAAACTTTTTAAGATTGCCGATGAACTTATTGATGAATTGTATATTAAAGAAGGGTGGCACCAAAGCACTATTAGTACAAATCATTTTCTGAAAATCGAACTTGAAAAACTAGAAGAAAATTTCACTTATAAAGGAGATAATGAACTAATCATGAAAGAAGATTTGGACGATATCTGTTATCATCAGAATTCTGAAAATAAACAGAATTTTATTTATGATGATATGGATTCTGATATCATTAAAATTATTGATAATGAACCATCATCTGCTAACAGAAAACAAAAACTACTCGGTAAGTTTTACAGTTGGTTGCCTATGGAGACATCAAAAATCATAGATCTCTTTGTTTTTGGGAAATTAAATTTTGAAGAAATTGCCAGAATAAAAGAGATAACATCCAACGAAGTAAAAGAAATTATTATTGATGTTAGGAAAAGTTTTAGGCGAAATTTGATTTAAAGCCCCCCTAACCCCCAAAGGGGGAATATTCCATACTTTTTCTTTTATTATGCTAACTCCCCCTTTGGGGGTTAGGGGGGCTTCCCTCCAATACCTCTCGCATTGCCTTTGCCTTGAGCAAACATTCTTCATACTCCTTATCGGGATCAGATTTTGCTGTTATAGCTCCCCCAACCGTATAGGAAATGTAATTTTGCGTTTCATTATAAAGAATACTTCGTATCACCACATTAAAATCAAAATCTCCCTCTGAAGTAAAATACCCGACAGCTCCACTATACAAACCTCGCTTTGACTCTTCAAGATTTTCTATAATCTGCATCGCCGATATTTTGGGAGCTCCCGTCATACTGCCCATCGGGAATGTAGTTTTAAGTACCTCAACTGGAGAAGTTTCTGAACCAATTTCTGAAACCACCGTCGATATCATTTGGTGCACCTGCTTAAAACTATAAACTTTGCAAAGTTCTTCAACCTTGACAGATCCTTTTATCGCCGTACGAGACAAATCATTACGCACCAGATCTACAATCATCACATTTTCTGAACGTTCTTTTGGATCTTTTTCCAAGTCTTTCACCATTTTATTATCCTCAGATTCAGAATCTGATCGCTTTGCGGTGCCTTTAATAGGTTGCGAAATGATTTTCTGTCCTTGTTTCCTAAGGTATCTTTCTGGGGAAGCCGACAACAAAAAAAGATCATTCATCTTAAAGAAATTAGCAAAAGGAGGTTTTGAAATATCATTAAGGTGATAGTACGTTTGCAATGGATCGATACAACTATCCTTTGCAAAGAATTCCTGACAAAAATTAGCCTCATAAATATCACCTCGATGAATATGAGATAGCATCTTATTCACCTTATCTTTATAAACATCTTTGGTAATGCTTAGGCTTATTTTTACTTTCCCGCATGGCGAATCTTCATTATGCGACAGATCAGCATAATGCTGAAACGTATAAATTAACTTGAAATCTTCTTCTATTTCATCATCCACCATCCTTAGGTAATGCATTTCGAGAAGATTGTCTTTTAGCAAAAATAGTTTCTTAGGTTGAAAAAAATACAAATCAGGAAAATTCAAAGAGTCCGAATTTTTAGACACCAGATTCTCAACATCGTTTTTAAGATCATAAGATAAATACCCAAAGATCCAATCTGCTGTTTGTTCCTGATATTCTTTTAATTTATCAAAAGCTCCATGATAATCTGTTCGTATCGAAGTAAAGGCATCTACGGCCAAAACCGCATCATAACTTGAATATTGTTGAGAATAGTCATTAGAATCTAACCAGACAACATCTTCAAACTGCTGCGCCCAATGCAGTAATCGAATTTTAAATTCTGATGGATCTTCTACAGTATATTTTTCTACACTTCGCACCTCTTTATTAGATTTGATGTGCAAAAGTACTCAGAACTTGTTTTAATCCCAACAAAAGAGTTTCATTGGTTACCGAATTAGATTTTTTAGAAAAGTTTTCATAAAAAGAGGGAAAGCTAAAGCTTTCGATTATTTCAGCTCCAAAACGAGGGAGTACATTTTTCCCAAATTCTAAGGAGCTTAGACCTCCTCTTTTACCGGGAGAAGTGCTCATAAGAAGTACTTTCTTTCCTTCCATAAAATTACGGTCCAAGCGAGATAACCAGTCTATTATATTCTTAAAAAAGGCACTCCAACCACCGTTGTGTTCATTTAATGAGATAATCAACGCATCAGCTTCTGATATTTCTTGCTTTAGCGCCATTGTCATTGCCGGAAAACCATTTTTTTCTTCATCCTCGCTATACATGGGCATCTGATAATTTGCTAATCTAAGCACATTAACTTTTCGATCTTTTATCTCTGTAGCAACATATTTTACCAGTTCATGATTAATAGAGGTACTGCTGTTTGAACCAGCAAAGGCCAGAATTTTTTTCATTACTGAACGTTTAAAGTTTCAAAAGTAATTAAATTAGGATAAACCTTTACATAAAAAACACGTATTGCATTATCTAAAGCAATACGTGTACGTGTTTCTGCGTCCAAGTATTAGGTGTAATAAAAAAAATAAGCAGTATCATAAGCTCTAAATACCAATTTCAGACGCAATTCGTGTCTTAGTGCCCAATTTCATCACACCGAGCAAATAATTCCGTTTCACTTCCTGTTATATTAATAAAACATTCAAACCATAAGCAACAAACCAATTCATCCCAGTCTTTAAAAAGCTGAACGTCATATTCTTGCATTGCTTCAGAGAAACATCTTCTAAATTCTTCAATATCGTCTGTTATCTCATATGCTTCTAAGCATATTATTTCTCTTTCTGCGAGTAATTTTCTTCTAATTCCTGTTTGAAATTCGTATGGTTCTATACATTCATTACAAGCGGATAAAGGGCCAGGAGGTTTGCCGCTAGCCAACTTATTACTTTCTATAGAATCGTATAAAAGTTCTAAGTAAATATCATTAATAATTTTGTTGACCTCTTCTGTATCTTGATTTTTAAGATCAAATCGTAACGAAAGTTGTTCCCAATTCTCTACGCTATTGTTGTAGTGACTTTCCTTTTGTTCATGGGTATCAAACCCGAGAGCATTAGCTAATTTTTCCTTTTGATTATTAGTGAGTTCGGTTTGATCAAAAAGATTTAATGCTATTTCTGAATCCTTAATCCTATTCAATGAAGCAACTATTGGCTCGATATATTCGCGAAGTTTTGGATCTTCTGCAAAATTTGAAAAATCTTCAACTTCAATTTCAATTTCAGTTCCTTCATCGGGTGCCTGATCTTCAGAAGAGTCACTGTTACAACTCATGAAGGTTATGGACGATAAAAGTAGTATTACCAATAAATTTAAGTAAGCTTTCATTATATAAAATTTAAATGTTATGTGTTTGAAATAAAATTAGATCTATTTACCAAAACAAAAGTTCCAATTTATAAGTTGGCACCACCATTTCTTGATGAAGTATAAGAATAGAAGTCCCGAGCACTCTAGAAAGAATGATTTAATCTTAAAAATAAGGCTACCTTTGTACCATCAAAAAAATAATCCATTGATTTTTCAAGATTTAAACCTAAGCACACAACTTCTTAATGCCCTGGATGATTTAGGGTTCGATACTCCTACACCAATCCAGGAGCAAGCATTTTCTCCAGTAATGTCTGGTAAAGATGTGGTGGGTATTGCACAAACAGGAACAGGTAAAACCTATGCCTATATGCTACCCATATTGCGCATGTTGAAACATTCGGTACAACAAAATCCACGAGTATTAGTGCTGGTCCCAACAAGAGAGTTGGTTGTACAGGTTGTTGATGAAATAGAAAAACTATCAACCTACATCAATGTTCGTATCACTGGAGTCTATGGGGGAACCAATATCAATACTCAAAAACAAATAGTTGCCCAAGGCCTTGATATTGTTGTCGCCACTCCCGGACGCCTTTATGATTTGGCAGTAAGCAGAGCTTTGCAATTAAAATCAATCCAAAAACTGGTCATTGACGAAGTAGATGTAATGATGGATCTTGGATTTAGACCTCAATTGATGAATATTTTTGATATCCTTCCGCGACAGCGACAAAACATTATGTTCTCGGCTACAATGACCGAAGAAGTTGAGCATATAATTGGTGAAATCTTTGTAAACCCTCAAAAAATATCCATTGCCAAAAGTGGAACTCCGTTAGACAATATCAAGCAGTATGGATACAAAGTTCCTAACTTTTATACCAAAGTAAATCTTTTGGAGTACCTTCTTGATAATGAAGAAGAATTTCAGAAAATATTACTATTCGTTGGCAATAAACGAATGGCCGATCGCTTGTTTGAACGTTTTGAAAGAACATTTCCTGATCAATGTGCCGTGATACATTCCAACAAGACCCAAAACTATCGTTTACGAAGTATCGAGCAGTTCGAAACGGGGGAGCATCGAATTCTGATTGCAACCGATGTGATGGCCAGAGGGTTGGATATAGACGATATCACTCATGTTATTAATGTTGATACACCAGAATATCCCGAAAATTATATGCACAGGATCGGTAGAACGGGGCGTGCACAAAAAGAAGGGATTTCTTTGGTACTGGTAACAGAAAAAGAGCTGGAATCACTTCAACAAATTGAAGATTTAATGGAAATGAAGGTTGAACAGGTCGAATTTCCTGAAGAAGTGGAAATTTCAGAAGAATTAACACCCGAAGAACAACCCAAAGTAAAAGAGATTTATAATCCTAATAAACGAGAAGAAGAAGTAGGCCCTGCTTTTCATGAGAAATCTGAAAAAAACAGTAAGGTAAACCTTGGTGGAAAATATAAACGAGAGATTAAAAAGAAATACAAAAAACCTAAGACAAAAGGAGATAAAACTTTTAACCTAAAACATAAAAAAAGAAAGAAGAAATAATTATGGATTTAAATCTTGCAGTACTCATTGATGGTGATAATATCCCTTCTTCTTATGTAAAAGAAATGATGGAGGAAATTGCCAAATACGGTAACCCCACCATCAAAAGAATCTATGGTGATTGGACCAATCCCAAACTTGCAAAGTGGAAAAAAATTCTCTTAGAAAATGCAATAACACCCATTCAGCAGTATGGATATACCAGAGGGAAAAACGCAACAGACTCTGCCATGATTATTGATGCCATGGATATTCTGTATTCAGAAAAAGTGGATGGTTTTTGTCTTGTTTCGAGTGATAGTGATTTTACTCGTTTGGCGACAAGACTTCGCGAAGCGGGTATGAAAGTATTTGGGATCGGTGAAAAGAAAACACCAGATCCCTTTATTGTTGCTTGTGATAAGTTCATTTATCTAGAAATTCTAAAATATGAAGCAGAAGAAGATGAATCTGAAACGGCTGATGACAAACCTAAGACTAAAATCAGTGTAGATAAAATCACTCAAAAACAAATAAAATTAATTGCCTCTACCATATCCGATCTGGCAGATGACGATGGCTGGGCTTTTTTGGGTGATGTTGGCAGTTTATTACAAAAAAAACAACCAAATTTTGACTCAAGAAACTACGGTTTTCAAAAATTGACGCCATTGATCAAATCGATTAAAAGTTTTGAAATAGAACAACGTGAAGCCTCAAAAGGACGGTCTAAGCTAATTTATGTTCGAAACAAAAGACAAAACAGAAACAAACGCTAAATAATAGTAACAACCTCTAAGTATGGCTTCCATCTTTGCTCATGGTTTTACGGCATTTGCTTTAGGAAAAACCTTTTCCAAAGAGATCACTACCCTAAAATTTTGGATCTTGGGGATCATTTGTTCGATGCTACCAGATGCAGATGTGATAGGTTTCAAATTCGCCATAGCCTATGAAGATTTTTGGGGACATCGAGGATTTTCACATTCTTTGGTTTTTGCACTGCTACTTGGGATTTTGATAACTTTTATATTCTACAACAAACAGTTCTTTTATAAAACTGGGCTCTCCTTAATTCTATACTTTACAATTTGTACAGCTTTACATGGGGTTCTCGATGCTATGACCACAGGTGGCTTAGGAATTGCTTTTTTCGCTCCTTTTGATAATACCCGGTATTTTCTTCCATGGAGGCCTATTGTAGTTTCTCCAATCGCAGCGAGTAGGTTTTTTAGCATGTGGGGCATTAAAGTATTGTTAAGTGAATTAATCTGGATCGGAATTCCGGCAAGTATTTATATTTTAGCAGTTCAATATGTCAAAAAACGCAAGATCCAACCTCAAAACAACGGCTAAAAACTACTTGTTACTGCTTCCTATTTTTGCAGTCCTGTTTTTTACATCCTGTAATAAGGTTAAGGAATCAGAGGTATTTATTATTTCTGAAGAGCTTCAGATTACCAAAATTAATGAGCATAGTTATATCCATATTTCATACCTAAACCTTAAAAACGGAGCTACATTTCCATGTAACGGATTTATTTATGTAAATAACAATGAAGTATACGTTTTTGACACCCCTGCTAATGACCAAGCTACAACCGAGTTAATTGACTGGCTTCAAAATGACCAAAAAGCTACTATAAAAGGTGTAGTTTTTAATCATTTTCATAAGGATTGTCTCGAAGGGATGGACATTTTCCAAAAAAATAATATTCCCTGTATTGCTAGCAAAAAGACTGCAAGCTATATGCAACTAGAAAGCTATAATTCTCCGGATCAGGCATTTGAAAATGAATTGACATTAAAACTGGGTGATAAAGAAATTATAAACAAATACTATGGCGAAGCGCATACCAGAGATAACATCATATCCTATTTCCCTGAAGAAAACCTTATTTATGGAGGATGTATGATCAAAAGTTTGAATGCAAAAAAAGGAAACCTGGCAGATGCCAATGTAGCTGAATGGTCAAAAACAGTTTCTAAAATCAAAAAAACGTATCCAAAAATAAAAATTGTAATCCCGGGACATGGAGAATTTGGAGGGAGCGACCTATTGGATTATACTATTTCATTATTCAAAATCGAAGAATAAAAATGACAGAACCCATAGATAAAAAACAAAAAAAGAAATCGAAAGTAACTATTGGGCAAGCCTTTAAAACCATTATCTGGCCTAGAAGAAATCTGGTTTTTATTGGCTTACTGCTTATTGTTTTAAGCAGATTAGCGAGTTTGATACTACCAGTGGCCAGTAAATACCTAATGGATGATGTAATCGCCAAAAAGGATTACGAAATGCTTAAATTATTATTATTAGGTGTTGGTGGCGCTATTTTAGTACAATCTGCCACTTCGTTTCTGTTAACCAGAATTCTTAGTGTACAGGCACAGTTTTTAATATCAGAATTACGGGCACAAGTACAAAAGAAAGTATTGTCATTACCTATCAGCTTCTTCGACAACACAAAATCAGGGGCTTTGGTATCCCGTATTATGAGTGATGTAGAAGGTGTTAGAAACCTCATCGGGACAGGTCTCGTGCAGTTAGTGGGTGGTACGATTACGGCTATTATTTCTTTGGTATTACTTATTCGTATTAGTCCATCGATGACTTTGTTTGTGTTGGTTCCTGTCTCTGTATTTGGAGTAGTTGCTTTAAAAGCCTTCAAATATATTAGGCCCATATTCAGAAAACGTGGTGTAATTAATGCCGAAGTAAAGGGCAGATTAACTGAAACCCTTGCGGGGGTTAGAGTAATCAAAGGGTTTAATGCCGAAATGCAGGAGAATAAGACCTTTGAAGAAGGTGTTGATCGCTTATTTCAGAATGTAAAAAAGAGCTTAACGGCTACTGCATTGATGACAAGTTCTTCAACATTCTTACTCGGAATTGCCTCTACCGGAATTATGGGAATAGGTGGATATAAAATTATGATCGATGAGCTTACTGTGGGAGATTTTCTATCCTTTACCTTATTACTTGGGTTTATGATTGCCCCTATTGTGCAGATGAGTAACATAGGTAGCCAGTTAACTGAAGCATTAGCAGGTTTGGACCGTACCGAAGAGCTTATGAATATGACTCCAGAGGAAGAGATGGAAGATAGAACTGTAGAATTAGGTGATATAAAAGGCGATATCATATTTGACAACGTTTCTTTTTCTTATGAAGAAGGCAAAGAAGTATTGCATAATATTAGTTTTAGGGCACCCCCGGGTTCTGTTACAGCGTTGGTAGGAAGTTCGGGATCAGGTAAATCGACCATTGCTGGATTATCTGCTACATTTTTAAATCCTAAATCAGGCCTTATTACTATAGATAGCCATGATATTTCGAAAGTAAAACTAACCAGCTACCGTCGTAATCTGGGGGTCGTTTTACAAGACGAATTTTTGTTTGAAGGCACGATTCGTGAAAATATTCTGTTCCCAAAACCCAATGCTACCGAAGAGGAACTTCAAAAAGCTGTAAAAGCAGCCTATGTAAATGAATTTACCGATCGTTTTGATGATGGTTTGGATACGCTTATCGGAGAACGAGGCGTAAAATTATCGGGCGGACAACGACAGCGTATTGCCATTGCCAGGGCTATACTTGCCGATCCCAAAATTATTATTCTGGATGAAGCCACTTCTAATCTGGATACCGAAAGCGAAGCTTTGATACAAAAAAGTTTGGGTGAATTGATGAAAGGCAGAACCACTTTTGTAATTGCACACCGATTAAGTACCATCAAAAAAGCAGATCAGATCCTGGTTATTGAATCCGGAAAGATAGCAGAACGTGGCAATCATGACGAACTCATTGCTGCCGAAGGAAGGTATTTTGACCTGTATACGTATCAGGCAAGAATTTAGATTAATTCTTAACGCAAGATTTGATAAATTTAAGGTAAACAAAAAATCAAATCTATGAGTAATAATATACGTGGTGGTGATGCACCTATCCCCTGCCAATTAGAAGAAGGTAAAAACTATGCCTGGTGCAGTTGCGGCCATAGCGCTGATCAACCTTTTTGCAATGGCAACCACAAAAAAGAAGGAGGAACAAATCCAGTTATCTTTACAGTTGCAGAAGCCCGAGAAGCTTATCTATGTACTTGCAAACAAACGGGCAACCCTCCTTACTGTGATGGGTCTCATAAAAAATAATTAAAAAACGCTGTTTAGGAATCTCTAACAGAGCTTTTTTTTTAGTTATTGAGATTTATTCATTTGTAGTGTCTTCACTTTGTATCCAGGTAAATATAATTGTTACCGCTCTGGAAACTATAAAGACAACAAAACCAAAGATCGTTGGTAATGCAGATACTTTTAACCCTCCTGCTAGCATGTCTGTCGAGATTTCGCCTAGCAGTTCGATTTTATCAAATGCTACAACAAGGCCTATCAACTGACCAAGTACTCCCCAAACCAGTGTCAAAAGCCCTACAGAATTGATAAGTTTTATATATTTTTCTGAAGAAAATACCTCAATATCGATTAAAAAAATCTTATTTAAAATTTAATTTTAACACAGATTTAATAAATATTTAGGCATCCTTTTAAAAATTAAACATCTTTTCTACAGTTTAACTACATACTATATAAAACTTTAAAAAAGCAAAAATTATGAAAAAATTAATGTTAGGATTGCTACTGGCGACTCCACTATTATTTATGAATTGTAGTGACGATGACGATGCCCCATCTCAAGAATCAATAACCTATCAACTAGCAGAAGTGGATAGTTCAGGGGTCTCAGGAACCGCAAGATTCATAAAACTAGACAGCATGACTACCAGAATTGATGTGCAACTTTCAGGTACAATTGATAGTCTAACCCACCCGATGCACATTCACGTTAACGATGCAGCAGAAGGAGGAGATATTGCAATTACATTAGAAGGTGTTAATGGAGTTACAGGGTTGAGCTCTACTACGGTAACACGATTAGACAGTATAGGCGATGCAGCTGGTACTTCAATAAATTATGAGGGGCTACTTGAGTTTGACGGGCACATTAATGTGCATTTAAGCCCTGAAGAACTTAGTACAATAGTTGCACAGGGTGATATAGGAAGTAACATAAATACACCATAACCTTGAATAAAGAATGTATTCTTAAAAAGCGAACCAAAATTGGTTCGCTTTTCTATTTTTTAGAGAATAAACTTATACATGTAGTGCCCTATTATCTGTAGCGGCCAGAGCAGCTTCTTTTACAGCTTCTGTAAATGTAGGATGTGCATGTGACATTCGCGAAATATCCTCTGCCGACGCTCTAAACTCCATTGCAGTCACTGCTTCTGCAATTAGATCTGCACAACGAGCACCTATCATATGTACGCCAAGAACCTCATCTGTCTTTTCATCAGCCAATATTTTCACAAAACCATCCAAATCTCCACTCGCTCTGGATCTACCTAATGCTCTAAATGGAAACTGACCCGATTTATATTCTACTCCTGCTTCTTTAAGCTCCTCTTCGGTTTTGCCTACAGCAGCTACCTCTGGCCAAGTATACACAACACCTGGGATTAGGTTATAATCGATATGTGGTTTTTGTCCGGCGATAGTTTCTGCCACAAAAGTTCCTTCTTCCTCGGCCTTATGCGCTAACATTGCTCCCTTAATTACATCGCCAATTGCATAAATATTAGAAATGTTAGTCTGTAAATGATTATTAACTTCAACCTGCCCTCTATCATTGATTTTTACCCCTGCAGCCTCTGCATTTAAGCCATCGGTATATGGACGGCGTCCTACAGAAACTAGGCAATAATCCCCTTTAAACTCTATAGGGTTTCCTTTCTTATCATCAGCAGTTATGGTTACCTGTTTTGCAGTCGTTTTTAAAGCAGTAACTTTATGCGAAGTATAAAATTTTACACCTTGCTTTTTCATTACTTTTTGTAATTCACGGGATAATGCTTTATCCATACCGGGGATAATTCTATCCATAAACTCTACTACAGACACTTCGGCTCCTAATCTACGGTACACTTGTCCTAGTTCTAGACCAATAACTCCACCGCCAATAATCACTATGTGTTTAGGTACTTCTTTTAGTTTTAAAGCTTCCGTAGAAGTAATGATTCTCTTCTTATCAATTTTGATGAACGGCAAAGTAGATGGTTTTGACCCCGTAGCAATAATGGTGTTTTTTGCTTCAATAGTCTCTATACCACCATCATTTTTGGTAATATCGATATGAGTTGCATCTTTAAAAGCTCCTACACCTTCAAAAACGTCTATATTATTTTTTTTCATCAAGAAACTTACCCCATCACAAGTCTGATCAACTACGGTTTGTTTACGTGCGATCATCTTTTCGAGATTTATTTTTACATCCCCTGGGATTTCGATTCCATGATCTTCAAAATGCTTTACAGCATGCTCATAGTGATGCGAAGAATCTAACAGCGCCTTACTAGGAATACATCCAACATTAAGGCAAGTTCCTCCAAGAGTTGAATATTTTTCGATTATTGCAGTTTTCATACCTAGTTGTGCGCATCGAATAGCGGCTACATACCCACCAGGTCCAGAGCCAATCACGGCTACATCATATGTACTCATAATAGATTATTATGTTGTGCGTATTATTTTTTGAAAAGGCAAAGTTAGCGGTATTCAATAAATAATTTAGCTATCGAATGAAAAAATAATGTACATATTAACAAATAATTTGCAAGATCATCAATTTCTACTGAAAAGCAATATTTGTGGGGCTTCAAAAGTTATACTGCATTGAATAAAAAAGTAGCAAACTAAAGAATGAGATAATGAAGCAGTTAAAAACAAAAATCTTTGCTACTTTGCAACTTCATTATTTTATTCATAAAACCTAAAAAAAAGACCTTTTACTACAATTATGCGATACCTATCCTCACTTTTTCTTCTTGTAGTTATAATTTTGTGTAGTTCATGCCGTAAAGATTTTGAATCAGGACCAAGTACAGGAAATCTTCAGTTTTCTACAGACACATTGCTCCTTGATACTGTTTTTACCAATATTGGATCCAGCACGTATAGCTTTAAGGTATATAATCGTACTAATGATGATTTTACCATTCCGACGATCGCCTTAGAGCGAGGAGAAAACTCTGGTTACCGCCTTAATGTAGACGGAATTCCCGGGAAATCATTTGAAAATATACAGGTATTGGCCAAGGATAGTATTTTTGTTTTTGTTGAAACCACTACAGATATCACCGATCAGACCACAGAAACCGAGTTTTTATATACCGACAGAATACTTTTTGACAGTAGTGGAAGTCAGCAGGATGTCGATCTGGTCACTCTGGTAAAAGATGCGGTATTTTTATTTCCGTCGAGAGATGTGATGACTGGAGAAGTTGAGACCCTATTGCTAGGTTTGGATGAAGAAAATAATGAGATCAGGATTGAGGGTTTTTTTCTACAGGATGATCAACTCAATTTCACAAACGAGAAACCTTATGTGATCTATGGATATGCAGCTATTCCTGGCGGAAGAACGCTTACCATTGATGCTGGTGCCAGAATACATTTTCATGCAGAGTCAGGGATTATAGCAGCAGACAACGCAACCCTGCTGGTAAATGGAGAATTAAGTTCTGACCCCGAGGTTCTCGAAAACGAAGTAATTTTTGAAGGCGATAGATTAGAGCCCCTTTATAATGAAATCCCAGGACAATGGGGTACCATTTGGCTTACTGCAGGAAGCACAGGCCACATCATTAACCATGCGACTATTAAAAATGCGACAGTTGGTATTCTTATGGATTCTAACGATGGTGGAGTCGATCCCACACTTACTATTTCTAATACTCAAATATATAATAGCTCTAATGTAGGTCTATTGGCGCGTACAGGGAATCTTCTTGGTGAAAACCTGGTGATCAATAATGCAGGGCAAGTATCGCTTAACTGTAGCCTGGGTGGAACTTATAATTTTAATCATTGTACATTTACGAATTATTCAAGTATCGGCTCCGGTTTCAGGGATTTGCCTGCAATACTTATTGATAACAACATACAGATTAGCGAAACTGAAGTTGTGGTCGCCGATTTACTCGAAGCAAATTTCTCGAATTGTATAATTTATGGCAATCAGGATCTAGAATTGTTATTCAGCAAAGTGGAAGGCACTGCTTTTAACTACAATTTTAAAAATTGTCTGATTCGATTTAATGACTTTAATAACAGTTTTGCAGATAATACTTTGTATGATTTTGCAGATACTACCCTTTTTGAAAATATTATTCTGAATGAAGATCCTGGGTTCCAAGCTCCTTTCGACAATATACTGAATATTAGTGATGCTTCTGCGGCAAATGGAAATGCGGCTACACCTACTTCAGGTACAGATATTCTTGGTACTCCAAGAAATATGACAGCTCCAGATATTGGGGCTTATGAAAGTGTAATGTTTGAAGAAGGGAATTAAAACCAATACTATATCAATGCCAGAATACATTTTCACCTCTCAACGATTAGGTATCAGGAATTGGGATTTTAACGATACCCAATCCTTATTTGAGATCAATAATGATGATGATGTAATGGAATTCTTTCCATTTAAACCCTCCAAACAAGATACACAAGACTTTATTTTTAGAATGCAGGAAATGCAAAAAGAAAAAGGATTCTGCTATTTTGCCGTTGATATTTTAGAAACTAACGAATTTATTGGATTTATTGGACTTTGTGAGCAAACCTATCTTGAAGAACTAGGGTCCTTTGTAGATATTGGTTGGCGTCTTAAAAAAAGTAGTTGGAACCAAGGTTACGCTACCGAAGGGGCCAAAGCTTGCCTGGACTATGGATTTAATACCATCGGATTAGAAAAAATCTACTCGGTTGCTCCAGAGATCAATAAAAAATCTGAATTGATCATGAAAAAAATCGGGATGCAGCGAATCAAAACCTTTGATCATCCCAAACTTACTGATTATAAAGAATTAGTATCTTGTGTGTTATATAAAAAGGAACAATTAATTCAGAACAAATGACTAGAATCAAAAACATATCGACAACTTTAATTATCATTTTATGTTTTACACAGGTGGTTATAGCACAAAATGAATTAATACATCAAAAAATAAATCAGGATATGTATGAGAATTTTTCTAATGCCTTTGCAACACTGGATTATGATTTATTTGCATCCATTCATGGCGAAGAGATGATACGGATTTCTGGGGGTGGTGGAGAAATAAAAAACTCGAAAACATACCTTGAAGGATACCAAAAAAGATGGAGTGATCCTGCTCAAAAACCGGCCCCAATCGATTTCAGATTGTTAGAAAGAATTACTTCAGATTCGTTAGTTTCTGATAGGGGAATTTACAGGGTTACTTATCGAAACGATGCCGGTGAAACAAAATACTCTTATGGTAAGTTTCATGTTTTGTTAAAGCTAGAATAGAACAACTGGAAAATAATTATGGATTATGATTCTAATGAGAATAAAAGCATTAATAAGGAAAGTTTCGATACTGCATTTCCTCTTTCCGAATATAAAAAGTATTGGAAACAATAAAATAATGCTGGTTTTCTAGTATTTTTGAAAACGTTATTCCCCTTTTTAAAGACGATGAAGATTACACAAAAAATTAGAATTGCAGCTATACTTTCACTGGTTTTACTGAATATAAGCTGTGACCAGATCTCTAAAACAGTTGTACGAAAAACAATAGAACCCTACGAACGCATCGAGGTTTTTAAGGACAACTTTGTACTAACTAAGGTCGAAAATACAGGAGCCGCCTATAGTATGGGTTCTGATTTGGCCCCTGTCCTCAAAATACTGTTATTGCAAATTCTTCCGGTAATCGTTTTATTTATATTATTATGGCAGATCCTTATCAAAACCAATTATTCTAAAGAAACTATTATCGGTTTTACGTTTATCATTGGTGGCGGAATTGGAAACCTTTTTGATCGTATCGTCTATGGATCAGTTACTGATTTCTTGATTTTGGATCTAGGCATCTTAAAAACAGAAATATTTAATATGGCCGATGTTTCTATTATGTTCGGATCGTTATTAGTATTGATTAGTGCGCTTTTTACTAAAAAAGATTCATTTTTTAGAGAAAAACAAAGGGAGTTATGAGTTGGATCAAAGAAATATCTTATGAAGACGCCACTGGCCAACTAAGGAAACTCTTTGATCGTATCAAAGGCCCAAATAATAACATCGATAATGTGTTATCGATCCATAGTCTTAGACCACATACGCTTGTCGGTCACATGGGATTGTATAAAAATGTGTTGCATAATTCTAACAATACCTTGCCCAAATGGTATCTTGAAACTCTTGGAGTTTATGTAAGCAATCTAAATCGCTGTAATTATTGTGTAGATCATCATGCGGCAGGATTAAAACGATTATTAAATGACGATTCCAGATATCAGGAAATTATTACCTGTTTGTTGAATGACGAAGTACAACAACATTTTAAATATCAATACTTAGCTGGTTTAGAATATGCAAAGAAACTAACTCTTGCTCATCATACCATTACCGAAACTGATATTCACACCTTAAGAAAGCAGAAATTATCTGATGGTGAAATTCTGGAGATCAACCAGGTAGTAAGCTATTTTAACTATGTTAATCGTACCGTAGTGGGTCTTGGTGTAAATACCGATGGGGATATTATTGGCCTCTCACCCAACGATAGCGATGATCCTAATAATTGGGGGCATTCTTAATTCTAGAAGTATAAAAAAAAAACCAGCATAATGTAAATACACCATACTGGTTTCTAAGTATATTAACACTTAATTCTTAGCTTACAAACAAAGGTTTATCGGCCATCATAGCATTTACTTCGTCAGCAATACCGTGCAATGCCTCTTCATCTTCTACATTATTGATTACTTTGTCGATCAAATCTACGATAACACCCATATCCTTTTCTTTTAATCCGCGTGTGGTTACTGCAGCTACTCCTATACGAATTCCCGAAGTTACAAACGGCGACTTATCATCAAAAGGCACCATATTTTTGTTTACAGTGATCTCTGCTACTCCCAATGCTTCTTCGGCTTGTTTACCGGTAACACCTTTGTTACGTAAATCGATTAGCATCATGTGATTATCGGTACCTTGAGAAATTACTTCATACCCCTTTTGTACAAAAGCTTCAGCCATCACAGCTGCGTTTTTCTTTACCTGAATGATGTAATGTAAAAATTCATCCGTCAATGCTTCTCCGAATGCAATTGCTTTGGCAGCAATAATGTGTTCCAAAGGTCCACCTTGATTCCCTGGAAAAACAGCACTATCCAATAACGAAGACATCATGCGTTTCTTTCCACTTTTTAAGGTAATACCAAAAGGGTTTTCAAAATCGTTACCCATAAGGATTAATCCTCCTCTTGGTCCACGTAGTGTTTTATGTGTTGTTGTAGTTACCACATGGCAATGTGGTACCGGATCCGAAATCACACCCTTTGCAATTAATCCAGCGGGATGTGCAATATCGGCCATAAGAATAGCTCCTACGCTATCGGCTATTTCTCTAAATCTTTTATAATCAATATCTCTAGAATAGGCAGAAGCTCCGGCAATAATCAATTTTGGCTTTTCTGCTGTGGCGATCTCTTGTATTTTATCGTAGTTCAATCTCCCAGTCTCCTTCTCTACTCCATAAAAAACAGGGTTGTATAATTTACCTGAAAAGTTCACTGGAGATCCATGGGTCAAATGTCCTCCGTGAGACAGGTCAAAACCTAAAATTTTATCTCCTGGTTTCAAACATGCATGATATACCGCGGTATTGGCCTGTGATCCGGAATGTGGTTGTACATTGGCATATTCGGCACCAAACAATTCTTTGGCACGATCGATGGCAATCTGTTCTACAATATCTACTACTTCGCACCCTCCGTAATATCTTTTCCCGGGATATCCTTCAGCATATTTATTGGTTAATACCGATCCAGCTGCTTCCATTACTTGTTCACTTACAAAGTTCTCTGAAGCAATTAATTCTAATCCGTTGATTTGACGTTCTCTTTCGTCCTGAATTAAATCAAAAATTTGTTCGTCGCGTTGCATGTATTCCTAGTTTGTTAATAAAAGTGCAAAAATAGCGAATCCATTCTTTACATTGGCCTAAACAAACCCTAATAAATATGAACAACTTGTTCACATTTCAAATCTATTACCTAAATTGTAACGAACCACTATAGAATATGTCTTTTAAATCATAAAAATCAATAATCAGTCAAAAACCATATTAAAATAAATGTAATCCCATATCTTATCATTTTTTTATATATTTTTCACAAAATTAAAAACTTTTAACCGCTCGAAAATTATATATTTGATCATAGAATTACCAATAACGTATTAAAAAAATTACAATGCCTATAACTGCAAATTATCCAGACAGAAAAACATGGATTAAAACTCCTTCAAATACAGATTTTCCTATTCAGAATATTCCGTTTGGGGTATTTTTAACAAGGGACGATATTATAACTATTGGTACGCGTATTGGTGATACCGCTATTGATCTGGGTGCATTACATCAATTAGGATATTTTGAAGGGATACCATTGACCGATGACATCTTCTTACAAGATTCGTTAAATGATTTTATTTCTGACGGAAAAAAAACCTGGCGATTGGTACGTAATCGAATTGCAGATATTTTTGATGCGAAAAATGGTGCTTTAAAAAACAATGAAAAACATCGCAAAGAAGTTCTTTTTGCTTTAGATGAAATCGAAATGCAGCTTCCGGTACGTGTAGGCGATTATACCGATTTTTATAGCAGTATAGAACATGCCACCAATGTGGGTACTATGTTTAGAGGTAAAGAAAATGCGTTGATGCCAAACTGGCTTCATCTACCGGTTGGCTATCACGGTCGTAGCAGTTCAATTATTCCATCCGGAATTCCGGTTCATCGACCGCAAGGACAGAAATTAACCAATGGAGCTACAGAACCTATTTTTGGACCTTCCAGACTTATAGATTTTGAACTTGAGATGGCTTTTATCACCACCGATGCTAATCAACTGGGTGAGCCCATCCCTATCGAAGAAGCCGAGGATTATATTTTTGGACTGGTTTTATTTAATGATTGGAGTGCCCGGGATATTCAAAAATGGGAATACGTGCCTCTTGGACCATTTTTGGGTAAAAACTTTGCCTCGTCTATATCACCATGGATTGTGACTCTGGATGCTTTGGAACCGTATAGAACTGAAGGCCCAAAACCATTAAAAGAGCCATTGCCATATCTTCAATACGAAGGAGAAAAGAGTTTTGATATCAATCTTGAAGTTGCCATACAACCAGAAAAAGAAAAAGAAACAGTTGTATGTAAAAGTAACTTCAAACACATGTATTGGAACATGTCTCAACAACTGGCACATCATACTGTAAATGGTTGTCCAGTAAACTCTGGAGATATGATGGGTAGCGGTACATTATCTGGTCCAACACCAGAATCCTATGGATCTATGCTCGAATTAAGTTGGCGTGGAGAAAAACCAGTACAACTTAAATCTGGAGGTAGTCGTAAATTTATCGAAGATAACGATACCGTAGTTATGAGAGGATATTGTAAGAACGATGGGGTAAGAATAGGTTTTGGCGAAGTCTCTACCAAATTGCTTCCTGTATTCAAAAAATAAAAGGTTTGTAAACCGTTATAAAACCTCGAAAAATTTGATTTCGAGGTTTTTTTATTATCTTTTGGCACCAAAGTTGTTTTTAATACCCAAATCAAAAATGTAATTGACATGAAAAAACTACTACTATTATGCACCATATTAGCTATTGCTTTTTCCTGTAGTAGTGTGAAGAAAACTGAAAAGGCTCTAAACACTGGAAACTACGACCAGGCAATCAACATTGCTTTAAACAGGCTCAAAACTAACAAAGACAAAAAAGGAAAACAGCCCTATATTTTAATGCTAGAAGAAGCGTATGCAAAAGTGGTTGAGCGAGATATCAATGCTGTTAATTACCTCGAACAAGAAGGAAACCCTGCAAATCTTGAGCGTATATACAATACCTATCTTTCTATGAGAGATAGACAAGAACGCATAAAACCATTGATACCACTTTATTTGACAGAACAAGGTCGTAATGCCAATTTTTTAATGGATAACTATGATCAGCGAATCTTAGCGACAAAAGATAAGCTATCAAAATACCTATACGATACTGCCAGATCATTATTGTCTTCTGCACAAAGAAAAACAGACTATAGAAAAGTTTATGAAAACCTAATATACTTAGACAAGATTTCTCCTAATTATAAAAACACAAGGGCTTTGATCGAAGAAGCACACCTTAAGGGAACCGATTTTGTTAGAGTTACCATGAAAAACAGCACCAATGTGGTTATTCCAAAACGTTTAGAAGCCGATTTATTAAATTTTGGCACCTATGGTCTTGATGATTTATGGACCGTATATCATAGCCAAGCTCAAAAAACAACTACGTATGATTATGCAATGGAAGTTACTTTGCGAGAGATCAACATCTCTCCAGAAAAAGTAAGAGAACGTCAATTAGAAAGAGAAAAATTGGTGAAAGACGGTTGGGAATATCTATTAGATAACGATGGAAATGTTGTAAAAGATGAAGAAGGCAATAAAGTAAAAGTAGATAAAATGGTGACTGTAGTTTGCGAATATTACGAATTCACTCAATTTAAGGCGACTAATGTTGTTGGTAATGTTCAGTATAAAAATTTAAGAACAAAACAACTTTTGGAGGCTTTTCCAATCGCTAGTGAATTTGTATTTGAGCATGTATATGCAAATTACAACGGTGATAAGCGTGCTTTGGAAGATGATTTGGTTCGTTACCTAGGTTTACAGGCCGTACCTTTTCCTACCAACGAACAAATGGTATATGACTCTGGAGAGGATTTAAAAAATAAGATCAAAGGTATCATTACTAATTATCGTTTTAAATAATAATTGATAATTTCATCTAAAATAAAAAGGAGGCTATAAACCTCCTTTTTATTTCTCTTTTTTTAGATTAATTGATGCAATACCTGCGGAGTAATCATACTGTGAGAAGAATGATGAACTGTTTCACCATTGCGAACCACAATAAACTGTGGAGATTCATGAAAAACCTGAAACCTAGCAGCGATCTCTGCAGAAACGTCTCTATAATTTAAAAGATCCAAGTAATACAAATCTACCTGATCACCTTCTAAATCAAAACTACTTTCAAAATTACGTATCACCATGCTGCTAATTCCGCATCGGGTAGAATGCTTGAATATAGCCTGAGTTTTTGTTTTAGAAGCTTCTTCAATTTGATCCAATTGGCCTATCGAAGTTAACTCTTGCCAGGGTAATGCCTGTTTTTCTTCTTTCGGTTCTTTTTCTTCCGACCCAAATAATTTACCAAATAATCCCATCTTTCTTTTTACAATTTATTTCTTACAAACTTAATCAAATCATTTTAAAATTGACCGTAATCATATATTGGTCGTTCTTAAATTCGTAACTTTACAATACGTCAAAAAGTCAGCAAAAATAATTAATTACACGACATTTTGACTCATTTATCGTGTAGGAATGTTATTTGATTCAATACCATCGAACTCAAAATAAATTAATATGAATTTTAATAATTTCACTATAAAATCACAAGAAGCCATTCAGCAAGCACAACAACTTGCTCAAGGTTTTGGACATCAGCAAATAGAAAACGAACACATTTTTAAAGCTATTTTTAATGTAGATGAAAATGTGCTTCCTTTTTTATTAAAAAAACTGAATGTAAACATCAGTCTTTTACAACAAGTTTTGGATAGTACACTAGAAAGCTTTCCAAAAGTTAGTGGCGGAGAAATACAATTATCGCGTGAAGCCGGCAAGTCTCTGAATGAAGCTAGTATCATTGCAAAAAAGATGAATGATGAATATGTTTCTATAGAGCATTTGGTTATCGCCATTTTTAAATCTAAAAGTAAAATTGCTCAGATTTTAAAAGATCAAGGGGTAACCGAAAAACATTTAACCGAGGCGATTAATGAGATCAGAAAAGGGGAACGCGTAACTTCACAAAGTGCCGAAGAAACCTATCAAGCCCTTAGCAAATATGCCAAAAACCTGAATGAAATGGCAGAAAGTGGTAAGCTTGACCCGGTTATTGGGCGTGATGAAGAAATCAGAAGAGTATTGCAAATTCTTTCACGCAGAACCAAAAATAATCCAATGCTGGTTGGTGAACCAGGAGTTGGTAAAACGGCTATTGCCGAAGGACTTGCACATCGCATCATTTCCGGAGATATTCCAGAAAACCTTAAAAACAAACAAATCTTCTCATTAGATATGGGGGCTTTGATTGCAGGTGCCAAATTTAAAGGAGAATTCGAAGAACGCCTTAAAGCTGTTGTAAAAGAAGTAACTACCAGCGACGGAGATATTGTGCTTTTTATAGACGAAATCCACACCCTGGTAGGTGCAGGAGGTGGCCAGGGAGCTATGGATGCCGCAAATATCCTAAAGCCTGCCCTGGCACGAGGAGAATTACGTGCTATTGGAGCGACCACTCTAGATGAATATCAAAAATACTTTGAAAAAGATAAAGCATTAGAAAGACGCTTCCAGAAAATTACGGTAGATGAACCCGATACAGAAAGTGCCATCTCTATCCTTCGCGGTATCAAAGAAAAATATGAAGCACACCATAAGGTTCGTATCAAAGATGAAGCTATTATTGCCGCGGTAGAACTATCACAACGCTATATCACTAATAGATTTTTACCTGATAAAGCTATTGATCTAATTGATGAAGCCGCCTCAAAACTTAGAATGGAGATCAATTCGAAGCCAGAAGAATTGGATGTCCTGGATCGTAAGATCATGCAGCTTGAAATCGAGATCGAAGCGATAAAAAGGGAAAATGACGAAACCAAATTAAAAGCATTGAATGCCGATCTTGCCAATATTAAAGAAGAACGTAATGAGATCTTCTCTAAATGGCAAAGCGAAAAAGAAGTCGTTGATGCAATTCAAAATACAAAACAAAACATTGAAGAATTCAAGCTTGAAGCAGAACGTGCAGAGCGAAATGGTGACTATGGAAAAGTTGCAGAAATCAGGTACGGAAAGATTAAAGAAGCACAGGAAAAGCTAGAAAGTTTACAGAAACAGCTAGAAGAGCAACAAAGTAGCTCCTCGTTAATACAAGAAGAAGTAACCAACGATGATATCGCCGAAGTAGTTGCAAAATGGACAGGAATACCTGTGACAAAAATGTTGCAAAGTGAACGTGAAAAATTATTGGTACTAGAGAAAGAACTTCAGAAACGAGTTGTTGGACAAACTGAAGCCATACAAGCGGTGAGTGATGCTGTACGCAGAAGTAGAGCCGGACTACAAGATCAGAAAAAACCTATAGGATCTTTTCTGTTCCTGGGAACAACGGGTATCGGTAAAACAGAGCTGGCAAAAGCACTGGCCGAATATCTTTTTGATAACGAAGCGGCCATGACTCGTATAGATATGAGTGAATATCAAGAGCGCCATGCAGTTAGTAGATTGGTAGGAGCACCTCCTGGATATGTTGGATATGATGAAGGAGGTCAATTAACCGAAGCCGTGCGAAGAAAGCCTTACTCTGTTGTGTTACTTGACGAAATAGAAAAAGCCCACCCAGATACTTTTAATATTCTATTGCAGGTTTTAGACGAAGGACGATTAACCGATAATAAAGGTAGAACTGCAGATTTTAGAAATACTATTATTATTATGACGAGTAATATGGGTAGCCATATTATTCAAGATAAGCTCGAGGCCATTAAGGATATGGATACTGCCATGGAAGCGGCAAAAGTTGAAGTTCTGGGATTACTAAAACAATCTGTAAGACCCGAGTTTCTAAATAGAATTGACGATATCGTCATGTTCTCACCTCTTACAAAAGCGAATATTCAAGAAATTGTAAGACTTCAATTAAAGAACGTTTCTGAGATGCTAGCGCAGCAAAACATTACCCTAAATGCCACAGAAGAAGCTATTGTATTTCTATCTAAAAAAGGGTTTCAACCAGAATTTGGTGCACGACCTGTAAAACGTACAATACAAAGAGAAGTGCTGAATAAACTATCAAAAGAAATTCTTGCAGGAAAAATTTCAACAGAAAGCGTAATTCTTCTTGATGAGTTTGATAATAATTTAGTCTTTAGAAATCAAGGCGATTTGGTCTCTGAATAATCTAAAAACCATTAAAATAATGCTAAAAGTGGGCTTTTGACCTTTCTTTAAAGGGATTTTGCCCACTTTTTGTAAACAAAATTAAAAACCTTAAAAAGTACCAGAACAACATATTTACGGTTTTACCGTAGTTATTAACAAACTTATTCCCACAATAGTTAATAACTAAATATAGAAAAAAAAGAGCTTTTAAGTACATTGCAGCCGCAATGAAACCAACCTTATTGTTACTTCTTCTCACCTCTATCATCTGTTTGGGCCAAAATAAAAAAGGGGCCCTTTCTGATATTTCAAATAAATATCAGTTGATAAGAGAGCTATTAGATACTAATGCATTAAGACAACATCATACTGATTATTCTTGCGATGAAACTTCAGAAAAAGGCTCGCTTACATTCTATTATAATGGTAATGAGCTAAAACATATTGTTCATTCCTATGAAAAAGGACATGTGAAGTTTAGGGATGAGTTCTACATTTGGGACGATGAATTGTTTTTTCAATATGCCATACACAATATTTGGTTTAAGGATTATGAAAGGAATACATACGGAAAGCGTAAAATGATTAATGTTACTTTGACTCTGGAAGAACGTTTTTATTTCAAAAATAAGAGCGTGATAAAGTGTCAATTTAAGGACTTCGAGAATAGAAGCAATAGGCCTAGGAGGGTTAAAACAAATAATGTAAGAAATAAAAATGTGGGTTGTGATCAAGCGACAAAAGCATTAGAAAAATTTAGCATTTTACTCAAATACCAAGAAATAAAGATAGAAGATGCTTGTAACTTACCCAGAAGTATCAATACCATGGACTTCCGAGGTATTATCCCAGAAACATCCGGATGATTCATTTATTTATCTTAAAATATACCAATTGGTATATTTTTTATTACCTTTGAAAAGCATAATCCAAAAAAGATGCTTACCAAAGCAGAACAGACAGCAGAATTCATTATCCAGACTGTGGCTCCGATCTTTAATAAGAATGGATATGCAGCTACCAGCCTTAGTGACATTACCAAAGCCACTGGCCTTACCAAAGGTGCTATCTATGGTAATTTTAAGAGTAAAGAAGAATTGGCTATTGCTGCTTTCAGGATGACCGAAAGAAATATGCTTAAACGCATAGCCGATCATCAATCTCTGAGTGATTCTCCTATTGAAAAATTGTTTTTGGTTACCGATTTTTATCGAAATTACTATAACTATACTCAAGAATTAGGGGGTTGCCCTGTTATTAATATGTCTATAGACTCAAAGTATCAAAATGATGTCCTATTTCAATATGCACAATTTTCTATTGATAAAATTCAAAACAATCTAGCCAGACTTATTGACGCTGGTAAAAAATTAGGTGAAATAAAACCAGATATTGACGTTATGCAATATGCCAAAAGATTATATACCATGATTACCGGAGCAATTTTTATGACCCATACTATGGATGACAACAGTTATATGATTGACACCATGGATCAAATTGATCAAATGATACAAACACAATTAAAGCTATAATTTTTTTAATTAAAAATATACCAATCGGTATAATAAAACATTTAAAGATATGGAACTACCTAAAGTACTAGAAACAAAAGCAAAAATACGATTTCAGGATTGTGATCCTTTTAATCATTTAAACAATGCCGCATATATTAATTATATGATCAATGCCAGAGAAGATCAAATTGAAAAACACTATAACTTAGACATTTTCGAATTAGCCAAGACAAAAGGAATAAGTTGGGTAGTAGGTTCAAATCAAATCGCATATTTAAAACCTGCCTTACTTATGGAAGATGTCGTTATCGATTCTCAATTAATACATTGTACAGAAAATCAATTGCATGTCGAAATTAGAATGTGGAATCACAACAAAACAGAACTTAAAGCTATAATGTGGAGTACCTTTGTTCATTTCAATTTATTGAAGCAAAAACGATGGAACCACGACAAACAACTTATGGATTTATTTCTAAACATCGTGCAATCAGTGCCCGCTAAAAATTTTGAAGAAAGAGTTTTACACTTAAAACCACAAAAAGTGTAACATTTCGTTTTTTTCACAGTCTAATATAAAACGACAACCACCTAAAACCAGGCCACATGAAATCTTCTGGCAACATAGACTCCTCTACAAAAAAGAGAAGCTACTATATTTATATAGGATTTTTTATTATTGCTATTCTTTCTATGGTCCTCGTTATCTGGAAAACTGGCATGCTAGAATAATCGCACAACTGGTTTGATCGTCTTTTTATATCTATACTAAAATTTTTATGAAGGCCTTTTTGATACTACTTATTTTTTTGTTTTCAATATCCAGTTTTTCTCAAGCAGAAATTGAAAAACAACAAATCACGACTTATTTCTTCATCAGGCATGCCGAAAAAGATACCAGCGATCCCAAAAAACGCGATCCAAAACTTACTGAAGAAGGTAAGTCACGAGCAAAAAAATGGGCAAAAATATTGGCCGAAACCAACATAGATTTGGTTTTTAGTAGCGACTATAGTAGAACACAAAATACAGCTAAACCTATCGCCGAAATTAAAAATCTGGAAATTCAATCATATGACCCTCGAGATCTTAACAACCAGGGTTTTCAGAAAAAAACCAAAGGAAAAACCTCTGTAATCGTAGGACATAGTAAAACAACGCCATTTTTTGTAAATAAAATCATCGGTGAAGAAAAATACGCTGTTATAGATGAAACGATCTATGGAAAGCTATTTATTGTCACCATAAAAAATGGCACTATTGTAGATCACGTACTTACTATTGATTAACAACAATCTCTTTCAACATAGACATAAATATCTTCGAGTTCTATTTTTGAAAGTAGTTTCAGCTTTTTCTTTTCAAATAGGACATCAAGATCTTTGAGTGGTGTTTTTAGATTGTCAGTTTTATAATTCTTATAATCAATAAATCGAATTCCGTTTACAACTCTAGGATTATAGGCTTCTCTAAATCGTATACCACCTCCATTTACCGAATATTTATATGCCAGATAATCTACTGTAAAATCTTCCTTATGGACCCAGTATAAAAACTCATCATCAAAATCGGTTCCTCCTGCTTCTTGATCAAAAGTTACTTTGATTTTATAATATCGGTTTCCTTTTACTTCACGCTCTCCTATTAATTCTTTGTTAACCGCAGGTGCATTAAGGCCGTATGGCAGATTAGCAAAATAATGAACAGAATTTACACCATCGCTAATTCTTGTAATCAAAGAATCTGCAACTTGTACAAAACAATTTTCTATAGTTCGTTCCAAACCAGAATTGCTCACTATATCATGAACTACTCCATCAGGACCATCAACAAATCTCTCTAATTGATAAATCCCTTCATCTCTTTTACTACGATACCTTTTTCCTCTAAAAGTGAAATGAATAATTGCATTATCATATTTCGATCCTCCTGATTTTTTGATGGCCTTATCTATTATTTCCTGTGCAGAAAACTGTATAGATAACCATCCTAAGGAAGAAAAAATTAATATCAAAAATAAAAATGAAGACGTTCTCATAAAATTTATGTTCAAAAAACTAAATTAAACTTTACAGCACTAATTATTGCAACAATTTTGTTAAACACGCTTTATCGCTATTGATTGGACGGCTTTTATTAGATATACTTACCAATACATCTTTGTTTATAAGAATATAAACACCTAATTTAGTAAGAATCCTTTTTTACCCGTTATCCTTTAAATAAAGTAAAAAATTAATTATTTTGCATTTACTAACCTCAAAATAAAAAATGCTATGAAATATATATTTCTGTTTTTATTTTGTTTTACCGCACAATACATCCTATCTCAAGATAGCGAAGTATATAAAAATGTTACTAAAGATTTTCATGAAAGTTTTAATTTACAAAACGTAGTTGCAGTTTTTGATTTATATACTTCAGAAATGCAGGAAGCTATGACTATAGAAGGAGTAACACGTTTTGTAAATGGATGCTATGAGCAATTCGGGAAACTAAAGAGTTTGACATTTATCGAAACAGCAGAAGGAATCAATAGCTATATGGCAGAATTTGACAAAATAAGCCTGGTTATGGAGTTACAACTTAATGAAGATGGTAAAATTTCCACTATACAATTTCAGGAACCGTAGCACTATTTAAAATATTCATTTTTGATACAAAGCTTTCTTTCGAGAAAGCTTTGTACTTTTGTAGGCATTTATAAGTAACGATGAACCAAAATAAAATCAACATATTAAATCGTAAAGCGAAGTTCGAGTACGAATTTCTGGATAAATACACTGCCGGAATTAAATTAGTTGGTACTGAGATTAAGGCTATTCGCGAGGGAAAAGCATCGATAACCGAAAGCTTCTGTGAATTTAATAATGGCGAGCTATTTGTAATCAATATGCATATCGAAGAATATTCGCACGCCACGTATTTTAATCATAACCCAAAAAGCGAAAGAAAACTTCTTTTAAACAAGAAAGAATTAAAAAAACTTGAAAAAGAAGTAAGAAATACCGGTTTAACCATCATTCCTACTCGATTATTTATCACTGATCGCGGCTTAGCCAAATTAGATATCGTCCTGGCTCGCGGTAAAAAAATGTATGACAAACGAGAAACAATCAAGGATAGGGATAATAAAAGAACACTGGATCGTATTAAAAAGAATTTTAAGTAGTGTCTTAATTCTTATCTTCTAACAACGGTACAAATCTAAATTCGCCGAACTCTCGTTTTTCAAATGCAGTTTCGCTTTTACGCACATAAAGTGTCATGATTTGAGAATCATCTCCTACCGGAATTACCAAACGACCACCAACTTTCAACTGACTCAACAAAGGTTTTGGGACATATGGAGCTCCTGCCGTAACTATTATAGAGTCATAAGGTGCATGCTCTTCTAAACCCTTATAGCCATCACCAAAAGACAAGTGTTTTGGCCGGTAACCAAGCTTTGATAAAAACAATTTGGTCTTTTTAAACAGCTCTTTTTGGCGTTCAATACTATACACCTTGGCTCCTAGCTCACATAAAACCGCAGTTTGATACCCCGACCCAGTACCTATTTCTAGTACTTTACCACCATTTTTAATCTGTAATAATTCACTTTGAAAAGCCACCGTATAGGGCTGAGAAATAGTTTGATCGGCTGCAATAGGAAATGCTTTATCCTGGTAGGCATGATCTTCAAAACCCGAATCCATAAATAAGTGCCTGGGTATCTTACCTATTGCAGATAATACACCTTTACTTTTTATTCCTTTCTGTACTAAAACATCTACGAGTTGCTTTCTTTTTCCAGCATGTCTAAGGGTATCTTTCACCATTCTAGGGTTATTTTGCAGGTTAAAATTACGTAAAGATTTGCTAACTTGACTAAACTATGTATCCAATACATCGAATATTTTTTAAAAGATCCCGTTTTACAACCGGACAAGTTCTACTCCCCATTTTGAATCCTATAAAATTTAATGTTAGGATTTTCAAAATGGAGTATCACTTAATTTATAAATAATACTATTTTTGTGTAAAATCTTGAATTATGCTCAAAGCCGGAGTACTCGGTGCGGGACACCTTGGTAAAATCCATTTACGTCTTTTAGAACAATCAGAAAATTACGAATTAGTAGGTTTTTATGATGCCAGTGAGAAACAAGCAAAATCTATTGTAGATGAATTTGGTTATCGACTATTTAATTCTGTAGAAGAATTGATCAACGCCGTTGATGTTGTAGATATTGTTACACCCACTTTTGCACATTTTGATGTAGCAAAACAGGCCATAGAATCGGGTAAACATGTTTTTATAGAGAAACCAATTACAAATACAGTAGCAGAAGCCAATCAACTTATCGAATTAGCAAAAACTCATAAAGTAAAGGGACAGGTAGGTCATGTGGAACGTTTTAACCCTGCTTATACCGCAGTAGCTCACAAAATAGACAACCCAATGTTTATTGAGTCACACAGGCTTGCAGAGTTTAACCCAAGAGGAACAGATGTGCCTGTGGTATTGGATTTAATGATTCATGATATTGATGCTATTTTGAGTGTGGTCAACTCTGAAGTAAAGCATATTAGTGCCAGCGGAGTATCTGTGATAAGTGAAACTCCCGATATTGCCAATGCACGAATCGAGTTTGAAAATGGATGTGTTGCCAATCTTACGGCAAGTAGAATTTCGTTAAAAAACATGAGGAAATCTCGTTTCTTTCAACGTGATGCCTATATCTCTGTAGATTTCTTTGAGAAAAAATGTGAAGTTGTAAAAATGAAAGATGCTCCAGAAAATCCAGATGATTTTGCTATGATCCTTCAAAATGCTGAAGGAGTTAAAAAACAAATCTATTTTGATAATCCAGATGTTCCTTCAAACAATGCAATATTAGACGAATTAGACACATTTGCTGAAGCAATTATAAACGACACCACTCCTATTGTTTCTCTTGAGCAAGGAAAAAAAGCGCTTGAAGTTGCTCTAAAAATTATTGATTGCTTCTAATAGTAGTTAGGTGCTAGGTATTAGTCATTACTACTAAAAACTAATTAATAACAAACACAATTCAAATGAAAAACATAGCAGTAATAGGTGCAGGAACCATGGGTAATGGTATTGCACATACTTTTGCACAAAAAGGCTTTAAGGTTCAACTAATAGATATTTCTCAGCAAGCACTAGATAAAGGGCTGGCAACCATCACCAAGAATCTGGATAGAATGATCGCCAAAGAAAAAATATCCGAGGCAGATAAGAAAACAACATTAGGAAATATATCTACTTATACCAGTATCAAAGAAGGTGTAGAATATGCCGGACTTGTCATAGAAGCCGCTACTGAAAATGTAAATCTGAAACTTAAAATCTTTAAAGAGTTGAACGAAGCCTGTCCCGAAGACACAATCCTGGCAACAAATACTTCATCCATATCCATAACGCAGATTGCTGCCGTTACAGATCGACCAGAAATGGTGATCGGAATGCACTTTATGAATCCAGTGCCCATTATGAAACTGGTAGAAATTATCAGAGGATACAATACATCTGATGAAGTTACCAATACTATCATGGAAATGTCCAAAGCGCTAAGTAAAGTGCCAGTAGAAGTTAATGATTATCCTGGGTTTGTGGCTAACAGAATTCTGATGCCAATGATCAATGAATCTATCGAGACTTTGTATAATGGTGTTGCTGGTGTTACCGAAATAGATACAGTGATGAAATTGGGTATGGCGCATCCTATGGGACCACTACAACTTGCGGATTTTATCGGTCTGGATGTATGTTTATCAATTCTTAATGTAATGTATGATGGCTTCAAAAACCCTAAATATGCTCCATGTCCATTATTAGTAAACATGGTAATGGCTGGTAAATTAGGAGTAAAAAGCGGAGAAGGTTTTTATGACTATTCTGAAAGCAGAAAGGCAGAAAAAGTAGCCAAACAGTTTTCATAATGATTCATCGTATTCAAAAGTTTGTTTTTGTAGCATTTACATTCATTTTTTTTTCATCTTATATTGACGATTCTGAAGTATCAGAAGTAAAACAAAATTATAGTGTAAAGAAGGCTGTAATCCAAACTCAAAATAAGTATCACAAATACGATTCTCTATTTAAAAGCCATCCAGAACTTATAGCAAATAACTTTGACTTTCCTATCGGAAAACCCAATGCCAAAGGGTATTATAATGCCCAAAAATTTAGACAAAACAATCACTTAGGTGATGATTGGAATGGTGTTCACGGAGGAAACACTGATCTAGGTGATTCAATTTATACTATTGCAAACGGGTATGTTTCCTTTTCTGAAGATATAGGGGGTGGATGGGGTAATGTTATCCGAATTATCCATAAATTCAAAAACCACTATTATGAGTCTGTATACGCACACTGCAACACTATTAAGGTCAAAAAAGGAGACTTTATTAAAAGAGGTACTTTAATTGGCACTATCGGCAATGCCAATGGTATCTATCTGGCCCATTTACATCTTGAGATTAGAGATAATATATTTATGGGTATAGGGGTTGGATACGCTGAAGATGCTTCAGGGTATCTGGATCCAACAAAATTTATCAAAAACAATTAATAGGTAGTAAACTCTACTCTCCGGTTTTGTGCTTTCCCTATATTAGAGGTATTATCTGCCACTGGGGTCGTTTCTCCCTTGCCATCTGTAATTAATCTATTAGCAGCTATTCCATAAACTTCAACTAAAGCCTTTTTAACCGCAATAGCTCTTGCTTTTGACAAGGCAAGGTTTTCTGCCTCACTACCATCAGAATCAGTGTGTCCAGTTATTTTTAGCTTCATGGTTGTTTCTCGTTGCAAAGCCTGCGATACTTGTTTTATAATCCCATAAGATTGTAATTTTATTGTAGAAGACCCCGAATTAAACAAAATTCCATTAGACGTATACTTGCCCTCATTTAACAATTGCTGTTGAAGATCTACTCCCCCTTCAGTTATCTTTAAGTCTTTGATAAATACTCGCCCTTGCTTTAACTTCTTTAAATTAAATTTCAGGTACTTTAGGACATCCATTTCCTCTATAAATCTAGGGATATCAGCAATTTTTTGATCATTGACCCAAACTCTAAAACGCATTTTATTTACGGCTATGGAGATATGAGGTTGTTCAAGTATAGTATTTTTTAAACTAACATCGATAGCATTATCTAATCCATAACTGTTTCCTATATGAACCCCTTCATTCTTGTATTTATATTGATTTAAAGAAAACCTAAAAAAAGCATAGGGCTCTCCATTTCCTTTATAAAAGTTTTGATTCCACCAACCATTATACTTCTTACCTAATTTATTATTCGCGCTTAACATCACAACAAAACCAGAAAATAACGCATCACGATCAGATAGATCTGCAACAGCAAAATCAAATTCGATAGTATATTCTTGCGGTAGCACAACATCTGGAACATAAAAAATATCGTTTCCAGAATTTATCTCAAACCATCGTTCTCCATCTTTACCAAATGTAACAATCGACCCTCCCCCATTGGTGTTCCAGTTTTTTGGTAAATCCCCTTCAAACTCTTTAGAAAAATCATCTTGTACTACTATTTTATCTCCCGGAACAAAATCATATTTTCTATTTATTTGTATTGGGTCAGTACCTGCAATTTCTTTATCTACGGTAGTTTCACTTTTGCGATCTGTATTTCCACCAGACGATATAATAGCTTTGGACTTTTTCTTTTTTTTACGCTTCTTTTTAGGATTCAAAATAGAATCCATTGCCTTTTCTGTTTCCTTCTGTGCTTTTCGTTCTATTTTACGCTCTATCGCTCTTTCTGACGCTTTTTCGGCTTTTTTGACTATCTTATCAATAAATTGTGCATTGGCATTGGGCATACAACAAATAAGAATACCTAGCAAAATAATCTGTTTAAAAAAAAGATTGGATGTGATCATTGTGGCGGTTTTAATATTTGTGTTTTACTTGTTTTATTCGAAGTATAAATATCTCAAAGTAGTAAAAAAAGGGGAGAATATTATGCATATGCTTTCATATTTCTATAGACTGAATGAATTACTTTTTATTTTTTTCCTTCTAAAAAAGTTATTATTGGATCACTTGTTTTAACAACAATAAGCACACCGTCTGCACTTATCTCGATACCAATTTCTCTATCAGGATCTCCAAACACTAATGACTCATTTAGCGAAACAAATGTAACATCGGTAATAGAAGGAACATTATCACTAAAATCAATAGTATATGTTCTACAACTAGATTCGACAATAGTTGCGGTACCTGTTGTGTTTTCCACCTGTAGTGTTTCTAATTTACCCGTATAAGTCCCCAAAAGACTTTCAGAAAGCTCGACAAGACCTGCTGACAAACAATCACCACTATTATCATCACCGCCACCGCCATTGTCATCATTAGAACAAGACATAAACAATATTCCCGAAGTAAAACATAGTATATACATTGCATACTTCATTATTATCAATTTTTTCCCCATAATTTAAAACTTGACTTAAAACATATATTTTCAGAAAAATATAAAACTATAATAAACACTACCACTAAAAATCTGAAATTACAAATTTAGAGTTATTAATCTAAATATGATTAATTAAGTAAAATTGTATTCCAAACTCACAACCCTCAAAATTAATTAAATCATATAGTTGCACACGAAATTAAAAATAAAAGTGTACCTCTTACTTGACAAATGTCAAGAAAAACAAATATTTTATTTTGTTCAGATGCCGGTAACTATTTATTTCTAATTCTACTCAGAGTTTCTGGAGTAATATTTAAATAAGTAGCTAAATGTTTTAAAGCGACTTTTTGAAACAATTCAGGTTTTTGCGCTAACAATTTTTCGTAACGCTCTTTTGCATTACTAAAATATGATTCATTTACCCGATCAATTAGATTAATATGAAGTTGTTGAATAAAAAATCTAAAATACCGTTCGACTTCAGAATTTGCGTTAAGTAAATCATTAAATTTTTGATATGATATTTCATATAATTTAACATCGGTTAGGGCTTCGATATTAAATTTACTTTTGTTTTGTTTGGCGAAACTCTCATAAACACCGACACCTTCATTTTTTGTACTAAAATGAATAGTAATATCTACACCCTCCTTATAATAAAACATACGTGTAATCCCAGAAATAACAATATAAAAACGATCACAAACATTTCCTTCTTTAAACAGCATGTGTTTTTTGGGATATTCTCTATATTTCACTACTTCTTTCATCGCAGATGCGATTTCAGGGCTCTGAAGTAAATGAGCATGATTTTCATCATATATCAAATTTCGTTTTTCCATATATAGAAGTGGTTTAAACTTTTTTCAATTCGCTATAAAAATGTCTTTTTTCACTCAATTTTCGTCTTTTTCTTACTTCGTAGCGCTGCTATGAAGTGCAAAAAACACTTCAATTGATCAAAAAACGACTTGCCAGCGCATTAACTGGCTCCTTCCGTACGGTCGCCTGCTAGAATCAAAAAAGTTTTAACCACTTCATATTAAAAACATTTAATGTATACCAAAGAAAACACAATGCTTATGCAATTTTTATTCCTGTTAATGATTATTGTAAGCTTTCTGATTTTTTGGCTAGTAATAACAATTTATGCCTTATGTTTCTTTTACATTTCTTTTTTGATCGATTACGCTAGCTCAATTGATGAAATTGATTGGTATATAATTCAATCATATAAAGATAAAGATAAAATCTTTCAGGTTTACACATACGTATATATGGGAAAAAATACGTATTACTAAATTTTTAATCCTTAATTTTTTTATTGAACTCATTTAGACTTTTTGTCTGAAGGCGAAAATATAGGCTTTTGTGACTAATAATTTTTACCTTTCGGTTTTCAATTTTTAAATAGCCAGTTCATTAACCAAATATAAATTATCAAACTATTAGTCCAAACTAATTTTTTTCTATTAAAACACCAACAAAAGATATCCTATTTTGGCAAAAATATTTCCATTCAAAGCGGTAAGACCTACAAGAGATAAAGTAAGTCTGGTTGCATCGAGATCCTATCAAAGTTATACTCCAGCTCAACGTGATTCAAGGATGGACTATAACCCCTACTCTTTTTTACACATTGTAAATCCTGGTTATAAATATCAAAAAGAGATTTCCGGTGAAGAAAGATATAAGTTAGTTCGTAATCGATATCTTGAATTTAAAGAAGATGAAATCTTTAAGCAAGATGAAAACAAGTGTTATTATGTGTATAAAATTGTAAATCGAGAACATCAATCTTTTTGTGGAATAATTGCTGCAGCCAGTGCTCAGGACTACGAAAATGATGTTATCAAAAAACATGAAGACACACTACAACATCGCGAAACCACTTTTAAAGAATATCTTAAGACGGCGGGATTCAATGCAGAACCTGTACTACTTACCTATCCAGACAACGATACTATAGCGCAGATCATTTCTAAAACTATTGCACATAGAGCAGAATACGAATTTACAACTACATACAGAGATACTCATTATCTATGGAAAATTGAAGATCCAACCATTATAGATCAAATTCAGGATGAGTTTTCCAAAATAGAGACGATATATATTGCAGATGGTCACCACCGCTCTGCCTCTTCTTATTTACTGGCAAAAGATCTCAAAAAAAACAATCCTGATCATCATGGAGATGAGGCCTATAATTATTTTATGTGTTATCTGATTCCAGAATCGAATTTAAGGATTTATGAATTCAATCGACTCGTCAAAGATCTTAATGGCTTATCCAAAGAAGAGTTCTTAATTCGGTTAGATGAATGGTTCCGAATTGAAAACAGAGGAATTGAAGTATACAGGCCTTCGAAACCTCATCATTTTAGTATGTATTTGGATGGAGAATTCTACTCGTTATATCTCAGAAAAACGAAGTATGAGTTTACAGATGCCCTGGATGAACTAGATGCTCAAATTTTATATAAAACCGTACTGAAACCGATTTTAGGAATACAGGATTTGCGCACAGATACCAGGATCGAATATTCACACGGTAAAAATGATATCATCTCTGTAAAAAGCAAAGTAGATGATAATGAATATAAAGTTGGTTTTGGCTTGTTTCCTGCTTCAGTAGTACAAATGAAAAAAATAGCAGATCAAGGATTAAAAATGCCTCCAAAAAGCACTTATATCGAACCTAAACTACGTAGTGGTGTTACTATTTACGAATTTTGAAGAGAACCTGTTTTTCGTTCTCTCAATAGGAAACCAAAAAACGATTTTTTAAATATCTTTGCATCATATGAATACGATTGAAAGAAACCTTCAAGACATACTAGCATCAATACCAAAAGATGTTATTCTTGTCGCAGTATCTAAAACAAAACCCATTTCAGAATTAATGCAAGCCTACAATACAGGGCAACGTGTGTTTGGCGAAAATAAAATTCAGGAAATGACCGAAAAGTGGGAGCAAATGCCAAAAGATATTAGCTGGCACATGATTGGTCATGTTCAAACTAATAAAGTCAAGTACATGGCTCCTTTTGTGGATCTTATTCATGCTGTGGATAGTATTAAGTTACTGAAAGAGATCGACAAGCAAGCCAAAAAAAATAATAGGGTGATTAATTGTTTACTTCAGATCAAAATCGCTGAAGAGGAAAGTAAATTTGGACTAGATAAAGAAGATGCTATATCAATATTAGGTTCTGAAGAACTAAAAAATCTAACCAATGTGCATATTCAGGGCCTTATGGGAATGGCGACTTTTACCAATGATCAACATCAAATCAAAAGTGAATTTGAAGCCCTTAGCGCATTTTTTGAACATTTAAAACCCAAATATCCTTACCTAAAAACACTTTCCATCGGGATGAGTAGTGATTATAAAATTGCTATTGATTGTGGTAGTACCATGGTTCGAATAGGAAGTTCTATCTTTGGAGTGAGAAATTATAGCTAGTTGTTAGTTTTTAGTAGTTAGAGGGTAGTAGTATCAAATAAGTATAAATATTTAACTACTATATTTGAAATTAACACTAATAGTTATTAAGTAATAAACGAATAAATTATGAATAGTATTTACTAACTTCTAAAGACTACCCACTACAGACTAATTATGTATGCAATTTTAGACATAGAAACTACTGGCGGAAAATACAATGAAGAAGGTATTACTGAAATTGCTATATACAAATTTGATGGTCTTGAGGTAGTGGATCAATTTATTAGTCTTGTTAATCCTGAAAGACCTATACAACCTTTTGTTGCCAACCTCACAGGAATAAATAACCAAATGCTCCGCAATGCCCCTAAGTTTTATGAAGTTGCCAAAAGAATTGTAGAAATTACTGTCGATTGTGTTGTGGTTGCCCATAACGCAAGTTTTGATTATCGAATTTTACAAACAGAATTCTCCAGGCTAGGTTTTGATTTTGAAAGACAATCTTTATGCACTGTTGAACTTTCTAAAAGATTAATCCCTGATCAACAGTCTTATAGTTTAGGGAAACTGGTGCGTAGTCTTGGCATTCCACTTTCTGATCGGCATCGTGCCAATGGTGACGCGTTGGCCACTGTAAAATTGTTTAGGTTGCTATTAAGCAAAGATTCTGAAAAAAATATCATTATAGATACCGTTCGTGCTGATCCAAAACGACAAATAGATGGTAAACTACTACGACTAATTGAACAGGCACCTACAGCAACCGGGGTGTATTATATGCATCGTGAAGATGGTACTATTATATATATTGGTAAGAGTAAAAATATTAAAAAACGTCTCAATCAACATTTTACAAGTGATAACAAAAAATCAAGACGGATACAGATAGAAGTTACCAGTGTAACGTATGAGATTACAGGTAGTGAACTGCTGGCGCTGTTAAAAGAAAGTGAAGAGATAAAACAAAACAAACCAAAATATAACAGAGCACTAAGAAGGACCCATTTTGATCAGGCTTTGTATCAATTTACTGATAATAAAGGATTTATAAATCTTAAAATTGCAAAAGCTGATAGCCGAAAAAGAAGTATAACTACATTCTCAAACAGACAACAGGCAAAATCCTATATGCATAGATGGACCGAAGAGTATAATTTATGTCAAAAACTAATGGGACTAGATACAAATGAGGGCAACTGTTTCAATTACACTATTAAACAATGTTATGGTGCATGTATTTCTATTGAATCTCCCAAAGAATACAATAGTAGAGCACAAGAATTAATCCACAACAACTCATTTGACAGTCAGGATATGATTATTATCGATCGTGGTCGGGATATTGATGAACAAAGTGTGATATTGGTTGAAGAAGGAAAGTTTAAAGGCATTGGGTATTTTAATCTAAACCATCAAGTAAACAACATTGATATTTTAAGATCTATTATCACTCCAATGCAACATAATAGAGATGCTAAGCATATTATTCAGAGTTATGTACGCACACATAAAAAATTAAAGATTATGCCTATTACTAAAATTTAATTTCTAAGTTTTAGTACTTTTATCAAAATCATAGCTCTTGAACAAAGATTCATATCATAAAACCTGGAAAGATAGATTACACGATATTATCTATGAGGCAGATACTCCTATCGGGAAAATATTTGATATCACCTTGCTTATTCTTATCGTACTAAGTATCATTTTTGTAATGCTTGAAAGTGTAAAAGGATTACCTAATAGTATTTACACGATATTATATTATGGAGAATGGGTGATTACTATATTTTTCACATTTGAATATGTTGCGCGTATCGTTTCTATAAAAAGACCTTCAAGATATATTTTTAGCTTTTATGGTATTATTGATCTTTTGTCGACCCTACCATTATATTTATCATTTTTTATTACAGGAACTAGTGCATTACTAACCGTAAGAGCATTAAGGCTACTTCGTGTTTTTAGAATATTAAAGATTTCAAGATATATTGGAGAGTCTAATAGATTAGTAAGAGCTCTAAAAGATAGTGGTGCAAAAATACTAGTGTTCTTATTTGCCGTATTGGTTCTATGCATAATAATGGGTACTGTAATGTATTTGATAGAAGGAGAGGCAAGTGGTTTTAAGAGTATTCCGATTAGTGTGTATTGGTGTATCGTGACCATGACTACTGTTGGATATGGTGATATCGCACCGGTTACTCCGCTGGGACAATTTATAGCTGCTATGATTATGATTGTTGGTTATGGCATTATAGCAGTTCCTACTGGTATTGTATCTGCAGAATACGCTTCGGACCGCGGATCAAAAAAGGTACATCTCAATACGCAGGCATGCTCTAGCTGCAATGCATCTGACCATAGAGATGAAGCCAATTTTTGTCATAAATGTGGAGAAGATCTACACAATGAATAATACGCTAATCGTAATCATAGGGCCTACCGCTATTGGTAAAACCAGTCTTAGTATAGCTTTAGCAAAACATTTTGATTGTGAAATTCTTTCGGCAGACAGTAGGCAGTTTTATAAAGAAATGAGTATAGGTACTGCTGCTCCTTCACCAGATGAATTATCACAAGCTACACATCATTTTATTCAGCATAAAAGTATTAGGGATGCGTATACTGTTGGTGACTTTGAAAAAGATGCTTTAGAGAAACTTGACACTTTGTTTTCTAATAATAAATATGCAATATTAGTAGGAGGTTCTGGATTATATGTTGATGCTGTAACCAAGGGACTAGATACTTTCCCGGAAGTTGATCCCGAGATAAGAGAAAAGCTTCAAAAAGAATATGAAAATTCTGGGATAGAAAGTTTACAGCACAAACTCAAAGCGTTGGATCCCAAATATTACGATAAAGTTGATTTGCAAAACACACATCGGGTTATGCGCGCTTTGGAGGTATGCCTTACTAGCGGAAAGCCTTACTCTTCTTTTTTGACTGCTCCTAAAAAAGACAGGCCATTCAATATCATAAAAATCGGAATCACAGCGGATAGAAAAGTTATTTATGACAGAATTAATCTAAGAGCAGATATTATGGTTAAAGAAGGGCTTCTGGAGGAAGTAAAAAATTTACATAAACATAAATCACTAAATGCTCTAAATACAGTAGGATACAAAGAGATCTTTACTTATCTGGATGGCAATTGGGATCTGGGTTTTGCAATTTCTGAAATTAAAAAAAACACACGCCGTTTTGCAAAAAGACAACTTACCTGGTTTAAAAAAGATTCAGAAATCGAATGGTTTGACTATAAACAGGATGTACAAGCTATTATAGATCATATCAACAAAAAATCACCTTGAAAAAAAATTCAAAGTGATTTTTTACTAGTACTGTTACCGTTATATTTTATTAAGACTCTTCGTTACGTACTACTAGTCTAAAACCTTCTCCATGTATATTAAGTATTTCTACATTTTCATCTTTCTTTAAATACTTTCTTAACTTTGCAATATACACATCCATACTTCTAGAAGTGAAATAGTTATCGTCTCTCCAAATCTTTGTTAGCGCCAATTCTCTAGGCATAAGATCATTAAGATGTAGTGCTAATAATCGCAATAATTCATTTTCTTTAGGAGAAAGCTTAATAGCATCTTCCTCTTTGAAGGTTAAAAAACGAAGCTTAGAATTAAGATGGAAACCTCCGATCTTAAATTCGAATTGTTTACTATCTGCAACAGATTCGGTACTCTTACGTTGCATGATTGCTTGTATCTTCATTAATAAGACCTCGCTATCAAAAGGCTTATTAAGATAATCATCTGCTCCAACTTTATACCCTTTTAATACATCTTCTTTCATTGCTTTGGCTGTCAAAAAGATGATTGGTATTTCCTCATTTTTATCCCTAATTTCCTTAGCTAATGTAAATCCATCCTTATAGGGCATCATTACATCGAGAATGCACATATCATAATCATCCTTCTTGAATTTTTCGAAGCCCTCCATACCATTTTTAGCATGCACAACATCATAATCATTCATTACCAGATAATCCTTTAATACTGTTCCAAAGTTTGGATCATCCTCTACAAGCAAAATCTTTTTGTTTTCTGTTTCCATATTTTACGATATTAACGGTAATTTAATTATAAATGTGGAGCCTTTCCCCCTCTCACTCTCCACCCATATTTGACCATGATGATCATCTACGATTCTTTTTACATATGTCAATCCTAATCCATGACCTTTTACATTATGCAAATCTCCCGTATGTTCTCTAAAGAATTTTTCGAAGATCTTTTTTTGTGCCACTTTACTCATTCCAATTCCTTGGTCACGAATCTTAAGAATTATACTATTCTTTACATTTTCAGTATATATATCAATTTTAGGTTCTTGTTCTGAATACTTAACCGCATTATCCAGAATATTGACCACGACATTTGTCATATGACTATCATTTGCTAAAACTGTAGTTTTTAGAGCCCCTAAATGTGTTTTTATATATCCTTCTCTATTTTCTACAATTAAAGAAACATGAGTTACTGCATCTTCAATAATATCATGAAGCTCTTGTTGCTCTTTTTTAATATTGAGTTCATTTTTCTCTAATTGAGATATTCTCAATACATTTTCGACCTGAGCATGCATTCTCTTATTCTCCTCTCGAATCATCTTCATATAGCGTTGAACTTTTTCAGGATCTTTCCCGATTTTTGGATTCTTAATAGAATCCAAAGCTAAGTTTATTGTTGCTATCGGCGTTTTAAGTTCATGCGTCATATTATTAATAAAATCGGTTTTAATTTGGGATATCTGTCGTTGCTGTAAAAGCTGCGACAACGCACTGGAGTATGCAATCACAATAATCAAAGTAAAAATTATTGATAATATGGCCATTCCCTTAATGGTAGAAAGCACATATCGCTTTTTTCCAGTAAAATTAACATACAACTGATACTCACTCGCTCCTTCATCATCTACAAAAAGAGGTATTGCATAAGTTGTTGGATAATCCAAACTAAAATCATCAGAACGTACTTTTGTAGCTAAAGCATTGCTATATATAGCATATTCAAAATCTACTTTTATATCCCTTTCTTCAAGTTCCTTTTTAAGGAGGTATTCAATCTCCTTCTTTTTAACTCTTCTATGGATTGGAATAAAACTGGCTATCTCTCCTATCACAATCTCATAATCCTTCCTTTGAATATCAGTAAGCCTTCTTATCCTTTCCAGTTTTGATTTAGAACTTTCTTTGGTAATATCAATTTGAGTATCCTGTGTCGCAATATCTACACTACGGTTTAGGATATTCTTTAATTTTACCGTATCAATATTAAAATTTACAAAAGATGAAAACAACTTATAATCATCATCCAAAATACCATTGGCGTAAGCAAAAGACTTTGTTGTATTATCAATACTAATATCTAATAACTGACGTATAGTTTTATTATCTGAATCCTCTCCTATACTGTCCATTATCTCCTGCAAAGGGAAAAACATTTCTTCAAATTCTCTATACTGAATCCCATTGGATACAGATATCAATATTTGTTTAGCATTAAAAGAAAACTGTTCTTTATTATTCTCAACCGTGTTGTTAATCCAATATCCCTGAACAAAAATAATCCCAATTAAAGACAAACTCATAAGGATTATCAGCAATACGAATAACCTTTTATTCATAAATCAAAAGTAAGACTTTAACATTTAGCTACTTTACGGTTTAACCAAATGTTAACAAAATGAAAGATTCGGATTACAAAGGCTCTAGGAAGACATTTCTGCATGAATTATATTCACTTGATTTTCAGTTTCTTCTAAATCAATGTTGTGTATAATAAAATCGGCAAGTGGGATTTTTTTTGAATCATCCCATTGATTATTTGCTCTAGAAAGCACTTGTTCTCTTGTTAGTTGGTCCCTTTCCAGAACTCTTTGTATTCTTATTTCGAGTGGTGCTAGCACAAGAATGGTATAATCACATAACTTATACCCTTCATTTTCATATAGAATTGCTGCTTCTTTTATCACATAATCACTGGTTTGTTTGTTTTTCCAGTTATTAAAATGATTTGCAACTGCTGGGTGCACAATAGCATTCAAATCTTCGAGTTTTGATTTGTGTTTGAAAACAATATCTGCTATATACGGTCTATTAAGCTCTCCATTTATATAGGCATCTTTACCTAATAATCTGATAACTTGATTTTTAACCCTGTCATCTGTATTCATCAATTCTTTAGCCTCTTTATCTGCTATATAAACAGGAACACCAAGTGCATTAAACATTTTTGCAACAGTAGATTTTCCACTACCAATACCTCCTGTAAGGCCAATAATTTTCATAATGAATGCTACTTTAAAACCACAAATTGGACTTGTTTCTCCTGTAACCGCACATCATGAATAGCTTCTGGCAGACTAACAAGCTCTAATGTCAAAAATGCACTTTCTTCAGAGGCCTTGGCATAATCGGCTACAACTATAAAATCTCTTTGGCTTATCTCATTGTATCTATCAAGTCCTACCCTGTATACTACCGAAATCTCTTTAGGAAAAATTTTGATTTCAACTCCTTCGGGAACATTATATAATGTTATCGGGATCTTTTGATTGCCTTCCGTAAATTTACTAACCAAAATATTTGCTACTACTTTTGGCGGAATTGCAGTAATACTTGTTGGCAACTCTTGGGTATTTATATTTAATTCGGAAGTATAATCTTGATTAATCCCTTCAATAATTAAGGGTTCTGTATGTATATCTATAATGGTATCAATAACTCTTGATGGTCCGCTTACCACTATTGAATCCGGAGTAAGCACCAATCCCTTATCGCTTCCATACCCTACGGCATACTTTATATCTTGTTTTGCTATTACAGGAACTTTTTTCTCTAAATTTAAATCAAGTTTTAACCGTATACTATCTTTTTGTACAGTTAAAATACGTCCTTTAAAATCAAGCTTATCCTTTAAGATTTTGGAATCCTTATTAATTTGAAAAAAATATTGATATTCTTTATTTGAAGCTGCATCCTCTACATTAAATTCTAGAATAGGCTTGTTCCAATTGTGACTCATTAATCTAAAACCGTTACCATTAAGTGTCATCCTTAAGGTTTGATCACTCTCTTCATTAAAGATCTTACCTTGAGGAAGGTTGGTATACCTTATTCCGACTTCTACTTCTTGTGTATAATTCTTCGAAAACTGAATTAATAACCACAAAACAGAGGTAAATGTCAGAAAAAACAAAAAGGTCTTTACGCTATTTTTTTTGAATGAAAAATTTTTCTTCTTTCTACTGGACATAACTGGTTACTTTGAGAAAAACAATGTCTTAAATTGTTTTTCGGGAGCTCTTTTAAGTAGATGAATATAATAATAAGATTTCAGGAATCCTTTTCCGTATCCATAAAATTGTATCAAAACGGCCAGAATAGATTGTATCCCAATAGAAATATTTTTATATACCAAAGTTGCTCCCAAAAAGATTAGCATCAAATATAGTCCCAAAATTACTATAAAATACCAGAGTCCAAAAAATACTGTCATAACGGCAAAAACTAGATACAGTAGAAACAAGGTTGGGAACCAATACGTAATTTTGGCTGTCTCAGGATGCCATCGATTTAGAATTGGCCTTACCAGTCCAAATTTATTAACCTGTATATAGAATTTTTTCCATGAGATCCTTCTTTTATGAAATACTTTGGCATCAGGAATAAGAGCTGTGTCATATCCCAGTTTCCATAATCTAATCGTGAGATCAGGATCCTCTCCCGGATGAATATCACCAAATCCACCAGAGGCTTCAAAAGCTTCTTTAGACAACCCCATGTTAAAGCTACGGGGCTGGAACTTACCCAGAGTATTTTTACGTCCTCGTATGCCTCCTGTAGTAAGATACGCTGTCATACTATAACTTATTGCTTTTTGCAGGTTAGAAAAACTCTCGTGAGCATCATCTGGTCCGCCAACACAATGCACATAGTTTTTACTTAAAAATTCATCAATCTTTGATAAATAGTTTGCAGGCAAAATCACATCACTATCTAAAATAATAAAGTAATCTCCCTTTGCCTTGCGCATTCCATAATTACGAGAATCTCCCGGACCTGTATTCGGTTTTTGATAATAGCTTATCGATAATTTATCCTTAAAAGCTTCTACAATATGTTTTGAAGTATCAGATGACCCGTCTTCGACAATTACAATCTCATAATCATTTGCATAGTGCATAGCAGACATGCTGTGAAGCAGCTCATCAATTTCATTAGGCCTGTTATATACGGGTACTATAAAAGAAAAGTATAATCTCATCTTTTTGTTTTTATTCTTTTTTTAATTGAAGTGGTTCAAAACTTTTTGGTTCTAGTGAAAAAGGACATTTTTATAGCGAATTGAAAAAGTTTAAACATCTTCATTATCAGATAGATGTAATTGTCAATACTTGTTTAAGCTAATAGTAACCTAAATAAAATGGCTTATTTCATTCTACAAAGATAACCAAAGAAAAATCCCATTGGATAAGAATGGGATTTTCTAAGATATTATCGTAGTAAGGATTTACTTATTCTTCATCCATAAACTTATCCATCACCAATTGGCTTACTCCCATATTAGAGAAACCACCGTCATGATATAAATTTTGCAACGTTACTTTTTTGGTAAGATCAGAGAATAGCGTTACCGTATAATCTGCACACTCGGCTGCTGTTGCATTACCCAAAGGAGACATCTTATCTGCATATTCTATAAACCCATCAAAACCTTTTACTCCTTTTCCTGCTGTGGTCGGAGTAGGAGATTGCGAAATAGTATTCACTCGTACTTTTTTATCTCTACCAAAGAAATACCCAAAACTACGTCCTATAGACTCTAAATACGCTTTGTTATCTGCCATGTCATTATAATCAGGGAATACTCGTTGTGCTGCCATATAGGTTAGTGCAACAATACTTCCCCATTCATTCATTGCATCTTTCTTATATAAGGTTTGCATGGTTTTATGAAAAGAAAGTGCAGATACATCCCAGCCTTTTTCACTAAAACTGTAATTAAGATCCGTATAATGACGACCTTTTCTAACATTAACCGACATTCCTATCGAGTGTAAAACAAAATCGATTTTACCTCCTAAAATCTCCATTGATTTTTCAACAAGGTTTTCCAGATCTTCTACCGAAGTAGCATCTGCAGGTATAACCTGGGAATTTGTTTTTTCTGCCAGGGTATTTATAGCACCCATTCTCATTGCAACGGGGGCATTGGTAAGCACAAAACTTCCTCCTTCTTCAAATACACGCTCGGCAGTTTTCCAAGCGATAGAACTTTCATCAAGCGCTCCAAAAATAATTCCTCTTTTACCTTTTAATAAATTGTGTGACATTTAGTTGTAAATTAAAGTATAGTTATACAAGCGGTAAAGATAACAAAACGCCTCAAACCAGAGTTAAACAAAATGAATTTTAGTTTAAACACCTCAAAGGATCAAGACTGTTTTAACAGCGCCATTGCATGGGTTAACGCAGAATCTGAAATATCTTTTCCGCCTATCATTTCGGCAATTTCTCTAACTCGTTCTTCTTTACTTAATAATTTGAGTTGCGTTATTGTTGTATTATTGATGTCTTCTTTATAAACTTTATATTGACTGTGTCCGTTGGCAGCTATCTGCGGAAGGTGAGTAATACTAAAAACCTGTAGATTTTTACTCATACCCATCATTAAATCTGCCATTTTATGTGCTATTTCGCCAGAAACCCCGGTATCTATCTCATCAAAAATGATTGTTGGCAACTGCGTATATCTTGATAGAATTGCTTTAATGGCAATCATAATTCTTGACAACTCTCCTCCTGATGCTACTTTTTTAAGTTCTCCATATGCTCCTCCTTTGTTGGCAGAGAATAAAAATTCTAGCGATTCTTTTCCATTCTTCAAGTATTTTTCTTCTAAAGACAGGGAAGCTTTAAAACTAGCATTGGTCATCCCCAAAGCCTTAAGAATATCTTCTAATTCCTGCACTAACTGAGGTAAAGCCTTATTTCTTTTCTTATGAATTCTTATAGCCACCTCATCCAATTGCGTTTGAATAGTCGAAATCTCTTGTTTGAGTTTTTCTATATCCTGAGAAAGGGATTCTGTTTTATCAACTTTCTCCTGAAGTTCTTCTTTTAAAGTAATAAGTTCTTCGATTGAAGTTGTATTATGTTTAACCTGAAGATTATGCAACAGTTGTAAACGCTGACTTGCTTCTTCTAATTGCCTAGGGTCTGCTTCTAGCCTATCTAATTGGTCTGCCAAAGATGCTTGTATGTCATCCAACTCTATATAGATACTTTGAATTCTTTCTGAAAGTTCTTTTAAAGCACCCGAGTATGATGCTATTTTTGAAAGATTTGTCTTAATCGTATTCAACTGATCAGATACTCCAATTTCCTCGGAAGAAGTTATAGCAATAGACCCCGACAAACGTTCTTGGATTTCTTCTATGTTATTAAGTCGCTCATACCGTTCTTCTAATTCGCTTAATTCATTAGGTTTGAGTTTAGCTTCTTCTAATTCTTTTAAGAGGAATGAGTTATAATCGTATTCTTTTGTAAAGTTTTCCTGATTCGCAATAAGAATAGTTACTTCTTTTTCTTTCTCTTTTAAGAACTTGAGACCTCTTTTATAGGAGTCAATTTCACGATCTGCATCAGAAAGAGCATCAAGTACCTTAAACTGAAAATCATTTGTAGCAACCTCTAATGTTTGATGTTGGCTATGAATATCGATTAGTTTTACTCCCAAACTTACCAGGGATTGTAAGGTAACCGGAGTATCATTAATAAAAGCCCTGGATTTACCCGAGGGTAAGATTTCTCTTCTAATGATTGTTTCATCTTCATAATCCAATTCTTCTTCTTCAAAAAAAGAAGCAAGATCATATTTTTTAATACTGAAAATTCCTTCTATTACGCATTTTTGAGAGTTATCTTTTACACTGCTTAGATCTGCTCTTTTACCAAGCAAAAGCCCCAAAGCACCAAGTAGCAGAGATTTCCCTGCTCCGGTTTCTCCTGTAATAGTAATTAAACCAGAATCAAAAGACACCTGCAATTGTTCTATTAATGCAAAGTTTTTTATAGAAAGACCTCTTAGCAAAGGATAGAAAAATTTTAAAGTTTATGAAGACGTAAATATACTATATAGTTTTAAAAAGATTTTGTTTGTATACATCATTTTTTAAAACTTAATATCTTTCCAATTATCGGTATATGTAGGGGCAATTCTATTTAGTATCTGTACGGTTTCTGAAATATTAATAGAAGGACCTCCTGAAAGAATATTAGAGATCTCTTCTGCTTTGGCATCAAAAAACACTCTCATTATATAAGAATTGGGTCTTACATTATGCATCTTTTCAAGAGACTCCATTGCTTCAGTAATGGTTTGCTTTCCTTTTTTTACATTGTTATACATGACATCCAATCCCTCTCTATGATAGGTATACATTGCAGACCTGTATCCATCAAATGTACCTGATAATAAATCATCATTTAATCTAAATCTTGATTGGTTTCCATCTTGAGCATTCCAACCTAGCGCACCACTGCTTTGCGCATTACCAACAATATTTTTGGCTTCCTGATAGTAATTTGTTCCTCGATTTAATTCAAAAGTATCGGCATCTACACCAAGAATCATATATAAATAAAATGATACTACAGAGATCAAATTTGATTCAAAATTATTAGGGTTATAGTTTAAAGGTTGAAACTCCAAGTAGTTAAAATTAAACTGCCTATCGTTTACATTAAAAATGGTGGTTGCATAATTAGACCCATATACAGGGCGCGATGCCTGAACTTGAATCGTAGCATTAAACGCATCATTATCATAATTGATTATAGTGATAAAAAAACTACAATTAATTCGTTCTTCGGTACGATAATCGGTGGTTGTCCATTTGCTGTTATTTACAAACTCGGTAAGCGAACGTTCTAATGTTTTAAAAACCTGTAAGTTGGGATTTCCTGTTTGTTCTGCATTAACTACTACTTTAGCATCGAATTCTTGCGTGTACACATTGCAGTTGAACGCTAATATTATAAATAATAACAGTAGTTTATTCATTTTTAAGCACATTAATTTCGTTGAATATATCCTTGGCAACTTCTGACTTTGTTTTTAAATCAAACGCTTTAGTTTCTAGTTTATGATTAATTAAGGTTATTTTATTAGTATCTCCCTTAAAACCAGCCCCTTTATCATTAAGCGAATTAAGAACAATCAAATTCAGATTTTTGTCTTTCAACTTTTTCCTGGCATTTTCTTCTTCATTTTCTGTTTCGAGGGCAAAACCAACCAAAAACTGTTCTTTCTTTTCTGACCCCATCCATTTAAGGATATCTTTTGTTCTTTCAAGTTCAATAGAAAAATTAGAGTCTGCCTTCTTAATCTTTTGGTTAGAAACATGTTTAGGTCTATAGTCGGCTACTGCCGCAGATGCAATTGCTATATCGCAATCACTATATTCTGAAACAACTGCCTGGTACATTTCCTCTGCACTAACGACATTGATAATTTGTATCAGATTATGTTGTATGGTTAACGCAGAAGGACCTAAAATCAAATTTACATTTGCTCCAAGGTTTGCGGCTGCTTTTGCAAGTTCGATTCCCATTCTACCACTAGAATGATTTCCAATAAATCTTACCGGATCAATTGCCTCATAAGTTGGTCCTGCAGTAATTAGTACCTTTTGACCATTTAGAGGAAGTTTTCCTAAAATATCCTTTTCTACAAAATCAATAATAGTTGAAGGTTCTGCCATTCGCCCTTGTCCTACCAATCCACTAGCTAACTCTCCCGACTCTGCCGGAATCATTATGTTACCAAACTCTTGTAACTTTTTGAAGGTATTATTTGTAGAAGGATGATTGTACATATCCAGATCCATGGCAGGAGCAAAATACACAGGACACTTTGCAGATAAATAAGTGGCCAGTAATAAATTATTACTAGCACCCGCAGACATCTTGGACAACGTATTTGCTGTTGCAGGGGCAATAATCATTAGGTCTGCCCAGAGCCCCAAATCAACATGATTGTTCCATATAGCATTTTCATCTTCATCATCATAAAAAGAAGAATGCACTGGATTTTTGGATAATGTAGATAATGTAAGCGGAGTAACAAAATCTTTTGCTGCAGGTGTCATTACAACTTTAACCTCTGCCCCAGTTTTAATAAATAGCCGTACCAGAGCAGCTGTTTTGTATGCGGCAATACCAGCGGTGACACCGATTAAAACCTTTTTACCGCTTAAAATAGACATAGGGTTAAAGAGATTCTGTGTCTGTCTTTGTATTTCTATGATAGATCTTTTCTTCTAGCCATTCCTGAACAGCCAAAGCATGTGGTTTTGGTAATCTTTCGTAAAACTTAGAAACTTCAATCTGCTCTTTATTTTCAAAAATCTCTTCTAGACTATCATTATAAGTAGCAAACTCATCTAGTTTCTCAAGAAGTTCTTTCTTGATATCGGTATTAATCTGAGTAGCTCTCTTTGATATAATTGAAATAGCCTCATAGATATTATCTGTGGGTTGATCAATAAGATTCTTATCAATAGTAGTTGTGTTTACCGGCGCATTGCTTTTTTTCAAATCCATCTTCTACTTTATTTTCTAATTAAATTGTTCTAATCTAGCCTTTATATCGGCTCCTATTTCTTCTGCTTTCTGAATAAATTCTCCTTCAGTTTTATAATATTTCTTATAATTATTATAGTATCCTTGTGCTATCTCTAGACGCCCTTTTATCAGGCCTTCATAACTACCTACTGCCAAAAGATATTCAGATTCTAGTTTGTAATATAATACGTTTTCTCTAAAAACCGATCCCGGATAATCTACAAGATAATTATCAAAGGCTGCAATAGCTACTTTATAATCTTCTCTATGGTGATATTGTTTAGCAATTCTATAGGCTTTTTTCTCTTTCTTTTCTCTAAGTTCAGCAACCAGCGTATTAGCTTCCTTTAGGCTTTCGCTATCGGGATATGTATTTATATATTCCTGAAGTTTTTCTATAGCCTTTGTTGTTTCTTCCTGGTCAAGGCTGTATCTTGGAGATAGAAAATAATAACTTTTTGCCCCTTTATATGCCGCATCTTCTCTTTTATCACTTTTAGGATATGATTTCACAAATCTTTCAAATTGATATCCTGCCAAATAATAATCTTCTAGTTGATAATAGGTATCAGCATAATAATACATAACTCTTTCTGCCTGGGGTTTACCTCTATATTGTGGCACAATTTGTTCAAAAAGAGTTAGCGCTTTCTTATACTTCCCTTCTTTATACAACTTCTCTGCAGCTTTATACTTAGCCGCTACATCTTCACCCTTCAATACTTTTTGGTACTCATTACAAGACCCTAAGAGCAACACAAAAATAAGTAAATACAATAATCTCTTCATAGATAAAAAAACATCTGGCAAAAATATATATTTCTGCTGTATTACAAAAACTTTAGTTCATCAATTAATAACTACATATTTTGACCTTTGTTGCAGAATGGACACGATACAACTTCAATTCAAAGATCTGAGGTCTTATCACTAGTATTAACAAAGGTTTTATCTAGTTTGTTATGATCAAGGATCGTAAATCCATCCTCGTCATAATAAAAAGCCGGAATAAACTTCTGATCTTGCTTAACATTTTTTAAAACATAGGAGTGTACTTGGTGCACCTCTTGAGCAAAAGACTCATCGTAATAGCTTATCAACAACAACACTTCTCCATGAAGCTGAGATAATTCTTTTCTATCAAAATCTTTTAATGGACTTGTATCATCTATAGCATGAACAATAGTCCAAGTAGTTGGAAGATAAGTTATTGAGCTCCTCTCGAGTTTTAGATTATAAAAATTATTTATATATTTCTTATCCTTTCCTTTTTGTGATAATGATAAAGTAGCCTCTATCCTGGGGCGAATCATTATATTGGCACTTCTGCTCATCAATCTAAACATTATGCAGTCTACACTTTTATATTCTCTTAGAATTATACTTTTACTAAATTGAATATTGGCCTTTGGTTTAGAAAATCTTCCATACAACAATCCTGTAACAAATGAGAAGCTTAATAAACCTATCAAAGCTTCAAAAGAAGATATTACACCCAAAAGCATGCCTTTAGGCGCCATTTTTCCGTAACCTACAGTTGTTATTGTTTGCGCTGAGAAGAAAAATGCATTAAGGAAATCGCTAAAAATGCTTCCCGTTGGTTTGGTAATACCCGATATACCAAGAAACAGATAGACAAAGGCAAACAAGGTATTAATCAAGATGTATCCTAGTAATACCCATAAAAAAAACTTACTCCAGCTTATATTGATCAAGTACTCATAGCTTTCAGACAATGAACTAGGTCTGTTGATATGCTTTATATTAAAAGATCCATCAGAATTAATAAAACGTTTGGCATGTTTATTTGAACTTCTTCCAACCCCTGGATCTTTTATTGTTTTGGCCATTGCTATAAAAAATTAGAATGCTTCAATAAAATCTTCTATTTTCTTTGCTAAGCTCTTTGAAACCGGAATTAGTGGCAAACGCAGATTATCCTCACAAACACCCTTTACTTTTAAAATATTCTTTATTCCTGCAGGATTCCCTTCTTCAAAAGCATAGTCTAATACGGGTAACAAGGTATACAATATTGCAAATGCTTTTCCGATCTCTCCTGTGAGACCAAATCTTATCATTTTCGAAAATTCTTGAGGAAATCCCTGACCAACAACACTTATTACTCCATCTCCTCCTGCTGCTACAGCGGGTAATGCCAAGGTATCATCGCCAGAAATCACAAGAAAATCATTGGGTCTATCTTTAATAATCCTTAATATTTGGGTAAAATCTCCGACTGCCTCTTTAACTCCAATGATATTGTTCAATTGAGCAAGACGCAAGGTGGTTTCTGCTGTCATATTTGTTCCTGTTCTTGAAGGAACATTATATAACAAAATAGGTATGGGAACAATACTATTTATCTTTTTATAATGCTGATAGATTCCTTCTTGACTTGGCTTGTTATACATTGGCACAACCGAAAGTATTGCTTCAAAATATGATAAATCGGTTTCTTTTATTTCTTCAACAATGGCCTCTGTATTGTTTCCCCCTATACCAATTACCAAAGGGAGTTTATTATCATTTACCTTTACTATATGATTTACCAGAGTCTTTTTTTCTTCTTTTGATAGCGTAACCGATTCTGCGGTTGTTCCTAAAACAACCAGATATTCTACACCTCCTTTGATACAAAAATTGACTAATGATGTAACCCCTGTATAATCTATTGAGCCATCTTTATTAAATGGAGTGGCCAATGCCACACCAGTTCCTCTGAGAAAACTACTCATGCTATATAACCTGTAAAATTTTTAAATATTTTTTAAGTTCTTTTATGAAAAGATTTGGGTTATTTACTGTTGCCCCTATAATCAAATCATTGATTCGATTATCTACCTCAGCAAAACCAACTTTTAGTTTAGCCTTTGATGCTGCCGAAACATAATTTAACTCTATTTTATTCTCTGCATAAAAACTTATCAAAACGTCGTAATCTTTATCTATAAATTCTTGTAAAGATCTGCTTTTTACAACTCCATTTACTCCAAAACTTTTATCATTATAATAAGCTGCATCTTTATCATCTTCAATATCTTTATCTTCTTTATAGCCTATTACCGTTAATTTATCGGGAGAAACTCCAAGTTCATTTGCCAACTTAACCAAGGACAAAATATTAATTGAATATGAGGCATCTATAAGTACCGCAAGAGTTTTGAGACCAGAAATGCTTTGTGAAGAAGCGTTTCTTTTTTCAAGATTCACTTCAATACTTTTTTTTATAGCATTTCTTTTAAGACCCTTTAAAATCATTTAAAAAAGATTACGAAGCCACAAATGTAGCTATTTTACAATTTAAAACCACTTCAACAACTTCAAGAAAAATGAAAACGTTGAAAATCAGGATAACTTATTTAAAGCTTCAGCTTTTTTAGAAGTATTTTTTCTCTTTTAAGATTGAATTTTTTGGTTTTGTCTCTATAAAAAAACTTGCAAAAAAGTAAATCCCCGATATTTCTGCAATATTAATAAGAACTGTAAAAACTCTATTGTAGTAATACAATTCATTAACAGCCAACAATGCATCTACAAACAATGTACAACTAGCCGCAATAAATAAGTAAATTGATTTTTCATATCTATCACCCACATAAATAATAAAACTAAAAGCAGAAAACATAAGCATACCTATAATAATCAGCATAACAGACGCTATAGAATTATCAACTCTTGGCAAAGCCAGTTGAGTAATTGAATATATTAAATAAAAAACTAAGACAATACTTATTATTGCCGGGGGAGAAATTATTTTCTTAATTCTTATATCCTCCTTGGCAACAAATTTCCTTAACTGCAAAACGCATACTATGTAGAAAACGGTTATAAGTACTGCAATGATATCAAAATAACGCAAAAAATCAATATAGGTCAAAATGTCTATTGCTGTAATCAGTACCATACTGATTGGAAATAAAAGATTAACTTTTTCAACATATGTAATGTATACTATTGTTAGTGACAAAGTAACAATTGGCTTAGTGTAAATAAGCAACCATTTGTCTAAAAAAACAGCAACACATACAACTATAAAAAAAGCTATATAAAAACATCCATATATGCCACCTACTCTTTTCAAGAGGTTTTTAATGTTAAAAACCAGATTATACAGGATACCCCCACAAAAGCAAAATTGATAACTACTCTAAAAATAATCTTCATTGTTTGGTGATAATTTATGCTGTTCCATAAAAAATTTAATCAGAAAGAATTGTCCAAGAATCTGTATAACTGTGGTAATAACAGGAAACACTTCTAGATAAATATAAAATCTATTCAATGCTGTTATAATGTTAACAATTAGAAAACATGAGGCCGCTACCATTAATGAATAACTAACCACAGTTTTACTATTCAGGTAGATATAATAACACACCATAACAAAAACTGCAAAAAAGAAAATCATTGTAGTAAGAACCGTACTATGATTACTAATCTGAGGCATTATTAGTTCTGCCACGGCATACAAAACATAACCTATTAACGCCATCGATATTACTAATTGTATGGTAAAAACTTTTTTGAAACGAATCTTAACTATCTGAAGGCTTTTCCATAACAAAATAATATTTAGAAAATAATAGGCACAAAGCAGAATATGCAACATTTCGAAATTGCCTATATAATCATAAAAGAACAACACTTCACAAACCAAAACCAATACTAAGCTAAACAAAACAAGATAGTTTTTGTGTTTAGAGTTTACTATATATAAAAGGCATAGCGATATAATTACAGGTGGTTTAAAATAAATTACCAGGTTATCTGTAAAAAGAACCGCAAGCAATGCTAAAAAACCCGTGGTATAAAACAATTGATATGTAAATCTTTTAATCTTCAAAACATTCTTCTTTATTATTAAAAACCTTCAAACTCCTCTGATTTAAGTTTAATAGATTTTGTAACCATATAGTTTAACAAAAAAATCATGGCCAAAGGATCACATATTAACATAAGAACCTTTAACTCGGATGATTCTAGATAAAATTTATCTATTAACCACATATAATCTCCAAAAGCAAAATTGAGCATTGATAGAAAAAACCAAAGTGATTTTTCTGACCTTATATTAATGTAATGCATCGCTCCTACAACTAATAAAACATAAAGCAATAACAAATGAAGAAAGCCAAATAAATGTAAATCTCCCATAACCCCTCTAAGAGCCTGATATGCCATAAAGAATATAATAGTGTATGGCAAGGTTCCTAAGACGAGAGTAAAAACATCTCTACTATTGTAAACAAATGATTTATGATTATAATACAGGAAACAAAACAATAAAACAAAGGCACTCAAACGTGCTATAATTTGAAACTTTATAACATTTTCAGTATTCCAGAATACAACAAGCTCACTCAAAACAAGAACTACAAGAACAATAACATGAAATGTTATTATTCTCTTAGTACTAATCAAATAAGACAATGTTATGAGTACCGAGATAATTATATTAGTGTATATAGATAAAAAACCATTTTTAAATACAAACCCTAAAACCTGTACGATAACTAAAAAAGAAATAAGAAATTTTAGTAATTTTCCTTCATCCATTACATATTATTTGCACTCAAAGATTAATAATTATTAATTATGAGTACTCCCCTTGTAGATGTGTGTGTGTGTGTAATTTTCCCTCCTGCAATATACTAAATTTTAGAATAATTAAAAGCCAATTTATATTTTGGACTTATAACCTCTTTAACTTTAAAGAAGCAGGACTAGAAATTTTGAATTGAACCAGAAAAAAAACAGCCAATAATTGATATATTGAATTTATGATCTCAAATTCAATTGAGGCTATATAAAATCTGTTTAACGCAAAGCAGGCATCACTAATTACAAAATTTAATATAGCAATCAAAAACCATAGTGATTGTGCTGATCTTATGTTTACATATTGAAAAACAGCTCCTATAAAAAGCAAATAAAGTATGATTAAATAACCTATCCCAAAAGGTCTCACTTTTCCCATTGTTCCTTCTACAACATCATAAATTTCATATACTACAAAAGTCCAGGCTACAAAAAAAATAACTAAATACATGATGTCTATGTTGCTGTAATCAATAGACGTATAGTTTTTACACAGATAATAAAACAATATTAAATAACAGATAGCATAACTTAAAAGAACATACATAAAGCTATTGTTTATGTCTGTTAACAAAAAGATATCTCCTAAAAAGCATAGCAGTAATATCACCATAAATAAACCATCAACTTTTTTTACACTAAACCAATACAACATAAAAAACAAAGGTACTGTTGTTGGTTTTGAATACAATTCTAATTCTGGCCATTGTATAGCAGTACCCAGGACCGAAAGCCCGCCTGTGATCACTAATAATATTTTAATAAGTGTTCTTATTATCATTTTATTTTGTCTAGAAAATCATACTCGCTTATGATAGGAATCTCTAATTTATTTGCCTTTTCTAGTTTACTTGGACCCATATTTTCTCCAGCAACAATATAAGATGTTTTAGACGAAATAGAGCTGGAAACTCTGCCTCCATTGTCTTCTATTAATTTTTTGAGTTCGTTACGGGATACTTTTTCAAAAACTCCAGAGACAACAAAGGTCTGTCCTTGCAATGTATCTGTTTGATTTGCTAATTTTTCTGCAGAAATTTCCAGTTGCACTCCATATCGTTTCAGCCTACTGATTAAGGTTTTGTTTTCTTCTGAAGCAAAAAACTCAGTGACACTTTGGGCTATTTTAATACCGATCTCATCCACATTCACCAACTCTTCTTCTGTAGCAATGCTTATTGCATCTATTGTTTTATAATGTTTTGCTAATTTTTTTGCAACGGTTTCTCCCACATATCTAATCCCCAAAGCAAATAAAACACGTTCAAAAGGAATTCTTTTGGATTTCTCTATCCCCACAATAAGATTATCAGCACTTTTCTCGGCCATTCGTTCCAAAGGAACCACTTGTTCTTTTTTCAACACATATAAATCTGCATAGTTTGTTATCAATCCTTCATTCACCAACAAGGCTACAGTTTCTCCTCCCAAGCCTTCAATATCCATAGCTTTACGAGAAATATAATGCTGGATACGCCCAACTATTTGAGGCCTGCACCCCTGATCATTTGGGCAATAATGCTGTGCCTCTCCTTCTTTGCGAATTAATGATGTCCCACATTCTGGACATTTGGTAATATATTGTGTTGGGACAGAATTCTGATCTCTTTTCTGAAAATCAACTCCTATAATTTTTGGAATAATTTCTCCTCCTTTTTCTACAAAAACTGCATCCCCAACCCGTATATCTAATTTCTCTATTTGATCTGCATTGTGCAATGAAGCCCTTTTCACGGTCGTCCCGGCCAATAACATCGATTCTAGATTAGCTACGGGTGTTATTGCTCCTGTTCTACCCACTTGATAGGTGATTTCACGAAGCACCGTAGAAGCTTGCTCAGCCTTAAATTTATATGCCATTGCCCATCTGGGAGCTTTTGCCGTAAAACCAAGCTCTTCTTGTTGCTGAAGATTATTCACTTTAATTACCACTCCGTCGGTCTCATACGGCAGATCATGTCGATGTTGATCCCAATAGGCTACAAATTCGAGAACTTCATCTATAGAATGCACTAATTTTGATTCAACAGGAACCTTGAAACCCCATTGTCTCGCTTTTTCTAAATTCTCATACTGCGTAGCGATACCCAATCGATCCCCTTTAATACTATACAACAAACAATCTAATGGGCGTTTTGCCGTTTCGCTACTATCTTGAAGTTTTAAACTACCAGAAGCAGTATTTCTTGGATTAGCATACGGTTCTTCTCCTGCTGCAATCCGTTCTTGATTCATTTTGGCAAAGCCTTCGTAAGGCAAGACAATCTCTCCTCTAATATCAAATTTTGGAGGAAAATCCCCTTTTAACTTTAACGGAACAGAGTTAATAGTTTTTACATTGGTAGTTACATTATCTCCTTGAATCCCATCGCCTCTGGTGATCGCTTTAACCAATTCTCCATTCTCATAGGTCAAACTAATTGATGCCCCATCATATTTAAGCTCGCAGGTATAATTGACCGCTCCATCAACCAATTTTTTGATGCGTTTTTCCCAATCCAATAAATCTTCTTTAGAATACGAATTATCCAAAGAGTACATTCGATGTTCATGAACTACGGTTTCAAAGCTCTTGGTAATCTCACCCCCTACTCTAAGTGTGGGCGAATTAGGGTCATAAAACTCTGGATGTTTTTCTTCTAATTCCTGAAGCTCTTTAAGTTTCATATCAAACTCATAATCGCTTACAGTAGGAGCATCAAGAACATAATAATTATAGTTGTGTTGACGTAATTCTTCTCTTAGTTGATTGATTTGTTCTTTTGTATTCATTTTCTAATTTCTCGTTTCAAACATGTACAGATTAACAAATAAGGCCATTTAGGTTCTGTCTAATTTTAACCATTTAGGCACTTGTACCGGTTTAAAGGTTCTCATTTTTTCTAATAGTCGATCAATATCATCATCTACCAGCAGTAATTCATAGTTCTCCATTTTTAAAAAGCCTCTGCGAACCATATTTTCTAATAAACCGAGAAGGTGATCATAAAACCCTCCAGTATTTAGTAAAGCAATAGGTTTTTGATGCAACCCCAATTGAGACCAGGTGATAATTTCAAAAAGCTCTTCCAAGGTTCCAAAGCCGCCTGGTAAAGTAATAAACCCATCGCTAAGCTTATGCATTTTCATCTTTCGCTCGTGCATGTTATTGGTGGTAACCAATTCGCTTAACCCTTGATGAACCACTTCTTTAAGTTTAAGGAATTCAGGAATTACGCCAATCACTTTCCCTTTATGTTTCATTACTCCTTTTGCAACTTGTCCCATAACACCTATTTTGGCAGCTCCGTAAACTAACGTAATATTTTGCTGTGCCAATTTTTCGCCTAATAAAAAAGCTTCAGAAATCACATTAGTATCATTTCCTTCACTGCTCCCGCAAAACACACAAATTGAATCCAGTTTATTCATATCCTCTATATTTTAGTTAAAGCGAGCACGTATCATTCGCTCATTATCATATAAATCTTTGCGCAATACCACAGAATCAAACCCCGAGGTTGTAATCATATCAAAGGTTTCTGAACCCAAATATTGATTAATTTCAAAATATAATGATCCTTCTTTTACTAAGCTTCTTTTTGCCAGATCAGTAATTTTCTTATAAAAAACAATAGGGTCATGATCTGAAACAAATAAAGCTAGATTAGGCTCATTATCCAGCACATTAGGTTTTATTTCCTTCTTTTCCAGCTCTCTCACATATGGTGGATTAGAAACAATGATATCAAAATTCTGAGGTAAATCTTTGATCGCGCGTATATCTTCATTTATAAACGTTATGCTTACCTCATTTCTTATTGCATTCTCTTTTGCCACTTCGATTGCTTTTTCTGAAATATCCATTGCATATACCCGAGCATTCGGCAAATTCTTTGCCAACGAAACCGCAATACAGCCGCTACCTGTTCCAATATCAAGGATTTTTATGATTTCTTTTTTGTTTTCCTGATCTTTCAGGATCCAATCAACTAATTCTTCGGTCTCCGGTCTTGGAATGAGCACATTCTTATTCACTATAAACGATAAGCCATAGAAATAGGCATCCCCTATAATATACTGAATAGGTTCTTGATCTAGAAGTCTTTTTTTTGCATCTTCAAATTGGTCAATTTCTCTTGCAGACAATTCTTTTTCAAGGTTTAATGCCACATCTACCCTTTTAAGGTTTGAAATTTTTTCAGAAAGCAGGTAGAAAAATGATACAGCTTCTTCGGCATCATAAATTTCTGACAGAGAATTAACAAAACCTACCCTAATGTCTTTTATCTTCAATTTCAACTCTTTTAATCCAAATCCTTTATCATCCATGCCTGGCAACTATAATGCCCTGTGTCTCCTATCGGTTTGCCTAGCTCTTCAAACCCAACTTTTTTATATAATTTTCTTGCAGCTTCCATGTAAGGCATGGTTTCTAAATAACACTTCGTATACCCATTATCTTTGGCATAACCCAAGCAAATATTGATCATTTTATATCCAACACCTTTGCCTCGCGCCACAGGCAAAAAATACATTTTTTGCAGCTCACAAATGTTAGAATCACCGTTTTCTAAAGGAGCTATCCCAGCTCCACCAATGATTTTTCCTTTTTCCTCTACTACAAAATATGATCGCCCAGACTGATCGTATGTCTCATACATCATATCCAGTGCTTTATCTTCATAAGCGGTACCAACTTTGGGGACTCCCATTTCTACCAGAACTTCTCGTATTAATCGTGCAAGTGCTATATTATCTTCGCGCTTGATTGTACGGATTTTTATTGCTTCCATTATATTTTAAACACTACTTTTGCTTTTATTCTATAAATGCTGAGTCAAATGGCTTTTTGATAGCATTGAATAAAAAAATAAATTTCTAAAGGATAGTGAAATATACGCCAAATCTAATAAGGAATCAATGAAGAAATTTCTATTATTATTAACAACATTTATGCTTCTGTACGGATGTTCTTTTTCTAAAAAACCGGAATTCAAATATATTGACAACTTAGAGGTTAAGAATTTAGGTTTGCGTAATGTAACACTAAAAGCTGAAGCAATTTTCAATAACCCGAACAATCTAAAAGGGAAGCTTTCTATAGATAGTATTCATGTTTTTGTTGATAACATTAAAGTTGGATCTATCTCATCTCAAGAGTTTACTGTCCCCTCAGAGAGTGAATTTGCCATCCCACTAGAAGGTACTTTTTCTCTTTCCAAAATTTATGAAGAAAACAAAAACGGTCTTCTTGGGAGTGTACTTAAAGTGATTCAAACCGATTCGCTTAACATAAAATACCAAGGTGTGATTCGATATCATTTCGGAAGTTTTTCTTATCCATATAAAGTGGATAAGCAACAAAAAGCGAGTATAAAATAGGGTGAATTTGCACGAAAAATACATACAAAGATGTATCCAGCTAGCCAAAAATGGTCTAGGAACGACCTATCCAAACCCTCTTGTAGGTAGTGTGATTGTGCATAACAATAAAATTATTGGCGAAGGCTGGCACTACAAATCAGGTGAACCTCATGCCGAAGTACATGCGATACAATCTGTAAAAAACCAGTCGTTGTTACAAGAGGCTACCATTTATGTAAGTCTTGAACCCTGCAGTCATTATGGAAAAACACCGCCATGTAGTGACCTAATCATTAAAAAAGGTATTAAGAAGGTCGTTATCGGTACTATAGACCCCTTTGCCAAAGTAGCTGGATCCGGAATTCAAAAATTAATGAATGCAGGTTGCGATGTGGTAGTAGGTGTTTTAGAGTCCCAATGCAACGAATTGAATAAAAGATTCTTTACTTTTCATACCAAAAAACGTCCCTATATCATTCTAAAGTGGGCCGAAACCAAAGATGGTTTTATTGCTCCTAATAAAATAGGCAAGAGAGCTCCCGTTTGGATTACTAACGCGTACTCCAGACAGTTGGCACATAAATGGCGCACAGAAGAACAGGCCATTTTGGTAGGATCCCAAACCGTTTTAAAAGACAACCCAAAACTAACTAGTAGAAATTGGCAAGGCGAGCATCCAATAAGAGTGATTATTGATAGATCAGGAAAAGTTCCTGAAGACTCTACCGTATTAGATCAAAAAACACCAACGATACGTATTACTTCAGAAGAATTTAAACAAGATAATTGCGATAATCTTGTTTATGAAATCATAGATTCAAAAACTGAGCAAACACAACAAGTATGTAACATCCTCTATCGCAATAATATCCAATCTGTTATTATTGAAGGAGGTGCATTTACCATTCAGTCATTTATAGATAAAAATCTTTGGGATGAAGCTAGGGTTTTTGAAGGAAATAGTACTTTTGAAAACGGAATAAAAGCGCCCAAACTAAGCGGAAACCTAATTTCTGAAGAAAAAATTATTGAGGATACCTTAAAGATCTATCATAATGATTAAGAACATAATTTTTGACTTTGGAGATGTCTTTATCAACCTGGATAAAACGGCTACATATAGAGAGTTTTCGAAATTAGGTGATTTTAGATTGTCTTTCAACTTACAAGAATTAAACAATCACTATGAGACAGGAGAAATTTCTACCAACGAATTTCTTGAACAGTACCAAAAAATGTTTCCTAATGCTTCAAGACAGCAACTTATTGAAGCCTGGAATGCAATTTTGCTTGATTTCCCGAAACATCGGTTAAATTTTCTTCAAAATCTGTCCTCAAAACAAAACTTTAAACTTATACTCTTAAGCAATACCAACGAGTTGCATATTAATTGGGTAAAAGAAAACATTTCATTTTATGAAGCATTCAAATCATGCTTTGACACGTTTTATCTTTCTCATGAGATCCATTTAAGAAAACCAAATAGCAATATTTTTGAATTTGTTCTGGAACGGCAACAAATTAGACCCGACCAAACTATTTTTGTAGACGATACCAAAGAGAATACAGATTCGGCTGCAAGACTAGGCATCCATACCTGGAACAATGATCCAAAAACCGAAGATATCACTAACTTATTTACCATAAAATCTGATTTGTTTTGATCTATTTAATCTTAAGCGTCTTGGCCTCGAGCTTGATTTTTATAATTTTCAAATTATTTTCTAAGTACAATATAGATACACTTCAGGGTATCATAATCAACTATATTGTAGCCTCCATTTCGGGACTTATAGCCTATACAGAACCAATAGATATCATCACAGTAACAAAACAAGGCTGGTTTTATGGAGCTATGGTTTTGGGAGTGATTTTTATATCCGTATTTAACCTAATGGCTATCACCACACAAAGAAATGGGTTATCAGCAGCAGCAGTTGCTACCAAGATGAGTTTGGCTATCCCAATTATATTTGGGATTATTGTCTACAAAGAAAGCACCGGAATATTAAAAATAACTGGAATTCTTATCGCTCTGGTAGCCGTTTATTTAACTTCTATAAAAACTGGAGAAGGTGTTTCAATTATCAAAAAGACCTTAATTTTTCCGCTATTGGTATTTATAGGAAGTGGAATTATTGATACCAGTCTCAAGTTTTTTGAAACACACCATGTATCAAAAAACGACGTTCCTATTTTTTCTGCAACTATATTTGGGTTTGCAGCCATCATTGGTATTCTTACACTACTTTATAAAAGAATTACAGGAACCCTAAAGATTTCTCTGAAGAATATTATTGGCGGGATTGGTTTGGGTGTTCCCAATTATTTTTCGATTTATTTTTTGATAAAAGCACTGCGATATGAAAACATGGATAGTTCTACCGTATTTACCATTAATAATGTAGCTGTACTTTTGGTTTCTACTATTGCGGGTATTTTATTTTTTAAAGAAAAATTAACGCTCAAAAACTGGATCGGTATTGTTTTAGCTATACTTAGTATTGTTTTGGTAGCATTATCTATATAATCCAGGGTTTATTTGGAAACAAAAGATACATACAGGACCATTACTTCTGCAGGGGAAGAAGTTCTTTTTAAAGATCGAAACAGTAAGTTTTTTGGATACGCGTTTCCTATCTCTTCAGAAGAAGAAACAAAACAAATCATTGAAACGTTAAAAAAACAACACCATTCTGCAAGGCATTGGTGCTATGCCTGGCAAACAGGAACAGAAAATATACGTTACCGCACCAATGATGATGGAGAACCATCTAATTCTGCCGGACAACCAATTTATGGACAAATACAATCTTTTGACGTAACCAATGTATTGCTTATTGTTGTACGTTACTTTGGTGGTGTAAAGCTAGGTGTTGGTGGGTTGATCAATGCGTATAGAACGGCTGCTCAACTAGCTCTTGAAGCATCCGAAATTGTAGAAAAAACAATCAATGTCAATTACCTGATTGCTTTCGAATATAAGGATATAAATAAAGTAATGCGTATTATTAAAGAAAACAATCTCACTATCACCAATCAAGAACTTGAATTAGATTGTAAAATTTATATTTCTGTAAGAAAAAAGATAGTAAATAAAATAAAAGAGGTTTTTTCCCCGTTGTATGAAATAAAAATTGAGAAATTAGAAAACTAATAATTTTTTATTTTTTCAATCAAATAGGAAGGACACGGTATAGGTTTTCTTGTTTTAGCATCAACAAAGACTAATGTTATAGTAGCTATTGTCAACAATTCTCGATTTTCATTAAAAATTTCAAAATCGAAAACAATTTTTGCTGTAGGAATTTTCTTCAATGAAGTTTTAACAGTCAATAGGTCGTCAAAGAAAGCAGATTTCTTAAATTTAAGGTCTAATGTAAATACAGGGAGCATAACACCATTTTCTTCCATTGATTTATAAGAAATCCCTAATCGGGACAACCAATCAATTCGTGCCAATTCTAAGTACTGTGCGTAATTTCCGTGGTGTACAACACCCATTTGATCAGTTTCTGAATATCGCACTTTTAATTGAGTTTCTGAGGTGATTAACATGTATTTAATTAAATAATCATTAATATTGTTAAAAGTAGTACTATTAAAGTATGCAAAAAAAATAATTAAAATTCAACCCCTAAAACGTTTTTTTTTTACATTTTTTGTTCACATATTTGTCAGGCAAAAACAGTAAGGAGTTTTTCAACAATTTCTTTTTAGTAACTTAACAGAAAAATAGTAAATCTAACCACTCGAATGAATGTAACTGCGCAATCAGTTTGGGATAATTGTTTATCTTTTATAGAAGATAATATTACACCACAAGCTTTTAAAACTTGGTTTGAACCAATCAAGGCTGTAAAACTTACGGATGGCGCTCTTAGTATTCAGGTACCTAGTAAGTTCTTTTATGAGTGGCTAGAAGAGCATTATATAAACCTACTTAAGGTATCTTTGACCCGTGAGTTAGGTGAAAGTGCAAAGTTGGTATATGTTATTAAAATGGAAAATACTTATGGTAACAAAAAACCATTTACCGAAAAAATCCCAAGTGCTAATCGTACTTCTGTCAATTCTCAAGAGGTAGATGTACCTATCAAAAGCAAGAATCCAGAGTTAAAAAATCCGTTTGTTATTCCCGGAATAAGAAATGTAAAGATAGAATCACAACTTAATCCAAGTTATAATTTTGAAAATTTCTTAGAAGGAGACTCTAACAGATTGGCGCGTTCTGCCGGAATGGCCGTTGCCAACAAACCTGGAGGAACATCTTTCAACCCATTACTGATTTTTGGTGGAGTTGGTCTTGGAAAAACACATTTAGCGCACGCAATTGGTGTCAATATCAAAGACAACTATCCAGAAAAAACAGTTCTTTATATTTCTGCTGAAAAGTTTACACAGCAATATATAGAGTCTGTAAAGAAGAACAACAGAAACGATTTTATCCATTTTTATCAGATCATAGATGTACTTATTGTTGACGACATACAACTATTATCAGGCAAAGCGGGGACTCAGGATGTGTTCTTCCATATATTCAACCACTTACATCAAAACGGAAAACAAGTTATTCTAACCAGTGATAAAGCACCGGTAGATATGCAGGATATCGAGCAGCGATTACTTTCTCGTTTTAAATGGGGACTATCCGCAGAATTACATCAGCCTGATTTTGAAACTCGAGTTTCAATCATCAGAAACAAATTATATCGCGATGGCGTAGAGATGCCCGAAGAAATTGTTGAATTTCTTGCAAACAACATCAAGACTAATATTCGTGAACTTGAGGGAGCAATTATTTCTTTGATTGCACATTCTTCCTTCAACAAGAAAGATATTACTATAGATCTCGCAAAAGCCATAGTTGACAACTATGTAAAAAACACAAAACGAGAAGTCTCTATTGATTATATACAAAAAGTGGTAAGCGACTATTTTCAAATGGATGTAGAAACCCTACAATCCAAAACACGCAAACGCCACATTGTTCAGGCCCGACAGCTTGCCATGTTCTTTGCAAAAAAGCTTACAAAAGCTTCGTTGGCAAGTATTGGAACACAAATCGGGAAAAGAGATCACGCTACCGTTCTCCATGCCTGTAAAACCGTAGACAATCTATCATCTACAGACAAGCAATTCAGAAAATATGTAGAAGATTTAGGAAAGAAACTTACCTTGTAGTAATATTTTACTAAAATGAAGATCAAAATCTTAATGGTCTGCTTGGGCAATATCTGTAGATCACCATTAGCAGAAGGTATACTAAAATCTAAATTAGACGCCAATAAATATACAGTAGCATCATGCGGAACTAGTAGTTACCATATTGGTAGTAAACCTGATTTACGGTCAATTGCGATTGGCGCAAAGTACAATATTGATATTACAAATCAACGAGCGGCACAGTTTACGATAGACCATTTCAAGGTTTTTGATCACATCTATGCTATGGATAATTCGAATTATCAAAACATCATAAAACTTGCCAATAATGATCAAGATAAGAACAAAGTGAAACTAATTCTTGATGAGCTTTACCCAAATAACAACCTTGATGTCCCAGATCCATACTACGGAGGAGAGCAAGGTTTTGAAGATGTTTATCAAATGCTCAATAAAGCATGTGATAGTATCGTTAATACACTTGAAGAATTATATTAACTTTTTCAGATACAAAGTTTTTGTATATTTAGATTTGCATAGATAGACTGTGCGTTCATAAATAAATAAAATTAATCAAACTAAGCGTCAAACAGCCTCCCTATGGAACTTAAACCCCTGGATCCCAAAGGAAAACTATACTTAATACCTACTCGATTAGGTGATGATGTTCCTTTAGAAGTACTTCCGATATCCATTAAAAAGGTATTAGAACAGGTAAACCATTATATCGTAGAAAATGAAAAACCAGCTCGAAGATTCATAAAAAAGGTAAGTCCTAGTAAATCTCAGCGATCTCTGGTTATCCATACAGTAAATAAATACACCGACGTATCAGAGATCCCGGGTTATTTAACCCCTTGTCTTAATGGAGAATCTATTGGCTTGTTATCTGATGCCGGTTGCCCTGGAATTGCAGATCCAGGAGCAGAAGTCATTCGAATTGCTCATGAAAAAGAAATACAGGTAACTCCACTAGTAGGCCCCTCTTCTATTTTATTAGCAATGATGAGCAGCGGAATGAATGGTCAAAACTTCACTTTTAATGGATATCTTCCCATTGATAAGAACGAAAGAAAATCCACCATCAAGCGTTTAGAAAAAACTTCTTTGGAAAAAAATCAGGCACAGATTTTTATCGAGACTCCATATCGTAATGACAAAATGTTCACCGATCTTAAGTCAATACTGCATGCGAACACACGTTTATGCATTGCCTGCGACATTACATTAACCACAGAGTTTATTGCGACAAAAACTATTGAAGAATGGAAAAAGGAAGAGATTGATCTTCACAAAAGACCATCTATATACATTATTCAGAGAGATTAAGATTCTTAAAGTGCTACTTTTGCTTTTCTATTAGGCACTACAAAGGAAGTATCATACCCGCCAAACCTTTTCATATAGTATCGGACAGTTGTTCCAAAAGCATCAGCAAAACCTTTGACCCCACCGCTGCGCAAGTATCTTTTAACAGCATTGGGTCCTCCTAAATGTGCGGCGGCAAGAATTCCAGACTCTGTAACCTCTACACCATTCATTGTTCTACCAACAAACCACTTTATATCTCTACGCAAAACCCATTTGTTTCTCGATAGATAAGCATAAAAAGCTTTTTCCTGAAGAGAGGGATTAGTAAGAAAATCATTTCTATTGATGTTCTTAACCCCAATTAGATCCAGAGTTCCTTTACCAAACTGGTATTTTCCCATATAACCAAATTGGTTTACCACTCCATAATCTCCTCTGGACTCTTTAAAAGCTAAAGCTTCTTTGAATCCTAAATAAGACTTTCCTAATTCTGGAGAAACATAAGCAACATCTTCCTCTATTTCGTCAAAATTAGGTGCAATGTAATGCAAATCTAATCCGGCAGTGCTATATGAGCTAAAGTCTACCTTTTCTTTTGTTGTAAAACCTAGCAAAAGTATTCCCCCAATTGTAAGTAAAACAGATAATCCTATTATCTTCTTTATCATATAAAAAATTTCTAAGTAGCCCTTAAAAAAAGGTCCCCTCTACTTAAATTTTTGCCGTGCAAAGATACAATTATTTTTTAAACAATCTCTATCTATATGTTAAAATAATTATAATGTTGAAAAACAGCAATTTACATCAAAAAAACAAGGGAAAAACCCCCTAAAACTATCAAAAATCGAAAGAAAATTGCACTTAAACGTCAAATCAAGTATTTTGATCGACCAAAACTAATTCGCTTCTATAGAAGGTAATTCACAAAAAAATGACAATTTTGTTAATAAGTCTGCTTACTTTTTTAGAATCTAAAAGAAAAAACTATTTTTTTTCCTACAAAAATAGCAGCATAATTTTACCTCTTAATTCCTTGCTTATTAACCCAATTTACGTATTGTTTTTTATTACGATTATGCTGCGCAATCGTTTTGGCAAACTTATGATATCCCATCTTCTCAACATTAGCCACAAAGAAGTAATAATCGTGTTTTTCATAATTCAACACCGCATCTATAGAAGAAATATCAGGCATAGTAATGGGGCCGGGAGGTAATTCTGCATACATATAAGTATTATAGGGGCTATCTAATTCTAAATCTTTATATAAAACGCGTTTAATAATTGTATCCCAATTGTTACTATGTTTTTTGATTGCATAAATCACAGTAGGATCTGCATCCAGTTTCCAGTTATTAGTATACCTGTTCATGTAAACCCCAGCAACTCTTGGGCGCTCGTCTACTTTTGCAGTTTCCTTTTGAACTATGGACGCCAATGTAGTAACCTGATTTGGAGAAAGTCCAATTTCTTTGGCCCTTGCTGTGCGCTTCTCATTCCAAAAACGATGATACTCCTTGAGCATTCGTTCCCTAAACTGTTCTGCAGAGGTATTCCAGAAAAACTCATATTTATTAGGAACATACATAGACAATGCTGTTTCTAAAGAGAATTTCTTTTCGTTAATAAATGTTGTGTCATTAAAACTTCTTAGCAATGAAATACTATCTGCCTCTATCTGACTTGCAATACGCCCTGCTAGATTCTCAAGTCTTTCCTGGTTATTAAAACTCACATTGATTGGAGTGTTTTTACTTCGTAAAACCCCAATAATATCATTATTATTAAGACCTTTCTTTAAAATATAACGTCCCGCTTTTATGTTATCTATGTATCCTTTCCTTCTTGCAATTCTATCAAAAGTATAGATATCCTTTAGCAATGGATTAATCTCTTCAATAAGCTCTGTATAGGTTGCATCTGTAGGTATATAGACTGTTGCAGTCTCGGTTTCAAAACTTGTATTAGGAGAAAAAATAGCTTGATATACATAATATGCAAAAATCCCCCCTCCTATTAAACCTAATAAAACAATTCCTAATAGTATTTTTTTAATGTACATATAATCGTTGATATAAGAGTTCGTCTTTATACGAGTTATTTATTAAATTCCATTCTTTTTTCACACCAACCTTACTAAACCCGCAGTTTTCAAATAGCTTAATGCTAGTGATGTTATCCTCTGAGATATTTGCGTATAATTGATTGAGACGAAGATGTGTAAATCCATATTTCATTATAAGTTCTAAGGCCTCAGCACCATAGCCTTTGCCTCTATGCTCTTTTTCAGCAATAATGATTCCTACTCCAGCCCTATTGTGAGTCGGATCAAAATCAAAAAGATCAATAAGACCGATCGACGCTTCATCATTAGTGCAAATAACCAATCTCAATTGTCTTATTTCATAAATATCCTGATGCGCATTTTCTAGATACTGTTTAATCAAAAAACGTGAATATGGTGTTTGCGTAGCACTCATTTCCCATATCTGCTCATCATTTTCAATGATATAAACAAAATCTAAATCCTCTGGTTCAAGAGCTCTCAAAAATATATTCTTTCCTTTCAGAGTTAACATATAATTTCTCCTTTAAAAACTTGTTTTGCAGGTCCTATTAAAAAGATATTTTCATATCCATTCTGGTTTTTTGTAAAGGTAACCTTAAGTGCTCCTCCCTCTGTATACACCTTTACCTCTTCTTGATCTGTCAACTTGGTTGCATGCATCGATAGTGCCACTGCCGTTACCCCTGTGCCGCAAGAAAGTGTTTCATCTTCTACTCCTCTTTCATAAGTTCGCACAGCAAATGAATTTTCGGATTTTTTTTCTACAAAATTCACATTACTTCCTGCATCAAAATAAGGGGCTCCGTTTCTTATTTGTTTACCTACATTTTTCACATCAAAATCAAGTAAGCCTTCTACCATAGTAACATGATGTGGTGATCCCGTGTCTAAAAACAAATGCGAGTCATGTTTTTCGATTTCTGAAACATCTTGCATTTGTAAATGAATCAACTCGTCTTTTATCTCGGCTTGATGCTTACCATCTATAGCCGTAAAGGTAGCTTTATCTTTTATGATCCCAAGAAAGGCAGCAAAAGCAACCAAACATCTTCCTCCATTACCACACATAGAACTTTCGTTACCGTCGGCATTAAAATAGATCATAGTAAAATCATCCTCTTGATTTTGAGGACGCTCTAACAACATCAACCCATCTGCACCAATTCCAAATTTTCTGTCACAAAGTCTGGTAAACAATTTGGTATTATTTTTGGACACAATAGACTCTCGATTATCAATGATTACAAAATCATTACCTGTGCCTTGATATTTATAAAAAGTAAGCGTCATTATTATTCAATTATTAAAGACAAAGGTACAAAGAATGTAAACATAAAAACGTTGTTAATTGTGAGTTAAATATCTCAAAAAAAGTATACTATAATTGTAATTTTAAAAGTTATGTACAGTCTATATGTATAGAACTAGTTAAATTAAACAAAAAAGAAAAGATGATGAAAAGATTTTTAAGTTTATTGATTGTTGCTATCCTTGCAGGGATCATAACAATTGGTACATATAAATTGTTTTTAGAACCCGAAACTGTTGTTATTCATGAAACCGAGGCTAAATCGGATACAATCCCTGTAAATTACAACATTACTAATCCCAATTATACTGCCTCTACTGCTAGTATTGATTTTACTTTTGCTGCCGAAAAAACAGTAAATGCAGTCGTACATGTTAAACAATATGGGATTAGTCGAAATCCGCGAAATTTAATGGAATTTTTTAGAAATGGAGGTGCAGAAGAACGAAAAATTCAAGGAGCAGGATCTGGAGTTATTATTACTGAAGATGGTTATATTGTTACAAATAATCATGTGATCGATGGTGCCAAAGATCTTGAAGTTACCCTAAACAATAATAAATCCTATAAAGCCAAAGTTGTAGGTACTGCCCCGCAGTCTGATATTGCCCTAATAAAAATTGAAGCCGATAAAAAATTATCATACATCCCGTTTGGAGATTCAAATTCTGCACAAATTGGAGAATGGGTACTTGCCGTTGGTAATCCTTTTAATTTAACCTCTACAGTCACAGCGGGTATCATTAGTGCAAAATCAAGAGATCTAAACGAATATGACGACAATATCCAATCCTTTATACAAACAGATGCAGCTATAAATCCAGGAAATAGTGGTGGAGCGCTTGTAAATATTAAAGGAGAGTTAATAGGTATAAATACAGCCATCACATCACAAACAGGGAGTTATGTAGGATATGCATTTGCCGTACCTTCTAATAATGCTAAAAAGATTATCGATGATATTATTGAATTTGGTGATGTGCAAAGAGGAATAATAGGCATCACGGGCGGCACCATTACACCAAAAGCCATTGAAGCGTATGACATTTCTACCTCTCAGGGAGTATTTGTAGCTTCTGTTGCAGACAATAGTGGTGCCAAAAAAGCCGGATTAAAAGAAGGCGATGTGATAAAAGAGATTGATGGATTACCAATAAGAAAATTTGCCGATCTAACGGGTTACGTAAATAGTAAAAGACCTAAAGACATCATTAATGTCAAGGTGTTAAGAAAAAGCAAAGAACTGGTCTTACCGGTTACTTTGTCAAAATATGAAATTCAAAGCTATAGTATTAATGATGTAGGCGTCGAAGTTGTGAATCCTCCAAAGAATTATTTAAAGAAATTTAATATTGATCATGGAGTAGTAATTAACAAAGCTTTGAGCTCAAGAATGAAAAGATACAATCTTGAAGGTTTAATAATTAGTGAGATCGATGGCAAAAAGGTTAAAAGCGTTTTAGAAGTAAAAAAGATTATCGAGAGTAAATACCCAAATGAAGATATCACGATAAGCCTAGTTGACAGAGATGGTGACAAGAGAGAATTTGTTTTTCAATAAATAAGTAAAGAACCTCGGGGCAAGCCCACGAAGCATTTGTAAGAAACTGATTTTTGATTTCGAGGCGAGCCTCGGAGCATTTAAATCTCGATTATCGAGTAAAAAACCATAAAAAACAACACATCCCATTGCTTTAAATAAGCTATGGGATTTTTTTATTGAAAAAGACTTTACGAAAACGTTTGAAATATATACTTTTGCACGAAATTTCAAGACTGTTAAAAAACAAAATACATTATGGGCTCTAACGAAGTTTATGAAAAAGAACTCGCCTTTCAGGCAGACAGACGTCGCGCTACAGTAGCATTTATCAAAACTGTAAGCGATTTATGGTACGACAACGCTATCGAGTTGGTACTTTTCAGAAATCAGTTAATTGATAAAAATGTTAGCGAGATTATCAATTTACATCAATATGCTGGAGAATTTGTGCAAAAACCAATATCCATTTTTGACTCTGCAGAAATTGCACAGGCGATAAAGTTGATGGACTTACCTCCTTCAAAATTAGATATTGGCAAGCTTACTTATGAGTATCACTTATCAAACGACGAGCACGGTTCTATCAATAGATTTGTTCAAAATAAACTTAAAGACGCTAAAAAAGTTAAACCTATTTCTCCAAAAAATGTTGTCCTGTATGGATTTGGAAGAATAGGCCGTCTCGTAGCCAGAGAACTTATGACTATCACCGGCAAAGGTAGCCAGTTACGACTTAGGGCAATCGTTACACGCGGTGCCGTCACCGAAGAAATTTTAGAAAAAAGGGCTTCGTTATTAAGAAATGATTCTGTTCACGGAGATTTTGCAGGTACTGTAGAAACCGATATTGCAAATAGCGCCCTTATTATAAACGGTACTACGGTAAATATTATTAGTGCTAATAATCCCGAAGACATCGACTACACCACTTATGGTATCAAGAATGCACTAGTAATAGACAACACTGGAGCATTTAGAGATAAAGAAGCACTAAGTAGACACCTAAAAGCTAAAGGAATTGACAAAGTATTACTTACCGCTCCGGGAAAAGGCATTCCTAACATTGTACACGGGGTAAACCATAAAGAACATGACCCAGATAAAGTAGATATTTTTTCTGCTGCATCTTGCACAACCAATGCCATTACTCCTGTCTTACAAGCAATTGACGATAGTTTTGGTGTTGTTAACGGGCATCTAGAAACCATACATGCCTATACAAATGACCAAAATTTGGTAGATAACATGCACAAAAAATATCGTAGAGGGCGAGCTGCCGCGCTCAACATGGTTATTACAGAAACCGGTGCAGGTAAAGCTGTATCAAAGGCTTTGCCAAGTTTTGAAGGAAAATTAACTTCTAATGCAATTCGTGTTCCGGTTCCTAATGGATCCTTGGCAATTCTAAACCTTAACTTGGAAAAGAAAACTTCTAAAGAAAGTATGAATGCGATAATCAAAAAGTATGCTTTAGAAGGAAATTTGGTAGAGCAAATTAAGTATTCATTAAATAACGAACTTGTATCAAGCGATATTGTAGGCTCCTCTGCTCCATCAATATATGATAGCAATGCAACTATTGTTGATCCAAATGGGCATGCGGCAATTTTGTATGTATGGTACGATAACGAATATGGATATAGTCATCAGGTAATACGGTTATCAAAATATATTGCCAAAGTGAGACGTTTTACATACTATTAATATCCAAACTTATATAGCATAAATAAAGCCGTTAATATGTAACGGCTTTATTTGCTTAGTTAAACAAATAAATAAGATATTAATTTTCAATAAATTAATCACAATTTTACACTACCTTAAATTCTTACAAAAAAAATCTTTTTAATTATCCACAATATCGTACATTTATTGTCGTTACAGAAGAAATTAACAGGAAACTAAAAGATAGGGCAATCTCCCTGAATTATGGATAAAGTTAATTATTTTTTCACCTATCTACTATACAGGTGATCACTCGGAGCACATTATTTAAAATTAAGAATTAAAACACATGAAATTATCAAAGTATCTATTAATTTTAACTATACTATTATCTTTTTCTTCAGTATTATCTGCGCAAGAGGGAAATTTGACTGTTGAGCAGGCTTTAAAGCAAGAGAGTATTGAAGGACAATTTGATATTGTAATAAAGAAATCAGGAAGATACCAGGAATACAAGGTTATAAAACAAGTGTGGGTAAACAAACTAAAAGCAAATGTTGCAGATACACTTAAAACTCTTGAAGCAAAACTAAAAACTACTAATCAGCAAATTACTGACCAAAAAACTACGATAGCAGGTTTAGAAGAATCACTGGCCAAAACAAACGAAGATCTCGCTTCGGTTACTCAGCAAAAAGACAGCTTAGGCTTTTTTGGAGCTTCTGTTACCAAATCAAGTTATAAAACCATTATGTGGGTGATCGTTGCTATTCTTTTGGCAATGCTAGGATTTTTTGTTTACAAATTTAAAAACAGCAATGCAGTTACTGTTCAAGCTAAAAAAGCTTTAGCCGAAACTGAAGAAGAATTTGAAGACCACAGAAGAAGATCCTTAGAGCGTGAACAAAAAGTGATGCGTAAACTTCAAGACGAAATTAACAAACAACGTAAAGCCGGAGCCAAGTAATCCTATTTTTTAGATTTTTACTATATTCTTTTGCATCTTTGCATTCTAGTGAATTTTGAAAGAGATGCGAATAGACATTATAACAGTTGTACCCGATATCCTGAAAAGCCCTTTTGAGGCTTCTATAATGAAACGATCTATAGAAAAAGGATTGGTAGAAGTCCATCTACATAATCTACGTGATTATACAACGGATAATTACAAACAGGTTGACGATTATCAATTTGGAGGCGGAGCAGGTATGGTAATGATGATCGAACCCATAGATAAATGTATTTCTAAGTTAAGATCAGAAAGAGACTACGACGAGGTAATTTATATGACCCCGGATGGAGAAACACTAACCCAAGGTATAGCCAATCAACTTTCTTTAAAAGGCAATGTAATAATCCTATGCGGTCATTATAAAGGTGTGGACCAACGTGTAAGAGATCATTTTGTTACCAAAGAAATCTCTGTTGGTGATTATGTATTATCAGGAGGAGAACTAGGGGCTCTAATTCTTTGTGATGCGATTATACGACTGATTCCCGGTGTATTAGGGAACGAAACCTCTGCGCTCACCGACTCATTTCAGGATAATTTATTAGCCCCTCCTATTTATACCAGACCTGCAGAATATAAAGGCTGGAAAGTGCCAGAGGTTTTAACCTCAGGACATTTTGGCAAGATTGAAGCATGGAGAGAAGAACAAGCATACCAAAGAACCGAAGAAAGAAGACCTGATCTTTTGAAGGATTAGATATATCTTTTATTAGTGTCTGGTAAAGAATCAAGATCGCTATCGCTTTAAGAAACAAGAGCCTAATTCATGTTGAAAAAGAAGGATGTTTTTAAAAAAGTAAAAAACAACCCCCTCAACTGATTAAAATCCTGAGATCTCCCTATTTTATAAAGTTTCGAGATTTTTATTTATTTTAATCCGTTTTATACCAATTCTGCATTAGAAAATCTATTTCATTATGAAATTCAACCATAAAATTCTTGCAGATAATCAAATAATACTTATTTTTGCACCCTAATTAAAACAACCTCTGGCGAGAATCGTGAATGTTGCTTTAACAAAACCAAAGAAACTATATCAAAATGGAAGATTTAGTAAAATTCGTACAAGACGAATTTGTTACAAAAAAAGAAGTTCCTGAGTTCTCTGCCGGTGATACAATCACGGTTTATTATGAGATTAAAGAAGGAAATAAAACACGTACACAGTTCTTTAGAGGAGTGGTAATCCAAAGAAGAGGTTCAGGATCAACTGAGACTTTTACTATTAGAAAAATGTCTGGTACCATTGGAGTAGAACGTATTTTTCCTTTAAACCTACCCGCGCTTCAAAAAATCGAAGTTAACAAAAGAGGTAAGGTTCGTAGAGCTCGTATATTCTACTTTAGAGGACTTACTGGTAAGAAAGCACGTATTAAAGAAAAAAGAAGTTAATTTCTTTTTCTACAAATCAAAAAGGCTGCAAAACTGCAGCCTTTTTTTATGAACAAAAGTTAATAACCTTGGTTCATAAACGGTTGATAACTAATACAATAACAACTATTGATCAACTAATCAATTTTTCTTATCTTTATAAAGGCAATTACAGATTTTATAGCGATGACAAAAGGATTCCTACAATTTTGTAATTACACAATACGTTCTTTGAACAATAAAAGACCAGTTTGAAATTAAAATAAATATGAAACGAAAGTTATTTTTTTGAGTACATCCTTGAAATCACTTTGAGGGCTTAACTTTAAAATAATTTCAAAATGAAATTCAGAAGAAAAAATTAAGTTTTGACACCTTTTTAATTTTAAATGGCATAAGACTATAGAAGTGAAAAACTAAAAAGTTACAATCGTAACTTACAAAAACAGACACTTCTAATAGTCGTTGAGTAGCAGAGACTTTATTCAAATTAATATTTGGAAAATTTAAATCTACTCAAATTTGGAAATAAAAATTGCATGGTATAAAAAACGAAAGTTTTTATTTTAATGCGGGTAAAACAGCTAACATGGTAGATTATTATTTCAGGTGAAGCCATATCAAAATATTCCTATATTCTTGATATGGCTTTTTATTTTTATAAATCCCCATATAATTAGGTTTAAAATTGCGTATCTGTTATTTATTAACCTCTTTGTTTCAAGAAATTCTAATTAAATCTTTTAAATACAAAACTAACAACACGCAGGTTGCATTTACATGACTAGATTTGTATCTTCGCGCACGGAAAATTGCTATAGCAAATAGTAAACTTTTGATTACAATAATAAAAATACAGCCATTACTGTTTGTCATAGAAAAATTAAACGACTAATTATTTCCTAAAGATAGAATAACGTATTAGGTATCAAAAACCCTGAGTCGTAAAAATAAATCAAGATACCGCTATAAAAACAAGAAATATGGGAGTTAATACTTCAAAAATTGTTTACACTAAAACCGACGAAGCACCAGCTTTGGCAACCTACTCTTTTCTTCCTTTGGTTAGAAAATTCACAAAACCAGCAAATATCACTATCGAAACAAAAGATATATCTCTTGCCGCTCGTATTCTTGCCAATTTCCCAGAAAAGTTAGCTGATAAACAAAAACAAGCCAATGCCCTTGTCGAACTTGGCGAACTTGCACAAAAGCCTGAGGCTAATATTATTAAACTTCCCAATATAAGTGCATCAATACCCCAGTTAAAAGCTGCCATTGCAGAATTACAACTTCAAGGGTTTGATATACCAGACTACCCTGAAGAACCAGAAAATAATACTGAAAAAGAAATCAAAAGCAGGTATGACAAAATTAAAGGTAGTGCCGTAAATCCAGTACTTAGAGAAGGAAATTCTGATCGCAGGGCACCAAAACCAGTGAAAGAATACGCTAGAAAGAATCCTCATTCTATGGGGGCGTGGAGTACAGATTCAAAAACGCATGTTGCTACCATGGCTAGTGGAGATTTTCGTTCTAACGAAAAATCTGTTACTGTTTCTAAAGCGGGTGATGTAAAGATTGAATTGGTTGACAATAATGGAACTATAACAGTTCTAAAAGAAAACACCGCATTGCTTGAGGGAGAAGTTATAGATGCAACTATAATGAGTAAAAAAGCGCTTATCGCTTTTCTTGAGGAACAAGTTGCCGATGCCAAAGAGAAAGACGTACTGTTTTCATTACATATGAAGGCTACAATGATGAAAGTTTCTGATCCTATTATCTTTGGACATGCTGTAGAAGTATTTTTTAAAGATGTTTTTGAAAAACATTCGGAAGTTATTGAAGAAATTGGTGTAGAGATAGATAACGGTTTCGGAGATCTTATTAACAAACTTAAAAGAGTTCCTGATGCCAAAAGAGCAGAGATACAGGCAGACATACATGCTTGCTATGAAAAAGGCCCAAAATTGGCTATGGTAAATTCTGATCAAGGGATTACCAATCTGCATGTGCCAAGTGATATCATTATAGATGCCTCTATGCCAGCAATGATTCGTAACTCAGGACAAATGTGGGATGCAGATGGAAACACACAAGATACAAAAGCGGTGATCCCAGATAGTAGCTATGCTGGTATTTACCAAGAAACTATTGATTTCTGTAAAAAACATGGCGCCTTTGATCCAACCACAATGGGGACTGTACCTAATGTTGGATTGATGGCCAAAAAAGCAGAAGAATACGGTTCTCATGACAAAACTTTTGAGATTCAAGGAGATGGAATCGTTCGCGTAGTAGATGCTGACGGAAATACGTTAATTGAGCACTCTGTAGAAAAAGGTGATATCTGGAGAATGTGCCAGACCAAAGATGCTCCTGTAAAGGATTGGGTAAAACTTGCAGTTAAAAGAGCCAGAGCTACCAATACCCCCACTATATTTTGGTTAGACAAAAACAGAGCCCATGACGCCGAGTTAATCAAAAAAGTGAACACATATTTACCTGAGCATGATACCACAGGGTTAGATATAAGAATTATGTCTCCGGTAGAAGCTACACGCTTTTCTTTAGAAAGAATCAAAGATGGTAAAGACACCATATCGGTTACAGGAAATGTGCTTCGTGACTATAATACAGACCTCTTCCCTATCTTAGAATTGGGAACCAGTGCAAAAATGTTATCTATTGTTCCTCTTATGAATGGCGGTGGACTTTTTGAAACAGGTGCCGGTGGTTCTGCCCCAAAACACGTTCAGCAATTTAACAAGGAAGGTCATTTAAGATGGGATTCTTTAGGAGAGTTTCTAGCACTGGCAGCTTCACTTGAGCATCTAGGCGAAACTAACAATAACTCTAAAGCATTGATTATTGCTGAAACTTTAGACCAGGCAACTATAAAATTTCTAGACAACAAAAAGTCTCCATCCAGAAAGGTAAATGAATTAGATAATAGAGGAAGTCATTTTTATCTAGCTATGTATTGGGCTCAAGCACTTGCAGAACAAAACCAAGATACCGATTTACAGAAGGAGTTTGCGGCCATAGCTAAGCAATTAGAAGATAATGAAACAAAAATTATCCAGGAATTAAATGATGCACAAGGTAGTGCCGTTGATATGGGAGGATATTATTGGGCTGATATAAATAAAGTATCTAATGCAATGCGACCCAGCAAAACATTAAATAATATAGTAAACGCTTAATTACAAAACTGAGAGACTTATTTTAAAAAACCTGGATGGACAAATGTTCATCCAGGTTTTTTTATGCTTGAACTCATCTTGACTTTTTGTTTTTGACCAGGATCGACTGACAGGGAGAGGCCAGACGTAGCGATGGTAGTGAAATTTGACCAGATGAGGCACTTTTTGAAAGCTATAGCAGCGCTACAGATAAGAAAAGTAACAAAATATGGGTGAATTTCAATCATTTTTTAGGAAATAGAAAAAGTCAAGATAAGTTCTTCATAAAACATCAAAAAGATTCAATTTATTTTAAAACGATGCAACCTTTACGTTTTCACGTTGTCAATAGTAGTATATAGATAAGTATCTTTAAAGAAACTCTCAACCAAGTACAATTTTATTGGAAACCAATATCCTTCATACACATAAAGATCTTGTAGAAAAAAGCAAGTCTGGTGATAGGAAATCTCAGTACCAATTATATGAGCTCTATGTAGATGCTATGTATAATATTAGCTTTCGTATGCTCGGAACTAAAGAAGATGCAGAAGATATTATACAGGATAGTTTTGCAGAAGCTTTTAAAAAGCTTAAGACTTTTAGATATGAAAGCACATTCGGATCGTGGCTAAAAAGGATTGTAATTAATAAAAGTATAAATCATCTTAAACTAAAAAAAATACCTATCGCACCACTTGAGCAGTATCCATATACTGTAAGCGATGAGAAAAGCGAACCATTGCAAACTACCGATATCGATAAAGTGAAAAAAGGAATTCAGATACTTCCCAACGGATATCGGCAAATTATTAATCTCTATTTGATAGAAGGATATGATCACATTGAAATTTCAGAAATATTAGGCATTACTATTTCTACATCCAAATCCCAATATCATAGAGCTAAGAAAAAATTAATTGAAATTGTAAACACCCTATAGTACAATGGATGATTTCGAAAAATATATAAAAGAAAACAAAGATCTCTTTAACGATCAAAAGGCCGACAAACAGAAGATATGGCATAATATCGAGTCCAACCTGGATAATACAAAAGTGATTTACCTTTGGAATCTATCTGGCTTAAAAATAGCTGCCACTATTTTGATTCTAGTGGGTGTTTTCTCTATTGCAGGTCTTTTCATTACTTCAGAATTTAATCAAAGTGACCAAAATGAAGTAGTACACCAAGAACTGAAGGATATAGACATCTATTATAAAAACTTAGTGTCATTTCAAGTTCAACTCGTTAATAACCATCCAAAATTAAAACCAGAAAATAAAAAAGAATTCTTGTCTTTTATGGATGAGCTAGATAAAGATTATGAAATTCTTAAACAGGAAATGACTAAAAACCTTAACAATGAATACATTCTTGAAGCCATTGTTAATAATTATAAGAAAAGAATAGAATTGATCGAGAACTTACTTGAGCAAATCAATGATTCTAAAAAATCAACCGATAATGAAAGCTATATTTTATAAATCACTTGTATTAGTACTAATATCACAGTTTTTGACACCAAGTGTTTGGGCGCAGGAAAAAGCATCCAAAAACATAGAAAAAACGTATCCCCTAACCAATGCCGGAGAATTGCATTTAGAAAATAAATATGGAAATATCATTATCAATGGTTGGGAAGAAAAGACGGTACAAATCAAAGCCGAGATACAAGTAATCAAAAAGAAAAAAGAAGATGCCGAAGAATTACTAAACCGGATTAAAACAAAAATCAATACTACCGAAGATTTTATAAGTATCTCTTCTGTTATCGAAGAGAAAAGCAATAGCATCTTTTCTAGATTCTTTGATAAAGCCAATCCTTTTGACTTTGATAAAAGCAATATCCAAATTGATTATACGATTTATCTACCATTTAATGCAGAGATTAATTTGACCAATAAATTTGGTGATATCATTATAAGCAGTTGGAATGGAAAATTAAAAGCCGATATCCAGCACGGAGATATGTGGATAAATAAAAGTCTGAACAATGCCAACATAGAAATGAAATACGGAAAATTAAAAACCAAGTCCATTACCTACGGAAATATACGCTTCAAAAATGGAGAGATTGACCTCGCAACATCAAAAGATCTTAAAATAACCAGTAGCGGTGCAGTCTTAAATATTGAAAATGTAGAAACGTTAGAGATACATTCCAGTAAAGATAAAATAACTATAGATCAAGTCGGGAATATACAAGGTGAACTTATGTTTAGTAATATGAATATAAATTCTGTGTATGAAAACATTAACCTTATAATGGAAGTAGCAGATGTATGGATCTCTAACATCCAAAAGGCCAATGCAAATGTGATAATTGATCAGGAATCTTCAGAATTAAATATCAATATTAAAGGCTTATCGATTGATTTTAATGCTTCCCTCGAACAAGGACTTTTGAGAATACCTAAATCTTTTACTAACATAAAAACAGATCTTATTGATAAGCGAAAAAGGATTAGAGATATTAGTGCGAGCTATGGAAGTGATAGCCTGATAAGAACATTTCAAATTACAGGTAAAAAAGGCGTTATTATCCTAAAAGAATAAAGGAAACATTAAACATCATTATAACATTCAGTTGATTTGATTACCATAAAAAACAAATCACATGCAACTATTATCAATTTAATCTGTCAATGATATAACAAACCAAGCATAATGAAGCACATACAAATTACATTCTTTTTCATTTTAATCGGGATTACTTCAAAAATAACGGCTCAAGAGTCTCAGGATTATATAGAGTTTAATGATAGAAAAAATATTGTGCATGGTTTTTATCTGGGTATAATCCAAGTTATGGAGAAATTGAAGGTAAAGAAACATATATAGTCGCTCTTAAAATAGCTTATGTTGTTAACCGCCAGCTTGAAATTGGGTTTGAAACCAAAGGTTTTTACTCAGAACAGAATCTACGAGGGATTTTCTTAGCGAATACCGCAGATCTGGGAGGAGCATATGCTGGTTTGCATTTAGAGCCCATCTTGTTTAGTAAATCCAGAATCAATCTTTCTTTTCCCATCTTAATAGGTGGTGGTGCCACAGGATATGCCGACGATGATTGGAATGATGATGAATTTGAGGAGAATCGAGAACAAAACTGGGACGCGGTATTCGTAGTTGAACCAGGTATCAATGTCTTGTATAATATATCCAGATATGTTCAATTAGAAACCGGAATGAAATACAGGTTTTCTAGCAAAGTAGACTTATTCACCGATGATATTACACGGATCAACGGATTCTCATTTGGTTTTGGACTAAAAGTTGGCATATTTAATCTAGGTAAAAATCGCTATAAAAAAAATATACCAAATGATGAGTGAATCAAAAAAAAAGGCAACCGAAAGCTTAAATGTTGTATATGTGTTTTCTGAAAACAATAAAGTATATATCAAAAACACGGTTAACGGAACAATACATAAAGAAGAATGGCATCCTATCAATTTTCAGTGGAGATCATAAAGAGATGTTTAGGATAATAATATAACTCAAAATTAACGCCTATGTAACTGCACAATTCACTTTATAGTTTTTCTTTTACAATCTTACTTTTTTATAGATTATTCAAAAAGATTGGTAGACAGATATTAATAGTTTGTATATCACTTTTCAATTAAAAACAACTTTATTGTAATTTTAAACTACAATCACATTCTTTTACTTTATTCAACATATAATCAAAACATATATCCTTTGAAAAAATATATCACAATTAGTTTCCTGATCATACTTATCACACAATATTCTCTGTATAGTCAAGAAAAGCATACCATAAGCGGAACAGTCTCTGAACAATCCAGTAACGAGACTCTTATTGGAGTAAATATTATCTTTCCCGAAATTGGAAAAGGAGTAGTAACCAATGAATATGGGTTCTACTCAATCACATTGCCCCAAGGAACTTATAAATTACAGGTAAGCTATTTAGGTTTTCAAGATATCGTGCAAGAAATAGAATTAAATGAAGATAAAAAACTTAATTTTCAATTAATCGAAGCTTCCGAAATGCTTGACGAAGTAGTAATCACAGAAAAAGCAGAAAAATTGAACATTAAGACTCCCCAGATGAGTCTTAACAAGCTTACTGCAGGAACCATCAAACAGATTCCTGTTGTGCTAGGTGAGGCCGATGTAATCAAATCGATCATTCTTCTACCTGGGGTAACTAGTGGCGGTGAAGGAGCATCGGGATTTAATGTTCGCGGTGGAGCAGCAGATCAAAACCTAATTTTATTAGACGAAGCTACCATTTTTAACTCCTCGCACCTATTTGGTTTTTTCTCCGTATTTAATCCTGATGCCATAAAAGATATTAAACTCTACAAAGGAGGTATTCCTGCACGATATGGGGGACGCGTTTCCTCGGTATTAGATATCTATCAAAAAGAAGGAAATAGCAAAAAATTCAAAATGAGTGGAGGTTTAGGAGCTGTATCCAGCAGGTTGTTGGCAGAAGGACCGATCAAAAAAGATCGAGGGGCTTTTTTGGTAGGAGGAAGAGCTTCGTATGCGCATCTATTTTTGAAACTATTTGAAAATGATAATGTAGCCTACTTTTATGACTTAAATACAAAATTAAATTATAAACTTAACGAAAACAACAACTTGTTTCTATCAGGATATTTTGGGCGTGATGTATTTAGTATAAATGAAAGTTTTGAGAACACCTATGGCAACACCGTGCTTAATTTACGATGGAATCATTTGTTTTCAGACAAGCTGTTCTCTAATCTATCCCTTATATATTCAGATTATTTTTATGGGTTAGAATTAGATTTTGTAGGTTTTGAGTGGGATTCCGGGATTCGTAATTTCAATCTAAAATATGACCTGCAACATTATATAAGTAATAACTTTCAACTTAATTACGGAATCAATAATATCTACTTTAGATTTAATCCCGGTGAAATTAAACCAAATAGCGAAGATTCAGGAATTATCAGAGAAAAACTTATCGATAAATATGCCAACGAATTTGCAGCATATATAGATGCAGAACATAAAATTTCTAATAACTTAACACTTCAATACGGACTCAGGTTAAGCAACTTCATAAGACTAGGGCAAGACGAACTAAATGTTTATGAAAATGACAATCCACTTTTGTTTAATGAAGAACTTCAGATCTACGAGTCGGCAGAACCTATTGGTACAGAAAATTTTAGTCGAAGTGACCAAATTGAAACCTTTACAAATTTAGAGCCTAGAGTAGCGCTAGCCTATGCTTTTAATGACAATACTTCAATAAAAGCTAGCTATAATAGAATGGCGCAATATCTACACCTCCTTTCAAACACAAATTCTCCCACTCCGTTAGATGTCTGGACACCTAGTGGCAAATACATAAAACCTCAGTTACTTAATCAATATGCGCTTGGATACTTCAAAAGTATTAGAGATGGAGAATATTCTCTCGAAACAGAGATTTTTTATAAAGATATCGAAAACCGAATTGATTATATAGACGGAGCCGATTTAATTGCAAATAATGCCATCGAACAAGATATTCTAAATGGTGAAGCTCGTGCCTATGGTCTAGAATTTTTGTTACGTAAAAACGAAGGGAAATTTAAAGGCTGGCTGGCCTATACCCTATCCAAATCAGAACAAAGAACACCTGGTAGAACCGCACAAGAACCGGGAATTAATGACAATCAATGGTACAACACACCTTTTGACAAGACCCATGACATCTCTTTTAATGGTTCTTATGAATTGAATGAAAAATGGAAATTTGGTGCTAACTTTGTATTTCAGACCGGGCAACCAACAAATTATCCAACCGGGCAATTTGAATATCAAGGATTAGTAATCCCTGTATTTGATACACCAAGAAATAGTGAACGGTTACCGGCATATCATAGAATGGATATCTCGGCCACTTTGACTCCAAGGAAAAACAAAAATCGAAAATGGCAAGGAGAATGGGTATTCAGTATTTACAATTTATATAACCGTAGAAATGCAGCATCCATTACTTTTGGGCAAAATGATGAAACCTTGGTTAATGAAGCTACACGAACCTCAATATTTGGGATTGTTCCTGCAGTAACCTATAATTTTAAATTTTAGACAAATGAAAAAGCTAATTTATATACTATCAATTTTAGTACTATGTACAGCTTGTGAAGATGTTATTGATGTAGATGTACCAGATGGAGAACCAAGATTGGTGATCGACGCTTCTTTTGAGTTTTACTTAGATGAAAATCCGGTAGATACTGAAGGAGGAGTACGGTTAACACTATCTGCTCCATTTTTTGACACAGAAATTCCTACAGTAAGTGATGCTACTGTTTTTATTACTGATCTTTCTGACAACAGTATTATCAATTTTAATGAAACCTCAGAACCAGGGTTTTACCTTCCTGAAAATGGAATAACAATTATTCCCCAATTTGACATACCATATGAGTTAACCGTTATTCACGAAAACGAAACATATAAAGCTACAACACAACTCTTTCCTACCGTACCTATTGAAAATATAGAACAAGGGGATGGAACTTTGTTTGATGGTGATGAAACTGAAATAATTGTTTCATTCACAGATGATGGGACAAGGGATGATTTTTATCTTTTTGATTTTGATTTTAACCTTTTAGAAGTGAGTGATGATCGTTTCTATCAAGGCGAATTTTTTAATTTTTCATATTTCTATGAAGATATGGTAGCAGGTCGTGATATAACTATCAAAATTCTGGGCATTGATAGGCAATATTTCAATTATGCCGGCTTACTTATAGATCAAAGTGATCAAGATGGCGGAGGTCCTTTTCAAACACCCCCGGCCTTATTGAGAGGAAATATAATCAATACTACAAATCCAGATAACTATCCTCTTGGATATTTCAATCTTTCTGAAGCCAATCGATTTGAATTTACCGTAGAAGAATGATAGTATTTACCAAAAAGTGGTTTAAATTTTTTTGATTGAACCAAAAAATAGAGGTTTTGTAATCAATTAAAGTCTTTTTTGCACTTTTATAGCAACACTACGAAGTAAGAAAAAAGACAAAAACTGAACGCAAAAGATCATTTTTATAGCCAATTGAAAAAAGTTTAAACCACTTCACTTATTAAACTAGTATCATCATCTTAAAAATGAGTATTTTTGAAGTATGAACTTTACCAAAACTACAGAACAAGCTTCAAAATATAATCATCTGGAGAAGATGAGTATCAATGAACTATTGATTAATATCAATAACGAAGACAAGACTGTTCCTATTGCAGTAGAAAAGTCAATTCCGCAAGTTGAAATATTAGTAACTCAAGTTGTAAATAAATTAAAAAATGGAGGAAGGCTCTTCTATATGGGAGCAGGAACCAGTGGTCGATTAGGAATAGTTGATGCTAGCGAATGCCCTCCTACTTTTGGAGTTACTCATGATTTGGTTATCGGATTAATTGCCGGAGGGGATCCAGCAATCAGAAAAGCGGTAGAATTTGCAGAAGACAACACAGAGCAAGGATGGAAAGATCTACAAGAATATCGAATCTCAGAAAAAGATGTTGTGATCGGTATTGCCGCTTCGGGAACCACGCCCTACGTTATAGGCGCACTACAAAAATGCAATGATAACAATATAATTACTGGTTGTATCGCCTGCAATGCAGGAAGCCCGCTTGCCAAAACAGCACAGTTCCCTATCGTAGTTACCGTAGGCCCAGAGTTTGTAACCGGAAGTTCTCGTATGAAAGCAGGAACCGCACAAAAACTGGTGCTAAATATGATTTCGACTGCCACTATGATCCAATTAGGCAGAGTAAAAGGAAATAAAATGGTTGATATGCAACTTAGCAATAACAAGTTAGTAGATCGCGGTACTCGCATGATTATGGAAGAATTAAACATCAACAGAGAACAAGCAGTTGAGTTATTAGAAAAACATGGTAGTGTACGCAATGCAATAAACAATTATGGAGCCTAATAGAACCAACAAAGAATTATTGGGAAAAGGAGTGCAACGTATGGCGATTGCACTTATTCTTATGTTTATTAGTCCGGTAATTATACATTCTGCCTTCAAAAACCAAGATCACCCCCTATATGTCCCTATTCTAATTTTAGGATTGATCGGCGCAGGATTTGCCATATTTATGGCTTTTAAAGGCATACGAACTATTATGGAGTCAATGTTTGGAAAGCGATAATTTTTTCTGATATCAACACACAGGGTTATAATTTAATTTCTTTTAATCCAAACCATAATCAGCTTCAAGCCTATAAGTTTCTATTCCGACTTAAATTGGTATTAAATCCCCTCTCTCTTATTTACCGGTGAAGTCGGATTATAACCAAAACCAGGAATTTTTATTTCTATTCCCAGGCTATCAAGGATATAGCCGATAGTTGCATAATGATGGATCGTATGACTATTGGCATGAGCTAAAATACTCTCTAAGGTATAATTTACTGTTATCTTACCCTGCCCCATATTATCAGTAACGTGAATTAAATAATTCGTATTTACATCAATATAAGATAACAATGTTTCTTGCAACTCATATATATATTGTATAGCAAATTCTTTGTTTGTTGATAAAATCTCATCCCGCTTACGAGCCGTTAAATCGATATTATTAGAATCCAGACCGCTAACTATGCAATCAAAGAAGTCAAGTGTATGCCGTATATGAGATCCAATACTTGAATAATAAGGTCCAACCGAAGTATCCTGATATGTAGTTGAATCTATTGCCTTCAATAAAGCAATTGCATTATTAAGATTATGATTAATTGAAGATACGATTAGTTCTTTCATAAACTATTTGGACGTAAGATACATAATTAACTTACACATCATATAGATTGAAAGATAAATTTAATTTTTTTGACCTTGTACCGAAATATTAAATGATTGTTATCGTTGTATTATAGATTTATAATATCATAAAGTTCTTTCTTACAAAACAGTAGGATGTTTATCACCTAAATTAAGGTTTACCCGTAAAACTCAAGATAAAATGCGTATTTTATCGATTAATGACGTTTTTTTTTGGACGATACCTAAAAAATGTCGTATACTTGTCCTGTGATTTAAAAGCCCCAGTAGAATGAAAAAAATTGCACTTATCTTATTCTTATCTTGTTTTATTACCCAAATCAACGCTCAAAACGTATATGATGATGCGCTAACTGCAGCTAGTTATGCATACGCACACAGTAAAAAAGCGCATGGATCAAATAATGTGTATCATACACAGGAATATGCTGATAAAGCTATAGAAGCTTTTGAAAAAGTAGAAAACCTGGCTGATCAGTGTGGATGCAAAAAAGCTAATGAAACTGCCTATGAGGCTAAAGTAGACATGCAAAGTTCGCTAGAGCAAGATACCTATGAGCGAAGCAGGTTTTTTGCAAAACGCGCCAAAGAACTTGGTTCTGAATTATTAGAACAGTTAACCTTTTGCCAAGCCAACGTTGGTGAGTATACTTATGCAGAAGAAGCTTCTGTTGATCAGGAAAATGAAATAGCAGATATGAGCAAAGAAGTATCTAGCAAACAAAAAGAATTAGAAGAAAAAAGACGTCAGTTAGAAATCGAACAAAGAAAATTAGAGCAACAAATAGCACAGCAAAATAAGCAAAAAGCTCAATTTGAAGCGAGACGCGCTGCTGAATTAAAAGAACAAACCCTAATAAAATCTAAAGCAGAACAAGCATTAAAAAAGCTTGAAAACGCATTGCAAGAATTAAGCGTAGTACTTAATGAAGAAGCTACATTCGAATCACAAGCAGATTATTCACGAAGTGATAACGAATTGAAAAACGAATCTCTTGATGATACAAAAACTTTTTATGTAAATAGAGCAAAAGAACTTACCCAAACAGCTATGCAACAGTTTGCTAGTTTTAATATGGTTGAAAATTAATTAACGCTGAATTTTATTTTGAGCCCCAAAATAAAATTTTTAGAGACGGCACCTTTTTTAAGGTGTCGTTTTTTTTTCATTATACTTAAAAAAGTTTCTTCTGAATTCTAATAAAAGCTCAAAAAACAAGAACTCTTTTTAGTAAAGAACCTCGGGGGAAGACCACGAGGCATTTGTAAGAAACTGATTTTTGATTTCGAGGCAAGCCTCGGAGCATTTAAATCTCAATTATCGAGTAAATCGAATATCTTATATAGTTTTTTAAAGTCCAAAAACTTTACAAACGGGAAGGTTGCGAAATGGTTAAAGAATATACAAATTTCAAAAAACCTAAACGTTTAGTTGTAAATTGAAATTAATATTAACCTGTTAAATTAATTTATTATGCATCAAAAAATTTTAGCATTACAAGGTATTCAAAAACTGAATAAGAAACAGCAATCTTTAATTACAGGATCTCATTATGACAAAAGACAATGTAATTCAAATGGTGGTGGGGCTACTGGACAAAGCTGTACTAGTGCTTCCCAATGCAGACCTTTAATCCCAGGATTTCCCGTAGCTTGCCTTAGTGGGTGCTGTATTAGTGCATTTTAGTTTCTGATCTAATCTAAATAAAAATCTTTCATTGTTGTGAAAGATTTTTTTATGCTTTTCTTATTGAACTCATCTTGACTTTTTCTATTTCAATAACCTAAAAGGTTTTTCTTGTCCTTCTGATAATTCCTTTCTATTATAGGTAACATCAAATCTAGGATCCGAAACATAAGGCATCCGTTCTTGTTTAATGACTTCAATACTTAAAAATTTAAACTCAGAGACTACTTTTCCTGTAATACGATAAATCCCTTTTCCTCTAAAAGGATATTTCTTGGCTGCTGGTGGAAAATGTACCGTATCTATCCACTCGCCTTTCTGGTCCAAAAATGTACCAAAAAACATCCGCTTTCCGCCAGAAGTCCCTGTATTTTTGACAGTGACCAAATATCCATAAATCACAATAATTTTGTTTAAATAAAGAACTAAGTCTGAAGTTGATAAATTACTATTTGGTGGTGTCTCTAATAAAATAAAAGGATCATACAGTGTAAAATTCAACAATTCTAGCTGATCAAAAGCACTTTCTAGATCCGTGATCGTAAATTCTGGCAATATAAAATCCTTTGTATGGATTTTAAAAAGCTGCTGCTGAAACTCGTTAATAGCAATATGATTGCACTTATAATGTGCTTCCCATAACAAACTACGTTTATCCTTACCCAAGGATCTAAAAGCATCAATACGAATAAGAATATCTAATTGTTCAATAGAAAGTGGTACTCGCTCCATAAAATCATCCAGAGAACTAAACAATCCATACACCCTGCCACTCATTATTTTTAACATCGAACGTTTTTCAAGTCCCTGCAAATGCTGGAAGCCCAAATAGATTTCTTTTCCATTGATTATGGATGCTATCGAACTCGTATTGATACATGGCGCATGGATAGTTGCACCCTGTATTCGTGCTTCATGCAAATAGGTTTCGACGCGATAGAACCCTCCTCCATTATTAATGGTAGCCACCATATATTCAAGAGGATAATAACATTTCAGAAATAGACTCTGATAAGATTCTACAGCATAAGATGCAGAGTGCCCTTTTGCAAAGGCATATCCTGCAAAGCTCTCTATCTGTCTCCACACCTCAAAGATCACGTCATCGGCCTCTCCTCGTTCACGGCAATTAGCAATAAACTTATCTCTCACGGCTTGAAATTCTTCGCGAGATCTATATTTACCACTCATCCCTCTTCGTAACACATCGGCTTCTCCCAAATCAAGTCCTGCATAGTGATGCGCTACCTTGATTACATCCTCCTGATATACCATCACCCCATACGTATCAGGCATAATATCCCACAAAACAGGATGTGCTTGTTTTCTTCGTTCTGGATTTTTATGGCGTAAAATATATTCTCGCATCATCCCACTTTTTGCCACCCCCGGACGTATAATAGAACTAGCAGCTACCAATGTTAAATAATCTCGCACCCCTAATTTTTTCAATAGCATTCGCATTGCGGGAGATTCTACATAAAAACACCCGATACATTCGGCCCTTTCTATCATCATATTGATATTAGGGTCTTCAAAAAAAGGCTTTGCATTATGAATATTGGGTAACATTACCTCTGGGCGATTCTCTTTGATAATTGCCATCGCATCTTTTATTTTTCCGAGTCCTCGCTGTCCTAAAATATCAAATTTATAAAGCCCTACATCTTCAGCAATATGCATATCAAACTGAACTGTAGGAAATCCTTTTGGAGGTAAATGTGTTGCTGAAAAATAATGAATAGGCTTTTCAGAAATAAGGATTCCTGCTGCGTGAATACTTATATAGTTTGGTCGTCCATGCAGGTATTTTGCATACTGAAGTACCAGTTTGGAAAGTTTATCCAACTTTTGAGGATCATATTTCCCATCACTCAATTTATCAATTTCATGTTTGGGGAGCCCAAATACTTTCCCCAACTCCCGAACAGCGCCACTATGTTTAAAGGTTACATAAGCCCCTAATAAAGCCGCTTGACCATTATCCCCAAAAGCTTCAAAAATAAAACGGGTGACGTCCTCTCGATCCCAGCTAGAAAAGTCGATGTCAAAATCTGGTGGACTGGCCCGATATAGATTCATAAAACGTTCAAAATATAAATCTAGTTCTATAGGATCTACGTCAGTAATCTCCAATAAATAAGCAACAATACTATTGGCTCCACTACCGCGACCTACATGATAATAGTCTTTGGATTTTGCATACTGAATGATTTTCCAATTAATCAAAAAGAAGCTTACAAAATTTTGTTGCTTAATTAGAGAAAGCTCTTTCTTTAACCGTTCACGGATAGCATCAGTCACCTCTTCATAACGTCTAGGCAATCCAGATTCACAAAGATCGACAAGCTTTTCATAATCTTCATCTATACTTTCAAAAACAGTCTTTAAATTCTGATTTTCTCTATCTTTTGAAAAATTAAACTCAATGCTGCATTGAGTAAGTAATTGTTTTGTATTCTTTAAGATATGTGGATAATTCTCAAAAGCATCTTTGATCGTGGTTAAAGGATACATCTGATGTTCGGGCTTGCCTTGTTGTGATTCGGATAACTTGCTTAATAACATATTAGTATCAATAGCACGTAGCAATCTGTGTGTATTAAAATCACGCTTATCGCGAAAAGTAACTGAATGAAGCACCACTAATTTATCAGTAAACTCACTTAGTTTTGAAAAACGTAACTTATTAATATCGGCAAGCCCTATACCAATAAATTCATTAGCCAAAAAGGTTGTTTTTTCTATAGCTAGTAATTTTTCAAAAGGATAAATCACCAAACTATGATCAAAAGAAGGAGCCTGATCCGGAAAAGGTTCTTCCTGATGCAAATGTTCAGAAAGAAACTGATTTAATTCCAGGAAACCTTTATTATTCTTTGCAAGACAAACATAACATTGTTGGGCATCATTGCGAAAATCAATTCCAACAATAGGTTTTATACCAAATGAAGGTGCTTTTCGTATAAAATTCAGACAAGCAGAAGTATTGTTAATATCTGTCAAAGGAAACTCATCACAACCATATTGTTGCGCCATTTCTAACAGCTCAATTTCTGAGATAGTCCCATAACGTAAACTATAATATGAATGATTATTTAAATACATTTTCTTTCATATTAGAATTATTTATTGGGTTCTATGTGCTAACACAATAGGTGGCTCTCCATTAAATGGATTTGTGAAATTTCCAATAGTACGTGCCCCATCACCCATCGTAGCTGCACGCATAATACTGCGATCCCCATAACGAATACGTATAGTATCCATAGCTTTGTATAGATTTACAGTCTTCTTTTCATCATCAAATAAATTGATTTGATAGGTTCCGGCAGTTAAACCACTATACCGTACCCCCACAAGACGTATCAATAGTCTTCTGCTAAACAGGTTCTCAAAAAGTTCCATCACAACCGGGATCAAGTGATGATCAGCCGAAGTATATGGTATTTTAAGTTGTTTAGAATAGGTTTGAAAATCAGAATAACGAATCTTCACTGTCACACAGGATGTAAGCTTTCCTCCACGTCTTAATTGAAAAGCAAGATTCTCGGCCATTGCAGTAATTGTAGTTTTCAGCGTAGTAACATTAATAGTATCTTGACCATAGGTACGCTCACTAGAAATAGATTTGCGCTCGTGATACTCTACAATAGGTGTATGATCAATACCATTGGCGCGTTGCCATATAACACGGCCGTTTTTTCCGAATACAGAAATCATCATCTCTATAGGCATTTGTTGTACGGCATGTACATTCTTAATCCCCATATTACAAAAGGTACGATACGTTTTCTCCCCTACCATCGGTATTTTTTTGATGGATAGCGGTGCCAAAAAAGCTTTCTCATAACCTGTATCAATCTTTAATTGATTATTGGGTTTAGCTTCATTTGTAGCAACTTTAGAAACAGTTTTATTTACAGACAGCCCGAAGGAAATAGGTAACCCTGCTTCATGAATGATTTTATTTCGCAGCTCAGAAGCAAATTTATAGCATCCAAAAAATCGATCCATCCCAGTAAGGTCTGCATAAAACTCATCTACACTAGATTTTTCTAAAACAGGTACTTCGCTTTGTAAAATTTCGGTTACTTGTTTTGAAAATTTTGTGTATGTACCTGCATTACCACGTATATAGATCGCTGCAGGGCAAAGTTGCCTGGCCATCTTCATAGGCATCCCAGAGTGAACACCATACGCTCTGGTCTCATAACTAGCTGCACTCACTACGCCACGATCTCCAGTCCCCCCAACAATAACAGGTTTGTTATTAAGCCTGCTATCCAAAAGACGTTCGCAGGATACAAAAAAAGTATCCAGGTCGAAGTGCACAATTGTAGTATTCATAACGATTCCTTTTACATATATATAACATTGTTTTCCCCATGTTTACGCAAATAACTTTTGATGATTTTTGTGGTATGATACGTATGTTTTTGTAGTATCAAAAAGGTTTCAAAATCATTAAAATATGATACTTGTTCTGATTGATGAACATAGCCAAACCCTTTATAAATTCCATTTTGTATCATCACAAAACTATGTTCATCTATAGTCCTACCCTTTTCCCTTATTAGATAGGTTTCTTTTTGTTTCTTCAAAGACGCTAATGCTTGTTGCACCCGCATATTATATAATGCCACAGATTCTTGACCATGACATATTCCTTTACAATTTTTTATACGATAATGAGAGCAGCGTTCTGTAGTACTTTGCAAATTGCAATATCGTGGACATAATTGATAGTCAAAACACAATCTTTCTAACTGTTCTATAGCATCAGATCGTGTATAAAATACCTCTAATGAATCATCTGTTCTTTTTGATCTGTCGATAGCTAGCTGTATGATTCCTTTTCTATTAATATATTGTATAATTCGATACGGCGCCATTGGTTTTTTTTGGGCCCGATTAAATTTTGGGTAATATTTTTGAATCTTCTCTGCTTCCAACAATAGTGCTATCAACTCATTACCAGTTACCTCATAATCTATAGCATATGTGTCCTGACCAAGTGCATACTCTTTATTCTTTTTATCATAAAAATGACTAATCACCCGTTGTTTTATATTCTTTGCCTTACCGGCGTAAATAACTTTTCCTTTTTGATCCTTAAATAGATATATTCCTGTTTCTTCTGGTAGCGTATTAATAATATTTACATCAAGATGCGGGGGGAGCGTAGCTTCTTTAGAACGAGCATTTAAAAAGGATTTTATTACCGTAAATTCTGGATCAAGCTTTAAAATTCGCTGAAATAAAATCACTGTAGCATCGGTATCCCCTTCGGCTCGATGCCGATCTAATAGAGGAATATTAAGTGACGAGCAAAGCCTACCCAAACTGTAAGAAAATAATCCTGGTATTAATTTTCTGGAAAGCCGTACTGTACATAGTTTTTTTCGGTTAAACGTATATCCTAAGCCTCTAAACTCTCCCTTAAGAACATTATAATCAAAATTGACATTATGGGCTACAAAAATGGCTCCGGTGGTTATCTCAATAATACGCTCTGCAATTTCATGAAACTTAGGAGCCTTTCTAACCATATCGTTATCAATACCGGTAAGTCCTGTAATAAAGGGAGGGATATCCTGTTCGGGATTAACTAAAGAAGTAAATTTATCGAGGATTTTATTTCCTCGTAATAGTACAATACAAATCTCTGTAATACGATTGCCTAAAATCCCTTTTCCTGTAGTTTCGACATCAATAACGGTATATAGTTGGTCTTGCATTATACTTTTGTTAAGAAATACAAAACTACTATAAAAAAATGAATTATTGGAATAATTCCATTTATTAGGAATAATTCCTAATAAATTATTAATGTCTAAAAATACACTCGACAGAAATCATTTAGCATTTCATATATTTAAAAAAACTATAAAAAGAATGCTAAGGTTTTATATCACAATCAAATTTTACATTTACTTTATGTAATTCATCCCAGACTGGGTCTTGAAAATTTTTAGGAGATAACCTGAAATAAACAAAATGCTTTTCTACTTTATCACAATAAGATATAGATATTTTAGAATTCAGAGTTATTATTTCTTTCATAAAAAAAGCATCATATACTTTAATTATTCCTTCAAAAGATTTATCTCTATCATTACTTTCTTTAAAAGAAGTAAATGTCTTAGGTAATTTTTTAAAAAATCGAAACTTTGTAATTAATCCCATTTTCATTAAACCAGTAAAGTAAACATTCATATCCGATTCAATTTTTGTAATAGTTAAATCTGGGTCTTTATCTAGACTCCATAAAAAAACATAGCTAAAATATGTCTCACTATTAACATCTCCCCAACCTTCGGCAAAACGTATATGTTCCTCTCCTTTATAAGGTAATGATCCTGCAAATATTAATGGAAATTCCAGCACTTCTTTTCTCCAAGTATCAGGAGCTTCTAGTAAATTATCAGTTTTTACCGTTTTGCAATTTGTAATACATATACACCCGCCTATGATTACAATGATTCGTAAAATCTTTATTCTCATGAATACACTATTTATAGATGATTAACCACTACAAATAAAAGCACAATACTCATTATGTTTCTATAAATGGGATGAATGGGAGGTTTTTGTGTCGAGATGGAAAATCCTAAATTAATTATCCTAAATAATAAACTTATTTATTTTGTGTAAGTACCAAATCAAATAATGAAACTCGTGATCTAGAAACGGGAATTTTAGCTGATATACCTTCAATTGTGAGTTGATATCCTCTAACATTACCTTTTACTGCTAAAACTTTATTAATATTAATCACATAAGAACGATGGCATTGAAACAAAAAAGGATATTCTTTTATAGTGTCATTTATATTAGTAAGTGTACTTCTTAATAAAGAAAAAACAACTTCATGATCTTTCATATAAAACACTTCCATATAATTACCCCAACTTTTGATCATGATAAGATCTTGAGGTAATATCTCTATACACTTTTGTTCAGTTTTAGAGGTGAAGCATATTTTTTTTGAAGTTGATTTAAAAGAAGTTTCTAAACTTTGTTTAGAGAAAAAAGAATCTTCTTTATTTTTTATAGGCCTACCTAAGAAATAATAATATTTAACAAATAATAATAATGGAATAAATAATACTTCAAAAATCAAAATATATTTCAATGATAGCCCTAACCAAGTAATATAGTCTTGATTTATAAAACCTCCATTACTTAAGTTTATGAAAAAAGAAAGTGTAAGAAATAGTATCATATCAAAAATAACTTCAATACTACTATTTATAAACTCTCTATTCTCTTTTTGCCATTGTTTATGAAATAAATAAGGAATCACTACCCTTGTTAATAATGTCGCTATCAACACTAAAAAAGCAGAAAGTAACGAATCTCCAAGAGTTCTAAAAAATGTATATGATCTATACTCAAATGGTTGAAATAAAATAAGAAGTAAAAAGACTAAACTACTAAATAGAATAGGTATCACTAATTTATCTTTTGAAGATAGCACACTATTTGTAGCTCTATTATACAAGTTATACTCTATTTAATATCAAGTGATTAGATATTGATAAAGTTACTATATAAAAGATTAGTAAACAATTAGATTTGTAACATTTCTCGCATAAAAAAACCCTCATCGATTATGATGAGGGTTTTGTAAGAAGGCGGTGACCTACTCTCCCACGGATTGCAGTACCATTGGCGCTAACGGGCTTAACTACTCTGTTCGGAATGGTAAGAGGTGAGCCCCGTTGCTATAACCACCTTAAATCTTTATTAGTATTAAGTATTAAGTAGTCAGTACTAAGTTTTTAAAAACTTACTACTTTGTACTTTGTACTCTCTACTTACTACTAACATAATATTGTTGACATATTGATTTATAAATACGAATAAAAAAGTTCACTAAAATAATGCATGTAAAGCAATTCAGCAGCC
>CANMLL010000004.1 GCA_947498775.1 uncultured Aquimarina sp.
TACTGCAATCCGTGGGAGAGTAGGTCACCGCCTTCTTACAAAACCCTCATCATAATCGATGAGGGTTTTTTTATGCGGCTTAGTTTTAAAAAATGTATGAAATCAGCAATATAAACGACCAATCATCTAAGAATACATATTTTAGTAATTAAGAATAGATTATATTTCTTTATGGATAAGTTATTTCAGCGTATACTATTGGTAGTGGTTGTCATCATAGGAGCTGTTTATTTGTATACAAAATTTACGGCTGCAGCAGAAGGAGAAATAGCGCCCGACTTTGAGGCAACATTAATAGATGGAACGTCTTTCAGAATATCTGAATTAAAAGGAAAACATGTATTGCTTGATTTTTGGGGTTCATGGTGTGCTCCTTGCATAAAAGAAAGCCCAAAACTGGTAGATATTCATAAAAAATATTCAGATCAAGTAACTATAGTTACGGTAGCTTTGGAGAAAAATGATAAGACCTGGAAAAAAGCCGCTGATAAACTTGGCTACATATGGAAGCATCAGATAGTGGATCAAAATAGGTTTGTATTGATGTCTTCAATAGCAAGAAAATATGGGGTGACCGAAATTCCAGCTAAATTCCTAATTTCGCCTGAAGGAAAGCTTTTGGGAAAAGTGAGTTTTGAACAAATTGATACGCAATTTGGTAAATGAATATATCAAGTAGTACTGAGTTAACTGGATTCCCTTTTGATAAGATTTGTTTTTAATTCTATGGTTTTAGGTGTTGTTCTTAGTAGATGTTCGGTTTGATGAGCAAGTTTTAACTCTTTTAGTAAATATTCTATAGCCTTGATGCCAATCGTATAGCCAGGCTGATCAACCGAAGTGAGATTAGGTTCAATAATAGTGGTGCCTTTAGAATTACTGAACCCCACTACAGCCACTTGCTTAGGAATTATGATATTATGTTTTTTTAAAGCTTTAATGGCTCCTATGGCTACATCGTCAGTTACCGCAAAAATAGCATCAAATTCAATCCTTTTTGATATCATTTGATTTACCAGTTTTGTGCCTTCTTGTATACAAACAGTATCACATTGCGGAATCAGGTTTTTATCGACTTTAATTTGTCGATCTTTTAGGGCTCTAAGGTAGCCTTCAAACCTCTTTTTTGCATTAAAAGAATGTTCGGCTCCTTTGATAAAAACTATCTTTTTTCTCCCTTGATCTATAAGGTGTTTGGTAGCATTGTAAGCGCCAATTTCATTGTCTACAATAATCCTGGTGCAGGGTATTTTCTCAGAAACCTTATCGTATAAAACTATAGGGCACTTTTCCTTAGCAAGAAGTATATGATCAATATTTTTGGTGTTATTGGTTAACGAGAGTAAAATACCATCCACTCCCGATCGAATCATATTTTCTAGCATATCTTTTTCCAGATCAGGATTATGACCCGATTCTGATATGACCAAACGGTATCCTTCTTTTCTTGATTGATGTATCATTCCATTAATGATTTTCGAGCTAAAATCCAGGAGTAAATTAGGAATGATCACTCCAATAGTTTTGGTTTGGCTATTTTTTAGGCTTTGAGCAGAGTGATTAGGGATATAATTAAGTTTTTTTGCCAGTTGTTGTACCTTATCTTTAGTTTCCTGGCTAATATCATGATGGTCTTTTAGTGCACGAGAAATAGTAGACACAGAAAATCCTAACCTTTCTGATAAATCTTTTAAAGTGATATTTCTTTTACCCATTCATGAAATGTGAATTATGCAAACGATTGCGGTACTTTATGGTCTTTATTGTGTAAAATCCAGTTGACTACTTGCTATATTTACAAATATATCCTTAAAAATAGAATAATACTAAAACTTATTATATAGGGCCTTATGATCGAAAATATAATGTTGCAAGAATGAATAAAGATAATTTGTTGAAAGAAGCAAAAAGAGTATTGTTGGATAACTTTCAACCCGAAGGGTTTACTATTCCCTGTAAAGGACTTTATCCATTTCAATGGAAATGGGATTCGGGGTTTATTGCCATTGGGCTTGCTCATTTTGATATCGAAAAAGCTAAATCAGAAATAGATTCTCTTTTGAAGTCGCAGTGGGGTAATGGTTTTATTCCGCATATTGTTTTTCATAATGATAGTGATACTTATTTTCCGGGACCTGATTTTCATCACACTTACTTACATCCTGAAGCATCCAAAAAATATAAGTCCAGTGGTATTACACAACCTCCGGTTATTGGATTTGTTCTTGAAGAGTTATATAGATTAGCAGAAGATAAAGACGACATCCTTTGTTTTATTGAATCTCGGATTGACAGCGTCTACAAAAATCATCATTATTTTTACTCACATCGCGACCCTTTTGATGAAGGTTTGGTGTATATCTATCACAATTGGGAATCCGGTACTGATAATTCACCGATGTGGGATCATATTTGGGAAACCATGGATCCTCCGGATTATGATTTTCAACGAAAAGATACAACTCATGTAGATGCTTCTCAACGGCCAACAAAGAGAGAATATGATCATTACATAAATATAATCGAAATTGCAAAAAGTTGTAATTATGATGATCGCTTAATAGCAGAACGCTCTCCTTTTTTGGTGTATGATCCTTTATTTAATGCAATGCTCCTCAAATCTAATGAGTCCCTGATAAAACTATATGGAATTATTGGGGATCAATATGAAAAAGTAGAACAGTTAGAAAAATGGCAGGAAAAAAGTAAAAAGAGTTTTAATGATAAACTATTCGATCATAACCTGAATGCCTATATTCATTATGATATAAGAAATAGTAAACCAATTCCTTTGATTTCATCTTCATCATTTACTCCTTTGTTTGCTGGAATACCCAACAAGGAAAAAGCAGTTAAGTTAATACAAACTTTACAAGAGCGTTTTGGTGGAGAAAATTCCTATCTCTGCGCTTCATTTGATCCAACAGAAGAACGTTTCAATCCAAAAAAGTATTGGAGAGGTCCGGTTTGGATAAATCTGAATTGGATTATTTATAAAGGATTAAAACGGTATAGTTTTGATGAGATGGCTGAAAGATTAAAAAATGAAACCGTAGAGCTAATTGATAAAGAAGGATTTAAAGAATATTTTGATCCTAGAAAGGAAGTATATAAAAATCAAGGTCATGGAGGTTATGGTGGTAACGATTTTTCCTGGAGTGCCGCACTGATCATAGATCTTTTAAATCAATAATCGTATGAATTATATTGACTATATCATCATTGTATTGTATCTAATTACATTTTTAGGGATCGGTTATTTTTTTAAAGAAAATAAGACTTCTAAAGATTATTTTTTAGGTGGAAAAAGCATGGGTTGGTTTCCTCTTAGTTTGTCTACTATGGCGACACAGTTATCGGCGATAAGTTTTATTTCTGCTCCTGCATTTGTGGGATTGAAAGAGGGAGGGGGATTGCAATGGTTAACGTATGAGTTTGGAGTTCCTCTGGCCATGGCTTTTTTGATGATCGCAATTATTCCGCCGTTATATAAATCTGGAGTTATTAGTGTGTATGAGTTCTTAGAACGGCGATTTGATGCTTCCTCCAGACTTTTAATCAGTTTTGTGTTTCAAGTAAGCCGATCTGTTGCCACAGGAGTTATGGTATATACCATGTCTTTGATTCTTCAGGCTACTGTAGGAGTAGACTTTTGGGTTTCGGTTTTGATCATTGGTGTTATTACACTGGTCTATTCTTATCAGGGAGGCATGAAGGCGGTAATTTGGGGTGATGTGATACAAATGATTATTTTGTTTTTGGGTATAGTTATTTGCCTTATTTACGGTATCAGTGAACTGGGAGGGTTCGATAATTTTATTACACATGTTGATAAAGATCGTCTAACCGCAGTTGATTTTAGTAAATGGGGGTTTAATAATGCAGATAAGAATGACGAATTCGGATTTTGGCCAATGGTGATTGGTGGGTTTTTTCTATATGTTTCTTATTACGGCACTGATCAGACCCAATCACAAAGATTACTATCTGCAAGTGGGATGCCAACCATCAAAAAATTATTATTGGCTAACGGATTATTCAGGTTTCCTGTAACATTGACGTATTGCATAATGGGTTTGGTTTTGGGGACTCTACTTACCTTAGATTCTGGATTTGCCGAAATGATGGAATCAGTGTATCAAACAAATATCGATTCTCTCGAAGGTAAAAAGGCTGATTTGATGGTCCCTGTGTTTATCATCAAGTACTTACCTAACGGAATTATCGGTATTTTGATCGTTGCTATTATGTCTGCTGCGATGTCCTCTTTAAGCTCAACTGTAAATTCATTGTCTGCTGTAACGATGGAAGATTTTGTAAAACGTTATAAAAAAAATTTGACCCCAGGATCATATATTGGGTACTCGAGAGGGTTGTCTGTTTTTTGGGGTGTGATATGCCTTTCATTGGCTTTCTTTGCCGGCAGTATAGAAGGTACAGTGATTGAAGTAATTAATAAAATAGGCTCTGTGTTTTTTGGACCTATTTTGGGAGTATTTGTATTGGCTATATTAACCAAAAAAACCAATGCTTTAGGTGCTAATATTGGACTGATCACAGGGCTGGTTTGTAATATCTATTTATGGTTGTATGTTCCCGAAGTATTCTGGTTTTGGTGGAATGCTATAGGATGTATAGTGACTATTGTAATTGCTTACTTGGCAAGTACTGTGATCAAAACAGGTAGACAACCTGATACTTTGGAGATAACGTATTACAAGGAGAAAAAGGAATTATTGATCTTGGTGGGCTATTTCGTTATCATAATTTCAATAGCATTAATACTTCCTAAACTTCTGTCTTAAAAGAATAAAAGCCCGAACTGTTCTAATAATAGTTTGGGCTTTTGATTTAGAGAGTTTTTAACTAATTAATCTCTAAGAATACTTCTTGATATTACGATTTTTTGAATCTCACTGGTTCCTTCGTAAATCTGAGTGATTTTTGCATCTCTCATTAATCGTTCTACGTGATATTCTTTTACAAAACCATTCCCACCATGAACTTGAACAGCTTCAACTGAAACCTCCATGGCTACTTGTGAAGCATAAAGTTTAGCCATTGCACCAGATAAATCATAATTTTCGTGATTATCCTTATCCATTGCTGCTTTATAAACCAACATTCTGGCAGCTTCTATCTGCACATGCATATCAGCCAGTTTAAAAGCAATTGCCTGATGGTTCATGATTTCAGTTCCAAAAGCCTTGCGAACTTTAGCATATTCTTTTGCCATTTCATAAGCTCCAGCGGCTATTCCTAGTGCTTGTGCTGCGATTCCGATACGACCACCTGCCAATGTTTTCATCGCAAATTTAAATCCAAATCCATCTTCACCAATACGATTTTCTTTAGGAACTTTTACATCATTAAAAATAAGCGAATGGGTATCACTTCCCCTGATTCCTAATTTATCTTCTTTAGGACCAATTTCAAAACCTTCCCATCCTTTTTCAACAATAAAAGCATTGATACCTTTATGCTTTTTTTCTTTATCGGTCTGCGCTATTACCAAATAATAATCTGCACTGCCACCATTAGTGATCCAGTTTTTAGTTCCGTTAAGGATATAATGATCACCTTTATCAATTGCCGTGGTTTTTTGAGAAGTAGCATCACTACCCGCTTCAGGCTCTGATAAACAGAAAGCACCAATAGATTCTCCTGTAGTTAATTTTGAAAGATATTTCTCTTTTTGCTCAGGAGTACCATAGGTGTCTAATCCCCAACATACCAAAGAATTATTTACCGATACGATTACAGAACAAGAAGCATCTATTTTAGATAATTCTTCCATGGCCAAAACATAGGATACTGTATCCATTCCGCCACCGCCATATTCTGGAGAAGCCATCATTCCTAAAAAGCCAAGTTCTCCCATTCTTTTTACTTGTTCGGTTGGGAATTCTTGTTTGTTATCACGTTCAATTACGCCAGGTAGTAATTCAGCTTTTGCAAAATCACGAGCAGCGTCTCGTATCATTAATTGTTCTTCGGATAGTTTAAAGTCCATATTTTACTATAATTTACTGTGCGTGCATAACACGCAATTCGTACTTTTTGATGAAAATAAATTGGGATAACCCTGGTATTTTTAGTAATCCTACAAATATAAGTGATAATATCATAGTTTTAGTGTTTTTTTTGTTTTTTGATATAATCAAATTTTTATGTTCACGATTGAAAGATTTAGCTTGATTAATCAGGAATAAATATGGAAAATAAGCGATAAGGTTAGCAGTAATTTTAATTACTATATTTTTATTTTTATTTAGGCTTTTGCCATATTTAGTTTTTTATATTTGTGAGAACACTTTGTGGCTATAAATTTGATGTATTTTAAAACCCTAGTACTATGACTCAACTCTAACCTCCATTGGGAGGGTTATTTTAATAAAAAGCAGAAAAGCAATTCTTTAGAATTGTTTGAAATAAGGAGTTATTTTATTTTATGAGTTGAAATTTTATAAATGAAAGATTTATTAAAAAAATACGAAAACAAAGAACCCGAGATTGTTTTTAATTGGAAAGATTCTGAAACCGAAGCAGAAGGCTGGACTGTTATAAATTCGTTGAGAGGTGGTGCTGCGGGTGGTGGTACAAGAATGCGCCTGGGATTAGATATGAATGAGGTTCTTTCTCTTGCCAAAACAATGGAAGTCAAGTTTACAGTATCAGGTCCGGAAATAGGTGGAGCCAAATCGGGTATTAATTTTGATCCGAATGATCCTCGAAAGAAGGATGTACTGAAACGATGGTATAAGGCCGTATCTCCATTATTAAAAAGTTATTATGGAACTGGAGGAGACCTTAATGTAGATGAAATTAATGAAGTAATCCCGATTACCGAAGAGTGTGGAGTTTGGCACCCACAAGAAGGAGTCTTTAATGGACATTTTCAACCTACTGAAGCCGACAAAATAAATAGAATAGGGCAATTAAGACAAGGCGTTATTAAAGTGCTGGAGAATACAACATTCTCGCCAGATGTTTCCAGAAAGTATACGGTAGCCGATATGATTACAGGATACGGAGTTGCAGAAGCGGTGAGACATTACTATGAAATATATGATGGCAATGTAAAAGGAAAGAGAGCTGTGGTACAGGGTTTTGGTAATGTAGGATCTGCAGCGGCATATTATCTTTCTGAGATGGGAGCAAAGGTAGTAGGAATTATAGACCATGCCGGTGGACTTATAAAAGAAGAAGGATTTTCTTTTGAAGAAATAAAAGAACTATATTTAAATAAAAAAGGGAACAAGTTATACAGTGATACTTTGATTCCTTTTGAAGAGTTAAATGAAAAAATATGGTCGTTACCAACAGAGATTTTTACTCCTTGTGCAGCATCTAGGTTGATTACCGAAGATCAAATTACACAAATGATCAATGCAGGTTTAGAAGTAATATCTTGTGGTGCTAATGTTCCTTTTGCAGATAGAGAAATTTTTTTTGGCCCTATTATGGAGTATACAGACGAAAGAGTGAGCCTTATCCCGGATTTTATTTCTAATTGTGGGATGGCAAGAGTATTTGCATATTTTATGGAGCGAAAAGTGCAAATGACCGACGAAGCTATTTTTATGGACACTTCAGAAACAATAAAGAAAGCGATTCAAAACACTTATAATAACAATCAAACAAAAACTAATATAAGTAAGACAGCATTTGAGATCGCTCTTAAACAGCTGTTGTAATATTAATCGTATAACCAAGTACAAACTATGTTCAAGTATTTTCTAGGTAATAGTCCGAAATGGTTCAAAACCATAATGATCGGATTTTTAATTTTCAATGTATTTTCTTTTTATATTTTAGGACCAACAGTTACGGCGTGGTTATTTATTGGGGAGTTTATATTTACTCTGGCAATGGCTTTAAAATGTTATCCTCTGCAGTCAGGAGGAATTCTGGCTATCCAGGCTTTAGCTTTAGGGCTTACGCATCCTATGTATAAATTAGATCATGGCAAAATTGTTCGTGATGAATTAGGTAAAGGAATTAAAGGAGGTGTGCTTCTTGAAGTTGAACAAAACTTAGAAGTGATACTTCTGCTTGTCTTCATGGTAGCCGGGATTTATTTTATGAAGCCTTTATTGATGTATATTTTCAGTAAGGTGTTTACTAAAATAAAATCTAAGATGGTTCTGTCATTATTGTTTGTTTTCTTGGCAGCGGTGCTTTCAGCATTTTTGGACGCCTTAACGGTGACTGCTGTATTGATAAGTGTGGCCGTAGGGTTTTATGGAGTGTATCATAAAATTCATTCGGGTTCTGGTGATTATGATGAAAGTGGAGTATTGGATAGAAAAGAGTTGAGCGGAGAAACATTGGAGCAATTTAGAAGCTTTCTTAGAAGTTTGGTAATGCATGGTGTGGTAGGAACTGCTCTTGGGGGCGTGTGTACCTTGGTAGGAGAACCACAAAATCTACTTATTGGTGAACGAATGGGTTGGGATTTTATACAATTTTTCCTGAAAATGGCTCCAATCGCACTTCCAGTTTTAGCAGCAGGATTGGTAACCACTGTTATTTTAGAAGCAACAGGAACTTTTGGATTTGGAGCAAAATTACCAGAAGTAGCGCGTAGAATTATAGAAAGTTATACTGAAGAAGAGGATGCCAATAGATCAGATCAATCAAAATATGGATTAATTATACAAGCGGTATCCGCAATACTCCTAATTATTGGATTGGCGTTGCACCTAGCTCCGGTCGGATTTATTGGATTAGCATTGATTATTGTTCAAACTGCTTTTATGGGAATTACCGATGAGCATCAATTAGGACCTGCTTTTGAAGAAGCATTACCATTTACAGGTTTGCTGGTTGTATTTTTTGTTATCGTTGCTATGATTCACGATCAACATCTTTTTACTCCTATTATTGATTGGGCGTTACAGCTAAAGCCCGAAGACCAGCCGGCAATGTTTTATGCTGCGAATGGAGTGTTATCCATGATAAGTGATAATGTTTTTGTTGCCACAGTGTACATAGGAGAAGTTAAACAGGCTTTTGATAGTGGAGCAATATCAAGAGAGCAGTTTGAAAAATTAGCGATAGCAATTAATACTGGAACAAATTTGCCAAGTGTTGCAACACCCAATGGTCAGGCAGCGTTCTTATTTTTATTAACCTCCTCTTTGGCACCATTAATTGGGTTGTCATATACCAAAATGGTAAAAATGGCATTTCCGTATACCATCGTACTCGGAGTAGCAGGTTTATTAGGGATCATATATATGCTATAAGAAGAAACGACATACTTAACCTACAGAAATAACGTTAGTATACTAACACTAAATTAACAAAATCAAAATGATGTATTTATCTATGCTTGGTGCTATTGCCCAAAACACCAAAGAAATTGACCCAGAAGTAGAACAGAAATCACTATCCATAATGGATCTGTTGTTTAGCGGAGGAACAGGTGCCGTGGTAATAATTTCTATTCTTTTTGTATTGCTTTTTGTAGCAGTATATATCTATTTTGAAAGGCTTTTTGCTATAAAGGCCGCATCAAAATATGATGAAAGCTTTATGAGTAAAATTAGAGATAGTGTAGCAAGTGGAAAGATTGAAGCGGCCAAGATTTTATGTGCACAAACAAATAATCCCGTAGCTCGATTAACCGAAAAGGGAATTTCTAGAATTGGACATTCATTAGAAGATATAAATAAAGCAATCGAAAATGCTGGTAGGCTCGAAGTATACAAGTTAGAAAAAAATGTAAGTATTCTGGCCACTGTTGCCGGAGCTGCCCCAATGATTGGTTTCCTTGGAACGGTAATTGGTATGATTATAGCATTCCATAATCTGGCATCTAGTTCGGGAACCGCTGATATGGGGGTTTTGGCAGAAGGAATTTATACTGCTATGACAACCACGGTGGGTGGATTGGTAGTGGGGATTGTAGCGTATATTGGTTATAACCATTTGGTGGTTCGTACCGATAAGGTTATTCATAGTATGGAAGCAAATGCAGTAGATTTTCTTGATTTGTTAAACGAACCTGCATAATATGAACTTAAGAGGAAGAAATAAAGTGAGTCCAGAGTTTAGCATGTCGTCAATGACAGATATTGTATTTCTGTTATTGGTGTTTTTCTTGTTAACGTCTCCGGCAATTACCCCAGAAGCCTTGGATCTTATATTACCAAAGGCCAAAGGAAAGAGCTCTAATGTTCAAAATATATCGGTAAGCATTACGAATAAGTTGCAGTATTATGTAGACGATGAGCGTATTAGCCAAAGTAGGCTAGAATCAACATTATTATCTCGTTTACAAGGACAAAATGAACCTACTATTATTCTGAGAGCAGAGGAAGGTGTTCCTATCGAAAAAGCTGTTGGAGTAATGGATATTGCAAATCGAAATAAGTTTAAAGTGATACTGGCTGTGAAACCAGATTAATATGATAAATTTAGATACAAGACATAAAAGAAAGTCCTTTGTGCTTACCTTGCTATTGCACATAGGGCTTATTTTTTTATTGTTTTATCTAAGTCTAAACTATATAGTTCCTGAAGAAGAAAGTGGAATTGCTGTTAATTTTGGAACAACGGTAACAGGATCCGGTAAAGTACAACCTAACAAGCCTGTTAAAACATCTCCTAAAAATACGACACCAGAAGCCACTCCGGTAACACCAGAACCGCAAGAAGATTCCCCAGAAATCAAAGAAGAAGTAGTTACGCAAGACACAGAAGATGCACCAGTAATTGATAAGAAACCGAAGAAGAAACCTAGAAAAAAGGTAGAAAAACCTAAAGAGGAGCCTAAAAAAATAACGGATCAAAAACCTGTAAAAAACCCAACAAAGGAGAAACCTGTAAAAAAGGTGGAAGAAAAGAAACCAGACCCGAAACCAGATAAGTCTACATTAGATATCTTAAATAGTTTTTCTAATGGCCCTAAGAATGATGGTCAGACTAAAGGTGGAGAAGGAAATGACAGATCGCCTGGCGATAAAGGAAGCCCAGATGGTGATCCTAATGCTAAATCCTATTATGGCAATGGAAAAGGATTGGATGGAGACGGAAATTATAGACTAGGAGGTAGGAAAGCTTTAAATAAAGAAAAATTTGTCCAGGATTGTAACGAATCTGGTATTGTTGTGGTTAAAATAGAGGTAAATCAAAATGGTAAAGTCATTAGAGCTACCCCTGGGGTTAAAGGAACTACGAATAGCACTTCTTGCTTAATGGAACCCGCAAAAAGAGCTGCATTAGCAACCGTATTTAATAGCGACTCTAAAGCACCTGTAAAGCAGGTTGGGACAATAATTTATCAATTTAAACTTTCCGAATAAAAGAAAATGAATTATAGGGAGACCCTAGATTGGATGTTTGCCCAATTACCAATGTATCAACGCCAAGGAGCGAGCGCTTATAAAATTGATCTTCAAAATACTATTCGATTAGCAGACTATCTGGGAAATCCACAGACCGATTTTAAAAGTATTCATGTTGGCGGTACCAACGGGAAAGGCTCTACCAGTCATATGTTGGCTTCGATTCTGCAAGAAGCGGGCTATAAAGTGGGATTATATACCTCCCCTCATTTAAAAGATTTCAGAGAACGTATTCGAATTAACGGTAAAGAAATTACCAAAGAATATGTAGTCGATTTTGTTCAGAAACATCAACTTTTTTTTGAAGAAAATCAATTGTCTTTTTTTGAAATGACTGTGGGGATGGCATTTCAATATTTTGCAGACTCGAATATAGACATTGCTATAATCGAAGTGGGTTTAGGAGGAAGACTAGATTCTACAAATATTATTACTCCTGAAATCTCGGTAATCACAAATATTGGTCTTGATCATACTCGTTTTTTGGGTAATACACTTACCAAAATAGCAATCGAGAAAGCCGGAATTATTAAAGAAAACACACCTGTAATTATAGGAAGAACTACTCCCGAGACAAAAAAAGTATTTGCTGCAAAAGCAGCGGCTTGTAATAGTGATTTATACTTCGCTTCTGAATATGAAGAAAGAATTTATACTTCAGATTTAAAGGGAGATTATCAAAAAGAAAACATAAGAACAGCATTACAAACCATTTCTATTTTGAAGAATATGGGGTGGAATATTAATCAGGAAATTACTGAAAGAGGCCTTAAAAAAGTGGTTTCTAATACAGGCTTGTTGGGTCGATGGCAAGTTTTGCAACAAAATCCAAAGGTGATTTGTGATACAGCTCATAATATAGATGGATTAAAAGTAGTTTTAAGACAGTTATTAGTAGAAGTCTATGATCATCTTCATATTGTGCTAGGAGTGGTTAATGATAAAGATTTACACGCAATACTATCTCTTTTTCCAACCAGTGCGCAATACTATTTTGCAAAACCAGATATTCCCAGAGGATTGGATGAAAAAAAACTAAGAAAGACAGCAGAAAAGTTTAATTTACAGGGAGAGGATTATAATTCTGTAAAAGAAGCTTATAATGCTGCATTACAACAAGCTACAATTAAAGATGTGGTGTATGTTGGAGGAAGTACATTTGTAGTAGCGGAAATAATTTAATTTTTCTTTAAAATTCTTTTGGTAGACTATAAAACTGTCTTATATTTGCATCCGCAATCGCAAGATAGCGGGCGCGTAGCTCAGTTGGTTCAGAGCACTTGGTTTACACCCAAGGGGTCAGGGGTTCGAATCCCTTCGCGCCCACTTTTAAAGTCTAAACGAAAATAAAACCTTGCATATCTTATTGATTTGCAAGGTTTTGTATTTTTTAGGATATCATTTGATATCATATAAAATGGGGTGTTTTGGTCTGTAATTCGGTTAGTAAAAATTTCTTTAAAAGTGTTAACCGAATAAGTATGTAATTAACTATATTACAGTGATTTAAGATTTGACTTTCGTAGGTAATTTTCGTTCAATTTAACACAAAACCTATGAGAACTCGGTCAACATTTTCCATCAGTTTCTGGATAAGTACTGCCAGAAGGGATGACAACACTGCAAAAATCTACGCTCGAATCACTCTTAATTCGAGGAGAGTGAACCTAAGCTTAAAGTACACCATTCCAATAGATACGTGGGATAGCAAGGCGTCTAAAGTAATAGGTCGTACAAAACAATCCCTAGAAATCAACAGTTATCTGAAAGAAGTCGAATCCGAACTTTTTCAATGCTATCGGGAGTTACGTTCCTCAACGCCCTATATCACGCCACAGATGGTCAAGGCCAAATACTTTGGCGAAGACGATAGCCAGATGACCTTGACGGGACTATTTGAATACCACAACACTCACTGTGCACATCTTCTAAGTAAGGCGACCATCAGTCATTATAAAACCACCCAAAAATATCTTCTCAGGTATGTAAAAAAACAATACAAAAGTGACGATTATAAGTTGTGTCTTCTTGACCATCGATTTATTGTAGGGTTTGAAACATTCTTGCGCAAGCTGCACCCGGTACATTACCACGGAAAGCTTTCGAATAACGGCGCAATGAAACATATTCAGCGTTTGCGAAAAATGACCACGATGGCGGCTCACAATGAATGGATAGACCGGAACCCCTTTCAAAAATTCAGGGTCAGAATGGAGAAAAAGGAGCGGGAGTTTTTGACCTTAGAAGAGCTCAAAGACATTCAAGAGTATCGTACGAACATCGAGCGACTCAGAATAGTGAAAGACTTGTTTGTCTTTAGCTGCTATACTGGGATTGCCTATTGTGACATAATGAATTTGACTGACGATAATATTGTGATTGGAATAGATGGGAAATACTGGATAAGCACCAAAAGACTTAAAACAAAGAACACCTTCAAGCTTCCCTTGATTGGACCGACCCTACCAATCATAAAACAATACCAAAACCATCCAAAACGCGAAGATGATAACCTCTTTCCAAGAATATCTAATCAAAAATTAAACAGTTATTTAAAGGAAGTGGCAGATACATGCGGTATTAATAATAAAAATCTCACCTTCCATATGGCGAGACATACGTTTGCTACAACCGTAACCCTTAGAAATGGAGTGCCCATTGAGACGGTCTCAAAAATGCTAGGGCATAGCCATTTAGGAACTACTCAAATTTATGCTCGTGTACTGGACGAAAAAATCAGTGACGATATGAGCGGCTTAGAAGAAAAATTTGAGGATGGGTACTTGGGTTCGAATCCAAATTTTAGGTTCGAATCCTTGAAAAAAAGGTTTCAAAATCCTGACTGCGAAGGAGGGGTTTTGTAAAGCAAGAGGGTAACACGCTAACGCGATGTTTCATTTTTTAAACCCTTCATTTACAATTAAATAAAAACAATTTACTCCTTAGAATTACTAAAAGATTACGCCAAAAGGCCAGCCAGCCCCTGTAAACATTGAAAATAGTTACTGTAATGGATTCAAAAATCAAAAGAAAAAACACTTTTTCGGCCATAAGTATCAATCGGATTACCGCAGAACGATTTCGAACTTATTCTAAGACTGTTTGCCAGTCACATTCGGAAACAATAGATACGATGATTGATTTTTTCGAGAAAACAAGAGTTAGTCCAAAAGACGAGGTCGCAATTTCTTTCTTCAAATTTCAAAAACAACTTATGGGTCGTTTCGACTTCCTTGAAGAATTGTTGCGAAGCATAGAGCGGGAACATTTAATTCCAACCAAGAAGATGTTGGAGAGCCTATTTAATGGAACTGTTCTTCAAGAAAAGAAGCAACCCTTACTCATTGAAAAGAAAAAAATGGAAAGAACTGTAAGGACAGAAGCACAAGTTGATGCGAAATTTTATAAAGCTTATATTGCAACCAGTGAGAAATATCGTAGATATTTGTCTGAGATACTGGGTAAAGTGACCAGAGTGCAACCCACTTTTGGTAAGGCTTATTTCAGATTGGATATTGATGGTGAAGCGTTAGAAAAAATTCGCCAAGAATTGAATGGATTTGAACATAAGTAAGATGCGCCCTATGCGGTTTTTGCTTCACACTTATCTGTCGGAACACTACAAAAACCGTACAGGATCCACGCGCAGGTTAGTTATGGTGGATTTGGGGGCAGCTAAGTTAGATTTTCAAAAGAATTTTAGGAATTAGCATTATATTTATACCTCGTTTTTTTAAGGGCTGCACTGTGTTTGTCAGCGTTTGTTTCTTTTAGTTTGTTTACGTTTGAAGTTTCCATTGAACGGCAGGAAAATCTTTAAAACTATATATGCTCTAATATGGAGTGCCATTTTTGAAACTCAACAAAAACATCTGTGAATCCACAACTATTAGCTAAAAATAATTTCCTCGAAATGTTCAAGAGCATTAAATCATCCCCCCGACTCGGCAGGGGATAACGTGATATCCTCACTACCAATAGGATGATCAAAAACTGAATCTTGAATTATACTTCAAGTTTACCAAAAATAGCTGGTGCTAATCAGCATAAATTTCATTTGGAAATTCTTGAGAATGTCTCCTTTCATTTTTATCATATTCCATCCAACCCGATAACATTGTGTAAGCTTTTTCCTCAAATTCTACGTTTGAACCTCCAATATGTCCAGAACTAGAATTACTAATTTCAACAAGTGTGCCATACAATTACCGTTGATATGTGTGAAATAGGTCTTCGCCTAGGCTGTCACCTACTTGGTCTGCAGAAAATATTATAGTATTAGTCGATGCGTTGTATTGGGCAAATGCACCCAGACTTAACTGGCTTATTGATGTATTTACGCTTTTTCGACGTAATAATTATTTAGCCAATTCAAACAAAATTCATCGTTATCTATTTTTAAAAATCGTTTGGTCATTTTTCCTCGAAGTCAGGAGACTTTTAAGAGTGAGACTATGAATACAACTGTTGCGCCGGCATAGATTTTGAGTTATTTGAATACATAAACATTCCCAAAGAGATCAGACTTTGGGGTTATTTTATTATAGGTTAGACATAATATATAAAACTATTCTGGAGTGGCTAACATATTGAGATTTAGAGTAAGATTTTTAAACTCCCATTTGTTGTTGGATAACTCCATAAGTTCTAAACAAAAATCTTTAAATATCATAAATTTTCCTGAATTCGTACTTCCAACTTGGCTTTCAAAAAACTTACCAGGACCACAAAGTTCTAATTTATCTACAAAATAATACTTATCCTTTCCGATTAAAACACCATTAGAATACGTTAACATTTCAGTTGATGTGAATACAATCTTATAAGTATGATTTTCAACTCCTTGGATGATCCAGTTTTTAGATTTAAGAATATCTCGAGCATTAGAGGGGATATTGGATTGAGCAGCGCAGCCTAAACTAAATATCATTAGTAGTGAAAATATTATAAAGTGTTTCATTTTTATAAAGTATTTCATTTTTATAAAGTATTTCATTTTTATTTATAGTCTTTAATTGTAACAATATAATTTCTAGGAAAATTTGATGGGGGAGCCTCCTGACAAGTCTTCTACCAATGATTTCAGATCTTGGTTCATCTTTGATAAATTTTGCTATTGCTAACATTAAGTTTTCCATATTCTATTTGCTAAATCAAAAACAAAAACCCCCCTAGAATTTTAACTCTAAAAGGGTTTTAATTTTTTTGCTTAATTGGATAATAATCTACATTCTAGTTAAAAAACCTTTCACCTTGCTCTTATCGACCTCAAACTCTATAGGAGTGAAATCTTTTTTTGACGTGTATAGATTGCCTTTTAAACAAATTGTATCGCCTACTATCTTAACTAAATAAACATCTTTTATAAACTCATTTTTGTTTGACTTATTTAAATAAGTCTGACTATTAAGTGAAGCCATGTCATCATAAATCTTCCAATTTTCAACAAAAATGACATCTCTATCTAGAATAAATAACTCTACTTCATCATAAGAACTTAATAATAAATGTCTGGTTCTATTATGCCCAGTCATTGGTTTTTTCTTTATGTTTAAAACATTAATGATTGTATCATTTTCGTTTGATTTAAAATCAAGAAGAATTGACTTCCCTTTAAAAGTATCATCTAACTCTGAAATAGAATTATATTGGATATCCCAACTTGCTTGTGAAAATATTGGGTGTATTGCTCCAATAAAACATACACATATTATCGATATTCTAATATTATTAATCATGTTATATAAATTTTAAATTAATTACACCCTCCCAATTCGTTCCATACTGAATGCTCTCTTGGATGTATATTAAAATGAGCATCAATATTTTCATTTTCCTCTCCATTTCTTCTATTCCTCAAATCTTGAATAAATTCTTCATCAGTATCATGATGAGATTCATGGCTAAATGTAGCCAAAATCGCTTCCTCTAATGTCAAATTGACTGGAGGTTGATTGAATGGTGCATATGGTCTTCCATATTGAGCATTTCCATAACCGTTTTCTGTACCTGTATTTTCAATTTCCATTCTAAAAATAGTAATTTTAGCCTTTTTGTATGCACCCACATCATCACTGGCATATTCAGGAGTACCATTAAAATCTCCATCACCACCACCAATCCAATCTAACAAATTACCATTACTATCATAAACTTGATGCTTACCAAGACAACAATCACTTGGTTCATCTGTAATCTCTACTTCTATTTCGGTTAGGCTTTTAGAAGTTTCTAAAATCTGGTTTTTCAAGGTCATGCTACATGTTTGATTTGCCAAGTCTATTAATGTTTTTAAATCGTTAGAAATATTGTTCGAATACTCCAATGTATCCCCATTTAAAATCACAACAACTCTTTTTCCATCCGTTCCTTTATATCCGAAGGGTTCTGGAGTACATATCAAATCTCTATTAGCTAAACTACACTCATCATATTCTACCGGATAGAAACCAGAAAAACCTGTTGAACCATCACTATTTATAACATCCCTCATTGTTCCATTTCCTGTTACTTTGACCACGCTTCCGAGTGGAACTCTGCCGGTATTACAATTGGTTGCAGATATTCTATAACCTGCCTCATTCCTAAGGATAGCAGTAGCTAAGGTTGTAGCGTTACCAAGATCTCTACCAGGAACATCATTAGTATTTTCAACAGCCTCTAAAGGAAGATACCCTATTCTCGTTTCACAAGTATCAAAACTACAGCCAGTAGTGATAGCTGCATTGGTATCATCACAATCTATGCCATTTGTCCAATTTTTCCAATCAGGGGTAAGTGGGCGTTGTGCCTGCCTCGCTTCATAATAATACCCATCCCCATCTTTGTCTAAGTAATAGGTTTCAAAAGGAGTAGGGTCACCATGCACTCTAACACCCCCGGGATAATCGCCTGATAGGTCTGCTACCAATCCTTCTGCTATCCAGTTAAAAAATTGTAACGTTGCATTGTAGCCGTTAATTTCTTGCCCGTAACTTGCGGCAGCGAATTCAGAGAGGTTGTTTGCATTGTCCCTATGATATTCCAGATTATACATTAATAAATCTGGGCTGTTTAAAGATCCATAATCGCCTGTTGCCTCTTCATAATCTGTTATTAAACCACTTAAATCAATTTCACCAATTTCTAAAATCATTAAACCTATAGGAATAGTTTCTGTAGCAGGTAGCGAATTGACAGTATAAACCCGTAATCTTATTGGATTATTACTACTGGCAATAGTAAAATTAACTGGTGTACCAAACTCAGAAGCATTGGACCAGTTGGATCCACTACCACCACCATTATTGCCGCCACCACTAGAACCATCGCTGCCATTGCAGTCTCCATAACAAGAGCAAGGATCTGTGCATCCTCCACCATCGTCGTCGCCACCGCCACAATCTCCATAACAAGAGCAAGGATCCGTGCATCCTCCGCCACCGTCATCGTCTCCGCCATTTCCATCACAATCTCCCACGCATACTGGGGGTAGCTCTTCTTCCCATTGTGCATATGAGGTAGTTGTACCTATGCACAAGAAAAATATTAGGCTTAAAGCCATTTTGGATATAATATTTATAGCTATTTTCATCAGATCGGTATGGTTTTAGTTGCTTTTAATTATAGTCCTGGTATAAGCTTTACCATCCACTGCCACCCTAACGACATAAATACCGGGGGTAAGGTCACTCATACCAGTATAGGTTTGGGTATATACTCCTGTACTTAGCAGTTTACCAGATTGTAAAGAAATTTTTTGACTGCCATATAGGCTGATAAGTTCGGTGGCTACCTGCCCTGTAGCTTTAAGTTCATACTGTACCGTGAGTTGATCTGTAAACGGTACCGGGTATAGCTTGATAAATTGATCCTGTTGTGACTTTAATGAAAGAATCATTTGTTCATCATCGCTTTCAGAGTCTTCTGTTGATTTTGGTTTTAATATGAAAGCCATAGGTTCGCCATATTCAGTCCAGGATTCTATAAAAGCATCTATACTACCTATCAAATAGGTATTCTCAGGCTTTCCACCTTTTTTAAATGTTGTTGATAACAACCTGTAAACTAAAGAGGATTCATTGGGCTTATCCGCATATAACTTGGATAAGTTGATCACAAGATTTTCAAAATATAAATTTCCTTCTCTCAGAATTGCCGTGGTTTCTGTTTCTTGTCCGTCTATGATGGCTTTTACTATAAATTCATCCCGGGTTTTGCTATTTTCTAAGGAAAAGGCGACCGGTAGGATCCTTTGTATATGGTTACCAGACCAATCATATTGTAACAATTTACCTACCCATTCCCCGGTTAGTTTTTCTACAGCAACAGTTCGTGTTGCAGATGTGTAGGAACCTTTCTTTACCACATCTTCTGAAACATAGGTCGAATCTGATACTAAAGTTTGTGACAAGGCCTGTTCAACAGCTGCTTCCGCTTTTTGGTGCTCACCTTCTTGTATGTAAGCCACCATAGCTTTGCTATTGCCGATAGGGTTGTGCATAAAGATATCCAATGCCTTTACTTCATCCTTAGGAACACCATAGCCAAGATAATAGCAAAGCCCTAAAAAATGCCGGGCCATAGGGAATGTGCTTTGCTGAAACCAGTAAACCGCCTGGTCATAATCCTGCGGCACGCCATATCCTTTGTAGTACATAGAACCAAGCTCATACATGGCCCTTTGATTGTTCCCTGCAGCTGCTTTTTTAAACCAGGCGATAGCCTGTTCAAAGTCGATTGTATGACCCAGACCTTTCTTATACATTCTACCTAAGTTATATTGAGCTACCTGATTACCAGCATGCGCCGCTTTGGTAAAACTTTTAAAAGCTTTGGTATGATCAGTTTCGACTCCATATCCTTTTAGATAGATCATTCCCAAATAATTAAGAGCAATTCGATCTCCTGAAACCGCACATGAAGTTACCATTTGTAAAATTTTAGCCGGATTTTTAAAAGGGGATGTACCTTCTAATAATTTCTGTACTTGCTCCATTTTTTGAGCACAATCATTTTCTTTCGCTGACGAATGAGGTATCTTTAAAAGAAAACAAGCTATACTTATAATAATTAGCTGTTTATTCATTATATAAGATTTTTTGTGAAATATATAAGTTTAAAAAGGTTATACTAATTCCATTGAAATGTATTGTTATCTAAAGGCTGAGCATCTTTTGTGTCGAAGCCAAAGCTTTGTAGCAATTCCTTGTAGTCCTTGCCAAATTTATATTGTGCAGCTGTAAGACGTTGCTTTTTTGTTTTTCGATCATGCATTAAGTAAACTTCAATAACTTTTTTATGAAAATGATATTTATAAATTAATTTATATAAAGCAGTTTTTTGATCATCGTTCATTTCGTACAGAGTAGTTAGAACACTAATTTCATCTTTGCTTATATCTTTAACTTTTTGTTTAAACTTATCTCCAAAAATAGTTCTGTACTCCTTGTAGGTAATTAGCTTTTGGACATTAGCTGCAAACTGAAAGTTGATTCTTTGTATGGGCCCCATCGGCCTTCCGTTTACCAAATTCACCAGGCTATAATCAGCTTTCCTTGGGTTTCTAAGATCTACCTCTCTCTTAATCACTAGGTCCACCAATGCTTTGGTTTTCTGGTCATCCAGCCCTGCTATTTTGGCTTTTTCTATAATCTCTTTTTCCAAAGCAGTAGCCGATACCTGTTTTTCAGCCTCTAAACCTGCCGTATAAGCATCATTGATGATTGCCTGGTCAATTTCTTGAAGTTTTAAAGGTTTTCTATTGGTTAGGCGATTGAGCATTTTTTCAGCCATTGTTTGCTGTATTGCTTTTTTTGCCCCGTCCAGTCCTGATTCGTGTAAAGTTTTAAATATGTACCGCGATCCTACAAGTCCTTCGGCAATTCTGTTATGCATATCGGAACCTATATTTTTAAGGTTTTGTGAAGTGGTCAGGGAGTTCATTTCCTCCAGGATTCTAGCAGTCATTTCTTCTTCTTGTATTGTTAGATAAAAGTGATATGCTATAAAATCTTTACGTTCTGTATCTTTATAAGTATCGAACTGTTCGCTAATTGGTTCCCAGGTTGCGATTGCGTTTTCGAGCATCCGTTTTTGATTTTTTAACCACAGATCATATTCCAGGGTAAGAATCTCTTGTTTTTGTTGTATGTGGAGTTCATCAGTAGTCCCTTCTTTGAGGGCTAATTTTCGGGATTCAAAGTCATACATTTTATCTTTTAATATAGGATGGTACGATTTTGGGAATTCATAAGAAGTTGTCAGGTCTTTGAACAGCAAATCTGTTCTCAAACCGGCCATTTCTGAAATTCCCTGTTTGCCTTGTGGTCTCTTTTGTGCCGCTTCTGTGCTGGTTTGCTGAGTAAAACCTTGCTGGGTAAAAGCGAGGAGCATACAAATGATAGTGATGATTTTTTTCATGTGTGATTGAAATTTGATTTGTTGTCAGTTTCTTTTCATTATGTTGATATATTTATACTACTACACCTAAAACCAGGATATCTGATGGGTATCCGGATTCAGGGTAAATATTCTTTCATAACCTGTTTTTTTGATGGGTGTTAGGGTCAGTAATGCATTAGAAGGAATGTTATGAAAAGCTACTCCTTCTGCGTTCATTTCAGAAATACCGATGCTTCTCCATTGACCATCCCAATAACTTAAATTATATTTTTCTCCCGCCCTTAATTCTAAGGGGTTATGCTCTTCGGTATGTGTATACGCTTTTTCATTGGATCGTGAAAGTGTTGCGGAAAAGGTATGGGTTATATCCGGTTTTAACAGTCTTGTCTTTCCGTTTTCCTGAAGTAAGATAGGGTAGGGTTCATGCATCATTTTTTGATGCTTGTAAAACCCCGGTAGATACACTACGTCTTTACCCAAATTATCAAAGACTACTTCTCCATTTACCTCTGCCCAATCTGTAACCTTCCATTCACCATTGTTAAACACATTTAAAAAAATGAATTTGTTTTTAGGTAGTTGTTGCAGTTTATATTTAAAGGAACCGGTTTCTGTATATTCTGAGGTCACATCTTTAATATTGGGGAGCTGTAAAAAGGATTGATCCGGAATGGAAGCACTATCGGCCAAGGCTGCCACGGCATCTTTTTGTATTGAATAGGTGATTCTAAACACTTTTCCTATACGCCTGCTATTAGGATCAAAAACTTTATGCAACAACCCATTAAAAGGAATGTGTTTTCCATCGCGGTTCCGGATGGTGTTCCAAAAATGACGGTTGGAAGAAGCAGCGTGATTCGGTGTAAAATCAAAGGTGACGGCAAGCCCTATGGAACGGGCAGCGTAAATAGCTGCATTTGCTAAATCAGGACACGTACCCCTCCTTCTAAACAAAAGGTGCTGTGGTCCTAGAAAGGGTATGGGATCTGGCCTTCTTTCTCTTAAAAATGAAAATCCTTCGGGTTCTTTAATTGCAACCATACAAACCTCTAGCGGATCTTTGGGGTCGTTTATTTTACTGGTAATAGAATTTAGTAGTAGGTTATATGTTAGTCGCCAATCCTAGGCAGGTTCTGTAAGGCTTCGGTATGGCAAAATATATTCACAGAAAGTTTCAAAATCATAAGAATTCGACCAGGGGTTATTTTTCCAGGTTTTATACGCTAAATCTATATTATCAATGATCATTTTTGAGGACAAAAAAGATGCATCACTATACGTTCTTGGCAATGGCTTAACTTGAACACTATCCCTTAGCTGTCTAAAAGAATTAATGGCTGTCTCCAGATCAGGATAATCCAATTCACGATAACCAACATCTAAACTGTCTTTGTTGATCCATACATAATCCCTGGACTTATGAATAGGCATATTTTTGATAAGAAAAATAGCTGATTCATACTTTTCTTTTTCTCCTGTTCTTTTATAATGGGCTAGTACTTTTGTTAAAGCATCTTTGTTGTCCCTGGCTTGTAAAAAAGCATCTTTGAGGGTTTGGCCTGATACACAGAATGTAAGGAGGAATAAACAAAAATAGATCAATTTGTTCATCAGAGATAGTAGGTTTTAAGGTTACCATACAATATATAGATTTATGATATGATATCTTACCTGTACTGTCCTGTATGTCAAAAATTTACTGTAATACTATATAATTGTTGGTGTTAAAATCACGTTGTTGAACTAAAATATTATATTTAGTTTTTATAAAAGATTTTTTAGTATTCCTTTGATTTGAATTAAAATGCATTTAATGCAGGATCAAACACCTATGAAAATATCAAGAAAAACCTTAATTTATCTGGAATGTATGTTAGGATCTATGATTTTTTTAGTTCAAATTCTCGATCCCATTTTTAAAATAAGTAAATTTTTTGATCAAAATTTATTTCTAATTAGTATCATAACATTATGGATATTTTACAAATCGTTGGTTTTATTTAAGAGTTTTTATTCTTTACCCATACTGGATACTGTAGTATTCGTTTTATTGGTATATGGTATCATACATTTTGTGTGTGTTTCCGAATCGGGATATGCAGACTCCGGATTTTGGGTTTTTCTATGTTATTTTGTTGTTTTTTACTTATATAGATCTATTTTTTTAAATAATTCAAGTGGTTTTTTGCTGGTATACATCATTTTTCCAGTAATCGTAGGTGTTGGTGTTGTCGAATCCTCTATTGCTTTTTTACAATTCTTTGAAGTGCTACCAACCAACAATAATTTCAATTTCACAGGAACTTTTTCCTCTCCAAACTTTTTAGGAGCTTATCTTTCAGTTTCCCTCTTGATTATTATCTGGTACCTGTTTATGCATAAGATAGCGTCAAAATGGCTTAGGTATATGCTTTTATTATTAGGATTATTTCTTTTTCTTTCCATTGTGTTAACAAATTCCAGAACATCATGGTTATCTACATATGTAGGGATATGTATTTTCTTGTTCTACTCAAAGAAAGTCAGAAATTGGTTTTGTAAAATTACTAGGGATCAAAAAATAACGGGTGGCATCATTGTATTTATTACCATCATTTTTCTTGGATATTTCCTGTATAATCGAAACCCAGATTCGGTGCAAGCCCGTAAATTGATCGCGAAAATTACGCTAAGTGAAATTATTAAAAAATCTTGGTTTGGTCATGGTACTTATACTTTTGCCGGTGATTACAATAAAGCCAAGTCTAAGTATTTTAGTAGTGCTGAAAGGCCTTGGAAAGAGGCAAAACTTGCAAGTTATGCTTCTAATCCCTTCAATGATTATTTATACCTAGCATATGAGTTTGGATTATTTTTCCTTGTTTTATTTTTCCTAATCATCATGTTTATGTTTTTTAAAACGATTATTACTGGTTACTCTATTATTGGGATCGCTATGCTGGGTAGTATTTTAACCCAAGCACTTTTTACAACCCCTATTTCCATACCTGTCCTAACCTTGTTTGGAGTTTTAGCTTCGGCTATTATTATAGGATATGGTAAGAAGCCCAAACCTGTTTTTATTATAAAACGTAACAAAAATGTGATACGATCCGGAATGTTGCTGGGTTGCTTTTTCAGTTTTTTCCTTGTGACTCAAAAAGCGACTGCTAAGTTTCGATATAATTCTATATTGGACGGACAAAGTGTGAATTATACCAAAGAGTATTTGATCCGTACATTCGAAAGAATGGATCCTAAAGGCCCTTACATTTTTCAATTAGGAGATCAGTTGTATCAACAAGGTTATAAGAAAGAAGGTTTTCAATATATGGAAATGGGGTGGGCTAGGTCTTTTGCCCCCGGAATGGGTAAGAGGTTGGCGAGGTATTATAAGGAAAATTACAATTACAAAAGGGCCGAAGAAATTTACCAGGATAATATTTGGAATGAACCTTATAAACTTCAACCAAGATTAGAAATGATATCACTATTATCCAAAACAAATAGGCTTGAAGATAGGGTTGCTCTTTCTAAAGAAATCATTGATTTACCGGTAAAAGTTCCTTCAAAAAGAGCAGAGCTAATTAAAAGTAATACGCAAAAGTTTTACAACAGGGTAAAGAAGATGAAATCTCCGGATAGCTTAAAAGGTAGTATTTCATTAATGAAAAAGCTTTATAGTAAATTGTTTAAAAGAGATATGAAATACAACATTTACTTACCTGCCATAAAGCATATTACGGGAGCGCTTCCTGTTCTATATGTAACCGACGGTCAAACATACCCTAAGTTTAGCAGAAATAAAGATAGTTTTATTGATAGAGTAGACCGGCTTATAGAGTCCGGATCTATAGAGCCTATAGCCTTAGTATTCGTTCATTCAAATAACGGTAGAAAGAATTACAGACAACAATATTATTTATGTAATAACAAATATGTAAGATTTATAGAAAAAGAATTACTCCCACACATAGAAAATGAATATCCTGTGTCTTCTTTAAGAGAAGATCGGGGAATCCTGGGATATTCTTTCGGAGGGCTATTTGCAGCCTATCTTGGTAGTAGGTCCGATGATTTGTTCAGAAACATAATTATGCAATCCCCGGCATTTCATCCTTGCCCAGATATCTACGAAACTTATAAGAATTCTAAGAAAAAAGATTTAAAAATGTATATGAGTTATGGTACCGGAAAAGATACGGAAATGCAGGACATACCTATGCTTAAAATCCTGGTTGAGAAAGGATACGATATTAAAATTAATGTTATAGAAGATGGAAACCATACAAGAAAAGTATGGAATGCCCAGTTGGATGACATCCTTTTACATTTTTATCGGAAAACCAACTAAAATTAAAAGGAAAATTAATTCTTCTCATAATTAAACTGTTGTTGAATTACGCTTTCAAAAATCCAAACTAAGAATTTGATTTTTAGTTATAGGATTTATAATGCTTACTATCAATTAACAATATATGGTTATCTTTGTACTCTACGAAGTCAGATTATATTAAAACGGTCTGTAATTCGGTTAGTAACAAAACATAGGCAAGGAAAAGCCCGGTAAAAATAAAGGTTGGCGAGTAAGGTTCGAATCCCTTCGCGCCCACCGAATTGATAAAAACCTGTAAATTAAATATTTACAGGTTTTTTGGGTTTTATAAAAATTTATTGCATTCTGTAAATCAGTATATTATGGGTTCGAATTCTCTGAGGCTATTTATTGCAATAAAAAAACAGAAAGCCTTTTAGATTAAAAAAATATAGTAATTATTTGAGTATTATGTCTGAAAAAGATATATTGCTCAAATAATTACTATAGTTATGGTTACCCAATATATTACTAAACTTTTGTCCGTTGAAGAGTATTCTTTCTCTTTGGATGAGTTGATACAAGAGACTCAAAAAACCAAAAATTCAATTTGGCTAGAACTAGCTCATCTTATAGAAAAAAATGAGGTAGTCAACCTGAGAAAAGGATTCTATCTTATACTGCCACCTCGATATAGATCATTAGGTAAACTACCTTTGAATCTATATATAGAAAAGCTGTTTACATACCTTAATAGGGAATATTATGTGGGATTTTATAGTGCCGCAAAAGTTCATGGTGCGAGTCATCAGCAATTACAGAGAGATTATGTAATGACAAAGCCGCCCAAATTACTCGATATTTCAAAATCACCTTTGGGTATTCGTTTTCTTACCACGACAAGTTGGCCACAGGGAAATATAGAGGCTAGACGATCTGATGCCGGAATTTATAATATATCTAGTCCAGTATTAACACTAGCAGATTTGGTAAGATATCAGAATAAATTAGGTGGATTAAACCGCATACTCTCAACCATAGAAGAGCTTATGGAAGAAGTAACTGAAAGTGATATAAAGGAGTTATTAACTTGGTATGACCATAAGGCAACTTTGCAAAGGTTGGGCTTTTTAATGTATCAAGTAACAGATGATACTTTAATGAGCAACCTAATCTTTGAACATTTAAAACCTCAAAAAACCTATCCTATTCTACTTCAGCCTGATAGTATGAAAAAGCCTGGCGCAGTAGATAATAAATTTAAAATAGATATTAATATTAAACTAGAAAGCGATCTATGATCCCAAAACCAGAGATAGCAAAATGGAAGAACCACGCACCGTGGAATGAAATGGGTCAAATAGAACAAGACCTTATTATAAGTAGGGCACTTATCGCTATATTTTCTGATGATTTCTTGCGTGAGAATCTTGCATTTCGAGGAGGAACAGCACTCCATAAGTTATATCTTAACCCAGCGCCACGGTACTCTGAAGATATTGATCTTGTACAGATCAAGGAAGGTCCCATAAAACCGATTATGAAACGTATAGGTGAAGTAATTGACTTTTTTGAAGAAGAACGCCGTACTCAAGTAAAAGGTCATGGTGCTAAGGTGCTCTATCGTTTTATTACAGAATATGAAGAAGAACGTCGCAGACTAAAACTCGAAATTAATTGTAAAGAGCACTTTAACGTGATGAATTGGGTAGATTTTCCTTTTAATGTAGATAGTACATGGTTTAAAGGAAGTGCGCAAATAAAAACCTATAACATTAATGAATTGCTTGGAACTAAATTACGCGCACTCTACCAACGCAGTAAAGGGCGCGATTTGTTTGATCTGGACTACTCACGCCTTAATACGGAACTGGATATTGATGCCATTATAGCTTGTTTTCATAAGTATATGATTTTCTCTGTAGGTAAAGAACCATCGCAAAAAGAGTTCTTGCTTAATCTAGAAGAGAAAGAAGAGGATCTTTTATTTATAGGTGATATGGAAGCATTATTACGACCACCTCTTATTTACGACCAAGATGCTGCCTTTACTTGGTTAAGAGAAGATATTATTTCTAGAATTTAGTTTGTAAGCTGTAATCTCTTTTTAAATACAGTATGAAAAATGTTCAAAAGTTCATGTTTACTTTGTCTGTCATCCTTTTTGGTAATTGATGTTATTTCTTGATAGATGAAAGGTCGTTGAAGATTATCAAGCAATTATATTAACCTAGATCAAAATTATTTGATTTCAGAACGTTTGATTTTTCAATAATCAACTCCATATCTTCTATCAAAAAGTTCGAACTCTGTCGCTTTAAGCCCACAGAATTTTTAAAAACCTGTAAATTAATTATTTACAGGTTTTTGTATTTTGTGATTTTTTGTAACTATTTGTTTTTTAACATGATATAGGTTCGAACTTTTTGAAAGCTATATTGTTTCTCACCAAAAAGAATTTTTCAATTTAAAGAATCTCAGTATTTTGGTCTAAAATAGGTACAAAATTCTGATAGAACGTATGACACAGCAATTCGGTAAAACATGGTGGGGAGAACAATTTTTAAAGGCTTTATCACAAATTGATTATTCTAACCGTTTACCACGAGGAAAAACCTATGCCCGAAAAGGTACTGTAAAGGATATTAGGATTACTAAGAACATTATTGAAGCAAAAGTTAAAGGAAGCAGACCTAGACCTTATAATGTTAAGATTACCATTCCAGCGTTTAGCCCTTCAGAAAAAAAGAAACTTATGGATACTATTATTGGTGATCCATTGTCGTTATCTCATTTATTAAATCGCCAATTACCACAAGAATTAAATGAGATTGCAAAGCAAAACAGAATACAAGTTTTTCCTAATCAATGGTCAGATTTTGAAATGCAATGCTCGTGCCCAGATTGGGCAGTGCCTTGTAAACATTTGGCAGCAGTTATTTATGTTTTCTCAGCAGAGATTGATCGAAATCCTTTTTTACTATTTCAATTACACGATTTGGATATTCTTGGTGAATTGACGAAAGCAGGATTGCAGTTAGAAGGAAGTGTAAAAGTTTTAAATTTTGAAAAATTACTTCACGATCAACCAATTTCTGTTGAGTTTACTAATAGTCCTGGTGAAGCTGTTTTTGACTTGTCTAAAATTATTCCCCAAGCTGAAAATGTATTGTCTTTATTAGAAGATAAGGCACTTTTTTATACAAAACCATTTGTCCCAATACTTAAGAGACATTACAAAAAAGGAACTTCATTTGCTAAAAATGCATTAACAAAAGAAATTTTCGAGCTAGAACCCAAAGCATTTGAGAAGATTGAATGCATAGAAATTCAAATCAATAAAAAAGAAATAAGTTTCCAAGGGATTAAGTTCTTTTCTGGTGGAGAACCTATAGATACTTCAACTTTTAATAAAGATTTAGCTTCATTGATTCATTTTTTAGAAAGAATACCTAAGAAATTTGAAAATCGTCTCTCATCTGACTTAATATGCCTGTACCGAGCTTACCATCTAAGTATTTATTTAATGCTTAACGGTGCTTATGTTCCTCAAATTCTGGAATTGGAAGAAGGACATTATAAGGTTCGTTGGATACCCGTTACAGCTAGTGAAGAAGTGAATTATTTAGTTGAATTTTTAGAACAGAATATCTCACAGAAGTTTGTTACCATAGATACTGGTTCGAAAAAGCAACGCTATTTGGCACCAAAAGATCAAATTATTTGTTTGTTATCCAATTTTTTAACGCATTTTATGCTTGAAAAGGATACTTTTACTACCGGAGCAAGAACATTCTTAGATTTTAAAATAGAAGAACTATTTTTTAGCTTTAAAAAGCAATCTTTTACTGATTTTGAAGAGCAGCAAGTTCCAGATTCTATACACCAATATTTGCAGCGTTTACATATAAGTAATCAACTTTATACGCCATTGATTAAAATAGAAGATCATCCTGCAGAAAATGTTTTCGAAATACAATTATGGGTTGAGAATAAGGAGGATGTCGTTCAAAAACCAATTCCCTTAGGGACGTTTATTAAAGAAAAAAAGTATGTCTCCTATAAAGCTTCTGTTTTTCAATCCTTATCAAGTTTGTCGAAAGATTTTGTAGATATAGAACCATTGATTTCTTCTTCAGGTAAAGAACAACTCTTTTTGGATGGAGATGACTTTGCTGCTGTTTTACTTCAGATATTACCTGTTATCAAATTATTAGGCATTCGAATACTATTGCCTAACTCTTTAAAACAGTTAGCGAAGCCTCAAATTTCCATGAAATTGGATGGTAAGGGTTCAAATAGAGACAGCAAAACGTATTTGAACTTGAATGAAATGCTAGATTTTCAATGGCAGGTGGCTATAGGAAATCAAACGGTATCAGTTGCCGAATTTAAAAAGTTGGTTAAAAACACCTCTGGAGTGGTCAATATTAAGGGAGAATATGTGCTTATTAACCCTAAACAAATTCAAACCCTTTTAAATAATTTAGAAAAAGATAGAGAACTTTCTCATGTTGATATATTACAATCGGCGTTAACTGAAGAATACCAAGAAGCTAAAATATCCCTTTCGAATTCGGCACGTGAAATTATAGAAAGTTTGCTAAAAAGTGAAGCTAAACCAATCCCCAAAAATTTGAAAGCCACTTTACGGCCTTATCAAGAAAGAGGTTTTCAATGGTTATATAATAATAGTAAGGTAGGCTTTGGGAGTATTATAGCTGATGATATGGGACTCGGTAAGACGCTACAGGTAATTACCTTGTTACTTCAATTTAAAGCTGAAGGAAGGTTAAATAACAAGAAAGCATTAATTGTTGTGCCAACTACACTATTAACCAACTGGCAAAAAGAAATAGAAAAGTTTGCTCCGGATTTAAGTGTTCATATTTATCATGGGGGAAAGCGTACTTTTGATAAAGAAGATTATGATGTTTTTATAACCACCTATGGCTTATTGCGATCTGATATATCGAAATTTCAAAAAATAAAATGGGAGATATTAGTTATCGATGAAGCTCAAGCTATCAAAAATGCCGGAACAGAACAAACCAAAGCTATAAAGAAAATTAAAACCGCTGTAAAAGTAGCGATGAGTGGTACACCTGTAGAAAACCGTTTAAGTGAATATTGGAGCTTATTTGATTTTACAAATAAAGGGTATTTGGGTTCTATGAAATATTTCACGCAACATTTTTCTGCTCCTATTGAACGAAAGAATGATCAGATAGCATTACATCGTTTTAAAAAAATTACAGAACCTTTTATATTACGTCGTTTGAAAACCGATAAATCTATTATTTCTGATCTTCCTGAAAAGATAGAGCAAGATTGCTTTGTTTCTTTAAGAAAGGAACAGACTGCCTTATATCAAAATGTAGTTAATGAAATGATGAAAGCTCTAAGTGAAGTGGAGGAGAAAACTATTGAGCGAAAAGGATTAGTACTTAAAATGATTACAGCTCTAAAGCAAGTTTGTAACCATCCATCTCAATTTTTGAAGAAAGAGGACTATCGACCACAATTATCTGGGAAATCGGAACGTCTACTAGAATTATTGAGTGCTATCTATGAGAATAATGAAAAAGTATTGATCTTCTCCCAATATCAAGAAATGGGGCAGATTCTTTCAGAAATGTTGTCCAAAACTTTCGGAACAAAACCTTTATTCTTACACGGTGGGGTTTCTCGTAAAAAAAGAGACAAGATGGTAGAGGATTTTCAAACTAAAAAACATATAAAAATTTTTATTCTCTCTATAAAAGCAGGAGGAACAGGATTGAATCTAACTGCGGCCAATCATGTAATCCATTATGACCTTTGGTGGAATCCAGCCGTTGAAGCTCAGGCTACAGATCGAGCTTTCCGTATCGGTCAACAAAAAAATGTATTGGTGCATCGTCTGATTTCTAAAGGAACTTTTGAAGAAAAAATCAACCAAATGTTACAAGATAAAAAACAGTTAGCTAGTATGGCGGTTTCTACTGGAGAAAAATGGATTGGTGATTTGTCTAATGATGAATTGAAAGAATTAGTTTCTTAATTTTAAATCTTCAAGTAACTTTTTTTCTTGTACAGCAAAACTAAGATAGCTTAAGCCATTTACAAACGACTATATTCATATGTAATCGTAAGAATATACTGGTTCATTTTTAGGTTTTTTTTATATGCTTACAGATACAGAAGATTCTTTAAAACATGTTTTATATGTAAAGACATATATTTTATTTGTTATAAATTATATCTAAAAACATATAATTATGAATTTATCAACATTTGTTAAAGAACGAAGAAAGTCAGTGCAATTGACCCAAGAAGAGTTTGCAGAACGTGCCGGGGTAGCATTAACTGTAGTAAGAAAAATTGAACAGGGTAAAACCAATTTGAATATGGAAAAAGTAAATCTTGTTCTAAAAATGTTTGGACATGAATTGGTTCCTGTCCCTAGTGTATCATTACAAAAAACAACTATAAATGAGAAAAGCTAGAATTTTATACAACAATACTTTTTCTGGTGTATTGACAGAAACGGATGATGGTGAATATCTTTTTCAATATGATCAGAAATATATAGAGCAATATTCAACTCAATTTATAACATTTACTATGCCAGTTAGACAGGAACCATATCGTGATAACAGATTATTTCCTTTTTTTGAGGGCTTAATTCCTGAAGGGTGGCTGTTGGACATTGCCTCAAAGAATTGGAAGATCAATAGAAATGACAGGATGGGACTTCTATTAGCCTGTTGCCAAAATTGCATTGGAGCAGTAAGTGTAATTCCTATTAATTTAGATGATGATGAATAAGTGTTTATATTACTATCAGGAAATGCAAGGTACCAGAGATTTTCATGAACATTGTGCTAAGACGTTTTTTGGAAGAACAGAAGTTCCTTTGCTTGATTATACATTAGATCAAATGTCACGGTTGGCTAAGAATGTGGTGGAACGAAGCATATCGGTACCTGGAGTCCAGGCAAAACTATCAATGTCTTTAGTAAACGAAGTGGCAAATGATCATCATAGCCTTACCGTGGTGGGAGCATTGGGTGGGGATTATATTTTTAAACCTCCTAATGCTAATTATCCAGAAATACCAGAGAATGAACATGTGACTATGCGGATAGCTGAGGCATTTGGAATAAATACAGTTCCATCTACTTTAATTCGGTTAAAATCGGGCGAATTATCATATTTAACCAAGCGTATTGATAGAAAATTAGATGGAACAAAAATTCATATGCTTGATATGTTTCAAATCACAGAGGCATTTGATAAATATAGAAGTTCTATGGAACGAATTGGTAAAGCTCTAGGGATGTACGCGAGTAATACATTATTAGATAAATTATATTTTTTCGAAATCACACTGTTTTCTTTTTTAACAGGGAATAACGATATGCATCTAAAGAATTTTTCGATGATCAAAACAGTTATTGGCTGGTCTTTGACTCCTGCTTATGATTTATTAAATGTAGCCATTGTCAATCCTAAAGATAGTGAAGAATTAGTGCTAACTATTGCTGGTAAAAAGAAAAAGTTTACCAAAACTCATTTTGAAGAATTTGGGAAAGGTATGGGATTGACATCTAAGCAGATTTTTGGGGTATTTAAACGCTTCAAAAAAAATAAAAAAATAGCAGTTAATTGGATTAAAAATTCATTTTTATCTGAAAATATGAAATTACAGTATCTGGCTGTCTTAGAAGAACGTTGTGAAAGAATTTTTACTAATACTTGATTACAGATTTAAGGTTTGCAAATGTTTTGATTTTGAAATAATTAAATCAATATCTTCTGTCAAAAAGTTCGAACTTTGTCCCTTCGCGCCCACAAAAAGTATAGAAAACCTGTAAATTAATCATTTACAGGTTTTTTTGTTTCATGGGAATAATTATAAACCGTTTCTTATCAATGATTATTTTGTTTTCAGTGATAATAATATCTTCATAACCAATTTCTTACATTTTGTTTATCGATGAAGTCATTTGAACTTTTCATCTAAATAATTCTCCGATAACTCTGCCTCCTTTAGATTAGCAAAACGAAAAATAACTTCAAACAACTTCTATATGTAAAGGCATATAAAAAACAATAAAAAATTTAAATTATATGTATTTGCATATAATTTGTTATATTTGTTGTAAATTATATTTAAATACATATAATTATGGACTTAGCAAAATTTGTTAAAGAACGAAGGAAGTCTGTAAACCTAACTCAAGAAAAGTTTGCAGAACGCGCTGGGGTAGCCTTGACAGTGGTAAGAAAAATTGAACAAGGAAAGACCAATTTGAATATGGAAAAGGTAAATCTTGTTTTGAGAATGTTTGGACATGAATTAGTTCCTGTTTCTAGTGCATCATTACAAAAAAAGAATGTGAATGCGAAAAGCTAATATTTTATATGGTAGTGTTTTGTCTGGTGTGTTGACCGAAACAGACGAAGGGGAATATCATTTTCAATATGATCAGAAATATATAGAAGAATATCCTACCCAATTTATAACGTTTACAATGCCTGTGAGGCAAGAAATATATAGTGATAACAGGTTATTTCCTTTTTTTGAAGGTTTAATTCCTGAAGGATGGTTGCTTGATATTGCTTCTAAGAGTTGGAGGATTAATAGAAATGACAGGATGGGACTTTTATTGGCTTGTTGCCAAAATTGCATAGGAGCGGTAAGTGTACATCCTATTAATTCGGATACTCATGAATAAGTGTTTATACTGTTATCAGGAATTAAAAGATGCTAATGATTTTCATTCACATTGTGCAAGAGCTTTTTTTGGAACCAATAAAGTCCCAATACTTAATTATACATTAGATCAAATGGTTACGTTGGCCAGAAATGTGGTAGAAAGAAGTATTTCAGTACCAGGAGTACAGGCAAAACTATCAATGTCATTAGTAAATGAAGTAATAAATAATAATCATAGAAGGCTAACTGTAGTTGGGGCATTAGGTGGAGATTACATTTTTAAACCTCCTAATGCAGATTATCCTGAAATGCCAGAGAATGAGCATGTGACTATGCGTATAGCTGAAGCATTTGGAATCAATACAGTACAATCTACTTTAATTCGTTTAAAATCAGGTGAACTATCATATTTAACCAAACGAATTGATAGGAAATTTAATGGTACAAAAATTCATATGCTTGATATGTTTCAAATCACTGAAGCTTTTGATAAGTATCGAAGTTCTATGGAACGAATTGGAAAAGCTCTCAATAGGTATGCTAGTAATACTTTATTGGATAAATTGTACTTTTTTGAGATTACTGTTTTTTCTTTTTTAACCGGAAATAATGATATGCACCTAAAGAATTTTTCAATGATTCGAACAGATGCTGGATGGTCTTTGTCTCCAGCTTATGATTTATTAAATGTGGCTATTGTTAACCCAGAAGATACAGAAGAATTGGCACTAACCATTGATGGCAAAAAGAAAAAATTTACGAAATTCCATTTTGAAGAATTTGGAAAAGGCTTGGGGTTAACTAATAAGCAAGTTACAAGTGTATTTAAGCGTTTCCGAAAACATCAACAAAAAGCATCAGATTGGGTTAGAAACTCATTTTTATCAGACGATATGAAATTAAAATACCTGGATGTTTTAGAAGAGCGTTATGACAGAATTTATGGGTAATATCTAATTATATTTTTTTGGTATATTCTCTACTAAAATAGTTAGGACGTGAAAAGTAGTTGTTAACTTATAACAAAAGGCAATCAATGTATTGGGTATCAAAACCTACGCGCTTTCAGAACTTAGTGGTTTGTAGGTTGTTTTCTTCAAAATTTATTTCTCTTATACAAAACCACTTCATTTTTAAAATCTTTTAGATCGTTGATGTAAGTAGCGAAAGATTGTTTTTCTTAACGATATTGATATCGAACCTCAAGAAATACGGCAACTAATATGCATGTGTTAATTATTCATAGTTTTAAGCAATAGTGGGTTGAATATACACATGTGTAGAAATTTTTCACACTTTAAAGCCATAATTATTTTGTTAAAACCTTGTTATTCAGTAAGATTAAAAATGGTATCAATATTGCTTTCTTCTGATAGAAATTTAAGAAAACATTAATGAAGCGATCAATATCTTCCAAATCTTTGGAAATGTCAGTACAAACAGAAGAACATCTTAATCTCCCAAAAAAAATTATTTCGAATGTATCATCATCTTTTATTTTAATAGGAACTTTTCTATTGATGTTAGGTGCTGCATTTTCGTTCTATTTTTTACAACCTTATTTTGAAGAAATTTATTTAGAAAGAATGAATACCCCCTGGGGGATTGTTTTAATGGCAATTGGTATCGTCCTGCTTATCGTTAAGATTAGTTTTTTGATTTATATATTTTTCTTATACCTACGTTATAAAGTCATTAAATCCGTATCAGATGATCAATTGCCTTTGTGTACGGTTATTGTACCTGCCTACAATGAGGGGGAGCTGGTTTATAAAACTTTAATTAGTCTTGCCAAAAGTGATTACCCTAAAGAAAAAATACAATTAATTTCCATCGATGATGGAAGTCAGGATGATACATGGCAATGGATGAAAAGAGCTAAAGAAGTATTGGGTGATCGTGTTTCAATTTACCAACAACCTAAAAATAAAGGTAAAAGGCACGCATTGTACCGTGGATTCAATTTGGCTACCGGAGAAGTGTTTGTAACTGTTGATAGTGATTCTATAGTAAAAGAAGATACATTGCGCATTATGGCGAGTCCTTTTGTTGTTAATGAAGAATGCGGTGCTGTCGCAGGAAATGTACGTGTGTTAAATAGAAAAAAGGCGTTAATTCCTCGTATGTTAAATGTGAGTTTTGCCTTTAGCTTTGAATTTATACGTTCTGCTCAAAGTAGATTGGGTTCTGTATTATGTACACCAGGAGCCTTGTCGGCTTATCGTAAAGAAGCAGTTTTTAATTGCCGTCAAGAGTGGATCAATCAAACTTTTATGGGACAAGTCTCAAAAATAGGAGAGGATCGTGCTATGACCAATATGATTTTAAAACAAGGTTATAAAGTATTCTTTCAACGTAATGCATATGTTTATACAAACATTCCAGAGCGTTACAAGAATCTATATAAAATGTTTATCCGTTGGGAGAGAAGCAATATTCGTGAGAATATTGCGATGAGTAAATTTGCCTTTGAAAACTTTAGAAAAGGATCTAAAAGTGGTACTAGGATATTGTTGTTAAACCAATGGCTCAAAATGGTAATGGCGTATCCGGCACTATTGTTAATGCTATTTTTTATCTTTACATATCCAATACTGTTTCTTAGTTCTACGCTAGTTAGCATATTAGCTTTTTCAAGCATACAGGCTTTATTTTATGCCAAAAAACACAGTGTATCAGAGTCGTTTTGGGCATATCCTTATAGTGTGTTTTATGCATTTACGCTATTTTGGATTACTCCATATGCCATTGCCACCGCCGGTAGGAGCGGTTGGTTAACACGTGATTTAAGCAAAAAGCAACTGAAAGAACAACAGGTTGTCGCTATACCCGTCTTGATTAGTGATGAATTAATATAAGCAATGTTGTACGGCCAAATCTCAATATAGTAGTTGAAACGCTATCAACGGTCAATTTGCCGGGTTTAATAATTGTATTGGTTTTATTACTACTTTTATTGAATGGCTAATTCCTTATTATTTATTCCTGATATTTCTGGTTTTACTTACTTTGTGCAAAATACAGAGGTAGAACATAGCCAGCATGTGATTTCAGAATTATTGGAGATTCTAATAAATGCAAATACACAAAACCTAAAGCTGGCAGAAGTAGAAGGAGATGCATTGTTTTTTTATAAGGAAAATGAAATTCCTTCACAAGAAAAGCTTTTGGCTCAAATCGAGACGATGTTCACGACATTTTATAGCCATTTAAAACTTTTGGAAAAAAACCGTATTTGTCCTTGTAACGCCTGCGCAACTGCACCAAATCTACAACTAAAGATTATTGTGCATTGTGGAGAGTTACAATTTATTACAGTACAAGAAAAGCGAAAACCTTTTGGGCAAGTGGTTATAGAAGCGCATCGATTGTTAAAGAATTCGATTGATAGTGATAATTATGCTTTATTGAGTTATGATTTATCAAAAGTAATAGGCCTTTCTGTTGCTTATATAAGCAAATTATATCGTTTTAACATAGGGCATGACATTTATGATGAAAATGAAATAGGATATTTGTTTTCTGAAATTGATAAAGGCAATCTAAAACTTAATCCATTTGCTGTTCCCGAAATGGTAGATTTTAAATGTGCTCCGGCTATTGTTTTTGTACGAGAGTTTGAAATCTCTGCTAATCAATTGCTCGAATACATTACGAATTATAGTTATCGACATTTTTGGGTAAAAGGAGTGGATAAATTCGAGTATAACCCCGATGAAGTTACTAGATTAGGAACTGAACATGTATGTGTTATAGATGGGAAACGTCTTAATTTTACAACGGTAACTAAAAAAACGGATCCCAATGCTCTTGTTTATGGAGAACGGACTACCGATATACCTTTGAATGCTTTGTATCAGTTTTTTATAATAAAACCGATATCTGAAAATACTTGTCTAATGACAGTAGAATTATACCCAGAGGCAAAGTCAATTTTCCGAAAATTGCTATTGGTACTTGTGATGAAAAGAGCAATAAGAAAATCTATAAAAACATCTTTGGATAATCTTGAAGCATTTGTAGAACATAATGTTGGTATTGCGGCCAATTAAAGAAGGTCTAATAGTCTTTCAAGCTTCATCCCTCGAGAACCTTTAATAAGAATTATGTTTTCTGCAGGCTTTACGGTTAAGGACCAATTATCTTTTAGTTGGTTAAACGTTTCAAATTTTCGAATCCTGGGATCATTGTTTTTGGTGGTATAGAAATTGCTTCCGATTAAATAAATTTCATCCACATTGGTATCCACTATAAATTCTGCTATTTTTTCATGCTCAATAGTAGCTTCTTCTCCTAATTCGAACATATCACCAAGAAAAGCAATTTTAAAAGTGTAACCTTTAATGAGATCTAAGTTTTTGATTGCAGCTTCCATGCTAGATGGATTGGCATTATATGCATCCATTACAATTGTACAGTTATCTCGATTAATTATTTGTGATCGATTATTAGAAGGGATATAAGCCTCGATAGCCTTTTTGATTTGGTAAGGTTTAATATTGAAATAATCTCCTATTGCAATGGCAGAAGCGATATTAGAGAAATTATAAGCGCCTATTAAATTACTTTCAATAATTAAATCTTGATAAGAGGCAATTACATTTGGGTTTATACCTATAAATTTAATTGTAACATCCTCTGTTTCCTTTTGTGAAAAGCTGTAGGTTTTTAAGTCGAGTGAGGCCCTTGTAAGTTTTGGATCTTCAGCATTAATAAAGGCCAATTTATTATTTTTCTTCAGGTGCCTGTATAACTCAGTCTTTCCTTTCAATACACCTTCTATACCGCCAAAACCCTCGAGGTGAGCTTTTCCAATGTTAGTAATATAGCCATAGTCAGGTTTAGCAATTGAAGATAAAAAATCTATTTCTCCCTGGTGATTGGCACCCATTTCTACAATTCCTATTTCTGTTTCTTTGGTCATAGAAAGAAGAGTAAGCGGAACCCCAATATGATTGTTTAGGTTGCCAATAGTCGAAGTGGTTTTAAATTTACTGGATAAAACATTGTTAATTAGTTCTTTTGTGGTTGTTTTTCCGTTACTTCCTGTCAGACCTATGATAGGAATTTTTAGATATTCCCTGTGATACGTTGCTAATTCTTGTAAGGTTTTAAGAACGTCATTAACCAAAATATGTTTTGGCGAAGTTTTAAATTTAGTTTCGTCAACAATGGCATATTTTGCCCCAAGATCTATAGCTTTATCTGCATAAGTGTTTCCATTAAAGTTGTCTCCTTTTAAAGCAAAAAAAATAGTATTCTTTTCAATTTTTCGAGTATCGGTACATACTCCGGTACTATCTAAAAATAATTGATGTATTTGGCTAATATTCATATAACAAAAGTATATCAAAAAACCCTGAACAATTACGAACAGGGCTTTTTATTTATAACGAACTTTAATATTCTATAATTATTGACCTCTTGGTTTTTGGTGTCTTGGTGTTTTCTTCTTTCTCGCTTTAGTACCCACTCTAGACATTGCGTTTCTAAAACCGATATAATCTGTAGCCATATCCTGAGGCAAGAACCTTCTTTGCGCTGGATCAAGCCAATACGCTCTATCTTTCCAGGATCCACCTTTGTAGACACGAACATTATCATCTACTATAGTGGTTCTTTTGCTAGACTCATCATATCTTCGGTCTAATTTGGTGCTGTCTTCAGCATCAGGACCTACATAGTGTATAGGAGCATTATACATTCTTCTATTCGGAAGATTCTCATCTTGATATCCTTCGAAATATCTAGAGGAACTTTTATCTCCATCACGATAGTTTCTATTATCACTATCGGTAAAATTAGTTCTCATATACGTATCTTCATCCGTAATCGGGACCTGTAAAATTCCACCGGGTAACACACGAGCTATGATTTTACCATTACTTAACGTATCATAAACTATAGAGTCTGTCATAACTACTTTTACAGTTCCATCAGGATTAATGGCATTTTTGGTATATACATTACCTCTATAGTAGTTAAAATCATTATACTCATCATCTACAATAGGTCTATATACATCGGCAACCCATTCGGCAACATTTCCTGCCATGTCGTATAATCCATAATCATTTGCATCATAAGATTTTACAGGTGCTGTAATATCGGCACCATCATCACTCCATCCAGCAATTCCTCCGTAATCACCATCTCCTTGCTTAAAGTTAGCTAATTGATCTCCTCTGGTAGCTCTTTTTCCAGATCGAGTATATTTACCACTCCACGGATATTTTTTTCTACCTCTATAAATATTGTAGCTTCTTATTTCTACAAGGCCTAAGGCTGCATATTCCCATTCTGCTTCAGTTGGGAGTCTATATTTAGGTAGAAGTAAACCATCCTTGCGCTGAATATATAATCCAGTAGAATCGTTACGTTTTTCGTACTGTTCTGATTTTTTACCTCCTCGAATAGCTTCATCATTCCCTCCGTAGGTTTGAGAAGGAGCGTTTAAATAAGTTTCTGTATCAAAAGTGCTTTCTGCAGACACATCTTCAAAAGGAGCATTTTGTTTAATTACTTGTTCTTCTTCAAGAATTCTTTCATTAACACGGTTGGTTCTCCAATTACTAAATTCTACTGCTTGAATCCAATTTACACCAACTACCGGATAATTTGCATAAGCAGGATGACGCAAGTAATTATTGGTCATCATTTCATTGAATCCTAAACGGTTTCTCCATACCAGTGTGTCTGGAAGAGCTCCATAATAAATGTTTCTATATTTTGGTTCGGTTGGAGGGTAAACGCCTTTCAACCAATCAAGGTATTCCAAATACATGATATTGGTAACCTCGGTTTCATCCATATAGAATGATTGAACATGCTGTTGCGTGGGAGTATTATTCCAGTCATGCATGACATCATCCTGTACACGACCCATGGTAAAAGTACCCCCTTCAATGAATACCAGACCTGGTCCTGTTTCTTGCTCTTTATAATTTGTTGCTACCTGAAAGCCACCATCTGGGGAGTTATATTTCCAACCTGTGGCTCTAGAACTGCTTCCATAGTTGTTTTTAGTACAACTAAACAGTAATACACTAACGGAAAGTGCCATCAGCGACCTAAAAATAAACGCTTTTTTCATAATCTTAAGTTCGTTAAAGTAGAATTAGGGCTCGCAATATAATAATAAACGTTAAATTTACCCCAAAAATTTTAAAATATTATCAATTCACAGTTTTTTATGAATTTCTAACGACTTTGGTTTAACGCAATATTTCTGAAAATATTATTTCTGACTAAATAAAAACTCAAAAAAATAACTACAAATACTTTAAAATACTTGTTTTTGTTTTTAGAGTGGTTTATTAGTTGTTTTTATAGGGGTTAACCGTATAAAGTGATTTGTTTTTTTATTAAAAGTTTTTATTAAAAGTTCAAATGACTTCATATATTCAATAAAACACTTATAGCTAAGAGTGGCATTTTTTTAAGAGTTTCAGTTTAAAACTTTCTTTTCTTTTAGTATTCCTGTAAAGATTTTACAAACGCTTATAGCATGGTATTCCTCAAGCCAACGTGCCTTTAAGGAAAGGAAAGAGTACTAGTATTTTTGTTTTATTCAATTTAAATTGACTTGCATGGTATGCTAGATATAAGATATTAGGAAATTATACGTTAACAAAAGAGTGGGCAGGAAAAAATTAAATGGCTCATTATTTTTTAATCACTAAATAACTATATATTTGTCAAACTCAATTTTTGCAGGTATGAAAAAAACACTTATTCTTGGTCTTGTAATTTTAACATTTGCTAAATTTAATGCCAAGGCTCAAGAGAACAGAGCAATAACAACCGCAGTACCATTTTTATTAATAGCAGCCGATGCCAGAGCCGCAGGTTTAGGTGATCAAGGAGTTGCTACCACCCCCGATGCATTTTCTCAACAATGGAATCCTGCAAAATATGCGTTTATAAAAAGGCAACGAGGGGTAGGGGTTAATTACACCCCTTATTTAAGTAGTTTGGTTAATGATATTGGACTTGGAAATGTGACGTACTACCATCGTCTAAATAACGAAAGAGGGGCATTTGCTGTAAGTTTTAAATATTTTAGTCTGGGAGATATTGAATTCAGAGAAAATGCTAACGATTTGGGATTGACACAAAGTCCTAATGAATTAACTTTTGATCTAACATATGCATTAAAATTAAGTGATCATTTTTCAATGTCGGTTACTGGACGTTATCTGAGATCTGATCTTAGATTGCAAGGTTTGGGAGATGATGCAACTGCAGGAAATGGATTTGGTGTTGATATAGGAAGTTTTTTTAGAAGTGAAGAAATCGCTTTTAATTCTTTTAATGGTAGATGGAGAGCCGGTGCAGTGATTTCCAATTTAGGCCCAAAAATAAGTTATGATGATGCTGGTCAAGAAAATTTTATACCCACTAATTTTAAAATAGGTGGTGCTTTTGATTTTATTTTTAATGAGGATAATAGAATTTCACCCTCTATAGAGTTTAACAAATTATTGGTTCCAAGTCCACAGGACTTTGATGGAGATGGCGATATTGATGCTGATGATAATAGAGAATATCAGGATATTGATTCTTTTAGTGCTGTGTTTTCTTCATGGGGTGATGCAGATGGAGGATTTAGCGAAGAACTTAAAGAAATTACCTGGTCACTTGGTGCAGAATATATGTATCGTGATGTATTTGCTTTTAGAACAGGGTACTTTCATGAAAGTGACGAAAAAGGTGCTCGTCAATTCCTTTCGTTGGGATCCGGCTTTAGATATAATGTTATTAATCTAGACGTTTCTTATTTGTTTTCGACTTCTTCAGTAAGAAGCCCGCTTGAAGGAACGCTACGTTTTGGTCTTACTTTCAATTTTGGTGATGAGTATTACGAGTAGTACTTAAAACCGAACGTATATAATTTAATACGATAAAGTATCAAACTCTAGAGTTTGATACTTTTTTTGTTTGTAGTACATTGTGATACTGTTTAAAGTATGAAAGAAAAAAATGAAGGAAATAGAGATTAAGTCGGTACTAGAAGTATATGATTCGTTTGATGAGTTACCAGAAGATGTTCAAAGGTTAATGCATCAATCAATAATGATCAGGGATAACGCATATGCTCCTTATTCTGAGTTTTTGGTGGGAGCAGCATTGTTATTAGAAAATGGAGAAGTAGTTTTGGGAAATAATCAAGAAAATGCATGCTATCCATCAGGTCTTTGTGCAGAACGAACGGCAATTTATTATGCAGGAGCTAATTTTCCAGACATTCCTGTGTTAAAAATGGCACTGTCTGCCAAATCGTTAAAATATCAATTGCTTACTCCTACACCACCCTGCGGGGCTTGTAGGCAGGCAATAGCAGAATATGAATTAAAACAACACGTTCCTATAGAAATTTATTTTATGGGTGAAACCGGTAAAGTTGTGAAATCTAAATCATTGGTAAATCTGTTGCCGCTAACCTTTGATAATTCTTACCTATAACGTTTTCGTGGATTTAATTAGAAAACTCCTTTTCCCTTAATTTCGAATATGTTATTTTTGTTTTTCGTGCATATTATAATAATAGCTTATGATTTGTAAAAAAGCTATTAAACAATTCAAATATCAGTAATACCATCTTATGAAGAAAATAACAAAAGAAGTGTACCTGAATTGGTATGAGGAAATGCTTTTTTGGAGAAAATTTGAAGATAAATTGTTTCAGGTTTATAATGAACAGAAAGTAAGAGGATTTTTACATTTATACAACGGGCAGGAGGCAATTTTGGCAGGTGCATTACACGCTATGGACCTAACCAAAGATAGAATGATCACAGCCTATCGTAATCATGTACAGCCAATAGGCATGGGCGTGGATCCAAAAAAGGTGATGGCAGAATTATATGGTAAAAGTACCGGTACTTCTCAGGGTTTAGGTGGCTCTATGCATATCTTTTCTAAAGAATATCGTTTTTATGGAGGTCACGGCATAGTAGGAGGACAGATACCTTTGGGAGCAGGTCTTGCGTTTGCAGATAAATACTATAAAAGAGATTCGGTTACATTAACCTTTATGGGAGATGGGGCAACTCGCCAGGGATCTTTACACGAGACTTTTAACCTGGCAATGCTTTGGAACCTTCCTGTGGTATTTTGTGTAGAAAACAATGGCTATGCTATGGGTACTTCTGTGGAGAGAACTGCCAACCATACAGATATCTGGAAACTTGGCTTAGGGTATGAAATGCCTTGTGGCCCAGTTGACGCTATGAATCCGGTAAAAGTGGCTGAGGCAATGGATGAAGCCATTACTAGAGCAAGAACTGGTGGAGGCCCTACTTTTTTAGAATTAAAAACATATCGTTATCGTGGGCATTCTGCAAGTGACGCACAAAAGTATAGAACAAAAGAAGAAGTAGCAGAGTATAAAAAAATAGATCCGATAACTCAAGTATTGGATGTGATTAAGGAGAAAAAATATGCGACAGATAAAGAGGTCGCAGAAATTGTTAAAAGAGTAAAAGACCGCGTTAAAGAATGTGAGAAGTTTGCAGATGAATCACCATTCCCGGACAAGAATGTGATGTATGATGTAGTTTACGAACAAGATGATTATCCGTTTTTATCACACAAACCACAATAGACTATGGCTACAGTAATAAATATGCCGCGATTGAGCGACACCATGGAAGAAGGAGTTGTTGCAAAATGGCTTGTTAAAAAAGGAGATAAAATTAGTGAAGGTGATATCCTTGCCGAAATAGAGACTGATAAGGCTACTATGGAGTTTGAGTCTTTCTACGAAGGGACATTACTTCATATTGGTATTGAAGAAGGTGAGACGGCTCCGGTAGACCAACTACTAGCCATTATCGGTGACGAAGGTGAAGATATCTCTGATTTGCTAAATAAAAGTGCTGCACCCGTCGCAGAAGCTGTCAAAGAAGAGAAATCAGCAACTGTATCTGTAGCCTCAACTTCTGAAACTACTGCAATTCCTGAAGGTGTAGAGGTCATTAAAATGCCGCGATTAAGCGATACCATGGAAGAAGGTACCGTGGCAACTTGGTTAAAGAAAGTGGGTGATGTAGTAGAAGAAGGTGATATCCTTGCTGAGATAGAGACTGATAAGGCTACCATGGAGTTTGAATCCTTCTATGATGGTGTTTTATTACATATTGGTATCGAAGATGGACAAACGGCACCTGTGGATGCACTACTGGCAATTATAGGTCCTGAAGGAACGGATGTATCAGGGCTTAAAGACGGAGCTGTAGCTACGTCTGCTCCCATAAAAGCTGACACATCTGCTACCCAGACTAAGACAGAAACAAAAACTAAAACTGAAGCTACACCAGTAGTGGTAGCCAATACCGGGGGTAGGATATTTGCATCACCATTAGCCAAAAAAATAGCGGCTGATAAAGGAATCGATCTTTCGAAAGTGAAAGGAACTGGTGAAAATGGGCGGATTGTTAAGAAAGATGTAGAGTCATTTACTCCTGCTACTACTGCAGTGACAACTGATGCTCCTGCCAAAGAACAAACAACTGCTCCAGTAGTACAGACATTTGTTCCTGCCGGAGAAGAGAGTTTTGAAGAAGTGAATAATTCGCAAATGCGAAAAGCTATAGCCAAAAGTCTTTCTGCTTCTAAGTTTTCTGCTCCCCATTATTATCTTACTATAGAGGTAGATATGCAGAATGCAATGGCTTCTCGCAAAAATATTAATGAACTGCCAGATACCAAGGTATCTTTTAATGATATGGTCGTAAAAGCCTGTGCAATGGCATTGCGTAAACATCCACAAGTAAATACACAGTGGACAGATGCAGCCACTAGATATGCAAAACATATCAATGTTGGGGTTGCAGTTGCAGTACCAGATGGTTTATTGGTTCCTGTATTGCCATTTACCGATCAGATGTCGTTAACGCAAATAGGTACCAAAGTAAAAGACTTAGCCGGTAGAGCACGAAATAAGAAATTAACACCACAAGAGATGAGTGGTAGTACGTTTACGGTTTCGAACCTAGGAATGTTCGGTATTCAGGAGTTTACTTCAATTATCAATCAGCCTAATTCTGCAATTTTATCTGTAGGTGCAATTGTTCAAAAACCTGTGGTTAAAGATGGACAGATTGTTGTTGGTAACACAATGAAAGTTACATTGGCTTGTGATCACAGAACCGTAGATGGTGCAACAGGAGCTCAATTCTTGCAGACCTTACAACAATATCTTGAAAATCCGGTAACAATGCTGGCCTAATTCAAGTGATCAAATATTTGTAAAAAAATCCTGCTTCGAATGAAGTGGGATTTTTTATCTTTGAAGTGGTTTAAACCTTTTGAATTCGCTATAAAAATGTCTTTTTTCACTTAATTTTCGTCTTTTTCTTACTTCGTAGTGCCGTTATGAAATGCAAAAAAGACTTCAATTGATCAAAAAAAACTACTTGTCAGTGAATCAGCTGGCTCCTTCTGCACGGTCGGTCCTGCTAGAATCAAAAAGTTTAAACCACTTCTTTAACCAAAATTAAACTTTCATGAAAAAGTATTTATACATTGTATTTGTTTCTATATTATTTATTAACTGTAAGCAAATTACCTCTGCGCAGCCACAGGTTGAGGAAGAAAAAGCTTTGACTGTTGAAACTATCAAAGTTTCATATGTAAAAGATATCATGAGCTTTTTGGCTAGTGATGAGTTGGGTGGAAGGGATACCGGAAGTGAAGGGTTAGAAAAAGCTGCTCAATTTATAGAAGAAGAGTTCAAGAAACATGGGGTTGCTCCTTATTTTGAAACCTATAGAGATGTTTTTGATGCCAAAGGAACAGAAACATTTAATGTTGTTGGTTATTTAGAAGGTACAGATAAATCACTGGCAAATGAGTTTATTATTGTTGGAGCTCATTTTGATCATATTGGTACAGGAAAAGATGTTAATGGTGATACAATTGCAAATGGAGCCAATGATAATGCCGCAGGCAGTACGGCCGTGATTTCCTTAGCAAAACAATTTGCCCAATTAAAAAATAATAAAAGAAGTCTTCTTTTTGTGTTGTTTGGCGCCGAAGAAAGAGGGTTGTTGGGATCTGCTCACTTGGCAGAAGTATTGAAGAAAAAGAATATAGAACTATATACCATGGTGAATTTTGAAATGATAGGTGTTCCTTTAAATGAAAAAACCTATAAAGCCTACATCACCGGATTTGAAATGTCAAATATGGCTAAAAAGATGAATGAATATGCCGGTGCCGAATTAATCGGATATTTAGAAAAGGCAAAAGAATTTCAATTGTTTAGAAGAAGTGATAACTATCCTTTTTATAAGCAGTTTCAGGTACCTTGCCAAACTATTTCTACCTTTGATTTTACTAATTATAATTACTATCACCATGTAGATGATGAAGTTTCAGAGATAAATTTTGAGTTTATGGCAGCGTTGATTAATGATTGTATGCCGGTACTTACAAAAATTGCAAACACAGCAGATAAAGAGATTAAATTAAACGAATAAATTCCATTTCCCCTTTTTGGGGTGAGGGTTAGGGAGAGAGGATATGAAAAACATCATCATCACAGGAGCAAGTAGAGGCATAGGTTTTGAAATTGCAAAACTCTTTGCCGATGAAGGGCATCAGGTATTGGCATTATCCCGAAATGATAAGCCCATTGCTTCTCTAAACCATAAAAATATCTTTGCATTTTCTTTTGATATCTGTGATCCTAATGATCTGAAGAGGATGACTGATTATATCTCAGAGCAATGGAAACAGGTTGATATCCTTATTAATAATGCAGGCAAATTGTTAAACAAGCCTTTTGCTGAAATCACAACCCAGGAGTTTGAAGAGGTATATAAGGTAAATGTTTTTGGGGTTGCTGAGATTACTCGTCTGGTATTACCTTTCATGGTTTCCAGCAGTCATGTCGTGACAATAAGCAGTATGGGAGGTATTCAAGGAAGTATGAAGTTTCCTGGTCTTGCAGCTTATAGCTCTAGTAAAGCGGCTGTAATCACACTTAGTGAACTACTTGCTGAAGAATATAAGGATAGCGGTATAGCGTTTAATGTATTGGCTTTAGGAGCGGTGCAGACAGAGATGTTAGAAGAAGCTTTTCCTGGATATCAGGCACCTTTAACCGCCCTGGAAATGGCTAACTATATCAAAAAGTTTTCCTTAACCGGTAACAAATTCTATAACGGAAAAGTATTACAGGTATCTAGTAGTACGCCTTGATTTTTATTTTTCGTCTGGAACAAAAGCCTTCAATTTTTCTTTGAGTACTTTTACATCAGAATTGGTATTATTCGTTATAAATATGAAATTCAATTAACCGAAGCCTTCTTTTTATTCTTCATCCATCCATAATATAAAATATACCCATAGCATAGGATTACAAGGATAAATGCTAATTTAAACCCAATATTATCTGTTAAGAAGCCATACATCGGCGGGATCAAGGCCCCACCCACAATAGCAGTACATAACAATCCCGAAGCCTGAGGTTTTAGATCATCAAGTCCATCCAGTGCTAATGTAAATATGGTAGGAAACATAATAGAGTTAAATAATCCTACAGCGAGTATCGACCACATCGCTACCAAGCCCATAGTATTCATAGAAATCAATATCATGCTAATCGCCAGTCCTGCAAAAATACTTAATACTTTACCCGGAGATAATATTTTGGTGAGGTATGCTCCTACAAATCGACCAATCATAGCTCCTGACCAATAGAACAGCACAAAAGCACCCACAATGGCTTTGCTATCCAGGGATTCGAGATCAGAATTCAATAAAGATTCGGCTATAGATTGCATTATAGGTGAATTTTTAATTGCCTCTACGATATTCATATCCAGGAAATAATTTACCAGATAACTACCAATAGCTACTTCGGCACCCACATATACAAATATGCCTAATGCTCCCATGAGCATCATCTTGTTTTGGAGCAGTTTCCAATAACCATCTTTTGGGCTTTCCCGCATCAACTTAGGAAGATTGGTAAACCTAAATAGGATCACCAATAAAAATATAAACCCGGCAATAGCAATAAAAGGGGTTTGTACCGTTTCTGCTTCTGCAATATAATATGCCTCTTTTTCAGACCCAGTAAGTGCTGCTATTTCTTCAGAAGATTTTATGGTGTCACTTAGTAAATATAATGCACCAATAAGCGGTGCGATAGCTGTTCCCAACGAATTAAAAGCTTGAGATAGATTGAGTCGACTGGCGGCTCCATCTTCACTTCCTAACAAAGCTACGTATGGATTTGCAGCCACTTGCAAAATGGTCATTCCTCCAGCTAAAGTAAAATATGCGAGTAAGAAAATACCAAAAATTCGATAGGAAGAGGCGGGATAAAATAATAAACATCCGGTAGCCATAATTGCCAAACCTAATATAATTCCTTTTTTATATCCAATTTGGGATAGAATAAAACCGGCGGGCACAGATAATACGAAGTAGGCTCCAAAAAAAGCAAACTGCACTAGGCCGGCCTGAAAGTAGGATAGTTCAAACACATCGCGTAACCTGGGGATTAATGAATCTACTAATACCGTAATAAATCCCCATAAGAAAAATAAGGTAGTAATAATGATAAAAGCGCTTCGATATGATTTCTGATTGCCCATAAAATTTGTTTTTAAATGTAAATATTACATTTATTATGACTTGCAATTTACTAAAAGTATACTTTTTATTACTTCTTTACTATTTAAATCATCCAAAGTGAAATTAATGTAATAACTAAACTTGCCTTTTATCTTGGGTTTTGTGGTTGTAGCATTCACTTTGATTTTATACAGATCGTTCTGATAAGTTTCTACCCAGCTGGCACCTGGTTTTCGGTTTTTGGACCGATGCTTTTCTATGGGAAGCGTATATTTTTTGGTATTTCTCCCTAATTGAAGAATTCCGGTAGAATCACCTTTAAATCTTGCAAAGTATAATCGCTTATAAGCAGTGTTTTTTGCTTTTACCATAAATAGACAATCACAAGCATCAATTTCTTCCCAGGTAAAACTAAGGTCTTTTAATGAAAATTTCTCTGTTCTTATAGATTTTGAAGTTGCTGATCGAGAAGCCGTCGAAGTTTTAGTCGCAGAAGGTTTACCAAAAGTGATGTTGGTCGTCTTAAAAGTTTCTCCGTCAATTTCAGTTTCCGAAGTTTGTATATAGGTAATCAAGGTATCTGTTGTAGCATCAAAAATAACTTTGGTTTTTACAGATTTTATAGAATCTGTGATCGATTCAAAAGGAGCTATAAATTGTATGCTTTTTAGCTGTTTCTCATGTGCCGAAAACAAACCGTCATCCTCCACTTTTTGAATGTCAAAATCCGGATGTGTTTCAGCTAATGCCTGTTGATCAAGATATTCCTGAAGTTTTTGAGTTACTAATAACGTATATGCATCTTCTTGAGAGATGGTAGTTTTCTCTTCAGGTACTTGAACAGCATCAGAAGCTTCTACTTCCATGTCTTTTGAAGCATTCTTGGCACAGCCTACGCTCAGGCCAACGATAAGTATATACATCCATTGCTTCATGACTTTACTCTAAATTTTAGTTTCACAATCAGGCCGTTTAATCTTCGGGACTCAATGATCTCAATGTTTTTTAAACGTTGAGTAGGAGTTGTCAGGGTATTGATAAATGTATCCTTTGCATACATTTCGATACCTAATCCATGTGGCAATACTTGAAAAATAGTAGCGTTGTCAGCAATCATCATTGACAGTTCTTTTCGTCGGTTTTTCCAATCCTCAACCTTTCCATTGGCATAATAGTGAAGCATCAGTGCATAATCATCGGTTTTGATTTGTACATGTTCCTGGGTTTCTGATTGCGCAATTCTATAGATAGTATCGGTCTTATGATAGGGTGATTGTACTACAAAACGAATGTAATTATCCTTGGTTGTCCAGAAGAAACACCCGGTGCTGTCACTTTTGGCATAAAAAGGAGATTCACTATCATTAAGTACGATGACATCAATGGGGATATGAGTAATGGGTTGGTTTCTGTCCTGATCAATAAAACAGAAACTGAAGGTGTTTTTGATCGGAATTATGATGTAAACTATTGCAATGACTGCAAAACTTAAGATAAATACCCAAAACCAATTTGGGATGGATGCTTTCTTTTTTAAATGAGGCAATCGGGAGTGACTATGTTTAAAATCATTCCAGTTTTGATACCCGCAATATTGCGAAAGTAGATTCAATATATCTACTCTCGGTAGTTTTTTGGTAGCATTTTTAAAGTAGCTGTAAAAAGACTTTTCACTAATACTGCCTTTGACCCGTTTTTGCAGATCTTCCTGAAATAATACAATATCCTGTCCTTTCCAATCTGCTATCTCAGGACTGGATGCAGGGTTTCTCTCTAGAAATTGCCGTGCAACTACTTTTTTTAAGAGATCGAATGCTATGTGGTCTTCTGGAGTTATAGCGGTATCGTTTTGATAATAAATGACTTATGTTTTGTAAAACAATTTACAAAAGCTTTACAACTAGGTTACAAAAGATCATTGAGGCTGGGCTCTAAGTTTGTTTTCAGTTTAACAAGATAAAAAATAAAGAGATGAAAACGAACAAATTCATGGGAAGTAGGTTATTAGTATTGATAACCGTACTGATGCTGGGTTATTCCTGCGCTAAAAGCGAAAGTAAATATGACCGGACTTCAGAAGATATTATGTTAGAAAGTACAGGAGAAACTCCTGTTTTGGCAAGTGTTGAAGAAAGGGCTACGGTAGATAAAGAAAAACTGCAAACCCAAAAGAGTACTATTGATTTTAAACTAAAGATCATCAAGAATGCGAACTGTCGGATTCAGGTAAAAAATGTGGAAGCAGCAATCATTTTGGCTAAGCAAATTGCTTCGAGATATGACGGATATGTATCCGATGAGCGTTTTACCAATACGAATTATGCTAAGGAAAACCGTTTTACAATCAGGGTTCCCAAGGGGAATTTTGATATCGTATTGGATAGTATTTGTAAGCTGGCAGAATTTGTGGCACATAAAAACATTTCAACTATTGATGTAACCGAAGAGTATGTGGATATCACTGCACGGCTCAAAACAAAACTGGAGGTAAAAGAACGGTACGAAACCATTTTGAGAACTCGTGCAAAAACAGTGGAGGATATTTTAAAGGCCGAAGACAAATTACGTAAGCTGCAGGAGGAAATCGAATCCGCTCAAGGCAGGTTAAATTATCTAGGTAATCGCGTAACTTTTAGTACCATTCAATTAGATATGTATGAGACTGTTGTTCCAAAAGAATTGCCGCCACATTACGAACCTGGATTTTTGGATCGTGCACAAAAAGGGTTGTCTTTTGGTTGGTCTATGATCGAAAACCTTACCTTGATCTTATTTTATGCCTGGCCTTTTCTGATCCTTGGGATCATGATTTTCATCTATTTTAAATGGATGCGAAAATGACTCAGGATGAGTTCATAAAGTAAAAATTGGTTATTTACAATAGGAATAGCTTTAACGATTTTTAACAGACCAATGTTTAAGAAATGTGAATTAACCCTATATTTTTAGACATAATAAAGTAAAAATAATGAATTACCTGTATCATGCTGATGCACTTAATTTTGTATTTTGCAACAGTAAAACAAATCCTTGATAATTTTATAAACGATTGAAGGAAATACTGGCAAGATATATACCTGAAAGAGCGGTTGATCCGGCATTTGATCTGATTGCAAAATGTAATGTACATTTAAAGATTGTCAACGAACGTGTGACCCGGCATGGTGATTATCGCAAAATGCCAGACGGAAGACATCAGATTACCGTAAATGCTTCGCTTAACCAGTATCGGTTTCTTATTACTCTGATACATGAGATAGCACATCTTTTGGCTTTTGAAAAGTATGGAAGGTATATAAAACCACATGGTATGGAGTGGAAAAAGGTATTTCAGCAATTAATGCTACCTTATATTAATCCTGAAGTTTTTCCTTCAAAATTGTTACCGGTTATCGCCAATCATTTCAGAAACCCGAGAGCAAGTAGCGATACCGATGAAAAATTGTCATTGGCGCTAAAACAGTATGATCCCGAAAATGATAAAAATTATATCTTTGAAATACCCTTAGGAAGTACCTTTAGATTATACAACGGCAAAATCTTTAAGAAGGGTAATAAAAAAGTAAAAAGATACGAATGTATCGAAATACGAACAGGTAGAACCTACCTTTTTAACCCCAATGCAGAAGTAGAACTTCTAAATTAATTATGAATAAAAATTATTATGCCATATTAATGGCAGGCGGAGTAGGATCGCGTTTTTGGCCGGTAAGTACTACCGAATTTCCAAAACAGTTTCATGATATGCTGGGAACAGGTGAGACACTCATCCAGCGTACATTTTCTCGCTTGTCCAAAATTGTTCCTCCAGAGAATATATTTATCCTTACCAATGAACGCTATAACGATTTGGTACTAGAACAATTACCTAAGGCCAAACAGCGGCAAGTGGTAACAGAACCCGCAATGCGCAATACAGCACCTTGCATCTTGTATGCCTCAATGAAAATCCAAAAAGAGAATCCTAATGCAATAATGATCGTTGCACCAAGTGATCATTGGATAGAGGATGAAGATGCTTTTACCTCGAATTTGGAGCAATGTTTTAAAGCATGTGCTCAAGAAGACATATTAATGACTTTGGGTATTGAACCTACCTTTCCAAATACTGGATATGGGTATGTTCAATATGACAAAGAAGATGGTGCAGTAAAAAAAGTGGCTCAATTTACTGAGAAACCTGATTACAATACTGCTAAAAGATTTTTGAATGCAGGAAACTATCTCTGGAATGCGGGAATTTTTATTTGGAGTGTAAATAGCATCATCAAGGCTTTTGAGAGTTTTCAAAAAGAAATGACATCATTATTCGAAAAAGGGAAAGAGGTATACAATACCGATCAAGAGCATGTTTTTATTTGTTCAAATTATCCTCAAGCACAAAACATTTCTATAGATTACGCAATCTTAGAAAAAGCAAAAAATGTATACGTGCTTCCTGCTACGTTTGATTGGAATGATCTAGGAACCTGGGGCTCGTTGTATGACAAATTAGATAAAAATGAGACTAAAAATGCAATAGTAAATGCCCGGGTACTATCTCAAGACGCATCGGGTAATATGATCAGAACCTCTAATGATAAAATCGTAGTTGTTAATGGATTAGATGATTATATCATTATTGATAAAGAAGATGTACTGTTGATTTATCCTAAAAATAAAGAACAGGATATCAAAGAAGTGCTTAATAAAGTAAAAGAAACATACGGAGAAAAATACGGCTAATACCTATGGAAGAAAACACAAATCAACCGACCTCTAATCAAGAGGAGGTAAGCGGATCTGTAAAAAGAGATGCTAAAGGGCTTTTTACTAGTATTAACAAGTTTCTTAGAGAGTTGCTTAATATCAGTATTGATACCGATAAGAATCAAACCATCGAGGATGTCAAAAATGATATTCCTTTTAAAGGACATACCGCTTGGATTCTTATTTTTTCGGTATTTGTAGCATCCATAGGGCTTAACGTAAGTTCTACTGCTGTTGTGATAGGAGCCATGTTAATATCTCCCTTAATGGGGCCAATTGTAGGTGTAGGATTATCCATTGCTATCAATGATATAGATACGCTTAAAAGATCACTGGTTAACTTGGGGGTTATGGTGGGTTTAAGTGTATTGGCAGCCACCCTATACTTCTGGCTTTCGCCCTTAACAGAACTCACTCCAGAACTAGAATCCCGAACAGCACCAACTATTCTAGACGTTTTGGTGGCAATCTTTGGTGGTTTGGCCCTTATTGTTGCAAAGTCCAAAAAAGGAACCATGCCCAATGCTATTGCAGGAGTAGCCATTGCTACGGCTTTGATGCCTCCTTTATGTACTGTAGGATATGGGCTTGCAGAAGGAGGACCCAAATATGCTTTGGGGGCTTTGTATTTATTTTCGATAAATGCGATTTTTATAGCGCTAGCGACTTTTATTGTGGCAAAATTATTACGTTTTCCAATGCTTCGTTACGCCAACTCAGCAAAAAGAAAACGTACCGCGCAATTGGCATCTTTGTTGGCAATATTGGTTATGATTCCTGCAAGTAGAACATTTTATGTAACACTATTAGAAAGTAATGCAGAACATGATTATAAGCTTTTTCTTGAAAATGATATCAATAGTAATGAAAATCTATACCTAAGGAAGGATTTTTACAATTATAACGATAAGACCATTAAGCTTTATTTTGATGGTGAAATCCCAGATGCAATAGTAAGTGATCTAAAAAATGAAATTAAAGAATACGATGCCTTAGGTGATTTTGAACTTGTGATTAATGGAAACAAAGCTAGAGGTCTTGATCAGGTTTCAAAAGCATATGATAGATCTATTGTAGAGTTAAATCGTATTGAAAAAGAAAATGATAAACTTTTGGATGAGATCGAAGCGCTTAAAATACAAATTGCAGGTTTAGAAACCAGTCTAAGAGAAGCCAATAAAGTAGTACCCGTAGAGATATTGCCTTATTTTAATATCTCTAAAGATGCCAAAATTCGTTTTCCGGATTTGGAAACCCTAGGATATGGAGAAGTGTTACAATCTAATTTCTTAAAAATAGACACTGTACAGGTGATTTTTCCAAAATGGAAATTCCAGGTGTCTGATAGTTTAAATACAGTACGGGTTAACAGATTACAAGAGTGGATCACCAAAGAGTTAAAGGCGGATACCTTGTATGTGAAATAAGGAGAGTTATCCGATAGAAATAAAGAATAGGTTGTATCTCATAAACAAGAACTATGCTAATAAAAGAGTATAATACGTTATGGATTAAGCAGTTTAAAGATATAAAATTTGAATTGCAATCAGCTCTAATCGGACTCGAGTATACTATTGAGCATATAGGAAGCACCTCTGTTCCTAACTTAGCATCAAAGGCAATAATTGATATCGATATCATTCATCAAAGCAATTCAGAATTTGGAATGATTAAATCTAGGTTACTAGAAATAGGTTATTTTCATAATGGGAATCAAGGGATTGAAGAAAGAGAAGTGTTTAAAAGAAATGGAATAATAAAGAATTCAATTTTAGACAATGTAGCACATCACCTCTATGTTTGTCCTATTCATAGCCTAGCGCTGAAACGACATATTTTATTTAGAGATGCTTTAAGAAATAATAAGTTTGCTAAAAAAGAATATCAAAAAATAAAATATGAATTGGCTCGAAAAGCAAATCAAAATAGAAAAGTGTATGCAGAACTTAAAGAACAGAACGTGAACAATTTTATAGACAAACTTATTGGAATAAAAAATAAAAATAACGAATGTGCAATGCCTCATGATAAATCACCAAATAAAAATAAGCTATGATGAACATTAAAGCCATACTATTTATAGCATTATGCGGCTATACACATATCAGCTTCAGTCAAAACTCAGATACTATGCAACTACCTTATGAGCAAATCCCAGAATACCCTACAGATTATACATCAGGAAATATACTTTCACGATTTATAGACGGATTGGGGTATCGCTATTATTGGGCAACCGAAGGACTTACTGAAAAAGATCTTGACTATGCTCCTTCAAAAGAAGGGAGAACCATGCAACAAACCATTCAACATATTTATGACTTATCAAAAGGAATTGTAAACGCGCCACAAAACCTTCCAAGCATGAGAAATGCCAATCAGCCAGAGCTTACGTTCAAAGAACTTAGAAAACAAACATTACTTAACCTTAAAAAGGCAAGTGAATTGCTTTCGGGTAAATCGGCAGAGGATTTAGGTACTTATAAAGTAATTTTTCAATCGGGAGATAACAAAAGAGAATTCCCGTATTGGAACATGATCAACGGTCAAATATCTGATGCTATTTATCATGTTGGACAAGTAGTTTCCTTCAGACGATCCTCGGGCAATCCTATGAACCCAAAAGTGAGTGTGTTTATAGGTAAAACGGGAAAATAAATTACAGAAGGAGATTTCGGTATGAAAAAAACGATACTGGAAACAGCAAGACTCTGTCTTCGTGAATTTAATATTGAGGACTCAAATTTCATCCTAAAATTGGTAAATTCTCCAGAATGGTTGCGGTTTATTGGAGATAAGAAAGTAAAAACCAATGAAGATGCAAAAAACTACATACAAAAAGGCCCAATAAAAAGTTACAAAGAAAACGGATTTGGTTTATGGTTGGTTCAATTAAAAAACACAAATGAATCCATCGGAATGTGTGGTTTGGTAAATAGAGAAACTCTTGAGGATATTGATATAGGCTTTGCAATGCTTACTAAGTATATGGGTAAGGGTTATGGATTTGAAATAGCCAATGCCACCATGAATTATGCAAAACAGATACTAAAAACACCAAGGGTTGTGGCAATAACGGATGCAGATAATATAGTTTCTATTAAATTACTACAAAAAATTGGTCTTAGTTTTGAAAGAACTTTAAAGCTTTCAAATCAAGATACTGTATTGCTGTTTTCGCCTTCTTCTGATTCCGTTGATAAAAAATAGGACATTACTGCGAACCTTCATTTTCTTGATACGCCATGGGGTAATGATCACTAAATTTGCTGATATTTATAAATTTAAAGAAGTTGGGGGGTCATTGAAAAACTTTTAATTCTTATTTTGAAGTTCAAAATATCTATATGCAAGACCAAATATATAATCAATGAATTGTTATAACCATGCTGATCAAACCTCGGTCTCCCAGTGTAGAGATTGCAACAAAGGACTATGTGATTATTGTGCACACTTTTATCAGATACCACTTTGTATAAGTTGCAACAAATTGCATATAGACTTTGAAAAAGGCAAAATAAAAAAAGAATTTCTCTGGACTCTTGTCCTGGGAATTATTCCTGCAGCAGCGATGTTTATATTGCTTATAGGGTCAATACCACCAGACAAGACTATTAATGATGTGCTATTGCGAACCCTTGTTACATTTTTTGTTTTCGCGCCCATTGTACCTGGTTGGCATGCACTTAATAGTTTTGGTAATAATTTTAAAGGGATCTTTTTAATATTTTCATTACCCGGATTGTTTATGTTTTATATCTTAAAAGCCATGGTTTCTATTCCTGTTGGACTTATCGCACTTCCTATTCGCTTCTTTAGGAATACAAAACGACTTAAGGAATTAAATGCAATACCTTTGGAGTATAGTTAGCTTTTACAATCTATTGGAGAAATTTGGGAATTGAATTACAACCCCTTCAATTGTGCATCACGCACTTTTTTGAAGAGATTTGAAGAGTATACAAATTCAGTTACGGCCGTATTATCGGTTTTGAAGATTTGACTTTTATCTCCTTCCCATTCTAGGTATCCGTTTTTTAGAAAAACGATTTTTTCACCTATTTCCATTACTGAGTTCATATCATGGGTATTGATTACCGTTGTAATATCATTTTCTTCGGTAATTTCTTTGATGAGGTTATCGATCACTATGGCAGTTCTGGGGTCTAGTCCAGAGTTGGGTTCGTCACAAAACAGATATTTTGGCCTGGTAACGATCGCACGAGCAATTGCCACGCGTTTTTGCATCCCTCCACTAATTTCTGATGGTAGTTTTTTCTCTGCATTTTCAAGATTCACCCGGTCTAATACTTCGTGAACCCTTTCTAACATTTCTTCTCGCTTCTGTTTGGTAAACATCATAAGTGGGAACATCACATTTTCTTCAACGGTCATAGAATCAAACAGCGCACTTCCTTGAAAAACCATCCCCATCTGTTCTCTAAGATCTCTTTGCTGTTGTTCATTGAGTTCAGAATACGTAGCACCATCATAACAAATTGTTCCTTTTTCTGGAGTAAAAAGTCCTAATAAACATTTCAAAAAAACCGTTTTACCACTACCACTAGTACCTATAATCAAATTTGTTTTACCACGATCAAAAGTAGTAGTAATTCCTTTTAGAATCTCTTCTCCATTAAAACCTTTATGTAAATCGGTAACTTCTATCATTAGCTTAACAATAATTGAGTGAGAACATAATTAGATATAATGATGACTACAGTGGTCCATACAAAAGCCGACGTACTGGCTTTACCTACTTCAAGAGCACCACCTTTCATATAATATCCATGAAAAGACGGTATTGTAGCTAATAAAAAGGCAAACAAAAAAGTTTTCATAAAGGAATAAACCAAATGATACGGGATAAATTCTTCTCGCAAACCGGTTAAAAAATCGGTACTGGATACAAATCCACCATATACTCCTGCAATATAGGCTCCAAATACCCCTGTAAACATTGCGATAGCAATCACAAATGGATAGGTGAGCATAGCAATGATCTTTGGGAATACCAAATAATTAAGAGAATTGATTCCCATCACTTCTAGGGCATCAATTTGTTCGGTTACTCTCATCGTACCAATACTCGAAGTAATAAATGACCCTACTTTACCCGCCATAATTACCGAAATAAATGTAGGGGCAAACTCTAGAATTACTGACTGTCTGGAGGCGAAAGCAATTATTTTTTTTGGTATTAATGGACTAGTGAGGTTAAGTGCTGTTTGTATAGCTACAACGGCACCAATAAAGAATGCCAGGAATACCGTGATCCCCAAAGAACCAATAATCAAGTCATCTATTTCTTTAAAGATTAAGTTTCTAATTACAGAACCTTTGGTCATTCGACTAAAAACTCCTTTTAACATTAAAAAATATCGTCCGATATCGTCTAGATAAAACATGCTGCATAATTAGAAAGGCTAAAATAGAAAAAAAATTAGCGACAGCATTTAACCTTCCATTAAAGTTTTACATTTGTATAACTGGTATAAATGCTATTTTCGCTATCTAAATTTAAAAAGTAATGACAAAAAAAGTATTCCTGACCCTATTGTTATGGGTGACAATGTTCGTTTCTGGTAACGCTCAAGAAAAAGAAAAGATTAGTCAATCACCAAAGCTTGTAGTAGGCATTGTGGTGGATCAAATGCGATATGACTATCTTACTCGTTTCTATGATCGTTTTGGTGAAGGTGGTTTTAAGCGTATGGTAAATGAGGGATATAATTGTAAAAACAATCATTTTAATTATGTTCCTACCTATACTGGTCCAGGGCATGCTTCGATATACACAGGTACTACACCACAAAATCATGGTGTTATCTCTAACCACTGGTACAATAAGTTTGGTAAAGAAATGGTGTATTGTGCCAGCGATCCATCAGTTAAAGCAGTAGGGTCTGCTAGTGAGTTAGAAAGAATGTCTCCACACCGCATGAAAACCACTACGGTTTCAGATCAAAACAGATTGCATACACAAATGCGAGGAAAAACAATAGGCATTGCCATTAAAGATAGGGGAGCGATACTTCCGGCAGGACACACGGCCAATGGTGCTTATTGGTTCAGAGGAAAGGACGAAGGAAAATGGATTACCAGTACTTTTTATAGAAATGATTTACCAGAGTGGGTTAAAGCATTTAACGAATCGGGGAAGGCAAAATCTTATTTTAAAGTATGGAATACCCTATATGACATTAATACCTATATAGAAAGTGGTGATGATAATAATGAATTTGAAGGTGGGTACAAAGGAAAAGAAACAGCTACATTTCCTTATGACTTAGCAAAGCTAAAGGATGAAAACTCAGGATACGATATCGTGAAGTATACGGCATATGGTAACAGCCTGACTGCAGATTTTGCAATAGCGGCAGTTGATGGGGAACAATTAGGAACCGATCAAATCACTGATTTCCTAGCGGTGAGTTTCTCTAGTACAGATTATGTTGGCCATAATTTTGGGGTAAATTCTAAAGAAATTCAAGATACTTATTTAAGACTTGATAAGGATCTGGAGCGGATTTTTAAGGCACTTGATCAAAAAGTAGGTAAAGGACATTATACTGTTTTTTTAACAGCAGATCATGGGGCGGTTCATGTACCTTCATATTTAAAGTCCATAAAGATACCTGCCGGTTATTTTGATAAGGATGCCCTTAAGACCAAAGTTGAAACATTTGTAAAATCCACCTTCAAAGTAGACAGTTTGATTGAGAATATGTCTAACAATCAGGTGTTTTTTAGTTATGAAGTGTTGACAAAAAAAGGAATAAATACTGAAGATTTGCAAAAGGCAATTGCTCATTTTTTACTTCAAGAGGACCAAATCGATAAGGTGTTTACAAGAAAACAGTTGGAGTCTACAAATTATACATCGGGGATTGCAGCATTGATCCAAAAGGGATTTAATCAAAAAAGAAGTGGAGATGTAATTATTGTATTAGATCCTGCTACAATAGCGTACTCTAAAACAGGTTCTACCCATGGAAGTGGATTAACCTATGATACGCATGCACCATTATTGTTTTTCGGACAAGGAATAAAGAAAGGAAGTACAACTCAAAAAACACACATCCCTGATATTGCACCAACTATTTCAGCTTTGCTGGGGATCACTTTTCCTAATGGTGCAACGGGAGAAGTGTTGTCGTTTTTGTTAGAGTAATTTTTTTTGGATATTCTTCCATCGCAGTTTACGAATAAATTCTCCTTCATCTTTTGATACGATGAAGGACTGTTTTGTTTTTTTAGCTTTAAAGAAGCCTGCTATATAATCAAAAAGAAGTCGTGGGGATTTTTTGAGTAAAGCTAGTTTTATTGAAGCAATAAGAGTAATCCAGAAACCATAGCGCATTCTATAAAAGGCTTCTCCTTGTTTGTATTTGGCTTTTGGGTTATAGGTATTTCCTGTGGGTTTTAGGTGTTTTACATGTAGGGATTCATCAGTTTTAATAGTCCAATGATGATATTGAGCAAGTAACTCGTCTATGGTGTCCCAGCCCATAGCTGGTTTTAGTCCTTTAATATCCTCAAAACAAGCTTTTCTATAGGCTTTTAGTGCTCCTCGAATGTGATCTTTGTTGGTTAAATTTTCCAATTCCCATTTTCCATTATTCTCGATATAACAGAAACCGCCAACCATACCAGTTTTTGGGTGCTTATTGAAGGCCGTAGTTATCTTTTCAAGATAGTCTAAAGGAAAAATAAGATCTGCATCAAACTTGCAGATAATATCATATTTTGTGTCTAGTGCGTTATAGCCTTGATAAAAAGCATTGATCACTTTACTACCTGGCATATGATCTTTTGAGGATTCTGTTTTTACCTGAGATATAAAATCATACTTGTTGGCAAATTTATCAATGATGTTTTCGGTGTTATCGGTAGAATTATCATTTACAACAACAATTTTTTTAGGAAGGTGCGTTTGCGAAACCAATGATCCGAGTGTTTTAGAAATAAAACGCTCTTCGTTATGGGCCGGTATGACAATATATATGTTCAAGTTTTAGTGCGTAGAGGTTAGACGGTAGAAGTTAGTATTTTCTCAAATTGACAAGCCATTTTAAAACAATTTTTTATCTATTCTGTATTTTTCTTTTTAAGATATTTCTGTAAGCTAGTTATCATTTTTGAAAGTTCTGCATATTTTACCCTGGCATTATCATCAATTTCTTCTAGTAGCAATAGTTGAGCAAACCACACATTCTCTTGTAGAATCTAAGGCGATTTGAAGGTATCTGTTAAATTGAGCATCATTATTTCCTGAACATTCCGAAATATTAAGAGCAACAGAGTTAGCTGCTCTAATGTATTGCGATGAAAGTCTGTATCTTTCTTCTTTGGGGAAAGATTCACAAACATTGTAAACGAAGTCCAAGGATTTTTGATATACAATTAAGTCTTCAAAGCTAAATTTTATTTCTTGCATCAATTTCGGATAAATTATTTTACTAACCACTAACCACTAACCACTAACCAATTCTTTCTGCATAAACAATGTAATATCTCGGAGTAAAAAGGCGTAGTAAAGGCCTGAAACCTATTTTTTTTATAGGATGGGTCCATTTATCTCTAGCTTTGATTTCCCAACCGGCTTTTTCAAGTAACCAATCAAATTGCCAGTCTTCAAATTCGTGGTAATGCCGGTCCCAAGAATCTGTTTTGCTGCGATATGCAGGAGAGAACCATAGTTTCAATGGTATGGAAGCTACTAATTTATCAGCTTTAATATCTCTTAGTACGTTAAAAGGAGCTATGAGGTGTTCAAAAATTTCAAAGGCAGTTACAATTTCTGCATCGCTATTTTTTACAGTTTTAGTTTCCAGATCCAAATCTTCACCAGAAGTATTTGAAACCACATACCCTTCTTTTTCCATAAATTCTACAAAAGGATTTCTTACACCTAAATCCAAAATTGTGCCTGGTGCAGGTACATTGATTCTAAGAAACTCTAATGTTTTTTGGTAACGTTTATGAGGAAAACTCCCTTCGTACATAATAGTTTAAATCAGTAGTTAAGGATGTAAAAATAGAAAATTACTAAGATTACTGTCTCCAGCGCAGCAATAATTTTTTATAAACTACTTAATACTGATAGAGAAATGCATTAATATTCATCCCGGCACCAACACTGGCAAATAGTAAAATATCACCTTTATTAATACTGTGATTTTTTATTTCTCCTTTCAGAATAAGATCATACAATGTAGGAATAGTAGCAACACTACTATTTCCCAATTTTCGAATGCTCATTGGCATAATGTCATTGGGAACTTTTTCATTATGTAAACGATAGAATCTGTTAACTATGGCTTCGTCCATTTTTTCATTGGCTTGATGTATCAGAATTTTCTTTATATCGGTTATATGATAGTTGGTTTGATCAAGACAGACTTTCATAGCTTTTGGAACATGATTTAAGGCAAATTCATATATTTTTCTACCATACATTTTGATGTACTTGTTAGTGTCATTAGTATTAGAATTATAGGTGTTCCCGAAGAATAGAAAATTACTTTCTTCTAGCGTATACGACGCACTTATATTAGAAATTATGCCTCCTGCATCTTTAGTGGTTTCGATTATTGAAGCTCCGGCACCATCAGAGTAAATCATTGAATCTCTATCATGTTCGTCAATTACACGAGATAAAGTTTCTGCTCCGATCACAAGACACTTTTTGGCCATGTTACTTTTTATAAAGGACTGAGCTTGTATTATTCCTTCAATCCAACCAGGGCACCCAAAAAGCAAATCATATGCTACACAGTAAGGGTTTTTTATCCTGAGTTTGTGTTTTACCCTTGCTGCCAAGCTTGGTACCGTATCTGTCTGAGATGAATTGTTGTCTACATCTCCAAAATTATGCGCTACAATAATATAATCTAAGGTCTCTGGGTCTATTCCCGCATTTTTGATAGCCTTTTGTGCAGAAAGAAAAGCAAGGTCCGACGTATTTTGATTAGTAGAAGCATATCTACGCTCTTCAATACCCGTAATATTTTTGAATTTATCTATAATTACATCGTTTGAATACTCGATTTTGGTTCCATTTCCATTAAAAAATTGATGAGTTGAAAAATCTTCATTTCTTTCAATCTCATTAGGAATATAGCTTCCCGTGCCAGTTATCTTGATGTTCATTATACTAAAGTATTAGTGTAAATGTAAAGATAGGCATCTAAGTAATGATATATTATGCGTGCATAATATCATTTACGATGCCTAAGGAGGTTTTTAAGGTATGTTGAGGTCTATTTTACCTTTAGTTGCATAACCGTAGCAATCGATAAAGCTCTGGTTTTAATAAGATTGGATTTTTCTCCTTTAAAATTTTGGTCAACGGTTTTATTGAATAATGATAACCAGGTTTCAAAATGTATTTTCTCAAAACTTTTTTTGCTATCTAAGTCTTTGTGGATTTGTAAAACATTTTTTTTGTAGCCTCCCTTTCTAAATAGCTGAAGTTCCCAAAAATCAGTAATTTGCGGGAGGTGTTGCTCAAGATCTAATTTTGCAATTTTTGTAAAGAATTCTCCGATGATAGGATCCTGAAATGCATCTTTGTAAAAGGATCTCATTAAAAATTCTATGTCTTCTCTAGAATTAATATCTTCCATCGGATGCAGGTTTTAAAATAGAGTTAACTCTGAGGCTGCCTCTATTAAAGTATTTTACTAATCTCAGATTTGGGTTCAAAACCCTTCGGTTTTATTGCAGCACTTTAGTAATTCGAAAAAATCTATTTTTCAATTTCGTTATTCACATGTCAGTCGCCGATACTAGTAACTGAATAGCTTTTAACAAATAACAAAAAAGCAATGTATTGTGTATTAAAACCTCTGCACTTTTCAGTGCAGAGTGGTTTAGTTTATATAAGCCTAGGCTTCTGATTCCATATATTCTTCAATAGGAGCACAAGTACAGATTAAATTTCTATCTCCGTAGGCATCATCTACGCGGCGTACAGATGGCCAAAATTTGTTTTCGGCGATATAGGCCAAAGGATATGCTGCTTGCTCTCTGGAGTAAGGAAAATCCCAATTGTCTGCGGTAAGCATTGCCAATGTGTGCGGGGCGTTTTTCATCACATTGTCTGGATTGTCTGTGCTAGCCTCTGCAATTTCTTGTCGAATAGAGAGTAGAGCATCACAAAATCTATCCAATTCAGCTTTGCTTTCGCTTTCTGTGGGTTCTATCATAATCGTTCCTGCAACGGGGAAAGAAACCGTGGGCGCATGAAAACCATAATCCATTAATCGTTTTGCAATATCAGTTACCTCAATACCATTGGTTTTGAAAGGCCTGCAATCGATAATCATTTCATGGGCGGCTCTTCCTTTTTCTCCAGCGTATAGTACGCTATAATGGCCATCCAAACGTTCTTTAATGTAATTTGCATTAAGGATAGCATATTCTGTTGCTTCTTTAAGTCCTTTTGCACCCAGCATAGTAATATATCCATAAGATATTAAACATGCCAATGCAGATCCCCAAGGCGCTGCAGAAATAGCAGTAATTGCGTTATCCCCGCCGGTTGCTACAATAGGGTTGCCCGGTAAAAAAGGAACTAATTGCTCGGCCACACAAATGGGTCCAACTCCTGGTCCACCACCCCCATGAGGAATAGCAAATGTTTTGTGTAGATTAAGATGACAAACATCGGCTCCAATGGCTCCGGGGTTAGTCAAACCAACCTGAGCATTCATATTGGCACCATCCATATATACTTGTCCGCCATTATCATGAATAATTTTGGTAATTTCTTTGATAGCAGACTCGTAAACCCCATGAGTAGAAGGGTAAGTAACCATTAATGCGGCTAGGTTATCTTTATGTTTGAGTGCTTTTTCTTTTAAATCCTCTACATCTATATTTCCTTCTTCTGTAGCTTTGGTAACTACTACTTTCATTCCTGCCATTACTGCTGAAGCTGGGTTGGTTCCGTGAGCAGATGATGGTATTAAGCAAATATTTCTGTGATGATCATCTCTAGATTCGTGATACGCTCTTATGACCATTAGGCCGGCAAATTCACCTTGTGCACCAGAATTTGGTTGAAGTGATGTAGCCGCAAAGCCCGTAATTTCTGTGAGTTGATCTTCTAATTTTTTCAATACTTCCTGATATCCTTGTGCTTGATTGATAGGCACAAAAGGATGAATGTTGCCCCATTGCGGATCACTGAGTGGCAGCATTTCTGAAGCTGCATTAAGCTTCATAGTACAAGAACCAAGCGGAATCATAGAATGATTCAAAGAAAGGTCTTTTCGCTCTAACTTTTTGATGTAACGCATCAATTCGGTTTCAGAATGATAGGTGTTAAATACTTCGTTAGTTAAAAAATCGGTATTACGTGCTAGACTTTTGCCAATACTTAAAGAGTTACCAATTTCTGTAATCTGAATGGCTTCTTTTTTGGCTACCTTGGCAAAAATTGAAATAATTGTATTTAAATCTTCAACAGTGGTGGCTTCATTAAGGGATATGGATACCGTTTTGGCATCAGGATAGTAGAAATTCACTTCATGAGCTTCTGCTATTTCTTTTATTTTGGCGGCTTCAGCATTTATGCGAATGGTATCAAAATAGGTGTCATTAAGTTGTTTAAAGCCTAATTTTTCTAATTGTTTGCTTAACTCTGAAGCCGAATTATTAACCTTTGAAGCAATATATTTCAGACCTTCAGATCCATGATAAACGGCATACATACCTGCCATTACTGCCAATAAAACTTGGGCTGTGCAAATGTTTGAAGTAGCCTTGTCACGTTTAATATGTTGTTCTCGTGTTTGTAGCGCCATGCGCAGTGCTCTGTCGCCATTCATATCTTGTGTAACCCCAATAATTCTTCCGGGGATATTTCTTTTGTATTGTTCTCTGGTAGCAAAATATGCGGCATGTGGTCCCCCATACCCTAGTGGTATTCCAAAACGTTGTGTGGTACCCACGACTACATCGGCATTAAAACTTCCTGGTGATTTTAGAGATACCAAGCTCAGGATATCTGCGGCCACAGCTACTTTAATTTCGGCTTGATGGGCTTTTTCTACAAAATCTCCATAGTCATATACCTCTCCGGATTTTCCAGGATATTGCAATATAGCACCATAGAATTCAGTAGAAAAATCAAATTGTTGATGATCGCCAATTACAAGTTCTATATCTAATGGAATAGCCCTTGTCTTCAATAGTGAAAGAGTTTGAGGCAGAATCTCTTCAGAAACAAAAAACTTATTTACCCCATTTTTTTTCTGATCTCTAGAACGTACTGAAAATAACATGGTCATTGCCTCGGCAGCCGCTGTACTCTCGTCAAGAAGAGATGCATTTGCAAGTTCCATGCCGGTAAGGTCACAGACCATGGTTTGATAATTCAATAACGCCTCAAGTCTACCTTGAGCAATTTCTGCTTGATATGGAGTATAGGCTGTATACCAGCCTGGGTTTTCTAAAACATTTCTTTGAATTACTGCTGGTAAACATGATTCGTGATATCCTAAACCAATATAGGTTTTAAACACCTTGTTTTTGGCAGACAACTTCTGCATATGCACAGAGTATTCCTGCTCACTCATTGCAGAAGCGATCTCAAGAGGCTTCTTTAAAATAATATCATCTGGTACAGTTTCATAGATAAGCTGATCTATAGAATCTACTTTAATAATTTCTAACATGCTGTCTAAATCCTTTTTTGAAGGACCTATATGACGCAGTTTAAAAGAGTCAGTTTTCATAGCGAAAAAACAGTTACGTTTGAGATGGCAAAAGTACATATTTAATACTTAAAAATTTCACAATTAATTAACGAGAAGGTGTCAAGTTTTTAACCAACTTCGAAGGTTATTAACAGATAACCTTAAATTTGTGACGTGGAAACCCTAAAAAGTATATTCCGATTTTATATAAACAGTAGTATTCATGTTGCTTTGGCAATTTGTGCCTTGGTAAGTATTACTTTTATAAAGTTTGAGGTTGCAAATGGGAATACATTTCTTTTTCTTAGTTTTTTGGGCACAGTTGCTGCATACAATTTTGTTAAATATTCTAATGTTTCCAAGCTTTATCATAAACGACTGGCAAAATCGATGAAAGGAATCCGTATTTTGACATGGTTATCCCTTGTATTCTTTGTGTACTTTGCTTTTAAAATGTCTTTTAAAACAGTACTATACATGATTCCTTTTGTTATATTAACTATATTTTATGTGATACCGATCTTTCCTAATAAAAATAATTTGAGAAGCCTGGCGGGGGTAAAAATTTTTATTATTGGCGTAGTTTGGACAGGAATTACTGTAGTGGTGCCGATTATATATGCCAAAGGAAGTATGAATTTTGATCTATTGATTGAAACTATACAGCGGTTTTTGTTTGTTATAGTGATGATGTTGCCCTTTGAGATTAGAGACCTTGAATACGACGCTTCTGCATTAGAAACTATTCCTCAAACAATAGGAGTGACCCGTACAAAGGTGTTTGGAAGCATTTTATTAGTGGTTTTTTTGTTGCTTACGGCTATAAAGAATACACTTTCTTCTATAGAAATTTTGAGTACAATTTTGATTACTACTATAAGTTTGCTGTTTTTGTGGGGAACCGATAAAGAACAATCAAAGTATTATTGCTCTTTTTGGGTAGAAAGTGTGCCAATTATGTGGTTCCTAATTTTACTTATATTACAATCCTTATTTAGTTAATTTTTTTTGAAACTGTTTTTTTATTTCTTCTTTTTGAGAAGGATCTATTGTTTGAATATCTGATTTTTTTATTGCTTTTGTAAGTTTCGTATTTCTTTTTGAATATACTCTGGTAACTTTGCAATAGATTAAACGAATATTGAGTTTAATTATTTCCATTATAGAGGCCTCCCCATACTGGTTTTTGTCGCAGATGTGTTTAGCCTCTTCGCAGGTTACAAATAACTTGTTAGTAGTAGTTTTCATTACAATATTTACGCTTCTTTTATTTTTGGGGTAAGCTTACTTGTTTTCCGATATTTTTTGTTTTAACCGTTCCTTCATTGCATTCTTTTCATATGTATTAATGCTAATTACTTTTGGGTCCTTTACAAGTTTAGTCAACTTTGTATTTCTGGCAGAATATTTTCTGCAAGCTCTACAATATATAAGGTGTATATTAAGCCTTACTTTTTCCCAAAAAGTAGCTTCTTTATACTGATTTTTATCACAAAAGTGATTTGCATCAGAACAGTTTACAAAAATTCCTTTTTTATTACTCATGTTTTCCTTTAAAACCAACTTTTTTCCAGGCACTCAGCCATTGCTGTACGAGCTCTGTGTATAATAACCCATAGATTAGACGCAGTGATGTCAAATTCATTACAAATTGCTTCTGTATCAAAACCTTGTATGGTTTTCATTTTGAAAATAGTAGCTTGCTTTTCCGGAAGTTTACCCATACAAGTATGAATGGCTAACCCTAATTCTTCATTTTCTATCTCACCTTCGGCGTTACTATCATAGGGATCTGCAACTCGTTCTTCTAGCCAGTCACCTTCGGTCTCAGCATCTGAAGTATATTTTATTCTTACTTCTGCTTTACCTTTGTTACTATTTATTTTTCGATAATGATCAATAATTTTTCTTTTCAGAATAGAGATAAGCCAAGTACGCTCACTTGCTTCTCCCTTAAAATTTTTCATTGATTTAAGGCCGGCAAAGAACGTTTCTTGCACCAGATCCTGGGCAATTTCTTTGTCATCAACTCTTACAATGGTGTAGTTAAACAGATAATCACTGTATTTATCCACCCATGTATTGGGGTCTATAGTATTTGTTGACATGGTCATTTCTATTGTAGTATTTACCAAAAATAGGATAAAAAGTTGAATCTTAATATGCTTTAACAAATGTATATTACGCAGAAATCTTTATTGATTCCTTATAGCTTATATCAGAAGATCTGAGAGTCTATACACTCATGTTTTCCAAACATAATTGAATGGATAGGTTTCTTTGGGTCAAAAAGTTGGTTAAATATCTTTTTAGAATTAATCCATCAAAGATTTTTCCTAAGATACTATAGGGTGTTTCATATTCAAGGATATCTATCATCTCTGTTTCTGAAGATGTTGTATTGAATATATGCTGATGCTTAAAAGATTTAAAGTTTCCTTTTATCATTTCATCGGTAAAACTATTGGGGGATTGAAGAGTGGTGATCTTGCTTTGATGAGTTAAATACAGACCGAAATGTTTTCCTTTCCAGGTTACGGTTTCATTAAGTTCTATTAGGCCGAAAGTTCGTCCGGCTATTGCTTTTTCATTAGTTTGTTTTGCTGATATCACATGAAAATCTATGTTCCTGGATAGATTAAAAACATCTTCTATTGGTGCCTTTATGTAGGTTTTTAGTTTTATGGTTGTCATTGTATTTAATTTGTAAGATTTTTTAAAGCAGTTTGAAGGTTAGGGAATGAAAATTTGAATCCAATTTCTTTCAACTTTCGTGGAACTACGTTTCGACTTTTAAGTACTAGTTCAGTCTCTGTTTTTATGATAATCGCACCAAATTCGAGTAGTGGTTTGGGTAATGGAATCCCTAAAGGTGTTTTCAGAACTTTTCTTAAAGTCTTCATGAATAAAAGATTTGTAGATGGTTTTGGAGATACAATATTTATAACGCCGTCTAGATTCGTATTACGAATTATGAAGTCTATACTTCTTGCAAAATCCAATTCATGTATCCAGCTCAACTTTTGATTTCCACTACCTTGTTTTCCTCCAAATCCCATTTTTGTCAATTTTAAAATAGGTTGTAGTGCGCCTCCGTTTTTACCCAAAACAATTGAAGTTCTTAATGCTGCTTTTCGGGTTTTTGGTGTTTGTTGGCTAAAAAATGATTTCTCCCAGGATGTGGCTACATGAACAGAAAACCCGGTACCGATTTCACCAGTAATCTCATCCATTTCTTCATCCAGAGAATGGCGATATATAGTAGCAGTAGAAGAATTTAACCATATTTTGGGAGGATGTATACAGGATCGGATGGCTTCTCCTAATACATTTGTAGATGCTACTCTTGAGTTTAAGATTAGGTCTTTATTCTTTTTAGTATATCTGCAATCCACAGATTTACCCGTCATATTGATAAGTACTTCTGCGTTATTTACTTCGTTTTTCCAATCTCCAAGAGTTTTTGCATCCCAATGTATATAATGAATATTCCCTTTTTTTTGATTTTTCCCACGTGTTAGGATAATGATGCTTTCTGCCTTATCTTTAAAGTATTCAGTAAGTACTTCTCCAAGAAATCCTGTTCCTGCTGCAATGACCATTTTTTTCATCATATCTGTTATTTTTCTGCTGTGATTAAATAATATCCAAAATCATTCATGTGCAAACCGGATAGTAGTGCAAACAAAGATCCTTTTAGGTTTTTCCAACTTTGTGATTTTAAAGATTCTTTTCTGAATAATTTTTTTAGTATAAAACCGGTGATAGCAAATGGTACATGTAATACAGATGGAGCTACTCTGAAGGATACGTCTTCTACTTTTATATTTTTGAATCCTATTTGTTCTAAAGCACTTTCAATAGTTTGTATGCTTCCTAGCCCTTCTAGGCTCCATCCCCTACATAATTGTTCGTAACAGTAATTGCTGCCAGCACATAATTTCTCTTCATCCTTCTTTATAAAAGCATCAGCAATGACTAATCGAGTGTTTGGTTTTAAGATACGATATGCTTCTTGTAGTGACTCGATGCTATGACCAGAGTGACAGAAACTTTCAATGGCATAGGCTCCGTCAACACTATTGTTTTTAAAAGAGGTGTGATTGTAATTCTCTTCAAGAATTAACCCATTCATGTTTTGTAACCTCTTGTTTCCCTGACTCACCTGAAATTTTGAAAGTGTGACCCCAATGAATTTTAGTAAAGGATATTTTCTAAGGCCATATCTCATGGTGCCACCAATACCGCATCCAAGATCGGCTACTAGGGAGCTTCTTTTAGGTACATTAAGACGATTAAATACCTGACTGTTCATTTCGTTGAGCATTGAATCTCTCTTAAATAAATTGGTCTTAAAAGGAATGTAATACCCAAAATGCATATTAAAATCTTTACTCCAAAACTCATAATCATCAGTAGCTTCATCATAAAACCGAATGATTTTTTCTTTGGTAGCAGAACGTTTAATTCTTAGTTTTTGTAAAAGGGTTAAAGTGCTCATAATTGAAAATTTTAGTAAAGGTTAAAAAAACCAATACAGTTATAGATCAATAAAAAGGTGTATACAGTTGCAAATAACACAAATAGTGAGTTCATAAAATAACTGCCAATTTTAAATATTCGTTTTTTAGGAATTTCATACATCGGATAATAGGCAATTTGCGTAAGGACTTTTCCAACCCAGTAAGCTGCTATCAATCCAGTTAAAGCAATTGCTAGTGCAGATTGTTCTTTCAGCTCAGAAGTAAGTAAAATAGCAATCAAACCAAAAGAAAAATTAAGCCCTTGGATATATCTTCCGTACGTTTTTGCGATTTCTTGATTTAGAGGTTTTAATTGTCTTACATCATTATACCAATCAAACACACGATGTCTAATGTATGGATATATTAAGGCAGTAAATATTTGCCCAATCCCTGCTATAATTATTAACCAATTTGGAATGATAAATTTCATAATTTTGATTATTTTAAAGTTTCAGAAAAAATTGAAAGTATTATTGAAAATAAAAAGAAGTTTCCTCCTTATTCATTTTTTTAGGTTTTTATTTAATTAATTTCACCAGTGCTTTTGTGATCCAGTTTTGTTCTTGTCCAACAACTTTGTTCATCATAATATCCAGGTTGTTGGCCATTTCGTGCAGCGCTTTTGTTTGTTTTATTAACTCTGTAGTTTTGGCTGTTCCATCGTCTTGTATGTTAGAAACATCATTCAGGATTTTAATCGTGGGTTGTAACTCTCTTCGGCTTCTTTCTTTTGCGATTTGTCTTGCCAACTCTTGTACATCCTTTTCTGAAGTAAAATATTCTTTACGTTCTCCCATCTTATTCTCTTTAAAAACAATACCCCAATCCATTAATTGGCGCAAGTTCATACTGGTATTTCCTCTTGATATCTGAAGTTCTTCCATGATATCTTCCATGGATAAAGGTTCAGGAGAAATCAAAAGTAAGGCATGTATTTGGGCCATCGCTTTATTAATTCCCCATAAGGTTCCCAGGGCACCCCATGTAGATATAAATTTGTTTTTTGCTTCATTGTAATCCATAGTACAAATATATAAAAAATTTTAAACTTTCAAAAAATATTGAAAGTTTAATCGCTATTCAATTCTTTTTGAACAAATCGAAGTGTATACAGTCATTATTTTGTGGGGAAGCCATTTTTGTTAAAACTTGATTTTACGTAAGTTATAGATCTAACACAAACTCATACAAAAATGAAAAAATTAAACTTAATTATTTCAGTAGCATGGCTATGCCTATTCTTTACCTACAGCCACGCACAAGAACAAGCCAAAATGTTTTTTGCAACCATGCAAACCAGAGATGCTCAAGGTCTCAAAATTACACACCCCAAGGATATCAAAATTATCGATTCAAAAAATGGTTATAGTGCTGTGATGCTTAGTCATAATGCCGCTGAAGAATTGCATCATAAAGTACTGGTTCATGGTCCTGGATTTATTTATGAAACTTCAGAAAAAAAAGCACTTGCTTCGATTGAAAACATTAATAAAAGATCTGATCAAAAGCAACGAGCTGCTTTTTCGATTACACAAGATGCGCTTGTGCGACAAAGCCTGGATTTGGTGAACAATTTTAATATCGCCACTCAGATTCAGGAGTTAGAGGATTACGGCACAAGATATCATACTACAAATAGTGCAAGACAAGCTGTTTTGGATCTAAAAACTAAGTGGGAAGGTCTTGCGGCGGGGCGTAGTGACGTTTCCGTAAGAATTGTTAATCATAATAGTTCTGCGATGCCATCAGTAATTATGACTATTACCGGAACAGAAAAACCAGACGAATTTGTAATTATAGGTGGGCATATTGATTCTACAGCCAGAAATAACAATACTACCAACGCTCCTGGGGCCGATGATAATGCATCTGGAATTGCTACGATTACAGAAGCTGCCAGAGTATTGTTTGCTATGGATTTTAAACCAAAACGCACCCTAGAATTTATGGCTTTTGCCGCTGAGGAAGTAGGGCTAAGAGGATCAAAAGAAATTGCCGAGGACTACAGAAATCGCAATGTAAATGTAGTTAGCTATATGCAATTGGATATGACCAATTATAAAGGTTCTACTAATGATGTTTATGTATCAACAGATTCGTATAATGATGATACGTTAAATGATTTTTTGATTCAGTTAATGAATTACTATAATGCATCAGGGACACATAAAATTACGTATGGCACTTCGCAGTGTAATTATGGTTGCTCTGATCATTATAGCTGGGCACAACAGGGCTATGATGTGACTTTTCCTTTTGAAGCAACGTTTAATGAAAGTAACCCTAATATTCATACCACAAGGGACACCTTTGACCGTTCTCCTACACCCAATGCTACTCATGCAGCCAAATTTGCTAAGCTTGCTTTAGAATATTTGATTGAAATTTCTAATGGAGTTACTGGTGGTCCAGGAGGAGGGGGAGAGTGTACTGCGACCACAAGTTTGTTTCCTTATCAACAAGGATATGAAGGATCTCTAGGAACCTGGACACAAGCCGCAGGAGATGATTTGGATTGGACCATCGATGCTAGCGGAACTCCATCTAATGGAACAGGACCCAGCAGTGCAGCCGAAGGTTCATCTTATATCTATGTTGAAGCCTCTGGCAATGGTAATGGACACCCTGGCAAAACAGCTATTCTTAACTCTCCTTGTTTTGATTTAAGTGCATTGAGCAATGCTAGTTTCAGTTTTAAATATCACATGCAAGGGGATGCAGTGGGAACACTATCTGTAGAGGTCAGTACTGATAATGGTTCTTCGTGGACCAATATTTTTAGTAAATCAGAGTCTCAGGGTGACAACTGGAATCAGGCCAACATAGAATTAGCATCTTATGTTGGATCGGTAGTGCAATTCAGATTTAATACGGTAACAGGCAATAGTTGGCAAGGTGATATTGCTGTAGATGATGTTACTATTGGAGAATCAGTTGTTGATCCCGGACCCGGAAATTGCGATGTTTTAAATTTCAGTGATTTTACTGTTTCTTCTTTTGCTAATCAAGATTCGGCAGGAAACTATTCTATTGAAAACGGAGGCGCAGGATTGTCCTTACAAAATAATACTTGGAAGTATGTATTACTTAATTACACGCTGACATCACAGACCGTTATAGAATTTGATTTTAGCAGTACCGCTCAAGGAGAAATTCATGGTATTGGTTTTGAAGATGATAATAATTTGACAGCTGGCAGGTACTTCAAAGTTCATGGCACACAGAACTATGGATTGACCAACTATGATAATTATTCGAGTGGTATGACACGATATGTGATTCCTATCGGAAGTTTTTATACAGGGACAATGGATCGGTTAGTATTTGTTAATGATAATGATGCCGGCAGTGCAAATACTTCTGTTTTTTCTAATGTGAAGATTTATGAGGGTTCTTGTGGAGGGGCGTCAAGAAGTGCAATAGATTTTGTGTCGATTACTCCGATATTAGGGGATCAATATGAAGGAGCATTGTCTTTTGTAAAGATGAATCCCAATCCAACCAGAGATAGCTTTACGCTTACCACAGGAAGCGATAGCACCAACAACATAAAAGCAGTGATCCATACCATTTCTGGTACAAAAGTAGCAGAAATGCAATTAAGTCGTGGAGCCAATACTTTTTCTGCCAAAAAGTTAAGATTACGATCAGGAATCTATCTTATCAAAATTGAAACCGAAGGTGAAGAATCGGTAGTGCAAAAAATAATAATTAAGTAAGGACTGAAACCTAAAATTAAAAGGTGCTTCAATTAGGTTGAAGCATCTTTTATTTATAATGAAGTCAGGATTTATTTGATCAATCCAGCACGTTTTAACAACGCTTCTGGTTTTGGTTCTTGTCCACGGAAACGCTTATAGAGTTTCATTGGATTTTCGGTTCCTCCTTTAGAGAGCACGTTGTCTTTAAATTTGGTGGCCACCTCTTTATCAAAAATTCCATTTTCTTTAAAATATTCAAAGGCATCCGCGTCTAGTACTTCTGCCCATTTGTATGAATAGTATCCAGCAGAATATCCGCCTTGAAAAATATGAGAAAAAGCGGTGCTCATACAATTTTCTTCTACATTTGGATATAACGAGGTTTCGGCAAATGTTTTTTTCTCATGCTCTTTTACGTTTTTGATTGCACTAGGATCCTTTGCGTGCCATGACATATCTAGCAATCCAAAACTTAGTTGTCGCAGGGTAGTGATCCCTTCCATAAAAGTAGCGGATTCTTTTATTTTTTCAACCAATTCCATCGGAATCACTTCTCCAGTTTCATAATGCTTTGCAAACAGTTCTAAGGCTTCTTTTTCGTAACACCAGTTTTCTAATACCTGACTTGGTAACTCCACAAAATCCCAATACACACTGGTCCCTGATAAACCGGGATAGGTTGTGTTGGCGAGCATACCGTGTAGGGCATGTCCAAACTCATGAAATAGTGTAGTCACTTCGTTAAAAGTTAATAATGAAGGTTTACTGGGAGTTGGTTTTGTAAAATTGCATACAATCGAAACATGAGGTCTAATATTTTCATTGTCTTTCCTCATTTGGGATTTATACGAAGTCATCCAGGCACCGTTACGTTTTCCTGGTCTTGGATGAAAATCTGCGTAAAACAAAGAAATAAAATTGCCTTCAGTATCAGTAACATTGTACGTTTTTACCTCTTCATGATATTTGTCAATATCTGTAGTTTCCTCGAATTGAAGCCCGAATAACTTCTCGGCAACTGTAAAAACCCCATGAATAACATTATCGAGTTTAAAATATGGTTTTAGTTTTTCATCATCCAGATCAAAGAGCTTTTGCTTTAGTTTTTCGGTATAATAGGCCCCGTCCCATTTTTCAAGGTGATCAATTCCATCTAGTTCTTTGGCAAATCCTTCGAGCTGTTTAAATTCCCTTTCTGCTGCAGGTTTTGCTTTTTCTAGGATTTCGTTAAGAAACGAAAATACGTTATCGGGAGTTTCGGCCATTCTTTCTTCAAGAACGTAATGTGCATGCGATAAATATCCCAAAAGTTGTGCGCGTTGATGCCTTAGATTGGCAATTTTTAAAACAATTTCCTGGTTGTCAAGGTCGTCATTGTGAAAGCCTTTAGATCCAAATGCGATTGCCAGTTTTTTGCGCAGCTCTCTATTTTTTGCATATGTTATAAAAGGAATATAACTTGGATAATCCAATGTTACTAACCAACCTTTTTTACCTTTGGCCTCGGCCATAGCCTTTGCGGCTTCTTTGGCTCCTTCAGGAAGACCATCTAGGTCAGATTCGTTGGTAAGAAGCATTTCAAATTTATTAGTTTCGGCCAATACATTTTCACCAAAATTCAGGCTTAATTTTGAGAGCTCTTTGTCAATTTCTCGTAACTTTTTCTTTTTATCTGAAGGAAGATTAGCTCCGTTTCTGGAAAAAGATTTATATCTTTTGGTAAGCAGTGTGTATTGTTCGGGAGTAAGATTTAACTCATCTCGGTGATTATAAACTATTTCAATTTTTTTAAACAAATCCAAATTAAGTGCAATATCATTGCCAAATTCTGAAAGTAAAGGGGAAGCCTCTTGTGCTATTTTTTGAATGTCTTCATTTGTTTCGGCGCTATTAAGATTAAAAAACACGCTGGTAACTCTATCTAGTAATTCACCACCGTACTCTAAAGCTTCAATTGTGTTTAAAAAAGAAGGAGGTTCTGGATTCGCAACGATTTGATCGATTTCTTCTCTGGCGATAACAATACCATTTTTTATAGCTGGTAAAAAGTGCTCTGTATTTATTTTTGAGAACGGAGCTGCGTTAAATAGTTGTAATAATGGGTTATTCATTCTTGTATATATAATTTCTTTAGTTACTAATTGTATTTCCTATAGATCGATAAAAAAGGTGTTTTATAGAAAAACTTGTCTTTAATTACACTTTTTTTGACCAATCTGGCTTTTGTATTGATAAATTTGAACAGGTTTATTAGTGAATGGTCCAAGCACGAAAGCATCTATATTATTTTTATCAAGGGTATGGATATAAATACTAAATTTTCGTAGCAAAGACCAAATATATGTAAAGAGTTGCAATTAATGTAGCTCTTTTTTTTGTTGAAAACCTCTGTTTTTTGGTGAATAACTTTGTTTATGTATGTCTTTTCTATCAAAAAAAACTTTTGAAACGCAATAAAAATGCGGTTTATCGATAAAAAATGTATTTTATCGAAAATTGTTAATAAAATTTCATTACTTCTATTGTGTAATCAAAGTAAGGTTTTACCTTTGTTATAGGTTTTAAGAGTATGGTCTTACAATGAATTTTTTGTGTAATATATTTAAGTTGGTTAATAAATATTGTTATATTCTTCTGTAAGACCTGATATTAAAAGAGTCGCTGAAAAGTGGCTCTTTTTTTGTTTCAGTTACTTTTTTATTAATTAGGGTTATTGGTTAATCTGTTTTGCGCCTTCTATTACCTTTTGTTTCAGTCCTTCTTTATAAACTAATATTTTGTCTAATACGCAAGAGTCAGAAGCTCCGATAATTTGAGCTGCAAGTATACCGGCATTCAATGCGCCATCTAAAGCGACTGTAGCCACAGGAACACCTCCCGGCATTTGTAAAATGGATAACACAGAATCCCAGCCATCAATAGAATTTCTTGATTTAACAGGAACACCTATTATTGGTAATGGAGATAAAGAAGCAACCATTCCTGGTAGATGCGCAGCTCCACCCGCGCCTGCGATTATGACATTAATTCCTCGGGTATGCGCATTTTTTGCATAGTCAAATAATTTTTCAGGGGTTCGATGTGCAGAAACAATATCCACCTCCACTTCGATATCAAAACCTTTTAATACTTCTATCGCTTTTTCCATTACTGGCATATCACTAATACTACCCATTATTATTCCCACCTTGCTCATGATGCTATCTATTCGTTTATTATTGTTCTATTGTAGGTTATTTCGACCTTTATTAATCTCAAAAATAGTTAAAACTATACACTTTAGAGCATTTACCTTTCTAGTTTTAAAAAAGCAATGCTATTTTAAGTTTTTAGTGAGCAGTTTGTGGTTTCAGTACCTGTAAATTGCTTATTGCCGACTTGTTTATAATTGCCCAAAAAGGAATTTCATTCTTTAGTAAGAAAACCTATTTGTCCTAAGTGCATAGTGGTTTAGCTACTAACTACTTTTATAGTATTTTTTACCTTTTCTGCAATTTTTCTGGCTTCATTTATATCTTCGTGGATGATAGTTACATGTCCCATTTTTCTAAAAGGTCGCGTTTGTTTCTTACCGTAAATATGCGGAGTCACTCCTTTCATTTTCATAATGTCTTCTATGTTTTTATAGATCACATCTCCTGTATGTCCTTCTGCTCCTACCAAATTTACCATTATACCACCTGCTTTACTCTCTGTAGCTCCTAGAGGTAAGTCTAATATGGCTCTAATATGTTGTTCAAATTGATTGGTGTAGCTGGCTTCGATACTATAATGTCCACTATTATGTGGTCTTGGAGCTACTTCATTTACCAAAATTTTATCATCCTCGGTTTGAAACATTTCTACCGCTAGAACTCCAACATGTTCAAAAGCTTTGGATACTTTTTTGGCAACTTTAACAGCCTTTGATGCTATAGCATCATCAATTCTTGCGGGACAGATCACATACTCTACCTGATTTGCTTCTGGATGAAATTCCATTTCCACAACAGGATACGTTTTGATTTCGCCACTTACACTGCGTACTACAATCACAGCAATTTCATTTTTGAAATTTATCCTTTCTTCGGCAATGCATTCTACATCAGGTAGTTTAGCTACATCTGCACCTGATTTTATTATCGAAACCCCTTTGCCATCATATCCACCTTGTGTACTTTTCCATACAAAAGGAAGCTTAACTTTGTTATCGGTAATAGCTTCAGTAAGATGGGCTTTGTTAGAAAACCTTCTGAATTTGGCAGTGGGGATATTCTTTTCTTTATAAAAGAGTTTCTGTACTCCCTTATTTTGTATAATTTCCAAAGTTTTTGAACTGGGGTATACCTTTTTTCCTTCTCTTTCGAGTTTTGCCAGAGCTTTTATGTTTACAGTCTCGATTTCAAAAGTTAATACATCCACTTTTTTTCCGAAATTATAGACAGTTTCATAGTCTAATAAACTTCCTTGTTGAAAATGATCACAACCTATTTTGCAGGGGGCATCAGGGCTTGGGTCAAGAACATGGGTTTGTATGTCATACTTTCTGGTGTCATACAACATCATTTTACCTAATTGACCACCTCCTAAAATTCCTAACTTAAAATCTGACGAGAAAAAATTTGCCATTACTGGGGTTTCATGTTTGTCTTAATAACGACAAAAATAATTTTTTCAGTAAGAATAACCATAATAATAAGAACTAAATACTATAGTCAAACTTTAATAATCACTATCTTTGCGGCTTTAAAATTAAAGGCCATTGAGAGTAAATAATGGATACTATGATAAAACTTCACGATTTACAATTTGTTCCATTTATTGCCGAAAATGAAATAATTGCTACAATTGATAGGATGTCTGATAGGCTAAACAAAGACCTGTCAGATAAAAATCCTTTGTTTGTTGGTGTTTTAAATGGGGCTTTTATGTTTGTTTCGGAAATATTAAAACGATTTGATTTTGATTGTGAAGTAAGTTTTATTAAGCTAGCTTCTTATCAAGGAACAGAAACTACACATCAGGTAAAAGAACTGGTTGGGTTGGATCAGGATGTATCGGGAAGAACCGTGGTTGTTCTTGAAGATATTGTGGATACAGGTAATACAATAACGGTACTCTCTAAGTTGCTTAGAGATCTGGGATGTGACGAAATTAGAATAGCTACGTTGTTTTTTAAACCGGAAGCGTATACGAAGAAAGTTAAAATAGATTATTTTGGGTTTGAGATCCCTAATAAATTTATAGTAGGGTACGGGTTGGACTATAATGGTCTTGGGCGTAACCTTACAGACGTTTATCAACTAAAATCAAGTGACATGACAAATTTGGTGTTATTCGGCCCTCCGGGAGCTGGAAAAGGAACACAAGCAGAAGTTTTAAAGCAAAAATACGATTTGGTGCATATCTCTACTGGAGATGTATTTAGATACAACATAAAAAATGCTACCGAATTAGGAATATTGGCAAAGTCTTTTATAGATAAAGGACAGTTGGTACCTGATGAGGTAACTATTAATATGCTTAATGCAGAAGTTGATAAAAATCCAGACGCCAAAGGCTTTATTTTTGATGGATTTCCTAGAACCACAGCACAAGCAGATTCGTTGCAAGAATTGCTAACCTCAAAAGGAGCTGAAGTAAGTGCTATGATTGCTCTAGAAGTAGACGATGAAGTATTGGTACAGCGATTATTAGAAAGAGGAAAAACATCTGGACGGCCAGATGATGCAGACGAAGGCGTAATTCGTAATCGTATTAAAGTATATTATGACGAGACTGCAATTTTAAAAAGCTACTATCTAAAACAAAATAAATATTTCGGTGTTGATGGAGTAGGTGGTATTGATGACATAACAAAAAGGTTAAGTCAAGTAATAGATGATTTATAGTTCTTGGCTTGTAGTTATGTTGAAGATTGAAAAGTTCTAAGACTTAAAAATCTGAGAATAAACTTAAACTACAAACTAAAAAGAATAAACAAAGGAGCGAAACGAATTATTATGACAGAAGGGAATTTTGTAGATTATGTAAAGTTGCATGTAACTTCCGGTAATGGAGGTAAGGGATCTACACACTTACATCGCGAGAAATATATTTCCAAAGGCGGACCCGATGGAGGTGATGGCGGAAGAGGTGGGCACATCATCATACGTGCAAATTCGAACCTTTGGACGCTTTATCATCTCAAATTTAAAAGGCATTTTAGAGCGGGTCATGGAGCACATGGTAGTAAAAATCGAAGCACAGGAGCCGATGGCCAAGATATCTATGTAGATGTGCCTCTAGGAACTGTAATTCGGGATACCGAAACACAAAATATAATTAAAGAAATTACCGAAGAAGGACAAGAATATACTATTGCAGAAGGTGGAATGGGAGGTCGAGGTAACTGGCACTTTAAAAGCCCGACCAATCAAACACCAAGATATGCGCAATCTGGTATCGAAGGACAACAGTTTGATATTACTCTAGAACTTAAAGTATTGGCAGATGTTGGACTGGTAGGATTTCCTAATGCAGGAAAATCTACTTTACTATCTGTAGTTACTGCAGCAAAACCAAAGATTGCAGATTACGAGTTCACAACCCTAAAACCTAATCTTGGAATTGTTGAATATCGCGATTTTCAAACGTTTGTAATGGCAGATATACCTGGGATTATAGAAGGAGCAGCAGAAGGAAAGGGAATAGGCCATCGTTTTTTACGTCATATCGAACGTAATTCTACCTTATTGTTTTTAATCCCTGCCGATGCTCCTGATATTGCAGAGCAGTATGAAATCCTTTTGGATGAGCTACGACGCTTCAATCCAGATCTACTGGATAAGGATAGGCTTATCGCAATCTCTAAATGTGATATGCTTGATGACGAGTTAAAAGAAGAATTGAAAACAGAGTTGGATCAAAAACTAAATGCACCCTATTTGCTTATTTCCTCTATCGCTCAACAAGGATTGCAGGAATTGAAAGATAAATTATGGCAAATGCTAAATACCTAATTTATACAGAATACCCCTTTTTTAATATCCCATCTGAGGCTTCAGGGTGCTTTTTTAGGTAAGCAGCTACAAAAGGACATAAAGGAACAAGTTGATAACCTTTCTCACGAATGTATTTCAAGGTTTTTTTAATGATCGCACTCCCTAATCCATTGCCTTCTAATGATCTTGGGACTTCAGTATGAGTAAGATACATCGAGTCTCCCTTGGCCAGAATATATTCTATAAACACAATTTTGTTTTCTACATGCAGCTCAAAACGTTTTTTTGGATTATCTATATTATCGATTAGGGTCAAATCTGACCAATCTTTCTTTTCCATAGTGGCAATGTTTTTAAGGTATTCTCAAATTTAAAAGATTTAATATGAGACGTCACTTAATACTAGGTTAAAATTCATTGTATGCAGAGGTAAAATCAAAGAGTAGCTGCGTTGTTATCAATTACCTACTCATAAGTATATCAATTTCAAGATACTTTTCCTTAATTAAGCTAAGACCAAATCCTGCGGCTGCCGCAGAAAATACCGAATAATCTAGAGGAGCCTTGATTCCTATAGTAAATGTCATGGCTAAACCAAAAATTAACAATAAGAAACCACTTAACATAGCAGATAATGACGTTTTGAAACCAATTATTAAAAATATGGCTAACAAAATTTCTGCAAGTGTTGCGATACTACCAACTATATTAATTAGATTATCAGGAACCCAGGGATTCAGTAGTCTTGTATATTCTAAAAAGCGCTCCCAATTTCCCCAGGAAGATTTCTCTTCAGGCCATATCCCAAATCTATCTGCAACAGCCGATAAAAAACCCAAGAGCTATACTTGCTCTTAGTAAGAGTTTACTATAGATTGTTTTCATTCCATATTAGTTTTGAGAGGGTACAGGTGTCAGTAACGTTGCCCGAGCAATTCTGTTCCAAACATTTATGCAACAGTTGCCCATGATAATATCTGCTACTTTTTCTTTACCCAAATGTTTAATAGCTTTTTGATATAATTCTTCACTTAATCCAGTTGCAGAGATATTAGTTATTTGCTCGGTCATCTCAAGAATGATCTGTTCTTCTTTGGTGAAAAAAGGGGCCTCTCTCCAAGTGGATAAGGCATGTATACGATATTGCTTCTCTCCTTGTTGTATAGCCTCTTTTATATGCAATTGTATACAATAAGCACATCCATTAATTTGAGAAGCTCTTATCTGGATCAATAAAAAATCTGAAGCTGATAAGGTACTCTTTTTGAGATCATTGTAAAGGTCAAATATGTGCTTGTAAGCAGTAGGTTTAATCTCATTAATATTAATTCTTTCTGTTTTCATGTCTTTGCTTTTAAATTAGGCAACACAAAATTGAGCATATAGAATGACGAAAAAATTAATCTAGATTAAGAAATGAATTATGTTTTTTTACGGCCTCTTATTTTACTTAAAAATTCTGGAGTGAATCCTAGATAAGAAGCAAGCATATATTGTGGAACACGTTGAACGAAATCGGGGTTATGTTGGCAAAATACATGATACAATTCTTCTCCAGACAAGCTGTACATAAATTGTATTCGTTTTTGATCGGCAATTCTGACTTTTTCGTGGATAATTCGAAAATATTGATTTAGTACAAGTGTTTTTTCTAAAATAGCATCTAGTTTTTCTTTGCTGATTTTAAGAACTTGAGAGTCTTCAGCCGCTTGTATATTAAGCTCAGAAGGCTTTTGATTGATGAAACTATCAAGATCGGTTAGCCACCAGTCTTCAATTCCGAAGTTGACTACCTTTTCTACCCCTTTTTTATTGACAAAAAACGATCTGAAACAACCGTTAAGAATAAAATATTGATAGTTGCAGTACTGCCCTTCTTTGACCAGATATTCTTTGTTTTTTATAGTTTTAAATGTTGTAGCATTTAGAAATGCTTTGAGTTCGCTTTCAGAAGGCGATACAAATTTTAGTATGTGATTTTTGAGTTGTTCTTTCATTTTACGCAAAACCTAGACTTTAATAATCGTTTATGGTGTTACTGTTCTTTTTTCAAAATCAAAAAGTGGTCATCCATCACATTTCCGCTCAAGATTAAATTATTAAATGGTGCAGCTACACTAGAACCGGACATAACACTACCATCTTCTGTATAAATTTTTTCGACTTCAAAATCATTGGTGCCTTTATAATTTATTTTGATTATTTCTGAAGGAGATGTGTCCTTTTTGCCTTTTGCATATGCCTTAAATCGTAATAAATTAGGGTGGGCGCCACTCCAAAGGTTTCCTTGATGATCAATTTCGATATTGTCTACACCTGTACCACATGGAATGTCTTCTATAAAATCTAGTGACCCATCATCTTTTATAGCATACACTTGAATAAGAAACTCTCTAGGAGAAGCTATAAATAACAAGTTACGTTTGGGGTCAAAATTGATGCCATTAGCATAAGCAATACCAGTAGCTACTTCGCTATACGTTTTGCCATCGTAATACACTACGTTTGATACCGAAAGTCCTAGATATTCTTCAGAGAATTTTCCAATTCCTTTGGTATAGCCATGATCATTAGTAAAATAAAATCGATTATCATCAATCAATACCAAATCATTAGGACTGATCATCGAAGCATCGGTTAAAGACTTTACATGATTCATGTTTTGACCATCAAAAGTAAAAACTTCAATCGAGTGCCCTTTTGCCGCATGATTAACTGCCATTATTGTATACGCACTATCTTTTTTGATCATCGAAATCCCATGAGGAGCAAAAGGTTTTTTAAAAGAGGCGCTTAGGTGTTTGAAAGTGAAGTTTTCATTCTTTAAATCCATAAAGTATAAGCCACCTTCTTCTTGCTCTTTTGGGGGGTATATTCTTCTTTTGGTAGAAGATATTAATGCAAAACTATCGATTTTACTAATTGTAATATCCTCTGCACCTGGGAGCGATATTTTTTTTATGATGGTTCCATTAAATTGGTTTTCTACAGTTCTAAAAAAACCGGTTGAGAACAAGGTGTGCGCTATAAAAGCAATAATAAGTACCAAAATCACTAAGAAAATTCTTTTGATAAGACGACGCATAAATGATTTTTTTAAAGGAATTTACTTTAATTTCTTGGTACAGACTTAACCTGTCTAAATATACCAAATAAATTCTACTGAGTACGATTACTAATCAAGCTCTAACGAATACTAACTTGTTAACATATATTAACTAGATTTAAAATATTTTTAACACGACAAAAAGTAATACCATATGTTCAAATCAGTTTAATCATTATATACAAAGTTCAACCTCAATTTTTTAAAATGAAAATTAAAAATGTAGCAAATGTTTTTGCCCTATCCACATTATTGTTAACCACATCATGTGATATGATCATAAAGGATAGCTCCAAGAAGAATGAAGACAACAAATTAATTGCGCAAAATTTAACCAAAACTGAAAAAGTTGAAGAGAAATTACCAACTATAACTGAATTTGTATCAGTTGATAAGGGGTTTTCAACGTTTGTTGCGGCATTAAAGGCAACAGAGTTAGATAAAATGTTGAATGAAGAAAAAGGATATACGGTTTTTGCTCCAATAAATACTGCTTTTGATGGTTTCTCTGAAGGGGTTGTAGAAAAGCTCTTAAAACCTGAAAATAAAGAACAACTTACCAACATTTTAAAGTATCATATTATACCCAGTGTAATCTCCAAAGAAGACATTGTAATTGCAATTAATGAAGGCCGAGGTAGCATTCCTTTACGAACCTTAGGAGGAAAAAAATTAACAGCTTCTTTAAAAGGTGGTAGTATATTTCTTATCGATGAAATGGGTAACGGAGGAAAACTAATAACTACTGATGTTGAAGCATCCAACGGATTTATTAATACTATAGATATAGTAATGAAGCCTAAGAAATAGTCTCATTCATATTCTATCTTATAGCGAATCGAAAAAGGTTTAAACCACTTCATTGAAAACGGAAACTTTTTATGAGAGCTTCCGTTTTTTATTGGTGTATGTCTAGTAATCTGAAATCATAAGGAGTCCATAGGCAAGCTTTGATACCACTTTGTTTTAATGCAGTGTTTATCCAGGTATTACATGTGTTAAGGCAATTGTAGCTTCCATTTGCCTCATAAAAATCATCATTTTTATGATAACCTAATCCGGGTAAAATAATTTTTTTATTCCCTTTATCAAGTCTGAAAGTATTATTAATGTATATGTTTAATTTTGTAAACTGAATAGGTGTCATTTTTATTTCAACCCAATCACTTTTTACAGACGTATATCTTGTTACATGCAATAGTGCTGGAGTATTAATGAATGCTGCTTTGCATTTATTTGTAATGGTAAAATCCGAAGGAGTAGAAGTCTTTATATAAAAGGTTCTGTCTCCCCATCCAAAAGAAAAGAACTGCTCTTTACTTTCGGATTTTAACCCCTCTAGAATCGCAGGATCAAGATCTTGCTTGGGGATAATCACTTCTAAATGCAGACCATTTGAACTTAAATAAATGCTATGAGTTTTTTCTGCAGGATCATTATTTCCGCTTATCGTGATGAATGTTAGAATGAAGGAAATAATAAGATAAGTTACGGGGATGATTAATATCAATGCAATATATCGTATTAATTTCTTTACAATTTTCATATTAGTGAAAGCATATTGTTGAACTCATCTTGACTTTTTCTATTTCCTAAAAAATGACTGAAATTCACCCATATTTTGTTACTTTTCTTATCTGTAGCGCTGCTATAGCTTTCAAAAAAGTGCCTCATCTGGTCAAATTTCACTACCATCGCTACGTCTGGCCTCTACCTGTCGGTCGATCCTGGTCAAAAACAAAAAGTCAAGATGAGTTCATTGCATAAACCTGTAGAATATTAATATTCTACAGGTCTAAAATAACTAAAAAATATTCTAATATTTAGTTAATCTTAATTCGTATCCCTTCAGAATGACTAGAAAACTCTGGAGCATACATACTTTGTATTGTCGTAATACCATTAGAAAAATCACCTTTATTATTTACTCTTAGATTGTATTCAAAAACATACACTCCCTTAGGTAAATAATCAAAGAAAAAGTTGGTGGCTGCATCTTTGGTACTTTCATAATACCCTAATCCATCCTGCCATTTGTATTGAGAAATTACATTTATAGGTTCCAAGCCAGAAGCACGCATGTCCTTCATGTGTACAAACTCCATAGCTCGATCTGACTTTAATTCGATGCGTACTCTTACCAGGTCACCTAGTTGCAATTTGGTCGCTTCGGTTATTTCTGTAATTTCTTCTCCGGTATCGGTATTCTTTTTCAAGAATAGTTTTTTTGTAAGTGATAAAGGGGTTTTGGCAGGAGTGATCTTATCCAGATTTTCAAAATATTGCCAATACAAAGCTCCCCAAGCGATACCTTTTCCTTTTTTAGTAATCTTGGCAGTTGCCATATTGGATTCTATTTCCTTGCCGTTCCAAGAGGTTTTAAAATACCCTGTGCCTGCTTCTACTTTTATATCATCCATTGTACTGGGATCGATTTTTATATCACCAAGTACAATTTCTACCATATCGGTTACAGATAACCAATCACTACCTTGTAATAACAGTGCATAGACTGCATCCGACGTAGCTTTGGTAGTTTGCCAGCGATTTGTTTGTTTATTTTTGAGAAGCCAAATTTTAAGATTGTCTATAATTTCGGTGCGTTTTGGTTCTTTTTCAATTTCTGAAAAGACCTCGATCATCAAAGACTGCGTTTCTATGGGAGCCTGATACCAATACCAGCTTGCTGTGTTTGATTTCCAATACGTACCCAACTCCTCATTAGTGATACTTCTTTCATCCAGCGATTGTATAATTTTTACTGCACTTTCGTGATTGTCATTTCTATCTAAAATAAGAGCCAATAATCCCTGTGTGTAAAGACTTTGATCTAACCAATATTTTTTTGATTGACCTAAATAATAGTTCCATGCCTCATTCGTATTCTTTGGTCTTTTGATATCACTGAAGAAACTACGCATGTATAGATAGTGGGTCTGGGTATAGCTTAGGTGGTTTTTATTGATATCAATCTTGTTCTTTTTACAATATCTTTTTAGTGCTTCATATTCTTTTATAAATTCTTTGTCCAAATACCTAATGGCATTTTGTAACATATTTGCTGTATTACTATCAAATTTGGTAACCCCTAGTTTTTTAAGATGCCCAAACCCGGTTGCAATATGTTGGGTGATATATCGATTTTCATGCCCGCCTTTAAACCAAGGGAACCCACCAGAACCATATTGCATTTGTATAAGCTTGTTTAAAGCAGATTGTAGCTCATTGTTCATTTTATTTAGGTCAAAAAGTAAAGCAATTCGCTTTTTTTGTTCTGTCTCACTTTGTGCATCACGTAACCATGGTGTTTCCTGGATTATTAAAGATTTGAGCTCCTGATTTTTTTCTAGATTGCTTAGTAGTGCATCAGTAGACTTCCATTGATTAAATACCTCCTGAATTCTTGGATTAGAATTGGCAATATGACTTGCTAGTGCATTGGCATAATACCTTGAGAATGTTTGCTCAGAACACTCATAAGGATACTCCATAAGATAGGGTAGTGCCTGTACAGCATACCAAGCAGGGTTAGATGTCATTTCTAGGGTGAGCTTGTGATGCTTTAAGGTGGTTGATGTATTGTCCTTTAACTTATCTAGCGTAAAAGTTTTTGTTTGATCAGACCGAATCCACATAGGTAATGTTTCGGTAACGAGCATTCGATTAGAAAGTACCGGAAGCACATTTTGCTCGCCATCTGAGAAATCACCTGCTTTGGCAACAATTTTATATTGAACGGTCTGCACGTTGTCCGGGATTTGTAATTCCCAAGAAATATTGGTATTTCCTTTGGTTTTTACTTCAAAATTTTGGCGCGCATTATTGTTTTTTAGCTCTGTATCAATAGCTTTATTAGTTAATGCATCAACTAATTGTAGTTCTACAACTCCGCTTAGATCTTTAGGGGCTAGATTTGATATTTTTGTGCTCAAAATGATTTTGTCACCTTCTCTTAAGAATCTAGGAGTATTTGGGAGAACCATCAGCTCTTTTTGGGTGACAGTTTCTAAGGCAGTTGTTGCCGCATTAAGCTCCTTTGTATGTGCCAAAAGCTGTAATTTCCATTTGGTCAATGCTTCTGGTGCGGTAAAGTTAAAACTTACATTACCCTCTTTGTCAGTAGCTAATTGTGGAAAGAAAAAGGCAGTTTCCTGAAGGTTTTTTCTAATTTTTACCCTTTCAAGAGACGTATCTTTTTTGCCTTCAATAGTTTTATTATCACTGCGATCTTGGTCTTTTTCTTCTTCTTTTATAGCTCTTGTTTGTCCCGCTACAGCCACTTCTTCTAATTCAGCATCATTAGCAACACCATCTGCCAGCATTGATTGTTCCATCATAGGAGCAGCTGCTGTTTTCATCATTCTCCTTTTTTCTCTAAAATACTGTTGACCAAAATACAAGCCAAACCAATTGAGTTGATCATACCCCTGATCGTTATAATAGTATCCTGGGCCACTATGATTTTTTAGGTTGAAGGCATCAATAGTAAAACTGTGTGTAGCTTGTCTTTTATTTTGAGAGTAGTATGATGGGCGATAAATAGGATTAAAATACCATTGATGTGGTTTAAACTGATCTAGCGAAGTATCGTACATACTGGCAAGAAGTTCGGCACTTACTTTATCACCTTTTGGTCCTTTTATCTTGAAGCTCCAGGTTTCTTCCTGTCCTGGTTTTAATTTGTCTCTAAATGTTTGGGTTTCGATACTAAGTTCTGTAGGATCATAGGGTACAGAGATAGGTATTGTTCCGTTTTGATAGCCGTTATAATTTGCAAAACTATAACTCACTGTAAAACCTCCAAGATCATCTTTTGTGACAGGTATTTTAATAGTTTTACTACCTTTTGAAAGTTTAAAGAGTTGTGTCTCAATAATTTTATGGTTTTTTTCGATATCTACGGTAATGGTGATGTCTTCTGAGGCAGAACTTAGTTTAGCAATTACTTCATCACCAATTTTATACGTCATTTTATTGGTAGTAATCTCAAATAATTGTTGATCACTTATTGTATGATCTTCCTGGCTAAATACAGTAACATATTGTATGTCCTTAACTTCCTGGCCAAATCGATCTTTGGAGCTTAATTCAATTACATATTTACCTGATTCCCACTTTTTAATGGTTCCAAGAGCTATTTCTTGAATTCCTATCTCACTTTTTTTGTTACTAGAAGTATTAAAAGGTTGATCAAATACTAGTGTTCCTTTTTTCCAGGTTCTATAATCGGATTCATCTTCAAATGCATCATGCGGAAACAACTTTGTAAACTCTTCTTTTTCAAAACCACTATAATCAGGTGCTTTCCATGGGCGTTGTCGCATAGGTTTATCGGGAGCTTGTAATTTGTGCACTTTAACTGTTCCCGCTGCTGCTATTGCTTCATTATTAAGGTTTAGAGTGGTTATAGAAATGGCATGATCCTTTTGAGTTTTATCGATTTTATCTTTAATAGAAATAGCAGCAGTCATAGTGTGATATCCGACATTTACTATGGTGGTTGTACTTCGGGTTTCGCCATTAATATCGGTAACATCTGCGGTTACTTCATAATTAAAAATAGGGAGGTCTTCTTTTGAAACACTTGGATCAGGCTGTGCTACAAATTCAATAAAGTATTCTCCTTTCTCATTGGTTTTTGTTTCGCCATGCGTTATTTCTTGTGATTCTGAAGTATAACGAGGGTACCAATAACACCATCTGGGATATTGAACTTTTCTGTGTACTCGATATACTACCTTGGCATCAGTAATATTGCTCCCGGCATATGCACTAGCCGTAGCGGTAAGCTTTATAGTATCATTGATTTTGTAGGTTTCTGTTACGGGATTAAATTTGGTCTCAAACTTAGGACGCTTATATTCTTCTACAGAAATAGATATACTTTGATAATTATTGGTTTGTAAGGTATAAATACCTGTTAATCCTGAGGCAGGAAGCACAAACTCACCGCTGAATGATCCATAATCATTGGTCTTGAAAGGTAACATTTTTACTTTCTGACCATTAACATCTTTTAGGGTTACAAAAGTTGGGGTATCCGGTAATACTTTAAAATTTTCTTTACCAGTAGAAGACATCATAATTCCTTTAAAATAGACTATTTGTCCGGGGCGGTAAATACTACGATCTGTGAAAAGAAAGGTGTTGTGCCTAGTCTCTTTATCGTCATAGTTAGGTTTATAGGATTGGTTAAGGTAATATCCTTCAAAATATGCCGTGTCATTTTCATGCGATACAGTAATAGTTACATCATAATAATAGTTGTTCAAAGCTACGGAACAGTGACCTTTCTCATCTGTAATTAAGGTTTCATCTAATTTGTTTCTGTATCCTCGTTCGCTATCTGTTTTCAGATGTACTTTGGCATTTGCAACAGGTTTTCCAGTATTACGATCAATGATTTGAAAAATTGTTTTTTCTGCTGTTCGATTTTCAATAAGTGCAAGATTACTTACTTGTACATCACCATACGAGAACAGCGTGTCTTGCGATAATTCTTCTTTAACGGTAGCAATGATAAGATAAGATCCTTGTTCAAGTTCTGGAAGCAATACCTCGGTAGTATGTGTTTGATAATCACTTTCATTTTTAATCTTGGATTCCCAGGTCTGGTTAACTTTTAATGAGTTTAAAAATTTGATTTGGTCATTTGTTTGGTATAACTTGTTTAAAGATTTTAATTGCTTTCGATTTATTTTTAAAGCTCTTAAATATAATTTATCTAGATTTTTGTAGCTTATTAATAATCGTCCAGGAGTGCTAATCGGTAGGTATTTTTCTGTTTTGATATTTATTTCGGGGTGAAGAATCTGCCTTTTTAATGAAGTACATTTATTGGCGCCTCTAGAATCTGGAAATTTCTTAATTACAGCATTACATATATCCAAAGCCTCTTTTAGTTTCCAACGATGTATTTCATTTTCTTTCGGAAGATAAGATGTGGCCTGTTCTTTGTACAAGTTTGCAATTTCAAAATCGTATAAAGCAGAAGCGATTTTATCATTAATTTTTTCTTTTTCAGTTTGTAGCGCTTTTAAAAATATAGATTGCTTATCGTTAAATACTGCATTTTCATACACAAATTTTAATCGTTCGATATTAACTTCTGTGAGTGCATCTGGTTCAGTATCTCGGGAATGAAATTTCAACAAATTCTGATATAGTATCAATGCATTTCCCTGTAACGATAATGAGTCTTGAGGTTGTATCATTAAAGATGAAAAAGAGGTGTACTCTTTTAGATAATTAACATTATTAATAGTAAAAGCATATGCAGGTTTTGTAATACCTGTTTCCGGACTTTTGTAAAAATCCAATGCATTATGCAATAAGAAATCATATAAAGTTGGTCGGTATTTTTTAGAATCGGTATAGGTGTTTAAAATAGTATCAAATTTTTTAAGATCGGTCTGCTGTGCTAATACCCCATTTTTTATAGATTTTTGATATTGCAAATGGATTTCGGTAAACAATGTTTCCAGATCCCACGTTCTGAAATCCTCCTTATCTACTTTTTCTGAAGTTTGAGTTCGGTTATAGAACTTCCATCTGTTTTGTTGAAAATATTGCCAGTATAAATTAGCAAGAATACTTTCTAGAACATTTCTTTTTGGAAATTGACTTTGATCAATCTCACTTTTAAATTCTTTTATGATATTAAGCTGTGCATCTTCTTCTAGTGTAAGAAGGTATTTTGCCTTATGCAGCAAAGCCTTGATAAGTTGATTATCATTATTTTCTGTTTTTGATTTTTTATAGATGGCTTCTACCACTTCCAAAGCAGATTTGGGTAGCCCTTGTTGGTCAAAAGCTGCCACTTTTTTCCAGTCTTCCTTGTAATCATTTTGACCATTCATAGTATTCAGGTTAGCTATACAGATTAAAATAAGGATGATATACTTCTTCATCATAAAGGTTTTAGGTTGTTAAACAAACATAAACAAGAGGCATACCAAATTTAGGAGATACTTCTTGTGATTTGTAAATAACATTATAAAACTACGTATTTGAAATGATCCATAACAATTTTGTTGTTATAAATCATTACTAAGAAAATACTAAAATGACTTCTTTAAAATGATAAATTAGGGAGAGGGTGGTTTTATTTAGTAAGCTCAGTAATTTGATGAGGCAATTAATAATTACGTCTTGATTTGTTTGGTTTCATATTTTTTCATTCTCTCATCCTTTCATTATTCATTGTAGATTGTATCTTTACCATTGGATTTAATACTAAATTATGCGCGTACATTTTATTGCGATAGGAGGGAGTGCCATGCACAATCTCGCAATTGCTTTACATCAAAAAGGATATCAGATAACCGGGAGTGACGATACGATTTTTGAACCTTCAAAATCAAGATTAGATAGATATGGATTATTACCTGCCAAGTTTGGTTGGTTTCCAGAAAAAATCACAACAGATCTTGATGCCATAATTCTTGGCATGCATGCCAAAGGAGATAATGCAGAACTTTGTAAAGCCGAAGAATTGGGACTAACCATATATTCGTATCCAGAATTTTTATATGAACAATCCAAAAATAAAACTCGCGTAGTCATTGGGGGTTCGCATGGAAAGACCACAATTACTTCAATGATTTTGCATGTATTACACTATCACGAAAAAGAAGTAGATTATATGGTAGGTGCCCAGTTAGAAGGTTTTGATACCATGGTACACCTTACAAAAGAAAATGATTTTATCATACTAGAAGGAGATGAATACCTGTCTTCTCCTATCGATCGCAGGCCAAAATTTCATTTATATCAACCAAATATTGCACTAGTTAGTGGTATTGCCTGGGATCATATTAATGTGTTTCCTACGTTTGATAATTATGTTGATCAGTTTAGGGTTTTTGTAGACTCTATAGTTAATGGTGGTGCATTGGTTTATAATGAAGAAGACGAAGAAGTAAAAAAACTGGCAGAAGCAACACAAAACCCAATTCGTAAATTTCCATATAGAATTCCGGAGTATCGTGTAGAGAATGGAGAAACATTATTACAGACTCCAGAAGGAGAGATGCCGATTGAAGTATTTGGAGCACATAACCTAAGTAACCTAGCTGGTGCCAAATGGATTTGCCAACATATGGGAATCGATGAAGATGATTTTTATGAAGCAATAGCTTCTTTTAAGGGCGCATCAAAAAGACTAGAAAAAATTGCTGAAAACTCAACATCAATTGCGTATAAGGATTTTGCACATAGCCCATCAAAAGTAAGTGCTACTACCAAGGCTGTAAAAGAGCAATATCAAGACAGAAAAGTAATTGCGTGTCTAGAATTACATACTTATAGTAGTTTGAATGCAGAATTCTTGCAAGAATATAATGGCGCATTAGATGCCGCAGATGAAGCGGTGGTTTTTTATTCACCCCATGCCGTAAAAATTAAACAATTAGAAGAGGTTTCTGCCTCCCAAATCGAAGAAGCTTTTAGTCGTGATGATTTAATCATTTACACCAATCCAGAAGAATTTCAACGATATTTGAAGAAAAAAGAGTTTTCTAATACCGCTTTGGTATTGATGAGTAGCGGAAATTATGGTGGACTTGATTTTGATGAAGTAAAAAGTTGGTTTTGATGTAATTTCTATAGCGTCAGAAATGCTTCTCAAATAAACCGTTTACAAAATCGGCAATGCTTTTTTGATTACTTTTAATAAGCTCGAGCTTTGCGTTTTCGATATCAGCAGGGATTTTATCTTGGCTTAGTTTAAATTTTCCTTCCCAGTTTTGTATTTCAATCTCAAAACAATGAATATAAGGTACTAATCTATCCATTCTTGGATCATTAATGTTTAATACAAAGTTTTGATCTGGAGCTTCAAGGTATTCGGTCATGATAACCATAGATTCTTTTATGATTGCGGGATCATTAATTTCTTTCGTAACTCCTGTAGCATGTGAAACAATGTAATTCCAGGTAGGTAATTGTTTTGTAGTATATATCGAAGGAGAAATATACGTTTGTGGCCCTTGAAATACTGCGATAACCGGGTAATCATCCTTTAGCAATTGGATATGAGGATTGTTTCGGTCAATATGGCCTACCAATTTTTCTTCGTGAAAAATTAATGGAGCATGAGTGATAAAAGGAGTCTTGCCTTTTGCAGATATTATGGTAGCAAATGGATATACCCTGGCTACTTCTTTTATGTTTTCGGGATTAAAATCCTGGTGATGTTTAGGTGGATACAAAGGCTATGCGTTAAATTGTTGAAGGTGATGATCAAGATGTTTGTACTGCATTTTTCCCCATTGTTCAGAGGTGAATTTACCAAACATTGGGTGGGGATCCCACTTTTTTTTGTCTCCTTGATTAGAAAATTCGGTTACAAGTTCTAGAAGTTTTCCTTTTTCGTTTTCAAATTCTTTTGGCGCTACCACTTTTAATTTTGAGTGTGTAGGTAAATTTTTTTTCCAGGGTTTATCATTGTACATTGCCTTTTTGAAGAATAATTTTGCCAGCAAACTAGGTTTCAGTTTTGGATGATCCTTTTTTAAAGCAATTTTTAAAGGAAACTGGCAGTGGTTAAACATTTGAGCCACATCCATTTTTCCCCATACGGGATTACTTTCAGCGGATAGTTTGTTGATTCTGCTTTCTATTTCTTGCAGCGTTGATGCTTCAAATAGTGATTTCATGAGTACCCGTTTTGAGATGATTGATACTCAAAAATAGTATATTTTAGGATTGATTATATAATAATAAAGGCGAATCTTATGATTCGCCTTTAAAAATATTGTAGTAACGTATTAATTAACTTGCTTCATCAAAGAATAAACTTAAGAACCCATCAAGATCATCTTTGCCACCTATATCCTTTGGTGTTCCCAAATTGATCATTAAAGGTTGGTCTTTAATTTTACCATGTAAAAAATATTGAAAGGTAGTTCCCATTTTAAATTTATAACCCTTGAGTTGAGAACCAAAAGAAGTAAAAGTAACTTCAGTTTTAGAACTATTACTTTCTGCAAATGCGCTTATAGTAGCATCAAAAACGGCAGATAACATATCATCGGTATAGTAATCCCATTTTATTGATGTTCCGTCACAAGCTTGTAACTCATACTCAGATTGAGCTTCACATCCTCTTGGCACTTGTATGTTATTTCCTACTAAATTTAAAAAGGAAACTTTCTTGTCCTGACCATAAAAGCTCAAGGTCAAAAGAAATAAAACGAGGGTAAAAATATTCTTCATAAATAGGTTAATTTGAAGTTGTTAAATTATTCATTTTTGGATTTTGGGTGCCCAAATATAGTAAAACTTTCATTTTCAAACAAATATATAGGTCAGATATTAAGGAATATTTAATTTTTTGACACTTGTTTTTACATATTAATTGTTTAATAATGTATTGTTTTTGAGATAAATAGTTTATACTTATAGATAGGAATGTTTATGTCGTTTTAATAGATAAAATTAACAAATGAAAGAGTTAAATTCTTCATTTTCTATCAAGGAATGGAATGCAAATGATCGTCCAAGAGAGAAATTAATCGTCCAAGGGAAAAATTCTTTGACAGATGCAGAATTAATAGCAATACTTATTGGGTCTGGTAGTCGTGAAGAAAGCGCAGTGGGATTGGGTAAAAGGATTTTGGCTAGTGTTGATCATAAAATTAATGCATTAGGAAAACTATCTGTAAAACAATTAATGCAATTTAAAGGAATTGGAGAGGCAAAAGCAATTACGATAGTAGCTGGTCTTGAATTAGGACGCAGAAGAAGAGGCGAAGATGAAGAGGCGGTCTCAAAAATAACATGTAGTAAAGATGTTTTTAATCTTCTCAACCCTGTTATTGGAGACCTAGAACATGAAGAATTTTGGGTATTGTTTTTAAACAATGCAAACAAGGTTCTACAAAAAAAACAGGTTAGTATAGGAGGAAAGACGGGTACATTGGTAGATGCGCGTATTGTTTTTAGGTCTGCATTAGAATATGGCGCAACAGGAATAATCATCGCTCACAATCATCCTAGCGGTTCTTTGCGACCAAGTAAATCTGATAAAGATTTAACACAAAAACTAAAACTTGCAGGGTCGAGTCTAGATATCACTGTATTGGATCATTTGATTATTACAGAAAAAAACTATTTTAGCTTTGCCGATGAATCATTATTATAGAAGTGTTTTTTTGATCAATTGAATTGTTTTTTGTATTTCATAGTAGCACTACGAAGTAAGAAAAGGACGAAAATTGAGTAGAAAAAGACCTTTTTATAGCGATTAATAAAAGTTTAAATCACTTCATAAACTAAGATTGTATCTCTGATAACAGTATTTTATATTTAAAGAGAGTTTATGAAAAAATGTGAAATGATATGAGTATAATCTATAATGCAAAAATTATGATTCATTATTAGAAATATGTTGCTAATTTATGTACAAAAGGTTACTCCAAGAGTTTCTTACACTTTTAAACATGTTTGTAAGAGAATTTTGGGTATTGAAGTGGATTTAACCTCTAAAATAGAGACGTTTATTGCTCATGATGGACCAAAGTTTTCTTATGGAAAACAACCTTTGAGTAAAGAACTTTATTTTCAGAGTGTTGATTTGCTTTTTGAACACGGTCTAAATGATCTCGATATTCATGTGTCTGATTGGGACGAAACAAAATGTTTTTTTGAGGTTAAACATGAAGACTCTGCATTGCCGTATGATATTTTTGCGGCTACGTTTTACTTATTGACTAGATATGAAGAATATTTACCACACGTAAAAGATGCTATGGGTAGATTTCCTGCTACCGAAAGCCTGGCGTATGCTAATGGTTTTTTACAAGACCCTGTTGTCGATATATGGGCGCTTAAATTCAAAAAAAATCTAATCGAAAAATATCCTAGCTTAGAGTTTCAAAAGAAGAACCTTGCCATAATTCCAATCATTTCGGTAAGTGAAACTTTTGCATATAAACATAAAGGTTTTCTAAGATCTATAGGAGGAGGGATTCGTGATTTATGGAGGTTAAAAATAGATGAGCTTACAAATAGAATAAAGGTCATTCTTGGATTAAAAAAGGATCCTTTTGATACTTTTGATTTTATTGTGAATCTACAAAAGAATAGGAAAAGGAAATGTAAGGTACTATTTGGATTAGGAGATTACTCAAATTATGAAAAGAATATAGGATATAATAATCCTAGACATCGTATTATCATAAAACATATATCGGACTATATCGAAGTAGGACTCAAAGTTTCATATCATGCAATTAATGATTTACTTACTTTAACCAAAGAGAAACAACGAATAGAAGGTGTTCTTAACAGAAGGCTTAAGTATGCTATTTGCTCGTTTTTCAAGATAAAATTACCAGAAGCTTACCGCAATTTTATAGAGTTAGAAATCGATGAAGATTATTCTATGGGGTACTCGCGATACTCAGGTTTTAGAGCTGGAACATGCTCCCCGTTTATGTTTTATGATCTGGATTATGAGGTGCAGACTCCTTTAAAAATACATTCTTTTTGTTTTGCAAACCTTGGATATCGAGAAGGTTTTGAAAGTGAAACATCGGCAAGAAATGAAATAATATCCTATGTCGAAAAAATTAAGAAGGTGGACGGCGTATTTATTCCTGTTTTTAGTAATATTTTGTTTGGAGAACTCTATGGGCAACTATTTTGGAAATCGATTTTTGAGTTTATATGGAATTTAGATGATGAATAATACTATAGAACATATATTTTTTGACCTTGATCATACGCTATGGGATTTTGATAAGAATTCATCGTTGGCATTCAAAATGATCTTCGAAAAATTTAGAATTCACCTTGATCACACCTCTTTTTTAAGTACATATCAACCCATAAATTTGAGGTATTGGAAACTCTATAGAGAAGAAAAAGTGACCAAAGAAGAGTTAAGAAGAGGACGACTTTCTGAAGCTTTTAGTATTCTGGGACAAAAATTTTCTTTAGAAATAATTGATAAAATGGCACATGACTATATTGCTTTTTTACCTCTTAATAATCATTTAATTGATGGAGCCGAAGAAGTATTGGAATATCTCAATCCAAGATATGATTTGCATATTATAACCAATGGATTTAAAGAGGTTCAAAATAAGAAATTATCAAATTCAGGAATACGACATTATTTCAAGACTATTACTAATAGTGAAGAGGCAGGGGTAAAAAAACCCAACCCATTTATTTTTGAACAAGCTATAAAGATTTCAGGGGCAAAGAGTGATAATAGTTTGATGATTGGTGACAATTATGAAGCCGATATTTTAGGAGCAGAAGCATTAGGCTTAAAAACAATATGTTTTAATTATCATCAAGAAAAATTGCCAGAAGAGTATCTTCAAGTTTCTAAGTTAAAACAATTGAAAAATTATCTATAGTTTTATTCGTATTTTACGATTAATTTTCGACCCCAAATGGGAACAAAAAATATTTTTATTGTTGTGTAGTATTCATATTATAACTTAGGATTTTTATTTTCTACACACATTGACAAAATTAATTTTTATATTTCGGCTAATAATTTGATAGAATATACTAATCTTGCCAAAGCAAGGGGAGCTTTCTTGCGGTTGGGTTTTAATTTTATAATGTAATGAGTATGGTACGTTTTCTTTTTTTAGGGGGTTTTTTATTTTTGGGTTTGTTTGCGTTTTCTCAAAAGAGTGTGAATAATTATAAATATATAGTTGTTCCAGAAAGTTATGAGTTTTTAGGAAAAGAAGATGCATATCAATTAAACTCTTTAACCAAATTTCTATTCAATAAACATGGTTTTAAAGCTTTTATTAGAGGAGATGAGGTGCCTGAAGACTTGTTTAATAATGGTTGCAAAGGCTTGCAGGTATATCTGAGAAAGAATTCTTCACTCTTTGTTACCAAATTGATTCTTGAATTAAAAGATTGTAGAGGAGAACTTGTATTTGCTTCTACTGAAGGAACAAGCAGGGAAAAAGATTTTAAAAACGCATATCATGAGGCACTTCGTAATGCGTTCAAAGATGTCGAAAGGCTTAATTATAAGTATGAAGAAATAGCAAAAAGTGAAACTGAAAACACCAAAACTTCTCCTAAATCCAAAAACCAAGAAAAAACTGCTAAAACAAGAAATAGTGATAGTACAACAAAAATAGAAGCACCAAAAAAAGAAACTTCTTCAGTATCAAAAGGACCACTTTCGTTTACTTTGAATGATAATAGCTTCATGTTTAAAAGCCAAGAATATGGATATGAACTTTTTAAGAAGAAGGGAGAAGAGTTTGTTTCCCTAGGAAAGATTTATCAATTAAATAGAGAAAACAGTTATATAATTACTGCGGGTGACCTAAGTGGGGCAGGATACTTTGATAACTATGGAAACTTTATTCTCGAAAGAGTAAACCCTGTTACAAATAAGATTATTCTGGATACGTTTGCCAGAGAATAAATAATTATGTTATCAGCCGTATACGTTTTGTTGATTTCAGTACAACTATATGCAGCCAAAGACAGTATCCAAAATTTTGTGTAAACAAATATTAGACGGGTTTAACTTTTTATAGTTGGACCCGTTTTTCAAATATAGTTAAGAACTGATTAAGTATTAGTCCCCAATTATGTATTGGACACTACCCAGCCAAAGTATTTAATATCCGTATTTCTTTTGCCATTTTGATTTAAGAAAAGATCTAAATGAATTTTCGCGTTGGTTATCTCCGGGATCATAAAGTTTGGTATTTGCAATTTCATCGGGAAGAAATTCCTGGTCGGCAAAGTTATCTTTATGGTTGTGTGCATATTTGTAATCTTCACCATATCCAAGTTCTTTCATCAGTTTAGTTGGAGCATTTCTTATATGAAGAGGTACAGATAGATCACCCGTTTGCTTTACTAATTGTTGAGCTTTGTTGATTGCCATATAGGATGCGTTACTTTTTTGGGAGGTAGCAAGATAAACGGCACATTGACTCAAAATGATTCTTGACTCGGGATACCCTATTGTATTTACAGCTTGAAAAGTGTTATTTGCCATTATTAAAGCAGTGGGATTAGCATTTCCTATATCTTCAGATGCTAAAATAATCAGTCGTCTAGCTATAAACTTGAGATCTTCACCTCCTTCAATCATACGTGCCAACCAATATACTGCGGCATTTGGATCACTTCCTCTAATAGATTTAATGAATGCAGAGATAATATCATAGTGTTGTTCCCCAGTTTTATCATATCGTACCGTATTTTGCTGTACTAATTTTTGCACAAGATCATTAGTAATAACAATTGTTTGCTGATCCTGGCTAGATACGATAAGTTCAAAGATATTAAGCAATTTTCTTGCGTCTCCACCACTAAGGCGTAATAAAGCTTCGGTTTCTTCTAGTTTAATATCTTTTGATTTTAAATATTCATCTTCTTGCATTGCTCGACCCAGCAAGGCTTCAAGTTCTCCCTTTCCGAAAGGATTTAAGACATATACCTGGCAACGTGACAAAAGAGCGGGAATCACCTCAAAACTTGGATTTTCGGTAGTAGCACCTATCAAGGTGATCCAGCCTTTTTCTACAGCCCCCAATAAAGAGTCTTGCTGAGATTTACTAAATCGATGGATCTCATCAATAAACAAAATAGGGTTTTTTGTAGTAAACAATCCACCGCTTTGCTTGGCTTTGTCTATTACATCTCGCACATCTTTTACACCGCTATTTATGGCACTTAATGTATAGAACGGTCTTTGTGATTCTTGTGCAATGATATTGGCCAGAGTAGTTTTTCCAACTCCAGGAGGTCCCCATAAGATTAATGACGGGATGACACCTTTCTTAATTTGTTGCGTTAGTGAACCATCATTTCCTACCAGATGTTCCTGGCTTAAGTACGTCGATAAAGACTGTGGACGTATCCTTTCTGCAAGAGGTTTATTTGTGTTCATTTGGTGGTAATTATTATTTTCTGAAGGTCAGACCTGCCTGACATCAGATAGAATTTCCAATAACTTTATGAGTCGATCGACTTAAACTACATAGCGTATTGCCTAGCCACAAAGTTACAAAGCTTTATAGTATATGTGACCAGAAATGTGTTTCAAGATTGAGTAAAACAAACCTGATTTGTTATGAAACCTGTCATTTTATCAGAAGGTTGTGTTTTGGACTTTTTTTTGATATCTTTTTAGAGCATGATAAGAGAACAAGATCAATTTGAGTTTAATATAGGAGTAGTAGGGTATCCATTACTATTTGTACTTGCTATCTGGATCGTTTTTTGGTTTGAAATAAGGTTCGGTTTTGATTTTAGCCATTTTGGAGTATACCCTGGAACTTTTGAGGGATTACGCGGAGTATTACTTTCTCCTTTTATTCATGCCGATATTACACATCTATGGCATAACACATTGCCACTACTTATTTTGTCTGCAGCATTATTCTATTTTTATGGGCCTACTGCCTGGAAGGTTCTAATAACAGGATTGTTGTTAACAGGTTTAGCCACCTGGTTATTGGGTCGCCCGGCAAATCATATAGGGGCTAGTGGTGTGGTGTATATGTTGTTTGGTTTTCTTTTTTTTAAAGGAATTATTGCGAAGCACTTTCGATTAACAGCGTTGTCTTTTATTGTAGTTTTTCTTTACGGAAGTATGGTATGGTATGTTTTTCCGGTAGATCCTAAAATTTCGTGGGAAGGTCATCTTTCGGGATTATTGGTAGGGACAATTCTGGCTTTTTTTATTAAAAATGGAGTGCAGAAACCAAAACTTTATTATTGGCAATCTCCAGATTATAATCCTGAAGATGATGAATTTCTAAAGCATTTTGATGAAAACGGTAATTTTATAGAAAATATATCAGAAAAGAATCAAGAAGGATCCAATGAAATAGAAGTGATCTATGATTATAAGAATACGTCAGAAGGATCCAAAGAAACTGAATAATTTTTATTGCCGCTGTCTTATAGTTTCATAGAGAAATACGCCACAGGCTACAGAGACGTTGAGGGAGCCTATTTCACCATACATTGGTAATTTTGCTTGTTTGTCTACCAGTTGAAGTACAGAACTTGATATGCCTTTACCCTCACTTCCCATAATTATGGCTGTTGGAATAGCTAAATTCGCTTCATAAATTGTATCTGTTGCTTTTTCTGTGGCAGCTATAACCTGAATGCCCGAACCTTGTAAGTAAAACATGGCATCCTTTATGTGATCTACTTTACATATAGGAATTTGAAATACTGCACCGGCAGAAGTTTTTACAGTATCAGCATTTACCGGGGCACCCCCTTTTTTTTGTATTATGATTCCATGAACTCCTGTACACGCTGCTGTTCTAATAATAGCTCCAAAATTGCGTACATCAGAAAGTTGATCTAGTATCAAAAACAAAGGAGTTTCGCCAGATTCTATTACTTTAAGTACTAGGTTTTCTAATTCATAAAAATCAATAGGGGAGGTATAGGCAACAGCGCCTTGATGGTTTTTGCGTGTAAGCCTATTTAATTTCTCTACAGGAACATAATTAATAGTTATGTTTTGTCGCCTTACCAGAGTTAATAATTCTTTTGATAGCTCTCCTTGTAATCCTTTTTGGATAAATAGCTTATCAATAGTTTTACCTGATGTAATGGCTTCTATAATTGCTCTGATGCCAAAAATTAAGGATTCATTTTTCATAGGGAATAAAGATATGTATAAAAGAAGTTAGTTTGATATAAGGGCTCAAAAAAAGAGGTGATCACACGATCACCTCTTTATATTATCTACTAAAAATAATTAGTTATTCAATTATGCTACTTTCTCTAGCCAATAAATTAATTTCTATACCTGCATTAGGACCTGCATTAGTCACTACTACATCACCAACTAAAATTGCTCCATAGAAATCTTTTAATACTACAGGGTCTTCTTCTGTTCCAACATTTCTAACAACTTTGTAAACATAAATATCACCATTCTGTACTTGGACTGATGATGAAGCTGCTCCAGCGTCAAAGTCAACTTTAGCTTGTTCTACATCATTATAGTCTAGATAATCCTCTTCTCCAGTTATACTTAGCTTAACGAATTGAATGTCTACTGTGTATGTTTCACCATCTACAGTATTACTAATCGCTCCAAATCCTTGTGCTCCCACAAAATCAATATCTCCAGAAAAAGCGTCGTCAATAGAAGTTTCGCCTGTTAATAAATTGAATTGATTTTCAGTATCATCATTTTTAAAACTTCCATCTGTAGGTTCACCAAGCGGTTGAGGTACAATAGCTACTTTAGTTTCTACTGTTTGACTTAGTGCACCACTAGAAGCCGTAAAAGAGTAAGTTAACGTATCTCCTTTTGTTTGTGCATAATCAGTAATATAGGTTCCACGCGTAATTACTATGGAATCACTTACTGCATTATTATCTAGTTCAAATTCGTTAGATATGTCATCTAATAAGACACCATCTTGATCACTTACAGTAACAACAAAGTTGTTAATCGTTGCACCGGCGGTAGCCGCATTAAATTTAATCGTGCTAGTCATCGTATCGTTAACAATCACAGAAGCTACCTCTTGTGTTACGGCAACAACATTTCCAACAGTTATTGTTTGTCTAACTACAGCAGGAGAAATCGTAGCTCCCTCGTAAGTAATGTCTAGATCAAAACTACCTGTTGATTTTGTATCTCCTTCTTCTTTTCCTGGGAAAATGAAAGGCATCAAGGTAGAAGAATTGAATGTAGCAACTTCACCTGATACAGTAGCGCTTCCTATACTTTCATCTTCTGAGAAAGTTTCACCATCTTCAAAATCTTGCCCTTCTTTAATGATAGATATGCTACTGATTTGATCTTCACCGCTTAAATTTAATGTTAACTCTTTATTGACATCAAATATTGTTATTTCACTATCGGCAAGCCTAACTGTAGCACCAGCCCTCGTTCCGGTTGCTCCTGATACTTCATCATCATCCGAGCAAGAGTATGCAGAGACAATAATAGAAGCTACAAATATACTTTTTATTAATGTTTTCATTTATCTTTTTATTTATAGGCAGTTAAAAAACTGCGTTGAACTTTTTTTGGTATCTCTATACGTATTTTATTCAAATGCCCAAGTACCATTATCTAAAAGGTGTCCACCTTGTCTTGCGATCGCTTCGGCATAAGAGTTAGCATTAGAAATTCTCTCAGAAATTGGGTAAAGCAAACGACGAGGTACTATTCCTGAAGGATTAAATCCGTTAACTCCATCACTTGCTGGAACTAAATTTGGATAATCAGTTCTTTTAAAGTCATTCCATACTTCTACTGGAGCAACACCATAAAGCGCCTTATATTTTTCATTAATTATAGTCTGTAAATCTCCTTCAAGAGATCCTCCTAATTCTAACTCGCTAACATATAATGCTATTTGCGGTGCAGGAATACCTAGATATTCCATATTCGCTGTAACTGCTTCTGCAAGGGCCGTAGTTCCATCTTGTGCCGTACGTTCTAAAGCTTCAGCTTCAATGAACTTTTGCTCCCAATATGACATTAACAAACCTGGAGATCCCAGTCTGCCCCAGAAAAGATCGTCATTCCCTTCTTGGTAGAATAGATTTGAACCTTCAACCAAAATCATATATTTTGACTTTCTCGGATCTCCATCCATAATAGTTTCAAATCTTGGATCTACAATCATAGTCTCAGGTCTTCCAAGACCAAAAAGAGCAAGTGGATTACCTGCATTTTGATTTTCTTCCCAGCCAAATACTGCTTGATCACTGTTACTATCCATTGCATTTGGTAATACGCTTAAGGCATTACTTGCAGCTTGAGGATCAACTTTTGTCAACTGTAAATAGTAACGTGCTTTTAGAGCATTGGCAACTTTAACCCATTGATCATTAGATAATGAAACTAAGCTTCCTTGAATTCCTCCACCGGTATCCTCTGCATTTAAATCAGCGATTGCTTCATCTAACACGCGAAAAATAGTTTCATAAATTGATTCTTGGGTATCATATACTGGAAATAAGTTATCTTCTCCTTGAAAAGCTTCACTAAAAGGAATATCTCCCCATACATTTGTTGCCAAACCTAAATTGGCGGCCAAATATATTTTTGCAATTCCTCTGGTGTTTATACCATTACTACCTTCAATTTTATTGATAATTTGAACACAATCTCTTAAGGCTCCTACATATAGACCCGTGTCCCAAAAATTATCAGAATCTGTCTCATTTATTACATAAGAAGTATATCCTACTTGCTGTGCATCAGCTCCAATCCACTGTTGTGTAACAATACCAGCCAAACGTGCTAGACCAGCTGTTATATTTCTGTGAGACTGTGTTTGCATGATTGGCATAATTGCATTAATAGGAACTACGCTCTCATCAGGGCGGGTAATATCATTATTCGTATCGCCATACTCACAAGACACAAACAGTGTGGATATGGTCATCAATAGAATAAAAGTGATGTTTATTTTATATATTCTTTTCATTATTACTTTTTTTAAAAGTTAAGTTTAATTGAAACAGCATAACTTCTAGTGTTGGGCTGGTTGAAATATTCTAAACCAACACCGTTTGAATCACCCGTTAAGTTAGTTTCAGGATCAATACCAGGATAATCAGTATCTAGCCATAGGTTTCTTCCGGATAGTGTAATAGAGCCTGAAGATAAAGGTGTGCCACTTAGCATTTTATCTCCAAAACTATAAGTTAATGAAGCTTCTCTTAAACGTACCCAAGAGGAATCGAATACGCTATCTTCTCCAATTCCACCAAAATTATATCTTGTCCATCTATTAACACCTGTAGCATTATCTGCAAGAGCTACTGGTCTTGTATTTCTTTCTCCAGTTGATTGTACAACACCGTCGAATACAAAATCTGTAATCTCTCTCTGGTCAGCTGTTCTTTGACTAACTCCAAAGAAGTCCAAAATTCCACAAGTACCACACCAAATATCTCCACCTTCTCTAATATCAAATAGTACTGATAATGAAAGATTCTTGTAGGAAAAAGTATTTGTAATACCAGCTGTCCAGTCTGGAATAGGATCTCCTATTATACCAGATGTAGTATCAGCGATTGGAAACCCATTATCGTCTATTAAAACGTTACCACTATCATCTCTAGCCCATCTGTCGCCAAAAATAGCACCAAAGGGTTCACCTGGTAATACTCTAGATGAAACTGAAGTAAATCCTTCTAATGTAAATGATTCAACTCCTGGTGCTAATTCTATAACATCATTTTCAAAAGTAGTCCAATTAAGATTTATATCCCATGAAAAGTCATCGGTTCGAATAGGATTAAAATTAGCAGCAACTTCAAAACCATAGTTATCGATTTTACCAACATTTGCATTACGACCATTAAAACCTGTTGAAGGAGCAACATCTACTGCGAAGATTACTCCTGTTGTTTCTTTATCATAATAAGTAAGATCTAAGCCTACTCTAGAATTAAAGAATTTTAACTCACCACCAACTTCAAATTCGGTAGTTTCTTCAGGAGTAAGTGCATTACTCCCAGACTGTGCAGCTCTTTCTAAAGCTACTGCACCAAAAGCGGGGAATTGATTTCCTGGTGCAATAAACCCATCACCAGATGCATTTCCTGATGCAAAGAACGTTCGAGCAGCATATATACCCGCATCATTACCTGTTTTACCATAAGACGCTCTTAATTTACCATAATTAAATACATCACTTTCAATTAATTCGCTAAAAACAAAACTACCACCAATACTATACGATAAGAAATCATTATTGTCTACAGGCAAAGTTGAAGACCAGTCATTTCTAATTCTACCAGTAAGAAATAGCATATCATTAAATCCGAATTTTGCCTCACCGAAAACTGCGTCTGTTTTCTTTCTTAATGAATAAAAGAAAGCAGGATTACTATTAACTTGAGAAGATGTATTAGAAATATCAAAGAAACCAGGAATAGTTAGTCCTATACCTTCAACATTTCTTCTCAAGTAATCACTAGAATAATTTTCATAACCTATTAATCCATTAAAAGTAATCGACTCTGAAATATCTTTATTGAAAAGAGCTAAGAAATTGGTTGTAATATCTTCATTAAATACATTGTCATCAAAAACACTACCTTGTCTATTGGTTGCAGAGTTCACATCAATTCCTCTCTTTCTAATGTCACTATATCTATCATAAGCATATCTTCCTTGTAATGTTAACCAATCCATTGGCCTGTACTCAAAAGATAATCTACCTGTAAATCTATTTACATCATCTACTGAAGGGTTTTTTGATACTGTCCAATACGGATTATCATAAACTCCAGCTCTATAACTTCTTTGTGTTCCGTCTTCTAACTCATATACATCTGTAACTCCAGCAGCATTTCTACCTGTTAATCCATTTCCATTATCAAACGTTGGTGTTGTTCTTAACAATCCTAACATGATTCCTGATATGTTAGAACCTCTTTGAACTCTTTGACCTCCCGAATTCACGTAAGAACCACTAGCAGAAATTTCGAATTTTTCGGAAAGATCCGCGGTAACATCTGCTCTAAAAGATTTTTTACCAAAATTTTCTGTTGGTGCAACACCTGTTTGATCAAGTTTACCAGCAGAAAGGTAATAACGAACAGATTCATTCCCACCTCTAACTGAGACATTCAAATCTGTAAGTAAGCCATTTACGAAAAAGTCATAATGATCATAGCTTTCTGCAGGACGACCGTTACCTTCTCCAGTTGGTACTAACCGTCCAAATCTATGATATGGATAAGAAGTATCACCATCGTATTCTAGTGTAGAAATTCTAGGACCCCAACTATTTCCGTTGAATGATTCTGGTCCACGATATTGACCGTTTACACCCTGTGCAAACTCTCTTTGCAGATCAGGAGTTTGAGTAATTTCACTTACCTGTATGGTAGAATTTATAGATACAGTCGGTGCTCCTGTTCTACCTTTTTTGGTATTAATTATAATAACACCATTAGCTGCTCGAAGACCATATAAAGTCTGGGCAGCAATACCTTTAAGAATAGATATGCTTGCTATATCATTTTGATTGATATCGATGGCTCTATTCGATTGATCTACACCGTTAGTTTCGTTACCAACACTCGAGTTATCAATAGGTACACCATCAACAATAAACAACGGTGAGTTACTTCTTGTAATAGAAGTATTACCACGAATTCTGATATTGGCAGAAGCACCAACAGAACCAGAAGATGTAACGACAGAAACCCCAGGAGCTTTTGCTGTTAATGCACTAACTACATTAACTTCACCAGTATTTTCGATTTCATCGTCACTTACTGTTGCGATTGCATAACTTAAAGATTTTGGTTTTGATTTGATTCCTTGTGCAGTTACAACTACTTCTTCTAACTCTGAAGCAGAAGCAGTCAATTGCGCATTAATCGAATCTCCATCTCCTACTACAACTTCCTTTGTTTCGAAGCCTACATAACTAAATGAAAGTACCGCACCTCGATTTGCTTGAATGGTATAATTACCATCAAAATCGGTTTGTGTACCACTTGCTGTATTTTTTACAACAACATTAACTCCAGGAAGAGGTAACCCTTTATCGTCGGTCACGGTTCCTGAAATTGTTTTTTCTTGTGCAAAAGTGAATTGCACAACAAACGCCAGTAATAGCGTTAAAATTCCACTAAACTTTGTTCTCATTTTACAATTTATTTGAATTAGCCAGTTCCAAAAATCATAATAATATCTTTATAAAACAACTTTTTGGTATTAAAATTTAAATCACTACCTATTGTTGTGACTTTAAATTGTCAGCGGTTGCTACAGGCGAGTTTGTGAGGTATGTGTGAAGTCTTTATTCCCTTTTATGTTAGTTAAGCCTCACGTTATGAAGTACTTCTTGTACTGTTTTAATATATAGTTAATTGTCAACGATTGTTGTTTTGGTAGGGTTTCTATGTGAAAAAACGATAGACTTATATATTATGACACCTTTTGTTAATTAACTATTGATAGCGTTCTTGTAATAATTAATTAGCTTTTTAGAAGCTTTAAAAAGCCCTAGATACGAGTTATTGTCCGGTTGGTTTAAGACTATAGTTTCTCGTGTATACGGCAGCGTTTCTCATCTTTTTTCATTTCCTGTCTCTTCTTACTTAGTGATAATTATTTTACCATACATAACTAATTTGGTACGCTCCATGTTACTTTTCCTTTTGCAAAATTGATGTGCTCAAAAAAACTTATTATAACAGTTATCAAATTGTTCGAAACTTAAATGGGTAGAATTATCCTCTACTCTATCCGGATTTTGGCTAGATTACCTTATTATTCTGAACAGCAGCGTAATTGCATTGACTTCTTCCTTTAGAGGTAGATGTTAACAAAGTAATATTATATCTTAAGTTCCGGCAACGATTTCTGTAAAAACACGTCTGAATGTAGTTCTAAAAATTGTTTCAATTAAATTACCTAACAGTTCTTTCATAGTATATTAGCTAGATGCTATAGTATAAAATCAAAGATTTTTAGTGTATTGTTTTGAAGCCATTTAGTGTTTAATTGCTACTGTACAGTATTCTTTTTGTTTTGTTAATAAGGCCTAAACAAATGCGATAAGGTATTTTGATGTTTCGTTAACTATTCTGCAACGAGAAATTTGGGTATTCTTTAGTTATGGTGTTCTTTAAACTGCTATGTGTTATGTTTTCTTCAATAAAACAATAGAACTTTTAATCTATTTAAAAATTAATCCATTAGTATTTGATTTGCTGAAAAATATTTCTACCTTTGCAGCCCTTTAAAAAGGGTTATTTATAAAAAATTAATAATAGTGTAAAGCAAATTATGCCAACAATTTCACAATTAGTAAGAAAAGGTAGAGCCAAAATAACTAAGAAGAGTAAATCGGCTGCTTTGGATTCGTGCCCGCAACGCCGCGGTGTTTGTACGCGTGTTTATACTACTACACCAAAGAAACCAAACTCGGCTATGAGAAAAGTAGCCCGTGTTAGGTTGACCAATGGTAAGGAAGTTAACGCATACATCGGTGGTGAAGGTCACAATCTCCAGGAGCACTCGATAGTATTAGTTAGAGGTGGAAGGGTAAAAGATTTACCAGGAGTTAGATATCATATCGTTCGTGGAGCTTTAGACACCGCAGGTGTAGAAGGTAGAACACAACGTAGATCTAAGTATGGTGCAAAACGCCCTAAGAAGTAATTAAAAAACTTTAAGAAGAAGACATGAGAAAAAGAAAGGCTAAAAAAAGACCGATTTTGCCAGATCCGCGTTTTAATGATCAATTAGTGACTCGTTTTGTGAATATGATGATGTGGGATGGTAAAAAGTCAACTGCTTTTAAAATTTTCTACGATGCTATTGATATTGTAGAAGAGAAAAAACAAGATGAAGAGAAAAGTGCATTAGAGATGTGGAAAGATGCATTGTCTAATGTAATGCCTCACGTTGAAGTGCGAAGTCGAAGAGTTGGTGGAGCTACTTTTCAAATTCCTAATCCAATCAGACCAGACCGTAAGATATCTACCGCTATGAAGTGGTTAATTCAGTTTTCGCGTAAAAGAAATGAGAAATCTATGGCTCAAAAACTTGCTGCAGAGATTATTGCCGCAGAAAAAGAAGAAGGAGCTGCTGTTAAGAAAAGAGTAGATACTCATAAAATGGCTGAAGCAAATAAAGCATTCTCTCACTTTAGATTTTAATCATTAAGAAATGGCTAGAGATTTAAAATATACTAGAAATATAGGAATTGCTGCGCATATTGACGCAGGAAAGACAACGACTACAGAGCGTATTCTTTATTATACCGGTGTAAGTCATAAGATAGGCGAGGTGCACGATGGTGCGGCTACCATGGACTGGATGGAGCAAGAACAAGAACGTGGGATCACCATTACTTCTGCTGCAACAACCTGTGAGTGGAGTTTTCCAACAGAAAATGGTCAGCCTGTAGCTGATACTAAAGGATATCATTTTAACATTATTGATACTCCGGGTCATGTTGATTTTACGGTTGAAGTGAACCGTTCTCTTCGTGTTCTTGATGGTTTAGTATTCTTGTTTAGTGCTGTTGATGGTGTAGAACCGCAATCAGAAACAAACTGGAGATTGGCTGACAATTATAAAGTGCCTAGAATTGGTTTTGTAAATAAAATGGACCGTCAAGGGTCTAATTTTATGGAAGTATGTCAGCAAGTTAAAGATATGTTAGGTTCTAATGCGGTTCCTATTGTATTAAATATTGGTGACGAAGAAGATTTTAAAGGAATCGTTGATTTGGTTAAGAATCGTGCTATTATATGGCATGAAGAAGGGCTGGGATCAACGTTTGATGTTGTTGATATTCCTGAAGATCTTAAAGAAGAAGCAAGAATACTTCGTGGTAAACTTATAGAAGAAGTTGCTGCGTATGATGAAGATCTTCTTGAAAAATTCATGGAAGATGAAGATTCAATTACAGAAGAAGAAGTGCATGCTGCTCTTCGTGCTGCTGTAATGGATATGAGTATCATTCCTATGATTTGTGGATCTGCATTTAAGAATAAGGGTGTTCAGTTTTTATTGGATGCGGTATGTCGCTACTTGCCTTCTCCAATAGATAAAGAAGGTATTATTGGAGTGAATCCAAATACAGATCAAGAAGAAATCCGTAAGCCAGATGTAAAAGAGCCTTTTGCGGCCTTAGCATTTAAAATTGCTACAGATCCTTTTGTTGGTCGTTTGGCATTCTTTAGAGCATATTCTGGTCGTTTGGATGCAGGTTCTTATGTACTAAACAATCGTTCTGGTAAAAAAGAACGTATTTCTCGTATCTATCAAATGCATGCTAATAAGCAAAATGCGATCGATTATATAGAAGCTGGTGATATTGGAGCTGCTGTTGGATTTAAATCCATCAAAACAGGTGATACACTTACAGATGAGAAGAGTCCTATAATTTTAGAATCTATGGATTTTCCTGATCCAGTAATTGGTATTGCGGTTGAACCAAAGACTAAAGCGGATGTTGATAAATTAGGGATTGGTTTAGCAAAGTTGGCTGAAGAAGATCCAACATTTACAGTGCGTTCAGATGAGGCTTCAGGACAGACTATTATATCTGGAATGGGTGAGCTTCACTTAGATGTTATTGTAGATCGCTTAAAACGTGAGTTCAAAGTAGAAGTTAACCAGGGTCAGCCTCAGGTTGAATATAAAGAAGCTATTACAGCTGCTGCAGATCACAGAGAGGTTTATAAGAAGCAATCTGGTGGTCGCGGTAAATTCGCAGATATCGTATTTACTATTGAGCCAGCTGATGAAGGTCAAGTTGGGCTGCAGTTTGAATCAACTATCAAAGGTGGTAATGTTCCTAAAGAATTTATCCCTTCAATAGAAAAAGGATTCAAAATGGCAATGGTAAATGGCCCATTGGCTGGATACGAAGTTGACGCTATGAAAGTAACATTGAAAGATGGTTCTTATCATGATGTGGATTCTGATCAGTTGTCTTTCGAATTAGCTGCTAAATTAGGTTTTAAGAATTCAGCAAAAGCTGCTAAAGCCGTAATTATGGAGCCGATTATGAAACTAGAGGTTATTACTCCTGAAGAAAACATGGGAGATATCGTTGGTGATCTTAACCGTCGTAGAGGACAAGTTAGTGATATGGGTGATCGCGCAGGTGCGAAAACTGTAAAAGCTACTGTTCCGCTTTCTGAAATGTTTGGATATGTAACAACATTAAGAACATTATCATCTGGTAGAGCAACATCTACAATGGAATTTTCTCACTATGCTGAAACTCCTTCTAATATTTCAGAAGAAGTAATTGCAGCTGCAAAAGGAGTTAACGCTTAATTATTACAGAAATGAGTCAAAAAATTAGAATAAAACTGAAATCTTACGATCATAACTTAGTAGATAAGTCTGCCGAGAAAATCGTAAAGACGGTAAAGAGCACAGGAGCTGTAGTAACTGGGCCAATTCCTTTGCCAACACATAAGAAGATTTTTACAGTGCTTCGTTCTCCGCACGTAAACAAAAAATCCAGAGAGCAATTCCAATTAAGTTCTTATAAAAGATTATTGGATATTTATAGCTCTTCTTCAAAAACGATTGATGCGTTAATGAAGCTGGAATTACCAAGTGGAGTTGAAGTAGAGATTAAAGTGTAATTCTAAATTCAGAATTCTGAATTTAGAATTGAAAAATGTCCCAAGCTTTGTGCAAGGGAAAAACGGCAAAAAATACATTCAGGGTTGAGGTATTTTGACCCTGTTTTTTTGCAAATAATTAGAAGAGAATATTGAAAAATAATTTTCAATTGATAAATAAGTAATTAATAAATAATTTAAATATGTCTGGGTTAATAGGAAAAAAGATCGGTATGACCAGCATCTTCGACGAGAATGGAAAGAATATTCCATGTACGGTTATCGAAGCTGGTCCATGCGTGGTTACCCAAGTCAGAACCGAAGAGGTTGATGGTTATAAGGCTGTTCAATTAGGTTTCGATGACAAAGCAGACAAAAATGCTACTAAAGCGTCTTTAGGTCACTTTAAAAAAGCAGGAACTGTTGCTAAACGTAAAGTTGTCGAATTCAAAGGTTTTGAGGAGGAGTACAAATTAGGAGATACAGTAACAGTTGATCACTTTGCTGAAGGAGAATTTGTTGATGTTTCAGCAACTTCTAAAGGTAAAGGTTTTCAAGGGGTGGTTAAAAGACACAACTTTGGTGGTGTTGGACAAGCAACTCACGGTCAGCATAATCGTTTAAGAGCTCCTGGTTCTATAGGTGCTGCATCTTATCCTGCAAGAGTTTTCAAAGGAATGAAAATGGCAGGAAGAATGGGTGGAGATCAAATTAAAGTTCAAAACTTAAGAGTGTTAAAAGTGGTTCCTGAAAAGAATCTACTTGTTGTTAAAGGGTGTGTTCCTGGACACAAAAACGCTTATGTAACTATTCAGAAGTAATGAAAGTAACGGTAATTGATATTAACGGAAAAGAAACAGGAAGAAAGGCAGACCTTTCTGATGCTGTTTATGGTATTGAGCCAAACGATCACGCTGTATATCTTGATGTGAAACAATACTTGGCTAACCAACGTCAAGGTACTCACAAAGCAAAGGAACGCGCAGAGATTGTTGGTAGTACAAGAAAGATAAAGAAACAAAAAGGAACTGGTACAGCGAGAGCTGGTAGTATTAAGTCTCCTATTTTTAAAGGAGGGGGTAGAGTATTTGGTCCTAGACCACGAAACTACTCGTTCAAATTAAATAAGAACTTAAAAAGATTAGCACGTAAATCTGCATTGAGTATTAAGGCAGGTGATAAGGCAATTACGGTTGTTGAAGACTTTACTTTTGACACGGTAAAGACCAAGAATTTTACAGCTGTTTTGAAGTCTTTGGGACTAGAAAACAAAAAATCTTTGTTTGTGTTGGCCGAGTCAAATAAAAATGTATATTTGTCGTCACGCAATTTGAAAGGTTCAGAAGTTATAACTGCTTCAGAATTAAGTACTTACAAAATACTTAATGCTAATAGTGTAGTGCTTCTGGAAGGTTCTTTGAAAGGAATTGAAATGAATTTAAGTAAATAGAAGCCATGAGTATCTTAATAAAACCTATTATTACAGAAAAGGCTACTGCAGATAGTGAGGTATATAATCGCTATGGTTTTGTGGTAGATAAGAAAGCGAATAAGGTAGAGATCAAAAAAGCAGTTGAAGCTGCTTATGGTGTATCTGTTACTAAAGTTCGCACATTAAATGTTCGCCCAGATCGTAACACTCGTTATACAAAAACAGGTATGATCACTGGTAAAACAAGTGCTTATAAAAAAGCAATTGTACAGGTGGCGGATGGTGAAGTAATTGATTTATATAGTAATCTTTAAGACTAAAAAATGTCAGTAAGAAAATTAAAGCCAATTACCCCAGGTCAGCGTTTTAGAGTAGTAAATGGATTTGACGCAATTACTACTGATAAGCCGGAGAAAAGTTTATTGGCTCCGAAAAAAAGAACTGGAGGTAGAAACAGTCAAGGAAAAATGACTATGCGCTACAAAGGTGGTGGTCATAAAAAAAGGTATCGTATTATTGATTTTAAACGTGATAAGCAAGGAATCCCTGCTACCGTTGCTACAATAGAATATGATCCAAACAGAACTGCATTCATTGCACTTGTAAATTACCAAGATGGTGAGAAACGTTATGTGATCGCACAAAATGGTTTGCAAGTAGGTCAGAATATCGTTTCAGGTAACGATGTAGCTCCAGAAATTGGAAATGCAATGCCGCTAAGTGATATCCCATTAGGTACAATAATTTCTTGTATAGAATTACGTCCAGGTCAGGGAGCTGTTATGGCCCGTAGTGCTGGATCATTTGCTCAGCTTATGGCTAGGGATGGTAAGTTTGCTACGGTAAAATTACCTTCTGGTGAGGTAAGACTGATTTTGGTGAATTGTATGGCCACTATTGGTGCAATATCTAACAGTGATCATCAGTTGATCGTTGGTGGTAAAGCGGGTAGAACAAGATGGCTTGGTCGTCGTCCACGTACAAGACCGGTAGCGATGAACCCTGTCGATCACCCAATGGGTGGTGGTGAAGGACGTTCTTCTGGAGGTCACCCACGTTCTAGAAAAGGTCTTCCTGCAAAAGGATACAGAACCCGATCTAAGACCAAAGCGAGTAATAAATATATTGTAGAACGTAGAAAGAAATAATAAGATATGGCACGTTCATTAAAAAAAGGACCTTACGTTCACTATAAGTTAGAGAAAAAAGTAGCTGCAAATGTAGAAGCTAATAAAAAGTCTGTTATTAAGACTTGGTCTAGAGCATCTATGATCACTCCTGACTTTGTAGGGCAAACAATTGCAGTACATAATGGCCGCCAATTTGTTCCTGTATATATTACAGAGAATATGGTAGGTCATAAATTAGGAGAATTTTCGCCAACTCGTTCGTTTAGAGGACATGCTGGTGCTAAAAATAAAGGTAAAAAATAATTTAAGTCATGGGAGTTCGTAAAAGAGAAATGGCAGAAAGAATTAAGGAAGAGAAAAAGCAACTTGCTTTTGCTAAACTTAATAACTGTCCTACATCACCTCGCAAGATGCGTTTAGTAGCGGATTTGATTCGTGGTGAAAAAATTGAAAAAGCGCTTCATATTCTTAGATTTAATCCTAAAGAAGCATCACGTCGTCTAGAAAAATTATTGCTTTCTGCAATAGCTAACTGGCAGGCGAAAAATGAAGACGCTAGCATCGAGGATGCAGATCTTTTTGTAAAAGAGATTCGTGTAGACGGAGGAAGTATGTTAAAAAGACTTCGTCCTGCTCCACAAGGTCGCGCACACAGAATAAGAAAACGCTCTAATCACGTAACGATCGTGGTTGCAGCAAACAATAATACACAAAGCTAATATAAACTATGGGACAGAAGACAAATCCAATCGGAAATCGCCTTGGTATTATCAGAGGATGGGAATCCAACTGGTACGGAGGCAATGACTACGGTGATAAACTTGCCGAAGACGATAAGATTAGAAAGTATGTACACGCACGTTTATCAAAAGCTAGTGTATCTAGAGTAATTATTGAGCGTACACTTAAACTTGTAACCGTTACTATCACTACTGCTAGACCTGGTATTATTATCGGAAAAGGTGGTCAAGAGGTAGACAAGTTGAAAGAAGAGCTTAAGAAAATTACCGAAAAGGAAGTTCAGATCAATATTTTTGAAATCAAAAGACCAGAACTTGATGCATTTTTAGTTGGTTCTAGTGTAGCAAGACAAATCGAAAGTCGTATTTCGTATCGTCGTGCTATCAAGATGGCTATTGCGGCTGCAATAAGAATGAATGCTGAAGGTATCAAAATCCAGATTTCAGGACGCTTGAATGGTGCAGAAATGGCACGTTCAGAGTCTTATAAAGAAGGTCGTATTCCTTTATCGACGTTTAGAGCTGACATTGATTATGCTTTAGTAGAAGCTCATACTACTTATGGTAGATTGGGTGTAAAAGTATGGATCATGAAAGGCGAAGTGTATGGTAAAAGAGAGCTTTCTCCTTTAGTTGGTTTATCCAAGAAACAAGGAAAAGGTGACAGAGGTGGACGAGGTGGTGGAAACAACAAATCACGTCGTAGAAAGTAATTTTTTAAAGTTAATTAACAATGTTACAGCCTAAAAGAACAAAATTCCGCAAACAACAAAAAGGACGTATGAAAGGTCTTTCTCAAAGAGGACATACCCTTTCAAACGGAACTTTCGGAATCAAATCATTAGATTCAAGTTTTGTTACTGCTAGACAAATAGAAGCAGCTCGTATTTCTGCTACTCGTTATATGAAAAGAGAAGGTTCTCTGTGGATTAAAATTTTTCCAGACAAACCTATTACAAAGAAACCTCTTGAAGTACGTATGGGTAAAGGAAAAGGTGCTGTTGAGTATTGGGCAGCAGTAGTGAAACCAGGAAGAATTTTATTTGAAATAAGTGGTGTGCCTTATGACGTGGCTAAAGAAGCGTTACGTTTGGCAGCACAAAAACTTCCTGTAAGAACCAAGTTTATCGTAGCTAGAGATTATCAAGCTTAATATTTGAGAACTATGAAACAATCAGAAGTTAAAGAATTATCTACAGCTGAATTACAAGAGGAACTTGGTAAATCGCAAAAGGCATATTCAGATTTAAGAATGGCTCATGCTATGTCTCCTTTAGAAAATCCTTTACAATTGCGTAAAGTAAGAAGATCTATTGCAAGAATAGCTACAGAGCTAACAAAAAGAGAATTAAACGGTTAATTCTGCTGAAAGATGGAAAAAAGAAACTTAAGAAAAGAACGTATAGGAGTTGTTACTAGTAACAAAATGCAGAAATCAATCGTGGTTGCTGAAGTTAAAAAAGTGAAACACCCTATGTATGGAAAGTTCGTGTTGAAAACGAAAAAATACGTTGCACACGACGAGAAAAATGACTGCAATATTGGTGATACTGTTAAGATCATGGAAACAAGACCTATGAGTAGAACCAAATGCTGGAGATTAGTAGAAGTAATTGAAAGAGCGAAGTAATTATGGTACAACAAGAGTCTAGATTAAAAGTAGCAGACAACACAGGTGGTAAAGAAGTTTTAGTCATTCGTGTTTTAGGTGGTACAAAAAGAAGATACGCCTCTGTAGGAGACAAGATAGTTGTCAGTGTTAAAGAAGCAACTCCAAATGGAAACATTAAAAAAGGAGCCGTTTCTACCGCAGTTGTAGTTCGTACCAAAAAAGAAGTGCGCAGGCCAGATGGTTCTTATATCCGTTTTGATGATAATGCTTGTGTTTTGTTAACTCCTACCGGAGAAATGAGAGGAACACGTGTTTTTGGTCCTGTTGCAAGAGAACTTCGTGATAAGCAATTCATGAAGATTGTTTCACTAGCGCCAGAAGTGCTTTAATTATTTGAAAAGATGACAAAGCTAAAAATTAAATCAGGAGATACAGTACGGGTTATTGCAGGAGACAACAAAGGTCAAGAGGGTATAGTACAAAAAGTATTGAAAGATAAAAACAAGGCGATTGTAGAAGGTGTAAACTTAGTTTCTAAGCACCAGAAGCCTAGTGCTGCTAATCCACAAGGTGGAATTGTAAAGCAAGAAGCACCTATTCATATCTCTAACTTATCATTGTTAACCTCTAAAGGAGAAACGACCAGAGTTGGATATAGAGTAGAAGGAGATAAGAAAGTGAGATTTGCTAAAAAATCTAATGAAGTAATATAGTTATGGCTTATATCCCAAGATTAAAACAAGAGTATAAAGACAGAGTAGTGTCTGCTCTTACAGAAGAATTCAGCTATGATAATGTAATGCAAGTGCCAAAACTTAAAAAAATTGTTTTAAGTAGAGGTGTTGGAGCAGCGGTAGCTGATAAGAAGTTGATTGACCATGCGGTAGACGAATTAACAACCATCACTGGTCAAAAAGCTGTGCCTACGATTTCTAAAAAAGATGTCGCTTCTTTCAAATTACGTAAAGGAATGCCAATTGGCGCTAAGGTTACGTTAAGAGGAGAGAGAATGTACGAATTTTTAGATCGTTTAATTACTTCAGCGTTACCTCGTGTAAGAGATTTTAACGGAATTAAAGCAACAGGTTTTGATGGTAGAGGGAATTACTCATTAGGAGTTCTTGAACAGATTATTTTCCCTGAAATCGATATCGATAAGGTAAATAAGATTTCTGGAATGAACGTTACCTTCGAAACTTCGGCAAAAACCGATAAAGAAGCAAAATCATTGTTAACCGAACTAGGATTACCTTTTAAAAAGAATTAATTATGGCTAAAGAATCAATGAAAGCCCGTGAGGTGAAGAGAGCTAAGACTGTAGAAAAGTATGCAGAGAAACGTAAGGCTTTAAAAGAAGCTGGAGATTATGATGCATTACAGAAATTGCCTAAAAATGCTTCACCAGTTCGTAAGCATAATCGATGTAAGTTAACAGGAAGACCAAAAGGATATATGCGTCAATTTGGAATTTCTCGTGTAACATTCAGAGAGATGGCGAACAAAGGATTAATTCCGGGAGTAACAAAAGCTAGTTGGTAATAATAAAGTAAATTAATTGGTTTAAGGTTCAATTAAAAAAATTGAAAACCAAAACCATAAATTATAAACAATGAATACAGATCCTATAGCAGATTATTTAACCAGAATTCGTAATGCAAATAGTGCTCAACACAGAGTAGTTGAGATCCCTGCATCAAAGGTTAAAAAAGAGATCACTAAAATATTATTCGATCAAGGATATATTTTAAGTTATAAGTTTGAAGATAATACTACACAAGGCACTATCAAGATAGCACTTAAGTATGATAAGATGACAAAAGAACCGGTAATAAAAGAGTTACAAAGAATCAGTAAGCCTGGTTTGCGTAAATATGCTGGATCTAGCGATATTCCTAGAATTCTTAATGGGTTAGGTATTGCAATCGTATCAACTTCTCATGGTGTGATGACAGGTAAGAAAGCAAGACAAGAGAATGTTGGAGGTGAAGTACTTTGCTACGTATATTAACAGTATAAAAGACAAAAAGAAATGTCAAGAATAGGAAAAAATCCAGTAACTATTCCGTCTGGTGTCACTATTGAAGTGACAGGTAATGTTGTTACTGTTAAAGGAAAATTAGGAGAACTTTCTCAAGAGATTGACAGTATTACTGTAAAAGTTGAAGAAGGTCGAGTGGTTTTAGAAAGACCAAGTGAGGCCAAAGATCATAAAGCCAAGCATGGTTTGTATAGAGCCTTAATTAATAACATGGTTATAGGTGTTTCTGAAGGTTTTACCAAAGAATTAGAGTTGGTAGGTGTGGGATATAGAGCTTCTAACCAAGGTCAAAAACTAGATTTGGCTTTAGGTTTCTCTCACAATATAGTTTTGAACCTGGCACCAGAAGTTAAGGTTGAGACTATTTCTGAAAAAGGTAAGAATCCTATTGTAAAATTAACTTCTCATGATAAGCAATTGGTTGGACAGATAGCGGCTAAAATTAGAAGCTTCCGTAAACCTGAGCCTTATAAAGGAAAAGGAATTAAATTCGTAGGAGAACAATTAAGAAGAAAAGCAGGTAAATCTGCATAATAACTAACGTTATGGCATTCTCAAAAGAATCAAGAAGATTAAAAATAAGAAAGCGAATCCGTGGTGGAGTGAGCGGAACAGAACAACGTCCTAGATTATCTGTTTTTAGAAGTAATAAAGAAATTTATGCACAAGTAATAGATGATGTTACTGGAAAAACTATCAGCGCAGCTTCTTCAAGAGATAAAGACATTGTTTCGGCATCAGGAAATAAAATTGAAAAAGCAAACTTGGTTGGAAAGGCACTTGCTGAAAAAGCTAAGAAAGCAGGAGTTGAAACTGTATCTTTCGATAGAGGGGGATATTTGTATCACGGTAGAGTAAAATCATTAGCTGAAGGAGCTAGAGAAGCAGGACTTAAATTCTAAGAAATTATGTATCAAAAATATAAAAACGCAGAATTAGTAAAGCCAAGTGGACTTGAGCTTAAGGATCGTTTAGTAGGTGTACAACGTGTTACTAAAGTAACCAAAGGTGGTAGAGCATTCGGATTCTCTGCAATTGTAGTTGTAGGTGATGAAAACGGTGTTGTAGGTCATGGTTTAGGTAAATCTAAGGAAGTAGCAGAAGCTATTGCTAAAGCAGTAGAAGATGCAAAAAAGAATTTAGTTCGTATACCTTTACATAAAGGAACATTGCCTCATGAACAAAAAGGTAAATACGGTGGAGCAAGAGTATTACTAATGCCTGCAGCAACAGGTACAGGAGTAATCGCCGGTGGAGCTATTCGTGCTGTATTGGAAGCCGTAGGAGTGCATGATGTACTTTCTAAGAATCAAGGATCGTCTAACCCACACAACGTGGTGAAAGCAACATTTGATGCGTTATTGCAAATGCGAAGCGCACAGCAAGTAGCAAAGCAACGTGGTGTTTCACTTGAAAAAGTGTTTAAAGGATAAATAGAAGAACGATGGCAAAGATTAAAATTACTAAAGTAAAAAGTGCAATTAACCGCACTCAGAGACAAAAAAGAACTCTAGAGGCTTTAGGTCTTAAAAAGATCGGCCAGGTTGTGGAGCATGAAAATACTCCTAATATCCTTGGGATGGTAAATAAAGTTAAACATTTAGTTTCTGTTGAAACAAAATAATAAAAGCACATGGATTTAAGTAACTTAAAACCTGCTGCAGGTTCGGTAAAAAATAACAGTAAGCGAGTTGGTCGTGGACAAGGTTCTGGAAAAGGAGGAACTTCCACGCGTGGACACAAAGGAGCAAAATCTCGCTCTGGATATTCTAGAAAAATTGGTTTTGAAGGAGGGCAAATGCCGCTTCAAAGGCGTGTGCCTAAATTCGGTTTCAAGAACATTAATAGAAAAGAATATCAAGGGATTAATCTGGATACACTGCAAAAATTAGTGGATGAAGGAAAAATCAAAGATATTGTTGATTTTGATGTTATGGTAGCTACTCGTCTTGCTGGAAAAAATGATTTGATTAAGATACTGGGAAGAGGTGAATTGAAGGCAAAACTAAAAGTTTCGGCTCACAAATTTACAGCCACAGCAAAAGCTGCTATTGAAGCGGCAGGTGGTGAAGCAGTAACCTTATAATAGACAATTCATGAAATTTATTGATACAATAAAGAACATTTGGAAAATCGAAGAACTAAAAAATAGAATCTTGGTTACGCTAGGATTACTTTTAGTATATCGTTTCGGAGCACAAGTTGTACTTCCTGGAGTAGATGCTGCAGAATTGGCGAATTTAGGAACCCAAACCCAAGATGGTTTACTAGGGTTGCTTAATGCATTTACAGGAGGGGCATTTGCTAATGCCTCTGTATTTGCACTTGGTATTATGCCATATATCTCAGCTTCTATTGTGGTTCAGTTGATGGGTATTGCAATACCTTACTTGCAAAAGCTTCAAAAAGAAGGAGAAAGTGGAAGAAAAAAAATAAATCAAATAACACGTTGGTTAACTATTGCAATTACTTTAGTGCAAGGACCAGGGTATATTTATAATTTATTTGCAACACTCCCTGGAGAGGCATTTGTACTTCCTAATCAAACGGTTTTTGTTGTATCTTCTGTAATCATTCTTACTACAGGATGTATTTTTGCAATGTGGCTAGGAGAAAAAATCACAGATAAAGGTATAGGTAATGGTATATCCTTACTGATTATGGTAGGTATCATTGCTACACTTCCTCAATCATTCGTTCAGAATTTTATCTCTAGAACTTCAGGTGAAGGAGGAGATATTATTATGGTATTGATCGAATTAGTAATCTGGTTCGTTATTATTTTAGCTTCAGTCTTACTGGTGATGGCGGTTCGTCAAATTCCTGTTCAGTATGCTAGAAGAACTGCAGGTGGCGGTTATGAGAAAAACGTTTTTGGATCTCGTCAGTATATCCCGTTAAAATTGAACGCATCGGGTGTAATGCCGATCATTTTTGCGCAGGCAATTATGTTTGTTCCAGCTGCAGTTGCAGGCCTTTCAGATTCTGAAACTTCGCAGGGTGTAGCAGCTGCTTTTAGTGATATTTTTGGATTTTGGTATAATGTCTTATTTGCTTTATTGATTATTGTATTTACTTATTTTTACACTGCTATTACGGTACCAACCAATAAAATGGCTGATGATTTAAAACGTAGCGGAGGTTTTATTCCGGGTATTCGACCAGGAAGTGAAACGTCTGAATATTTAGATAAGATCATGTCGCAGATTACATTACCGGGATCGATATTTTTAGCACTGATAGCAATATTTCCTGCAATAGCAGTTAAACTTTTAAATGTGCAACAAGGTTGGGCATTGTTCTTTGGAGGAACCTCATTACTTATTATGGTGGGAGTAGCTATAGATACAATGCAACAGGTAAATTCATATTTGTTGAATAGACATTATGATGGTTTAATGAAATCTGGTAAAAACCGTAAAGCAGTAGCATAATGGCAAAGCAACCAGCAATAGAACAAGATGGAAGTATCATTGAAGCATTGTCTAATGCAATGTTTCGTGTTGAACTTGAAAACGGTCATGTGGTGACTGCTCATATCTCAGGAAAAATGCGAATGCATTATATTAAACTATTACCCGGAGATAAGGTGAAGTTAGAAATGAGTCCTTATGATTTATCAAAGGCTCGTATAACATATAGATACTAATTAATTTAAGAATATTAGGTAATTAAGATTTTTTCCGTAATTTTGCAGGCTGAAAAAATCTTGTTAATAGATACTTCTGAAAAACAGAGCTAATGTTTTTCAGTAACTAAATAAAATAAAGATGAAAGTTAGAGCGTCAGTAAAAAAAAGAAGTGCCGAGTGCAAGATTGTGCGTAGAAAAGGCCGGCTTTACGTGATTAATAAAAAGAATCCTAGATTTAAACAAAGACAAGGGTAATTATGGCAAGAATTGCAGGGGTAGATGTACCCAAACAAAAGCGAGGAGTTATAGCATTAACCTATATCTTCGGAATTGGTAGAAGTAGAGCTAAAGAGATCTTAGCTACTGCCAAAGTAGATGAAAGTATAAAAGTTTCTGATTGGGATGATGATCAAATTGGTCGTATCCGTGAAGCTGTAGGAGTCTATACCATTGAAGGAGAATTGCGTTCTGAAGTTCAATTGAATATCAAACGTCTTATGGATATAGGGTGTTATAGAGGTATACGTCACAGAGCTGGATTACCTCTAAGAGGACAACGTACTAAGAACAACTCCAGAACACGTAAAGGAAGAAGAAAAACAGTTGCTAACAAGAAAAAAGCAACTAAATAATAAGTAGTATGGCAAAGTCAACTTCAAAAAAACGTAAGGTAATTGTTGAATCAGTAGGAGAAGCACACGTTACTGCTTCTTTTAACAACATAATTATTTCGTTAACAAATAAAAAGGGAGACGTTATTTCTTGGTCATCTGCCGGTAAAATGGGCTTTAGGGGTTCTAAAAAGAATACCCCTTATGCTGCTCAATTAGCCGCAGAAGATGCTTCTAAAGTAGCTATCGAAGCTGGACTTAAGAAAGTTAAAGTTTATGTCAAAGGCCCAGGTAATGGTAGAGAATCTGCAATACGTTCTCTTCATAACTCAGGTATAGAGGTTTCAGAGATTATCGATGTTACCCCAATGCCACATAATGGATGCCGTCCTCCTAAAAGACGTAGAGTATAATTAAAATCCTGAATTCTTCGTTTGTGCGCCTATGCGAAGCGTGGTTTCAGGATCTTTTTAATATATAATAGGTAAATCGAAATGAGGGAAAAATGATTATCGAAGGAAAGAGACCTTAATTCATAATCACCTCAATAACTAAATTATTAATAATGGCAAGATATACTGGTCCAAAAACTAAAATCGCTCGTAAATTTGGAGAAGCGATCTTCGGAGACGATAAGTCATTCGAAAGAAGAAATTACCCTCCTGGGCAACATGGAAACAACAGACGTAGAGGTAAAAAAAGTGAATATGCTATCCAGTTAATGGAAAAGCAAAAAGCAAAATATACGTATGGTGTTTTAGAACGTCAGTTCCGTAACATGTTCGAAAAAGCAACACGTGCTCAAGGTATTACCGGTGAGGTTTTACTTCAATTATGTGAATCGCGTTTGGATAATGTGGTGTTTAGAATGGGATTGGCAAATTCTCGTAGAGGAGCAAGACAATTGGTTTCTCATAGACACATTACTGTAAATGGAAAACAAGTGAATATTCCTTCTTACCAATTAAAAGCAGGAGATGTTGTTGGAGTAAGAGAAAAGTCAAAATCATTAGAAGTAATTCAAAATGCACTAGCTAATAATAGCAAAGTATACGAATGGATTACTTTTAATAATGATACCAAAGAAGGCACTTTTGTATCTGTTCCGGCAAGAATTCAAATTCCGGAAAATATTAATGAACAATTCATCGTCGAATTATACTCTAAGTAATAATAACTCTAAGAAGAAACAATAACATGGCAATATTAAATTTTCAGAAGCCCGATAAAGTTATCATGATCGACTCTACCGAGTTCGATGGTAAATTTGAATTTAGACCATTAGAACCTGGGTATGGATTAACAGTTGGTAATGCTTTACGAAGAGTTTTGCTGTCTTCTCTAGAGGGATTCGCTATTACTTCTCTTAGAATAGAAGGTGTGGATCACGAATTCTCAACTATTTCTGGAGTGGTAGAGGATGTTACAGAAATTATTTTAAATCTTAAACAAGTACGTTTTAAGCGTCAGATCGAAGATATAGATAATGAATCTGTTACTATTTCTATCTCAGGTCAGGAGCAGTTAGTAGCGGGTGATTTTCAGAAATTCATTTCTGGATTCCAAGTGCTTAATCCTGATTTGGTAATCTGTAATATGGATAAGAAAGTAGCACTTAACCTTGAAATTACTATCGAGAAAGGTAGAGGTTATGTTCCTGCAGAAGAAAACAAAAAAACAAATGCTCCTATTGGAACCATTTTTACGGATTCTATTTACACTCCGATCAAAAATGTTAAGTATAGTATTGAGAACTATCGTGTAGAGCAAAAAACCGATTACGAAAAATTGGTTTTTGAAATTGTGACTGATGGATCTATTCATCCTAAAGATGCATTAACAGAAGCAGCAAAAATATTAATCCATCACTTTATGTTATTCTCTGATGAGCGTATTACATTGGAAGCTGATGAGATTGCACAAACAGAAACTTATGATGAAGAATCACTTCACATGAGACAATTGTTAAAAACTAAGTTGATTGATATGGATCTTTCTGTACGTGCTCTTAATTGTTTAAAAGCAGCAGAAGTAGATACATTAGGTGACTTAGTATCATATAATAAAAATGACTTAATGAAGTTCCGTAACTTTGGTAAGAAATCTTTAACAGAGCTTGAAGAGCTAGTAAATGTAAAAGGACTTAACTTTGGTATGGATCTTTCAAAATATAAATTAGATAAAGACTAATCCATCATAATTTGCTCTCTGCACGAGGCGGATTGAGCAAGATGATGATTAAAATTAAATTGTCATGAGACACGGAAAAAAAGTAAATCACTTAGGAAGAAAAACAGCGCATCGCAAAGCAATGCTTGCAAATATGGCTTGTTCCCTAATTGAGCACAAAAGGATCAACACTACAGTCGCAAAGGCTAAGGCGCTTAAGCAGTTTGTAGAACCTTTGGTAACTAAGTCTAAAGAAGATACTACGCACAATCGCCGTATCGTATTTAGTAAACTGCGTAACAAATATGCAGTAACCGAATTATTTAGAGATGTAGCTACAAAAGTAGGCGATAGACCAGGAGGATATACTAGGATTATTAAACTTGGAAATCGTCTTGGAGATAACGCTGATATGGCAATGATAGAATTAGTAGATTATAACGAGTTATACAATGCTGGTAAACCTGCTAAGAAGAAAGCAAGAAGAAGAGGTAAAGGAAAGAAAACGGAAACTGCTCCGGCAGCACCAGCTCCTGAAACTTCAAAATCTGAAGAAGAGTAAATGAAAAGTGTGAATAACACATAATAATAAAAGGATAAACGTTTGACGTTTATCCTTTTTTTTTGAATAATTTTGGAAAGTTTTTTCCGCCAGGTAGAAAATATTATTATCAAAAAACAACGTAGAAAATGATGAAATATCAATCTCGAAAAAAAGCAATTATTTTATTGGCCGATGGTACAATTTTTCATGGGAAAGCAGTGGGTAAAGAAGGAAGCGCATTTGGAGAAGTATGTTTTAATACAGGAATGACTGGTTATCAAGAGATTTTTACCGATCCTTCATACTATGGCCAGTTAATGGTTGCTACCAATGCACATATTGGCAATTATGGGGCCAATAACGACGAAATGGAGTCAGACTCTATAAAGATTGCTGGTCTTATCGTAAAGAATTTTAGTTATGAATACTCAAGAGATCTCGCGGATAGTTCTTTACAAGAGTTTTTAGAAAAACATAACTTACTGGCTATTTCTGATATAGATACGCGTGCTTTAGTTAACTATATTCGCGATAATGGAGCAATGAATGCAGTGATCTCTACAGAGATTGATACTATTGATAAATTAAAAGAACAATTGGCAGCTGTGCCCAATATGAACGGATTAGAACTAGCTTCTAAAGTTTCGACCAAAGAACCCTATTTCTATGGAGACCCTAATGCAACTTATAAAATCTCTGCTTTAGATATTGGAATTAAGAAAAACATATTGCGCAATCTTGCCAGTAGAGATGCTTATGTAAAAGTCTTTCCTTATAATACTTCATTTAAAGAAATGAGTGAATGGGGACCAGACGGATACTTTTTATCAAATGGGCCTGGAGATCCAGAACCTCTTACCGAAGCAATTAATACAGCAAAAGAAATATTGGAAAGAGATTTGCCATTATTCGGAATCTGTTTAGGCCATCAAGTAATTGCACTTGCCAATGGGATAAGTACCTACAAAATGCATCATGGACATAGAGGGATAAATCATCCTGTAAAAAACTTGCTCACAAGTAAAGGTGAAATCACCTCTCAGAACCATGGTTTTGCAATAAACAAAGAAGAAACTGAAAAGCATTCGGGTGTTGAAATTACACATCTACATCTCAATGATCATACCGTAGCAGGAATTAGATTGAAAAATAAAAACTGTTTTTCTGTACAATATCATCCAGAAGCTAGTCCGGGGCCAAATGACTCTACCTATTTGTTTGATCAGTTTATTGAAAATATCAAAAAAGTAAAAATAACGGCATAAAATTTTGGTTTAGTTAGGTTATTCTTAGTGTATTTTATAATGTGCTAACCTATAACGTTATAGTTGATAACTTAACAGTAATATTGCGGTTTCAGTAATAAATTAAGGCTTTTTTGAAGGTGATAGAATTGCCTGTTTTGTTATCTTGCGAAGAATTAAAATTATCCAACAAAATAAAAAGAAAAATGAGTGTAATTATTAATATTCACGCTAGACAGATATTAGATTCACGTGGTAACCCAACCGTAGAAGTAGATGTAATCACTGAAAATGGTGTCTTAGGAAGAGCTGCTGTTCCTTCAGGGGCTTCTACAGGAGAACACGAAGCAGTAGAGCTTAGAGATGGTGGTAAAAACTATATGGGTAAAGGTGTGCTTAAAGCTGTTGAAAATGTAAATACAATAATTGCTGAAGAGCTATTAGGGTATTCTGTATTCGATCAGAATTTATTAGACAAAACCATGATCGACCTTGATGGAACACCCAATAAGTCAAAACTTGGAGCTAATGCCATATTAGGCGTTTCACTTGCCGTAGCAAAAGCAGCTGCAAATGAACTTAATATGCCATTGTATCGATATGTTGGAGGTGTAAGTGGCAACACATTACCTGTTCCTATGATGAATATTATCAATGGTGGTTCACATAGTGATGCTCCCATTGCATTTCAGGAGTTTATGGTAATGCCTGTTAAGGCAGATAACTTTACACAGGCAATGCAGATGGGAACTGAAATTTTTCATAACCTAAAGAAAGTCTTACATGATAGAGGTTTAAGTACAGCTGTAGGAGATGAAGGAGGTTTTGCACCAACGCTGGATGGAACAGAAGACGCATTGGATAGTATTAAATTAGCAGTTGAAAAGGCAGGATATAAATTTGGTGATGAAGTAATGATAGCTTTAGATTGTGCAGCTGCTGAATTTTTCGTGAACGGTGCATATGACTACACCAAGTTTGAAGGTGATAAAGGAGTAGTTCGAACTAGTGAAGAACAAGCAGATTATCTTGCAGAACTGGCTTCAAAATATCCGATTATTTCTATAGAAGATGGTATGGATGAAAATGATTGGGAAGGCTGGAAATATTTAACCGAAAAAATTGGAGATAAAGTACAATTAGTAGGTGATGATTTATTTGTTACCAATGTAGAAAGACTTTCAAGAGGAATCGAGAATAATATTGCAAATTCTATTTTAATTAAAGTAAACCAAATAGGAACGCTTACCGAAACTATTGCAGCCGTTAATATGGCTCATAACGCAGGATACACATCCGTAATGTCTCACAGATCAGGAGAAACAGAAGATAATACCATTGCAGACTTAGCAGTAGCTTTAAATACCGGACAAATTAAAACCGGTTCTGCATCTCGTAGTGATAGGATGGCAAAATACAATCAGTTGTTGAGAATAGAGGAAGAATTAGGAAGTGTTGCGTACTATCCCAAAGAAAAAGCTTTTAAGGTAAAATAATAACACAATTTTCATTGAAAAATAGGCTATCTTCTTGGATGGCCTATTTTTGTTAAGGATAGTTTTGGAAATGTTTTCTAAGGTCAAAAATGATATAATGATTAATAATATATTAACACTATATTTCGTATTTTAGCAGCCCTTAATGTAAAAGCAAAATTCTAAATAATCATATGTCAAAAATAGCTAAGTTAGAAATCGACGGTAATAAATATGAGTTTCCAATTATAGAAGGAACAGAAAATGAATTAGGAATTGATATTAAAACGCTAAGAACTGCCACCGGAGGTATTACTACACTAGATCCCGGTTATAAAAATACTGGAAGCTGTGAGAGTGCCATTACTTTCTTAGATGGAGAAAAAGGAATTCTTAGATACCGTGGATATTCTATTGAAGAGCTAGCTGAGAAAGCAGATTTCTTAGAAGTTTGTTATTTATTGATTTTTGGAGAATTACCTACCGCAGAACAACTGGAAAAGTTTGATAAAGATATCAAAGAAGAATCTCAGGTCGATGAGGATATGAAAAAAATCTTAGATGGTTTTCCAAAAAGTGCTCATCCAATGGGAGTACTATCTTCTTTAACAAGTGCTTTGATTGCTTTTAATCCAGGATCTGTAGATGTAGATTCTGAAGAAGCTATGTATGGTGCCATCGTAAAAATACTTGCAAAATTCCCGGTACTTGCGGCCTGGACTATGAGAAAGCGAAAAAGCCTTCCTCTGGATTATGGTGACAATTCTCTGGGTTATGTAGAAAATCTACATAAAATGATGTTTGCAAGACCCAATCAAGCTTATGAGGCTAATAAAATAGTAAATGACGCATTAGATAAATTGTTAATCCTTCATGCAGATCATGAGCAAAATTGTTCTACATCTACAGTAAGAATAGTAGGTTCTTCGCATGCAGGTTTATTTGCATCTTTATCTGCTGGAATATCTGCATTGTGGGGACCGCTGCATGGAGGTGCAAATCAGGCAGTAATTGAAATGCTAGAAGCTATCAAAGAAGATGGAGGAGATACAGCCAAATACATTGCCAAAGCTAAAGATAAAAATGATCCTTTCCGCTTAATGGGATTTGGTCATAGAGTATATAAGAACTTTGATCCTAGAGCTAAGATTATAAAAGTATCTGCCGAAGAAGTATTAGGAGATCTGGGTATAGAAGACCCGGTCTTGGATATAGCTAAAGGTCTTGCAAAAGTGGCTTTAGAAGATGAATATTTTGTGCAAAGAAAATTATATCCTAATGTAGATTTCTACTCAGGAATTATATATAGAGCTTTAGGTATTCCTACCGAAATGTTCACGGTAATGTTTGCTTTGGGAAGGATGCCGGGATGGATCGCCCAATGGAGAGAAATGCGTCTGCGTAAAGAACCAATCGGGAGACCAAGACAAATTTATACGGGTGAGAATTATAGAGCGTTTAAAAGTATTTCTGATCGTTAGATTAGAATTATGATTTATGAATATGTAAGCGTTGAAGAAATTCAGCGCTTTTTTTATTAATCCTAATTAAAGGCTTCAATAACAATCGTTTTTTTAGATTTTGACAATATTACAGCTACTTTTTTGAAGAAAGTTAGTTCAGTACTATTGTCTATTTATATATTTGCGTAACTACTCAAATGAATCAGAATTATTTACACTTAAAAACAAATTTTGTTGAATTTAAATATACAAAACGAAACATCAAGACTTAGAGCTGTAGTTTTGGGTACAGCCATTAGCAATGGACCAATTCCCAAAATAGAAGATGCTTACGATCCAAAATCTATAGCACACATTAAGGCAGGAACCTATCCTAAAGAAAAAGATATGGTTGCCGAAATGGAAGCAGTAGCCAAAGTTTTTGAAAAGTACGATGTGAAAGTATACCGACCAGAAATTATTAGGGACTATAACCAAATTTTTGCCAGAGATATTGCTTTGGTAATCGAGGATAAATTTATAAAATCAAATATACTTCCTCATCGTGAAAAAGAAATCAAAGCTATACAACATGTGATAAACCAGATCGATCCCGAAAAGGTATACAAGGCGCCTTCTGAAGATATCCATTTTGAAGGCGGAGATATCATGATTCATAATGATCATATTTTTATAGGAACATATAAGGGTGAGGATTATCCAGACTGTATTGTGGCTCGTACCAATATGGATGGGGTAGCATACATTAGATCGCTTTTTCCAAATAAAACTGTCAAGGAGTTTGACCTAAACAAATCCATGAAAGATCCTCGAGACAATTCACTACACCTGGATTGTTGTTTTCAGCCGATAGGAAAAGACAAAGCAATCATTCATAAAGAAGGCTTTAGAGATGTATCAGATTATGAGTATTTGGTCGATTTCTTCGGAAAAGAAAATTTGTTTCATATAGACAAGAATGAAATGTACCACATGAATTCAAATATTTTTTCAATTGCTGAGGATGTAGTGATTTCAGAAAAAAATTTTACACGATTAAATATATGGCTTCGAAGTCTTAATATCACCGTAGAAGAAGTGCCTTATGCAGAAATCGCTAAACAAGAAGGTTTATTACGTTGTTCCACAATGCCATTAATACGAGATTAAGAAATGAAGCAAATAACAAATACAATTGTAATGATTCGTCCTGTACAATTCAGGATGAATGAAGAGACAGCCGTAAATAATTACTATCAAGAAAATATTAGTATAGCAGATGCTAATACAAAAGCACAACAAGAGTTTGATGAATTTGTAAAAGTATTAAGAAAAGCAGGGGTTAATGTTATCGTAATAGATGATGATCCTGATAATAACACTCCAGATTCAATTTTCCCAAACAATTGGGTCTCTTTTCATGAAAATGGAGACGTCGGGCTATATCCTATGTTTGCCATAAATAGAAGAAGAGAACGTAGACCAGAAGTTTTGGATATCATAGAAGCATCGGGTTTTGAAATAAAAAATATTGTTGATTATACCATTGCAGAAGAGGAAGAAGTATTTCTTGAAGGAACTGGTAGTTTGGTTCTAGATAGAGTCAATAGAAAGGCGTATTGTGCACTTTCTGCCAGGGCAGATGAAGAATTGCTTATTGAGTTCTGTGAAGATTTTGAATATAACCCGGTAATTTTTACTGCATATCAAACAGTAGAAAGAAAAAGATTGCCGATATATCATACCAATGTAATGATGGGTGTGGGCGAAACATTTGCTATTGTATGTTTGGATTGTATTGATGATAAAAAAGAACGTAAAAACCTGGTAAATCATTTGAAGAATGATGGTAAAGAGGTTATTGTAATTACAGAGGGCCAGGTAGGCAATTTTGCAGGCAACATGCTTCAAGTTGCAGGTTCGGAAGATAAGCGTTATATTGTAATGTCAACTGCAGCTTATAATAGTTTAACCAAAGATCAGATAACTAGGATTAAAAAACATTGTGAAATTCTTCATAGTGATCTTACTACAATAGAAACTTTGGGAGGGGGAAGTGCAAGGTGTATGATGGCAGAAGTCTTCTTACCAAGAAAATAATTGAAGATGCTTTCAAAGAAAACAAAATATGGGCTCAAAGCTCTTACATATATCGCCAGAAAGAAGTGCGATCATCCTGTTCAGATATTAGAGATTGCTAAAAACGAAAATATTTCTCAAAAGTTCCTAGAGAGTATATTGCTGACTTTAAGAAAAAATGGGTTTTTGGGATCCAAAAAAGGTAAAGGTGGTGGTTATTATCTTATTAGAGAACCCAAAGACATTGTGATGGCATCAGTAATTAGGGTTTTAGAAGGGCCTATTGCAATGCTGCCATGCGTAAGTCTAAATTTTTATGAAAAATGCGACGATTGCCCCGACGAAGATAGTTGTACAGTGCATAGCCTAATGATTGAGGTCAGGGATAGTACGTTAAAAGTTTTAGAAAATAAAACTTTGGCAGATTTTACAAATTGAATCGTTAATTTTTAAACACTTTTTTGTATTTATAAGGTCCTTTGAATTTTCCCCATACTTGTTTTCCTTTATGATTATATCCCCGAGTCCAAATGGATATCTTGTCTTTACTAACTACAAAAGAACTGGTGATGTAATCAATGCTCTTAATAGTACTAATACAAGATCCTTTGATAGTTTTTCCAGAATATATGGTTGATGTTTTTTTATTAAAGTAAACCTCGCACCCAGTTCTGATTATTAGACTATCCAGTGTAAGTTTGTTAAAAACCTTGGGATTATTCCAACCGGATTGATAATCTTTAACATTGCGTATGCTATAACTCGTACTTTTAAAACGGGAAGAGTCTGCTCTTTCATAATGCACTATTCGTTGGCTATAGATGTATTCATCTTGTTTTGCATCAAACACTTCAGAATATACCCAGTACCCAGGTCTATCTTGCCATATTCTAATATTTATTAGGTTTAAGTAGGCAAAGCTTGCATCATCTTTTACTTGTTCTTTATTTGAAAACTTTCCCACTAACATGGTAACTAAACTGTCTAATTCAATATCATGTGTCTTCTGCGAATTGCAACTTAAGAGCAAAGTAGAAAGGAAAAAAAAGAGTAAAAGTTGCTTCATGCAGTTTTTTGTTAAATATAGGGAAAAAACGCAAAAAAAGGCAATTTATCGATAAAACTTAGCGTTTTATCCTAGTAAAATCAATTTTTAAGATGCGATTTTACGAATCATACCTCCAAAAATGAAATAATGAAAAGGAATCATAGCGTACCAGTATAATCGCCCCCAGATACCTCTAGGTCTAAAAGTTGCGGTTTGATGCAAAATATTGTTTTCATCAATGTCAAATTCTAACCACGCTTCTCCTGGTACTCGCATTTCAGCAAAAAGAAGTAAGCGTTTGTTTTTTTTGTCTGCCACCAAAACCCTCCAAAAATCCAATGCATCTCCAGAGAATATTTCGTCAGGATGTGTTCTTCCTCTTCGAAGACCCACCCCACCTAATAGTTTATCAAAATACCCTCTTATTTTCCATAGCCAGTTTCCATAGTACCAACCTGTTTTTCCACCAATTCCCCAAATACGATCCAAGGCTTTTCCTGAGTCTTTTAATTTAACTTTTTTCTGGTCTTTAAAGCATCCTCTTTTGGGAACTGTTATATATTTCTGAAGATTCGTTTTAAATCTACCGCTGATCATAGAGTCTTTCCAACTGGAAACAACTTGATTCTGTTCAATCTTGATAAAGGCCAGTTCCAACGACTTGGTATACGACATTGGTGTAATTCCTAATAACTTTTCTAGTCTGTCATCATTGGCAATAACAGGTATTTTCATGCTGTCTACAAGGTTAAGTGCTAGTTTGTATGATGTAGATGTTACAAAATATAACCAGTATGAAGATAACCTGGGGGTCATAACCGGTACTGTAAGAATAAGCATTCTTATACCTCTTATTTTGGCATATAATTTCAACATTTGTTTGTATGTTAAAATATTGGGGCCACTAATGTCGTAAGATTCATTATAGCAGGAAGAATTCCCTAATACACCGATCATAAAATTGAGAACGTCCCGAATCGCGATCGGCTGCGTCTTTGTCTCTACCCATTTGGGAGTGATCATTATTGGTAATTTTTCGCATAAATCTCTTATAATTTCAAAAGACGAACTGCCAGACCCCACAATAATCCCAGATCGTAATACAGTGAGATTATAATTTCCTTTGTACAGAGTTTCTTCTACATTTTTTCTTGACCACAAATGCTTAGACAAGTTTTTTTCATTTACAATACCACTTAGATAAATTACCTGTTGAATATTGGTGTCTTTTACATAAATGTTGAAGTTTTGAGCAGATATTTCTTCTTTTTTGTCAAAATCAGAAGTAGAAGTGCTCATAGAGTGAATTAGATAATAAGCCACATCTATGTCTTTAGGCAATTTTGATGGATCGGGAGTGTTAAGAAAATCAATTTCTATAATTGACACCTTTTCTTTGGTCTCCTGATCTATAGAAAGCCTGTTTTTATCTCGCACGACACAGATAACCTCATGACCAGAATCTAGTAGTAATGGCAATAATCTCATACCAATATATCCATTGGTACCTGTGATAAGGATTCGCATTTTTTTTCTATAAGATACAAATAAATTAACCTTATCTACAAGGTAATCGTCTTTATGCACTATAGATCTTGAATATCTGTTGGTTTATTATCTGCTTTATAGTTAAGTACTTTTTTTATATAGTTATGAATGGCCGAATCATTTTTTCCAGCCTTAAATCTTATGAAATAATGATCTCTATAAATAGCATATTCATCTGGTTTTCCCTTGTACAGGTGTAACTTATAGAAAGGTATTACCAATAGATACGTTTGTAAACGTACTCCAAAACCCACCAAAACTCCTTTAGGTCTTAATTCTATATTGCAGGTTTTAATAGCGTTATCAAGGATCAATACATTGTGTATTTCAATACTGCTAGAGGTGATATGAAGTTTAGGAGATCCAATTCCTCCTAATTTTATTCGTTGTATTAGTGTAAAAGGTTGGCCTACTTCATGGTTTATCTTTTTTGTTAACTCTGGATCTTTATAGGAGTTGTTAACAAGCATTATTTTTTGTTACAAGTTACTCAAATGATGCCAAAAACGGATAGTGTGACAGTATAATTTCTATTATATTTGCAGCTTAATTAAGTGAAACTATTTTTGAAAATCCATAAAATGGAGTGCTTAAAAATTATGTGTTGTTCCGATGGGTATCGGGATATCCCGCTAGTAAGCGGGATCTTATTTTAAATGACCCTTTATTTATAAAAAATGAGTTTACAAAAAACCATTTCAGAAAAAACAAAAATCGCTGTACAAGAGTTGTATGGAGCAACTTTAGAATCCGTTGAATTGCAGTCTACCCGCAAAGAGTTTGAAGGAGATATCACGGTAGTGGTATTCCCAATGCTTAGAGTGGTAAAGGGAAATCCCATGCAAATTGGCGCAGCTTTGGGTAAACATTTGGTAGAAAGTATAGAAGAAATTAAGGCACATAATGTAGTCAAAGGTTTTCTAAATCTGGTGATTTCTGATGCTTATTATCTTAACTATTTTGCTGGTATAAAGGATGATGAACGTTTCGGTTTTGCCAAATCTTTAAAAGACGATAAGGCCGTTATGGTCGAGTATTCTTCGCCAAATACCAATAAACCACTTCATTTGGGGCATATACGTAATATACTTTTAGGCTATGCTGTTGCCCAAATCATTAAAGCTAGTGGTAAAAAAGTGTATAAAACCCAAATTATTAATGACCGTGGGATACATATTTGTAAATCAATGGTCGCCTGGCAAAGATATGGTGAAGGAGAAACACCGGAATCTTCGGGTTTAAAAGGTGATAAATTGGTTGGAAATTATTATGTGAAGTTTGATCAGATTTTTAAAGAGCAAATTGCAGCATTGATCGAGCAGGGGAAATCTGAAGAAGAAGCAAAAAAAGAAGCCCCATTTTTGATTGAAGCACAAGAAATGCTTCGTAAATGGGAGGCTGGCGACCCTGAAGTAGTTGAACTTTGGAAAATGATGAACGGGTGGGTGTATGAAGGATTTGATCAGACGTATGCTGTATTAGGAGTAGATTTTGATAGTTATTATTATGAAAGCAATACGTACCTATTAGGAAAAGATAATATTGAAGAAGGACTGTCTAGAGGGGTATTTTTTAAAAAAGAAGATGGATCTGTTTGGTGCGATCTTACCGATGAAGGATTAGATGAAAAATTAGTATTACGCAGTGATGGTACCGCTGTATATATGACACAAGATATTGGTACAGCTATACAACGAGTTAAAGATAATCCCGATATAGGAGGAATGATCTATACTGTTGGTAACGAACAAGATTATCATTTTAAAGTATTGTTTCTGATTCTTAAAAAATTAGGGTATAACTGGGCAGAAAACCTATATCATCTTAGTTATGGTATGGTTGATCTTCCAAGTGGAAAAATGAAAAGCAGAGAGGGGACTGTTGTAGATGCTGATGATCTAATTTTTGAGATGTCAAAAACTGCAGAAGAAATATCCAAAGATTTAGGTAAATTAGAAGGGTATACAGAAAAAGAAAAAGCTACAATATACAATACAATAGGCATGGGGGCATTAAAGTATTATATTCTTAAGGTAGATCCCAAAAAGAGAATACTTTTTAACCCAGAAGAGTCTGTTGATTTCCAAGGCAATACAGGACCATTTATACAGTATACTTATGCAAGAATCCAAGCTATTTTGCGTAAAGCAGATTTTGAAATCAGTACCTCAATTGCTAGTATAGAGTTAGATAAAAAAGAAAAAGAGTTAATTAAACAATTAGAACTTTATCCAGATATTATTCAGAATGCAGCTACAGAACTAAGTCCGGCTGTTATAGCAAATTATACCTTTGATCTTGTAAAGAGTTATAATTCATTTTTTCAAAATGTTTCTATATTCGGTGCCAAATCTGAAGAAGAAAAGCAATTTAGAGTACAACTTTCTAGTGCTGTTGGGAATACGATTAAGTCTGCCCTTGGTCTTTTAGGAATTCTTGTACCAGAAAGAATGTAGCTATCACAAGTATGATTTTCCGGTTATATGTTGAAAATAAGCAAGTTTATGATCATTTCTAATGAAGGATAACGATTTTTTGTTCATTTCATCTAAAACATACAGGAAAAAATGAATACTGATTGTTATAATAGTGATGTTTTTTTTATTTTCACATTGTGCAGTATCAAATAACGAGAGCAATAGATAGCGATTTACCACTAATGCAGCGTTTGTTTTATCAAACGGTGACTACCTATGGCGCTATGTTATTTACCAAAGCAGAAATAAAAATTTTCTCTCGTTTGGCTACAAACAAAATATATTGGCAAAAGAAGTTTAAGAATGACTATATCTATAATGCCAAAATGAATGGGGAAATTTTGGGCTCATTTTCGATGGATACAAATGGAAATATAGAGTATTTCTTTGTGCACATGAATTATCATGGTAAAGGTATTGCAAGAGAGCTTTATTATACACTGGAAGAAGTAGCAAAACAAGTGAAGATAAAAACGCTTACAACGCAAATACATCTGGGAACCAGAGTTTTTTTTGAGAAAAATGGGTTTACGATTGTAAAAAATGCAGTAAAAGTAGTTGGAGGTGATGAGGTTACCAGTTATAGTGGAGTCAAGAAACTCTAAAAATTGATCCTGAAAACCAGATTAGGAGTAAAACCCAATCCAAATTGTTGAACTTCTTCAATAGTATTATCAGAGTTTGTTCTATAGTAATTATTCACAATATTTTCCTGACTTAAAATATTCCATATAGACGCTCCCACCATACCTGCGATTTTATTAGATAACTTAAAGTTATATGTTGCAGAGGTATCCCACCTAAAATAATCTTCTAGCGTATCACTGTTTGGATGTAGGTAATTGATAGTTCCATCATTTGCTATTTCATTTCCCATATCGGGACCTGTTGTTGGTTTGCCACTATGCCAGTTTATACCGGTCGAAAATTTAAAATTCTTTTTTGTATAGGTGAGCGCTAGATTAACATTATGCCTAATATCAATATTGTTGGGGAAATCTCTTTCACTTAATGTGTTAAATGTATAATCATTTTCTGCATAAGAGTAGCTAAACCAGGTTCCGAAGTTTTTAAATCTCTTATTGATTAAGAAATCAATTCCTTTTACTGTATAGCTGCCGTGACTTCTTTCAAATTCAAGTTGATTTTGAAATCCTTGGCTTTGGGTAATAATACCATCTACATTTTTATAGTAAGCATCAGCGCTAACTAGCCAATTATTATGATTAAAACTAATGCCAAGCGATATCTGTTGGCTTTTTATGGTAGGAATACTATCATTGTTTGCAAGAACCCATTTTCTATTTTCTACTCCTAAGAAGTCATTTTGTGACTCGATGATTTGTGATGTTACTTGACTTTTTAATTCCCCTAAAGCTTCGATAGTAAAATGATTATTGAACCTATGATTGATACTTATACGAGGCTCAAGAAGATAGGTGTTAAACTTATCAAAATGATTGAGCCGTAATCCAAAATTGAAGTGAGTGTTGCTATTCTTTGATTTAAATTCGACCTCAGAGAAAATGCTATTTGTGCGAATAACCTCTTTGGTAAAATCTAAGAAAGTAGGGTTGTTGACATCACGAAGATTAGAAATACCTGTTTCATTAAATTGATACCCTGATCTTAGATTAAAATTGGTGTTAAGTTTCAACAAGGTGTTTATTTTAACACCACTTTCTAATACTTCATTTTCTTGCAATAAACGTTGGTCATTAATAATATCAAAGTTTATAGTTTGCAGATCATAATTTGTTCCATAGATAAGTACTTCACTTCTGAACATATTATTCCAGTTTCTTTGGTAAGAAATACTTCCTGCACTATTGTTTTGTTTTGCACTACTCTCTCTAGAAATATTAATTTGATCAATCAATGCATTTTCTTCAAAGACCAAATCGTTTCTCATAGTAATGAGATTTACTTTCAATAAATCTTTGGGACCTAATTGGTATAGCCATCTTAAACTTATATCATAAAAAGAAAATTCTTGATCTGTGTTTGAAATATTTTGTATAGTATTTGTTACTTCAGAATCTTGAAAAACCTTATCAAAAAATTGATTATATGTTGGTGTTTCTACTACTTCACTAATTGATTTTCTGGCAGATACTTGTATAGAAGATTTTTCTCCCAACGGAGTGTCTATGTATCCATCTATACTAATCATATTTACACCTATACTAGCGTCTAGTTTCTTATTGATTTGGTTGGTGGTATTCATCGCAATTACACTAGAAACTCCATCACCATAGCTAGCACTGGATCCATTTTTTACCAGCTGGACATTTTTTGTTAGATAAGGGTTAAATGCTGAAATAAGTCCAAAAAAATGACCCGATTGATACATTTTTACACCGTCCCATAAAATAAGGTTTTGATCATTGGTACCTCCTCTCACATTAATATCCGAAACGGTTTCTTCTACGCTTAAAACCCCTGGTAATGCCTGAATAGTTTGTAACAAATCGGGCTCAATTAACCCCGGTATTATTCCGAAGTCATTATAGTCGATAATAATAGATCCATCAGATTTTTTATTAATACCTTTTACCAGATAATCATTCAGGATTACTTCGCTTAAGTATTGAACCTCTGGAGTCAAAACAATAGTTTTGCAAGGTCGATTAGCAAAATCTTTTACAGGAAGCCTCAATGCTTTGTATCCTATAAAGTTAATTTTGATCCACTGGTTTATGTCTTCTACTGTAAGTGAGAACGCTCCTTGTTCATTACTTATGGCAACATTATTTTTTACCTGTATTACGGCGTTTGATAATACTTTGTTATCGACTAAAGACCGTAAAATACCACATATTTCGATTTTTTTTGTTTTGAGGCTGAGAACTATATTTTTTTTACTCAAAAATGTATAATCAATAGAAGTATTTCGTTCTAAATATTGGATAGTTTCCTTTAAATTAAGGTTACCAGGAGGTAGGTTCACTTTAATTTTGATAATATCTTCATCTGCATACGTAAAATTACAATCAAATTGTTCTTGTATTTGATTTAAGATAGTGATAAGAGGCAATTCTTCCTGTTCAGATTGTGAAAAAATCTGGAGGGGAGTAAGAAAAAGAAAAGTAAATAAAACTGTGATGATGGTTTTGATCACTGTTTATATAGGGTTATGTTGTTGTCATTCATCTTATGGTTCAAACGCATTGGTATGGTAATAGATTGTAATGCTGTTTGAATGTCTGAATGTACAAAATTACCTGTAAAAAGTTTGTCTTGATCTATGTTTTTTGCAATAATTTTTACATTGTATTGCCTTTCGAATTCTCTTAAAATATATTTGTATGGCGTACTAGAAAACACACTTTTATTTTCTGTCCAATTTGGTTTTAGTAAAGAAGTATGGCTGCTTAAAATTTCATTCTGTAGTACTCTAAAAGAACTACCTGCAGGTAGTTTAATTATATTTTTATCGTAGGTAACACTTACAAGCCCTTCGTAGCATACAACTTCAAAATAATCTTTTCGTTGTTTTATGTTAAATTGTGTACCTAAAACACGCACAACTCCTGAAGAAGTAATTACGTCAAACTTTTTTCCTTTTGCAACCTTAAAATATGCTTCGCCATCTAACTTAACTTTACGGTTGGTCTCCCAATCTTTTTTTTGATAATCTATAGATGAAAGCGTATTAAGTGCTACAATAGATTTATCTGGTAACTCAATAGAAGTTTTCTGGCTTGCCAATGTATTTACAGTTATTGTGTCTTTTGTGAAGAACATGAAATAGGTACCAATACAAAACACGAATACAGCTGCAATTCTAAGTAAAAAAGTAAGATGGTTCTTAGAACCCGAGTTCTTTTTGTGATCTGCTAATGTGTTTTGCAGACTTTGTAAATTTTCTTCAATATTATATTCTGGAGACTTGAACTTTTTTGCAGTTTCAGAAATTTTGACATAAGAATCATGGGCGTTTAAATTCTTAAACGCTTCTGATTCTTCAGAAGAAAATGGCTCATTGTCTAACCACTTTTTTATAAGATCTTTCTTTTTCATAGCAAGATTCAAGATTTCTATCTATATAACAACTTTGATTTAAAAACTCCTACCCTTTATAGTTCAAATTCCGTCAATTTCTTTTCTTAACTTTTCTAAAGCACCATAAATTCTTTTTTCGACCGCTTTGCGAGAAATATTTAGTAAATCAGCAATTTCCTGATGCTTTTTACCTTCTATGCGATTAAGAAGAAAGGCAACGCGCTGTGGTTCTGTGAGTTTAGAAAGCGCATTTTGATATTTCTGTAGATACTCTTTTTCTTCTAAAATAAACTCAGGATTCTCATTAGTGGTGTTTGAACGTTCAGTTTGTTGAAATTTTAACTTTACTTTGTTGTGTTTTAATTGATTTAAAGTAAGATTATTGGCTACAGTAAAAAGAAAGCTTCTAGCTTTTTGTAAAGGGGTTTTTTTACAATTATCCCAAAGCTTAATAAATGCTTCCTGAACCTTATCTTTGGGGTCAATATGTTCTCCATATTTATAATATATGAAATCGTGTAGTTCTTGAGAGTGTTTCATGAAAAGTTCAGAAAACAACTTTTCTTCACAAACATTCTCAAATAAATCTTTTGGCATCCTGAGGATTTTGGTTAAAATTAAAAAAAAATGAAGTTTTAAGTAGGAATTTTGCTTCATATATTGTTTTAATTAAAAAAAGATTAGGAAAAATTGTTAAAAATGAAGAATATTTTATACATAATACTAGTAGGTATGGTTATGATCAGTTCTTGTCAGGAAGAAGAGCGGGAATTTATAGATCCTAACATTGATAATACCATCGCTATAGATTCTCAATTGGCAAAACTGATGAGGAATGTAGTTATGCATGATGGGTCTTACGATGATATAGTCGATCAAGGTAACTGTTACAGTATTCAGTTGCCCTATACTGTTTTGGTAAACGGAGAAGAATTTACTGTAAATCAAATAGCCGATTATCAACAAATTTCTAACACAGATAGTATTGAGATTCAATACCCTATAAGAATAACATTGTATGACTATAGCGAACAAATGATTGGAAATGATGCTGAGTTAAAAGTCTACATTGATCAATGCCAGACAGATGATGAAGATATCGAGTGTATTGATTTTTTGTATCCTATACGATTATCTACTTTTAATAATAGGTCAAATGACTTAAATTCAATAATTCTAAATCATGACTCCGAATTGTTTTTGTTTATGTCGAACATGGATAATAACACATCGATGAGTGTTAATTATCCTATAAATCTACTTTTGCATAATGGTCAAAATGTAGATGCCCAGCATAATAGTGGTTTGTTAGAGGCCATATCCAATGTTGTGTCTGCATGCGACGAAAACGATGAATAAATATAGTAATGTTATTTAAGATCCAAATCCATCTTCATTGAAGATGGATTTTTTGTTTAACTTTTTATTTTAAAAATTAAACAAAAAGTTAAAATAATGCTAAAGTCAATGCGTAGGGTTAGAGTTTTAATCACTGAGTTGTTTAATCATCAAACAATAAATTTAAAAACCATGAAATTTAAACATCTTTTTAAAACACTCTTAGTAACGTTAATCATTGTAAGTTTTACTTCTTGTAGTGATGATGATGATACTACTTTCCCACCTGCTACTACGACTATAGCAGAATTTGTAGCCACTAATCCTGATTACAGTTCTCTTCTTGCGGCATTGCAGAAAGCAGAATTAGTAACCACGCTATCAGGAACAGGTAGTTTTACAGTCTTTGCTCCCAACAATGCAGCTTTTGATGCATTTTTATCAGCAAACAATTTAACTTTGGAGTCTGCAACCAAAGAACAATTAGAGCCGATTCTTCTAAACCATGTATTAGGAGAAGAGCGAACGTCTGGACAACTACAAACAGGATATCAAGATAATCTTGCTGGTTTTAGCACGTATATCAATACTGAAGATGGTGTAGTTATAAACGGTACTGTAACCGTAACGACAGCAGATCTTGATCAATCTAATGGCGTAATCCATGCCGTAAATGCTGTAATTGCACCACCAACAATAGCAACTTTTGCGGTAGCCGATCCTAATTTCAGTCAGTTGGAGTTGTCATTAACGTCAAGAACACCAGACGTACCTTATGCAACGACGTTAAGCGGTACCACTTCATCACCATTTACCGTATTTGCACCTACAGATGCTGCATTTTTAGATTTGGCAGCTAGATTTGGTATCGCTACAGATGCGATCACAGATACAGCAGTAGGCGGTATTACACCAGAGCAATTGGCTATCGTATTAAATTATCACGTTATTGCAGGAACACAGATATTGGCTGCTGATATTCCAAATTTAGTAGAAGGAGAAGCTCCGGCTACACTTCAAGGTGAGCTATTAGGAGGAATATTTATTGAAGAAGGTGTAGCAGAGATAGAAGATGAGACCGGTGTAGATGCTACAATCATTGCCACAGATGTAAAAGCCACGAATGGTGTAATTCATGCTATCGACAAAGTATTGTTACCATCGGCTGCTTTAGATGCTTTAGGTAGAAGTGTAACAGCAACGGCTGTAGCTACAGAAGGTTTAGACTTATTGACAGCTGCACTATATAGAACCCAATTAAATGATGTGCTAGACAGACCAGCAGCAGATGGAAATCAATACACGGTTTTTGCACCTACCGATGATGCATTTAGAGCATTACTAGGCGATGCAGATCTTGAAGATATTCCTGTAGAAGATTTAACACAAATATTATTAAATCATGTTATTGTTGCCAATGACGCTTTAGACGCAAGTACTATTATTGCCGGAGGAAATGCATATAATAATACACTAGCTACCTACGGGGATACAGATAATAATTTGAGTATTTATATTAATGTAGACGATGGTGTTACTTTAAACGGCGTATCTACTGTAGCCGCAACCGATGTAGCCGCTAGAAATGGAATTATTCATGTAGTTGATGCAGTGATTACCTTACCAGATGTGACTACTTTCGCAGTAGCCGACCCTAATTTTTCATCATTAGTAGCGGCATTAACTGATGGTGGCCAAGCTGATTTTGTGGGGATTTTAAGTAATACAGACCTAGATGGTAGTGATGCACCTTTCACGGTATTCGCTCCTACGAATCAAGCATTTACTGACTTATTAGATACAAACCCTATGTGGAATAGTGTTACTGATATAGACGATACATTACTTGATTCAGTATTGTTTTATCACGTGATTCCTAATGCCAATGTGCAATCTTCTGGGTTGGCAAGTGTTGAAGGAGAAGTTCCAACAGCAAATGCCGGTGCAACAGTAGTAATTGCGGCTTCACCTCCTACAGTAACAGGTGGAGGTAACTCTAGTGCCAGCGAGATCGTTGCTGATCTAGATATTCAGGCATCCAACGGAGTTATTCATACAATAAATCAAGTATTATTACCTCCAAGCATGTAAATATATAGTCTGCACAGACTCAACAATCCGGGCCGTTTATTCTCCCATATACTATAAACAGCCCGGTTTTTTACACACATATTTTAGATAACTAACTAAAAAATATAGTTATTAGTAACTCGTTGTGCATTATGAATAAAACAGTAAAGAAAAGCGTCAATTCCAGTGATTTTTCATAATAAAATGAAGAAAAATTATATCGAGAATAGCTTTTCGGATTCAAAATCCTATTCTCGATACCTACCCTGTTCGGCAGGCGGGCACTTCTTCCTCCGGTCGAAGCACTTGAATTGACGGATTTTGAATAAAATAATCAAAATGCACAACGGTTTTACTAGTAATTATAAATGAAACAGCCGGAACACACATCCCGGCTGTTTTTATTTTCATAATGTTTCGGTAAAGCCAAGAAATGTAAAATTTTAAATAAAAAATGTAAAAGTTTGTACAATTCTGAATTCTAAATTGTAAAAAGTATCTCATCATCGAACCATCCAACGATAGAAAATATAAAGACTTAGTGACTTTGTAACTTAGATTCTCAGCAACTTTGAAACCCACTGACTCACCAACTCACGCATTCACAAACATAGCTACGCTTCACTATTCTCTTTCCTTGTTCTTCTGGCAGCAATTTGTGTCATGACTTTATCGGTTTGTTCGTTAATCAACGCTACCCAGTTTAGGGCTGCACCTTGATCAGCCGTACGAACGATGGTACGCAACGTAGGTAGCAGATCTTTGATCATTGGGGAGAGTCCGGCGCGGGCTTCTTTAATTGTGGGATAGTTCTTTTGAGTGTCCTTGTCTAGTTTTTGGTTATATATCGAAGTAAAATTTGCTTCAGCAGTTTTCAAATCCTCATAAAAGGGGTATATGTTTAATTCGTTCATGGCAGCAACACTTTCTTTTTTATCGAATTCCAGAAACAACGCAGCCAGTTTTCCCGATTGCTCTGTGTACCCGTCATCATAGAGGGTAGTCCCCAGTTTTTCAATCACATTCCACAATAATAGGAAAGCTTCTTGTTTGCTTTCGTCGTTTGATTTTCTATACGCATAGATCAAATCCCGTAGCATTACAAAAGCATCATCCCGTACCGTATCTAATTCAAAAGCTTCTTCTACCAGGTTGTTGATACGTATGGCGGTTAGTGCTTCTTTTAGTTTAGCAAGTTCGGCCAAGATCAAAGGGATCAGCTTAGCAATTAGTTCATGATCGGCCAAATTAGACTGTAAGATGTTTACGTATTGTTGCGTGATATCGGCCAGTTCAGGATGCGTAGTCAGGCTGATACTCAGGTCTTTGATTTGTTTTTTCATTCGTTTCAATTTTAGTAATTATTATGATGATACATTAGTGATCAACCCTGCCATATGGGCAGGCTCTTTGTGTTCTGGATTAAAAAACTTCCCGAAAATACTAAAATTGTTAAAACCAAACAGAAAACTACGTAAAAATGATTGGCGAGGTCTCCCGAAGCTCTGGAAAAAGGGGATCAGCATAATTTTTCTTTCCAGAGCGTTCTTTTTGCCAGGCCAACGATTTTTTTTGATTCAGGAGCCGCAGGAAAGTCCGCTGATCATTTTTTTTGTTAAAAGAAGCTCTGGAATGATGAGCCAACGATTTTTTTTCAATCCCGAAGCTCCGGAAGACCGCGCCAACGATTTTTTTGTTTCCAGAGCGTGCTGGTGTCAATGCTGAATGATAGTTGGGGGTTAGAATTATCAATTTATAATTCAGAATTATGAGTTATGGGTTAGGAGTTATGAAAGCCATCTTCTATTAAAACTCCCTCCTTGAGGGCTGGGGAGGTGTTTTTTTAATTCAGAACTCATAACTCATACATTAACATACTCAAAGACTCAAAGACTCAAAGACATACAAAAAACACAAACTTTTTACGGGATATCTACATTTTGTATGGTAGTAATACTTTTATTTAAAAAAATCACTCTTCTAAACGCCTGTAAATATAGGCTCTTTTGTTTTAGTTATATTTTTGTTTCAATATAAAATACTGATTTTTAAACGGTTGTTAATTAACAACCGTTTTTAGTTTCAAAAAATGATTTGCCTTAGTTTTAGAAATATTGTTTATAATCACTCTTAAAATTTATGTATTATGAAAAGATTAGTTTTGTTATTTTTTTGTTTTAGTTGTGTCTCTTTAACCGCACAGCAGGTTTTTGTTCCAGGTGGACAGTTGGGAAATAGTTCGACTTCTAGAGGTTTGGGTATTAATACTCCCAATATTGGAAATTACAATTTTTTGGTCAAAGCATATAGTGGTGGTACTAGTGCTTTAGCAGGTTTAGAGAGTTTTAGTAATAATTATAAGCTTTATTTTACGGTGTCAGATAATCAAAATTATGCTCAAATAATTACAAGAGATGGAATTTCTAGTGGTAAATTAAATTTTCAAGTAAAAGAAATGGCAATAGGAGGTACGGGTTTAGGCTCACCTTTTGCAATCGGATTTAGATTTTCAGTAATAGGCAAAGCTATTGCAGAAGAAGTCCATGTACAACCTGTAGCGCAATGGCCAGATTATGTTTTTGAAGAAGAATACGATTTAATTTCTTTACCAAAACTTGAAGAGTATATATTGGAGAATAAACACTTGCCTGAAATCCCTACAGCAGAAGAAGTAAGTGGTGAAACAGGTTTTGCCCTGGGAGCAATGAATGCCAAACTACTTAAAAAAGTAGAAGAGCTTACCCTATATGTTATTCAACTACATAAACGTATAGAAGAACTGGAAAATAAAAACAAATAATCTATGTATAGCTATACAAAGCTGGTAGTTCTTTTAGGGTGCTTGTGGGGGTTTACTTCGTTTCAAAAAGCTACTGAAAATGATTTAGTAGGAGAGTGGTGTTTGTATCATAATCTTCCTGCAAGAGCTTCCTTAAGTAAAAAAAAGCCGGATGTCCTAAATCTTAAAAACTGTAAGGCTACCCTAACATTAAGGCAGGATAAATCATATGTGTTTAATTTGAATAGAACATCAGGTACCTGGGAGCTTGAAGGTGAATCTTTATCCTTGAATTATAATAACGGTAGAAAAACTGGATATTCAATACTATACCGTAGCAAGGATACCTTAAAATTGTATATGCGTTCTAGTTTATGTAACGCAGAAAGGGCTTACTACTTTGTAAAAAAGAAACAATAATGAAAAAATATATACAATGGATCATATTGTTTATCGCAGTATGTTTTTTTGGAGATGTATTGTATTCACAAACACCCACAAAAAAATGTGCTACCGATGAGTTTTATGAATCCTTATTAGAAAACAATGCGTTGCGCAACCGCGTAGAAGCAAAGATCCAACAGTTTAATACTGCAAAGAATACAGTAAATACAAATAATAATCTGATTGTAACCATACCGGTAGTTTTTAATGTAGTACATAATGGCGAAGCTATAGGTGTAGGTAGAAATCTTTCTGATGCTAAATTAAGAGAACAGTTAGAAATTCTTAATAAAGTGTACTCTAATAATAATGGGCAGGGAGTAGACCTAAAAATTAGGTTTTGCATTGCCCGCCAGGATATCAACGGAAACAATAAATCTGGTATTTTAAGATACAGAGGAACCAGATCTGAGTTTTATATAGGAAATTTAGATGATGATCCTGATTTGAACCCTCCTCCGTTAGCCTTTCCTGGTGATGCACAGTTAAAATTGAATAGGGACCTAAGCTTTCCTACTACACATTACCTGAATATCTGGACTGCGGATTTGCATTCAATTAGATTAGAAAATGGTAACCCAGTTACCGAAGACTCATTATTAGGATATGCAACCTTTCCGTTTTTTAGCGGAGAGAGTAACTTTACTGTTGATGGAATCGGTATAGATTATCAGTATGTAGGAAATACATCAGATAATGCATACGGTGGGGGGATGACCCTACCTCATGAAGTTGGTCATTGGTTAGGGTTATGGCATACGTTTCAGGTACAACAAGGGGATTCTTTTCAGTGCTCAGAAAGTAATTGTGCTACACAAGGAGATGAAGTGTGCGATACCGAGCCTAGAAAGGATCCTGCAACAGCATTAAAAAACAGTCAGGGACAACCCTTATTAAACCCCAACTCTTGTAGTGAAGCTCCCAAGTGCAGTAACCCCAATCAAAATACCAATGCAGTGCAAAACTATATGGATTATAATTATGATGATTGTTTGAAGTTTTTTACACAAGGGCAAAAGGACAGAATGCGCCAAATGCTGGTTTTATACCGATCTAATATGCTTAATTACAGCACAGAAATTGTAGAGTGTAGCACAGGAACAATTCCAACTCCTCCTAATAACAGTTGTACACCAGATAATGGTCTTGGTTTTAAAATTAACTATCCCGGGGGTAATTTTGGTCAAAACGTTGCTATTCATAATAATCTAATTGCAGCAGTTGATCCTGGTAGAGGTCTGGTTAGGATGTATAGAATCAATTCAGATTGTGGGGTTGTTGATTCTGGTATTCTAGGAAAATACAGTTTGGCAGAGCATATTAGCTATCAAGGTGATGAACCTTTACAGTTTGGAGAAGGTGTTAAAGTGGTAGATGATAAAGTTTTTGTGGTTGGATCTATGTACAACAGAAGATTTATTGCAATACTCAAAGAAAATGCTTCTGGTTGGTATTTTGATCAGATTATAGAAGATACAGATCATAACTTTGCCAAATCAATTATTGTACAAGGAAACGAGCTATTAGCAATTGGTGGAAGAAGAATTAAAGTTTATAAGGTGTCATCTGGGGGATCGTATTATCTTTTTCAAGACATTATTGCTGATTTGCCAGATAGTTTTCCCGGCCCGTCTTTTGTTTCTGACAATCTATACCAGGGAAGCATTTCATATAATGGAAAGTATTTGATTTCAAGGTTTACGAGAAGTGTGACTTCTGAAATTGCAATATTTAAAAAGGGTAGTGCAGGTAGATTTGATAGCGATATGAAAGCGTCAATAGATATAAGATATACGAGTGTTTTTATAGATAATAATGATAATATTTATGCAAGTATCAACCGAAGTAATACAGGCTACTCAGAAATTCGTAAATACCGTTTTTCAGGATCTTCCCTAAACTTAGTTACTGCAAGGACTTTGACTACTACCTCAAGCTTTAATCTTCAACATGATCAGGTAATGGATATTGACATAAAAGATAATATTTTAATTTTAGCTCGTAAAAAAGCAGGAATTAGTTTTCATGATACAAATAATGGTTTGGTAGAAATTCATTCTCCTCAATTAGCAAATAATTATCCTAAGTATTGGTTAAACCCATATCAGGCAACAAGCAGTTTTGAACTAGAAAACAGTTTATTAGACTATGGACAAAGTATAGCTATAGATGGGAATTATCTAGTAGTACCTAATACAAGCTGTGGAGAAGTATTCATATATGAATTTAATGATATTATGAATGGTGCAATATCTGATATACCACCGACTCCTGGAATTCCAGAAAATATCAATGTATGTAGTATTCCATCATCTAATACAACTAAAGCAAATAATATAACAATAGGAGATGGCTGTGACGTTACTTTTGGCAGTGGTATCGAGAAAGAGTTTAAAGCCGGGACTAAAATCGTAATAAAGCCAGGTGCCGAATTTTTAAGTGGTAGCAAAATTAGGCTGACAACAGATGCGGTTTTTATAGTTCCCACTGATCCTGGCATTAATTGCGATTTATATGATGCAGGGGCTGTCAATAGAACGGCAACTGTGTCTAGAAGTGTTTCTTCCCGCCAAGCCGATTCATCGGATGATGCAAAAATATTTGAAGAAAATAGATTAGAAAATGCCTTTAAATATAGCATTGTACCTGTTCCCGTTACAAATATGTTATCGGTTAACTCATCTTTAGATAGTAAGTTTTCTATAGAAATATTCGATTTCTATGGTAATTTAGTACTCAAAACTACAGATATAGTTAGCGGAACTAAAATAGAGTTCTCAAATCAAAAAAGTGGAATTTATCTAGTAAGAATTGTTGATGACAAAGGGAAAATAGAATTCCTTAAGTTTGTTAAAAATTAGATATTTTGTTTAGATTTAGAAAAACGATCTAAGAATAGCTTCTTAGATCGTTTTTTATTGCGTAAATTATTTAGATCTCCTTCAAATCCTTAAATTTGCACCTGTCTACCGATTAAGGTAGCTATTTTCAAAACAGAATACGCATATGTTTGATAATTTAAGCGATAAGTTAGATAAGGCCTTACATATTCTTAAGGGTCATGGGCAGATTACAGAAATAAATGTAGCTGAGACATTAAAAGAAGTACGTAGAGCATTGGTAGATGCTGATGTTAATTATAAAATTGCCAAAGAATTTACTGCCAAAGTAAAAGAAAAGGCAATTGGGCAAGGTGTATTAAAAAATCTTAAGCCTGGCCAATTAATGGTTAAGTTGGTTAAAGATGAACTTACCGAGTTAATGGGTGGTGATGCCGAAGGAATAAATCTATCGGGAAACCCTTCAGTAATTTTAATGTCGGGGCTTCAGGGTTCTGGTAAGACAACTTTTTCTGGTAAACTCGCTAATTTTCTAAAAAGTAAAAAAACCAAAAAGCCTCTTTTGGTTGCCTGTGATGTCTATCGACCCGCTGCGATCGATCAGTTACATGTAGTAGGAGAACAGATTAATGTAGAGGTCTTTAGTGATCGTGATAATAATGATCCAGTGGCTATTGCCAAAGCTGGTGTAGCGCATGCAAAGGCTAATGGATTTAATGTAGTGATTATCGATACTGCTGGCCGTTTGGCAGTGGATGAGATGATGATGACCGAAATTGCAAATATTCACAAGGCAGTAACACCAAGTGAGACTTTGTTTGTAGTTGACTCTATGACCGGTCAGGATGCGGTTAACACGGCAAAAACATTTAACGATGTACTGAATTTTGATGGTGTAATTCTTACCAAGCTTGATGGTGATACCAGAGGTGGAGCAGCAATATCGATCAAATCGGTGGTTAATAAACCAATTAAATTTATCGGTACAGGTGAAAAGATGGAGGCAATTGATGTATTCTACCCTTCTCGTATGGCAGATCGTATCTTGGGAATGGGAGATGTGGTTTCTCTTGTAGAACGCGCTCAGGAGCAGTTTGATGAGGAAGAAGCTAGAAAACTTCAGAAAAAAATTGCCAAAAATCAGTTTGGATTTGATGATTTCTTAAAACAAATTCAGCAGATTAAGAAAATGGGTAATATGAAGGATCTGGTGGGTATGATCCCTGGTGCAGGAAAAATGATGAAAAACATGGATGTTGATGATGATGCTTTTAAACATATCGAGGCCATTATACATTCTATGACTCCTGCAGAAAGATCAAAACCACAAATTATCAATGCTAGCAGGAAAAAACGTATTGGTAAAGGATCAGGAACATCAATTCAACAGGTAAATCAATTGCTAAAACAGTTTGATCAAATGAGTAAGATGATGAAGATGATGCAAGGTGGAGGAGGTAAACGAATGATGCAGATGATGGGCAAAATGAGATAATATAAAAATGTAACATAAATTTTAGAGATAATTTGGGAGAATGGAAATATTAGATGGAAAAAAGGTAAGTAACGATATCAAGGACGAAATTGCCGTCGAGGTTCAAAAAATGAAGGAACGAGGAGAGAAAGTGCCACATTTGGCTGCTGTATTGGTAGGTAGTGATGGTGCTAGTTTAACCTATGTTGGTAGTAAAGTGAGAGCATGCGAACGAGTAGGTTTTGAGTCTACTTTGGTAAAAATGCCTAGTACTACTAGTGAAATTGAGCTTTTGGCTAAGATCAAGGAACTGAATGAAAATGATGATATCGATGGATTTATTGTTCAATTACCATTACCTCCTCAAATCGACACTCAAAAAGTACTGTTGGCTGTTGACCCAGATAAAGATGTAGATGGTTTTCATCCTATGAATTTTGGAAAAATGGCGCTTGATATGTCTACTTTTATTCCTGCGACACCATTTGGTATTTTGGAGTTGTTAGAGCGTTATGATGTAGATACCAAAGGAAAACATACGGTAGTTATAGGTAGAAGTCATATCGTTGGTCGGCCGATGAGTATTTTAATGGGGCGTAAAGGATGGCCAGGAAATTCTACAGTAACACTTACGCATAGTCATACAAAAAATATTACGCAAATCATTTCTCAAGCGGATATTGTGATTTCTGCACTGGGAGTACCCAATTTCCTTAAAGCGGAAATGGTAAAAGATGATGCAGTGATTATAGATGTGGGTATTACCAGAGTTGCAGATGATTCTAGGCCCAAGGGGTATAAAATCGTTGGAGATGTTGATTTTGAAAATGTAAGTAAAAAAGCATCTTATATTACTCCGGTACCTGGAGGAGTTGGGCCCATGACTATTGCAATGTTGCTTAAAAACACATTGCTGGCAAGAGAGAGACATCGTTCTGAAAAATAAGAAGAGTAAAGAGCCTCTAGGCAAGCCCCGGAGCATTTAAATCTCGATTATCGAGCAAAAAAATCCCCAGATTGAAAAATCTGGGGATTTTTTATTTTCATAACGCGCTACTTTATATCTCATAAAAATAGTTAAAACCATGCGCTTTAGTGTAGTTACCTTTCAGGTTGTAAAAGTGTAATGTGGTTTTCAGTTTTTAGTAAGCAGTTTACAGTTACAACATACTATACTGCATGCTACATACTGCCTACTACCAACTTGTTTGTTGGTAATTGCCCAAAAGTGATTTCATTTCTTAGTTGGAAAACCTATGCATCTTTTGTGTATGGTGGTTTTTACATCAGAATTGGTATAAATCTTTGCCTTAGGTAGGTAGGGCTACAAATTTATAGCAACACTTTAGTACATCGAAAAATATAGTATTTCTATTCCGTTATCAGTTATGGGTTGGGTAGGTAATTTTTTTTTGAATAAGGTTTACCGTTGAAATTAGCTTTTAACAATAACATAAAGTGATGTATTGTGGATCAAAACCTCTGCACTTTCAGGTGCATAGTGATTTAGCTATTTGCATGAAGAATTGTATTTTATACAATAAAAAAAGTTAGGACCAATTGGTCCTAACTTTTATTACATTTATATTTTGGTGATTAAAAATGTAGTATTCTATATTTTTAGTTAGCGTTAAAGGCTTTAGCAGAAATGTCATCACTTCCACCAGTACTGTACCCTCCGCCAGAAGGAAGAAGATCAAGTGTAAGGTTATAAGAAGGAACATTAATACCTTTAGATGTTTTAACTGTATTAAAATCTAGAATTTGAGCACCTTTTTCATAAAGTGCATTTTTTGTAAAAGTTCCAAATTTCTTACCGTCTATAACCGTTTCTTTCCATTGTCTACCATAAGCAATCTTTAAGTAGTATTCTCCTTCAGGGATGTTTCTGATAAACTGAGTAGTGTTTGTGTTAATGTAAGTCACACGTACTAACTCATCTTCTTTTTCAGTCTGTCCCATTTTGTAGATTTTCACTACAACCTCAGTGTTTTTACCAACTTTAATCTTTAAATAGTTATCTAATTTGTAATCAAACTTTCCTTTAAAGTTAAAAGATTTTGGAGTAGCACCAGACTTATATGTTTTAGACTCCCAGCTAGAATATTTATCTTCTCTACTCACCGTCATAGTTGCTGCTGCAGGTCTAGTGTCAGAAGAACTAGAACCATAAGAAGGAGTAGTAGACTCTATAGGAGTAGCAGCAACGTCACCACCTTGTGCGGCTCTACGTCTTGCTTCTTCCAAAGCCTTTTGAGTTTCTTTTGTATCAGCAAGTGCTCTCCTTGCTGCTGCGTCTTGAGATCTTTTTGCTGCTTCTGCATCTGCAATAGCTTTAGCCGCATTGGCTTCAGCTTCTCTTTTTAAACGCTCTGCATCTGCAATTGCTCTTCTTGCTGCTTCTTCTGCAGCTCTTTTTGCAGCTTCGGCTTGAGCGATTGCTGCTTGTGCTGCTGCTTTGGCAGCTTCTCTTTTGGCTGCAGCTTCTTTTGCAGCTCTTTCTGCATCTGCGATTCGACTATCTTCTGTTAAAAGTTTAGTTAGTACAAAACCGTTCATACTCTTAAATTGGATAGCACTCCAGTCGCCATAATTAGAACTCATCACATATACCTGAGTACCTTGAGGAACCTCGGCAATAGTATTAAAGTTTAAACCTGGACCACTTCGTACTTCTAATTTTCGAGAAGACATCAAATATTGCTCTGATTGAGCATAAGCCGACGAGAAAGTAATCACCAAAAGCAGAATAAATGTAAAAATAGATTTCATATCTCTTGTTTTTAAGTAGATTGGGTTATAATTTTTATTCAATAATTATTTTAATTAATTCAAATTTCTAAGCAAAAATGCTTGAATTTATGATCAAAATATGCTCTTCAAAAAGAATGCCAAAGTTATTTTAACATTAATTTCTTCCTAAAAATACTTCTTTATAAAAAGTAAAATTTAACAAGATTTTAAAGAACAATCTGATTTATAATGTTTTGATTTTCAATCATTTAACAAAACTTTTCTTTAGTAAAACTTCAATAATTTATATTAAAATACTGATAGAAAAACTATTAAATCAGATTCAAAAGTAATGTTTTAATATTAAAAACACAACATCTTTTGATTTTATTTGTACAAAAATATAAATTTTTTTGCTTTGATTTGTGTTTTTCAACGATTTTTTTTGACATTACAACCGATTTACATCCTTTTTAGGTAGAATTTTGTCGGTTTTGTTGTTTTGTCCTTGTAGGTCAGTAAAAAGGCACGAATTACATTTATAATTTAGTTAGATTATGTGATATCCGTAATAGCGTGCCTTAAGTTATATTTAACAAATATTAATAGGCTTAATTCTGACCTTTAATGTGTTTCTTTTATCAACTTTGGAAACTTTGCCTGAAATCTTTTTAATCTAGGAATAGATACATTTCGTATATAAGGATTGTTAGGGTTTCTTTTTTCATAATCTTGATGATAACCTTCTCCTTTCCAAAATTTTTGAAATGGAAGTATTTCTGCAGCGATTTTTTTATTTAACTTTTTACTTAAAATTTCTTTTTTTTCTTCTATGATTTTTTTCTGCTCTTCACTTTGATAAAAAATAATAGATCGGTATTGCGAACCGCGATCAGGACCTTGTCCATTCAATTGGGTTGGATTTTGAGAACCGAAGTATACATCTACAAGTGTGGCAAAAGATACAATGTTTGGATCGTAATAAATTTCTACAGCTTCAGCATGGCCCGTACGTCCCGTATTACTGGCTTCATAAGTAGGATTCTGGGTGTGCCCTCCAGAATATCCTGATATCGATTCTTTTACACCTTTGACACTTTCATAAATGGCTTCAACGCACCAAAAACACCCACTGGCAAAATAAGCTCGTTCTAATCCATTAGCTGGGGGTACCTGAACAGGATCCAGATGTTGAATGATTTCTTTTTTTTCTGTTTTTGATTGGCCGTTACTTTTACAGCCTATTAGCAGAAAGAAAATAGTTACTAGTAATAGATATGGTATTTTTTTCATGATGTATTAGTTTTAGGTATTGGTCAATATATTTAGAAAAAACTTTCAATAAATTGGTATGGATATAAAGTTAGATACATATTATGCAAACATTTCTTAAAAGCACGATAAATAAAAACGGCTATCAAAACTGATAGCCGCCGTTCTTAATATGTATATTATTTACAGTTAAAGATAAATAATGCCTAACCGTTCATTGAGATCAGGAATTCATCATTATTACGGGTTTGTTTAAAACGATCATTAATAAATTCCATAGCTTCTACAGGGTTCATATCGGCTAGATATTTACGCATTACCCACATTCTTTGAATTGTTGTTTCGTCAAGTAATAAGTCATCACGACGCGTGCTTGAAGAAGTAAGGTCGATGGCAGGAAAAATACGACGATTCGAGATTTTACGATCTAGTTGCAGTTCCATATTACCGGTTCCTTTAAATTCTTCAAAGATCACTTCATCCATTTTAGATCCGGTTTCGGTTAACGCAGTTGCAATTATAGTAAGTGAACCTCCATTTTCGATATTACGAGCAGCTCCAAAGAAACGCTTTGGCTTGTGTAATGCATTTGCATCAACACCACCACTTAATATTTTACCACTAGCAGGTTGAACTGTATTATATGCTCTGGCCAATCTGGTAATAGAATCAAGTAGTATTACAACATCGTGGCCGCATTCTACAAGCCTCTTTGCTTTTTCTAATACAATGTTGGCAACTTTTACATGTTCATTGGCTTCTTTGTCAAAAGTAGAAGCGACTACTTCTCCTTTTACATTACGTTGCATGTCGGTAACTTCTTCAGGTCTTTCATCTATAAGAAGAATCATTTGGTATACTTCTGGATGATTTGCAGCAATTGCGTTAGCAACATCTTTAAGAAGCATGGTCTTACCAGTTTTTGGCTGTGATACTATCATTCCACGTTGCCCTTTTCCTATAGGTGCAAACAAATCCATAATTCTAGTAGAGATGGTACTTTGTCTTTCTGCTATATTGAATTTTTCTTGAGGGAATAGTGGGGTTAAGTGTTCAAAAGAAACTCTATCACGTACTACTTGAGGATCAAGTCCATTGATTTTATTGACTTTGATAAGAGGGAAGTATTTTTCTCCTTCTTTTGGGGGTCTAACTTGCCCTAATACAGTATCTCCTGTTTTTAAACCGAAAAGTCTAATTTGCGATTGAGATACATATATATCGTCAGGAGATGAAAGGTAGTTGTAATCACTAGAGCGTAAGAACCCATATCCGTCCTGCATGATATCAAGAACGCCTTCACTTTCTATAATAGCATCAAACTCAAAATCAGGTTCTTTGTAACGGTTTCTATTGTCTCTATTTCCGTTTTCTTTTTTGCTGTTTCTGTTCTTGTTTTGCTGAGGCTTGTCGTTACCTCTGTTCCTATGATCTTTTTTATCATCTTTATTTTGATGAGATCTATCACTATCCTTACTATCAGGAGTTTTGGGAGTGTTTTCAGGATTAGGATTTTCTATTGCGGCTTCTGTAGGGGTAAATAAAGTTGTTTCATTAGTGCTTTCTGGAGAGACACTAACTTCTTTATTTTCTGGGTTTTTTGATCCCTCAGTTTTTCGCGTACGAGGCCTTCTTTGACGTGGATTCGTGTTCTTTTTTTCAGGACTCACATTTGGTGAAGTGCCCTCTTTTGAAGCTTCTTTTGCTTTATTAGGATTGGCAGCCTGATGGTCTAATATTTGGTATACCAGATCCAATTTTTTAAGTGTACGGTACTTAGGTACATTTAGGTTTTTTGCAATTTCCTGCAATTCAGGAAGCTTTTTTGCTTTTAATTCAGAAATATCTAACATTTAAATTTGTTATATAATTTACGTTTAGGTATAAATTTTCTAAAGAAGAAATCTAGGAAAATTTTATTTCGAAGGTAAGTAACCTTATATTGAATAGATTACAAATTTTGTGGTGCAAGTATACGACTTTATTTTTAATTTTTTACACATATTTATAAAAAGAAACTCTTATTTTTGCTTTTCGGTAAGAAAAAGTTGCAATGTTACAAAGAATTCAAACTATTTATCTTTTATTGGCTGCTGGAGCTTCAGCAGGGCTTTCTGTTTTTTTGCCTTATGGTTTGAATCAGGAAGGAATAGAATTGTATGCAAAAGAAGAACTTTTTCTTTTGGCAATGTTTACTGGGTCGGCGGCTTTATCGTTGATTGCAATTTTTTTGTTTAAAAATAGACAGCTTCAATTTGTGTTGGGGCGAATCAATATCTTATTAAACTTTATTTTACTAGGAGTATTTGTTTATTGGTCTCTAACGGTATCTGGAGAAACCAAGGTTTCTGAGAAAGGTATTGGGATGATTATTCCTGTTATTTCTATCGTTTTATTAGTAATGGCCAATAAGGCTATTAAAAAGGATGAGAATCTCGTAAAATCTGTAGATCGATTACGATAAACCTAACATCTTAGTAGTATTAGTGCGTTAAAACCCGAAGCATGCCAACTTCGGGTTTTATTTTATTGAAACTCAATTTTAAGAAACTGTTTAATGTGTTCTTAAAAGTGTAAGCTGAAAATTAATCCTACTGTATCCGGGTTCCTTTTGAAAGTATTCTACACACATTTTAGATTTATTTCTTACCAAGTTCTATTACTTCTAGGTTTTCAATTTTTCCAGAGTCCAAAGTAAACCGAAGCATGGTTCTTACTTTATGAAAACCATGTTTGCCTGCAGCACCCGGGTTCATATGTAGCACACCATTTTTGTTATCAGGAATAACTTTGAGAATATGCGAATGACCACATATAAATAATTTGGGTGGATTTGATTTGATTTCTTCTCTGGTATGACTATTATATTTAGGCGGATACCCTCCAATATGTGTGATCCATACCGAGACACCTTCACAAATAAACCTTTGATTAAGAGGGAAAGTTGCTCTGGCTTTGTCATCATCTATATTTCCATATACAGCTCTTAAAGGAGTTAATGCCTCAATAGCATCGGTTACTTTAAGATCACCTATGTCGCCTGCATGCCATACTTCGTCGACTTCTTCTGCATAATGCAAAATGCGGTTATCTATATGGCTGTGGGTGTCACTAAGTAGAAGAATTTTTTTCACAGTAAGGGTATAAAAATCATTTATAGAATAGGAAAGCTGAAACTATATTGTTACATGTATCTGTATTATAAAAGGTATATTTGCTTTCGGTTTTACAAAAATAGAATACTTTGAGATACTTTTTAGAACTTTCTTATGATGGTACTGCATATCATGGATGGCAACGACAACCTAATGCGATTTCGATTCAGGAAGTTTTAGAAGATTCTTTGTCTGCAATTTTAAGGGTAAAAACCGAAATTGTAGGTGCGGGCAGAACCGATACGGGGGTGCATGCAAAACAGATTATGGCACATTTTGATTACGATTTCGATCTAAATTTTGATGAATTTAGATATAAGCTTAATTCAATTTTACCCGCAGAGATTGCAATTCAATCCGTAAGCCAGGTAAAGGATGATGCGCATGCACGCTTTGACGCAACAAGTCGATCTTATGAATATCATGTTCATATTGTAAAAGATCCATTTGTTATTAATAAATCGTATTACTTAAAAAAATCATTGGATTTGGATCTTATGAATAGGGCTGCTAAATTACTGTTAAACTATACCAATTTTAAATGTTTTAGTAAGTCTAAAACCGATGTAAAAACGTATAATTGTATAATTACCAATGCGGTTTTGGAGAAGAAAGAGGATACATTGGTTTTTAAGATTTCTGCGAATCGCTTCTTAAGAAATATGGTAAGGGCAATAGTAGGAACCCTTATTGAGATAGGAGAACATAAGTTAGACTTAGAAGATTTGGTCGATATAATTAAAAGTGAAGATCGTGGGCGTGCGGGTTACTCGGTTCCGGCTCATGGTTTATATTTAACAAGAGTAGAATATCCAGAAAAAATTTATGTAATAGATGGCAGATAAAAGTGGAAAGGCTTTTGATTTTAGATTGTTTAGGCGGTTAATCACATATACTAATCCCTACCGACTTACTTTTTACTTCGTAGGATTTTCGGCTATTTTGTTATCTGTATTTGCTGTTTTAAGACCTTATCTTTTACAACAAATTATTGATAAGACAATTATTCCGAAAAATAATGAACTTCTAATTAGTCTTATTGGTCTAATGTTGACCGTATTATTTTTAGAAGTTATTTCACAGTTTTTATTTATTTATTTTGCCAATTGGCTAGGACAGGAGGTCATTCGGGATATTAGAGTGAAGCTGTTTAAGCATATGCTTGGTTTCAAAAAGCAGTATTATGATCAATCGGCGGTAGGTAGGTTGGTGACCCGGGCAGTAAGCGATATTGAAACTATTGCCAGTATCTTTAGTCAGGGACTTTTTATGATTATTAGTGATCTTTTAAAAATGCTGGTTATTTTGGGGTATATGTTTTATCAAAGCTGGGAACTTACACTCTTAGTATTACTAGTGTTACCTCTTATTGTATACGCTACAAGAGTTTTTCAGAAAAAGATGAAAGTAGCTTTTGAAGAGGTTCGTACTCAGGTTTCTAATCTTAATTCGTTTGTTCAGGAACGTATTACCGGAATGAAAATTGTTCAGTTATTTACACGAGAAGAGATCGAGTATGCTAATTTTAAAGAGATTAATAAAAAGCATAAAAAAGGATGGGTAAAAACAGTTTGGTATAATTCTATATTCTTTCCGATCGCCGAAATGTCAAGCTCTATTACTATTGGATTGATCGTTTGGTTTGGAGGCTTAAAGGCGGCTCAGGGCGATGTTATCACTCTTGGTGTAGTTGTTGCTTTTATAGAGTTATCACAAATGCTATTTAGACCATTAAGGCAGATAGCAGACAAGTTCAATAGCCTACAAATGGGAATGGTGGCAGCCAATAGGGTGTTTGCTGTTTTGGATACAGATTCCAAAATCGAAGACAACGGAGAAATAAACCTTGAAAATGTAAATGGTAAGATTTCTTTTAAAGATGTTCGATTTAGTTATATCGAAGGCGAAGAGGTGTTAAAAGGGCTTTCTCTTACAGTCGATGAAGGTAAAACCATTGCGATAGTCGGAGCAACAGGAGCAGGAAAATCCACGATTATTAATTTACTTAGTAGGTTTTATGAAATAGATAGTGGCGTTATTTCAATTGATGATATCAATATAAAAACAGTCGATTTAAAGTCTTTGCGAAGTCATATTGCTGTAGTGCTTCAGGATGTGTTTTTGTTTGCCGATACGATATTGAATAATATTACCCTTAATAATCCCGAAATTTCAGAAGAAGAAGTGTATCAAGCGGCCAAAGAAATAGGAATTCATGATTTTATAATGAGTTTGCCGAATGGATATCATTATAATGTGAAGGAGAGGGGTGTGATGTTGTCTTCTGGGCAACGACAGTTGATCTCTTTCTTAAGGGCCTATGTTATCAATCCTGAGATTTTGGTACTCGATGAAGCAACCTCTTCTATAGATTCGCATAGCGAACAATTAATCCAGGATGCTACCAATAAAATTACAAAAGGAAGAACCTCTATCGTAATTGCTCATAGGTTGGCCACTATCAAAAATGCAGATAAGATCATTGTGATGGATCAGGGTGAAATTGTAGAACAAGGAAATCATAACGAGCTCTTGGAGATTGCTGATGGGTATTACAGGAACTTATATGAAGTTCAGTTTGCAGCTGTAGTTGAAGAATAAAACCCCGTAATCGTAATTATGTCATTCATAAAACGGTTAAACTAAATCTCTTTTTATTTTTTCCTCTAGTTCTTCATATGTTTTGAAAATAACAAACTCACCATTTTTGATGTATGAAAGTTTTCCGGTTTCTTCACTTACCACCAAAGCCAAGGCATCTGTCTTTTCTGTTATCCCCACAGCTGCTCTATGGCGTAATCCAAAACGTAATGGCATATTATTATCATTAGTAACAGGTAGTATTACACGTGTGGCTACAATATGGTTATCCTCTATAATCATGGCTCCGTCATGCAGCGGACTATTTTTATAAAAAACACTTTCAAGAATGGGAGTGTTTACTAGCATATCCATAGCATCTCCAGAGGTTTTTACAAAATCCAAAGAAGTATTCCGTTTGATAACGATAAGGGCTCCTGTATTGGTTTTTGCCATGTTACCGCATGCCTCTATAATTGCTTTTACATTAGTTACGCTATCTTCAGGAGTGTCTCTTATAAATTTTAATTGTCTTAAGAACTTCCGTCTTCTTCCAAAATTAGTGGATCCTATCATTAACAAAAATTTCCTTATTTCTTGTTGAAAAACAACTATAAGGGCAAACATCCCTACACCAATAAATTCACCCAAAACACTACTTAACATTTCCATGGCAAGAAGCTGGGTAAGTTTCCAAACAAGGTAAATCATAACGATTCCGATAAAAATATTAATGGCAGCCGTTCCTTTAACCAACTTATAGATATAATACAGTAAAAAGGCTACTAATATAATATCAAGTACATCAAGAATTCTAAGATTTATTAAATCCAAAGTGTCAGGAGTTTTTGTAAAAATAGAAAAATTAGTGAAACAGGATTGTATAAAGTTAACTTACTCGCATTTCATTTACCAAAGTAACACATTCTATTGCTTCTTTAACATCGTGTACTCTTAGGATAGATGCGCCGTTGATTAGTGCAACTGTATTTAGAGAAGTCGTTCCATTCAGCGCTTCAACTGCATCGATTTTCAAAGTTTTGAAGATCATGGATTTTCTGGACAACCCAATCAATAAGGGTAAATTGTGTATTTGTAATAGGTTAAGGTTCTTTAAAAGCTCGAAATTTTGGGCTGTGTTTTTTGCAAACCCAAATCCAGGATCAATAATAATATCGTTGATTCCTTTTTGTCTTGCATCTGCTACTTTTTCTGAAAAATAGAGGTTTATTTCCTTTATGAGATCTTTGTAATGATCTTTGGATTTCATTGTCTGGGGGGTACCTTTCATGTGCATCATGATATAGGGGACTTTGAGTTTTCCAACAGTTAAGAGCATGTTTTTATCCAGATTTCCTGCAGAAATATCATTAATTAGTGCTGCTCCCATATCAATGCAAGATTTTGCAATCTCACTTCTAAAGGTATCTATGGATAATAAAATTTTGGGAAACTCGCTTAGTAATATTTCTACAATTGGCAAAATCCTTTCCTTTTCTTCTTCTTCATAAATATGATCTGCACCAGGTCTGGACGAGTATGCTCCAACATCTATAAAAGTGGCACCTTCATTCAACATTTTTTCAGTCTGGATTAGAATTTCCTTTTCATTTTTATACTTCCCTCCATCATAAAACGAATCTGGAGTTATATTAAGAATCCCCATTACTTTTGGGGTCGATAGATCTATTAGAGAACCTTTACAGTTGATTGTCATTATTTATTTTTAGCTTCAATTTTTTTAATTCCCATATTAAAGCGAAATTTACGCAAAATTCAACAGTTATATGCAAGATACGTCTGCACAATATGATGCGGTGATTAATACATGTCGCAACTTATTTGTAAAAAAAATGAAAGACTACGGAAGCGCGTGGAGAATATTGAGACTTCCTTCCTTGACCGATCAAATTTTCATTAAAGCACAACGAATACGAAGCCTTCAGGAAAAAGAAGTGCGCAAAATAGACGAAGGTGAAGCTTCAGAATTTATAGGCATTATCAATTACAGTATTATGGCGTTGATTCAATTAGAAAAAGGAGTTGTTGATCAACCAGATTTACCTCCTGATGAAGCTGAAGAATTGTATGATAAGCATGTAACTATTACCAAAGAGTTAATGATGGATAAGAACCATGATTATGGTGAGGCTTGGCGGGATCTAAGGGTGAGTTCTCTTACAGATCTGATTATTCAGAAAATATTGCGCGTTAAACAAATAGAAGATAACAAGGGAAAAACTTTGGTAAGTGAAGGAATCGATGCAAATTATCAAGATATGATTAATTATGCGGTGTTTGCAATGATTCACCTTGGAGAAGCAAAAAATACATAGACGTATAAAATACTGTTAAACTAGATAAGGTAAGATGTATAACTAATTATATTGGTCAAATTATTCCAAAAACTCATTGATTTATGAAGATATTCGTTACGTTTTCCAGAATATTTGTAGCAGCACTTTTCCTGTTTTCGGGATTTATAAAGCTTAACGACCCATTGGGGTTTTCATACAAGCTTCAGGAGTATTTTGGAGAAGGAGTGCTTAATCTCGAATTTTTAATTCCATTTGCATTGTTAATAGCAGTTTTCTTGGTGATTTTTGAGGTTATATTAGGTATTACGTTGATATTGGGATATTTGCCTAAGTTTACGGTCTGGTCACTGTTATTGATGATCGTATTTTTCACATTCCTAACGTTCTATTCGGCTTATTTTAATAAGGTTACTGATTGTGGTTGTTTTGGAGATGCACTTCCGTTGACACCATGGGAATCCTTTACCAAAGATGTTATTCTTCTGGTTCTTATACTGGTTTTATTCTTCGGAAGAAAGTTTATCAGCCCCATAAACCCAGTTGCGATGCATAAATGGGTTGTGTTTGGAGCTTTTACGGCTTGCCTTGGATTTGCGTATTATGTATTGATGCATTTGCCGGTTTTTGACTTTAGGGCGTATAAAATAGGGACTAATATCGAAGAAGGAATGCAGGTGCCAGAGGATGCTCCCAAAGCAGAGTTTGCTTATCATTGGAAGTTTAATGTAAATGGTGAAGAAAAAATTATTACAACAAGTGGAGATTATCCCAAGATTGAAGGCAAATTTATTGATGTAGAAACACAAACTGTTAAAGAAGGATATGAGCCTCCGATTCATGATTTTGCTATCGAGAAAGAAGATACAGATTATACTTCAGAATATCTTCAAAAAGAAAATGTGATCCTTATAGTGGCTTATAATTTATCTAAAAGTGAAGATGAAGGATTTATTACCGTAAAAAAAATGACAGATCAGGCAATATCTCAAGGATATGATGTGATTGGGCTTACAGCCTCTGCACCAAAAGCAATGGCAGAAGTTAAGAAAGAATACAATCTTGATTTCGATTTTTATACTACAGATGAGACTGCTTTAAAAACGATTTTAAGATCAAATCCTGGTATTGTCCAACTTAAAAAAGGAACCATCGTAGAAAAATTGCATTGGAATGATGCTCAAAAACTGGCTATTGAAAAAGTAGGGCCTCCAAAGCCTAAAATCAATAGAGAATTAAAGGCTCAGTTGGATAGTATTATGAAACTGGATCAAGCAGGTAGAGATACAGGAGAAATCTCTTGGGAAGAGCAAAAATTGGTTGATAGTACAAACACATTGTTTATAGAAAAAGTACTCGAAAAATATGGTTACCCAGGTAAATCTTTGGTCGGTAAAGAAACAAGTATTGTTGCTTGGCTCGTGATTCAACATTCTGATAAGATCGATAAATATTTACCTATTATTAAAGAGGCTGGAGAAAAAGGAGAATTGGATAAATCTTCTGTTGCTATGATGGAAGACAGGTATTTCATGCATAAGGGATTAGAACAGATTTACGGAACCCAGGGTACGACCTTTAATACTAAGGATGGAAATCAAATTTCATTGATATGGCCAATTAAAGATCAAGAGTCTGTAAATCAACGACGAAAAGAAGCAGGTTTTTCAGAAACCGTAGAAGAATATTGTGAGCGTCTTTTAGGAACCGCTTATAAAGTATATACGCTTGAAGAGATAGAAAAACTAAAAGAAGAACCTAATTAATTATGCTCGGATTCCTAATTAATAAAATAGGGTATGCATTACTTACTTTGCTGGGAGTGATCACCATAATTTTCTTGCTTTTTACTTTACTCCCGGGGGATCCGGCTCAAATGATGTTGGGACAAAATGAAAGTGAAGAACAACTAAATAACGTTCGAAAAAAATACGGTTTTGATCAACCAATTACTACGCAATATGTGTATTATTTGAATGATCTATCACCAATTTCATTTCATAGTTTAAAAGAAGAGGATTTTTCATATTTGGATAAGAATAAATACACGGCAAAGAAATTATTTAGTGTCAAGAGTACGGTAGTTGTCATTAAATTTCCATATTTAAGAGATTCTTTTCAGAAAACAGGAAAAAAGGTAAGTGATGTGATCAAAGAAACCTTGCCTAATACGATTGTATTGGCAATTTCTTCGATCTGTATTGCTATATTTCTGGGGATTTCATTAGGAATTATTAGTGCATTAACAAAGGATCAGTGGGCAGACCGGTTAATCCAGCTATTAAGCACACTTGGGATGAGTGTTCCATCATTTTTCAGCGCTATTATTTTTGCATGGCTCTTTGGTTATGTATTGCACGAGTTTACCAATCTAAATATGAACGGAAGTCTTTACGAAGTGGACGATTTTGGTGAAGGAAGCTATATTCAATGGAAAAACCTGATTTTACCAGCTATAGTTTTAGGAATAAGGCCATTAGCTGTGGTTACACAATTGATGCGCAATTCGTTACTTGAAGTGCTAAGCCAAGATTATATACGCACCGCAAGAGCCAAAGGTCTTTCTGTGTTTCAAATGATAAGAAAACATGCTTTAAAAAATTCGTTAAACCCTGTGGTAACTACAATTTCGGGGTGGTTTGCCTCAATGTTGGCTGGTGCCGTGTTTGTAGAATATATTTTTGGATGGAATGGCCTAGGTAAAGAAATTGTAGATGCATTGAATACCTTAGATTTGCCGATCATCATGGGTGCTGTACTAGTAATAGCTACCATGTTTATACTAATCAATATATTCGTTGATATTATCTATGGATGGTTGGATCCTAGAATAAGAATATAAAAAATCTACTATCATTTTAATTTAGAAACCAATACTTATAACCACAATATAAATACTAAAATTAATGAGAAAAAAAATTGTAGCCGGAAACTGGAAGATGAATAAAAACCTGATAGAAACAGGATCATTGCTTTCGGGTTTAAAAGAAAAAGTAGGAAATGTACCTGGAGCAGAGATTATTGTAGCGCCCACATTTATCAATTTACACAAGGCAACCCAAGAATTAAAGGGTTCAGATATCAAGGTAGCCGCCCAAAATATGCACCAGGCAGAAAATGGTGCTTTTACTGGGGAAATCTCTGCAGATATGCTAAAAAGTATTGATGTAGAAACCGTGATTTTAGGACATAGTGAACGCAGAGCATATTTTGGAGAGACTGACCAATTACTGGCCGAAAAAGTGAACACTGCCCTAAAGCATAATATGACTGTAATTTTTTGTTTTGGAGAAGAATTGCAGGATCGTAAAAGTAATGGTCATTTTTCTGTAGTTGAGGGCCAACTTAAGCAAGGCCTTTTTCATATTGATGCTTCAGAGTGGAAAAACATTGTTCTGGCTTATGAGCCTGTATGGGCAATAGGTACTGGCGAGACAGCTTCACCAGATCAAGCTCAGGAAATGCATGCGTTTATTCGTGCAACTATAAGTAAAGCATATAATCAGGACATCGCAGATGAGGTTTCTATTTTATATGGCGGAAGTGTAAAACCAAATAATGCCGAAGAAATTTTTGCAAAACCAGATGTTGATGGTGGGTTAATAGGCGGCGCCTCTCTGGATGTAGAAAATTTTGCAGCTATTGCAAATGCAATCTAGATAAAGAAGAATAATACACAATAATAAGCACTCCTTTGGGGTGCTTTTTTATTGTCTGTAAAGATTACCTTTGCACAGCAATAAAAATAGAATATGTCAAATACAATATACCTGGGATATTATTTTAAAATTTCTCCATTACAACCTGCATCCGAAATTCTGATCGCCGAATTAGGATACGCGGGATTTGAGAGCTTTGTAGAAACTGAAGATGGCGTAGATGCATATATTAGAAAAGAAGATTGGCATACTAATGTCTTGGATGATATTCATGTGTTAAATTCTGATGAATTTACGATACAACACACGTTTGAAGAAATAGAGCAAGTTAATTGGAACTTAGAATGGGAGAAAAATTTTAATCCTATTTTAGTTGACAATATTTGTAGTGTAAGAGCGCCGTTTCATGAGAAACCAGATGTAGCATATGATATTATTATAGAGCCAAAAATGTCATTTGGTACAGGCCATCATGAAACCACCCACATGATGATTCAGCATTTGTTGCAAGCAGAGCTGAAGGGTAAAAAAGTGTTGGATATGGGCTGTGGTACTGGTGTATTAGCAATTTTGGCAGAAATGAGAGGGGCTGGGGCTATAGACGCTATCGATATTGATAATTGGTGTTATTTGAATACTATAGAAAATGTGGAGCGTAATGATTGTAACAATATTAATGCCTATGAGGGGGATGTTTCTCTTCTGTCCGGAAAAAGTTATGACGTAATTATAGCTAATATTAATCGTAATATATTACTCAACGATATTCAGTTTTATGTGAAATCCTTAAAAGAAAAAGGCACACTTTTTTTAAGTGGTTTTTATCAGGAAGATTTGGATATAATCACAAACGAATGTACAAAACGTGGGTTGCTGTATACGAATCATATTGTCAGAAATAATTGGATGGCAGCTTGTTATGAATTAAAATAACAAGCGAATTAGTATTTTAATCAAGGTAAGTTATTATATTTGTACAAAAGAATTCTTCTATGAATGCACAGGAAAAAGTATTAGAAAAAGTTCTAGAAAAATCAATTGATCAAAATAATAACGAGATTATATTATACAACGATGATGTCAATACTTTTGATCATGTTATAGAAACATTAATTTATAGCTGTGAGCATAGCCCTGTGCAGGCAGAGCAGTGTGCTTTATTGGTTCATTATAAAGGGAAATGTACTGTTAAAACAGGTGCGTATGATGAGTTGGTACCTCGCTGTTCAAAATTACTTCAGGCAGGTCTCAGTGCTGAGATTCAATAAGACCATATTTTTTACGAATTTTTAAAGGTTTTTTGTAGTTATCTATATACACTACCTCTTGATTTCAATCTCATTTACCTGTTATAAAAAGAGTATGGTTTTGGAGATATTGTTAAATATTTAAAAATTAAGAGTTATTTAACGAATCAGAAATAAACTTTATAATATGTAAGAAAAAGCTTTCAAATAATAGTATTGCTTTGATTCGTTTTCTAATTCATATTAACTATTTAGATAGGTTTGTATTCATAGTTTTTTGATAGATTATCCTTGTAAATTTGTTGTGTATTTAATCGATTTCTTAAATGATTAAAAATTCAATTTTTATCAATTTCTTTAAAATAACCTTACGGTTTTACCGTATTTTTAATGAATAGTTCAAAAAATTAACTCATATTTAAAAAAAATTATCATATCTTCAAATCGCAAAAATAAAAAAGTTCAAAGCTTTCTTATATTAATTGTATTCAAAATGGGACCTAAGAAATTCTATTTTGTTTAATAACTACACAAACTCAACTTATTAAAAATGAAAAAAATCAAAGTATTAGCGCTTTGCGCTATTGTAGCTGGTTTTGCTACTTCTTGCCAGAAAAATGAAATTTCTGATGAAACAGCGCCAGAAGCAGCTGTCGAACTTACAAAAGATCACAAACTTGCATTATTAGAGGCAGGTGTTAATCCTTATAATGCTGTGTACAGTACAGTGAATTATCCAGATGGTACATCAAAGAAAGGTATAGCAGCAGGAACTGAAGGTTACAGGGATATTTTTATCGCTTTAGATGACCTTGCCAATCAAGCTTTAGCAGATACCGAAGACGGCAACAAACAGTATAGAACTCGTAATCTGGTAAGCCAGAATAGGACTATCCGGGTAACAGGATGGAACGGTTCAGGAAATGCTCTTACCAGTAAAATGAGAACTGGTCTGCAATGGGCTGTTAATAATTATAACCGATTAAATATCAGTCTTAACTTTGTACTCACCTTTGGTACAGACCAGGGAAACAATGTGGATATGGTTGTTTATAACGCAGGTGGTACCAATGCTGGCGGCCAAGCAGAATTTCCAAATGGTGGTCGACCAGGTAAGTACATCCAGATTTTTGGTGGTATGGATAGATTTAATGAAAATGTGAATGAGCATGTGATGACACACGAGATGGGTCATGCAGTAGGTTTCAGACATACTGATTATGCCAGAAGAAGATGTGATAATTCTAATGAAGGTAGTAGCAGTGTTGGAGCTATACATATCCCAGGGACACCCACTGAGAATAGATGGGGAGCGGGTGGTTTAGACTCTAATTCTATTATGATCTCTTGTTTTGGTAATAATGAAAATGGAGAGTTTAGTGGTCCTGATATTACTGCTCTTGAATTCATGTATTAAAAAAACTTATAGCTTTGAACTTTTTTAATAATAACCATCCCTACGTCATAGGGATGGTTATTTACATTTTCTAGTTAGATGAAATGATCTCTTTTTCTTCTAAAGCTTTTTCAAAATCAGCCTTAACGACTGTGATGGTATTAAAGAATTTTTTTCCATCCTCTTTCTTTAGAGTAATCACTGTAGTACCATCTTCTTTTTTCTCTACATAGGTAACAGTAACGTTACTCCCGGCTAATGCTTTATAGTTAGGGATTCCTCCTTTTTTTATTATAAAATTGGTTTTAGGAAATTTAATATGCTGATACTTCTGGGCTGAAGGATTTCCGATCGTTACTACATCTCCAACCTCTATTGTATTTTGAGTTGGATTTGTATTGCTCTGGACTTCTAGGGTCAAAAATGCTAATAACGTAAAAAACAGTATTTTTTTCATGGTTATTTTATTTAATTATTAGTTTAAAGGCTATTCTTTTATAAAAATAATAATTAAAAAGATTTGTTCAAACTATTTTTTGGTTAAATAAAAGTTAATCTGTTGAATTATAATAGTAATACTTTTAAGTTTGCAATGGGTTAGTTAAAAAAATTCGGATCAGGCAAATAATACAATTAAAAAAGGGAAATGAAATATTTACTTCATGACTTAAAAGTTAGAATTAACGATAAGATCTATATCAAAGATCCCGAGTCATCTTCATTGGGAAAAAGAATTATAGAACATAGTATTCTTATGATTCAGGAAATGGGCTTCGAAAGTTTCACATTCAAGAAACTTGGAGATAGAATAGGATCTAATGAGAGTTCTATATATCGGTATTTTGAAAATAAACACAAACTTCTTTTGTATTTAACATGTTGGTATTGGGGTTGGTTAGAGTACCAATTAGTTTTTGCAACTAATAGTATTCCCAATTCTAAGCAAAAATTAAAGAAAGCAATAGAGATTATTACCAGGTCTATCATAGAAGATTCATCTTTCTCTCATATCAATGAAGTGCTTTTGAACAAAATCGTAGTTAACGAATATTCTAAATCCTATCTTACCAAAGAGGTGGATGAAGAAAATAAAGAAGGTTACTTTTCTATTTATAAACGATTGACAACTAGGATTAAAGAAATGATCATCGAGGTAGACAATACATATTCATACCCTGCAAGTTTAGCAAGTACAATTATCGAAGGAGCATTACACCAACATTTTCTTAAAGAACACTTTCCTTCATTGACGGATTGTAATGAGAAAGTGACCCCTTCAAAGTATTTTACAGACCTTGTGTTTCATTCTTTAAAGAAATAATTATATGTCCAAAAACATTTTGACAGCATGGCAGCGGTTGATTAAACTTTTGCAGCTGGATAAAAAAGATATTTTGCAAACGTTTTATTATGCGATATTTGCAGGATTGGTTAATCTTTCGCTTCCTTTGGGAATTCAGGCTATTATAAACCTGATTCAAGGTGCTCAGATTAGTACTTCATGGATTATCCTGGTCGTTCTGGTTACTCTTGGGGTGGTTTTTGCTGGAATGCTTCAGCTAATGCAAATTCGTATTATAGAAAATGTGCAGCAAAAAATTTTCACAAGAGCTTCTTTTGAATTTTCATACCGCTTTCCGAAGATTAAAATGAGCGAGTTAAGAAATTATTATCCGCCAGAACTTGCTAATCGTTTTTTTGATACCCTTACTGCTCAAAAAGGCCTGGCCAAAATATTGGTAGATTTTCCTGCGGCCTTATTACAAATCTTGTTTGGATTAATGCTGTTATCCTTCTATCATCCATTCTTCATAATTTATGGGATCTTGTTATTGCTTTTGGTATATGTTGTATTTAAATATACTGCAGTAAGAGGATTAGAAACAAGTTTGAAAGAATCAAAAAGTAAATATAAGGTGGCCCATTGGATCCAGGAAATTGCTAGATCCATTGTAAGCTTTAAGCTTTCGGGTAAAACCAATTTGGCATTAAACAAGAATGATACACTGGTAACCGAGTATTTAAATGCAAGAGAAAGCCATTTTAAAGTACTGGTCATTCAATTTATTCAAATGATCGGTTTTAAGGTATTGGTTACAGCGGGTCTTCTGTTAATTGGAGGTATTTTGGTACTTAATCAAGAAATGAATATTGGTCAGTTTGTAGCCGCCGAAATCATTATTGTACTCGTAATAGGATCTGTAGAAAAATTGATATCGGGACTTGAATCATTTTATGACGTGCTTACTTCTTTAGAAAAACTTGGCCAGGTAGTTGATAAGGATCTAGAACCCCAGGAAGGACAAAAACCGTTTAAAGAGGGTGAAGGCTTTACAATAGAGTTCAGTCACGTTTCTTATGCTACTCCAGAAAGTAAAAGAAAGATCCTGGATGATATTTCACTTACGATAACAGAAAATTGTACTATGTTAGTACAAGGGCCAAACGGATCAGGAAAGTCTACCTTGCTAAGGTTAATAGCAGGACTTATCGTGCCAAATAGTGGAAATATCTATATTAATAATGTAGAGCTAAGTGGTATTAACCTTAATTATTATCGTTCTCATTTGGGGCAATCCTTAACCGAAGAATCTCCTTTTGAAGGAACAATTCTTGAAAATATTACATTTGGTGACACAGAAATCCCCTTTGAAGATGTATACTGGGCTATAGAGAAGGTTGGGCTCACTCAATTTGTTAAGGAACAGTCCAAGGGATTAAATACAATTCTTCATCCAGAAGGGAAACAGGTATCTTATACAGTTTCCAAAAAAATTGTGTTAGCAAGAAGTATTGTTAGAAAACCAAAACTCCTGATTTTAAAAGACCCCTTAGATCAATTTGATGATCAGGAAGTTAATAGAATTATGGATTTTCTTACTGAACCTTCAAATCCCTGGGCGCTGGTTGTAGTAAGCCAAAACCCAAAATGGATACAACGATGCGGTAGGATCATCAATATTGAAAATGGAAAAATTGTAAGTGAAAAATAAAACAATATGTTGAATATCTCGCAGAATACATTAAATAAGAAGGTTGATCTTTCTGGTTATAATGCAACTAAAAAAGTTTTTCATAGAAAGCACTATAAGTATTTTAACAGATTCTTAAAGATCTTTGCCGTAACCGTAATTGTTATTTTGTTTCTTCCCTGGACCCAAAATATTTCAGGTAAGGGATACTTAACTACGTTAAAACCTGATCAAAGACCTCAAACTATTCAGTCACCTATTCCGGGACGTATTGAGAAATGGTATGTGCAAGAAGGTGATTTTGTAAAGCAAGGGGATACAATCCTTTTTATTTCTGAGGTAAAGAATGAATATTTTGATCCAAATTTGGTGGCACGTACAGGCCAGCAGATTAAGGCAAAATCAATGTCTGTTACCTCATATGAAGAAAAAGTGAAAGCCTTAGAAATTCAAGCAGAAGCATTAAACAGTGAGAGAAGCCTAAAATTGCAGCAAGCACGTAATAAACTGTTGCAATCAAAGCTAAAAGTACAGAGCGATAGTATTGATTTTGAAGCTGCAAAAACTAATATAAGCATTGCAGAGCGTCAATATAATCGAGTGGTGCAATTAGAAAAGGAGGGGTTAAAAGCATTAACAGATGTTGAAGAAAAGCGTCTGAAACTTCAGGAGACGCAAGCAAAACTTATTTCTCAGGAAAATAAATTGCTAGCAAGCAAAAATGAAGTGATTAATGCCAAGGTAGAAATCAATCGTGTACAAGCAGAATATATCGATAAAATATCTAAATCACGTAGTGATAAATTTACAGCACAGTCTAGCCAGTTTGATGCAGAAGCACAAGTAACTAAACTCGAGAACGAGTATACCAATTATTCAATGCGTAATGATATGTATTATATTAGAGCGCCACAAAATGGGTTTATAAATAAAGCATTACGTTCTGGGGTGGGAGAGACTTTTAAAGAAGGAGATCAATTGGTGAGTATTATGCCTTCTGGTTATGAATTGGCTGTAGAGACTTACGTAAAGCCTATAGATATTCCATTAATTCATCAGGGGGAGAAAATACGTATTCAGTTTGATGGTTGGCCAGCTATCGTTTTCAGTGGATGGCCCAATGTGTCTTATGGAACGTACGGAGGAAAAGTAGTTGCTATTGAAAGATTTATTAGTGATAATGGTAAATACAGAATACTTATCGCTCCTGATCCCGACGACCATACGTGGCCAGAAATACAAGTTGGATCTGGTGCAAAAACGATGGCCCTATTAGAGGATGTCCCTATTTGGTTCGAACTTTGGAGACAATTAAACGGATTTCCACCTAACTACTATCAACCAACAACAGATAAAATCGCCAAATCCGAAAACAAATAGCATGAAGAAATACATAATGTATTCCCTGTTTTTTTTGGTAACTCCTCTTTTTGCTCAACAAGAAGATACCCTTGTACTCAATTTTAAAGAGTATTTGGGTTATGTAAAGAAGTATCATCCCGTCGCCAAACAAGCAGAATTGAATATTAGTATGGGACAAGCAAACCTGATGAAAGCTCGTGGTGGTTTTGACCCAAAAATGGAAGTTGATTATGATAGAAAGAAGTTTAAAGGATCAGAATATTATGATCTTTTAAATGCAACTTTTAAGATTCCAACTTGGTATGGTATTGAATTTAAAGGAGGATTCGAGCAAAATGAAGGAGATTTTCTAAACCCCCAGGATTCTGTGCCAGAAGATGGGCTATTTAGTGCAGGAGTTTCTGTTCCTATAGCACAAGGATTATTTATCAATGATCGCATGGCAACATTGCGCAAAGCCAAGTTTTTTAGAGAACAAGTTAAAGCAGATAGAGATCTACTTGTCAATCAAATCTTGTATGACGCATCGTTGGCCTATTTTGATTGGTTAAGAGCTTACGGAGAAAAAGAAATATATAGTAACTTTCTGGATAATGCCAAAATTCGTTTCGAAGGGATCAAAAAGAATGCTTTGGCAGGGGACATAGCGGCAATTGATACCGTAGAGGCCAAAATTGCTTATCAAAATAGAGCACTTAGTCTCGAGCAGGCAAAAGTAAAGTTAATGAACAGATCCCTGGAATTATCTAATTTTTTGTGGTTAGAAGGTAATATTCCGGTCGAGTTACAATCAAATGTTATCCCAGATAGTAAAGTTGAAGAAGATATTGATAGCACCTTAGAGATTATGGGAAGACCTTTGGATAGTTTTACTATAGAAGATCATCCTAAACTGAGGTCACTTAATTATAAAATTGAGGGGCTTGAAGTAGATAGAAAGCTCAAAGCAAATAAATTATTACCTCGAATTGATCTCGAATATAATTTCTTAACAGAGACCCCAGAAACTGCTAGGTCATTTAATACAGCCGAATATAAAGCAGGTCTAGCCTTTAGCTTCCCATTATTTCTTAGAAAAGAACGAGGAGACCTTAAATTAGCTAAATTCAAATTACAGGATGCCCAATTTGAGTTTGAAACAACGCAATTGCAAATTAGAAATAAAGTAATGGCAATTTATATAGAACTTGAATCCTTTGTTAATCAAAATGAACTCATAGAAAACATCGTAAAGGATTACCAGGCACTACTCACTGCCGAAGAGCGTAAATTTAGTTTCGGAGAAAGTTCTTTGTTTCTCATTAACTCTCGAGAGCGAAGTTTGATTGATTCAAAATTGAAGGAGATCGAAGTCCAAAATAAGTTTTTCATTACAAAAGCTAAACTGTTTAATAGTCTGGCGCTAAATCCTTTGAATTTATAGAAACTTAATATATTCATAACAATTTACTATGTTTAAAAAACAAAGAATTATATGAATTACATTTTCCAAAGATGGGATACACCCTTGAATGGAAAGCTACTTATCCTGTTCCCTTCGATGGACAAGGGATTGCATTGGATACATCTCAAAAGGATTTTACAGTATATATGGAGTCATTAGAAGCGAGAACAAAGTAGTAAGGACCGTTATCAAAAAATGAATCTTTGGAAAGCTAAGCTAAATTGATTTAATCAATCAGGGCTTCTAAAAATATTTAGATATAGAAACTCTAAAGAAACTATCTTCTTTAAAATTAGAGAGTATAAGTTCGTTTTGGTCTATATCATTAAAAATTCTAGCTTCAACTTCTGCAGTCCATGTGCTACCAAAACGTCGTGAAGCTTCTAAACTGAAGATAGTACTGCTGGATTCTAAATCGGCTATACCACCTATTAAGATAGACGTGTCCTGGGTATCGTTAAATGCAATTCGGCTTCCGAAGAAAATATCATTTTGTAATGCATTCAATGTCAATTCATCACGTTCATCATATAAATACTCTCCCAAAATGCCTATATCCAATCCGTTTCCGTCAATATTAGAAAATGTATACTCTACTCCCGCAACAGCAGCAAAAAAATCCTGAGCATCGGCATGACGATAAATAGATTCTAATTTCCACAAAAAGGCGTTGTGTGTGATTTGCAAATCCAATCCAGTTTGATTAATAACCGGATAAAAAGCATTGATATCTCCTGCAGCATCAAAAACAAAGAGAGGTTCCCTTCCGTTTCCATAGAAATGAGAAATGCCAATATCAAGAATATCAAAATAATGCTTCCACCTGAAGGCAAAGTCTTGTCGCCACTCTTCGGCACCACTTTCATAAGTTAAGTCATCTTTGTCAATTACCGTAGGAAAGCGCAATCGGCCTTTTTCACCGGCAAAGGTTCGTTTGCGGTGATAGGGGAGATAGAAAAAATCAAAAGTTCCAAATTTTTGAGTGATCCAGGTAAATTGAGCCATGGGTTGTCCTAACTTTTCTTCCCCGTCAAAAGTTTCTACCGCATCTGTTTGATTAATAATATCGACTAGATGATTGCTTTCGGTAACACCCCAATATACTTTTTTAAGTCCAAGACTCAGCTCCCAATTGCTTTTTGCTTTCTGATAGTACATTTCGCGAATATCCCAATGCGTTCTTTCTTCGTCAACATCCAAACGAAAAAAACCTTTAAAATTGATACTTTCATAGCCTTTGTTCCATTCAATTTTATACTCAGGTCGTATTGCCAGAGAGGGAAAATGGTCCTCTTGATCTTCAAAAAAGGCATCATCATAAAAATAGCGGTACTCGGCTTCTAGTTCAAGCTCAAAATCATGGGTAACGTTCTTTTTAGTTTGATCCTGGGCGTATGTACTTAATAAACTTCCAAACAATAAAAGGATGAAATGAATTGATGTGATTTTCATAAATTAATTTTTTAGGCGCTGATCCTTAACCAGGCCAAGAACGGTGATTAATATCCCAATTAAAATGATGAATAAAAGAGCTATAAAGAATGGGTTTTTGTAGGTCAGGTAAAGTACCATGGCGTATAGACTAAAAAATGCGCGTATTGCAATAGTCCATTTATACAATTCTTCAAACTTATATCTAAATACGAGAGCCACCAAACTCCCCAACCCTAAAAACATTATTCCTAATAGATTCCCTAATTCAGGTGGATATATTGCATTGCTTTGTAACGTAGAAAACACAAGACCAGGTCTTATTAATAGTAATGATCCACTAACCAAAAGGACTACTATGGTGTGTAATAAACTTAGCCTTGTGTGTTTCATAAAACGTTTTATTTACCTGCTCTTTGAAGTGCTACTTGTGTAAAGTCTTCATCGGCAAGGTTAGCTTCAAAATTATACTCACTAAATTTTAGAAGTGTTTCTTTGTTACTTTGGTGATTGACCATGTTGAAGGTAAGTGCTCTCCAATGTTTTCCTTTATACAATTTATAGTCACTATACGTAAGGGTTTTTAGGAGTGCATTTTTTCGATCATAAAACTCTACTTTTTCAAGACGATATCCTTTGTCTTTATTGTAGGTTACAATACGTTTTGTGTATCCTGATTTTGGATCTACAGGATTTTGCTCTACGATTAATAGGCTTCCTTTTTCTTCTAAAAATTTGTGCGCGTATTTTTCAACTTCCTGCGATGAAAGGTCTTCGTAAGCAAATTCGCTACCCACAAAAGGGCCTGACTTGTTATTTGAAGAGATCCTTTTTACTCTTTTAATTGAAGGTAAGAATAGCCACTGATCGTCGGATCCAACCTTGTGGGTAAAGGTAAGTGTCGAGGTACCTTTTACATCTTTTGGGCTGTTAAATACGATCAGGGATTTATCTCCATCCTCAGTGAGTTCTAAAGTTCGAGTAACCAATAAACGTTCACTGGTTTGACCATTTTTGTTCTTTAAGGTCATTTTTAAATTTACGGTAGAGCTTACAAACCCTTCATCTGCTTTTTCTGCTGCCTTGGCTATCTCAAGCCCACGTTCTTCGGGGTTTTGAGCTACCATCGTTGTGATTCCTAATATTGCAATGATTGCAAAAACTAATTTTTTCATTTTTAAAATGTTTTATTGTTTGTATTACTAAAAGTGAATAACAGCAGGATTCGTGTGATTCGCCTCCAGCCAACCGACGCGAACCCAGCTGTTGGTTATGATTTAATTATTTATCTAATTGCATTTGTGGTTTTGGCTCTTTTACTGATGCGGTTGATTCACTTTTTTTGCTTATTAGAATCAAGAGCGACGGCAGAAGTATAAAATCAATGATCAGGGCTGAAACAATAATTATTACCGTTATTCTTGCCATATAACTGTTTAGTGCAAACGATGAGGTGGATAATACCGCAAATCCTGCCAAGAGAACAATGGTAGTAGTTACCAATGCTTTTCCTACGGTCTCAAAAGCGTAAATAACGGCACCTCTTGCATCATATCCGAGTTCACGGCGAGCTCTTAAGAATTTACTCATAAAATGCACGGTATCATCAACAATAATTCCCAAGGTCATCCCAAAAACGATCACCATGCCCGTATTAATTTGAGCTTTGTATAGTGCCCAAAAGCCAAAACCTACGAGCACAGGAGTAACATTTGGAATGATACTCAATAAACCGAGTTTGAAATTTCGAAGTGCTAGCATTAGTACTAGTGATATTAATAATAGTGCTACTATATTTCCTTTAAACATACTATCTGCCTGCCTAAAGCCTAGTTTAGAAAACATTAGCGTAGGACTTACCCCAATAGCATGCATTTCTTGAGGTGCGTTACTCTGTAGCCAGCGTTCTGCTCTTTTTGAAAAAGCTATCATTTCGGCACTCGAGATATTTTTGATGGTTACCGTGACTCGTGTTTCAGATTTATCCACATTAATTTGATTATTTAAATCCAAACCAAAGGGTAATGAAAGTTCATAAAGGAGAAGGTATTGTGCCGCTTCTTCACGATTATTTGGTACTTGGTAATAACGCTCATCGTCTCCATGCATAGATCGGTTTACACGACGAGCGACCTCACTAAAAACATTTACATGTATAACTTCAAATTGTTCGTTTAACCAGTCTTCAAATTCATTTAATTTTTTGAGATACTCAGGATTGTTAATACCTCCGCTTTCTCCACTTCCAACAGAAAATTCTACGTTATAGATTCCCGTGAGGTTTTCACTGATATAATCGGTGTCACTTCTAAATTGTACAGTTTCATCAAAATAGTTGATAAACTCATCGTTAAATTGATTTTTGGTAGCCAAAAATGTAAGCCCTCCGATAATAACCAGAGAAATAATAGTTAACCTTGCAGGTTGTTTGGCAACAAAAAGCCCAAGATTTGTATACCAACTTAGCTTTTCTTGGGTTGCCTCTTTTTTGGCCTTTACTTTTACGGGTAAGATTGCCATAAGAGCTGGTAAGGCAGTTGTAGAATATAGGAAAGCCATGGTCATTCCAAAGGCAGTTATATTACCCAAATCCCAGAATGGGGGAACATCACCAAAGTTCATAGTTAAGAACCCAATTACCGTGGTTAAACTGGTAATAAAAACAGGCATGAAATTAAGTCGCATAGATTCTAGTAATGCCTCTTTTTTTGTATATCCATCTTTACGCATCTTTTGCAGCATGGTGATTAAAATATGAATGCTGTCTGCTACTGCCAGAGTTAAAATCATGGTAGGAAATACCGAAGAGGGAGGAGTTAATTTGATCCCCATAATTCCTACAAACCCTATGGCGCTCATAATAGAAAATAGCACTACTACTAGAGTAGCTAATGTGCTAAAGAAACTCCTTGTTAAAATCAAAGTAGTGATGATCACTATAACAAGCATGATCATCGTAAGCATCAAATCTCTCATTGAAGACTCAAAAAATGCAGTATTTAAGGGAACTAATCCAGAAGAATGCACATCAAAATTAGGATGTTTTTCTTGAAAATCTGCAATAGTTTTTCTTATAAAAGTAGTGACCTCGGGTATCTCTTTTGCACTGTCTTCTCCGGGTAATCTAACAGTTACGTTGATAGCCGTTACACTTCCTTTTTCATTTAGTAAACGATTTACGAGTAAGGGCTCCTTTAAAGCCTTCTCTTTAATACTTTGGATCTCGACAGCCGTTTTGTTTACAGATTCATAAGACAGATCATCAACATAAAGGTCATCACCTTGAGCGCTGGTATGTTGAAAGTTAGTAATAGCATCAACTCGCGAAGAGTATGGTGTATTCCAAGCTTCGGCGGTAAGCTCTTCGATAGCAATAAGGTTTTCCTTTGTAAAAACATCACCGTTTGAAGGAGAAAGTACGATGACTACATTATCATCTTTGGTGTACTTTTCTTGCAAAGCATCAAATGCTTCTAGTTCGGGATTGGATTCGCTAAAAAAGACATGATAATCTCCATCAAATTCCATAGCGCCTTTCGATCCTAGCCCCAATGCTAGAACCAAAGTAGTGATCAGAACAGGCCATTTGAATTTGATCACAAATTCGGCCCATTTTTTTGCAAACGCGTTGGTAGCGTTTCCTGCTTTTTTTAATGCATTCATATTATTAAATATTAGTTGACCAGTCGACTTGCATACTATTTTAAGAAGACGTGATACAGGTTGTTGTGAGTTTTATGTTTAAGACGTATTAGATTTTGATATTAGGACAGGAACTTTATAAAATAATTAGTTGACCAGTCGGCTATATACCATGTAAAATTTTTGAACAGAGTAAAATTAAAGTTTTTGTCATAGTTTTTTGTGATTAAATTATTAATAATTGACCGGTCGTCTATGAATATTACAAAAAAAATTATTTTAGAAGTACTGCTCTTACCATGTTTAAAAAATTGTCAATAGGATCAGGGCTTTGCATCTCTCTCATTCTCGTCATCGCTCCTATTCCTGCATTTTCAATAAAATTAACAAGTTCTGAAGCCTCGATAAAAGTATCTAATTCTCCAGAGTCTTGAGCTTCTTGTACAACTTCAATAATATAATCTCTTATTATTGTATGAATACTATTGACCGCATTTCTAATATTTTCATTGTGATCAGACATTTCTATACTAAGATTAGACGCCATACATCCCATTTTACAATCTAAATCCTCTTTTACTACATTTGATCTAAACTCATAAAAATCTAGAAGGCGTTGTTTTGGGGATAATTTTTTATTTTTTAAAATTTCGATTGCGGGACCTGAAACTGATGTAAAATACTTGTCCAAAGCTTTTACTACAAAATCTTCTTTACTATCAAAATAAAAATAAAAAGAGCCTTTAGGTACATCAGCGGCTTTTACAATGTCATTAACACTAGTTGCATTATAACCTCGAGACCAAATAATCTCCATACCTTTTTCTAAAAGGTAATCGGCTTTGATCTCATGTTTTAAGGTTTTGGACATTTCTCCTACTTTTTTCATGAACAAAAATATGACCACTCGTCTAGTAAATCAAAATTTTAAATGTTAAAATTTTCTTAGTGATTATGTTTTTAGGTTAAATAGATTTGTGATTACTAGTTTTATGGCCTGTTTTAGCTTTGTAATACATAGTAGAAAAGATGAAGATTTATGCTTTTGTAAATTAAACCAATTGGTCTAATTTAATTATTTTTTATATATTTGAACCGAAATGGGATATAAACATAACAAAGAAGAGATTTTAGAAACCGGATACCAGGTGTTGCGCAAGAATGGCTATCATGATGTAGGGATTAACCAAATATTGAAAGAAGCGGGTATCCCAAAGGGTTCTTTTTATAACTTTTTTGAGTCTAAAGAAGATTTTGCAAGGCAGGTGATAGAATACTATGGTTGTAACAATAGTAAATGGATAGAAACCCTTTTTGAAGAATCTGAAGAAACCCCAATTAATAAACTGAAATCATTTTACCAATTGTTGGTATCCTATAATGAACAGGATGACTATAACGGAGGCTGTTTGGTCAATACCATGAGTAATGAAATAGGGCGTAATAGTGATGTACTTGCCAAAGAGTTAAATCAACAGTTTATAGGTTGGTTAACTATTATCGAAGAGGTGGTATCAGAAGGACAAAAACTTGGTGAAATTACTACAGTGTATACGGCTCTTGAAATCGCAGAATACCTGCACTCGGGTTTTTTTGGTACGTTTTCTAGGATGAAAGTAACTAGAAGCCGTATTTATATGGATATTTGGATCAAAATGACTTTTGATTTTATAAAAGTTTAAAAAAATTTACATTTAAAATAAGTAGAACGGTCTAGTTTAATTAAAATTTATGAAAACACTTAATGTAAAACAGTTTACCAATGCCCCAGCGCAGATCAAGGTTGATCGATTGGTAAAAGCTCCTATCGAGGTTGTATGGCAGGTGGTAGCTGATCATCAAGGCATGACACAATGGATGCCCATGATCAAACATGTAAACCTGGTAAAACCAGACGAAAAAGGTGCTTGGGGTGAAGGGTGTGAGCGTCATTGTCAGTTTGGCGGTGATCTACTCCAGGAAAAAATCGTGCATTGGGATCCACCCTATGGATATGCGTATAGCATTGCTGATATGCATATTGTAAAAAATCATGTGGGACATATTGAACTCATAGAAAAAATGGATGGAACCCTGGTAACATGGACCCAATATTTCGAACCTCAAGGCAATTTTGTGAAAAAGTGGATGGCCAAAAATGTGATGTTACCACAAGTAATGAAAAAAGCACTTAAAAACCTCGAAAAGAAAACTGCTGTATAAACTTTAAATCAAAAAATGATGAAATCAATTCTTAAAATTTTAATAATCACCTTAATCGCTTTAGGAATACAGTCCTGTAAATCGGTTGACCTTAGAACCGATGTGGTCCTTAACAATCCCAACAGTGATGAACAAAAAGGAAAACAACTTCTTGAGAAAGCCGTAATTGCCATGGGATATGATAAGCTCCAGGAGGCAAAAGTGTATGAAACAACTACAAAATTTGACTGGAAAGGAATGTGGCTTACCATGCCCATGAATGCCTTACCGGGTAATAATAATAAGGATATTAAGTTCCGTTTTGCTACCAATTCTTTTGATGGACAAGTAGAATATCTCGAAGGGCGTAAAAAAGGAACTATCCAAGGTTTACAATCCTGGGAAGGTTATAAAACTGAAGTAGGTAGTGATTACCTGAAGCAACACGAACATGATCGTTATATCTGGGGGCTGGCCACCTATCATTATTTATTAGAAGCTCCGTATCGCGTATTAAACGAATGTGATATCATACGCTATGCCGGAGAAAAAACTTTTAAGGGAAGAAACTTTGATTTGGTATATGCAACCTGGGGTACCGAAGCTCCCAATAAGAAATATGATCGATGGCTAATGTATATTAACAAAGAGACTGGATTTATTGATATGCTAGAGGTTACCATAAACGACTTCTTTTTACCCATGCCAAAAGGAATGCAACATGCTACAGTACATGTAGAAAGAGAGAAAACAAGCATAGGGACTTATATGCCCAGCAATGTGATCATTCAGCTGAAATCACCCAAGAAAAAGGAAAACAAAGTATATTCATTTGCTCTACGCGATTATAAATTTGACTCTTTTCCTAAGGAAACACTATATCCTATCGATGGTTTGAAGTTTTACGGAAACACAAAACCCGAAATAGAGTAAATGTCTAAAAACAATGAAAGAAAAAAAGAAAAAATGGGTGATGTCTTTGTTCAAAGAAGATGAAGAAGGTGTATCAGATACACCAAAAAAGAATAAAAACAATCCAAAAAAGGATTACTTCTTAAAACTTTTTAAGCAATAACAGAAGGACTCCATAGGGAGCCTCTTTTTGTACAATCATTTCAAAGATGTCGAATACCGTATTAAATAAGTTTTTTAGAAATATTTAATAATTGAGGTGTTAACAACTAATTAAATTCTCTTTATTTTTGGTTCGTGGAGCACTTTACTACACTACATGATTACTGTAAGGGAATAAATATCCCTTCTCCTAAATGGGAACATTTTGATGTACGCACTTTTGAAGAAAATATGAAAACTGTGCATCAACAAATGCCTCCTTTTAAGCATGAATTTTATGCCATTGCGGTAAAGTTAGATGGAGGAGGGTTTGCCAAAACAGGTAATTACTCAACCGAAAATTTAAAAGCCACCGTTTTTTTTAATTCTCCCTATCAAATTTTACAATGGGATATTGCACCCGATTGGGAAGGTTTCTATATCATTTTTTCTGAAGATTTTTATCGCCGTGACAATGAGAAAAAACAGATTAGTTTAGATTTCCCTTTTCTTTTGGTGGACAATACAGTACCTATTGAAATTTCTGATCATGAAGCGGTAACTTTCATGAAAACCCTTGAGGAAATATATACAGAGTATCATAATAGCGCCAAGTTCTCTGAGGCTATTATCTTTCATCATACACAAGTTTTACTGTATAAGGTGGCTAGGCTTTTTCAGGAAAGAGTTCCCAGGGATCAACAAACTTTTGTACGTCGAGATAATGATTTGTCATTGGTTAGTAGGTTCAAAACATTTGTAGAGACCAGTTTTTATCCAAATTTGGGATATGAAAATGGAGAACCCCATAAAGTTCAGTTTTATGCAGATCAACTTAATATTCACCCTAATCACCTTAATGCGGTTGTAAAGCGCATTGCTTCACAATCGGCCTCAGAACTGATCTATAAGCATATGGTTTCTCTTGCCAAATCCAAACTTCAGAATACCGATATTTCGATCAAAGAAATTGCTTTTGAATTATATTATAACTACCCCAACCACTTTGCTAACTTCTTTAAAAAACAAACAGGAATGACCCCTGGAGAATATAGAAAATAGATAAAAAGTTGCATTATCTTATTGATTATGCAACTTCAGATTTTTCGGCAATTAATTATTTATTTGACAATGATTTCTTCAGGATTCCAGTAACCTATATGACTCACAATTTTACCATATTCGTTATAGGTGGTTACATTAATACCATGAAATGTGGCTTCTTTCCCGTCATTTGTAATTCCTTTACCAGTCCATTTTGAAGTAGCTATAAGTCCTTTTACGTAGATATAATCAGGGTATAACCCGGCAGTTTTAAAAGCTGCCATAAAGTCTTTACCTATTTTAATAATATCCTCCTTACTATTAGGAATAGTGCTTCCGTAAGGATCATTGATATAAGCGTTATCTGCAAAACTGTCGGCCCATATCATTGCATCTCCACTTTGTGTTGCTTTAAAATAATCTTCAGTCCATTGACGAACATCAGTATCAGTAATTTCTGGCGTATTGCCTAAGTAAATCTCGCCTTTTCCATCTTCAAAAAACCCATTTATAGAAGTTACCGTAAGCCATCCTCTGGCTTTTTCATATTTTCCTGTACCTCCCATAAATTTGCCAGAGACTTCGATAATTACCTTACTTCCTTCAATAATAAACTTTTGAGCTGAATAGGATAAGAATAAAAGATCTTGATCAGGTGCGGTACCTTCCAGTTCGAACATATTGATTTTCATTGTTCCGAAAAGTTGATTTTCGTCATTCGCCGATACTCTGTTTGCCGTAGCACCGTTTATATGAGTATTTCCTACGTTACCATTTTCGAACTCCCAATGCCAAGAACCTGTAAGTTGCCCGGCCTGGGCGAAAACGAAGGGTTCATTATTCTGAATGGCGTACCCTTCTGCAAATTGATATCCTCCTATTACTTTGAATTTTAAAATTTCTTGTGATTTCATAGCTATAAAATTTAATAATGTTATAAGTAAAATGATTTGTGTTCTCATCGTTTTTAAATTTTGATATAACAAAAGTATGCTTCAAAAAGGAGGTCGGATATAACAAAAAATGGAGAGAATGTTCTATTTCTTGGATGTGTATTGTCCTCGATACTGCAATGGAGTTTGACCGGTATGTTTTTTAAAGAATTTACCAAAATGAGAGGGAGAGGCAAAGTTCAGCATATAGGCGATTCCTTTGATATCATCTATACTATAAACCAAAAGGTTTTTAGCTTCTAGCAATAGACGCTCATTAATAAAATGTAATGCGTTTTGACCGGTACTTTTCTTGATGGTTTCGCTTAAATGATTAGGGGTGATGTGTAGCAATTCAGAATACTCTTTTACACTGCGCTTAGTAAGATAATAGTTGTTGATCAAGTTCTGAAACCTATAAAAAACTCCATCATTGGTTTGCGATTTGTACATCTCTTCTGTTCTGCTATCAAAAAGATTAAGACATTTATATAAAAGTGCCAATAGATAATGTTGCAAGATTTCTTGTGAAAAAGCTGTTCTAGGCTCATTATATTCTTTATACAAATCATTAAAAAGTTCTATTACCCTTTCTATCTGATCTTGAGAAATAGGAATAGCATTGAGTTCATCAAGATTAAAGTATCGAAATCTTTCCTGAAATTCTGCAGGTTTAAAGGGTAATAATGATTGCTTAAAATTAAGTATAAACCCTTCAATTTTAGGATCTCGAACCCAAGAATAAATATGTTGAGGTGAAATGAAGTATAGAACCGCATTTACTTTTTGCACTTTACTTTGATTAATATTAAGTTGAGAATCTCCAAAACCGGTAATAAAGGAAACTTGATGAAAATCTTTGGAATGAGGTTTCATCACTTTTAAAGAATCCTGAGTGAAATCAGAAAATTTATAGATATGCAAATTTGGATTTTGTGTACAAACAGAAACATTGATATACTCATACAAAGTATTCATTTCTTTGAAATGGAGTATTTGAAAGGTTTTTTCTTTCATGCTAATAAAGATATAACAACTTATTTAAGTTATACAACCTTAATGGATCAATGGGCTAATTTCTTCAAAAAACAAATGGGGATGACTCCTAATCAATTCCGGAAAGGATAGAAAAACTCCCTAGTTTTCCTTCTTCTTTGAAATCTGTACTTCTTGCTTTGAAATGTGTACTTCCTACCTTCAATAGGTACAGTAGATTTGTAGTGTGATTCATTGATAATAGTAATAATTCTAAAAAATAAAGTCATGAAAAAGATATTCTTAACTACAGTAATTCTAATAATAAGTTTAGCGGTAACCGCACAAAAAGAAAATTCAATTCAAAAAAATGGCATTATGAAAAAAGTAACATTCAAAAGAGATAATTTACAATTAGTTGGCCATCTTTTTACTCCAGTTGATTTTAACCCGAATAAAAAGTATCCTGCGGTACTTATCGGCGGTTCTTTAACATCAGTAAAAGAACAAATGGCAAGTACATATGCCCGGGAGTTGGTAAAAGAAGGTATTGTAGCACTTGCATTTGATTATAGTCACTATGGAGAAAGTGAAGGGCAACCTAGACAATTCGAAGATCCAGCACAAAAACTAAAAGATTTGCAGGCTGCAGTAACCTATTTAGAGCGACTGGATTATGTTTCGGGAGTAGGCGCATTAGGAGTATGTACTTCTGGAGGCAATATGGCTTATCTAGCTGAAACCGATGATCGAATAAAAGCTGTAATCACTGTAGCTGCCTGGTTGCCCAATGAGGAAACGTTGCCTTTATTATATGGAAGTGAAGAGAACCTAAAAACACTTCGTGAATCAGGTAACCAAGCTAAAGAAAAATATGACGCTCAAGGAGAAAACAAAATCGTCCTTGCCTATAGTGATACAGATAAAACAGCTTCTCATTTTGGTCCGATGGAATACTATATGGACACAACCCGTGGTGGTGGAGTAGAAGAATGGAAAAATGAATTTGCAACTATGAGCTGGCCTACCTGGTTAGATTTTAATCCAATGGATAAGGCTAAAAATATCAAGGCACCCGTTATGGTGATCCACTCTGATGGAAGTGCGTTGCCTGACAATGCAAAACAATTTTATAATGACCTTGAGGGTGAAAAAGAATTGGTTTGGTTAGATGGGTATCACTTTGATTTCTATGATCAGGAAAAACAAGTTCAAGAAGCATCAGAAAATGCTGTAAGATTTATTAAGGCTCACATACAATAATTAACTTAAAACAAGATACAATGAAAACCATATACATTATGCTGTTGTTAGTTTTTACGATGATAGCCTGTAAAACGGAAAAGAAAGAGAATAATAACACCAAAGAAGATAGCGCAATGATAACCGAAAATATAAATTCAATTGAAAAAGACCAAAAGGGAATTAATCATTTGATCCATACGTTGTTTGGTGAAGTGGATACTCGCAACTGGGAAAAAGTTAAAAATACAATGGCTGATAGTGTATACACAGATTATACTGCTCTAGGCGGAGATGCCGGGTTCAAATCACCCGATGAAATCCTTACAGGATGGAAAGCGTTACTTCCGGGATTTGAAAAAACCATTCACCAAATACATAATGAAGCCATTTGGGTTGCCGGAAATCGAGCGAGTGCCACTATGGATGCGATTGCAATTCATTATCTGGATGGAAAACAATGGACCGTTTTTGTTGGCTATGATACCGAATATATTAAGGAGGATGGAAACTGGAAACTAGCCCGTATCGACCTTAGTCTATATGATCAAAAGGGAGAAACTTCGCTTCCTGCACAAGCACTTAAAAATGTTGAAAAAGGTGAAGATTTCAATATCCAAGAAGACAATAAGGCTGAACAGATAGTAGATCGTTTTTTCCAGGCTTTGGAAGAAAGAAACCTGGATCAAGTATTAGCTACGATGGATCAAAATGTAGCGCAGATTATGCCACTAGCACCTGGTAATTTTCCAAAAACACTAAAAGGAATTGATGCCATGCGTAATCAATATGCTGGTGTGATGGAGTATACACAGAAATATAACCGAGCCTATTATCCAACTACCGATCCTAATATCGTTTTGGTGAAGTATAATGGGATCATTACAACAGGCGAAGGAAAACCATATAACAACTATTATGTAGGTGTTTTTAAAACAAAAGATGATAAAATCATTGAGTTTACCGAGTTTTTTAATCCAAATATTCTATTAAACAGCTGGCCCGGCCTGCAACCAGAAACCTTTTCTGTTCATGATGCCGGAGCTAGAACCAATAGCGGCGTTGTTCGTGAGAAAGTAAGTTTCACAAGTAATGGAGTGATATTAAAAGGACATTTATTTCTGCCTCCTTCGTTTGATACTTCAAAAAAATATCCTACGGCTATCGTTACCGGAAGCTGGACTAGTGTAAAAGAACAAATGCCAGATGAATATGCCAGTTTGATGGCCAAAGATGGATTTATGACCCTAACTTTTGATTTTACAGGATTTGGTGAAAGTGAAGGACAACCCAGACAGGTAGAAGATTATGAGTTGAAAATTGCTGATATCAAAGCAGCTACAGATTTTCTAAGTATTCATAAAAATGTTGATACCAACAGTATTTCGGGCTTAGGAGTTTGTGCAAGTTCTGGTTATATGGCTCATGCAGTAGCACAGGACGAACGGTTAAGTAACTTAGTTTTGGTTGCTCCATGGTTACATAATCCAGAAATAGCCAAAAGTATTTACGATATGCGTCCGGGAGGAACCGATGGATTGATTAAAGCTGCCAAAGAAGCAAAAATTGACTATGCAAAAACAGGTGAAATGGAATATGTTTTGGCGGCAAGCGAATTAGATCCTTTAAGTGCCATGTACGTACCTAACAATGCATTTGACTATTACTTGAATCCATCAAAAGCAGCCGGAAAGTATTATGACAATCGTTTTGCAGTAAGTAGTTGGGAACCTTGGTTAACTTTTGATGGAATTTCAGTTGGAGAAAAGATAAAACAACCGGTATTTATTGTGCATAGTGAAAGCGGGGCTGTACCTCAGGGGGCAAAGCAATTTTATGACCTTTTAGCAGGCCAAAAAGATATCAAGTGGTTAAATCAATATAATCAGCAACAATTATATTTTGAAAAGGAAGCTGTGCAAGACGCGATGAAGGCTGTGGTTAATTATTTGAAAAAATAAGTTCATAAGAGAATCTAAAAAAATAAAAGAAGCGGTTATAAAAGACCGCTTCTTTTATTTTTTTAGATTCTTCAATATTGGCTATTGTCCCTAATTAGTATGCTGCACCCACATAAACAAGACTGTTTTTAATATGATACTTAGGTATTTCTGGCGAAATCATGCAACACGTAGAACCCAAATAAAATAACGCGATTTCGTCCAGCAATGAGACTTTGGAACCTGGTTTTATGTTTTTAGGTAGTTCAATAGTGCCCACTGCCGGACCACCTACAATAGATAAATGCCATATCCTATCAGTATCATCTTTGATATCGATATTAATTCGTTCATTCCTGAAAGCAGGAATAGAAGGATTATGCTTATAAAACCACGGGCGTAAAAAAACCAGGTCTCCGGCGATATATTGGATTCTAGAAATAGTTCCATTAATAGGTGAGTGGATTCTGTGATAGTTTTTGTTATGTAAGAATACGTTGGTAAACACATATTCTTTATTAATAACATGCTCATCTAACCCAAAGATTTGATGTACTGATCGTATATCTCCTTTGACATTGGTTTTTCCGATTTTATGTACATGATCAATATCACAAAGCACTCCCTCACAAGGCCAAATATGTTTGGATTTTATTTTAGGAAGTTCTTTGAATTGCCGAATAAAGAAGTCTTGAAAATTCTGATAATCGGTTTTACCAAAAGGAGGTGTAAATTGATCAAGATAATTGGTCTCTTCATAATGTAGTTTGCAAAAAGGTTTGATTAAATGCCTGGAAATTTTGAGATTGAAAATTTTGGCGTATACTTTTGATATTAAGCGTTGAAATTGACTTGGCAAACTGCCCCAAATTTTCAAAGAAAAAAATTCATAGAGGGATACGTGTTTTATTTGTGGGGGTTCTGAAACATCAATTTTATAATCAAATTGAGAGGAAATTTGAATCTGTTCTGACATACTTTTTTTGATTAATGAATAAAACCAATTTCAATGTATGGACTTTTTTATACGAAGTCAATAGGGCATTCCCCAAAATCTTCTTAAATAAAATAGGATGTATTAAATAGGTTAATTATATGTTTTTCAAATAATTATATCGATATACAGTGTAAAAAAAGAGAAAACCGATAAGAGAGATTGAGAAAAGTTTAGGTAATCCTTAATACAATTTTGGCCGATTATTTTAAATCTAAGCACGTCGAAACTTTGCATAGATTATCTGGAATTTCGACATGCTCAGCATAGATTTAACTATCCTTTAATCTAATTAGATCTTAAAATCTTCCGGTTTAAATCCGTTGTTAAACTTTACATTTGTTGAGATTTCAGACAGTGAAGGTTCAGCTGGATACTCTCCCTTGTCATTAGGGATATAGGCATATCGGTGAGTCGAAACCTGTATTCCATCAATTTCGGTATATTTCACTTTCATTAATAGAACGGTTTCATTAATTCCCCATGCGGGTAATGAAAAATAGAATTGATCAATGAGTTTAGTCTCGGTATTCACGTATAAAATATAGGCATCATTAGCTTCTTTTCCGGTTTTTTGTGGATCGTAAGAAACAGTGATTTTATCATATGCTTTTCCATCTACAGTTTCTTGTCCTAGATATTCATAAGTAGTTCCTGGATCACCAATCTTAAAGTTCATCATAAACCAGTAATAATTTACTTGTCGAAGGAAATCTGCGGTTCCAAGTGTTTTTTCATCGGTTACTTCCTTGCCATCTATGCTTACAGATACCTTCTTGTCTGCAAAACATTGTACTATGGGTTGTTCTCCTTCAGGTAATACATTAACTTGGTGGGTTGTGTATTTGCCCCAGGAATATTCGCCATCAAAAATGTAACGTTCAAGAGATACATCCTTTTTACCATCGGCTTGCTTATACGTGTAAGTGTATTCTACATCTTTAAGATTCCAGAGATTGTTCCAGCCCCCAGAAGCTTCGGCAATGGCCTTAATAATTGTTTCAGGTTTTTTGACATCATAAGTGATCTCCTTATGTTCCGGTTCTTCTTTTTTTGAAACTTCTTCGGAAGTGGTTTTAGTAGAGGTATCACCTTCTTTTTTCTGATTACAACTTAGAAATACTAATAAAAGACTTAGCATTGCTACTTTAATGATTTGTGTAGTTTTCATAATGATCGTGTTTAAGAGGTTATGTGTTGTTTTGTCATATTTTGTTGCTGATCAGAAATCTTGGTCTTTTCTGGTTTTGTAGCTGGTGTTAACCAATGGGTAAATATTTTTCGTAAAAATGGCATTACCAGAAGCGTCATTAAAGGTACTAAAATTAAGGTTAAGAATAAAGTTCTCAACGGAAGAGTAACATGGCTCAGGTTTTCTCCAAACAACCATAAAATTAGGGTGATCAATGGGTAAATCCCTACCCAGGTTAGCAAGGTTAATTTAAGTGTAGTTTTCATAATATTTTTTTTGAAGGTTAATACTTAATTAGATATGATGGTTAATCCTAACATCATTAGGGTTATTGATGTCATCATATATAGTATGGTAATAATAATTAGCTTTTTCATCACAATTTTTTATTGTTATTATTTACACTACAAATTTAGGTTGAGAAGAGGGCAGATCTTTGGCAGTATTTACAGTAGGAATGGTAGATTTATAATGTAAAACAGGTTGCGAATGCAACCTGTTTATGATTTAGTATATTAAGATTTCGCTACCTTTTCACTGGTCCAGAGATATGTTCATGAATGATTTTCCATCCATCCTTCTTTTTTGACCAAATAAGAGTAGAGTGAAACTCGCCCTCTACAGGCGAACCGTCATTTAAAGTACCTTTACCAGAAAAGAGTAAGGTGGTTAATGCCATATTCTGATCTATGGTAATTTGTATATCATCCAGCTTATAGACCGTCCAGGTATTAAAATTTTGCATAGCTTTACTCCATAATGCCTGATAATTATCCCAACCTTTGATTACCGTACTTTTTGGTGACATTAGATCAAAGGCCAACAATTGATCGGTATGATCATATAGGTGTTCAATTTTTTCAATCTTATAAGGTTTTTCGGTTATGCTCCATAGTTTATAATCTTCTATAAGCTGTTGCAAACTTATTTTGTCTTGTTCCACGTTGTTTTGAGCACTACTGACGCTAAACGATAGTATAGCAATTAAAAGCAACGAATATCTATTTGTAATTTTACTTAAAGTTTTCATTTTTTTAATTCTTTTAGGTTTATAATTCTTCTACGAATTCTATGAGATTATTGTTATTATCTTTAATAACAGCCCACTTAAAGGCTACTTGATTGTCCTTGTCTTCAAAAAGTCTAGGCGGCACGTCTATTTTTACATCTCTTTGTTGTAGTTTGGTGATATATTTGTCGAGATTTTTTACTTTGAAAGCGATACGCTTTACCCCTTGTACAGCAAGGTCTGTAAACGTATTCTTTCTATGCTCGGGAGTGTTTTTAGAGTCTTTACTTTTCATTAGCATGAGCTCAAAATAATCCATTTTTAGTAGTTGTGCGGTTAGCCCTTTTTCGGGGACATTAAACTTTTTATAGGCCACAAAATCAAGTTTTTCGATGTACCAATTTGCAGCTTCTTCGACATCTGGGACAGAGATGACTAGATGAAGAGGTTTAAAAGTCGTTTTATTTTCTACTTGAGCGTTCAATAAGCCGGAAATCAGGAGTAGGGCTATGCCAAGTATTTTTTTTGTAAAAGTTATTTTTAACGTTTTCATGATTCCTATTGTTTTATTTTTATACTACAAATTTAGGTTAGTAAGGGGTAGATCTTTGGTAGTATTTACAGTAGAAATGGTAGATTTTCAAGCATAAAAAAGACTCCCTGTAAAAAGGGAGCCTTTGATCTAACCAAAATTTGGGGTCATACCCGGTTAGACTCACTTACTATATTATAAACTCCGTAAGCAAATGGTTTTTGAAGCATTGGTGTGGCTTTCTCAAAAAAGTTGGTAATATGCTTTGATTTTTGGTGTGCATCGCTTAGTAAGTACTCTTTATTTTGCCATTCCTCGAAAATGATAAAGTCTTCAGGGTGTTCTGGATTCTGATACATATTAATGCTTAATGCATACGGTTCTTTTAAAGCTTCAACACTGGTTTGCTGTGCGATAGATTTAAATTGCTCTAGTTGATCTGGTTTTATAGTGGCTGTTATATGAAGTACCACTTTTTCTGTTGTTTTCATGATTAATCTTATTTTGCAGTTTCTAATAAATAATTCCATGTATCTATATAGGAATGAGAGTAGATTTCTATAATATTCCCCCAGGGATCTTCACAATAAACTAGTTTGCGATCTCCTCCAGGAAAAATATCCCAGTTCTTTGTGCGTTGTTTTCCTCCGTTCGAAACAATTTTTGTTGCCAGTTGTTCTGGGTTTGGATCCGTGATAGCGAAATGGAAAATTCCATTTTTCCAATACTCCATATTGTTTTCTTTGCTCCCAGATTCGGGATCATCAAATTCAAATAATTCTAAACCTATACCATTTCCCGTTTTAAGGTGTGCAAATTGGCCGCTCTTAAGACGATCGCCTAGGATGTCTATTGCTAATTGTCCAAAATGGGAGTCATCAGGTTGTAAAGGTAATGGGCCAATGATCAGTTCAAAACCAAAAAGGTCGCTGTACCATTCTATGGCTTTCTCAATATTAGATACGGTTAAACCAATGTGATTGATTGCTACTTGTGTTTTCATAACTATATTGTTTTAAATGATTATTATTTAATTTTATAGTACAAAGTTACCCCAAGGCAGCGCCAGATCTTTGGTAGTTTTTACAGTAAGAATGGTAATTTTTATAAAAAATCGAAATATAGAGTGAGTCAGCCTTTATTTGTTTTTTGAAATTGCCCGGGTGTCAAGCCTTCAGAGCTTTTAAAAAATTTAGTGAAGTATGAAGTATCATTGAATTTTAAGAAGTAGGCCACCTCAGAAACAGTCATATCTGTTGAAAGAAGTAAAGATTTAGCTTCAAGAATCGTACGATTCTTAATCAATTGACCAGCAGTTTTTCCAGTATGTTTTTTAAGTGTATTGCTTAAGTGATTTGGGTGGGTATGAAGAGTATCTGCAAAATCATTGACAGAGAAAATGTGTTCAGCTTTGTTTGATGCAATATCATAAAAATGTTTTTCTAAGGCAGTATTAAAATCAATAACTAATCGTGTGTCGGGTTTTTCTTCTGTTTCTTCATATAATTCTTGATGCAATTTTCGGGATTCGTTCAGTATAATATAAAGTTGATACCAACAGTTGTCTAGTTGAGAGGCTATAAAATAGTCATATAATTGTGTAATAAGTAGAGTGAATTTTTGAAGTAATGCTCCTTCAAGCTGAAATTTTTGATTTCCTTTTAAACTATAAAAAGGATAATCATTAAAATGATTGGGCAATTTGGTATTGGTAGTAAATTCATCGGTAAAAATACATACAAAGCCTTTCCAGTTGTTTTCATTTCGTTTATAATACCTTAAGTGTTGTGGTCCAAGAAAATAGAGTGAACCAGGATACATATGGTAGTCACGAAGTCCAATTTTATAATCGGCTTCACCTTCTAGTAAAAGAATAACTACATAGGTATTACTCCTGAAGATAGCAGTTTCATCGATTTGAGTTTCGGGAGCATCTTCAAAACGATGAATCTGGAAATGCTCATGTCCGGGCGTAACCGTTTTAAGACCTCTAAGCAAAGTAGCAATATCTTTAAAAACAACAATTTCTCGACTCATGAATTAAAAATATAGATTTTGAATGAGACAAATCGTTAGAAGAATTGTAAATTATCAATGTATGGCTATTACCTCAACACAAAGTTGTCACACATTTATAAGTATTGCATCCAAGTAAAAAACATAGTATGGAAAATCCATTTTTAAAAGAGTATCCAGGAGATACTACTGATATTCAGTTGGTCAATGATGCTAAATCAGGGGATAAAAAGTCATTAGAAGCATTAATTCTAAAGCATCAGCCATACATATATAATATTGCATGGAAAATGGTGCGAAACCCAACCGATGCCGAAGACTTGACCCAAGAAGTGAATATAAAAGTGATTACCAAGCTTTCCCAGTTTGAAGGAAAAAGCTCTTTCAGAACGTGGTTGTATAGAATTGTAGCGAATCATTTTTTAATGACCAAACGGAAGTCCGCGGGTACGGTTTTAAATAGTTTTGATGCCATGGAGCAAGCTTTGGATAATACCCCCGATGTGCCACTTACTGAACTAGAACAAAAAGAAAACAAACAGCTAATTCGTGAAATGAATTATATGTGTATGAGCGGAATGTTATTGTGCTTAACAAAAGAACAGCGATTGACCTTTATTTTAGGTGAAATGTTTAATGCTGATCATAATGTGGGTTCAGAAATTCTAGGAATATCTAAGGATAACTTCAGAAAAAGACTCTCTAGAGCGCGTCGAGATATATTTAATTTTATGAATGATAAATGTGGTTTAGTAAATAAAAATAATCCTTGTCGTTGCCATAAAAAGGTCACCTATGCTATTAAAGGGAAAGCGATAGATAGTAAAAATTTACTTTTTAACCGTTCAGAATATTCTAAATTCAGAAATATATTAAGACCAAAAGCAGATAAAATGTTAGATTATGTTGATGATAAATACAGTGAACTTTATGGCAAACTTCCTTACAAGAAAGACTTCGATAAAAAAACATTTCTAGAGGATATTGTGAATGATGAGCATATCAAAAAAATAATGAATCTGAATTAGAAAAATTAAATATCTATTTGGCCCGAACATAATGTTCGGGTTTTTTTATGCGAAGTTGTCACGCTTATCCCCATTACGAATCTAAGTATAAACGAAAAATACAAAAACCATGAAAATTCAAAAAACAATCAATATCAATGCACCGGCAGAGAAAGTTTGGGAGGTATTATGGGATAACTATGGCCGGGTATGTGAATGGGCAAGTACTGTAAATAGTTCTGATCATAGAGAAGTGCAAGGGAATAGTAATGGTGGTAGAACCTGTATGTCTACCTGGGGCGAAATTCATGAGATTGTAGAAAACCTGAATGTAGAAAATAAAACCTACACCTATTATGCAGATGGGCTGCCCTCTATTATGAAAAGAGCAAAAAATACCTGGAAAGTACTTCCCAAAGGAGTAAACACCTCCGAAGTAGTTATTGATTTGGATATTGAATTTGCTACAATTCCAAAAATATTAATGGGTTGGATGATTGTTCCAAAGATGAAAAAAGACATTAATCAAACTTTAGAAGATCTTAAATATTTCATTGAAACTGGAAAGCAAACGGAAGCCAAAATCAAATCGGACCTGAAATACTTTAAAAAGAAAGGTCAAAAAGCCGCTTAAACCTTAAAACTTATAAAAAAATGAAACGATTTGTAATAAATGTATTGGCAATTATGACCATAATTGTAGGAATGATTTCCTGTAATCAAGAACCAAAAACAATAGAAAAAGGAGTAATTAAAGAAGTTTACAAACCTATGGACCTACAAGTGTTAAAAGCCCAATATGACCTGCATGCGGCTCTATTTTCAAAGAATCTTGATGATATTTCAGATGCAGAAGCTTCAAGGAGAATTAATAATGCCAATAGCTTAGCCTGGATTGTAGGACACACAGTTGACATTCAGTACAATCTGGCAATGCTTTTGGGTCTTGAAACCCAAAATCCGTATGCGGATCAATTTGCCTATGGAAAAAAGTTTGATTCGAAGGCAAAATATTCATCACTCTCAAAAATGAAATCAGATTGGGATGCTTTATCTCCTAAAATTTCTGAAGCTATTGGTAAACTTACCGAAGAACAATTGAATGCAAAAGCCCCGTTTCCAATTCCATTCCCAGAGCAAACCATGAGAGGGTTATATGCTTTTCAAATGCATCATTTGGGATACGAATTTGGCCAAATTGGATTGTATAGAAAATTCTTAGGAAAATCGCCCTTTAGTTATCAATAAAACTTAATGTGCACAGAGCTTGTCAAAGTGTAAAATACCACTATAACATAAATATAAAAATTATGAAAACAACAATGAAAATATTCGTTACGGGACTTCTATTGTCTATATGCAGCACGACAATGTTTGCACAGAGCATGTCAAAAAAGTATAGAACACTCAAAGTAGAAACCAAAATCAATGCACCGGCGGATCAGGTTTGGCAAGCCATGGTATTGGATTATGGAGAAATTGCTAATTTCTCACCTTATATCTATGCTTCAAATTATGAAAGAGGTTCTCTAAAAGGAGAAAAAGGAGCAGAACGTAAATGTAGTTTTAACGAAAAAGGTTCTCGCTGGACCCATGAACAAATTGAAGATATTGATAACCAAAATATGGTGATGCGTAATATTGTGATTGATGCTCAAAAATTCCCACTGGATATGGATAACTCGCAGGCCTATTATCGTGTGAAGGATAATGGTGATGGTACATCAACTGCCTCTTACGAGTTTCAATTTAGAACCAAACCCGCCTTTATGGGTGCGATTGCCAAGGGTAGTTTTAGAAAGACTCTTGCAGGTACCCTGGTGGGATTAAAACATTATGTAGAAACAGGAGAAAAGGTAAATGCTTCAAACGATAAGTATAAAGAGATAAAGGATAAGTATCCCAAACCGATGTCGCTGAAGACAAAATAGCTCAAAACTTAAAATCATAAAAAAACCCACAAATTTTGTGGGTTTTTTATTGACCTGCTGGTTCATCCAACAATAAGTTGAAAGAAAATGATATTATTAATGAACTATTGAAAATACCGCTAAAACTTAATTCTTTTCGGGTAACGAAAAACGATTAGATGTATTAATGTTGTTGTCCATTGGCTTGATCACAAAGCTATATGTATATGGCTGTACGGGAACCCTAAATTCTTCATGAGGCAAGGCATTTTTTGACCAACTATCATCGCCACCAACGCCCATTTGAGCATGATCAATATTAAGCGTAATGAAATCCTTTGATTTCAGATCGTAGGTATGTAGTGCTTTTTCAATATCTTCTGTGGTATAAGGCCAGGCACTTGTGCTTAAAAAGTTTTTTACCCCAGCTATATAAATACCTTTTCCATTGTTATCGGAAAGGGAGCACCATCGAACCTCAGTCTTATTTCCACTTTCCTGTGGACGAATATAGTATTCATGATCTTTAGCTACTGATTGATTATACAATCCAATGGCCGCGCCAAGATTTCTATCATTATAATTCTCATGAGGACCACGCCCTAACCATTCAAAAGTATCTAAGGACTTGGAGATCTGCACTTGCATTCCATATTTAGGTAACATAGGAAGCTCAGCATTTTTATTCGGAGTAAATTGGTTTTGAATATAGATTAGTCCATCACCAAAAATTGTATAGGTTATGTCAACCGTTGCTTTAGCATCTGCTACAAGATAACTTGCATTGACCTCATACTCCCTGTCATTATTTTTATTGAATTTGAAAGATTTAACTGCTTTGTCCTTTCCAGCATTTCTCCATATGGCCAATTTTTTCAATGTTCTTCCTCCACCACGATCATTATCTGTTGTAGGTCTCCAGAAATAGGGGGTTAACCCTCCTACAATTAGAGGAGTGCCTTTGTAATTGTAGGAAGTCAATTCGCCAGTTTGTTTGTTAAAATCTATTATAAAATCTTTTGAAGAAAAAGTGAGTTTATTTTTGACATCATTAAACGTTATAACCGAAGGAGATGCTACCTTATAAGAAGGTAATGGTTTTTGGATTGGGAGCTTGAATTGCTCCCAGGCAATTTCGTGACCTTCAGAGGCCCATTGTGTGTCATTTTTCAGCTTAAAACTTATTTTTAGGAAATATTCGACTCCCGGTTTTGGGGTTGTATTTTTATACGGAATAGTAATAGTTTTAGAATTTCCTGGTGCAAGATCAATATCACTAAGCGTTTCTTGTTGAATGGTTACTCCGTCTTCCTGAAGCTCCCAGGTAGCTGTAAATTCTTTGAGATTGATGAACTGATGTCTATTTTTAATTTCAATTTTCTTCTTGAATAAGTCCACTTCTTTAAAGCCAATTGGCTGGAACACTTTTTTTGCTTCCCAAAGTGCAGGTTGCGGACTTCGGTCCGGATTTACGATACCATTAAGACAAAAGTTTTTGTCATTAATTTTGATATCTCCCATATCTCCTCCATAGGCATAATAAGGAGTTCCATCTTCGGTGTGTTGTAATAAACCTTGATCTACCCAATCCCAGATATAACCTCCGATCATACGTTTATTAGCTCGTATAGCATCCCAGAATTTAAATAAATTTCCCGTTGAGTTACCCATAGAATGCGCATACTCACACCAGATCACTGCTCTAGGGTCATCTTCTAGATTTGCCATTTTGATCATAGGTTCTATGGGCATATACATACGACTCATCATATCCACATAGTCAGGATCCTTCAAAAACTCTTTTCCTTTATGATTTAGGGTTTGTGCACCTTCATAATGAACATATCTTGTATTATCATAATTTTTAATCCACCCAGACATGGCTTGATGATTTGGCCCTGAACCAGATTCATTACCGAGGGACCAAAAAATAATAGAAGGATGATTTTTATCCCTTTCAACCATGCGTGTTGCACGTTCTAAATGAGCACTTGCCCATTCGGATCGATTACTTAAATATCCCCCTAATTGATGAGTTTCGAGATTTGCTTCATCCATTACATAAATTCCGTACTGATCGCATAACTCATACCAACGTGGATCATTTGGATAATGAGAGGTGCGAACCGCATTGATATTAAATTGTTTCATTGTTTTTATGTCTTTCAACATCAATTCTTCGTTAATTACTTTACCATGTAATGGATCATGATCATGACGATTAACACCAAACATCAAAGTAGAAACGCCATTGACAAACAGTTCTCCATCTTTTAGTTCTACTTCTCTGAAACCTATTTTCGAACTTCGATACTCTTGTACATTTCCTTTATGATCCTTTAGGTAAAAAACCAAAGTGTATAAGTTGGGTTGTTCTGCACTCCATTTCTTAGGATTTTTAATGGTCGTTTCAAGCATTGCAAATTTGGGTTTCCCTCTTTGGTTATAATATTCATAAACAATTTCGGGAAGTTTCTTGGATAAGGGATTTGTAAGCATGGCATTCCCTTTATTATCAAATAACTGCGCTTCTAGAATCCAATCATCTATAGCTTGATTATCATAAATCTTAATTTTGGGTCGTATTTGTAATTGAGCATCTTGATAATTTTCATTAAGCTCTGTTTTTACAAAGAAATCATACAATTGTACTTTAGGCGATGCCGTAATAAAAACATCTCTAAAAATACCACTCAGCCGCCAATGATCCTGATCTTCGAGATACACGCCATCACTCCAACGATATACTTGAACCGCCAGAAGGTTTTTTCCTGGTTTTAAATATGGGGTAATATCAAATTCTGAAGGGAGCATGCTGTCTTGTCCATAGCCTATTTTTTCTCCATTAATCCATACATAGAAGGCAGAGCTTATGCCTCCAAATTGTAGCGTAATTTGCATATCCTTCCAGTTTTCGGGAACTTCAAAAGTAGTTCTGTAACTACCTGTTGGGTTATCATCATTTGGTACATAAGGTGGATTTACGGGAGTAAAAGGGTACCGAACATTTGTATATATTGCAGTGCCGTAACCTTGCAGTTCCCAGTTAGAAGGCACAGGAATTGTTTTCCAATTGGTATCGTCATAATTTTTAGTATGAAATCCCTTTGGAGCTTCTTCAGGAACGGGAGCCCAGGAAAATTTCCAATTTCCATTTAAGGATGTATGTCTTTTGGAAGCTTTTCGATTTGCAGTGATAGCAGTTTTTTCACTTTCATAAGAGATCGATGTGGCCCGCATGGGTAATCGATTAATTGCTGTTACCAATGGATCTTCATAATGTTTGTAATCCTTTTGCTGAAAACTATTACTTTCGCAGCTTAAAAAGACTAAGGATATAAATATAATATGTCTTAGAAGCATTATTTATATGTTTTAATACATTAAAAATATTCCTTATTAGACTATATGTTATCCTGTGCTTTCCTGTAGCTTTTCTTATTTAAGGTTTTTGAAGAAATTTACTAAAGACCAGATACAAAACTCCGCAACTTAACCACGCCGGTAAGGTTACAAATGATAAAAACACATCATATTGTTTGGGAATATAGTAAAAAATACCGAAGTTTATGTCCTATACCAATAAAACGAATTGATTAATCCTTGGAGTTATATTCTAAGTGCAATACTGTAGAAGAGAAATCAAAAACCCCGATATTTCGGGGTTTTGTTTGTAAGGTTGATCTTATATAATTATTATTGCTTAACAATTCGACTGTCTCCCCAGACCTTATAAGTAGGATTGTTTACATAAATCCTCAATCCTTTTTCCTTAAATAATTTACGTTCCTCTTCTGTTCTAAGTTTGAAAGTGATTCTTCGCTTTCCATTTTTGGTGGTGTGATTAATCTCGTTAGATTTATAGGTAGCTATTTTATCATAGGTTTCGGGATGACGAATGCCTATAAATGCATTTTTAGGTTCAAAATTTTGGCCTACTATCCAAATACAGTTTTTGTCTTGACATCCTGATCCTGCATTATAAATAAAAGGGGACATATACTCCTTAAAATCGGATGCGTAATCTATAGTAAAATGTTTAACATCCGAATCGTATGCGACTGGCCATTGCATTATATATCTTACTTTGAGATTATTCGTTGCTATACTCTGCATCATCTCGGTGTAAACTTCTTTTGTATTATAGGGGAATTCCTGGATAACAATGATTTTATCTTCCTCACCGTTGTCCGCCAGTTCTTGTTTGATATTTTCAATTTTTGTTGCAAAGTTTTGGTAAATATCAAACGCATACTCATCGGGTAGTTTTCCTGTACTTGCCAGGTTTTTAATTAGATTGTCTAATCTACCCGGCTGATGAGCAAAAGAAAAACCAAAAGACTTTAATTCAGGATGAACATATCTGAAGTTATCCCACAGTTTTTTAACATACTTTTCTGTTTGTCCTTTGGTAATACCACCCATTTCTACCCCTAAATCATATACACGTTGGGGTGAGTCACCTAATGTGCTCTCCATAGTTTTTATGGTGTTATTAATAAAGTTCCAGTTTTCTTGATATTGTTCTTCATTCCACAAATCTCCCCAGGATTTTGGGGCAGCGCTGCTTTGAGGTCCAAATCGAAGTATGATTTCATCATAACCAATGGACTTTATTTGATTTAAAACATTTATAAAATTGCTTTTATGTTGATCTGTTAATTTATCTTTATTACTTGGCAACACGTGTCCATAGGTTTCTGTTGTTATAGAAGGGTTAAAATGACTAAACCAGATAACCAATGCAATCTTTCGTTGTCCGTTTTGATACATAGTAGTAAGCTGATCATTAACTTTATCAGGGTTAAGATGATAGTCTCCTATTACTAATTTTAATGCACCTTCCTTAAACCAATCATCATTATTGTCTAAATATCCCTGAACGTCGTACATGGGATAGTTTGATCCACCTACTTCCATAACCACACTTTTAACGTTACGGTATGTATTTGATTTGTTTAATAAATTTTGTTCAACATCATTAGTGTTTTCTTTAATTTCTATATTGTTATCTTCGATATCGCAACCATTGATTACCAGCGATAAAACCAATAGTAAAAGCAACTTTGTTTGTTCTGAGATATTCATCTTTTTAATAGTTTAATTTTTAAGTTAGTGATCCTAAGGATTATTTTTCTTAATTAATTTGTTGTTGATTCTTTCTCATTGTTGTTGGTGACTTGCAAAAAGAAGCTACAATTTACTTCTGATTAACTATTGTCTATACCACTTTAAATTATCAAAATAAATAGTTTGATCTCCTTTGCTACCACTCCATTGTGAAGAACTTCCTCCTCTGAAACAGCTAAAATAAAGTTGTCTTATCTTTCGTTCAGCAGTGCTTTTGTTTCCAGACCATCGCATTGAGTTAGACTCCCAAACAGTAGTGTAATTTCTTCCATAATCTTCACTAACTTCCATTCTTCCTAAGCCGTCTGCAGCATTTTTGTGAGAATTAGTTTTTATGGTCAATCGTATTCTATAAGCTTTGTTAGCTTCTATAGGGTATCGATTCGTATTTATCAATTCACCACCAAATACTTTATTTCTATCCGGATCACAAAGCATGTTTTTATGATATATGTATGGGAAAAGATAATTTGGTGCATCTTCATCACCATCACCGCGCCACATTAATCTAAAACTACCACCCCTGTTGTTCTCTACGGCATCCAGACATTTACCTCCGGTTACTCCTCTTCCTATTCTAAAACCGAATCCCAATTTTCCTCCTTTCGAAAAATCAAATCCGGATTGAAATCGAACATCATAATATATTTGATAACCACTCCAATCTTCAATGTCAACTGCAGCCTTTACTCCCTCGCCAACCTCTTCAGGAATTTTAATTGCCAATCTTCCTTTTCCAGGACTATATTCCTGGATACTGACTAGTCCAGGAGTTTTCTCCCAGTTATAGGCTTTAGTGCCTAATATAGCTTCTATATCTGCTCGTGTTTCTAAAGCTTGATCTTTGGTATCAAAACGAATATTACCATAATTGGCTTCTGCTATTTTGCTAAAACTGCTCTCTTTTGATACCGATATTTCCTGCTCATTATTATTGGTTTCTGTGATTTCTTCAGATTCGCAATTTGTGAATACACCCAAGGCCATAAAGGCAATGGAAATAGGTATTCCGGTTTTTTTCAATTTTTCTAATTTAAGTTTCATAATTCAATTAATTTTGGTTTAATAAAAGTCTTCATAAATAAAAGGGTACTACCTGTGTAGGGAAACTTCAGATAGCACCCTATAAATAAAAGCAACTACTTTTTTATGAACATAGCTTCGTAGCGTCGTAGGTTACCCGTAATTTTTAAGATATATAGACCGCTATCCAAATCTTTTATATCTACATTTATCTTGTTTTGATTTATATTATTTTTCGCTATTCTTTTAATTAATTTACCTTCTACAGTATAGATTGCGAATGTACTACTAGATATATCCGGTATGTCGTGTTCTATATGAAGGATGTTTATAACCGGATTGGGGTACATTTTTATTAATAACCCTTCTTGAATATCTTCTTGTAAAGCTGAAGCAGTTTGCTCCACATTACCCCGACGGTTAAGCATTTCTTTTACCGCTTTTAGTTCATCAGACATGGGAATATTCATATCTGCTATAGATTCATTTTTTGAGGATATAATTTCCTGTGCAGTATAGATTTTTTTAGACGTTTTCGCCAGAGATGATGACGTTCTGGTTACTTCATTCTTGTATTGGGTATTGGCATCCTGGCAAGAGCTTATAAAACTTCGTACTTTAGATCCTGTTCTGAATATAGTGCCAGGTTTAAATACTATTTTATTTGTAGCGTGAATAATTGCTTTACCGGATGAGGTCACAATAAATTTACTATTATTACCTGCAATAAGGTTTCTTGAATTTATAAACAACGGAATGTCTGATTGATCAATGGCAAAATTTACTTTTAATTCTGTAAAATCAACATCTGAATTACAAATAAAGTCTGTGTTTACTTTAAATTTTCTAGTATACTGATTGGACGAGACTTCCTCAATTTCGTTAATCTTATCGTCTGAGTCTACAACTGCTCTCAGTTCGTAAGTGCCTGGAGCACCTGGAACGAAATTACCTATTAAAAAGGATTGATCGCCTATATTTATATCCCTATTTACCCCTTGAATTTTTGTAAAGCCACTGGATCCAGGTTCTTTAACAAAAATATCCAAATCCACATTAGAAGCATTTACATTACCTAAATTTGTTGCAGCAATTCTAAATTCAATTCCTTCATTTAATTCATATTCTACAGGGTTATTAATATCAACTGTGGCATTATCATTGTCAAAGGTAAAAGAAGCTATTTGCAATTCTGGAAGATTATAATCGGGTGTGCCTCCGTAAATAAATTGATCATTTGCAGCACCAGTTACCGAATTACCGATTCTTCCATTATTATCAGAAGATACAGTTGTGATAATACTACTCTGGGTATTGCCACCCAGTGCTTCAATATCAATTTGTTCTACTTCGATTCCTCCTCTTAACTGTAATCTTCCGGTAACTATACTTCCGTTTACAGTTATATTAATGGTTTTTTCTGCCAGAACCTGATTAGCCAAACTATTAAAATAGTTTTGATCAAAAGAGTCTGACAAAGAAATTCCGGTAGTAGCCGTAGATAAGTTCGAAGTATTGATTAAGCTGCTAAACTGAGTTTTTGTTGAGCTAGGAGCTTGCTTATACCAATGAGCTGCAATGATCGATGGGAGGATAGCTAATAGTTTTCTATAATCAGACGTAGCTCCTGCATTTATTCTATCCCTAACCGTTGTCCCAGCGGCATTGACTTCTGTAAAAAAGGCTCCTTGAAAAGCGACCCATCTATTTTGCAAATATGTTCGATCTGTTGCATTGGTAATATCATTAAAAATATTTGGAATATTCTCAACAGTCATAATTAGATTGTAATCTGAATTACTTATAAACGCTTTAGAGTCGCTATCTCCACCACTTAATGTTCTGGGAACTATAGTTCCTTTAACGTTTACTCTTGGAATTATCTTACTACCGTGCCTGCTTACCAATGTATTTAGATTAGCAATATTGTGTGTTTTAAGAGCTTCTATCCATTTCTCATAAATACCGGTTCTTGTACCGTAAATACCAGTTCCTAAAAGATATTCTGCTACATCTTTTTTCATGTCTGCATCCGCTTCAAAGAAGATCGGTGCCATTTTAGTTTTTTTAAAATTGCTATCCGCTACTGCCTGCCCTCCACTACCTATTATATCTAAACTTACAAATTGACGATCATTGGGTATTGCTAAGGCTTGTAAAAACACTTCTTTAGCTAATTTCGAATCAGTATTTAAACTACTTGCAGGGGAACTGGTATCGGTAAACTGATCTCCTTTTAGGATCAACCTTACGGTTTTAGTAGCGCTTTCGATATCGATTGCTGCTACTTTTACATTTCTAAAATCAATACCACTAGGATCACCTCTGTTTAATAAATCACTTAATAGTGTATTGGAGCTAAAGGAAAATTCAACATCCGAATTTATATTGCCATTAGAATCAAAGAAGGGTTCTATACTGGAAATTGTTTCATTGATATTAAAATTATTTGAAAAAACAACGTCGCCCGAATTAGCAACCGTGTAGATGATACCATCGGTGAAATTATCTATCCCGGGTTGAAAATTTACCACTTTATCACCTTTCTTGATAGTAGTGCCGGAGTTGGTCTGATATTTAGAAAAACCTTTGGTTTGATTACCTACACCTTCAGGAGTAAACAACCCGGTCAACCCTGCATCCTTTTCCCAGGCAGACAGCTGAGTACCTTCTAAAGTTACCCAGGTGGCAAATGTACCGGAGGATAAGGGTACGTCTTCGGCCAATACAGGTTTTACACCTAAATTTTCGAAACTCCGAACAGACTCTCTCAAATTTGAGAATGACCGTATTTTTAGATCAGTTTGCGCCGTTTTAAGAGCATCTACATTGCCATCTAATACACCACTACGTATTGTTTGGTCTTCTATAATTTCTTGTAAAACGGAGATATCAAAGGGAACTTCAACTCCCGAAACCGGAACTTCAATTTCTCCACCACCACCAAAGATTTTACCTATTCTTCCTAATTCTTCATTAAATCTTCGAATTATAAAATTTGAAGTTGCATTAGTTACTTTGGAGGTGGCAAGCTGGGTATTAATAAAACCTAAAGCTTTCGTTCTGGATTGATAGGCCTGAGCTTGTTCTAGGATAGATTTGTAACTCTGTAAATTTGCTTTAGTAAAATTAAAATTATCTACAGTAAATGAATTGATAGTCTGGTTTCTAAATTGATCTATAGGTAATTGCCCATCAAGCCCTGGATTTCTAAACAACGTGATTTTTGGATTAGCAGGCCTATTTGCTACCTGATTGCCCACTATTGGATTTACTGGCGTAGCTTTTGATTTTAGTTCATTGATGAGTCCCAGCTGGATACTGTTTAAGGTATTTACGACTTTAATTTTGTCTGCGTTACTTAAAACATTAGGATCAATTCCTGCTCCTTTTCCATTAAGGTCTAATTTTGCCAAATTAGTTTTTGGTAGTCCAATGACGTCTTGACTCACACTGTTATGGAGAACACCGAGTATAAGTAAGAATGTTATTATATATGTTTTTTGAATGTGCATAGTGTTAGTTTTTGATTAGTTTCTGAGAGTACGTCTCGTATTCCGTAAAGACTTTTACTATATATATTCCCTTTGTCAAAAAACCTATATTAATTTGCTTCGAAAGATTTGTGTTATTGGTAATTTTTTTTGTGATTACTAATTTTCCCAAAGCATTGTATATAAGAACTTTCTTTATTTTTTCTGAAGCAGTTATAGCAAACTGATCTGATACTGGATTTGGATACATCAGTATAGTACTATCTCCTTTAAGATTACGACCATTTGTCAATCCAAAATCTATTCTTGATCCGGATATAACCTTTGTAGTACTAATAGTTTCGGTAGATATAGTAATGATTTTATTTGTAGGGCAAGATAAATTAGGATCAATAATAGCCTTAAACGTGCTACCCTCACGGGCCTTATATCCAGGTTTCATACTGATTTTACCTTCTCTGGCTTTTACGATTAATTTTCCACCGGATAGTACATTTCTAGTTACTTGATTAATGCTTTGTGCATTGATATTTATAGTTTGACCATTATTTATAACATTTCCAGTAACGTTAACATTAGAAGATAAACAAGGGTTGATAAATATGGAAAATTGTACAAGATTTCCAAAATCTGGTGCTAGTTCAGGAATAGTCGGTGGCCTTATGGTGATGTTCAAATTATGTGAGTTAAACCTAATAGCCGTATTCACTGCTATAAAGAATGTATGATTACCACTTAAAGAAGTGTCAAAAGGTCCATCTGTAAATCGAAATCCTCTGATATTTTCATTTGGTTGTCCCAGATTAGTTGAGGCAGGAAAATCTAAAGTAGGATAGCTACCCTGTATTTCTGGTAGATTTGCAATCAGATTGGCGGTATTTAATGTACCGCTACTGGCAAAAATACCATGGGCCTCATCTTCATAGATTCTGTAGTTTCCAACTGGTGTATTGTTTCCAGGTACTTCTGTGAAGTTAAAAATACTGTACTCAATATATACTTCATCTCCTTCGGTAATATCAGAATTTGTTATCTGATCTATCGGGAAAGATTGTCCGTTTATTTTTAGCTGCACATCAGAAATCTGGAACTCTGTCGATTGTCCTATCATAAGATTTATAGACAGAACAAAAAGAAGTAATACTATATATGAGATTAATCTCTGCATCACTTTTATTATTTAGTTTCTAAGTTATTCAACTTAGCCTCTAATGTTTTGATGATACTTTCTAACTCTTTCCTTTTTTTGTGTTCTTCCAAAAGATACAATGTAAGTTCTTCTATTTTTTGTAGTAGTTTACTATCCATCTGCCCAAGGCTTACGCCATTTTCTTCTACTTCTTTGGCAGATGGGATATCTTTAAGATGTCCATTTTCTTTGATATGATTTTCTACTTCTTCAAGGGTAGGAAGATTGTACTCTTTTTCAAATACAAAATCGGCCCAACCGGTTTCTACAACTACCTCTTTGGCACGTAATTTACCATTTACCGCTAATTTATAAGAACCAGGACCGTTAGTTCCTATCCCTACATTTCCTCCTTTTCTAATTGTAATTCCATGAGAGTCTGCATTATATTTAAAACTAAAATATCTACTACTTTCTGTAGCGTTAGGAACGTTAAAAATGTCTAAACGGGAATAGTCATCACCATTATCTGAATCGAAGATGATACCATTTCTACCAGAAGGAGTAGAGAAGGCAATATCTAATGCACCACTTCTAAAATGTGCTTTACCTCTAACATCTAAGTCAATCGTTGGAGATGCGGTATTAATTCCTACTTTTCCAGTATTAGTAAAGGTCATTATATCTTTTCTATTTTTCCATTTACTGGAATAGCTGTTAAGAGATAACGTATTTGTTTCTTGCCTCATCATAAAAATACTTCCCGCGCCTCCATTTTTGGCATCGAATAAGATATAAGGAGAATTAGCTCCTCCTGGATTAGAATTAAGTTGTAAGGTAAGACCATTAGATCCAGAACCTCCGGTGACTACACTTTGTGCATTAATGTTTGTAAAAATTCCTAAAATAATAAGTAAACTAAAGGTTACAATTGAATTGCGTTTCTTGATTTTCATAAGTTGATTTTTGGTTATATGAATTATATTATGAAGCTCAAATATTTATTTAAAAATGGAGATAGAAAAATAAAAGTGCTGATTGACAAGTGTTTGAGGTTAATGGTTTCTTTTTGGGATGAATGGTAATAGGGTTGTTATTTACCACAAACCAGAGTGAATTACAAAAAGAATATAAAAGGCGAGAGTTAAAAATTGGGCGTGTCTAAAAATTTGATTGAGGAAAGAAAATGGCCTCAGAATAGTATTGTTGAAGTCTTTCTAAGGATGAATTCTTTCATATGTTTCTAAAATGGTATTTCTTTTACTTCGAGAAACCGGAATACTAAAATTTTCTATGAATATTTTAGTATCATTGGCATTACCGGTTATTTTGATATCCTGTTTTAGATTCACAATATATGATTTATGGCTTCTTGTTATATATAAGATATGATCAACTTGTTCTTCAATACTTTTTAGGGTCAGTCTGATTACTTTTCGTTTCACTTCATTGTCCTTCATAAAATAGAACTCCGAATAATTATCAGAAGATTTTATGAATAAAAGCTCATTAGCAAGAAAACTAACTTTTTCTTTTGATTGTTGCCCTTCGATACTAATAATATCCTCATATTTTTTTAGAATGTTTTCTTTAGGAAAACTGAAAGAATGTAAACTTGGGAAGAGTTTTAGTTTATTGTTTAGTATGATTATAGGAATGAAAATAATGTTTTGGAATAGAAACGTGATTACAAAGGCCTTAAAACTTTCCTGATCAAAAGAAACAGCGTTTGTATATATAAAATCATAAATAATACTGTGTGTAATGGATACAAAAAGAGATATTAAACTGGAAACAATGACTTGATTAAGCGTATTTCTTTTTACAATATTGTAGGTTAAATATCTTGGTAGTATAAGAATGAAAAATGAATACAGAATTGAAGTTATCAGAAAATGAGTAATCAATTGAATCAATAGTATTTCATCGGGAATATGTAAAATATCCACAATAGATGCCATCCATAAGACTAGAGGGATTCCTAAAGAAAATCCAAAAATGATCAGAATTATTTTTTTCATATGTAATCTTGTTTCATTTTGAAAAGATAACTTTTAGGACTTATTTTTTCTGTATAAACCTAATAAAAGCAATTTCAAATAGAAAGATACAAAAGCATACCGATAGAATTTTATAAATACGATTCTGAATTGGAGTGATTTTAAATTCATGTGATAATGGGATTGTTACGTCTACAATAATTGGATCTCTATTGATAACATCTGCCAGCTCTACCTCATTAGTTTTGTTTAGCAACCTACTTTGCAATTCGAGATATAATGTATTTAGTTTGTAGATATCTTCAGTTGAGTACATAGTTTTTTCGACTTTGTAGACTTCTATTAGATGCTCACAGGATTTTAGAGCAGTTTCATTAAGATTATTTTCTAAAGAGAGATCTAAACTTTTTTGAGAATAATAAACAGCAGAGTCAATTAGCTTGTTTTTATGATGAATTTCTCCTAGTAATAGATAAGTCTGAGCTCTAGATCGATAATCTTCCATTCCATGAAGTTTTACAAGTGACTTATGGCAATAAGTAAGAGCTTTTGGTAATTTATTCTGTTTAAGATAGATTCTTCCGAAACCTTGAAGCCCCGCAACAATACCAATTTTGTCATTCATTTTCTCAAAAAGATCATATGCGGTGGTATTATAATATAAAGCCTCATTAGGTTTATTGAGTTCACAATAGGCCTCTCCAAGATTAAAATATAAAATGGGAATGCCTCGATCAGTTGTATCCTTTTTGTTTTTCTTTTCTAATAATTCCAGATAAATATCTTTTGCTTTGCTATGATTATCCATACTTTGATGTAGGATTCCTTTCAGGCTCATAATATGTCTTACTGTTCTCTGGGCATTAGCTTTGAGGGCAATTTTTTCGGCCTTAGAATAGTGCTGTAAGGCAGCATTTACTTCTTGCAAATTACCATATACAATTCCCATACTTAAATGTACACCACATAAATTTTCTTCAATATCTCTAATCTCATTTTCATTCGTTGCTTCGATTAGTAAAGAATGTGAAAGTTTTAATGCTTCTATATAATTAGAAAGTGCCTTCATGTATTTACCTTCAGAACTTAGCGTCATCCCTATACCGGTAAGGATTTTCACTTTACCTTTAGTGTATCCTATGCTATCACTAAGAGCTAAAGCCTCTTTAAGAAATAGCTTCACTGTATCTCGATTAGAATATCGGTATTTATAGTATAATTTGTTTAAAGAATCTATTCGACATTCTATAGATTCGATTGTTGAGTTGGTTAAACCTCGTTTTTGAGTATAAGAAGCATTAACATTTAGCAAGCTTATGAGAATAAGAAAAAAGAATTTCATCCTTAATTCTGAATAAAGAGGGAAGTAGTTTTTTGGCATAATTAGGTTTTATATCATTGTAGATTCTGAATTAATCTTCTTTGTATATATGTATTTGAGTTCTTATACAAAAAACAATCATACCTTCAAACAGCTTAATAAAATAATGATTATTAAATCTTTGAAGTATCTCAAAATTAGAGAATACTTTTCAAAAGATGTATCATTAAATGGATATTTTACTTTTGAAGAAATTTACTGAAGACCAGATACAAAACTCCGCAACTTAACCACGCCGGTAAGGTTACAAATGATAAAAACACATCATATTGTTTCGAAATGAAGTAAAAAATACCGAAGCTAATGCCCCATGCCAATAAAACGGATAGATTGAAGTTAATTTTCTTTTCTTCGGCATAAAAAGGAATAATACCCATCTTTTTTCCATAGAAATATTCAAAAACAATAATAGCACCCATAGGAGCCAGGATAAAACCATACAGGGCAACGAAGCCTAGTAATTTCATAGCAAAAGCCGGAAAAATACCTGCCAAAGTAGCTATGGATCCAGCTAGGATGGTGACCCAAAAGGTAGAAACTTTGGGTATAATTGCCTGAAAAGCTAATCCCGCTCTGTATATAGTGGGATTTGCAGTAGTCCATCCCGCAAGTATTACAGCTATAATACCAAATATACCGATGGCATTATTGGCAAGAGGTCCGGGGGCTACTGTAGGAGCTTCACCATTGCTCAATAAAGTCTGAGCTTCTGGAGTTTTAAGGTACACGGCATATAATAAGGCAGCCGCAATCCATGCCATATAATGACCAACATACATTCCCGCTGCCGTTGTCCAACCAGATGAAGATGACTTAGCAAAGCGGAATACAGAAAGATCAGACATTCCTATATGCATAGCGGCATTACAAAACCAAGACCATAATACCACATGCCAGAAAGTAAACTTAACTTGTCCGGGAAAAGGCTCAGAACCTTCTCCCCAAATTGCCCAGAAATCATCAAAACTTTTTACACCTAATTGATTTAATGCAACGATCCCACATGCTAAAAAAGCTAACACTATAATTGGAGACATCCAGTTAGCAGCTTTGGATACGGTATCATATCCTCTGGCGGCAATTATAGAAATTACTGTGCCGATAATGACTACAATGATCACCCAGGTTATGCCATTGGGCATGGTATCGGTAAGTTTTGGCATTTCCATATCAAATGGGACTCCTACCGCGGTTGCAGATACTGTGATCATGGCTCCTGCCAAAAAGCAGAATAATACTCCGTTGGCAAGATTATATGTAGTGACCAGATTTTTTCCGCAGATTTTTTCAAGATGGTAATACAAAGTAAGTCTGTTTTTTACTGCAATTTCGGCTGTTAGAAATCGCCAGCTTAGTACTGCGAGTAAATTACCAATGAGTAATCCTACTATTAAGTCAAAGGCACTAACCCCTGCTGTAAGAAATAGGGGACCAATCATAAATTCGGTTCCTGCAGCATGCTCTCCGGCATACATACCCAAAAAACTTTTCCAACCTTTCCAACTACTTTTGGGAACAGGTTCCCTTTCAAATTCTCCACCGGCTATTTCTTCGATTTCTTCTTCTATATTGAATTGACTCATATTCTTTCTACAATAAACTAAATTATCAAATGATTATGGAAATCTTCAGTACGCTCACAACAGATTTGTTCCATCACCTGTTGCAATTGTGTTTTGATGAGAGATATTGTGTGATTTCCGCCTTCTTTACCTAGAGCTGATACCCCATACATAAAGGATCTGCCCATAAATGTGAATTGAGCACCACTTGCCATCGCTCTTGCAATATCAGGGCCAGATCGCAGTCCACTATCCATCATTACTGTGATTTTATCTCCATATTTTTCTGCAATACCTCGTAAAGGTTTTATGGTTGATTGTCCTGCATCCAGTTGTCGTCCGCCATGATTTGAAACAATGATTCCGTCTAATCCTAATTTAATTGCTTTTTCGGTATCAGCTTCGCTAGCCACTCCTTTAAGCACTATTTTACCTTTCCATAGCTCTCTAATAGGTGCTATTTTTTCTTCATTGAGTCTTCCGCTAAAGGTTATGTCCATAAACTGGCCAAGAGCGCTCAGATTAAGATTTTTGGGCATATAGGGCTTTAGGGTTTCAAAATTGGGCTGACCCTGAATCAAAGTTTGTAACGCCCATTTGGGTTTACCAAGAATTTGTAAAATATTTTGTATCGACATTTTTGGGGGCATCGCTAAACCATTTCGTATATCTCTGGGGCGAAACCCGAAGGTAGGAACGTCGCATAGCAATACTAACACAGGACATCCTGCTGAGGCAGCCCTGTTAATAATATCATCTCTTAATCTATTTTCGGTTGGATGATATAATTGGAACCAGGCATTGCCTTCAGTAATTTTGCTAATACGTTCTATGCTACTGGTGGTGACCGTACTTAGAACAAACGGAATATTATGATCGTAAGCAGCTTTTGCCAGAATCTCAGGAGCATTGGGCCACATTAATCCTTGTAAACCTATTGGTGCAATGCCAAACGGCGCATCATAGGTTACTCCAAACAGCTCGGTTTTTATATCAGATCCAGAATGTTTGCTTAAGTAGTTAGGTCTAAGTTCTACCTGTTGTATGTCAGAGCGGTTCCTTAACAGATTTACATCTTCATTACAACCACCATCTAAATATTCAAAAGCGAATTTTGGAATGCGTTTTTTTGCTTTATTCCTTAGATCATCAATTGATGGATATTGTGTGTTGTATTTCCATTTCATACTAGAGGGTATTAATTATATAGGTTGTAATACTGGTGGTTGTAGTTTTTTCATTTGATAATTGTCTTTCAAGAATCTTGAATTAAGTTTATGATCAGAAATTACCATAGCAGCACCTAGTGCAGAACCTAATGGTGATTTGGTGGTTCGGACTTTATATTTTTTAAAGTGTAGGGCGACTAGCTTGATAAAAATTTCATTATCTGTAAACCCTCCATCAATATATATCTTCTTAATTTTACTAGTGCCAATGGCTAATCGCGTTGTTTTGACCTGAATGGCAACTAATTCAATCATAAGTTGGTGATAGGCGATATCGAAAGAAGAAAATATGGATAAATCAGTTTCTGAAACCTTATCATCCCTGTCGATGCGTATTTCCTCAAATCTAAAGTATCTTTTCTTTTGATCCTTTAGTTTAAGATACAAGTTGATGTCAAATCCAATGGTTTTATGATAATCTTTATCTTTATTGAAATATTTGCTAAGTTTTTTTACTTGTAACGTGTATTCTTGTCCCATAAAAAAACGAGTGGCACGTACAGGTTTTCCATCAACTTTAAGATAATTTAGGCAATTGCTTTTAATATCCTTTTTAGATAATGATTCAGTACTAAAAGCATTTAATGTAATACTCCAAGTTCCGGTGGAAATAAGGATAAATGGTTTTTTTTCTCCTAATAAATAAGGAATTAGTGCCGAAGAACTATCATGAATTCCAACACCTATTCTAATTCTTTTGTTATTATAAATCATATTGAAGCTGGTCTGAGTGGGAACTATAAAAGGAAACTTCGTATCAATTCCTTGATTTATTACCCAATTATGATAGGTATTCTTATTATAATCCCATAGTGCGGTATGACAACCGGTACTAGTAAATTCGCTTACCGGAATTCCTGTAAATAAAAAAGATAAATATTGTGGGAAATGAAGAGAATATCTAATAGTAGAGAATACCCCTGGCCGAGTATGCTTTAACCAATACAGTTGCATCCCCGAATTAAGCATTTCTGCCATAGGAGAAGCTGTTGCTGTTGCAATAGTTAAAGGATCGCCATGATCATGGTAAAAAGCTGCCGTAATTTCTTCAGGCAATGGTTTTAGGTAATTGTACAAGTGTGTTAGTACATTACCTTTTTTATCCAGATGTACAAAGCTTGCTCCATAGGTTGAGAAGTTAATCGATTCAATATCATACTTTTCGGCAGAAAGGATTCGATTAAAAAGATCTTTCAACCATTTCTGAAGTTCAGGTAAATTTTCAGTAGGAAAACCGTCTTCATCTTCGATCTCTGTAAATTGGGTATATTCTTTATATACTTCTTTATAATCTGAATCAAGGAGAAAGAACTTCTTATTGGTTTTTCCGATATCAAAAACTGCCGTGACCTTTTTCATGAGTTCTTATAATCCAGTTGCGGTTGATTTTTTTCCACGCTCTTTGATGAGGTTTTTTCTAACATTCAACTCTCGATAGGTGGCCAAAGGATCAATTGAGGCTTGCGCTTGTAATCTGGATTCTCTTATCAAAGGTCGAACATCGGTTCTATAAGCATCTTGTAAAATCTCTTGACAAGCAACAACATCTTGTGTTTCTTGAGCCTCTCTAAGTTTCTTTTGATCTATCAGTAATGCTTGGGCATAGGCAATTAAAATAGCCTCTAAGGATTGTATTAAATCCTCTAATGGATCCTTGGTGTTATGACTTGCATCAATCATCCAGGAAAGTTCGGGGTTTTGAGGATTATTCTCCATTCCAAAAACCAGCTCATTAAAAATTAAGAATAGGGCATAGGGTTTTATGGAGCCCACTGTTAAGTCGTCATCTCCATATTTACTATCGTTAAAATGAAAACCTCCTAGTTTACCTTTGTATAGTAACGTAGCGACAATCTGCTCGATATTGGTATTGGGTAAATGATGTCCTAGATCTACCAGGGTAAAGGCTTTATCTCCGCAGCTTTCTGCTAACATTAGAGAAGTGCCCCAATCCTGAATCACTGTACTATAGAAATTAGGTTCGTAGGGTTTGTATTCTATAAATAGTTTCCAATCATCGGGTAGCGATTGATATATCTGTTGAAGGCTATCCTGAGTATTCTTTAGTACTCTTTGAAAATTGTTTTGTCCGGGAAAATTAGCACCATCTGCCAACCAAACCGTAATGCTTTTTGAGCCTAATTTTTGGCCAATATCAATGACTTCAATGTTATGTTGTATCGCATGTTCTCTAGCGGCTTTATTTATATTGGATAAGGAACCAAATTTATAGCTTTCTTTTGCATTTGGTGGATCCTGAAATGTATTAGAATTTACAGCATCAAAAATGATGTTATTAGAGGCGGCTTTTTCTTTTATTGCCTTATAATCTTTGGGAATATCCCAAGGGATATGCAGTGATACAGCACCAGCAGTATTGGTGAGTGCATTAAGGATGCCAATGTCATCTATTTTTTGTTCTAAGGATGCCGGTTCTCCTCCAAAAGAGAATCTTCCGAATCGAGTACCGCCTGCACCTAAGGCCCAGCTAGGTATTGCAACCTGAAAAGTCTTAAGTTTTTCAATGATATTTTGACCATCGATACCTTTATTTTGAAGCTGATTTGCTATAGCATCTAACTGAATAAGATGTTTTGTTTCTACACCTTTGTTAAGATCGATGATTTTATTTTTGTCTATTTTCATTATAGATATTGGTATTAGCGTACAAAAGCATTAGGCATCCCCCCATCTACGTTAATAGTATTGCCAGTACTTTTATCTAAGATAGCTAAAAATACAAATACTCCATTTGCTATATCTTCAGGGAGAATGATTTCATTAAGTAAATTTCTTTTAGCATAATGAGCGGGTAGCTCCTCAACTTTTATTCCATAGGCTTTGGCACGACCTTCTGCCCATTTGCCTTCCCATATTTTGCTTCCGACAATTACTCCATCAGGATTTACTGTATTGACTCTAATCTTATGGTCCCCCAGTTCTGCAGCTAATAATCGCGTCATGTGTTGTTGAGCAGCTTTTGCCGTTCCATATCCCACATTATTTGGTCCCGAGACTAAGCCATTTTTACTGGCTATGTTTATAATATCCCCACCTAATCCTTGTAATTTAATAATTTCAACACCTTTCTGAACCATAAGAAATTGACCCTTTACCAAAACATTTTGCAACAAATTCCAGTCGGCTAAAGTAGTTTCTTCTAATGGCTTTGAGATCGCTAAACCGGCAGAGTGAATTATAATATCAATACCTCCAAAAGCTAAACAGCCTTTTTTGTATGCTTTTTCTATAGAATTAGGATCGGTTACATCACAAATGGCAGTTATAGCTTCATCTTTATTATAAGACGTTGAGGCATTTTTTAAAGTTTCTTCTTGCAAATCTGTAATAACCACATTAGCACCTTGGGATACCAATTTATCAGCAATAGCTTTACCAATTCCACCGACAGCTCCTGTAATGATAGCAACTTTTCTAGACAAAGGCTTTTCAGCTGGCATTCTTTTTAACTTGGCCTCTTCTAATAGCCAATATTCGATATTAAAAGCTTCTTGTCTTGGCAGGGCTGTATATTCTGAAATAGCTTCTGCTCCTCGCATCACATTAATTGCATTCACATAAAACTCGCCGGCCACCCTTGCCGTTTGCTTATTTTTGGCAAACGTAAACATTCCTACTCCGGGATATATAATAACAACCGGGTTAGGATCACGCATAGCCGGGCTGTTATGATGTTTACAAGTATTATAATATTCTTTGTAGTCTGCTCTATATTGTTTTAACAGCGGTTCAATTTTTGTTAGAAGCTCTTTATTGTCTGATAAATCTTCATCAGGTTTAAGATCAAGTACTAATGGTTTGATTTTCGTTCTTAAAAAATGATCTGGGCAAGAGGTTCCCATAGGAGCTAACTTGTCCAGATCATAGCTATTAATGTAGGTTAAGACTCTATCGTCATCGGTAAAATGACCAATCATTCTATTTGCACTCGAACATAACCCCCTAAGTATAGGGGCTAAGGTTGATGCCTGTTCTTTACGTTTGCTTGGTGGAAGAGATTGTACTTTTTGTCCTCCAAAAACATTTCCTTTTTCTTTTATTTTGTCTTCAATATAAGCCGAGGCCATTTCTATTACCTCAAGACTGTTTAGATAACATTCATGAGAGGTGTTGCCCCATGTAAATAGACCATGACTCTCAAGGATAATTCCTCTGATACCTGGATTTTTTTCTAAACATTCTTCTAGTTTTAAACCCAGGTCAAAACCTGGTCTTTGCCATGGAACCCAGCCCATAGTGTCTCCCCAAATCTCTTTGGTAATTTTTTCGCCATCTTTTGCTGCGGCAATGGCAATTAAAGCATCCGGATGTAGATGATCGATATGTTTAAAAGGCAATAATCCGTGCAAAGGGGTATCTATGGAAGGAGTTTTACTATCAAGATCATAGAGGCAATGATTAAAAAGTGCAACCATTTCATCTTCATGCTCGATACCATGATAGACTTTTTTAAGATCCTTGAGTCGTTCTGTGTATAGCCCGGCAATACCAGATCTTGTTAACGTGCCAATATCCCCACCAGATCCTTTTACCCACATTACTTCAACATCATCATTAGTCAAAGGATCTTTTTCAATGGTTTTACAACTGGTATTTCCACCACCATAATTAGTAATACGTAAATCAGCACCCAGAATGTTAGATCTATATAAAAAAAGCGCTACTTCATCATGTTTTAGTGAAGCAGCTTTTTTGTCATCCCATAGATAATCTACATAGTTGTACTTTTTTTTGGCTATTCCCATAGTAAACGGGGGTTTTAAAGTTGGCATTTATTTTCTAAATTTTTACTCGAAAATAGAATTAGCACTAATATTCTGCATCCTGTAGTATACTGCATAACCGAACATTTGTTCTGAATACTTCGATAATTTAGATAAAAAATGATTAAATAATTAATAATGTTGTTTAATTTTTGTTTATTTTTCAACGCGACACGTATAATTTTACCCCTACTAAAACAAATGGATCTTATAGTAAACATAAGGATAGATCATGAATCCAGAAAACCCAAGTATAAACAGATTGTAGACTCAATTATAGACGATATCTCTAGAGGAAATCTGAATGTTGGACAGAAAATCCCATCTATCAACGAGATAAGTGAAGAGTTCTATTTGTCTAGGGATACTGTAGAGAAAGCTTACAACCTTCTTAAAGAGCGTAAAATAATAGAGTCGGTAAAAGGAAAAGGATTTTATGTGGCTAAAACAGATCTGATAAACAAGGTTAATATTCTTTTCTTGATTAATAAGCTGAGTTCCTATAAAATGACAATCTATAATGCATTCCTAAATGCTATTGGCACCAATGCTCATCTGGATCTTCATATTTATCATTGTGATGAAACGTTGTTCTTAAAGCTGATGGAACGATATAAAGGTCATTATGACTATTACGTAATTATGTCTCATTTCAAAAATGAACAACTCCAATATGTGGGGTATACCGATAAGGTTTTGAAAGCGATCGAAGAAATACCTGATTATAAACTTATTCTTTTAGATAATAAGATTGATTTTTTAAAGAAAGATACCGTTCAAGTTTACCAGGATTTTGAAGAGGACATAATTGATGCCTTAAAGGAAGGGATTGAGAAATTAAAAAAATATAAAAAACTTATTCTAGTCTATCCCGATAAATCTGTGTATCCATATCCCAGAGAAATCTTACACGGTTTCAGAAAGTTTTGTGTTGCTCATTCTTTTGATTTTGAAATTTTGGATGATATTTACGAGGGTATGGAGCTTAGAGCAGGGGATACCTTTATTACTATCAAAGAGACTGATCTGGTTGACCTGGTTAAACAAGTTAGAGACAGTTCGTTGACACTTGGGAAGGATATTGGCATTATTTCATACAATGATACACCATTAAAAGAACTACTTGGAATTACGGTAATTGGAACAGATTTCAAAAAGATGGGCGAAACTACAGCACAGCTTATTCTTGAAAACCGTAAAGAACAGATTAAAAATGATTTTGGATTTATTGATCGCAAGTCGATGTAGATACTTTTCTTTAGCGTATCATTAACAAAAAACATGATAGTGCAGGGTAACTATATGTTTGATTATAAATAATTTAAAAGTATTAATCAACAACATATATTATCATGAAAAAATTCATCTAAAAAAGTTAGAACTGCAAAGTAATGAAATCCTTCAAAATAATCAATTGAAATCTATTTTTGGGGTTACACACCGGCAAGTTATTACACTTCAGGTTGTTCTCAAAACTAATGTTTTTCTGATGCTGATTCTGATTTCAATGTTATTATAAACGGTGTTATTACACCCACTTCCTGTGTTACTCGATCTTGTTTAACTTCACAGAACCAGCTCTCCACCTGGAAACAATGTATTTAAAAGTAGGTTATTTCCCTTTATTTACGTAGGCTCAGAATTCAGGTTCTGACATTATGTTGTGCGCAAAATTGATTTTGTTTAATCGATACATATGTTTTGTGAACAAGTTCTAAACTTTAGTTATCAGAATGTTAACTGTGGTTTTACAGTATTACAAGTAATAATGAATTTAGGTACATTTATAACATTCAAAGAAAGATAAATCTTGATCCAAAGTTTTGGGATATTGAAGTGATTTAAACTTTTTTTGAATTAAAAGAAAGGGTTGCGGATATTTGTGTTGCAAGACATAAATAATTTCAAAACAACCCTTTATGTACAAAGTACTAGACAAAGATATGATAGAAAATGAGATTGTGTCATATATTCCGAAAACATATCGAGGATTTCCTCCAAGAGTTCCTTTGCACGAGATTGTGAACGCTATACTTTACAAGCTCAAGACAGGTGTCCAATGGGATCAGTTACCGGTAAAAGCTCTTTTCGAAAAAGCTGCTTTAAGCTGGCAATCGGTCTATTATCATTACCGAAAATGGTGCAAGATCGGTTTTTGGAGGGACTGTTGGATAAAGCTCCTCAATAGGTACAAGGCCAAACTCGACCTTTCTAGTGTTGATTTGGATGGAAGTCATACTCCTGCCAAACGTGGTGGGGAGCAGGTCGAATATCAAGGTAGGAAGAAAGCGAAAACGACCAATTCCCTTTATCTGACTGATAGGCAGGGATTGCCCTTGGCTATGTCAGAGCCCGTGGCGGGCAACCATAACGATCTTTACGATATAGAGGTGCAGTTCGAGGTGGTTACTGGTACGCTTGAAGAAGCCGAAATATCAGTTGAGGTACTGTTTTTGAATGCCGATGCTGGATTCGATTCAAAGATCTTCCGGGAATCGTGCAATAAAAAGGATATTAATGCCAACGTTTGCTTTAATAAGCGCAAGGGAAATAAGGATAGGGACGAATATTTTGACAAGGAACTTTACGACGAAAGATATGCGGTGGAACGCACCAATGCGTGGATGGACAGCTAACGTAAGTTACTCAATAGATTCGATACAACTAACGAGAGCTGGAAGGGATTCAACTATCTAGCCTTCATTGTTATAGCCCTCAAAAAATTTAAAAAGAAAAATAAGAAAAAAGTTTAAATGACTTCATGCTCTCAAAACTACTACATACCATGGAAAATGCAATTTTATTAACAACTCATAGGACAGTATAGGAAATTTATCTTTTTGAAAATGAGTACTTTAATCTAAAGAATTCCTCGAGGCTCTGGTTCGGGGTTTTGCGGAAAGTTTGAAAACCTTAGGTTTTCATTACGCTTTGAAAAAGCGTATTTTCGGATAATGAGTGAACACATAATAAAGAGACATAATAAGACATTGTTGTTGTATCATTTGGTTTTTCCTTTGAAATATGGGAAATCCGTTATAACAAAGGATATTGGAGAATGTCTAAAGCAGATTTGTTTGGAAATTTCGGAGCGTTATGAGATTCATTTTCTTGAGATTGGGTATGAATCAAATCAGGTTCACTTTTTGATTCAAAGTGTTCCAAGTTCTTCTGTTTCTAAAATGATTAGTATGTTAAAGAGTATTACTGCGAAGCAATTATTTCAAAGATTTCCAGAGATTAAGGCAAAACTTTGGGGAGGTAAGTTTTGGACTAGTGGGTTTTATGCAAATACAGTTGGACAGTATTCAAATGAGGAAGTAATCCGAGCATATGTGAAAAACCAAGGAATGGAGAAAGAATATAAAAAAGTACATTCAGATCAACTAACATTGTTTTGATACCTCGACGGCTCTGCCTCGGGGTAGTTCATTAATAGAAACTTCTTAAAATCTTTCAATAATGAAAAAACTTAATTTAAAAAAATTGGAATTAGAAAATGATGAGATGATTCAAAGAGATCGCTTAAGACGTATATATGGCGGGTTATGTGCCTGGTTGATATGGTACCAGTGGTTGTCCTACAAATCAATGTAATACAGATTTAGATTGTAACTTTAGTATTATAGTAGATGGTGTTATTACCCCTACCAGTTGTTATACCCTTACCCTGTGTAACTTCTCAGGGACAAAGTACTACTTATAGAAAATGTACTGCTTTTTAAATAGTTTTTTGTTTTGGGAAGAAGTAAGTAATATAAAAGGTTATAAAATTTTATCCCTTAAAAAAGTTAACTACGGTATTACCATATTACAAGTAAGAAACAATTTTGGTATATTTTATAGTACCAGAGAAAGAAAAACTTAACTTAACCTTTTTTAGCTTATGCTCTTAAAACCTTCGCTTACTAAGGAAAATGTAGTGTTATCCACCTATAGATTAACCAAAATGTTACGGGCCAAAGTAACATTGGGCTATATAAAGGATAAAATACTATCTCATCCTGACTATAAAAGTATGCTTGCCATGTCTGATACTTTACAAAGTTGCAATATAGCTACGCTTTCAGGCAAAATAGATCAGCATAAATTGAAAACGATTCCGGGATCATTTATTACGCAAAGAGCTGGTAAAGGCTGGGAAAACTTTGTAGTGGTTACAGATATTTCGGATACAACAATTGGATATTATAATGCTAAAGATCAATACGTTAAAATGCCTTTTGATCAGTTTGTTGTAGATTGGACAGGAGCATGTTTATTTGCAGAAACCAATGAATCCTCGGGCGAAGAAGGGTATACAAAGAAAAGGATTGCAAGTAATACCCTAAACATTGGTACAGGTGTTCTGTTACTCTGCCTTTTGGGCTGGATAGGAATATCGTTTTATAAGCAAATAAATATAGAACCAGCATCTCAACTACTTCTGGCAACCTATTTTATGATCAAGGTATTGGGGGTTGTGGCTAGTGGTTTATTACTATGGTATGAAATAGATAAACATAATCCTGTCTTACAAAAAATATGTTCAGGGGGTAAAAAGGTTAATTGTGATGCGGTACTAAATTCTAAACAGGCGACTTTCTTGTACAATACCTTTAGCTGGAGTGAGATAGGTTTTGCTTATTTTTTTGGCACATCGGTATTCTTGCTTCTACAAGGATTTTCTTCCGGTGCTTTGACAATAACTGGTTGGGTAAGTCTGCTCTCGATTCCTATTATAATATCTTCTTTTATATATCAAGGTGTCATTCTAAAACAGTGGTGTAAGTTATGTATCGCTATACAAGGCGCTTTAGCAGTTGAGATTGTTCTCATATTTTTTACCAACTGGTATACCGGGTCTTTAGATTTTATGCTATTACCCTCTTTCATTGCACTATTAGTATTACCTATTCTTAGTTGGAAATTATTAAAACCAATATTAGAACGTAGTAAAGAAAGCAATTTTTATAAAAGAAACTTTTTACAGTTAAAGAATAACTTAGATGTATTTACAGGTCTCTTGCATAAATCCAGAAAAATACAATATCCTACAGATGGTATGGGTATCATTTTTAATAGTGAAAATGCAAAGTATGCTGTAATCAAAGTCTGCAATCCGTATTGTGGTCCCTGTGCAGATGCTCATCCTATATTAGAGGAATTGGTAGAAAAAGAAGTGATCAATTTACAAATACTATTTACTGCTTCAACCGATCCCAAAGATTATAAAGCAAAACCAGTACGTCATTTTTTAGCGGTTGATAACCAGGGAGATAAACAGCAGACACAACATGCATTGGATGATTGGTATCTGGCAGAAAAAAAAGACTATGAAACCTTTGCTAGTAAATATCCCATGAATGGTGAGTTAGAAGAACAAATGGAAAAAATAAAAGTTATGAGAACCTGGTGTGATAAAGAAAAAATTACCCATACGCCAACTATCTTTATTAATGGATATGAATTGCCAAGCGAGTATAAGATAGAAGACTTAAAAGATATATTGATATAGATTTAAAAATATTTTCATGAAGAGTAGACATATGCCTTGAGTGTCTTTAAAGGTTCAGGGAAAGTAACTCTTAAAATTAAGTATTATGAAAAAATTAAAATTAAAATTAAAAAACCTGGAATTGACGGATCAGGAAATGATTCGAAAAAAACAACTTAGATCTGTATTTGGAGGAGGTTATGATGATACATGCTTCTTTTTTTGTATGATAGACGGAATACAAGTCCCTCATTCTTGTGGTGGACATGCTTCATTTGAATGTGACCATTATAAAGGCTGTTTAGGTGGTTATCAGTGTCCTGAGCAACCCTTACCATTTCCTACTTAATTATCCCGAGGGATGCTATTACTTCTATATAATAGTATCCTTTCTTTTATAGAATTAAAAATACTTCATAAAAGTAAACTCTCAGATTTTTTAATGATAGGGAATATTTGTTATTGGATTTGTGGGGTACGTGGAGTGGTCCTTGTATTAGGCAGTTTCCCAAGCTTAAAGAACTATATTTTAATTATAGTCGAGAAGATTTGGAGATAATAGGTATCTCTACTGATCAAGCTATAAATATTCCTAAATGGAAAAATGTTATTAAGAACCAACAAATTATTTGGAAACACTTTTTAGATGAGGATCATTTAGAATCTGCAGTACTAGGTATTAATAAGTTTCCAACTAATTTTCTTTTAAATAGGGAGGGAATAATTCTCGAAAAAGGATATCTCCTTAGATGCATTAGAAAAGATTTTAAGTTCTGATTCTTTGATAGTGGAGAACCAGGAAAAAACCAGGTAATAAATGAATAAGTCCAAATGTAATTACTTTTTAGGAATTGTAATTTTTTTATAGACATATACCTTGAGTGTCTTTAAAGGTTCAGGGAATTAATACTTTTAAAACTTGAAATTATGAAAAAATTGAATCTGAAGAAATTAGAACTTACAGATCAGGAAATGCTTCAAAAAAAGCAACTTAAATCTGTATGTGGAGGTTACGGTGGCGGTGCGTACTATAATGGTGACGGTTCTTGTACAGCAACACTTGATTGTGCCACAGGTTCAATCAGCTGTACTAGTGATACAGGTGATTGTAAAAGAGGTTGGGGTGAGATCACTTGTGATGGCATAAGTTATACTTGTTGATTTTTTTAGTTGCTTACAGTTAACTAAACTTTTCACCCTGATTAATATAGGCTACCCATTTATTACAAATTAACACAAATCTTATTCTAGGTTTCAGTTTTCTATAATATTTGGAAGAAAAGTAAGCTTTAAAAGCTAAAAGGAATGAATATTTATATTTTTTGTTTGGGTACTGAGATTTACGATCTTTTTTCTAATAAAGACCTTTTTTAGTTGCATCCGGCATGTACGAAATGAAACTTAAAAAAGAGAAGATTATGGTGCGAAATGTAAAAATTGTAGTTTAAAGAAAAGTCTAAATTAGTTCATAAAAATATTTTAATAGGTAGCCTATATATTTAAAAACTCCAAATTTAATTTAACGATTATAAAATGTTTTATAAAAAAAAATCATTAAGTATATTCTTTTATATATTACTTATTGCGAGCTGTGAAAAAACAAAAATCGAAGAAGTTAAATTGAGCTTTATTGAAAATGATGAGGGTCTTTTTCAAAAAATGATTACTCCCTTGAATTATTCTACAAATTTAGATTTAATAGAAGGGATTCCAGAACAACTTGATGTGTTTAGATTATTTTATTTAGAATATAATCCGAAATCTCAAACAAAGAAGATGTTCAAGTCTAATCAATTTACTCAATTAAATTCAATTGAATCATTAGAGTTATTAAATAGTAAGGAAAAGATTTGGGCAATTACAGGATTAAAAAATGATAGCATAATTTTAAAAGTTGATTTTAATAGAAATAAAAATTTTTCTGATGATATTGATTTTAACTTTGGAAAAAAAATCAATTATGATAAGTTTGATAGTATCAATTTCAATGAATTAAATCGTCTTTTCAATACTCAATTTGATCAAAATGGGATCAATTTGACTGGTAAGATAATTCCATTTCCAAATTATTATAATGAATATAATTATGATTCTATAACAAACTCACTACAGCTAGCTTTTATTCCTTTCGGATATTGGAAAGGTTATGTAAAGAATAAAGATCATAAATTAGCTATACAAAACTTATTTTTAGATCTTCCGAAAATCTTAATTTCTACCAAAGAAAGTGACTTTAAAACTATTTCTAATCCAAATTATTTTCCCTATATATTGGGAGACAAAGTTTTTTTAGGAAGGGATTTATTCCTCTTAAAATCAATTGATTATCTCAACGAAAACTTAAAACTCCAACGCTTAAAATCATTCGGGGATAATAAAGAAATTGGAATTCGAAAAAATTTTTATATCGAAAATTTTCAAATTTTGAATATCATTAATAATGAAAAATGTGATATTGATAAGGTAATAAAGGATAAGGATTATTTGATAATTGATTTTTGGGGAACCTGGTGTAAGCCTTGTCTAGAGTTGATTCCGGACCTCAAAAGAATTAGGAAAAAGTTCAAAAACATAGAAATCTTAGGAATAGCATTAGATAAAAATGAAAGAAGCATCAAGGAACATATATTAAAAGAAAGAATTGAATGGGATAATCATTTCATAAGTTTTGAAAAAGAAAGAGATACTATGGGAATTATTAGAAAGTTAAGAATAGAAAATTTTCCTACTTATTTGTTAATCGATAAAAAGAGAAAAATCTTATATAGAGGCATTGGAAAAGAAGGGTTAGAAAAAATACAAAGTCTATTAACTAACTTAATTTAATTTTTAGTTTATATGAATAACCCCTTAATTTTTATATACATTCCTAAAATTGCTGGTACTTTAATCCTTACTGTGGCTTATCAAATAGGGATCGTAGTAAAAGATCGTGATATCCGTCGTCCGTATTTTTACATTTATCAGAACACGATTCCAAGTCACTAGAGGATTATCTTTTTTTGCAGTGGTATGCAATCTTTGAGTGTCATTAAAAGATTTAGGGAAAATAATTACTCTTAAAATTAAATATTATGAAAAAACTAAAAATAAGAAATATGGAACTAATAGACCAGAAAAGACTCAGAAAAGAGCAGATGAAAGTTATTTTTGGCGGATATTATTATTCTATTGGAGGATATCATAATATCGATGGAAACGGAGCTTGCCGTATGCAGTTGTATTGTAGAAGCATAATTCTTTCTTGTTCTAGTAGTACAGAGAATTGTTATGGAAAACGTGTTGGTAGTATTCAGACCACTATTTACTGTGATAGTGATATCCTTAAGTATTACAATATTTAAATTAAAAAATCTGGGAAGTAAACTATGCCAGATTTTTAGGAATTCATTATGTAAATTTTAACAAAAAATCATATTCTTTATTTTGTAAATAATATTCTATCAAATTGAAAAAATTCCCTTTTTATAAACAACCCGACTCCAAAGATTGCGGTCCTACATGTTTACGAATTATCGCTAAACATTATGGTAAAATCATTTCTCTACAAGAAATCCGGGAATTGGCCGAAACGACAAGAGTAGGTAGTAATCTTCTTAAATTAAGCGATGCTGCAGAGACTATAGGGTTTAATACGATTGGAGCAAAGATAAATTACGAAAAACTAAAAGAAGTTTCCCTACCTTGTATCGTGCACTGGAATAAGAACCATTTTGTGGTAGTGTATAAGATAAAAAAGGATGTCATTTATATTTCAGATCCTGCATATGGACTTATAAGTTATAAAAAGGATGAGTTTATTAAAAGATGGATAGGGCAAAATGCTACTGATCAGACAAAAGAAGGTGTTGTTTTACTATTAGAAGTAACCCCAAAATTTTATGAACTAGGTTGGGAAAAAGAATCTAACAAACAATCGTTTAAATTTTTATTCAAATATGTTTTAAAATACAAATCTCTCTTTGTGCAGCTTGTCTTAGGGTTATTAACCGGTAGTATCCTTCAGTTGGTATTTCCGTTTCTTACCCAGAGCATTGTAGATGTGGGGATACAAAATCAGGATGTCAGTTTTATATATATCATATTATTAGCGCAGGTAATGCTTTTTATAGGTCGATCCAGTGTGGATATTTTTAGGAGCTGGATCATGTTGCATTTAAGTACACGTATTAATATTTCTTTGGTTTCTGACTTTTTTATCAAATTAATGAATCTTCCTATTGCTTATTTTGATTCCAGGATGACAGGAGATATTATGCAACGGATTCAGGACCATTCACGAATAGAGCGTTTGTTAACAGGCTCTACTTTGAACACCTTATTTTCTATGTTTAATCTCTTTATTTTTGGAGCAGTACTGATTTATTATAGTGCATCTATTTTCTCCATTTTTGCATTAGGAAGTATAATGTATGTGATATGGATTCTGTTTTTTCTTAAACGTAGAAAAGAATTGGATTATAAACGTTTTTCTGAGTCGGCTCAAAAACAGAGCATTGTAATGGAATTGATCAATGGTATGCAGGAAATCAAAATGAATAATGCAGAAAAACAAAAGCGATGGAGATGGGAATTTGTTCAGGCAAGATTATTTAAAGTTTCTATGCAGAGTCTTTTCCTGGAACAGACACAAGGCACCGGATCTTCCTTGATCAATGAATTTAAAAACATCTTGATTACCTTTACTTCAGCTGTATTAGTGATTGAAGGAAACATTACGCTGGGGATGATGTTATCAATACAATATATCGTAGGGCAATTAAACGGTCCTGTAGGACAATTGGTAGGATTTATCAGAGCAACACAGGATGCTAAAATTAGTTTGGAACGTCTAAATGAAATTCATGATCAAGAAGATGAGGAGGTCAAAGGGAAAATATTTTATACAGATATTAATTTTCAAACTGATATTCATTTAAAGAAAGTATATTATCGCTATCCGGGAACCGATAAATACGTACTCAAAAATCTCAATTTTATTATCCCCAACAAAAAATTTACCGCAATCGTTGGAGAAAGTGGAAGCGGAAAAACGACGCTGCTAAAAACACTTTTAAAATTTTATACCCCTGAAAAGGGAACTATAAAAATAGGGGATATAGATCTGTCTAATGTGTCTCATAAATTTTGGAGGTCCAAATGCGGAGTGGTAATGCAGGAGGGTTTTGTCTTTAATGATACGATCGCATACAATATTGCTGTAGGTGAGGACAGTATTGATACCAAAAAATTGATTGGGGCTGCCAGAATGGCAAATATATATGAATTTATCCAAGGTCTCCCATTGGGGTTTAATACCAAGATAGGAAGTGAAGGAAAAGGAATTAGTACCGGTCAGAAACAGCGCATTTTTATTGCCAGGGCAGTATATAAAAACCCCGACTTTTTATTTTTTGATGAAGCTACCTCCAACCTTGATGCTAAAAATGAAAGAATGATCATGGAGCATCTTACCAGTTTTTTTGAAAACAAAACGGTTGTTGTTATAGCGCATAGATTGAGTACGGTAAAAAACGCGGATCAAATCGTAGTGATGGGTAGTGGAAAAATAAAAGAAATAGGGACTCACGAGGAGTTATTGTTTCAGAAGGGAAGATATTATAATCTGGTTAAAAATCAATTAGAATTAGAGAAATTAGAAAATGCATAGCGATACATCCATAGCAGAAGATTTAGAACTTCGATCTGAAGAAGTTCAGGAAATCCTTTCCAAACCTCCTTCCTGGATTATACGTTGGGGTATTACTTTGGTGCTTTTCCTTGTTATTATTTTCGTATCCTTATCTTTTATCATAAAATATCCAGATGTATTGTCTGCAAAAGTAATCGTTACGACCGAGCAGCCACCCGAGAGAATTATCGCAAGGACAGCAGGACAAATGGATTCTATTTTTACTACCAACGGAGAAGAAGTCACTGCGGGAAAATCCTTGGCGATTATAAAAAACACTGCAACATTTGAAGATGTTATGCTGTTAAAAATGATAATAGATACCCTTCAGATTAATTCTACAAATTTTTCATTTCCAATGGATAAAACAGCTTCACTCTCGCTGGGGGATATCGAAGTGGCGTATATTGACTTTGAACGAAGTTATGTAGAGTATTTTTTGTTAAAGAGCTTAAACCCTTATTCTAATCAACTTTCGGGAGATAAGGAAACATTGGATCAGGTAAAGATCAGATTGAGGCGTAATATGGAATTGTTGAATAACCTTCAGCAAGAGTATGAATTGAAAAAGGTGGAAATCAATAGGTACAAAGGATTATTTCAAAAGGGAGTCATTGCAGAGCAAGATTTTGAGCAGAAAAAAATGGAACTTTTGCAAACAGAACGTAATTTGGGGAATCTCTCCATCACTATTTCGCAAATGGAGGAAGCAATATCCTCTGCAAATCAAACCCTTAGGAGCACTATCATTAGTGAACAACAAGATAACACCAAATTTTACAAAAATTTGGTGTTATCCCTTAACAACCTGAAGAGGGCAATACGTGAATGGGAGTTTAATTATCTGTTGTCTGCTTCAATATCGGGAACGATTAGTTTTCAGGAATACTGGGGGAGTAATCAATACATATCTGCTGGGGATCATATATTCACAATTTTGCCAAAATCCAAATCCAAACTGGTAGGGAAATTAACAATCCCATCCCAGAATGCGGGAAAAATAAAAGTAGGTCAAAAAGTTTTTATCAAGCTGGATAATTACCCTTATCAGCAGTTTGGAATGGTTATAGGAGAAGTCAAAAACATGTCGATCTCTCCGGATTCAGAGGGTAATTATGTGATTTATATAAATTTACCCAATGAATTAAATACTTCCTATAATCAAAAACTGGAATTAAAACAGGAGCTTTTAGGTTCTGCAGAAATTGTGCTAGATGATCTTAGCCTAGCAGAAAGGCTTTTTTATAAATTTAAAGATGTTTTTAAATATGAATAAACCATTAGCATTTATACACATTCCTAAAACTGCTGGTACCTCTATTGCTAAGATTTCAAATGATATAGGGGTTTTAGTAAAAGGCCATGATATTCGTCATTCGGATTTTTTGCACTTATCTGAATATGATCCAGCCTCACTAATAAAATATCATCTTTTTGCCATAGTTCGCAATCCCTGGGATCGAGTACTTTCTTCTTTTTTATATCTAAATACAGGAGGAAGAAACAATGGGGATTTGGCTGATCAAAAAAGGTACTTAGAACGATATCACGGAGATTTCAATGCTTTTGTCAGATCGGCTTTTACTAACGATACAGTGGTAGAACAGTTACATTTTATTCCCCAATATAGATGGATTTGTAATGAAAATGAAAAAGTATTGGTCAATACTGTGCTAAAGTTCGAGAACCTCAATAGAGAAATGGATAAATTCTTTAAAAGTTTAGGTAAAGAATTAATTGAAATTCCAAAAATAAATACTACCAATCATAAGCATTACTCTGAGTACTATGATAATGAATCTATTGAAATCATTAATCAAGTATATCAAAAAGATATAACGTTGTTTAACTATGCATTTATTAATTCTGTTAACCATGACAAATCATCCTAAAGCGATATGGTTCTTTGGGCTTTCTGGATCAGGAAAATCCACACTGGCAAATAAACTAGTGACTAGAATGTTTGATAATGGACAAAACTCCTTTTTATTAGATGGTGATATCATTAGAACAGGTATCAATAATAACCTTGGTTTTAGTAGGGAGGATCGTAAAGAGAATGTACGGCGCATTGCAGAAATGTGTAAAATTCTGTTACAGGTAGATGTGATACCCATAGTTGCAGCCATTACTCCTTATGAATCAGATAGATTGATGATTCAAAATATTTTAGGTAAAGACAATATAATCTTAATGCACGTGTCATGTCCTTTAGAAGAATGTGAAAAGCGGGATCCTAAGGGATTATACAAAAAAGCCCGAAAAGGCGAGATTCCAAATTTTACAGGAGTTAGTGATGTATTTGAACTCCCTAAACTTAATCATTTGATCATCGAAACTAATGAAAAATCGATAAAAAATTGTTTAGATAAGGCCTTAGAACATCTTGAAGAATCAAAACAAGAAATAACAAATAGAATCTAGATGTTTAACTCCTTAAAAGAAGTTTGTCCTTTACTAGGTACAGGAGTGGTAGGACAAGTGTTTAAAGATATTGGATTTTTTTAGATAGTAGAAATTTGTTCATTTCAGCATAGTCTGGAATCCATAGAAAACAAGTTTTAAAAATATAAAGCAAACTAGATGGGAATAGTTAGAAAGAAAATAGAGCAGTTGAGCGGATTTGCAAACGATTTGGTAGGAATTTCAACTTTAAATATGAATGCCCTTGAAAGTGAGGCTGTTTATATTCTGAGAGAGGCTGTAGGGCAGTTTGAAAGACCAGTATTGTTATTTTCAGGCGGTAAGGATTCCATAACCTTGGTTCGGTTAGCCCAAAAAGCTTTCTATCCTGCAGAGATTCCATTTCCTTTGTTGCACATTGATACGGGGCATAACTTTCCTGAAACTATTGAGTTTCGTGATCGTTTAGTGAAGAAATTAGGAGTTAAACTTATAATACGTAAAGTTCAGGATTCAATTGATCAAGGTAAAGTTGTAGAGGAAAAAGGCAAATATGCTAGCCGTAATAGTTCACAAACTATTACACTTATAGATGCTTTAGAAGAATTCAAATTTGATGCAGCGATAGGTGGTGCTCGCAGAGATGAGGAAAAAGCCAGAGCTAAAGAGCGTATTTTCTCTGTGCGTGATGATTTTGGTCAATGGGATGAAAAAAACCAACGGCCGGAATTGTTTGATCATCTGAACGGAAAAATCCATTTAGGTCAAAATGTTCGTGTATTCCCAATCAGCAATTGGACAGAATTAGATATTTGGAGTTATATTGAAAAAGAAGGTATTGAGATTCCATCCATATATTTTGCGCACAAGCGTAAAACCTTTATCAGGGATAGAATGATTTGGTCTGCAAAGGATGATATAGTGTATCGTGAGGAAGATGAAGTGGTAGAAGAAAGAATGGTGCGTTTCCGTACCGTAGGAGATATGTCTTGCACTGCAGCTGTGCTTTCGAGGGCAACAACACTTGAAAAAGTGGTAGCTGAAATTAAACAGTCAAAGATCTCAGAACGTGGTGCTCGTATTGATGATAAACGATCTGAAGCGGCCATGGAAAAACGTAAACAACAAGGATATTTTTAACACTTGTTCATTCTGGACTTCCTGACCATCTGGCAGGCAGGGATGCAGAATCAAAAAAATACTAAAAGGATTAATACAGGTTCAGTAAGTTTAGGAAAGTGTTTTTAAGAATTTATAAAAAATAAAGACCACGGGTAAATTATTATACGAGCATACATGAAAGACAAACCAAAATATAAAATCTCCTTCTGTACGGTATGCATGAATCGTACGCATCATCTGAAGTTAACTCTACCAAAGAATATAAAAGATAATATTGAATATGGTAATGTAGAATTTGTGGTCTTAAATTACAACTCAAAAGATGATTTAGATGAATGGATCAAAGCAGAGATGAAGCAATACATACATACAGGAATTATAAAATATATAAAAACAACAGTGCCAGAATGTTTTTTAATGAGTCATTCCAAGAATGTAGTAGCTAAGTATGCTACCGGAGATGTTGTTTGTAGTATTGATGCAGATAATTTTATTGGAAAAGGTTTTGCAGAATATCTGAATAATGAGTTTCAATTAAATAACAATATTTTTTTAACAGTCAAAAAATTTGAAGTTCCCAGTGGGTGCTATGGAAGGATTTGTATGTTAAAAAAAGATTTTATGACGATTAAAGGTTATGATGAGAATATGCTGGGATATGGACATGAAGATTCTGATTTAAGAAACCGTTTAGAGTTATTAGGAAAAACACCTAGATACATGTCAGCATCAAATTTTTTTAATGTTCTATCTCATGATGATGATGAACGATTGAAAGATGAAAAAAATGCATTGGGAATCCAAAAGATTTTTATAAGCCATATTGATCAGGCAACTACCTGGTTGTTATATTTATTTAATGATTTTACATTTTATAAAGGAGTCATAGTTAGCCATCGTTTTGTAAACTCTGAATCTATTGAAAATTTATTTGAGGAGGAAGCTTTTTCGAGATTTGGAAATTCACTTCTGGATGATGTATGGGAGGTTGGTCATTGGGAAATAAAAGAAAATAGAATAGTTTTAATAAATAAACAAAATAGTCACACCTCTTTTGAATCGTTTGAAGAAAACAGCTTTATGATTGACAATCGGATTTTTATTAGAGTAAAAGATGAAAATTACCGAACACATTTGACGATGTTTTTTTCTATAATTAATAATCGAATACTAATGGAAAAAAATAAAAAAGAAAAAAGGATTGTGGTGAATACAAATGCTTTTGGAGAAACCATATTTGAACAAAACTATATATAGTATGTTTAGACATAACACAGCAGAACAACATCTAGGAATATCTGTTTTTTATAATAAAAAATCTTGGCCTGATTTGATCATTGAGGGAATCGATCCGTTTATAAAGAGTGTTGAAAAGATAGATAAATTTTATATAGAATTAAATGGTACAATGGGTTTTCATATTCTTTTAGTTTTGATAACGAATAGAAAGTATGCCAGAGATATAGCAGAAAAGGTTGATGTGTATTTCAAAAAATTTCTAAGGGAATATCCTTCTTCAAACCAAGAATTACTTCCGTCATATGCTATCTTTCAAAATTTCAAGAATAATACAATACAATACAATGTTTGTGAAATCGTCCTTGCTAATAGAAGATATCTTTTATATAAGCACCAACTATCTATAGTTTTAATAAAGATTTTCGTGTATTATGGAAAAAATACTTTGGATGATCTCTTAGAAATTATGATACAATTGTTTACCATTTTTTGCAATACGATAAAAGTAACAAATCAACAAGCCATAAAATTGTTTAGCGACTTATTAGAATTAGAAGAAAAAAAATGTGATTCTGAGATCGTGAAAAAAATAGCTGGACTGAATATAGATAATTTTGAAAAAAATAAATCTCAAATTGTTGAATACTTAAAAAAACACAGAAAGGTAGATCGTATTCTGTATAATGAATCATGGGAAAATACCTGGAGTATAACGATACAAGAGTATATTAAATCCTTTACTAACAATATTAATCCTGTTCAAAATATAGATGCCGAATACACATTTATCATACAAGAGTTGGTAGATACTTTTGACTTTAATGATAGAATGAGTGCGTACTACTTGTTCTCAGAAGGATTAAAATTAGTATCGTAACTATAGTAAATATGTTAATACACTATGAAAAAGAAGACATTTTGCATAATCTTAGAATATTGTGGAGGAGCTAAGACAGATGCACTCTTTCAAAAACTTTCTAAATGGAACCCGGATTATAATATCCACATTTTAGATAATGCTAGTGTAAATAATCGATGTAGTTATATCACACATCAAAATTTATCAAATACAGGAATTGGTGGTGGTATTAAGGATTGTTTACGCTTTGCAAGAAATTCAAGGGCTGAATATCTTTTTTTTATGACTAATGATATTATACCGATTAATGAAATCGATATTGGGCACTTAGAACAAATAATCATTCATCATCAGGATATTGTGCAACTCGGAGTATCCTTAACCAGAGATTCTGATAAACAATACTATCCTTGGATGATAAATCAAGGTGAAAACGACAATAGAATTGTCAGGCATTCTGATTTACTTTGCTGTTTTTTAAACCTTGATTTTATAGAAAGTTTTGGGGGCTTTCCTGATTCTAGAAGTGGTTGGGGCTACGATTGGGAAATAGGGTATCAAGCAAGGATCAATAACAAAAAAATTGTGATATGCGATGCATATAGTATCAGGCATGTGGATCAAAATAAGGAGAATGCCCAGCAAATTAGGGATACAAAATTTATGGAATTAAAAGAAGTGTATAATAAGAAGTACGGGGATTATAAAGTAATAGAACCTTCATTGTAAGGCTTCTTATGTGTATCAAATAGAATACAAATCTCTCTACAGCTACATATTAAAAAACGTTTCAGTAATGTCAAAGTAAATTAAAAATGAGTTCAGAGAAAAAATATAAAATCTCCTTTTGCACGGTCTGTATGAATCGTACGCACCATCTGAAATTAACGTTGCCTAAAAACATCAAAGATAATCTGGGCTATGGCAATGTAGAGTTTGTGGTGTTAAATTATAATTCACAGGATGATCTTGATGAATGGATAAAGGAGGAAATGATGGAATATATTGAAAAAGGGATTTTAGTATATGTCAAGACTGAAGAGCCTGAGCATTTTTTTATGAGCCATTCTAAAAATGTAGTGGCCCGAGCTGCAACCGGCGATATTCTTTGTAATATTGATGCTGATAATTATGCAGGAAAAGGCTTTGCAAATTACATTGATAAACAATACAAAAAAAATCAAAATATATACTTAGCGGTTAATAAAGAAACTGCACCCAGGGATTGTTATGGTAGGATATGTATACTTCGAGACGATTTTCTGAAAATAAAGGGTTACGACGAAAGTATGTTGGGGTATGGTTTTGAAGATTTTGATCTTCGAAACCGTTTGGAATTGCTGGGAAGGAAGGGTTTGTATATCACGAATATTGATTTTTTGCAAGCCATCTCCCATAAAGATACCGAGCGCCTACAGAGCGAAAAAAATGCTATTAGTACGGATCGCTTTTTTATAGCTCATCTAAATCATGCCCAATCATCTTTGTTGTATTTATTTGAAGACGGTACCAGTTATGAAGGAATCATAACAATGAACCGTTTATTAAATTCTATGGCTACCGAAAACCTTTTCCCAGAGAATCGAATGTTTGATTATCCCAATTCTTTATGGCAAGATTGCTGGAATAAGAGTAGTTGGTTAAAAGAGAAGGAAACGTTATATATAAAGGACAAAGAAGATGATTTAGTCCTGACACCTTTAGAAAAAGAACAACACCTTTTTCAGCTTACAGTTGGAAATTATACCCAAGTCTACCGTCAGGTCACAGACCAGGAGGAATCCAATAATCTAATCATGTTTTTTTCCCAGATCAATAACCGGATCATAATGAAGCAAAACAAAGAGGCTAAAAAAGTAACTGTCAATCAAGTTTTTGGCCAAGCTGTGTTGTCAAAGAATTTTTTAAAAGATGTAAACTTAAGTTGAAATATATGCAATCTTCGGAACAACTATATTGTAACATTGCTTTTTTTTTTCATAGAAATGCCTGGTATTACTTTCTAATTAAGGCAGTTATCCCATATTTAGAAAAAAATAAAGATAAAATCCATCGCTTTTACCTTTCACTGGCTCAGGCAAGAGGGTATCATATAATGCTTACGTATTTAGTAGATAAAAATGATGCTCAGAAGTTTACGGAAAAGTTGGATAGCTATTTTCAGGATTTTATAATGAAACATCCCAGTTCTTTAGCCAGCGTTAAATATCCTACTGGAATGTATATGGATTTTGCAAACAATTCTATTCACTATGGGATATTTGATTTGGTGATAAAAGCCCATGATTCAGATGTCTTTAATTTTTATCACAGCGAAGTATCCAAAGTATTGTTATCTATATTCAAGTCATATAAGGAAGAGACTTTAGAAAATCTTACCGAAATTATAATGGAAATGTTTGCCTGGTTTTGTAAAGTTGTGAGCATTAATGTTGATAGGTCAATTAAATTATTCGAGGATTTGTTAGAAAACAGCTATAAGAAATATGAGGGATCATTACTTGACAAAATGAGAATCAACAATGAAGAGAATTTTGAAGATAATAAAGAACCTATATTAGAATACATATATTCTTTTTTTAATCAACCGGATAAAGAAATTGAGTATGAATATGAATGGCAGCAAATTTGGGTGGAAACCGTGCAAGAAGTAAAACAACGATTATCCATAAAGGAAACAGTAGCTATAGATAATGAAGATTACAAATATTTATTAGCTTCCATACCTACAATATTTGCTGTTGAAAATAAATCACAGGTATATCATTTATTCTTAAACGGATTAAAAGAGATACAAAAAGTGACTCATGGATGATAAAATTTTTAGTATTATTTTAGATTATTGTGGTGGACAAAAAACCGATACTTTATACGAAAAGCTCTCCAGGTGGAATCCTAACCATACCATTCATATCCTAGACAATGGCAGCCCATCAATAAAAGCCAATACATCACATATCGAAATAAAAAAAATACCGGGGTGGGGGGAGGAATTAAGGATTGCATTTCGTTGGCTAATCAAAATGGTTGTAGATATGTTCTCCTTATAACGAACGATATACATTTTCAAAACAAATTAGATATTACACACTTTGAAGACTTACTAAAAGAATATCCAGATATTGTTCAGGTAGGAGTTTCATTGACTAAAAATTCTGATAAAAGATATTATCCTTGGATGATCAATCAAGGAAATAAAGAAAACCGTTTAGTGCATCGTAGTGATATTTTTTGTTGTGTACTCGACACTCAGTTTATTGATGAATTTGGTAGTTTTCCTGATTCCTTGAGCGGCTGGGGCTATGATTGGGAAGTAAGATACCAGGCTCCGCTCCAAAACAAAAAGATTGTAATTTGTGACTTGTTTACAATTAAGCATGTCAATGAAAAGAAAAATAGTGACCAAGAGATATGGAATACTAAGCTTGCCGAGCTAAGAAAAGCATACGATCAGCGATACGGGTCACATCAAAGAATTACTCCTTTTTGTCTAAACCAGAATTATAAGTCTTTTTCACAAAGGGCCGGTTGTGATAAACATTTTATAGGTATTAAGATTATACTCCTTTAAACATAAAAGTACAACATATTATATTATTAGTGGGCTATTAAAAAAGACAAGACAGTGCAGGATACATAAATAGATGATTTCAAATAAATTAGCGTAATTCGAAAATCGATAATTAATTATACATGAAATAATTAAACTTATCAGCACTTGAAAAGTTTCATGCGATGAATTAAATATAAATTTAAATGTATAAATGGTGTTTATGAAGCACAAAATGTATCATTGGACAAACTAACGCATTATGAAAATAATTAAAATAGTAAAAATCGGGCTACTATTATTTTGTCTCATATCAAGTACGATAGGGTGTAGTTCAGACGACCCTGAAGAAATTATCACAGAAGAACCTGATGAGGTAGTCATAGAAAAACAAAAAATAACCCTGAATACCGAAGATTACCAACATCAATTTATAGGAGGAGGAGTCTCTATAGGTTTATTCATGGGACATCATTACAGCATGAATGAGGCTGCTCAAGATAAAGCCATCCAAATGATAGCAAAGGATTGTAATATGAAATACCTTCAAGATTATATCCAAATTTATCCCAGTGATGATCCTCCCTACTTTGATCGGAGGGCCAATTATGTAAAGGCTGCCAAAAGTTACCGACCCGAAATTGAGTTTTCACTGGTTGGGAATAAATTTCCAGACGATTTAATGATAGATCAAATCGTTGATGGCGAAACATTACAGGTTTTAAATACTGACGATCCTGAAATTTATAATCGTTTAGCCAATTGGTTTTTTGAACTTTTTAAAGGATTTCATGATCGCGGAGTATCAACAGAAATATTGAATGTGGTAAATGAACCTGATTTGGATCGCAAATTTCGAAAGTACCATTATGGTCTCAATGGGGATACCAAAGAAGCGGTGGCGCGTATTTTCAAATATGCGGTTCCTAAATTTAAAGAGATGTTGAACGATCCTGCAATAAATACAACTAATATGCCAGTTCCATTAATTATGGGGCCTAGTACCATATCACCCAACGGCTGTCTTGATTACATGAGGTTCTTTAAAACTGAACATCCTGATGTATGGGATCAAATAGATATCGTCGCCGTACATCAATATATTAATGGAGCAAATGAGCAAGTATTCAGGCTTATTAAAAACGAAGCTGGAGAAAAACCCGTTTATCAGTCTGAAACACATGCCCTAAAAGGAGATGCCCTCGGATTCGTTACTGCAGATAGGCCGCTTAAGGCTGTACTATCTTTATCAAATTTGTTCTGTACTGCGGTTAGAAATGGTGTAAGTTCCTGGTGGTATTTTGAGAATAACTATCCAAACGAGTTTCATCCCGGTGGACTACTTAGTGTTCCTTGGGCCGCTCCAGAACCTGTACCTTATAAACATTATTATGCTTTTAAACAACTAACTTCTGCTCAACCTGATTCATCTCATGTAATAACTCATGAAACTGGAAATAACCCGAACTCAGAGATTATAGCATTCAGGAAAAAGGGACAGGACACTGTTTTTGTACATTTTTCAAACTATAGTCAAGACACAAAGGAAGTTTCAATTTTTGCAAATAATCTCAAAATTAAGGGGTATGCGATAACAACTACTGACGAGGAAAATAATGGTGTTTTAATTGCCTCAGAAGAATACCAGTCAGCTTTGGATTCTATAACGTTTTCTGCCGGACGGTATTCAGTTAATACTCTCAAAATTTCAATTGTAAATGAATGAAACTAAAACCATACGTTTAAATTATTAATTGAACTTTATAAAACAGTTCGCTATTATAAACAAAACATTTGTAGTAATTTTTTCTACCTTTTAATATTTACGACAAAAGGGGACAGATGGCTATTCTAATATTTCTTTATTAGAGAAAGGCTTAGGGTAGTGTATATTTCTCAACCAAAAATTAATAAAACCAGTACAGTACAGTACAGGATAGTTTTTCTCTATATCGCTATTAATATTGTGAATATCATAATTAAAAACAATATTCTTGATTAATATTTAATTTTTTTAGTTAAAAAATCAAATATTAATCAAGTTTGAAGAAATAAGGGAAATCAGAGTTTTTTTAATCTCTGAGGGTTAATTCCCCGCTGCTTGCAGCGTATTTGATATATTTGTTTTATGTCAGAAAGTGAATATATTCATAAGTCGCATAATGTTTCAGTTTTGTTGTATCATTTTGTATAATTCCCCCCGAAATTAGGACAGTAAGTTAAGTTCAAAAATTGATTAAATTTACTGTATTATGACACGAAGAAAATTTACTGCAAAATTTAAAACGAAAGTAGTTTTGGAGGCATTAAAGGAGCGAGAGACCACTAATGAATTAGCTCAACGTTTCGATGTAGCTCCACAACAGATTGGTACGTGGAAGCGAGAATTTCTAAACAATGCTGAAGATGTCTTTGCCAAAGCTCCAAAATCGAAAAAGAGTGAAGCAGAAGAAAAAGAAGAACGGTTATTAAAGACTATTGGTGAGCAAAAGGTAGAAATTGATTTTTTAAAGAAAGCCTTGTCATGAAAGAGAGTGTACAACAACGCAGACAGCATATTGACAAGGCACATGCCCTTAGTGTTGTCCATCAGTGTAAATTGCTTAACATCCACCGTAGTGGGTTGTACTATAAACCGGTAGGTGAGTCAGATCTAAACCTAGAGTTGATGCGCTTGATTGATGAAAAACATATGCTGCATCCTTGGTTAGGAGTTCCTAGAATGACGACTTGGCTTACTATGGATAAAGGATATCAGATTAATCATAAACGCATAGAACGGCTTTACAAATTGATGGGTATAAGCGCCATTGGACCCAAGCCCAATACTTCGAAACGTGGCAAAGGAGAACTCCATAAGGTTTATACCTATCTACTTAAAAATCTTAAAATAGAGCGTTCTAATCAAGTATGGGCCATGGATATCACTTATATTCCTGTCAAAGGAGGCTACCTTTATTTGGTCGCCATCATTGATCTGTACAGTCGTTTCGTAGTGGGATGGTCATTATCCAATACCATGACTGCTGAATGGTGTAAACAGACTCTGGATACTACTATTGAAAAATATGGTTCCCCAGAGATCTTAAACACCGATCAAGGTAGCCAGTTTACAGCTCTGGAATTTAGTAACTATGTTACTAAGGATCAAAACATCCGATTAAGCATGGATGGCAAAGGAAGAGCGATTGATAATATTTTTATTGAACGCCTTTGGCGAAGTCTAAAATATGAACATGTATATTTGTTCCCAGCTGATGATGGCTTACAATGTTATCGAGGATTGAAAACCTGGTTTGATTATTATAATATAGAACGCAGACATCAAAATTTAGATAATGAACATCCAATAGCGGTTTATAAACAAAATTTAAAACCAGCAGCATAATGAAAAATAAAACGAAAGATGGGTTGTCAACAAAACAGGGGACTTATCAGTCTCCCCCCAGACCCCCCTCTTTCAACATCATTAACATCTTATTTTTTTAATATTCTGTCCTAAACATGGGGGGAATTATATTGTTTGCCCTGCGAAATACAGAAGAGTTGTTTTTGATGAGTACGTTGACGAAACATTAGTTCAAGTTTGTCTTGATATTTCTAAAAGATACGAGATTCATTTTTTAGAAATAGGAACGGATAAAGATCATGTTCATTTTTTATTGCAATCAGTTCCAATATAAAGTCCAACATCAATAATTAAGAAATTAAAAAGTATAACAGCAAGGGAGATATTCAAACGTCATCCAGAAGTCAAAAAAGTTCTATGGGGAGGTTCATTTTGGTCAAGCGGTTACTTTGTAAATACAGTAAGTAAGTTTGGAGATGAAAATTCAATATCAAAATATGTTCGTAACCAAGTCAAAGAAAGGGACTATGATGTCTTACATAAAGTTGATCAATTAACACTGTTTTGAGTTAGATACCCCGTCTGCTTGCAGCGGGGTAGTTCATTTAAGGATTTTACTGAAGAGCAACTAAACAATACCTACCCATTGTTATTAAGAAAATCGGGGTATACGATAGGTTTTATTGGCAAATATGGAGTGGGTAATAAACTACCAGTTGATAAATATGATTACTGGAAGGGTTTTGGAGGACAAGGAACGTTTAGCCAACAAGATGAAAAAGGAAATCCGATTCACCTTACCCAAAAGATTGGGAAACAAACCAATGAGTTTCTGGAATTGCAAAAAAGTTCGAAGAAACCCTTTTGTTTATCGGTTAGTTTTAAAGCGCCACATGTAGAAGGAGATCCGGGATATTTTTTGCCGGATTCAGCTTATGATACTTTGTATAGTGATATAGCGGTTGATGTTCCAATAACTTCCACTTCTGAATATTTTGATCATTTTCCATCAAACTTTACCACAAATAATGTAGCTCGTAACCGCTGGGAAAGCCGTTTTACTACTCCTGAAATGCAACAGGAATCTATTAAGAAATATTACCAATTAATCCATGGGGTGGATGTAGTAGTTGGAGATATTATAGAAAAGCTGAAAGAAACAGGACAAGATAAAAATACAGTAATCATTTTTACAAGTAATAATGGATTTTATCTAGGGGAATATGGTTTTGCCGGTAAATGGTATGGAAGTGAACCTTCCATTAGGGTTCCATTGATCATCTATGGCCCCAGGAAGTTGTCAAATGGTAAAACGATTGAAAAAAAGTATTGAATATTGATATAGCACCTACCATTTTATCAATTGCTAATGTTGCTGCTCCGCAAATTATGCATGGAGAAGATCTTACAAAACTTATGGATAACCCTGAAATGGATTGGCGTGATACATTTTTCTACGAGCATTTATGGCCGTCTTCAAATCGGTATTATATTCCTAGTACAGAGGGGGTGGTTTGGAATGACAAAAAGTATATGAAGTACTTTATGAATGAAAATAGAGACAACATTATTTTTGAAGAATTATATGATCTGTCTGAAGATCCTAATGAAATACACAATCTAATTAATATTCCGGAACATCAAGAACTTCAACGACGTTTACAAGAAGAATATACTCGGATAAAAAAGATGGTTAATTAGCCGGAGTTTTTGATTTTTTCTGTTGAAGTTATTTGAACTTTTAATTAGGGTAGCAAAAATGCATTTTGCACTCTAATTTTATGCTTTTTTCGCATCGTAATTATGGTTTTGCTATGCAAATATGGATTTATTATTGCACAAAAGCCTATTTTTTGCTTCCAGACAAAAAGTTCAAAGTTCGTTTTCAAAATAATAGATCAAGCTCATTTTAGAGGACAAAAGTGAGAGCTTTTAATGTTCGTTTCATTGGTGTTTCTTTCATCATAAAGCCTAATAATTATCTTCATTATTTTTTTTTACACTTGTTAACAGCACTTTAACAAATGCAGGATAGTGCAGGATGCTATTTTTCGTGTTCGGTGGTATTATTGTTTAAATTATCATTATTATGATAATTTTTTAAGGGATATATTAAAATAAAGACATTTTCTAACCAGGAATTATAAATATTTATAATTCCAGAACTCGAGAATTAATATGAAAAAAAACAAACTTAATCTACTTCAAAGATGCTTTCTGTTGCTATTTGTCAGTTGTACACTGATATCTTTTGCAGAGGATAAAGCAGGTTTTGAAATGCAAAGAACAGTAACAGGAACAATTACATCAACAGATGGATTACCAATACCCGGTGTAAATGTATTAGTAAAAGGTACTCAAACAGGTGCATCAACAGATTTTGATGGGAATTACTCCATTGAAGTACCTAATGACACCAGTATATTAGTGTTTTCTTATGTTGGATTTGTTACACAGGAGATCACGGTGGGTAGCAGGAATACTATAAATGTTACCTTACAAGAAGAATCTACGTCTCTGGAACAAGTTGTGGTGATTGGATATGGAGAAAGAAGGAGAGCTGAATTAACAGGAGCTGTTTCGACTGTACAAGCAGAAAATATTTCTAAATTGCCTATAACCTCTTTCGAACAGGCTTTATCGGGTCAAGTTTCTGGTGTTCAGTTACGACAAAATGGTGCGCCCGGAGCAGGGGCAGAAGTATTGATTAGAGGTGTTGCATCAACAGGAGACAATAATGCCCCATTATATGTATTAGATGGAGTTGCTTTGGGAAATATAGATAGTCAACGCGATAACTTTGTTTTAAATGCTATTGATCCTTCTTCTATCGAGTCAATAAGTATACTTAAAGATGCCTCTTCAAAAGCTATCTATGGTTCAAGGGCTTCTAATGGAGTTGTGGTTATTACGACTAAAAGAGGAAAAAGAGGAAAACCTGTAATTACGTTTGGTACTTCTACAGGATTTCAGACCATACCCGAATTTGAAGAGCCTGACGTATTGAATGCTGAGCAATTGCGTCAATTTAGAATTGAATTTTTTGAGGATCGTGAGTTTGCAATTGGAGTTTTAGGACCTAGAGAGAGAAATGAACTTAATCGATTGACTGACTTGGGCCCACTAGGAGAAGGAACCAACTGGTTTGATGAAATCACCAGGAGTGCCCCCTTAACAGAGTACAGAATTGGGATAAATGGTGGGTCTGATAATGTGCGGTATAATGTTTCGACCAATTATACCAATCAGGATGGAACGTTGATAAATACTAATTTTAAGCGGTATAGTCTTCGAGCTAATATTGATATAGACGTATCAGAAAAACTTAAATTTGGAGTAAATTTCGCGCCTACACGAACCATTTCTACAGGAGCAGGAAGAACAGATGCAGGACGTAACAACTTTGATATTTTTGCTGCAGTACCGTTATCCCGATGGACAGATCCATCTGCCCCTGTTTTTAGAGAAGATGGTACACTTACTAATGTGGCACAAGGGAGCGTCATAGATTTCTATAATGTAAATCCTGTCTATCTGCTCGAAGGCAGATTGGATGAAAGAAGAACAAATCAACTTTTAGCATCAGTATATGCAGAATTGGAACTTGTAAAAGGGTTAACAGCAAAAACCGTAGGATCCGTACAAAACATTGATCGCAGAAATAGAGTGTTTCGACCCTCTGACTTTCCTGGCGCTCGTGCACTCACTCCAAACTTGTCAGGAACTAGACAGGCCAGGGCTGACATTAATGAGTTTAATAATTTTATTTGGACTTGGGAAAATACGCTAAGGTATTATACTAGAATAGCAGAGGATCATAGAATAGATGTTTTAGCAGGTTTCACTATGGAAGACAGGAGATTTGATAATACAATAATTAGTTCTTTAAATGTAGTCGATGAATCTATAACTATACCTGACTCTGACAACACAGACCCTGAAAATGTTAATAATTTTACAGGTAGAGGCGAAGCAGGTGAAAATGCTTTAGTTTCTTTAATTGGTAGGTTGGATTATTCTTATAAGGATAAATACTTTTTTACGGGAACTATACGTAGAGATGGCTCATCAAAATTTGGAGCTGATACCCGTTATGGTAATTTCCCATCTGTCGCAGCTTCTTGGCGGGTATCTAATGAACCTTTTTTTGAGGGAATTAAAAATATAATTTCAGAACTAAAGTTTGAAGGTGGTTATGGTATTAGCGGTAGTAATGCTAATATTGGTAATTTTCAGGCACAGGGAAGGATCAATCCAGGAGATCCAAATGTTGCAAGACCAGATTATATATTTGGTGATAATTTTGCTCCTGGAAGTGCTGTTACAGTACTGCCAAATACCTTGGTAACCTGGGAAGAATCTAAAGAAACTAACTTTGGTGTTGATATCGGCCTTTTAAATGATCGGTTTTATCTTACAGCAGATTATTATGATATAGAAACTGAAGGCTTTTTATCGGGATTACCTTTACCCAGAACTTCTGGTTTTTCAGAAATAATTACCAATTTAGGAAGTATTCAAAATAGAGGGATCGAAATAGAATTAAGTCTCAAAAATATTCTGAATGGCAACAATTTTCAATGGGATGCTAATTTAAACTTTACTAGAAATAGAAGTAAGGTTCTAGAGCTTGCCGCAGAAGCAGGGTTTATAAGAAGAGGTGCAATTGCTCGAACTTTTACTGAAACTAAGGAAGGTGAAGAAGTAGGGTTATATAGAGGCTTTAATGTAACAGGTTTATTTACCCAGGCAGAGATTGATGACCCAAATGTGCCAAAGTATCCTGGTGCTGTTGAAGGCTCTCTTAAGTATGAAGATGGAGATGGAGATGGCGAACTTGGAGATCAGGAAGATTTTGTAATTATCGGTAACCCTAATGCAGATTTTATCTATGGTATGGTACACAACTTCAAATATAAAAATTTAGATTTGAATATTGTATTTACAGGTTCACAAGGACAACAAATTTTTAATGGGACTAATCAGTATAACGGAAATCAAGACGGGGTTTTTAATGTAGATACAAGGCAGTTAGAACGTTGGAGACCGGGTCAGGATCCAACTACTGCAACCATTCCAGGTACAGCGAGCAATAATAGTAGAGCTAGATTTCGTCTACCTAATTCCTTATCTGTAGACGACGCAGATTATCTATGGGTAAGAAATATCACTCTTGGATATACTTTAAAAGGAGATTTGATAGATAATATTTTCAAAAGTGCAAGAATATACACTAGTATTCAAAATGCATTTTTATTCTCAGAATATAAACAGGGAAACCCAGATGTAAATCGTTCTGGAGATACTGCTTTAGTAAGAAATGTAAATTATGGGGCATATCCCATTTCCAGAACTTTTACGCTAGGTGTTAACGTTACATTTTAAAAATAAAAAAGATGAAAATTAGAATATTATATTTTATAAGTTTATTGGCCTTACTGGGGTGTGACGATTTTCTAGATGAAACTCCGGAAACCTTCCAAACTCCACAAGGCTTTTTCGAAAATGAAGATCAGTTAAATGAAGCTGTAACAGCTATTTATAATACCAATAGAGGTTTGATGAACGATCTGCATTGGCGTTTTGGTGAAAACCGATCGGATAATAGTTCGTTTCAGTATAATCCCAACGATAGGGGTGGGCTTGCCAACGAAGAGGTTGATGAGTTTGTGATGTTATCTGCAAATCCCAGATTAAGTGAGTATTGGAATAGTGCCTATTCAGGAATATCAAGATGTAATTTTGCTTTAGAAAATATAGATCGTGTAGATTTTATAAATGAAGAGAATCGGGATATTAGACGTGGTGAAATTTTGTTTTTACGCAGTTGGTTTTATTTTAATTTAGCTCGACTTTATGGAGATGTTCCTTTTGTGACTTCAGCAGGAAATTCTCCCGAAGAAATTTTATCTGATGAATTTTTGGAAAGAGTTCCAGTAGCTCAGGTTTATGAAAATATTTTATCAGATGCGCAACAAGCCATAGGTGTATTGCCCAATAAAGGAGAAACAGAATCTGGAAGAGCAACTAGAGGTGCTGCTTTGATGTTAAAAGCAAAGATGCATATGACTTTAGGCACAACAGAAGATTTTATATTAGCTCGAGATCTACTCGAACAGATGCAGGGATACAATCTTCAGCCTACATATTCTAGTGTTTTTGATCCAGCCAATAAAAATCATAGTGAAAGCGTTTTTGAAATTCAATATTCTTTTGATCTTGGTCAGGGTTCAAATTTTGTTTCCCGCTTTGTTCCTTTCAATAGTGGTCGAGATATTTTAGGAGAAAATGGGCCAGCCGGATCAAGGGCAGGACAGAACCAACCAACACAAAATTTGATTAATTTATATGACCCCCAGGATGCTCGTTTTCTTCATAACATTTCTTTTTATGATGATGGGATATTTGTCGAACCTTGGATGAGTAAGTTTAATTTTGGGTTTGAGGCACTAGGAGATAGAACACAAAATGTCAATTTCCCAATGTTTAGATATGCAGATGCCCTATTAATGCTGGCCGAATGTTATCAAGAAGTAGGAGGTGGGGATCCGGTTGTTATTTTAGAACGAATACGTCAAAGAGCAGCATTACCAGATCCTAGCCTAAGTGCTGCAGAATTAGCAGATTTAGAACAAACCATTGCTGATGAACGTAGAAGAGAGTTAGCATTTGAAAATCATAGGTGGTTCGATTTAGTCAGAACCGGTAAAGCTGATGAGGTAATGAGAGCCCACGGAGTAGAACAAAAAGCTGAAAAAGTTACTGTTTCCTCACAGGCTTACACCAATATAAGAACGCTATTAGGAATTCCTCTGGGACAAGTTGAAGAATTTGGTTTTGAACAAACCCTGGGATGGGAATAAAATATCGTATAATATGATTTTAGTTTGAATTGTTTTTTAAGTAGTAATGTAGGTTAAACCTATCGATAGTTTGAGTTAGTCAATTTGTACCCTAATTAACCACAAGCATATTGATAAAGATAGGTTTAACCGCATTGAATTTTAAAAATAGGTGAGCATATAACAGTTTCAAAGACATGGATAGAAGTGCAAGAAGTTATAAACGACGTTTCTGTTTCATATTTCTCATCTCTATTTGGGTACTACAAAATCTAAATGCACAACCGCTCCCCGATTGGCAAAATCCATCGGTAGTTCAGGTCAATAAATTGCCTGCTCGGGCAACTTCAATTTCCATACCCCAATAAACAGCTTGCCATTCAGGGAGATCGCGATCAATCGCCAAGAAAAAAATCATTAAATGGAAACTGGAAGTTTCAATTAGTTGAAAACCCTTCAGAAGTTCCTAATGCATTTTACACAACTTCATTTTCAGATGGGCAATGGAAAAATATTCCTGTTCCTTCTAACTGGGAATTAGAGGGCTATGGAAAACCATGGCATCGGCTTACCCATCAAATTTGGGAAAAGAAAGGAGTAAAGCAACCCAATATTCCAAAAGATTATAATCCCACAGGACTTTATCGAAAAATCGTAAATATCCCATCTAATTGGAAAGCTATGCAAATCACCTTACACGTTGGTGCTGCATCTTCGTGTTTGTCTGTTTGGGTCAACGGAAAATATGTCGGTTATAGTGAGGATAATAGATTGCCGGCCGAGTTTGATGTCACTTCTTTTTTAGAACCGAAAGATAACGTTATAGCATTTCAGGTTTCCCAATGGAGTGATGGTAGCTATATTGAAGATCAGGATCATTGGCGAATGAGCGGTGTCACCCGCGAAGTGTATTTAGAAGCAGCTCCAAAAGTGCAAATCTATGATTTTGCTGTCAGAACAGATCTGGATGAGAAATATAAAGATGCCTTCTTACAAATTCGTCCCGAAATTAAACTTTTTGAAGAAGTCGATACAAAAAATTGGAAGGTTGAAGCTCAACTTTTTGATAAACAAGGAAAAGCTGTTTTAGAGAAATCATTAGAGGTTGCCGTAGATCAAATAGTAAACGAATATCACCCTGAAATAGGAAACCGTCCTTTTGAAAATCTAATGCAGATTAAAGTAAGTAATCCCAAAAAATGGTCTGCAGAATACCCCAACCTATATACCCTTGTACTTTCTTTAAAAGATAGTAAAGGTAAACTTGTCGAAGCCCGCAGTACTAAAATCGGTTTTAGAGAAATAGACAGTAGTGATGGGCAATTTAAAGTAAACGGAGTACCAGTTTTACTGTACGGAGTAAATCGTCATGATTGGGATGCTGTCACAGGAAAAGCGGTTACAAAAAAGGCGATGCATCGGGATGCAGTATTGATGAAACAATTAAATGTAAACGCATCGCGATCATCGCATTATCCCAACCCACCATATTGGTACGAGCTTTGTGATGCCTACGGAATTTATGTGATGGATGAGGCCAATATAGAGAGTCATGGTAAAGGTTCTTTGTTTAGTAACCTACCAGAATGGCATACTGCATTTCTGGAACGAGGTATACGTATGGTAGAACGTAATAAAAATTATCCCAGTATCATAAGTTGGTCTCTTGGGAATGAGTCTGGATTCGGACCCAATCATGCAGGATTATCTTCCTGGATTAAAGAATTCGACCCAACGAGACCCATTCATGCTGAAGGAGCACAAAATATTTACGGATACAACTGGCCAAAACCAGAACCTAAGGATCGTGTTTATACGGATATTATTAGCCGTATGTATCGCCTAACAAATGATATGATTGATTTAGCTACCAAACCAGATGATAACAGGCCAGTCATTTGGTGCGAGTATGCACATTCTCAAGGCAATTCAACGGGAGATATGGAAAGTTATTGGAAAGCCATTAGAAAATACCCCAGGTTTGTTGGAGGTTTTGTTTGGGACTGGAGAGACCAATTGATAGTTAAGCAGAGTCAAGATGGAAAAACGCTATGGAAACATGGTCAAGATTTCGGACAAGAACAGGCAGATTTAAATCCAGTACAAAAAGGATTGATCTCTGCCGATGGAAAGATAAAATCAGGAGGTTGGCAGGCTAAGTACGTTTGGCAACGAATAAAAATTGAAGCTGATAGTATTAGTAAAGGAAAATTTAAAGTGTTTAATCGGCATTTTCGTACCAATCTTAATGAGTATGATATAACCTGGGAAATTACTGAAGATGGAAAGGTAATTCATATCAAAAGCGCGGTATCACCGGATATTCTTCCGCAGCAAGAAGTATCTTTTCAAATACCTATTCCTCAAATTGATGCAAAACCTGGATTTAGATACCATATAAAGATCGCTTTTGTACTAAAGGAAGATAGACCTTGGGCTAAAAAGGGTTTTGAAATAGGAACAGAACAATTTATGTTGTACTATGTTCCCAAAAATAGCCTAGCTGCAGGTGGATTAGCTCCAGAACTAAAAGAAACAAATGCTGAGATTAAAGTAACTGCAAAAAATGTTGAGCTTGTTTTTGATAAGCAGAATGGAACACTCGTCAAATATGCTTTGAAAGGAGAGAATTTTATTAGCATACCTCCCAGACCTAATTTTTGGCGTGCACCTACAGACAACGATCTGGCTTCAGGAATTATGAAACGTCAGGAAATCTGGAAAAAAGCATCAGAAAACCAGAAATTAGTTAGCATTTCGCCCCAAGAGGATGAAAATACAGTTAAAATAAAAGTAAGACACACAGTCGGGGAAACAGCATCATTAGTTACCCAGGAGTATACGATCTTTGCAGATGGTTCAATACAATTAGACTACCAATTCAAACCAGAAGCAGATCTTCCTAATATTCCTCGGGTAGGATGGCAGCTTCAAATACCAGCTCAATATGATCAATTACAATGGTTTGGCAGGGGGCCATTAGAAACTTATGCCGATAAAAAGACAGGAGCTTTCCTCGGAAGATATTCTGAATCTGTAAAAAAAGACTTTACGTATTACGTTCGTCCTCAAGAGAGCAGTAATAAGGCAGATGTTTATCGGGCTAAATTGTTGAATACAGAAGGAAAGGGACTTCAAATAGAAAGCATTCATGAGCCTTTAAGTTTTAGTGCCTGGCCATTTACCCAAAATCAAATCGAAAAAGCCAATAGAATTGAAGAACTTGAATTTGGTAAAACCACCACTATAAATATCGATCATAAACAAATGGGAGTAGGAGGTGATAATACTTGGAGTATCGATGCGAGACCGCATAAGCCCTTCAGAATTCTAGCTAAAGCATATCGATATTCTTTTCGCATACAAATTGTTGAGTAAGACTGTATCAGGATACTACAAGATGGTTTTTCTTTTTCTGTGTTATATTTTGTGAAGAAATGATTTAAATTTATGCGTAAATGAAGTGGTTTTCAATACTAATCCTATTTTTTGTTTTTTCCTGTAAAGAAAGGGAGGCAACCTCATTGGCAATGTCTCAAAAAATCATCTCAAACAATAATAGCTGGAAAGCCAATTGGATTACTACAAAAAGTGCTCTTCCTGGAAAAAATGCCTGGCTCGCTTTCCGAAAATCATTTCAACATAAAAAAGATACAATTTCAACTACCTTACGTTTAGCTGTAGATTCCAAATACTGGTTATGGATTAATGGAGAGCTAGTGATATTTGAAGGTGGTTTAAAAAGAGGTCCTACTCCCAATGACACCTATTATGATGAGGTAGAACTCACTAATATTTTACAAAATGGAGAAAATACTATTGCCATATTGGTATGGTATTTTGGAAAAGAAGGAATGACGCATAAGTCAAGTGGCAAGGCTGGGCTCATTGCAGAAATGTATCAAGGAGACAACTTGATACTACAAACTAACGATTCCTGGAAAGCAGTAATACATCCAGCGTACATTTCAGAAAGTGAAAACCCACAACCCAATTGGCGATTACCAGAATCAAATATTGTTTTTGATGCTCAAAAAGATGTGTCCGATTGGATACAACCTGATTTTGATGATTCTAAATGGCTTTCAGCTGATATTATTTGTCAGGGTGAGTGCCCTCCATGGAATCAATTAATGAAAAGACCTATTCCTTTTTGGAAAGATTTCGGTTTAAAAAGCTATGAGAATACAATTAATTTTCCTTTTATCAGTAAAGGCGATACAATAAAGTGTAAGCTTCCGTACAACACCCAAGTTACACCTTATTTAAAGGTCAAGGCCAAAGCTGGTGAAGAGATCACCATGCTAACCGATCACTATAAAGGAGGAGGCACTTATAATATGAGAGCAGAGTACATCACTAAAAAAAGTGAACAAGCATATGAATCTTTTGGTTGGGTCAATGGTCATAACATGTACTATATCATTCCGGAAGGTATTGAAGTGTTAGATCTAAAATATCGTGAAACTGGCTATGATACAGAATTCACTGGGGGTTTTAGTTGCGATGATCCTTTTTACAATAGTCTATGGGAAAAGGCGAGACGAACCTTATATGTTACGATGCGGGATAATTATATGGATTGCCCTGATCGGGAGCGAGCCCAGTGGTGGGGTGATGTAGTGCTAGAAAGTGGAGAAGCTTTCTATGCTTTGGATCGAAAAGCTGATGCACTTACCAAAAAAGGTATACTAGAATTAATGAACTGGCAACGCACGGATAGTACTATTTTTTCACCAATTCCTACAGGAAATTGGAATAAAGAATTGCCTGGGCAGATGTTGGCCAGTGTGGGGTATTATGGATTTTGGAATTATTATTTACAAACAGGAGACTTGGAAACTATCAAACAGGTATATGAACCTGTAAAACGTTATTTATCTCTATGGAAGCTTAAAAAAAATAATACCGTTGAAATAAGAAAGGGCGGTTGGACCTGGGGAGATTGGGGACAAAATAAAGATGTTCCGCTATTAATGAATACACAATATTATTTGGCTCTTAAAGGATATAAAAACATGTCAGAGGCGTTAGGAAACCAAAAAGAAACAGATTCCATTAAAAATATAATGGTAAGTTTCAAGGATGCTTTTAATGAAGTATTTTGGAAAGGAAATCACTATAGATCAGGTGATTATAAAGGAGGAATTGATGATCGCTCACAGGGACTTGCTGTTGTTGCCGGCTTAGCAGAAACTGCTAAGTATGAAGCAATTTATAAGGTGTTACAATCCGAAAAGCACGCCAGTCCTTATATGGAAAAATATGTATTGGAAGCTTTATATATGATGGGATATGAAGATTTTGCTTTGCAACGCATGAAAGAACGTTTTGGTAAGATGGTCAATCACCCTCGTATTACTACGCTATGGGAAGGTTGGGGTATTGGAGCAGAAGGCTTCGGAGGTGGTACAACTAATCATGCCTGGAGCGGTGGTGGACTAACTTTGCTTTCACAATATGCAGCTGGGGTAGCTCCTATGTCCCCAGGGTATGAAACCTTTCAAATAAAACCACAACCTGGATTTTTAAAACACATCAAAGCGACTGTGCCCAGTATCAAGGGAGATATTAAAGTAGAACTGGAAATTAAAGAAAGGTACTTGCTCAATATCGAAATCCCTGAAGGAACTAAGGCATCAGTTTATATTCCTTCAAGATATCAGGAGATTATTGTGAACGGTGAGAAAGTAATTCATACCAAGGACCAAGATTATAAAGTTTTCGAAGTTTCCTCGGGGATTTACGAAATAAACGCTAATTAAGAACCATTAACTTTTATGATTAAGATTGGAATATTTGGAATAGGACTGGATACCTACTGGGATCAGTTTGATGGACTCAAGGATCGTCTTTTGGGCTATCAAGATAAAATTGCGGATAAAATAAGAGAGTTTGATGTTGAAGTGATCAATGCAGGAATGGTCGATAACCCTTTCAAGGCTAATGAAGCTGCAGTAAGGTTTGACAAAGAAAATATAGATTGTATTTTTCTTTTTATATCTACCTATGCACTTTCACATAATGTCTTGCCCGTTGTTCAAAAAACAAAAGTGCCATTGATTGTCCTTAATCTTCAACCTGTAAAAGCAATAAACTATGATGCGTTTAATGCCATCGGGGATAGGGGAAAGATGACAGGAGAATGGCTCGCGCATTGTCAGAGTTGTGTAGCACCAGAATTAGCTAGTGTTTTTAATCGAGCTAATATTAAGTTTCGTTTGATTTCAGGGTATCTGGATGAAGAGTATGTTTGGAGTGAGATACAAGAATTCATGAAAGCCTTAGAGGTTGTCAAAACTATGAACAACAATCGGGTAGGCGTTTTGGGACATTATTATAATGGAATGCTAGATGTATATAGTGATCTTACCCAACAGGCAGCTACTTTTGGAAATCATTTTGAGATCATTGAGTTCGGAAGACTTAAAAATATAAGGGATAATGTATCTGAAAAAGAAACTCTGAATAAAATAGAAGAGTTTAAAAAAGTATTTGAAGTTTCTACAGAATGCGATAGTAAAGAATTACAAAGAGCCGCTCAAACATCTGTTGCATTAGATACATTGGTTGAAGAATTCAAATTGGGATCATTGGCTTATTATTATGAAGGAGATGGAGACCCAACTTATGAAAATATAGTTACCTCATTAATCCCTGGATTTACATTACTTACCGGGAAAAATGTCCCGGTGGCAGGAGAATGTGAGATAAAAAATGTCCAGGCAATGAAGATTATGGACGCATTGGGAAGCGGAGGTTCTTTTTCAGAGTTTTATGCAATGGATTTTGAAGATGATATCATCTTATTAGGTCACGATGGACCTGCACATTTTAAAATAGCCGAAGGAAAAGTCGGATTAGTTCCATTACCTGTATATCACGGAAAGCCAGGGAAGGGATTATCCATTCAGATGAAAGTAGCTAGTGGTCCTGTAACATTACTGTCTGTATGCCAAAACAGCTCTGGCGAAATTTATTTACTCACAGCTGAAGGTGAATCCGTAGATGGCCCAACACTACAAATCGGGAACACAAACTCTCGTTATAAGTTTTCTATATCAATAAGGGATTTCATAAATCAATGGTCTATGGCTGGCCCTTCACATCACTGTGCTATCGGTGTTGGACATACATCTTCTACAATTGAAAAAATTGCAGATTTCCTGGAAATCAAACATGTCAAGATTTGTTAAGGATACAAAAATAATAACATCAGTAAAAACTTCATATAATTCATTCTATGATAAATTCTTTATTAGGTATTGTTTTTCATGCAATCGGCGGTTTTGCAGCCGGATCCTTTTACCTTCCGATTAAAAAAATCAAAAAGTGGTCTTGGGAAAGCGGTTGGTTGGTTAATGGTTTTTTTGCCTGGCTTATTGTTCCATGGTTAGTTTCGTTGCTTACAGTACCCGAGACTATAACTATTTTATCCAAAACTGAATTTTCAACATTTTTCTGGACCTATTTTTTTGGAGTGCTCTGGGGAATCGGTGGATTGACTTTTGGAATGACAATGCGATATTTAGGAATGTCTCTGGGAATGGCTCTGGCTTTGGGGCTCACTGCAGCTTTTGGAACCCTGATACCACCCATTTATGAAGGAAAATTTAATAGTCTGTTACAGACTACTTCTGGTCAGGTAGTTTTGACAGGAATTGGAGTTTGTTTATTAGGAATTATTATTTGCGGAAGAGCTGGTATTCTTAAGGACAAAGAACTTTCTGATGAAGAAAAACAAAAAGGGGTAAAAGAATTTAATCTTAAAAAGGGAATTATTGTAGCGCTATTTGCAGGTATTCTGAGTGCTTGTTTTGCTTTTGGAATTGCAGCCGGAAGTCCCATCTCCGAATTAGCGGTTCAAAATAGTGCTCCGTTGCTGTGGCAAAATGGACCTGTATTTATTGTAATCCTAGCTGGGGGATTTACTTCTAATTTTATTTGGTGCGCCTATTTGAATATTAAAAAGAAGAGCTACAAAGATTATAGCAACCAAAAAACACCGTTGAAGATAAATTATCTTTTTGCGGCTATTGCTGGTACAACATGGTATTGTCAATTTATGTTCTATGGTATGGGATCTACACAAATGAGTGAACACGACTTTGCCAGTTGGACACTGCATATGGCTTTTATCATCATTTTTAGTACCATGTGGGGGTTGATTACCAAAGAATGGAAGGGTGTGAGCAAAAAAGTAGCTCAGGTATTAACTTTAGGATTAACTATATTGATTACTTCCACGATCATCATAGGAATAGGAAATCAACTAGCTTAACCTACACAAACACCTCATCATTTCTTTAACTCTACAGACCATTGATCTTTCCATGTCATTGGTTTTATCGTTCCGTCTTTTTTAAACTCTAAAGGAGCACTCCAATACTGATAATCATGTCCCTTAATATTATCAGAGGCAGAACCCCAAAGATCTCCGATCCAGATATACTTTTCTCCCTCGGTTGTATGAAGCTTCATTACGTAAGATTGCTGAGCGGGAATTATTGGTTTCTGGGGGATATTGGGTCCGGTAATAAAAAAACTGCCTCTCGAATTGTTAGAGATGTCTTCATTAAACGTTTCAATTTCATTGATATAAACGTTAGTGTCACTTTCAATAGGAACAATTTTGAAACGGTCAGATATACAGGTAGAGAAATCAAGTACGATTTCCTCTTTTAAAGCTGATTTTTTAATGATTTGATTTTTAATATCGATTCTTTTCCAAGAATGGTTATTCCATTCAAAAATTTCAAATTTTGGAGAAACAATATCAGGATGCACCTTGGGATTATTTACATCACCACAATTCTCAGGGCGATTTCCAGTAAAAATATGTAGGGCTAGTTTGTTAATCGCTAGTTTTTCGTCAAAGAGAATTTCAACAGCATCAAACCTATCTTTATTTTTGATAAGCGTTTCGTAAGAGGTACCTCTTTTTATTTTGTCGTTCAGTTTTAAAGAGTGCCTTCCCGGATATCGGTTGATATTAGAAGTGAGATTATATCCTTTTAATGGATTGTCTGAGATATAAACTCTAGCTCCAGAGCCGTAATTACAAAAACAGCAAGTATAATCTGTAAGTAGATAATACTTGCCTTCTTTTTTAAACATCGTTCCGGCCTCCATATGTTGGTCGATAATGCCTCCGTTTTCTAAAGTAGAAGACAAATAATCATCACTTAGTTTTTCTACAGATACTTGATGATTTTGGATAGTGTTATAGCTGATATACCCCGTTGTATCATCATCAACAAAAAGACCAAAATCCCCTAAACCAACATCGGATCGGTTCATCTTAACATTCTCATTTACAATTTTAAAAGGTCCCGCAGGTGAGTCACTTGTTGCTACACCAAACTGCCCGTCCCAAAGCTTTGGGTACCAATTATACCAGAGTACATATTTTTTAGTTTTTTTATTGTAAATAACATGCGGCCTATAATAAACCCCTTCAGGTTGTGTGTCCAGTAATTTACCCTCATATTTCCAGTTAGTTAAATCCTTAGAACTATAGCATCGATAATGATTTTCAGTTGTAAAACCATTGGTGCCTCCATAAGAAGTGCCATACCAATAAAAGGTATCACCAAATTGAATCACCCTGCCATCATGAGCATCCACAATTTGGCCTTTTTTATCTAATCTGGGTTTTGTATTATCTATATTCATGGTTTGCGCGAAAGATGTGAAAGGCAAAACCAGGCATATAAGAAGGGTAAAAGCAATGGTATTTTTCATAGTCTTATTTATTATCTCAATAAATTTCGAGCTTTTTAGAATCAAAAGTATCCTGTACCTTGCTGGAATGAATATAGCAGGTAAGTGCATGATGAATAAAACAACGGCGAACCTTACTTTTATAGGATATAAATGTGCATTATGAAACTACCAAAAATTGTTAATTGGAAAAACGTCTTTTTTTGTTTGGTGCTGATCTCAATTCTATCTTGTAAACCAAACAAGGACGCAGAGATAAGTAAACAACCTAATATTGTCATGATCGTAGCCGATGATTTAGGGTGGTATGATCTGAGTTGTTACGGTAACAATTTTATCGAGACACCTAATTTAGATCAATTAGCAAAAGAAGGCATCAAATTTACAGATGCGTATGCCGCTGCACCACTTTGCAGCCCATCAAGGGCTAGTTTAATGACGGGTCTGCATCCAATTCGTGTTAATATTACAGAACATATACACGGAAACCATCCCGCAGGACCGAATCAAAAACTAAGGACTCCCCCAGTTGATCAACGATTAAATCTAGAACATAAAACTATAGCCGAAGCATTAAAAACTAAAGATTATAAAACTGCTTTTATTGGTAAATGGCATTTAGGTGGAGGAAAATTCACCCCAGATCACCGAGGATTTGATGTCAATATTGCAGGGGCTTGGAATGGCCTTCCCAAGAGTTTCTTTTACCCATTTTTTAACAAAGGAGAAAAACCCGAGCTTCAAAATTCATCAAAAGAAGGTGATTATCTTACTGATGTTTTAACAGATAAGGCAATTGAATATATAAGCAAGCAGAAAGATTCAGCATTTTTTATCAGTCTTAATTATTATTCGCCTCATGTTCCTATAGAAGCGAAACCGGATTTAGTAGAAAAATATAAGAAGAAAAGAGGAGCTGATACTTCAGAAACCACAATGCCAAATATTCATTATGCCGCTATGGTAGCATCTATCGATCAAAATGTGGGTCGAATCCTGGAAAAACTTAAAGAACTTAATTTAGCAGAAAATACAGTAGTACTTTTTACATCGGATAATGGTGGATTATCGGTACGTGAAGTACCTGCCTTTGCTAAACACACACCACCAACAGATAACGGAATGCTTCGTGACGGTAAAGGGTATGTATACGAGGGAGGAATCAGGGAACCATTGATTGTTCGTTGGCCAAAAATAATTAAAAAAAATCAAATTGATTCGACTCCTGTAATTGGTCAGGATTTTTATAATACTTTCATGGAAATGGCTGGTATCAAGGAAAGAACACAAGACGGAATAAGTTTACTTCCCTTATTCAAAGGTGATTCTCAAAAGGAAAGAGGTTTGCTTTGGCATTTACCTCATTATAGTCCTCAACGCGGGAAACCGTCTACAGCCTATCGCGAGGGAGATTGGAAAATTATTCATTTTTATGAGGAGGATAGTTATGAATTATATAATTTGAAAAAAGACATATCTGAAAGTAATGATCTGTCAGCATTCTCGACAGAAAAACTTGAAGTGTTAAAAGGTAATATGAGGAAAATGCTTTTAGATTTAAACGCTAAATTTCCTGAACCTAATCCAAATTACATAGAAAACTAATTAATGAAAACATTACGATTAACAATTTTTGGCATCCTCTTTTTTCAGTTACTGCTTTCGCAAGAAATATCGTATCAATTTGAAAATAATATCCAGTATTATGAGGGTATAAAGAAAAAGTTGGATAATTATACAAAAGAAAGATGTGTATTGGATTTATACTATCCAACTCAAATAAAAAATTTTCCTACTATTATCTGGATTCATGGCGGAGGATTAGTGGGAGGAGAAAAGCATATTCCACAACGCTTAATGAATCAAGGATTTGCTGTTGTTTCTGTAGAGTATCGTTTGTACCCTAAAGCCAAAAAACCTAAATATATAGAAGATGCCGCCGCCGCTGTGTCTTGGGTGTTTAAAAACATCCAACGTTACGGGGGAGACCCTGATCAGATTTTTGTCTCTGGGCATTCTGCTGGGGGATATCTCACTAGTATGGTTTCTTTAGATGAGAAATGGCTGAAAGTTCATAACATTGATTCAGACAAGATTGCCGGTGTAATCCCTTTTAGCGGGCATACCATAACACATTTTACCGTAAGAGCTGAAGATAATATACCAAGAAAACAACCAATTGTAGATGAGTTTGCGCCTTTGTATCATGTGCGAGATAATGCTCCTCCTTTTTTATTGATCACAGGGGATCGCAATCTTGAGCTGCCGGGTAGATATGAAGAGAATCTTTATTTTGAAATGATGATGAAGAATACCGGTCATAAAGATATTGACCTATTCGAATTGCAGGGATATGGTCATAATATGACCGAAGCAGGATATCCATTACTTGTTCAATATATAAAAGAGAGAACGAAAAAGCAGGAATAACTTAACTCATCTGCAGTAAGTCAAAATAAAACAGTAAAAAAATTCACAAGTTTCTGTGAGTTTTTTTACTGTTTTATATAAGTCTTGTATTTTTGAGTATTATTTATGAGTTTGATGAAAAACCTTTGAATTATTACAACCAAGATCAGTTCATTGAACATAAAGAAATATAATAGGTATTAGGATAGCTTAGGTTAATTTTACCTGAAAAAGAACAAATTGACTCCTGATAACAAGACAAGGAGTATTTGGCAGAAGGCAATAACAAAATCAAAATTGAAGAAGATAAAGAGAAAAATAAAGCAAGAATCATTTGGTTTTCATAATCAAAAAGAAATATTCGTTTTATCACTAAGAAACCATAGCGGTATGCAGCTTCGTATCACAAATTTTGCAGCTACGGTAATGAGCCTTGAGGTTCCAAATACTTATGGAGAGCTTACAAATGTTGTAGTTGGTTTTGATTCTTTGTATGATTATGTTGAAAAATCGAAAACCAAAGAGTCTAAATTTCTTGGCGCCTCAATAGGAAGATATGCAGGTAGAATTTCGAATGAAAAGATAATTGTTAATGGGGTCGATTATCCACTTTATAATGAAAATGGAGTGCATTTGCATGGAGGAAGAAATGGTTTTGATGAAAAAGTTTGGGATATAGATCATATAGATGAAGATGAATTGTCGATTTCTCTTTCGTACTTAAGTGAACATTTAGAGGAAGGATACCCTGGAAATTTAAGAGTAAAGGTAATCTATCGATTGACTAACGATAATGAATTGAAGATTACGTATCAAGCAATTTCTGATCAAGATACAGTTGTAAATTTAACTAATCATACCTATTATAATCTAGAGGGCTGCAATACAATTACTAACCATGTGCTTAAGTTAAATTGCTCAAATTATCTCGAGGTTGACGAAAAACAACTACCTACAGGAGTAATCAAAACTGTAACAGATACAAAACTGGATTTTCTTTTACCACGAAAATTGGATAACCTTGAAGAAAAAGGTAGTATAGATGATACCTTGATTTTTGATGCTGAAAAAGAAGCAAAAGCCACTATTAGTGCTCAAGAAAGCAAAATTAAAATGGAAGTATATACTAATCAACCAGCTGTAGTTGTTTATACTCCAGAAAAGTTTCCGGATTGGAATTTCAGAAAAGGGGTGCAGTATGATAAATTTCCTGCTATTTGCTTTGAAACTCAAAATTATCCAGATGCCCCAAACCATAATAATTTCCCATTAGTCTTTTTGAAAGCAGATGCTCTCTATGAAAACCGAAGCATCTTTAAGTTTAGTGCTACATCAGAATTGGTATAAAATAACGGATAGGATATACTTATTTCAATTAGTATGATTCACTTTATAAAGAACTGTACCCTTTTGATCATAAAAAATAAATTGCAAAGATCCGTTCTCCTTATTTGAGTTTGTTCTTATTCTTAAAAATCCACCGGTAACTTTTGAAGCCACATAAGGTTGTTAAACCTGAATTATGCGATAGGAGATTGAATATTGCTTGAATGCTTTATTATTAGTAGCTTTATTTAGGGTTTAAAACTTCACCCATATGGTTAATCTTCCTATCGAATATTCAGATAAGCAAGTGACTCCTTTCGGAGGTATGAGTTTGATGAAAAGATTTATAGATCAAACAGGTATTAGAGTATATATGTCTGAGTTAGATTTACCACAGCCTGGTTCCAATCGTGGTTATTCTGCTCAACATATTATCGAATCATTTTGGTTGGGTATTTGGACAGGTGCTTCTCGTTATATTCATTGTGATTGGTTACGCTATGATAAGACACTTCATGCTATTTTTGGTTGGGATCAGATGCCCTCACAAAGTACTTACAGTCGTTTTTTTGGCAAGTTTTCGCAAGCTCGCAATACAAAGGTTTTTCCAAAATGGCAGCAGTGGTTTTTACAGCAACTAGGAGTTGATAATTTGATTATTGACTTTGATAGTACGGTAATCACTAGATACGGTAACCAACAAGGTAGTGCTAAAGGATATAATCCCAATAAAAAAGGTCGTAATTCGCATCACCCCCTAATGGCTTTTGTGAGTCAAACTAGAATGGTTGCCAATGCTTGGCTCAGGCCTGGAAACACTGCTGATAGTAGTAGCTGTAAAGAGTTTATGCAAGAAACTTTCGACCAGGTGTTAAAAGATAAGCGAATAGGGCTAATAAGGGCCGACAGTGGTTTTTACACACAAGATTTATTGGAATATTTAGAGTCAAAAAAACTCAATTATATCATAGCCACTAGGATGTATCCTAATGTAAAGAATGCTATCGGTGGATTAGATAATTGGATAACACTAACCAAAGGAATTGATCTAAATAAAATGGTGTTCAATCATATAGATGGAAAACCAAGAAGGCACATTATTGTTAGAAAGAAAATAGAGGATCGGCCTAAAGCCAGTGGTAAATTACTTTTCGAAGATCTTCCTGGGTATCGATTTAGTTGTTATGTTACCAATCTTGACCTACCATTAGATCAGATATGGAATATCTATAATACAAGGGCTGATTGTGAAAATAGAATCAAAGAATTAAAACAAGACTTCGGGCTAGACAACTTTTGCCTTCAAGATTTTTGGGCAACTGAAGCTTCTTTTAGATGCATTATGATGGCATATAATCTGATGAGTTTATTCAGACATTTTGCACTGAATCATCATGACAGGGGAACTTTAAAAACTCTGAAAGTCTATTGCTTTGCATTAGGGGCTTGGCAAGTAAAACATGCTAATAAGGATGTGTTAAAGATTGCTTTACCAACTAAAAAAAGACCTTGGATGGACGGGTTATTCAGTCAAATCAAAAATCTAAGCCCGCCATTTGTTTATTCTATTGCATAATGCGGGTTTAACTTAATAAGGTTATTTCTTGTTCGAGTATAAGCAAGATTATTACCAATAGTAATTTTATCACTTAATTTTTGTTCTAGATTCATTCTAAGAGTTATCCGCTCAAAATCCGAATTATCAATTATACCCTCTTGATTAAAATAGCTAGAAGAGAATAGGTAGCTTGTCTCTTCATTTCCTCCAGAAACAGAGAGCTGATAGTTTTGCATGGGAGCATCTCTAAAAACTTCATCCTGCCAATCGGTATCAAATTGAGGCTCTATTGGATTAGAGGGGTCAATTTGATTTTGGATACTAGCATATTGTTCTGCATCAAGTACATCGACCGTTTTGGCGACCGTTTGCCAGCCTGTATAGGTTTCAAAATTAACCTGTACTTTTCCTCTTCCTTTCTTTGTAGTAATAATGATTACACCATTAGCACCTCTAGAACTATATATGGCAGTTGCAGATGCATCTTTTAATACTTCTACAGATTCGATATCACTTGGGTTTACGAAAAACAATTCGTCGCCTATCATACCATCAATAACAATTAATGGGCTATTATTCCCTTCGATAGAGTTGTTACCTCGTAATCGTATTTGTACAGTACCACCGGGTTGACTACCTGTATTTAGGATTTGAAGCCCGGGTACTTTTGCTTTTAATTGTTCTTCTACTCTTGGTGCAGGGATATTAACTGCGTCTTCTCCTCTAATAGATACAACAGAACCGGTAAGGTCACTTCTTCGTTGTGTACCATACCCAACTACTACAACGGCATCAAGTTCTGATTCATTAGGAGAGAAAGTACAATTTATTACGCTTCTCCCATTAACTTCTACTTCTTTGGTGATGTATCCCAGATAAGAGAAAACCAATGTAGTACTACCAGAAGGAACTTTTATGGTGTAATTTCCATCAAAATCAGAGGATGCACCAATAGATGTATCCTTTACTTGTACATTGGCTCCTGGCATTGGTTGTCCGTTTTCATCGGTAATAACTCCCGTTACGGTTTGATCTTGTATGGAGTTTGAAGAGCTTTTTTGACCTTTTCCTAGGGTATTGCTGGGGCTAATTTTTTTTTCCTGATATGTTCTTTACATTAGTACCACTGTGATTTTTTTGTATCAAATAATAATTTTTTTCAATACGTTTCAAACTTAACCCCAAAGGCGCTAAGGTTTCCTTCAGCGCAAACTCAATTTCTTTTGCTTTTGCTTTATTGCTTTTTGGAAAAGTGCTTTTTTCAATCTTGATGTTTTTACCTTTAACAATATCGGTGTCATAACTAAGATTGATCTTATAGGTAGATTCTACCCATTTTAAAAGTTCTGGGAGATTTTTTTCCTGTTTGGTCACCGGATATAAATTCTCACCATAATCTTGCTCTATAGAGGCTAAGTCTTGAGCATGACAAAACAAAAAGGAACTTAGGAATGCGATAAGTAAGCATACCGTTCCTTTGGTAGTTCGTAAATGATTTTTCATAGTATTCATTGTTTGGTGTTTAATTAATTAATTCGAAAACCACTGGCTTCCGTATTTATTTCTCATTGTTTTTAGTAATTTTTATGTCATAAGCTTGTATTAAAGTCTTTTTTAGAATATCGATATCACTGGCAAGAAAGACTCCTCTAAATCTTTTTTCTTTTAGTGAATCATTTGGAAAATGCATTGTTAACCCATAAGCGTCTTTTAGAACTTTTGATATCTCATCAAGAGATACTTCATCAAAAATTAATTGGTTTTTTCTCCACGAGGTCAATACTTCGGGATTGTTGGTGTGATTTATTATTGCATCTCCTTTTTCTTTATCGAATATTATCAAATCGCCTGGTTTCATTATAAGTTTTGAAGTTTTGGACTCTTGTGGGATCTTCAACTGAACTTTTCCACTATTAAGGATAACTTTAGTCTTGAGACGTCGACTATTCACATTAAATTCTGTTCCCAATACTTCTATTTCCATTTCATTGGTATACACTAGAAATTTTCTTGATTTTCCATTAGTATTAATATGCTTGACTTCAAAAAAGGCCTCTCCTTTAAGAAAAACATTTCGATTTTCAGAATTTTTCCAATCACTTTGAGAAAGGCGAAGTTGTGAATTTCCATTTAAGGTTACACTAGAGCTGTCTGGTAAAATGATATGTTTTATTTCACCATATCCAGAAGAGTACATAACTTCATCTACATGATTATGATATAAAAAGTAAGAAGGAATTAATAAAAGTATACCAATACATACAGATGCAATTTTCAGAAATTGAGAAGAACCCTGAGCAGGTGTTTTTATATCCTGCTGAATAGTTGACCATACCTCTACAAAATCTTGATTGATCGTTGTGTCTTCATTAAATTCAAGTAACAATACCATTTCCCTTGCTTGGGTTATGATTTCCGAATATTGAGCATGTTTCTGCGACCAGGCTTTCCAATAAGCATCAGTTTTTGGGTCAGGTTTTACTACCCATAATTGAAAGCTTTGGTTCAATACCAGATCTTTAACAGTTACATGAGTGTTTTTCATAAATAGCTATTCGGGGGTTAGTTATAGTTATATGACAGTCGGGTTTTGGGTTTCTAATGGGGTATACTTAAAAAAAAGCTAAAAAAGTTATCAATATGTTAAGGTAGCGTTGTTTTTTATCAGAAAAAAATAGAATTTTGATGTTAAATCTGTTTATTTTATATTCTTTTTTAGGTCCCTTATCATCATATGCTTTGCTATCTTGAACTTTATTCAGGATTTATTTAATAGTACTATTACTATAAGAAGTTTATATAGTAAAAATAAAGATCGGCGTGACGTGGTAAACTTTTATATGCCACAAAATGGATAATCAAAATAGGTAATTATGATTTTCTAAGATCCAAACTAAAAACGTTTATATAGCGCTAGGGTAGGTAAGATTACTTTTGAAACGCTTTAGTGCTTTTGACATTAGATTGTAGGTTGAAGTAATATCAATTGCAAGGTTATCTGCTATTTCTTTGTTTGAATAATTTTCATAAAACCGAAGGTATAGTACTTTTCGTTGTCGTTCGCTTAATAAGTTTAATGCTTTAGCGATACATGCTTTTTTTGCTTTCAAATTCTGAATGTCTATCATCTCACGCTCTATGGATAAACTAAACAACGATTGCTTGTCATTGAAAGAATCCTGATAAGTCACTTTTTTTGATCTGAGGTGATGATTGATTAATCTCCTTTTTATAGCTGTCAATAGGTAATGTTTGGTATTTGTTATGGGTTTTAGTTTTTTTCTCTTATTCCATAGATCGACAAATAAATCATGGATACAGTCTTTTACGATTTCTTTTTCTTTACAAGTTTTTAGACCATATCTATACAAATCTGTAAAATATTTTTGGTACAGCATGGCAAATGAACTCTCGCAACCTTTAGAAAATTGACCCCAAAGATAGATGTCCTCATGAACGCTATTTGGTCTATTTTCTCCTTTTATAACCCGAAATTTATTGATTTTTAGTGATCTATATTCGCTATATGAAATAGAACATGGTATAGATTTTAGCTTTTTCATATTTTGGTTTTTAAAAGGTTCGTAGTTTATGATCTCTATTGCTAGTCGTTACTAGTTTATGTTATCTGCCCATCCATCCACCATCTATAGTTATGATAGTGCCATTCATATAATCAGAACCTTTGGATGCCAGCAAAGTAGCTACACCTACTAAATCTTCTGGGTTACCCCAACGTCCTTGAGGAATTCGTTCTAGTATAGCTCTGTTTCGTTCTGTATTTTCTCTAAGGGATTTTGTATTGTCTGTTGCAATGTAACCCGGAGCAATACCATTTATATTAAGACCTTTACTTGCCCATTCATTGGATAAAGCCATGATTAATTGTCCAATTCCTCCCTTGCTTGCAGCGTATCCGGGTACGGTAATACCCCCTTGAAAAGTGAGTAGAGAGGCTATGAATATTATTTTTCCATATCCATGATTAATCATTGATTTGGCTAGTTCACGGCTTAGAATGAATTGCGCATTTAGATTGACTTCAATGACTTTATCCCAGTAATCATCGGGATGTTCTATAGCGGGTTTTCTCATTATAGTTCCGGCATTATTTACTAGAATATCAATAACCGAAGTCGCTTTAACTTCTTTTATAAATCGATATAAATCCAATCGATTGGCAAAATCACATTTAAAAAAACGAAACGCTCTATTTCTTTTCACTATTTCGTTTTCAACCTCACTACCAGATTCAAGTGATGCAGATACACCAATAATATTGGCACCAGCTTCTGCTAATCCAATTGCAATGGCTTTTCCAATTCCCCTATTACAGCCTGTTACCAATGCTGTTTTTCCTTTTAAATCAAATAGTTGGGTAGTACTCATGATTATTGTTATTTAATTGTTTTTAGATCTATGGCATCCATATCAGAAAAAGATTGATTTTCTCCTGCCATTCCCCATATAAAGGCATAAGACTTTGTGCCTGCACCAGCATGAATTGACCACTCTGGCGAAATAGCTGCTTGTTTGTTTTTTACCACAAGATGTCTGGTTTCTTCGGGTGCGCCCATAAAATGCATAGTAATCTGATCAGGATCCAGATCAAAATAGAAATAAACTTCCATTCTCCTCTTATGGGTATGTGGTGGAAAAGTGTTCCATACATTACCTGTTTTCAATTCGGTAAACCCCATAACAAGTTGACAACTTTGTATACCACTTTCATGAATGTACTGATATATTGTTCTTTGATTACTAGTTTCCTGATCTCCTAGTTCAACTTTATTGGCATCTGCCAAAGAAGCTTTTACGGTAGGGTATTCTTTATGTGCAGGAGCAGAATTTACATAAAACTCTGCTGGATCTTGCGGTGAATTACTTTTAAAAACAATATCTCTTTTTCCAGAACCAATATAAAGGCATTCCTTTTTCTCCAATTGATAATCGATTTCATCTACCATCACGATGCCGCTACTTCCAACATTGATGATCCCTAATTCCCTTCTTTCAAGAAAATAGTCTGATTTGGTCCATTCGTTATAAGTATCCAGTTTTATAGGTTGTTGTGTGGGTTTGATCCCTATAACAACAAATCGATCGTATAAAGAATATACGGCTTTTGACTGGTTGTCTTCAAACAAATCTTCTATCAAAAAATCATCTCTTAACCTTTTGGTAGCGTAGTTTTTAAAATCAGTGGGATTAGCTGTATATCTTATTTCATTTTTCAATTTCTTCATAGTGATATCATATATTTTCCATGTTTATTTTTATTCAAGAGTAATTTGTATGGGATTTGCTAACTTAATGGCTTCATTTTCTAATGATTCTAAAAAATAGTTTTCGTCAGCAAATTTCGGATCATCCAGTTCCCAACCGGTATAAAAGTAGAACTGGTAGGTGCCTAATTTGCTATGCATAGCGATGTAATCAGTTTGAGTAATTCCTTTGCCTTCACTTGGAGCGCTTCCAAAACCTGCAAATTGCTCTTTTGGAGCTAGGATTGCCATTCCTAAAACGTCTTTATTTTCACTTTGTATACCATGATTAGATAGTAGGGAATAGGATGTAATACTAGGTTTTTTAACCGCAGTAATATCAAACATATTTACAATTCCGGTGACTAAAGTATCCGAAACGCTACTATTCATAGTTATTTGGTTATGATACCACCGTTTGCCTCCCCAAATAGTGATTGTTTCATCTACATTATAATTTACGTCATTCACTTTCCATCCGTCATAGTTTAACTTTATAATGGCTCTTACCGGACCATCTGAGATTTTTTGATATTTGGAAGAAGTAGTTTGTCCTAAGCGATAAAGAGAATCATTCTTAAGCATCGCCAATGATCCTGCCCCCAGAGAACTTCCTACTTTGAGCACATCCATACCCCAGGATTGAAGTTTATGATAGTTTTCTCCTAGACCAATTGAATCCAGAAATACACCTTTTTTGGTTTTTCCGAAAATGTCTTTACCATTACGTTTATCAAAGTATATACGATACGCTATCAAATCACTTTCCCATCCCGGACCTTCAAATTGATAGAGATAAGGCCAACTTTGTGGTTCATGATCCTTTGGCCTTATATTTTGGTTTATAGACTCAAAATCACCTTCTCGAGTTGGGCGATATCCCAAATAGGCATGAGCGCGAGGTGTGATTTTTTGCAAATTTTGACTTTTATTAACTGTGTCGAGCTTTATTATGATAGTTTCATTGGGTTCAAAAGAATATTGAAAAACAAGTTCATCCCATTCCCCGTCACTATTTAGATCATCTAATTGACTTATTAACGTTTTTCCCGAAGAGGTTGTAACGGTTATTGCTCCTTTAGATTCTTCAGAATTTAAGATTTTATTTACAAAAGATCTTTTTAGAATAATAGGTTCATCTGTTCTAGCGATACTTAGCTTATTTTCTAACTGAAGACGAGGAAAATTTTTATCTGAACAGGAAAAAAAAACCAGAATAAAGGTCAAAATAGCTATAGAAAACAAAAGCCTTTTTTGCCAATACATAGCAGTACTTTTTAAAATTTGAGGATAGTTTAACTGCATTTTAACGGGGTACAAATTTGTAATGATTGTTTACTTTAGAATCTTATTTTTCTTGTTAACAGAAACTAAATGTACAATTATTTTTTAAAAATACAATCGATTGTATATAAATTTTTCATTTGAGTATGCTATATTTGCAGTATGAAGAAGGGACGCGTAACTATTCACGATATTGCCAAACATCTGAAATTGGATAGTTCTACTATATCCAGAGCTTTGAATGATAGTCCTAGGGTAAAAGAAAAAACAAAGGAACGAATAAAGCAGGTTGCCAAAGAATTAGGTTATAAACCAAATGTTATGGCAGCCAACCTAAGAACACAGACTTCAAAAACTATAGGGGTTATTGTTCCTTGGATTTCTAGGTATTTCTTTTCTTCTGCAATTTCTGGTATCGAAGAGGTAGCGTATAGTAAAGGATACAATGTAATTATTTGCCAGTCTCATGATGAATATGATAGGGAAGTAGCTAATGCATACACACTATTCGCCAATAGGGTAGAAGGCATTCTTACTTCTGTAGCCATGGATACGGTTAAGTATGAGCATTTTGAACAATTTATTGAAGAAGGAATTCCTATGGTATTTTTTGATAGGCATGCCCCTGAGGTAAAAGCTTGTAGCGTGGTGATTGATGATTTTAACACTGCATATAAGGTTACGGCCCATTTGATTAAACAAGGAAATGATCGAATTGCACATTTTTCGGGTCCTGGAAATCTAAATATATACAAAGATCGCTTTAATGGTTATAAAAAGGCTCTCGAGGATTACGGAAAAGTATTTGACCCTGCTTTGGTGTTTGAATCTCGATTATTAATTGAAGATGGAATCGAAGGAATTAAACATCTTTTATCTCTTCCTAATCGTCCGGATGCGCTTTTTTCTTCTAATGATTTAGCAGCAATTGCAGCTATGAAATATATTAGCCAGCATACAGAATTTTCTGTTCCCGAAGATATCTCGGTTGCCGGCTTTAGTAATTCGCCAAGTGCTTCTATCATCGAACCCGGACTTACCACAGTAGATCAGTCGGGAGAAGAGATGGGGAAAATAGCAGCCAAACGTCTAATTGATGAGATTAAAGGAGAAATTGATAAATGTACGAATGAAATAATTACTGTCAATTCTAAAATCATTGTTAGAGAATCTTCTGTAAAAAAGGTTGCAAAATTGGTAAAGTAAGTAAAGTCGTAGATTGGACTCCATTAACTCTACAAAACGGTTATAAGAAACTGTCTTTGGAAATTCATTTTGTAATTGCTGTTGTACATATAAAATATAGAAATGTTTAAAAGTTCTTATCCCACTTATATGAAACAAATACAGTAAATAGTTACCACCTCGCTTGTATACATCGTAAGTTTTCGATTTCTGGTCTTTTTATCTGTTGTCACTTGTCTTTTTCGAATAGCAGGCTCATAAACAGCACAAAAATCATCAATAGAACAAAATATTTCAGTGATTTTATCTTTAGAAATCATAAGCAGAATAGTTTCAGTTAATTAGAATTCAGTGCTTTAATTTACTAAACATTCTGCTTTTTCTATACTATAAAATCCAATTTCTTACGTCGAGTTCAGGTTTTAAGACTTTACCAAAAGTATTAAAAGAGCACATGAAATTTCTCATAATTCAGGTGCGCAGTTTTGGTGAGTGGTTTTCTTGGTATTTAAGCCTATTTTTACCTTCATTAAGTTTTAAACAATTAGTAATCATTAGTTTAAAATCGTGATTTTCGTATTCATAACCCGAAGGTCACAGTCACAGGTTCGAGTCTTGCTCCCGCTACAACATGTAATGGAAACCCTTGTAAATACTAGTGTACAAGGATTTTGTGTTTTCTTTAACTTTTTTCATTTTATGTTATATTATTGAATACCATTAGTTTAATGGTTCTATAAATCGAAAAGTCCGGATTGCGTTCGGAGGAAAATACTTTCAAGTTAAAGTGAAATAGCATAAATTGATCTGTTGTGGACAAAAACAATTATAAAAACTAATTCAACCCAAAGAAAATAACTTGCTTATATGGTCACCAGTTTCTCTATTACTTTTTGAACTCATAACCTTTTTTTTTCATTTTTAATCAAATATTTCACTGAATACAGTTAGTTTTACAAAATTGATTTGGTCTAATTTTGATTTTTAGTTATAAAAAGTGAATTATTGAAAAAATTGGCAAAAATACCACTTTTAATTTTTAATTATTTGATAATTAAAGCACTTAGCTTTATAGCAATACTAAAAGTAGATAGTTGTATTAACTAATTAAAGTGAAATGAAAAGCACCTTATGGATTATTGGTATTATAATTTCTATTTTTCTAATTCTGGCTGTCATTATGATTATAAGCATAATGAAACCATTGATTAATATCTCTGAAATATCCAGGGATAAGGTCAAATCTATGGCTGAATATGAGCTTCTGGCTGATGGAATACATATAGAAGAGATTTGTAATGAACTAGATATCCTTACAAGTAAATTTCGGCCTACAGAGAATAAAGAACGGGCAGGAGTGAAGCTATTACAGGGACAGGATGGTAAGCTGGAAAAATTTGAACCTTTCAATGATCCCAGTAAAGAAATTGATGCGCTTATTAGTAATCATTTTGACTACAATATCGCATTCAAGAATAGTGAAGTGTACCAAATCACTCAAAACAAAATGAGCGCTTTAATCCACAAGTTTGACAACCCGGATTTTGAACCATTTCGATACTTTGCAATTATTAATAATGATTTTTTTTTAATGAGTGCAGATCTTAAAGGAGTTGAGTATGCAAAACCAATTTTATGGCAGCTAGATAAAACAACTTTTGAGATTTTAAAAATTACTGAAGAACCTTATCATACTTTCGAGAGACCTCCATTGATCTTGAACCCAAATGGATATACAGGTACAATTGTAGTCTATTATAAAGGTGATATTTCTTTTGGCTATGGTGGGGACTCATCAAGGCCGGAACAGAGTGTGATACGTATTTATGATCAACATCACCCAAAAGGAAAGGATATCATCCAAATGTCATTTGCGGTAGGAACCATAGTGAATATCGAGATGGATAAAAAAGATTTTCTGGTACATACGGACCCAAGCTTACCTTCTAGTGCGGGGAAATCAAGAGTACCGCCAAGAACCTGGCAAATTTCTATAAAGTAAAACCAAACGCATATATGTGTAGTCACGGCGAGTACGGTAATAAGAGGCTCATAAGCAATGTTGTTTGTTGTAAAACATACTTGTTAGTTCTGCTGCCTTTGATGTTTTTTAATTTTGGTTGTAGCATACTTAACAACAATAAAAAGCCTGCAATGAATAATAATAAAAAATTCTATACTATTCCTGAAGATTGTAACTTTACATCACTATTCAACAACGAATTTGGTGAAAATGTGTGTGTTCCTGAAGCGTTTGATTATTTTGATGATTCGCAATGGCTTGCCTTAAATGCACCAAAAAAAGTTGTCTGGAAGTGTGAAAATCTCTTACAGGATTAAGACACAGACCGGTTTAATATTAGTTTAAGTTCAAATAAAATACTGGTTACCAGTACGATAAAATTGTACAATGTTAAGCTATCTGAGATCGGTGATATACCATTTAAAGTGACATTTTTTGCACTTAACAGTCAGACGGAAGAGATTTTTTCCGGAAGAATATTTGAACCTTCTGTATTTGAGAAACCATTAAAAATAGCAGGTGAGCAAAATAGCTTGTCTGTAAAAGAACACTTCATTGCTCATCCTACCATTGATTTGGTACAGAATCTGGGGTTATCTCTTGAAGAAGCACAATATGACGTTTATGCAACCTATAATTCTATGAAATCCAATGTGATGCGTGTGAAAATCGAGATTGAAGAGTAATAAGTTTTTAAGGGAAAAATCAAGATGAGTTCATTGGTCAAATACACTCCAAAAAGGTAAACCCTCAATATTTTTGTTACGCCTTACCAATATATCACGGTTTACGGGGTATTCATTTTTACGGAAAAAAGGGATGCATTAAGTATAGTTTGTTGTCTTTTTTTGTAGAACAAGAAAAAAGGTAAGAACAAACTTATTTAATATGGATCAAAACATAGCTATCATTATTCCACAATTAGTTGCCCAGGATTCGACAATTCTAATACATAAAATTGTTCAATATAACATATCAGCAATACAAAAAAACCTAAAATTGGTGGAAATAAGCCTGGGGATAGATAAAAATTCCGTGATTTCGGGAAAGCCCATTAGATTGGATAAAGATGGAAATTGTATCCTGCTATCAGGATCAGACAGCCTGATATACCATCAGTTATTTTCAGCCACAAGTTTTCAGATCCTCAACCCTCAACTGATCTGGGACCTGCTTACTTACGGGGCTTACTTTCAGATGCCTGCAGATGAAGTACCCACATCTTTACAATTAAAAAAAGAGTGGGCAGCACTTGGTGAAAACTTAGAGAAGGAATATGGGATTGCACTTATCAAAGAGCCTTTATTTACAGATGAACTATCGGATATGCATAAATATCAAATTCTGAAATTGGCAGATGTGTTAAAAACCGCTACAAATGCCATTGCCATAGATGCTTTGGGGCGTGAAATGTTACAATCAATCGATGTCGTGCGAATTGAAAAAAGTATAGAGCAACTACAAGTAACTCTTGAAAATGAAAAAGAAATACGCATCAACGTAAATATTGATAAAAAATGGAGTTCTGATATGAGCCAGGAACTTCAAAAACAAATAGAGTCTAATTTTTAATTTAATTAATAATCAAAAAAAACCTATTATGGGATTAGCAGAAAAACGAATTGCAAAAGCTTTTCAGGAAAAAAACTATGTAGCCTTAACAAATGAAATTAACGGCGTGGTTGATAAACAACTTGAGTTTGAGGTAGACTGGGACAGTCTTATGAAAGATGGCTATAGTCAATTCTATGAGGATGGATGGACCAAAATTTACTTCACCCCATTACTGAATGTTCTAAAACAAATATGTGAAGATGATATGGGTAAAGAGGCTGTTCAAGAAAGCCTGGACAAAGTAATTATAAAAGACGAATCTGATATTTCTAATGGCAACAGCTGGTCAACTTTTGAAGATAAGATATTGACCCTGGACCATTCTGCAATTTATAATATTAGAGATGTAGATGAACGTACAGAAGGTTTACTTAAAACGTTAGAGAACGGCCTTTAATCAAAAAAAACCCTGATACAGTCATCTATGTGTCAGGGATTTGTATTTCAGAGATGATTTGTTATTTATTGTTCTGTAAAAAACCACCGTCAAAGACGGTGGTGGTTTACTTTGTAATTATCCTAAAAAATATAAAAAATGAAGACAGTACGATTACTTATTTTGGCATTGGCCCTTAACGGGTTACTGATTAGTTGCTCAACATTAAAGAAAAACACAGTTGAATATAACTCCAGGCCTAAAATAGAACAATCAAGTTCTGGCTTGCTTTTGGCTGACAATGAAAGGGATTATGATGTTAAGGACATTGAGCGGAAAATTCTTTTTTCAGCATATCTTTCGTTAACCGTTAAAATCCCCGATACGGCAAATTCGCATATTGAAAAAATAGCCAAAAAATATAAGGGCTATATAAATGAAACCGGAACATACAGAACGATAATTCGTGTAAAAAGTGAACATCTAAATGCGGCAATTAAAGAGGTTTCTAAATTGGGAAAAGTTGAAAGTAAAGAAATATCAGGCCAGGATGTTACAGAAGAATACCTGGATTATGGAATAAGGCTTGACAATGCCGAAAAATCGAGAAAAAGGTATTTGGAGTTGCTTGCAAAAGCAAAAAATGTCGAAGAAGCATTAAAGGTTGAAAAAGAATTAGAAAGATTAAATGAAACTATTGACCTGCTAAAAGGTAGAATGAACAGAATTGACCATTTATCTGAATTTTCAACAATAACCATCAACTTAAAAAAAAACAAAAAGCCAGGACTCATAGGATACTTGGGTATAGGACTTTATAATTCCGTTAAATGGTTGTTTGTCCGCAACTAAGAAAGTCGATCTTTTAACGAAGTAAATACATTACGAATGCGATAAGATGAAAGCAACATTATATTTTTTTCTATATACCTTAATATATGTACCAATGGCACAAGCACAAGAGCCTACTAAAGAAATACAGGAACTCATGGCATTAGGCCGTGAGGGGATTATTGATAAAGCATTGGCAAAACTTGCTGAACAACTAAAGCTTTTTTATCAAATTGAAACTACTCCTACGGCAGATGATTTTCACTTTATCCGCATATACGGCAGTCATAGAAGCTTGCTGGTACAATTCGGATACAATATCATTTTAGCGTCTCAAAGTAAAAAGTACATCTCAGATGCCAAGGTATGGATTGCAGGATCAGGTATAAAACTCAGCTTTGCAGGAAATCAAGGAGGGAAAACCGAGATTTTCAGGCCTACCCAATCGGATTTGGAAACAATAAAACACATTACCAAAGAAGAAGGGACTGCAGATGAGGTCTTCAATAAAGGACAAGAGACACCCAGGCAGACAGTTATCATGGAAGAAGATGATTTTTATTTTGTTCATGACAATGTTAGGTATCCCTTTGAAGAAGGGTACTCAACAGTAGGCACCTGGAATAAAAGCATGGGTGAATTTACAACAGATAAATCTTCCTTCCAGGAAGGCAAGCCCAATATTTCAGACCTGGCCTCCTTTCTATCCACTGGTGCATGGCAAACAATTGAGGACGAAGAAGAAAAAAGCCCGGAGCATTTTGTCCTTCTTTTCTGATCCTACTTGTCTTCTTACACCAGAGTCCATTTAAATATAAACTAGCATTATGACCAGTTACGAAGAATTGATCCAAAAATACATCGGGAAGGATGAAAACCCTGACCATGAAAAACTTACTGAGCGGGTAATGTCTTCGGGCAACAAGAATGACAAAGAAGCTTTGGCAGATCATATCATTGGAAATTTTGGACAATGTCAATATGATTATATGTGCAATAAGTTTAATGTATATGAGGAGATCCAATGTTTGTTCGCTGATCTGGACACTGCCTGGTCACTGAACCCCAACCTTCCCAAATACCACTATTGTGTGGCGCATGTTCATGAAATGTTGTCGTCCACTGCCAGGGATGAAGCAACTAAGATCGCTCATTTAGAAAAGTCCATTGAAGAACTCAGGGTCCAGCAGGCTATTGAAGAGGACGAGGCAGTTCTTGAAGATATTGCCTCTGAGATGCTGACCCTGGCCACCCTCAAAGATCAGTTTACAGAAGGCCTTTTTGACGAATTGATGTCTGTTTTGACCAAGGCAGTGACACTTGGAGCGATCGAAGATCGGTCGACAAGGTCTTTGTTTTTTCGGGGAGGCGCCATTTTTAGATTAGTAAAAATCACTTTAGATATCGGTTCACTGGCGTTTGATAACCATGAGTATTACCACAACTATTTTCTGGAGGAATCCGGGCGCATTCTTTCTGCGCTGGCCGTAGACAATCAGGAAGTTTATTATCATTGGGCTGATGCATTGAAGAGAGCGTATGAAATTCCACATAACGAACAAACCCGGTCAAAATGCGTAGCCAATATCCTTTCAATATTACCCGAAATACTACGGAAACTTGAGGACGTGGCCACACGTGATACGCATTACTTAACCTCATTGTATCATCTGTTTATGTGGATGGGAAGCAAAACAGAAGACATCAAATATTTCCATACCGTACTGAAACACTGTATGCCGGCTATTGAGATAGACCCATTGCCATGGCACCATACGGCCTATGCAGGGGATGCCCTGACCAAAATTGCCTTTTGCCTGATCCTTCAAGACAAACACGCCGATGCTGCCAGAAATATAGAAAAGGGATTGGATATCTATCGGAAGGCAGACAGCCTGACAGAAGATTTTCAGCTCAGCATCAATTTTGGCGATTATCTGATGACTTACGCAGAACTGGTTCGAGATTTTGCCGGGCCGCAAATACTCGATGAGGCAGCTCTACAGTACTGTAAGGCCATGCGCCTGGGCGAGAAGCACTATACCAGTCCATATTACGGTCTTGCCCTTATAGAACTCATGAAAGACAATAAAAAAGGGTGCATTGACACACTGATGCAATGCGGCCGGGACTTGTCAGATGAATACCACATTCACAGCTTCTCAGATATCATGGATAAGGAGCGGTTTAGCCCATTCACGACCAGATACCCAAAATCAAGGCCCAGCTGAAGAAAGAGTTTCCGCAGAAATCATAATCCCATTTCTATCTATAATAGCCAAGCGCATCCTACTGGCGAATAAAAGGTCTTCTCGGAAAGTTTTGTGTTTCTTTACTCTCTTCCTCCGTATCATCTTTCTTGCTGCTATCTTTCATTTCTATCCATTCGCCACCAAGCGGAGGCGGGTATGTAGGTCCACCATAAGGTGTAGGATAAAAACCCCGATATGGATCTTTAAAATCATACACCTTTCCTGATTTTTTGTCAATTTTATAGGTTGTGGAATACGTCTTCCCTAACTGAATGGCATAATGGTCCTTACGGTCCCTGATAATAATCCAGCCCCAGGGAGCAGGGTTTTCAGGAATGGGCGGTACATCTTTGTTGGCGTTATTTGGCTTCCGTACTTTATCTATAATCGCTTTTTTATCGCTGGTGTTTCGGTAAAAGGGAGCCTTGGTCCCTAAGGAATCATTCTCCAGGTTTGAAACGAGACATCTGCCTGCGTCACTTACCTTATCTACTCCTACCCGAACAGACTTCTCATATAGGTATTTGTGTGCATACGGCAAATACCTAATGGTAGATGACTCCCTGAATTCTACCTTCACCTCCAGGTCATTGTACCACACCCGGATGTTTACATTTTCATCTTTGTACAGCATCTCAGGATCATCGCAAATAGCCTTTGCAGCCAGATCTATGATGGCCTGCCTGCCCAGATTTTTTACGCTATCTGCTTCCTGGCGCAATCTTTCTAAATCTTCTTTGGAATGTCTCATTTGGCTTCTCATGGTATTTGTAAAAAGGATTATTATAAAAACAAGCAGGTACTTCATTGTTGATATTTCTTTTTATTACAGATTTAATGAACTCATCTGATTTCATAACAAATTTATGTATCAATGTTTTCTTACTTCTACGTATGCTTATTCCCCTACTCGCAGGTAACCCCGGTATCTTTACGTATATAAGTTCCTGTATTCTCCAAGTCACATACGCTTAGGGGTATTGTAGTTAGAGGATTGTTATTTAACCGAAGAAGATCAAGAGTTGTAAGATTGCCTAGCTCGACTGGGATATCAGTCAATGAATTGTGACTTAAATCAAACCATGCAAGCACTTTAAGACTACCTAGCTCAGCCGGGATACTTTTCAATGAATTGTAGCTCAATATAAGTAAATTAAGTGATTTGAAGTTACCCAGTTCGGTAGGGATATCGGTCAATAAGTTGGAGCTCATATCAAGGTAGGTAAGTGTCGTAAGGTTGCTTAATTCTGTAGGAATACTGGTCAATAAATTGGCCTGTAATTCAAGCACTGTGAGTGCTGTAAGATCGCCTAGAGTTACAGGGATATTGGTCAATGCATTGCGACTTAAGTAGAGTTGTTCAAGGTTTGTAAGGCTGCCCAGTTCAATAGGAATACTTGTCAATGCATTGTTACCTAACCGGAGTGTTTTAAGCTTTGTGAGGTTGCCTAAGGTTGATGGGATACTGGTTAATGAATTATTGCCCAAACCAAGCTCTGTAAGTGCCGTGAGGTTACCTAGTTCTGCTGGGATACTGGTTAATGAATTGCCAATTAGATCAAAGGTTGTAAGGTTTGTAAGATTGCCTAGCTCAGCTGGGATACTGGTCAATGAATTGCGATTTAAAACAAGCTCTTCAAGGTTTGTAAGTTTGCTTAGCTCCTTTGGGATATCGGTCAATAAATTGTTGTATAAGCCAAGTTCTTTAAGCTTTGTAAGGTTACCTAGTTCAACAGGGATACTGGTCAATGAATTATTGCCCAAACCAAGCTCTGTAAGTGCCGTGAGGTTACCTAGTTCTGCTGGGATACTATTAATCGCTTTTCTATCCAAAGAAAGATTTGTTATTCTTCCATCGGTCAGAGTTACCCCTTGCCATGTACTGATATCGGTATTGGTAATATCCCAACCCAAAGTATTTTCCGGGTTGGCATTGTAAAGGGCTATCAATATCTCACGTTCGGTAAGGGCAACAACCGATACGGTTATGACATATTTTTGTATAGAACCGTCCTCAGCAGTTATTATAAATTCAACAGAATTGGTATAATCCCTGGCTTGAGAAGGGTCTGGTGTGATCGTAGCTTTGGCAGACATTGCTACTTCTGCTGATAACGATGTTTGATCAGTGCCCGCCGGTAACTCTAGGGCGACCGTTTTATCCTGTTCGTTTATTGTAGCATTGATACCATTGATGGTAAATGCAGTAAGTTCTTTAGCGGTACTAGCTTCAATCACAACCAATACCTTATATTTTTGTGTAGAACCGTCCTCGGCAGTTATTATGTACTCAACCGGATCGGTATAATCCCTGCTTACAGAAGGGTCTGGTGTGATCGTAGCTTTGGCAGACATTGCTACTTCTGCCGATAGTGATGTTTTATCAGTGCCTACCGGTAACTCCAGGGCAACCGTTTTATCCTGTTCGTTTATTGTAGCATTGTTACCATTGATGGTAAATGCAGTAAGTTCTTTAGCGTTACTTTTTAAAACGTCATCATCGTTTGAACAAGAAGCTATTAACAGCGTAATCAATACAAAAAAAGAATTTTTTAATACATTCATAATAGAATAGATTTAAATGTGATATCTAATTTCATTACAAATCTAAGAAGGCTTTCCTTCTTAAAATACCCTGTTAACAGGGTAATGAAAATCGAAAAAATGAGATATTTTGGTAGTCTAGTTTAATAAATTTCAATAACAATATGACTGATGATACTTTACAATGACAAATATTGAAAACCAAATTTTTTTTATAAATACCCCACTTTACAGGTATATCATAATATCTTCAAATATGTATCTTTGCATATGCATACAATAGTACGATTCTTTATTTTGTTTATTTCTTGTACCGTATCCTTTTCTGTTTTGGCTCAGGTTGATGATCAAAAAATAAAACCGAATACCACAGATAGCATAGCAGTACAGGAAAAAAAACGTGTTCGGGATGCTTTTGAAATACTGGATGGTCAAGAGAGCCCAAAGGTTGTCCCTATAGCCCATAATTTATTAAAAACGGTAAAGACAGCCTATGCCAAATCTAGTGCCCATCTCATTCTTGCCTATTATTATAAAAACCAGGCTTTGATCGACTCTTCTACTTTTTATGTACATAAATCCCTGAAAATTAAAATAGCAAACAATGATTCCCTTAATACAAGAAGAAATATTTTGGCTTACAATATTTTGGCCATAAACTATAAAAATAAAGGGCTGATTGAAGAAAGTCGAAAATGGCATCAAAAAGGGATCGTTGAAACCAAAAAATATAATGAAGTCGACCTGTATTATATGCACCTGCATGGACTTGCCTTATGTTATAGCGAATTAGAAAACTATGAACAGGCACTTAAGCTTTTCGAAGAATGTTTAAACCATAAAGAGAATCAGGAAATCATCTATGGAAGCTATATCAACATTTCTAGTATCTATGCCAATTTTAAAAAGTTCGAAATATCAAATAAATATCTATTAAAAGCCAGGAAACTGGCCGAAGAAGATAAGAGTTACTATGCATTAGCAGTTATTAACCTTAATTTAGGTGATAATTATCAGGAAGTTAAAGACCATAAAAAAGCTATAACACATTATCAAAAAGCTGCCGAGATTTCTAAAAAATATAACTTTCCTCATACAACCATAATTACCATGACCAAAATAGGAAAGATGTTGATCATCACAGGCAGATACCAGGATGCTGAGTTAATCTTGTCAGAATCTTTGTACAAAGCCAAAGAGAAAGGATTGTTATCCTCTCAAATAGACTTGTACAAAAATCTCAAATATCTTGCGGAACAAAATGGGGATTACAAAAATGCGCTTCATTTTACTACGGAATATTTTACGCTAAAAGATTCGCTCAACACACTTCAAAAGGATAAAGAGATCCTGAAATTTGAAGTTAAATTTCAAACCCTAACAAAGGAAAAGGAAATAAAGCTGTTACAAGCAGAAAACTCCAATCGGATTCTGGAATTAAAAAACAAAGAAGAAAACCTAAAAAATTTAAAGCTTCAACAAAAAATAAAAAATAAAGAAAATGAAAACAGTATTCTTGAAATTAAAAGCATTTCAGAAAAACTGGAGAATGAAAACATAATCTTAAAAAAAGATAGTGAGCTCAAACAATTGCAGGCTTTAAAACAAAAAAGTATTAAAAATATACTTATTTATTCATTTTTGATCATCATGATCCCTGTCATTGCTCTTTTGGTCATATACTATCAGAAACTTCGCGCCCAGAAAGAATTAGCAAAAAAACAAAAAGAAATAAGTGAACAGAAGATATCCTCATTGGTTATGGATCAGGAATTAAAAATGATTAAAGGCTCTATAGGAATAAAGGACCAAGAGAGGAAACGAATCGCCCAGGAACTTCATGACAGTATAGGTGGAAATCTGGCTTCAATTAAATTACAACTTAATAACTCTGTATATCATAAAAATAACGAATTTTTAACCTTGATTAATGACCAAATCGATGATACTTACAATCAGGTTAGGGATATTTCTCATAACTTGATTCCGAAAACGTTTACAAATAACAATTTTTGTGATGTGCTTGAAGATTATCTTAAAAATATCGGAAACGCTAGTAACCTCAACATCCTTTTTATAAGCCACCCCCGTCAAAAAATCGACCTTTTAAGGGAAAATATACGACTCGAAGTGTTTAAAATTGTACAGGAATTAATCACTAATACCATAAAGCACGCCAAAGCCAAATCTATTGAGTTACAGCTGAATTTGGTGAAAACTGAATTAAATATTCTTTTCGAAGATGATGGGGTTGGTTTTGATACAGAAAAAATAACAGAAGGACTTGGGTTTAGAAGTATAAAAAACAGGTTAAAAAGTATATCTGGTAAGCTGCATATTGATTCTGTAATAGATCGAGGTACGATTATCAATATTGCTATTCCTACCACAAAATTTTAAGTAAAAAATTATGAGTTACAATTTAATAATCGTGGATGACCATAAAATGTTTTTGGATGGCCTTTCGAGTATCTTCAACGCTGAAAAAGGGTATAATATTCTGATAACGGCTAAAAACGGGGCTTCGGTCATCAAATATTTAAAGATCAATCAAGAAGAAAAGATAGATCTGGTGATTATGGATATTACCATGCCCGAAGTTGATGGTATTGCCTTGAATACGTTTGTAAAACAACACAGACCTGATATAAAAACACTCATATTAAGCATGCATACAGATCCTGCTATCATAGACAACCTGATCGAAAATAATGTAGATGGATATGTTCCAAAAAACGCGCATAAGGAAGAACTTTTTACTGCGGTCCAAACTATTTTGAAAGGAAAGAAATTCTTTTCAAGAGAAATTATGGATGTTTATATGGAGAATAAATTCTCTGAAGAAAAAAATCAGGAAATAAAACTGACCCGTAGGGAAATTGATGTCATCACCTTAATTGCAAAAGAATATACAACCCAGGAAATTGCAGACAAACTCTTATTAAGTAAACATACCATAGAAAGCTATCGCAAAAATTTAATTTCAAAACTTAATGTTAGAAACCTGGCAGGATTGACCAAGTATGCCATAAAGATGAATTACGTGTAAGAAGCCTCTCAGGGGAATTATTTCTTTTCATTTATCGATTAGCATTAACTCCTTACAATTAATGATTTGATTGAGATCCTCGCAGAAACCTCTTTCATCCCACAAACTTCGATCTTTTTCAATAACTAATGGATTTTGTCCTGCTTTAATATATTCCTTAATTGATTGAATAATTGGATCATCAAACCCAGAAACTTTTAAAATTGATTTCCCCCCGGGGATGCTATAGTACTGCTCATAATCATAACAGAAAACCAGTACCGTATCTCCCGTTGTAACACTGGTTTGATAGAAACAATCTGATGAAAAATATTGTTGACCATTATACTCTTGTTTTTCTAATTTTTTGGAATACAAAAGTTCAATGATTCTTATGGAACCCTCTTGTTGTAATGTGTGTGTTTTAAAATTCAGGGTGTCTGAGTCCTTCAGGTCTGATACTGTTCCCAAAAAAACCAATGAGTATTCGTGCCCGCATTTGCCGATAAACGGGCCGGACTGTGGCCACCAATAAGTGTAACCTACATGAAGAGTATCGGTACTGGTATTGATCTGTTTTGAAATTGGCACGATTCCCTCTTTTTTATGGTTTTGGGCACAACCTAGGTATAAAAGAAGTACTGATACACCGCAAAATTTTATAAATGATTTTGATTTCATTGTCACTAATAATGGAATAATGTTTTTGATATAAAAGCTTTTAATAATTTTACCATTGATACTTTTGATTTTATGGTTTTAAATTCGTATAACTCATTGTTGAATTTATAAATTTGAGTGTTTAAAAAGTCATTGTTATTGGTAAATAAATGAAAAACATTTTAGTGCATACAATAATTGTTACATTATGCAATTTTCAATACAGGATCAAGGCCTCAATTTCTGAATTCCCATTGGATTTAATTTCTAAAGTTAGATCCAGACACCCACCTTCTTTCGAAATCCCGGCAAAAAGTAATGTGGTATTGTTTCTAAAATCTTTTGCCCAACCACATTTTGTTTTGTTTACTATCTCTAAGGTATACCCTTCTTTTAATAGGTAATCCTTTAAAAGAGGGATAACTTTTTTGCTACTTTCCCGGCTTTCATATACGATTCCCGATCCACCTGCAATACCTGGGCTGTCCCCACCGATATGGTGGTACGTCACTTCCCCATCGGGTTCAATTACCGGGAACTCGGTTATGACCTCATTAATCGTAGCATACCATAAAAAAGTTCCTTTTTTTATATCATAATGATCATCAAGGGCAAGTCCAAAAAGGTAAGTGAAATATAAAAAGCTAAGTATTGGAAATAGAATTATTGATCCAATAACTATAAGAGTTCGGCACATATTCCTTACTTTACCTCTTTTTTTCAATATTTGATTCGATAATAATATCAAACCGGTTATGAGGATGATGTAGGCTATTATGGGTGTAATTAATATCAATTTTTTTTCTTTATGAATAATGTATATTTTCAGAGTTTTATCAATAGAACAAATGAGATAGTTGTTTATTTAAACTTTTTGGATTGTATAGAAAATCAAGAATTTTCTCTTCAAACTAATAATATGCACGATACTAAATTTAAGGGTTTTTATCCATTACGCTTTTAGATACTTCGACTTTAGATAGACTAAAATCGTATTGTTTGTCATTTATGTAGACAAAAGTTTCAGCTTTCAAAAGATTATTCTTATCAGTATACAAATCAAAAGTATAATTAATAGATTTAATATTTTTAATTCCTTCTTTTTGAATCCCTTTTGCTAAATCTTCCAATTTATAAGCAAAGTCCCAGTTTAGGTAACTATTTTTATTTTTTAGGGTAAGCAGATGAAATGTAACAATCGGGGAGTGAACTCCGGGAAGAGGACTTCCTTCTATACACTTTTTTTTGCTTAAAGTGAAGCGATCTCCTTTAGCAGAAATTATTGCTATGTGCTGGATTTTGTCTGTCAACCCTGTCACTTTAAACGTAACAGGTATTTTACTTGCAACTATAGACTTAAAGACGCCATTATAGTCAAAATCTTCTGTATCCACCAGATTATCAGTATTTGGTACGATACTTTTTTCATTTACTTTTTCCTGTTCGTAATCACTCAGTTCATCTTTTGTTATAATGTCGCAGGTGCCTTCAAAAACAGTGATGTCTTGATCCTTATTTCCAAACTGTAGTGCGACAACTCCTTTATCTTTAAGAACTAAATTTATTTGTCCATAACTTTGATAACCTATGATAGGATATAAGAAGTTATAATTCATAAAAGATGATAAAGATGCTTTGGTAAGTAAAAAATAACCTTTATAAAACTGCTGATCCTTCCTCGAAAAATACAAGACACTCAGAGATATGGGCATTCCACGATATGAATTGTCTATCATATCTTTATATTTTTTTTTGTGAATATAAAGTCGTTCTACATCATACAATTCGGGTTTTTTGTTGATGTAGGACCCCCAACCATATCCATATTTGTCTTCTACACCTGATAAATATGCCGATATGAGAACGGTATCGTGGTTGTTTTGTTTTGTTAAATAACTTTTCCAGGTATATTTTTCATAATAGATCGCATATCTGTAAATTATAAATATAGATACTGCAAAAACTACGAAGACCATCGTTATTGATATATTCGATGTTTTTAAAACATTTACCCCATGATGTAATAAAAATGCCAGTGCACAGGGGATCACAAAGAAAATCACTATTGCTTTTAAATAACCAAAAGGCTCTCTTGCCCCAGAATATGGGGCATCGGATAAATTTAGATTAAGTACTATTTGTGCCAAAAATGCCAATACAATGGCAATAATTAAGCAAGTAATGAGCATTATAAAAACGGAATACCTTCCTGTAAAACGTATCAGTAAAAATGCTAAGAAAGTCAATGCAGTTGCAATACCTATAAATATCTTATGAAACTCAGGATCTATCATAGTGTAAGTTCTATTGTGGTTAAATTAGTTCACTCATATCATATCAATTTGTTTCTTCTTTATGCCTTAAAAAATGTATGAGCAACGAAAGTATAATATCTTAACTTTTTGATTTTTTGAATAATGATTGCTTACTTTCCTTTGTTGGAAGTATTAAATCTATAATTTGTCATGGTTATATCGTTTTCACAACGTATAACTACAAGAGTCAAAGGTAAAATACTTCTTTAAAGTAAAAATCCCTGTAAACCGTGAATATTTGTTTTTTGGATAGTAACTTTTTTGATGTAAAGATATCATCCAAATATTGAACCATTACTTTATCAAGTAACGGAAATTCAATATTTGCTGTAATATATTTTGAATTAGATAGTATCTTTTTTCCTGACTCAAAATGGAATGATTTTGTTGTTGTAATACTGGATTGGTGGAGTTTCTATATAACGGAGGTCATTAGAAAATCAATCTTTATCTGAAGACTTATTCTTTTATGGATTCAGGATAATCAAGTTTTTTTGAGAGTTTTGGAGAAGTGCGGGATTAGGTAACCAGAAAATATGACCGATTAGGTCGAACCTTTGTAAAAAAAGAAGTGGAGGTTCTTCTTCGGTCTAAAGAAATTAAAGACTTTAACCCGTTGTACATTTTAAATAGTGCTAATTTTTATATTATTGACAATAATGATGCATCTTTATACTTTATGACAAACTTAATTTTTAATCAGTGTGTTTCTGGCAGACTCCATTAATTGATTACTAAGTTCAAGTAAAAATCCATTTTATACACCTCAAAACTGAACAAAGCCAAATCTAGTTTGGGATGACATTATATACTACAATAACAAATATCATTTTTGAAAATCCTGATTTGATTGATGTTCAGTTTTATTGGGAAGGGATAAAGAAAAAGTTTTGATTACAGTTTAAATAAGGATTTAAATCACACAGCTTCTATTTTTACTGTCTCTCATAAAAACACTTAGATTGACCTTCTAGTATTAGAGTCAATCTGAGTGCTTTTTCAATCACTATCAACGGTATAGATAGAACTAAACCATTATTGAGAAAATAATGATACCTTGTTACCATTATCCCTTAGTGTTTGGGCATTTGCCTCTGCTTGTGTTGATGCTTCTCCTGCTAATTTAATTGTTTTACCTGTTATGGCAGGAGTAATGTTTACTAGTCTGGTTAGTATTTCATCGATACTGGTGGTTGATAACTTACCTGTACTATTGAGATCAAGAGTTGAAAATTCCTGAATTGAAGACAAGTTTATAGAATCTAATAAAACTGTAGAATTTATACTCAAATCATCAAAAGTAAGGAGACTGCCAAAATTTACGGTTTCTAAAAGAGTTTCTTCAATAACAAAATTTCTAATATGGGTAACTCTTTCCAGATTTGGTAACGTAATACTTGTAATCGATTCATTATTAGTAATATTAAAATCGATATTGGTAGAGGAACTATTTCCGGCTATCGAAGTTAACACAGGAAATGATAAAGATGGTAATGCGCTATTTCCTGAAACAGAGAGTCCCCCATTTAAAGTTGTTAAACTAGAAAAATTTACACTACTCATCAAAGTATTATTTGTTAAGATTAAGGCTGTATGAAATGTATCAGGCTCAAGAAGCGTAGTTAAGCTGGCAAATGACACACTTTCTAAAGCAATATTATCTGATATTAAAAGGCTATTATTGACAGTGGTCAAGCTGGGGAAATTTATACTACTCATCAAAGGGTTGTTTGTTATACTTATGGCTCTTCGAATTTCGTCTTCAGGAACCCTAAGCGTGGTTAAGCTGGCAAACAATACATTTTCTAAAGCAGCATTGTCTGATATTGAAAGAGCTCCATTTAAAGTGGTTAAACTCGAAAAATCCAAACTACGCATCAATGGATTATTGGTTATTGTTAAAGAATACCGAAATTCAGGAACTCCAAGCGTGGTTAATCGGGAAAACGATACACTTTCTAAAGAGGCGTTCTCTGAAATAGATATACTACCACCTGTATTTGCTATGCTATCAAATTGCACAGCTTTTAGTTTTTTATTTTGTCTAATACTAATAAAGCTGATGGTGGTTAGGTTTGGAATTTCTAAAGAGTCTGCTCCGGGATTTTCTATGAACAGAATAGATCCTGCAGACCTTAAAGAATTTAAATGTAGGGTATTTAAGTTTTCATTTTCTTCCAGTCTTATAGAACCTGATACTTCTTCTAGTACATCAAAATTAACATCGATTAAATTGTTATTTTGAGAAATTTTGATTGAAGATGCACTTATAAGTCCAGGAAGCGTAAAAGAAGTTAAGTTATCATTACTTGATACTATCAAATCATCAAAAATTTTTAGTTTGGGTAAACTAAGAGTTTGATATGATGAATTGTTATTAAACTCTAATTGCTTGAATTCTGTAATTGAATCCAAATTTATAGAAGTTAGTATATCATTTTCTTGAACATGAAAATCTGTTACATTAATCAATTTTTTAAGATCTATAGTTGATAGTTCCTTATTTTCCTTAATAATGATTTCTTCAACAACATTTTCAAGATTAGGCAAAGATAGTGTTCGTAAACTCTCATTACCAACTACCTCTAGTGTAATTAAGCTTGAAATTTCTGTAAGGTTGAGAGTTGTTAAATTGGTAGTATTAAGAATGAGAACAGTATGGGTATTTTTACCAAAATTTTCTGTAACAATTTGTGCAGCCTCTTCATCATTAATATCTCCGGCAAACACCAAATACTCTAGCCCTAGATCAAAACCATCGGTACCATCAGTACCAGTTGTACCATCTACTCCATTAATACCATCTTCGCCATCACTACAAGAAAAGGTTAGTATAGCAAGAATTGTCATAAAAATTCTAACAAATATATGTTTCATAATTTAATGATTTAATTTTTTTGTTTGTTAATTAAGTGTAAGCAGCCGTATCAAAAAGGTTGGTTAATTCTTACAGTATTACCATTATCTCTCAGTATTTGTGCATTTGCTCTTGCTTGATTTGATGCCTCACCTTTTAACCTAATTGTTTTACTTGTGATAGCAGGAGTAATATTTACAAGTGTGGTTAATATTTCATCTATGGTAGTAATAGAAAGGTCACCCGGGCTTTCTAGTTCTAGTCTCGAGAAATCTTGAATTGATGTAAGGCTTACCGATTTTAACAAAACAGTTGAGTCTATATTCAAAGTAGACAGTTTGGTTAGTTTACCAAAATCTACTGTCTCTAATATACCTTCATTAATATTTATTCGACCGGTAGTCTCAAGGTTTGGAAATGCAATATTGGTTATTAAGTCATTATTTATAATGCTCAACAGATTTTGTAAAGAGCTCAATAAAGGAAAAGACACATTGGTTAGAGCAGTATTTCCTGATATTTTAAGGTTAGAAAGTTCATCTTCTCCTGTAGAAGTCAACAAAGGAAAATTGATATTAGTTAGTGTAGTATTTCCTGAGATTTCAAAACCAATATTTTTTAGGGTTGCTAAACTTGAAAAATCTATACTGCCCAAATTAGTGTTATTGGTAATGTTAAAAACACCATTGTTGCCTATAAATCTAGAAGGATTTTCATATCCTGCAGAAGCCAATAGAGGGAAAGATAAATTTGTTAGCGCAGGGTTTCCTGAGATTTCAAAACCAATATTTTTTAGGGTTACTAAACTTGAAAAATCTATACTGCCCAAATTAGTGTTATTGGTAATGTTAAAAACACTCTCACTATATCGGAAAAATCTAGGAATATCTTCATATACTGCAGAAGCCAGTAAGGGAAAATACAAATCAGTTAGCGCAGCATTTTCTGAAATTTTAAAATTAATATTTTCCAGGGTTACCAAACTTGAAAAATTGATACTGCCCAAACTAGCGTTGTTTGTAATACTAAAATTAAAACTACGGCTAATACTTATACCGTTGGATTTACCTTTTACCGCAGTTAATTGAGGAAAAGATATGTTGGTTAGGGAAATATTTGCAGAGATGTCGAAATCTTCAGAAATTCTTACAGAAGTTAAACTAGGGAAATCGATACTTTCTAGCAAAGGATTATTGATAATGGTAAAATTAATGCGGTTTCCTATACTTTCAATTCCTGTCTCTGTTAGTTTAGGAAAGTCAATAGCAGTTAATAAGTTATTATTTGAAATTCTAAAACCTGACAAGACTTCTAAATTAGGAAAAGAAACGATCGGCAGGTTTTTATTGGTGCCAATAGAAAGTATTCCTCCATTGTTTACTAAACTCGTAAAATTTAGGTTTATTAACTTTTCGTTTTCGAAAACAAAAATATTACGGTAACTAGTGGTTAGTTTGGGAAAATCGATACTGACTAATGATTGATTTTCAGAAACACTAACCCCTCTAATACTTGTTGTATTTGGAAATGATATCGTTTTGACTTTCGGGTTATTATGAAAACCAAAAAAACCTGATGAAACGATGGCATTAGTGTTAAGCATAGTGAGATTATCATTATTCCTAATAGCAATACCACCCCCAACCTGGGTTAAAGCATTGAGATTGATCATTGTAAGATTAGTATTGTTTTCTACAGAAAACACAGTGGTGCTTAAAGAAATATCATCATCTTCACTAGTAGTTAAGGCTGGTAGGTTAATATTTTCTATGGTTTGATTGTTAGATATTTCAATTTCCTTAAAAGTTCTCAAATTGGGGATATCAATTTTTAGTAGTTTGTCATTTTGGTCAATAAACAGGTTTGTTACTCGATTAAGATTATCTAAATTAATAGTGTTTAAAATATTATTTTCTGTAATTGATAAGGTTCCAATACTGTTATTTAAATTAGATATTTTGATACTTTCTAATACTTTATTTCCGTTGATATTCACATTCTCATAAGTAGCCTCAAGATTTGGCAATAATATTCTTTGAAGCTTTTCATTATTACTAATCTCTAGTTTTACCAAAGTCGAAATTTGAGGCAACTCTAAAGAAGTAATATTAGTTGTGTTTTTTATTAAAAGAGTATGTGTGTTTTTTCCGGCAGTTTCTTTAGCCAAAGCTATCGCTTCTTCATTGGTTATATCTCCGGAAATTACCAGATATCCAGAGCCATTGGGATTACCGCCATCTACACCGTCTACACCATCAATACCATCTACACCATCAATACCATCTTCTGGATCACAAGAAAATTGTATAACCGCAAGGGCCATTATAAAAATTTTAATATATGTATATTTCATCTGTTTATTTTTAGGGTTTTTAAAGCTATTATCGCACATTATTTTTAGTTTCTGATATGGATAGTGTTTCCGTTACTTCTTAATGTTTCTATAATTGTTAGGGCTTCTGCAGAGACGGTTCCTTGAAAAGAAATTAGTTTACCCGTTAGCGCTGGAGTGATTTTTATCAAATGGTTGGTTAAGCTATCGATTGTACCAGCAGAAAGTCTAGGAAAACTTAACGAATTAAACTCCTTAAGAGAAGATAAATCTATATTCGTTAAAGTAGTGCCAGACCGAATAGTAAAATCGTAAATAGTTGCAAGTCGATTAAAATTAATTGTTTGTAAATTAGCCCCCCCTGACCCAATAGTGATTCTTCTGGAGCTATTATCGCCTATAACTTCTAAACTAGGAAAAGAAACATCACTGACTATTTGATTATTTGAGATCGAAAAAACAGCGTTCTCTTCATTTCCGATAGAATTTAATAAAGGAAAAGAAAGGGTAGTTAATTCAATATTACTAGAAATAGTTAATTCAAAACCAAGTTGCTCCAATCCATCAAAATTAAAACTTAACAATGCTTCATTTTGACTAATAATGATACGATTACTCTTTTTTAAGTTAGAAAATGATGTTGCAGTTAAACTAGAATTTCGGTAAATTCTTATTGAATTAGTGGTAACCAAGGCATCTAGGTCTAAAGCTTTTAAATTAGAATTATTTAAAATAGAAACCTCACCAAAACTTGTTTCCAAAAGTGGTAAGTTAATGCTTTCTAATGAAAGATGATCAGAGAAAGAAAGATCCTCTATGATCGAAAGATTAGACAAATCGACTAGTCTTAATGCTTCATTTTTACTGACGTAGAAATCACCTAAAGTACTGGTCAGGTTTGGAAAACTAATACTTTCTAGCATAGGATTGCTTACTATCTGTATACTATCGGCTATTGATTCTAAATTTGACATTGTGAAGTTTAGCAATTTTTCATTGCCACGAATCTTTAAAACTGCCAGATTTGTGAGTGTAGATAAATCTATAGTAGTTAAATTTGTGGTGCCTTTTATTAAAAGAGTATGCGTATTTTTTCCTGCATTTTCCTGCACTATCGTAGCCGCATCCTCATTGGTAATATCACCAGAAAACACAAGAATTGCTTGTCCATTTTCTGAACTGTTAACCCCATCTAGGCCATCTAGGCCATCTACTCCATCCACACCATCTTCACCATTACAAGAGAAAGTAAATATTGTAAGGAGTATTAAAAAAAATTGAATACAAATATTTTTCATAATAATTAAATCTAGGTTTTGGTTTCAAAAATTGATTTATAATAATTAGGTCAAAAATAAACTGCTTCCTAAAAACAAAAACCCCTGTAAACCGTGAATATTTGTTTTAGATAGGAATTTTTATATGTACAGATATAACCTGAATATAGATCTATTGAAGGATTTGGTTTGCTGCTTTATCTAGGAAAAGAATTACGTGGCAAAAAAAGCCAAATAGAATCCAAAAACTAGAATAAAACAGTTTAATAAACTAAGGCGGCTCATTGTGAAAATGTTTATGTTCTAAAATTTACCATTGGTTTATTATCTTATAAAAATTTGTATTTCAGTATTTTATATGTTTCTAGTGTTAGTGTAATGACTTTTCTTCACAGAATTCAGTGGTTTAGCTAGATTTTTATATTGGTAATTTTGAAATAGGGTTACCCATTTAGTTCTCAAAGTATTGAAAATGAACTCTAATTTGATTTTGAAAAATTTTGATCAATTCGCTGAAGAGCTCAATGTTAATAATTCTTAAGCTGATATTGCCAATATAATTCATGCGATTTAACTGGGTAACTCTATTTTGAAAAAAATAGAAGTAAGGCTTTCGCTGAGTCACCTATCAACAATTAATCTTCAAAACACTTTTATGAAATATGTTTTTTCAAAAATTATTTTAATATGTGTTGTTTCATTTGCTATTACTTATTGTGATAATGGATCAGATGAAGATTTGTTATTATTCTCGCCAGATAGCAACATTATAGTACCTGAAATTAGCCCAAATGATGATTTAACTAATTTAGTTTTTAATGATAGATCCTCAGAGAGTCAATTTTTTGTAGAATACTAGGAGCGTCTCGATAACGGAATAACCTCTTTTGAGCGAATTGGAAATTTCATAGTTGATGGAGAAGGGTCTATTGATAAAAAGGTAACAGAGAAGAACCTAAGTAGTTATGAAAGAAAGGCTTTTACTACTTGACATAGAGGTATCAATTTTATTATTAAATTGTTACTGAATATCCATAATATATCATATACCATAATCGTCAACCTGAACTCGTTTCAGGTTCTCATTATAACTAATTGTTTATCAACGAAATGAGATTCCGAAATACACCTGCCTACCTGCGGTAATGCAGCTACGGTGTACCCACAAATATGCTTAGCTTAGCGTTATGAAAACTTTAGAACACCCACGGGCATTTTTTCCTGAT